>UBZP01000019.1 GCA_900469965.1 Hyphomicrobiales bacterium | reverse complement strand
GGCGCGATGCGGGGGACGCTGCGGATCTCCGCGCCCACCTCCTTCGGCCGCATGCACATCGCCCCGCATCTGAAAGGCTTCATGGAGGCCAATCCGGAGCTGGTGGTCAATCTGGTGCTGACCGACGACTTCTCCGACATCGTCGGCGAAGGGTTCGATCTGGCGATCCGGATCGGCGAACTGCAGGATTCCTCGCTGGTCGCGCGCAGGCTGGCGCCGGTGCGGCGGGTGCTGGCGGCCGCGCCGTCCTATCTCGAGCGCCACGGATTTCCGCGCACAATCGGCGACCTTGCCGGCCATGTCTGCATCCCTCCGCACAGCCAGGATGCCTGGCGGCTGGAGGGGCCGGAGGGCGCCGTCGTCTTTCGGCCGCAGGGAACGCTCGTCACCAATTCCAGCGAGGTCGTCCGCGAGGCGGTGATCGCCGGCATGGGGATCGCGCTGCGCTCGACCTGGGATATCGGCACCGAGCTCCGCGACGGCCGGCTCGTGCAGGTGCTGCCGCAATATGAGAGCTCGCGCAACGTCGTGCTGTCGGCGATCTATGCCAGCCGGCAGTTCCTGCCGGCCAAGGTGCGCCTGTTCATCGACTATCTCGCCGATCTTTACGGCCCGACGCCCTATTGGGAGCACGCCGGCGGACCGGACTGAGCGCAGCCGTCTCGCCTCAGTGCGCGTCCTCCTCGGCGTGCCTGCGGCGGATGGCGCGGACGAGCAGCCACATGCCGAAGACGACGACGGGGACGGAGAGGCCGGTGAGCGTCTCCGGCTTGGCCGGCAGGCCGATGTCATGCAGGGCCTTGGCCACGTAGCCGAACAGGCCGACGACGTAGTAGGAGATCGCCGCGACCGACAGGCCCTCCACCGTCTGCTGCAGGCGCAGCTGAAGTTTCGCACGTCGATCCATCGAATTCAGCAGGGTGGCGTTCAACTGCTCCAGCTCCACATCGATCCAGCTGCGCAGCAGTGCCGTGGCGCGGGCGAGCTTGCGCGACAGGTTCGCCTGCCGCTCTTCCACCGACTGGCAGGTGCGCATGGCCGGTGCGAGACGGCGCTCGAGGAAGAAGCCGAGCGTCTCGTAGCCGGGGATCGCCACCTCCGCCAGCGTGCGGATGCGTTCCTGCACGATGCCGTAATAGGCGCGGCTGGCGCCGAAGCGATAGAGGCTGAGCGCCGCATTGGCCTCGAGTTCGGCGGCAAGGCGGGTGATCTCGGACAGCATCGCGTCCGCCTCGTCGCGCGCATGCTGCTTCATGCGCTGGGTGATGGCCGTCAGCCCGTCCTCGATGCGGCGGATCTCCGGCGACAGCGACTGGGCGAGCGGCAGGCCCATCATCGCGAGCGTGCGATAGGTCTCAATGTCGAGCAGGCGCTGCACCAGCGCACCGCGCCCGGCCGGGGTCATGCCGCGGTCGATGACGAGGATCTGCGTCAGGCCATCGCCGTTCTGCCGGAAGTCGGTGACGATCACCGCCTGCCCGTCCTTGACGTCGCTGTAGCAGAGGCTGGTGGGATCGAAGACGCCGATCGCCTCGCGCGTCTGCGGGGTGTCGGGCCGGATTTCCAGGCGGATGCCGGAAATCAGCGTGCCGGGCGGCGAAAAGCTGTCGCCGAAGGGATGGACGGGCACGACGTCGCCGAACTTCTCCGGCACCGGACAGTCCCAGAAATAGGTGGAGAACTCGGTGTGACGCTCCCAGCGCAGGGTCCCCTGCCCCCAGCTCATCGCGTGATGGTTGGCGTCGCGCGCCGGCGGCGAAACCCCGCGCGAGCGCGACAGCTCCGACAAGACGGCGTGGTCGACGCTCGTGCCGCCCTCGGTCAGAAAGGCCAGCTGGAAGATCACGCGTGGCGACGGCACCAGCGTGTATGGCCGCGAATGTATCTCGCCGAGCGCCTGGGCGCGCTGCGCCGCCGGCGGAAACGCGAAGCTGCCGTTCTTCATATCCGCATCGTCCCCTCTTGATGCATCTACGTTCCCTTGTTTAGCAAACGACAATTCCATTGGACAAACGGCGCATTGACGCATCCCCGATTTTTGCGGCTGGACAAGTTTATTGACCAGTTCGGAGCGGCTGCTATCCTTGCGGCATGGAAAGCGTTTCCGCCCGCCCCGGTTTCGATCTGTTCACGCGCGTCAGCCACAGCCGCACGGCCGACGAGGTCGTGCGGCAGATCGAACTCTTGCTGCTCGAGGGCATCCTGCGCGACGGCGACCGCCTGCCGGGCGAACGAGAGCTGTCGCAGCGCTTCGACGTTTCCCGGCCGATCCTGCGCGCCGCCCTGAAGGAGCTCGAATCGCGCGGCCTCCTCGTCAGCCATCACGGCGGCGGCACCTATGTCGCCGACGTCATCGGCCAGGTCTTTTCCAGGCCGGTGGTCGAGCTCATCGCCCGCCACCAGCGCGCGACCTTCGACTATCTGGAGTATCGCCGCGCACTCGAGGGGATCACGGCGGAGCTTGCGGCGCAGCGGGCGACCGATCTCGACCGGAGCATGCTGAACGCGATCCTGGAGGACATGCGCCGGGCCCATGCGAGCGGGCGGTTCGAAGACGAGCTTGCCGCCGACGTCGACCTGCACAATGCGATCGGCGAGGCGGCGCACAACATCATCCTGCTGCACACGCTCCGCTCCTGCTACCGGTTGCTGGAACAGGGGATCTTCTTCCACCGGCATCTCGTCTTCGCCTCGGAGCACGCGCGGCTGCAGCTCCTGTCGCAGCACGAGGCGATCTGCGCTGCCATCGTCGATGGCGATCCGGCCGCGGCGAAGGCCGCCGCGCATGCCCATATCGACCATATCGCCGCGGCGATCCGGGAGGCGGAGCGGACGGGCGAATGGCAGCGCATATCGCAGCTTCGGATGCAGCAGCGCAACGCTTCGGCAAAAAGCGAATAGCGCCCCCGCCATTTGGCCCACTTTTCGGTCTATCACGGTGGATGCGCGCGGCCGGGCCCGTTTACACGCCCGCGAAAGCTCCCATATTTGATCGTAGGCAACCCGAATCAGCCCGCGCCGAGGCTGGAAGGAATGACGACGAAATTGAACCTTGTGCACCGCATCGCCAGTGACGTGCGACTGATGTTCCGGCGCCCCGCCCGGTTGCAATATGCCGCGCTGTGCTACCGCCACAGGAAGAAGCAGAACCATCTGGAGATCCTGTTGATCACCAGCCGGGACACCGGGCGGTGGGTCATTCCGAAGGGCTGGCCGATGAAGGGCCGCGCATCGCACGCCGTCGCCGAGCGCGAGGCCTACGAGGAGGCCGGCGTCAAGGGCAAGGTGCACAAGCAGGCGATCGGATACTACATGTACCAGAAGGGGCTGGCGCAGGGCATGAAGCTGCCGTGCAAGGTGCATGTCTACGCCCTGGAAGTCGACGACCTGTGCAAGAGCTTTCCGGAAAAAGGCGAGCGGCGCCTGGAATGGGTGGCTTGCGCCGAAGCGGCCGCCCGCGTCGCCGAACCCGGACTGAAGAAGCTGATCCTCGACTTCGAACGTGACTGGCAGAGCCAGCACAACGCGACGCCCGCGAAAAATGCGCAGGCGTGATCCCTCCCTCTTATTGCTCTCGCGATCCTGAGGCTTTAGTGCCACCGTGACGCTGGAGCACCCGATGGACAATACCCCCAAGCGGCTGGGCAAGCCGACCCTCGACAAGGATCTCGACAAGCTGACGCGGGTCGAAGAGGCCACCCATTTCGTGTCGAGGGGGCTGATCGCACCGGGGCTCGGCTTCATCTTCCTGGCGCTCGCCATGATCGTCGCGGGCGCCTATGTGATCGACCAGCCCGGCGCCGCCATCGTCATCGCCGGTTCGGCGCTCGCCGCCTACATGGCCATGAACATCGGCGCCAACGACGTCGCCAACAACGTCAGCCCCGCCGTCGGCTCGGGCGCGCTGACCATGGCAGTCGCGCTGATCATCGCCGCGATCTTCGAGACGCTGGGGGCGATGCTCGCCGGCGGCGACGTGGTCTCCACCATTTCCGAGGGGATCGTCGCCCCGTCGTCCATGCCCGCCGAGACGCTGATCTGGGCGATGCTCGCGGCGCTCCTCTCCGCCGCCGTCTGGATCAACGTGGCGACCTGGCTCGGCGCGCCGGTGTCCACCACCCACGCCATCGTCGGCGCGGTGATGGGGGCTGGCATTGCCGGGGCCGGACCCGCGGCGGTCGACTGGCGGCTGATGTCGGGGATCGCGACGAGCTGGGTCGTCTCGCCGCTACTCGGCGGGGCCATCGCCGCCGCGGTCCTGCTCTTCATCAAGGAAACGATCATCTACAGCGACGACAAGATCGAAGCGGCGCGGCGATGGGTGCCGGTGCTGATCGCCGTCATGAGCGGCAGCTTTGCCGCCTATCTCGCGATCAGCCCGCTCGCCCATCTCCTCGAGCTCGGGATCGGCGCGTGCCTGCTGATCGGGGCCGGCGTCGGCGGGGCGACCTACGCCGTCTGCGTTCCGGTGATCGCCCGTCAGGCGGTCGGGCTGGAGAACCGCAACCAGTCGCTGCGCAAGCTGTTCCGGGTGCCGCTGATCTTCTCCGCCGCGCTGCTGTCGTTCGCCCATGGCGCCAACGACGTGGCGAACGCCGTCGGCCCGCTGGCGGCGATCGTCCACGCCGCGCGCACCATGCAGACGGGCTTCGACAGCACGGTGCCGCAATGGGTGATGCTGATCGGCGCGCTCGGCATTTCCCTCGGCCTGCTGCTGTTCGGGCCCAAGCTGATCGACCTCGTCGGCAAGGAGATCACCAAGCTCAACCCGATGCGGGCCTATTGCGTGGCGCTTTCGGCCGCAGTGACCGTGCTTGTGGCCTCGGCGCTCGGATTGCCGGTCAGCTCGACGCATATCGCCGTTGGCTCCGTCTTCGGCGTCGGCTTCCTGCGCGAATGGTACACGCTCAACTCCCAGCGCCGGCTCGACTATATCCGCCGTCGCGGCGGCGTCATCGATGCGGACGAGCTCGAGGAGCGCAATCCCGACGAGATCAGCCGCCGCCGGCTGGTCCGCCGCTCGCATTTCATGACGATCGTCGCGGCCTGGATCATCACCGTGCCGGTCACGGCGATGGCAGCCGCCATCCTGTTTTCCATCCTCAACGCGCTGTTCGGCTGACGGGAGGGACCATGCGCGCCAACTATCGCATGCAGCGCCTGTTCGTCGCCGCCGACCTTGCCGCGGGGAGCGCATTCGAGGCGTCGAAGGAGCAGTTCCACTACCTCGCCAACGTGCTGCGGACGGAGGAAGGCGCGCGGCTGCTCGTCTTCAACGGCCGCGACGGGGAATGGGTGGCCGAGGCCTCCTATCCGACGCGCAAGCGCCTGCTTCTGACCGCCATCGAGCAGACCAGACCGCAGCCGGAGCCGAGCGACCTGCACTATCTCTTCGCCCCGCTGAAGGTCGGCCGTCTCGACTACCTAGTGCAGAAGGCCGTCGAGATGGGCGCCAGCCTTCTGCAGCCGGTGATGACCCAGCATGTCCAGGGCAGGATCGGCAGCCTCGAGCGGCTGGAAGCCAATGTGATCGAGGCGGCCGAGCAATGCGGTATCCTCGGCATTCCGAAGGTCGCCCCTCCCCTGAAGCTGGAGGAACTGCTGCAGGACTGGCCGCAGGACCGCCGCATCGTCTTCTGCGACGAGGGGCACGGCAGCCAGAACCCGCTGCCGGCGCTGCAGGAGATCAGGGAGCGGAAGCTGGCGCTGCTCGTCGGCCCCGAGGGCGGCTTCTCCGATGCCGAACGTCAACTCCTGCGCGGCCTGCCCTTCGTCACGCCGATCCCGCTCGGCCCGCGGATCCTCAGAGCCGACACCGCGGCCGTCGCGGCGATGGCGGTAATCCAGGCGACGATCGGCGACTGGCATTGACCGCCGGCCCGCCGGTGGAGCGCGTTTCCAGGAAAACGGGGCCAGACAGCATTCTGTTTTTTTGAAGGCATCTTGAAAGAAATTTGCTTGCACCGCACATAATTACGGCCCAAACACCTTCACCCTGCCTGGCCTCTTGCGGTCGGGTCCCACCTGCACAAGAAGACGCCCATGGCCCGTGATACCACCGACCAGACGCCGGTTCGCTCGACAGCGGAAATGGCCGAGTACCTCGCTTCCGGCTGCAAGCCGAAGGAGGAGTTCCGGATCGGGACGGAGCATGAGAAGTTCGTCTTCTTCACCGCCGACAACAGCCCCGTGCCCTATTGCGGCGAGCGCAGCATTTCGGCGCTGCTTGCCGGCATGCAGCAAAAGAGCGGCTGGGCGCCGATCATGGACGGCGAAAACATCATCGGGCTTGCCGGGCCTTCCGGCGCCGGCGCGATCTCGCTGGAGCCCGGCGGCCAGTTCGAGCTGTCCGGCGCGCCGCTGGAGACCATCCACGAGACCTGCAAGGAATCGAACCAGCACCTGGCGACGCTGCGCGACGTGGCCGAGCCGCTCGGGATCCGCTTCCTCGGCATGGGCGGCAGCCCGAAATGGACGCTCGCCGAAACCCCGCGCATGCCGAAGTCGCGCTACGAGATCATGACCCGCTACATGCCCAAGGTCGGAACCAAGGGCCTGGACATGATGTACCGCACCTGCACGATCCAGGTGAACCTCGACTTCTCCTCGGAAGAAGACATGCGGCGCAAGATGCAGGTGTCGCTGAAGCTGCAGTCGCTCGCCACCGCCCTGTTTGCCTCGTCGCCCTTTACCGATGGCCGGCCGAACGGCCTGCTCTCCTGGCGCGGCGACATCTGGCGCGACACCGACAACAACCGCGCCGGCCTCATCCCCTTTGCCTTTGCGCCCGACTTCGGCTTCGAGCGCTATGTCGAATGGGCGCTCGACGTGCCGATGTATTTCGTCGTCCGCGACGGCAAATACCACGACTGCACCCACATCACCTTCCGCCAGTTCATGGCCGGCGCCCTGAAGGGCGAGATCGCCGACTGGCAGCCGAACATGGGCGACTGGACCAACCATCTCTCCACGCTCTTCCCCGACGTCCGCCTCAAGCGCTTCCTGGAGATGCGCGGCGCCGACGGCGGCCCGTGGCGGCGGATCTGTGCGCTGCCGGCCTTCTGGGTCGGGCTGCTCTACGACGACGCGGCGCTCGCGGCCGCCGAGGAGCTGACTCGCGACTGGACGGTGGAGGAGGTCACGGCGCTCCGCGACGCGGTGCCCGCGCAGGGCCTGAACGCCAGTCACCGCGGCGTCGATCTCTGGACGCTGGCGCGCGAGGTGGTCGCGATCTCCCGCTCCGGCCTTGCCGCCCGCAACCGCCTCAACGGCGACGGCGTCGACGAGACCGTCTTCCTGTCGCCGCTGGAAGAGGTGCTCGCCAAGCGCTCCACCCTCGCCGAGGACATGCTCACGCTCTACAACGGCCGCTGGCAGCAGTCCGTCGAGCCGGTCTTTGCCGACTACCAGTATTGAACCGTCAGTCCCGGGCCACCAAAGAAACCGGTTTCCGCCGCCGCCATTGCCGTTATAGTGCAAGGACATGCTTCGACATGGCCGGGGCGCGCGAACGCCCCTAGAGAACAAGGGGAGCGGCGATGATTGCACTGTACGACTTGATGCTGAAGGCCCAGGACGGCAGTGCCCTGGATGTGATGGCCAAGCAGTTCGGCCTCGCCCAGAAGCAGGCGAACGAGGCCGTGTCGGCGCTGATGCCGGCGTTTTCGGAGGGCATGAAGCGGGCCGCCGCCAACCCTTACGATTTCACGAGCTTCCTGAAGGCCCTCTATTCGGGCGACCACGCCAAATATTTCGAGGACATGACCAAGGCGTTCACGCCTTCGGGCATCGCCGAGGGCAACGACCTTCTGTCGCAGTTCTTCGGCTCCAAGGAGGTGTCGCGGGCGATCGCGGCCCAGGCGGCGCAGATGACCGGGATCGGCCAGGAGATCTACAAGCAGATGCTGCCGGTGGTGGCCAATACGCTGATGGGCGGCCTGTTCAAGCAATCGGCCTCGCCCTTCTTCCCCGGCATGCAGCAGGACAAAGACAACCCCTTCCTTGCCGCGATGCAGCAGTGGATGGAGGCCACCGGCATGGCCAAGAAGCCGGAGCCGCAGACGAACCCCTTCAACAATCCCTTCACCCAGGCGTTCTTCGGCACGACCCCGAAGAAGGAGACGCAGGATCTCTTTGCCGACAATCCCTTCGCCAAGGCGTTTTCCGACATGATGTCGGTGATGGCGGGCAAGAAGCCCGAGGAAGAGGCCGCGCCCGAAAAGGCCGAGACGCCGGCCGATTCCTGGGCAAAGTTCGTCAATACGCTGTTCGACACCGGGCTCGAGATGCAGAAGGACTACCAGAAGAACATCGAGGACATCTTCGACACGATGAGCCGGTCGGCCGCGGCACCGCCACCGAAGGATCCGAAGGACGCCAAGTAGGTCGAAAGGACCTTGCGGGCACAAAAAGGCCCGGCGGAACCATTCAAGGTCGCGCCGGGCAAGCGGCAGGGTTATTGGCTCTCACCCTGCGGGGAAGCTAGGAGGCGCCCTCAGTCGGGGCGACCGCTCCGGATATGTCTGCGCGACCTTTCGCGCGCCGTGACCGTCAGGTGCAATCCCGGATCGGCGAAGAACGTCGAGGTCATCGCGTCGCTGATGTCCTCGCGCCGCAGCCCGATGTCGAGCAGCTGGTGGTCGTCGAGGTCATGCAGGTGATTGATCGCCGCCCGATTGCGCCATGTGCGCACCATCCTGACCGCAGAGAGGCGAAGGCGGGCGAAAAGGCTCGGGACAGGCGGCCGCGCAGCGGCGAGGTCGAGGTCGATATGGTGGTCGTAGGTGCGCATGGCATTTCTCCTTTCCGGTGCAGCGCGCCACTACGGCAAAAATGCGCGCACCTGTGATCGTTTCGCCAGCCAGGATCGGCAGGCGGTTAAAGTCTTCTGTCTTGCAAAATAAGGTCCATCCCGGCTGGAAGTCGTCCCGGGATGGATATGTACTCCCCTAAGGCGAGAGGCCGTCTGACCGGCCAATCACCTTGCATGCCCTTTTTCGCAAAATGACATTGATCAGTCCAACGAATGTTTCTAATAGTATTTATCAAACCCTCTGATGGAACATCGCCATGTCCGCTCCGCTCGATATCGATCAGCTGCAGACCTTCGTCGCGATCGCCGATACCGGCTCCTTCACCAAAGCCGCCGATCGCGTGTTCAAGACCCAGTCCGCCGTCTCCATGCAGATGCGCCGGCTGGAAGAGCGGATCGGCAAGCAGCTTTTCATGAAGGACGGCCGCGGCAACCGGCTGACGGCGGAGGGCGACCGGCTGCTGAATTTCGCCAGGCGGATGATCCGGCTGAACAACGAGGCGATCGCAGCCTTCGACGACAACCGGCTCGAGGGTTCGCTGCGCATCGGCACGCCGGACGACTATGCCGACCGCTACATGCCCGAGATCATCATGCGGTTCGCCAAGACGCATCCGAACGTCGAGCTCTACATCGTCTGCGAGCCGTCGGTGGACCTGGCCGAGAAGATGGGCAAGGGCGAGCTCGACATCGCGCTCGTCACCCATAACCCGCGCGAGCGCCAGTCCGACGTGGTCCGCACCGAGCCGCTCTGCTGGGTGATGTCGGCCAACCATCCCCTGCCCGAGAACGCGCCGGTGCCGCTGGCCGTCGGCCGGCGCGACTGTCAGTGGCGGCAGGTCGCCTGCGCGGCGCTCGATTCGGTCGGCCGCGACTACCAGGTGCTGTTCACCAGCTGGTCCTCCACCGTCGTCGCCGCCGCCGTCATGGCCGGCATGGCCGTCTCGGTGCTGCCGGAATCGGCGCTGAGGCCGGGCATGCGGGTGCTGACGCAGGCCGACGGCTTCCCGCCGCTCGCCCCCGTCCAGATCGGCATCATGAAGCGGCCGGGGCTGTCCCCCTCGCTGATGAACGCCATCACCAGCCACATCACGGCCTGTCTCGACAACATCTCGCCGCTCGCCGTCAACGACGACCTGCCGGAGGCCGAGGTCAAGGCCTTCCCCCGCCTGCCGCGCCTGCGGCCGGGGCATGTGCTGCCGGGCTGGTGAGGGTCCTGCTGGTTTCGGCCTGATTCGGCAGCGACCGTCCTTTCGATTCGCATCTGCCCGCGGCGTCGCGGCGTGCCGGCTTTCCGTCGCGCCGGCGGGCATGTCGCTGCGCGGTGCCGGGCGCTATCGCCCGGCGCGGGCCAGGCCGTGCGCCACCAGCCGGTCGATCAGTTCCGCATAGGCGACACCGCTCGCCGCCATCGCCTTCGGATACATGCTGATGTCGGTGAAGCCCGGAATGGTGTTGACCTCGTTGACGAGGAAAACCATGTCCGGCGTCACGAAGAAATCGACACGGGCCATGCTGTCGCAGCCGAGCGCTCGGAAAGCGACGGCCGCCGTCCGGCGGACCCGCTCCCCGACCTCGGCCGGCAGGTCCGCCGGAACCTTGACGACGGCGCCGTCGGCATCGACGTATTTGGCGTCGTAGCTGTAGAAGCCGTGGCTCTCCGCGGGGGCGATCTCGCCCGGGCGGGAGACGAACAGCTCGCCGGTCGGGTGTTCGAGCACGCTGCACTCGACCTCGCGGCCGCGGATGAACTCTTCCGCCAGAAGCTTGCGGTCGTGCCGGAAGCCCTCCACAAGTGCCGCTTGATACTGCGCCTCGTCGTTGACCTTGCTGACGCCGACGGACGAGCCCTGGCGGGCCGGCTTGACGAAGACCGGCACCCCGAGCGCTTCTTGAAGTTCGGCAAAGGACGGAGCCTGGCCCTCGTGAATGGTGAGCGCGCGCGCCACGGGCACGCCCGCGGCGATCAGCAGCCGCTTGGCGATGTCCTTGTCCAGGGCGACCGCCGAGCCGAGAATGCCGCAGCCGACGAGCGGCACCCGCGCCACTTCCGCCAGCCCCTGGACCGAGCCGTCCTCGCCGTAGAGCCCGTGCAACACCGGAAACAACGCATCGATCCGCGGCAGTTCCTGCGGCGCGCCGTCCGCCGGTAACGCCAGCAGGCGCCCTTCGCCGCCCGGCAGGAGCGTCAGTTCCGTCCCTCCCTCCGGCTTGTCCAGCATGCCGCCGTCGAAGCGACTCAAGAGCCACCGGCCCTCGCGGGTGACGAAGACGGGGATGGCGCCGTACTTCGCCGGATCCAGCGCCCGCATGACATTGGTCGCCGACATCACCGAGACGTCGTGTTCGCTCGAGCGTCCGCCGAAAAGGATGGCGATGCGCAGCCGGTCCCGGTTCTGTTCCATGCGTTCCTCCTGCGGCGGTTCCGGACACAGCGGATGCGCCGGGTAATTTCAATTCGGATCGGTTTCCGTATACTCGTATACGAGAGTCGGATGGGTGCTTCAATCCATGCGCAAGCGCGTAGCGGCAAAAGGAGACCGCAAATGGACCGAATGGCGGCATTGCCGGGGATGAGTGCGAAGCCGGTCACGATCGCCGACCGGATCTGCGAGACGTTGCGGGAGGCGATCGTCGAAGGGGCCCTGCCGAGCGGCGCAGCACTCCGCCAGGACGAGCTCGCCGCCCGGTTCGGCTTCAGCCGCATGCCGATCCGCGATGCGCTGCGGCAGCTGGAGACGGAAGGGCTGGTGACGATCCATCCGACGAAGGGCGCCTTCGTGGCGCCGATGGATGCCGCCGAGATCCGGGAGATCTATGCCATCCGGGAGGTGCTCGAGACCGAGGCGCTCAGGCTTTCCTGTCCCTGGCTGACGGGCGAGACGCTGCAGGAGGCCGCGCGGTTGCTCGACCGGATCGACGCCGAGCCCAATGCCGCGCGCTGGGGCGCCCTCAACGCCGCCTTTCATTCGCTGCTCTACAGCCAGTGCGGCAATCGCCGGCTGCTCCATCTCATCGATGCACACCATGCGGCAGCTGACCGCTACGTGCGGGCGCTGCTGTCGGACCCCGACTATCACGGCCGCTCGCAATCGGAACACCGGGCGATGCTGTCGGCCTGCGAGCGCGGCGACGCGGACGGGGCTGTCACAGTGCTGCGCGCCCACCTGCGCGAGGGCAGCCAGACGCTTGCCGCCGCCGTGCAGGGCCCGATCGAACGCTAGCTAGCGCAGCCGTCTCCAGTCGACCGCCCTGCCCTCAAAGGTTCTCGCGACCCAGCATCCACAACGAAAGGCCCGCCCCGCGCACCTGCGGGACGGGCCTGTCACTGTCGGAGCATGCGGGCAGGACCTGCGCCCGACCCCCTCGCCCGCCCTTACTCGGCGGCGGTGCTGATGGTGTCCGCCTCGTAGCCATGCGCGGACTTCAGCGCGGCGCGGACGCCGGCCTCGTAGTCGGGGTGGACCTGCCGGTAGTGGGCAAGCTGGCGCTCGACGATCGCGCCCGGTACCCCGCCCATCGCAGCGGCGATGTTCGAGAACAGGCGGGCCTTCTGCCCGTCGTCGAACAGGTTGAAGAGCGCGCGCGGCTGCGCATAGTCGTCGTTGCCGATGCGGTGGTTGTAGCGGTCCATGTCGCCAGAGATCTTCAGCGGCGGCTCCTTGGCGGCCGGCTGCTCGGCGGCCGATCCCGAAACCGTGTTCGGCTCATAGTAGGCGTCGACGGCGCCGGTCTTCTGACCGAAGAAGTTCATCTGGCCGTCCTTGTGGTAGTGATGGACGGGACAGCGCGGAGCGTTGACCGGCAGCGCCTCGTAATGCGTGCCGAGGCGATAGCGATGGGCGTCGGCATAGGAGAAGACGCGCGCCTGCAGCATCTTGTCCGGCGAGTGGCTGATGCCCGGGACGATGTTCGACGGCGAGAACGCGACCTGCTCGATCTCGGCGAAGTAGTTTTCGGGGTTGCGGTTCAGTTCCATCACGCCGATGTCGATCGGCGGATAGTCGCCGTGCGGCCAGACCTTGGTCAGGTCGAAGGGGTTGTAGGGGGTCTTGTCCGCGTCCGCTTCCGGCATGATCTGCACCTGCACGGTCCAGCGCGGGAACCTGCCCTCCTCGATCGCGCCGAACAGCGCTTCCTGGTAGCCCTCGCGCGTCTTGCCGATGATGCCCTCGGCCACCTCGTTGGTGTAGTGCTCATGACCCTGCTGGGTCTTGAAGTGGAACTTCACCCAGAACCGCTCGCCCGCGTCGTTCCAGAGCGAATAGGTGTGCGAGCCGTAGCCGTTCATGTGCATCGGGGTGATCGGCAGGCCGCGGTCGGAGAACAGGATCGTCGTCTGGTGCAGGCTTTCGGGCGACAGCGACCAGAAGTCCCACATCGCGGTCGGCGAACGCAGGTTGGTCTTCGGGTGGCGCTTCTGCGTGTGGATGAAGTCCGGGAACTTGTAGGGGTCGCGGACGAAGAAGACCGGCGTGTTGTTGCCGACCAGGTCCCAGTTGCCCTCTTCCGTGTAGAATTTCAGCGCGAAACCGCGCACGTCGCGCTCGTGGTCCGCCGCTCCCAGTTCGCCGGCGACGGTGGAGAAGCGGGCGATCATCGGCGTCTCGGCGCCCGGCTGCAGCGCCTTGGCGCGGGTGTATTTCGAAATGTCGCCGGTGATCTTCAGCGTGCCGTAGGCACCCCAGCCCTTGGCGTGCACGACACGCTCGGGGATGCGCTCGCGGTTCTGGTGGGCAAGTTTTTCGAGAAGCTGGTAGTCCTGGATCATCACGCCGCCGCGCGGGCCGGCCGTCAGCGAATTCTGGTTGTCACTTATCGGCGCGCCGGCCGTCGTCGTCATCGTCGGGCGATCAGACATGGGATCCTCCTGTTGGCAGATGGCATTTTGCGGAAGGCGGCCGAAGCCGCCTGCCAAGCTAGGGCAGGCTTGCGGCAGTGTCGTGAACGCCGGCCCTTCCTTGGAAATTTTCTAACGACCGTTTGTCCCATCCCAGGATGATAATTTCCAATTGTATTTCCCGTCATTTTTGATAGGAATTTCTTATCATGATCACCGTTCGTCAAATGCGCTACTTCGATGCGCTCGCCACCACGCTGCACTTCGGCAGGGCGGCCGAGCTCGCCCATGTCAGCCAGCCGGCGCTGTCGGCGCAGATCATCGAGATGGAGGACAATCTCGGGGTGAAGCTCGTCGAGCGCAGCCGCGGCAACACGCTTCTGACCCGCAAGGGCGAAGCGGTGCTGAAGCACGTGCGCATCGTGCTCGCGGAGCTCGACCGGCTGGAACAGACGGTCCGGCGCAGCGACGGGCTGCTGGGCGGGCTGCTGCGTCTCGGCATCATCCCGACGGTGGCGCCCTATCTCGTGCCGCGGCTCGTGCCGCACCTGCGCCGGGCGCATCCGGGCATCGAGATCGAGCTGAAGGAGGCCGTCACCGACCGGCTCGTGGCCGAGCTGAGCGAGGCCCGGCTCGACCTCGTCATCGCAGCCCTTCCGATCGACAACGAGGCGATTGCGACACGCCCGCTGTTCCGCGACCGCTTCTTCATGGCGATGGCGGACAACGACAGTGCGGTGCTGGTGTCGCCGCTGGCCGAATCCGACGTCGACGCCGACCGGCTGCTGCTCCTGGAGGAAGGCCACTGCCTGCGCGACCAGGCGCTCGCCGTCTGCGGTGCGGCGGGCAAGCGCAGCCTCGTCAATTTCGGCGCCACCTCGATGGCGACGCTGCTGCAGATGGTATCGCACGACATGGGCATGACGCTGATCCCGGAGATCGCGGTCGCCACCGAAACACAGCGCAACGCCATCCGTATCGTCCCCTTCGCCGAGCCGCAGCCGGCCCGCGAGATCGGGCTGGCCTGGCGGCGGGGAATCATCGAGGCGGCAGAGACGGACGCGATCGCAGAAGCAGTGCTCGCCTGCGTGGCGGCCCACGGGCCGGAGCCCTGAGCGAGACGTAATGCGTCTCGCTCAGGCGCAGTCCCGACGCCGGTCGCCTACTAGCCCAGGTTCTTCTTCAGGAACGCCACCGTGCGCTGCCAGGCGAGCTCGGCTGCGGCCTTGTCGTAGCGGGCGGCCGAGGTATCGTTGTTGAAGGCATGGTTCACGCCCTCGTAGACGAACAGCTCGTAGGTCTTGCCGCCATCCTCCAGCGCCTTCTTGTAGGCCTCGATGCCGGCATTGATGCGCTCGTCGAGGCCGGCATAGTGCAGCATCAGCGCCGCCTTGATGTTGGCCACCGATTCCGCCGGCGGCTGGGCGCCGTAGTAGGCGACGGCCGCCTTGAGGTTGGGATCGGCGACCGCCAGCTGATTGACCAGCCCGCCGCCCCAGCAGAAGCCGATCGCGCCGACCTTGCCGTTCACCCAGTCGAGTTCGGACAGATAGGCGACGGTCGCGACCGCGTTCTCGACGGTCACGGCGCGGTCGAGCTTGCCGAACATCTCGCGGGCCTTGTCCTCGTCGGACGGCGTGCCGCCTTCCAGCGACAGGAAATCGGGGGCAAGCGCCACGAAGCCCTCGAGCGCCATGCGCCGCGCCACGTCGCGGATATGGGCGTTGAGGCCGCGGTTCTCGTGGATGACGATGACGCCGCCGAGCTGCCCCGTCGCGTCCTTCGGGCGGGCGATGTAGCCGCGCATCTGCCCCTTCGGGGCAGCCCAGGTGACCTCCTCGGCGATCAGCCGGCTATCGCCTTCGGCAACGATCTGGGCGCTGGCGCTGTTGGCGGCCAGAAGCGGTGCGATCGCGGCCGCACCGGCCGCCGACCCTGCCAGCGCCGTCAGCCGCTCCATGAAGCGGCGGCGGTCGAGCGTCAGGTGGGTGTATTCGTCATAGGCGTCGATCATCGCCTGCGTGATCTTCGGCATGCGTTCCATGAGCCTATCCTCCCATTCGTTTGACGCCTGCAAGGTGCAGGTTCCGGGCGTGGAGGATAAGACAAGGTGCGGGATGAATCGAACGCAACCATTTCACGAACGCGTGATCGCAGCAGCGCCGTCAAACGCCTGGCCGGCGCTGCTGCCTGCTGTCAGGAACCGAGCCCGAGGACGATGCGTCCATCGATCTTGCCCTGCTCCATGCGCTCGAAGATCGCGTTGATGTTGTCGAGCCTGTCCCAGGAGAAATGGGCCGCGACCTTGCCGTCGCCGGCAAACTGCAGCGCCTCTTCCAGGTCCTGCCGGGTGCCGACGATCGAGCCGCGCACGGTGATGCGCTTGAGTACGGTATCGAACACCGGCAGCGAGATGAAGCCGGGCGGCAGGCCGACGAGCGCCATCGTGCCCTTCGAACGCAGGAAGCCATAGGCCTGCTCCATCGCCTTTGGCGAGACCGCCGTGACCAGCACGCCATGGGCGCCGCCGGTTTCCTTGTGCACCGTCTCGACGGCGTCGGGCCTTCGCGCATCGACGACCAGGTCGGCGCCGAGCTTGGTGGCGAGCGCCAGCTTGTCCTCGAAAATGTCGGCGGCGACGACGTTCATGCCCATCGCCTTGGCATATTGCACGGCCATGTGTCCAAGGCCGCCGATGCCGGAGATCACGACCCATTCACCGGGCCTCGCCTCCGTCTCCTTCAGCCCCTTGTAGACCGTGACGCCGGCGCAGAGCACGGGCGCCGCGGGACCGAATTCGAGATTGTCCGGCAGGTGACCGACGAAGGCCGGGTCGGCGAGGCCGTATTCGGCAAACGTGCCGTTGACGGAATAGCCGGTGTTCTGCTGCCCGGCACAGAGCGTCTCCCAACCGGTGTTGCAGTAGCTGCAGCAGCGGCAGGCCGTGTGGAGCCATGGCACGCCGACCCGGTCGCCCTCCTTGACGCGGCGGACCTTGGCGCCGACCTTGGCGACATAGCCGACGCCCTCGTGGCCGGGGATGAAAGGCGGGTTCGGCTTGACCGGCCAGTCGCCGTTCGCCGCGTGCAGGTCCGTATGGCAGACACCGGTGGCTTCGTATTTCACGAGGATCTGGTCCGGGGCGGGCTCCGGAACGTCGACCTCCTCGATCGACAGAGGCTTGCCGAATGCACGTACGACCGCTGCCTTCATCCTGCTTGTCATGGCCATTCTCCCTTCCCTTCCGTGCTGGCAGGAATGCCGTGCCGACACGGGCGTTTCCGTTGTTTCGGCGGATCGCGCGGGGTGGCGTCCGCCTGTCGCTGGCATCGCCGGCAGACATGCCGGCGGGCACGGAAACACTATGGGCAGCACCCGACGGGGGGAAGTTGACCGAGGTCAAGGCCCCGGCGCGCCTGTCGCAGAAATGCGACGGCGGCCGTCGAAGATTTCGACGGCCGCCGCGGGAATGGAGGCTCTAGCGGGAGATCCGGTCGACCGATCAGCCCGTGGCGCCCGGATAGTTGGGGCTCTCGCGGGTGATGGTGACGTCGTGCGCGTGGCTTTCGCGCAGCCCGGCGCCGGAGATGCGCACGAAGGTGGCGCGGTTCTGGAACTCCTTGATGTCGCGGCCGCCGACATAGCCCATCGAGGCCTTCAGGCCGCCGGCGAGCTGGTGCAGGACGCCCGAGACCGGCCCCTTGTAGGGCACCTGGCCCTCGATCCCCTCGGGAACGAGCTTCAGCGTGTCGCGCACTTCCGCCTGGAAATAGCGGTCGGCCGAGCCGCGCGCCATCGCGCCGACCGATCCCATGCCGCGATAGGCCTTGAAGGAGCGGCCCTGGTAGAGGAAGACCTCGCCCGGGCTTTCGTCGGTGCCGGCCAGCAGCGAGCCGACCATGACGGCCGAGGCGCCGGCGGCGATCGCCTTGGCGAGGTCGCCGGAGAACTTGATGCCGCCATCGGCGATGACCGGCACGTCCTGATCCTGGGCGGCTTCCACCGACGCCATGATGGCCGCGAGCTGAGGAACGCCGACTCCGGCGACAATGCGGGTGGTGCAGATCGAGCCCGGCCCGATGCCGACCTTGACCGCATCCGCGCCCGCGTCGATCAGCGCCCGAGTGCCCTCGGCGGTGGCGACGTTGCCGGCCATGATGCGCACGGAGTTGGAGAGCTTCTTGACGCGGCTGACGGCGTCGAGGACGCGCTGCGAATGGCCGTGCGCGGTGTCGACGACGATCAGGTCGACGCCGGCGTCGATCAGGCGCTCGGCGCGCTCGAAGCCGTCGTCCCCGACGGAGATCGCCGCGGCGGCGCGCAGACGGCCCTGCGCATCCTTGGAGGCGTTCGGATTGAGCTGCGACTTCTCGATGTCCTTGACGGTGATGAGGCCGACGCAGCGGCCGTCGGTATCGACCACCAGCAGCTTCTCGATCCGGTGCTTGTGCAGGAGCCGCTTGGCTTCCTGCTGGTCGACGCTCTCCTTCACCGTGATCAGGTTTTCCCGCGTCATCAGCTCGTAGATCTTCTGCTTGGGATCGGAGGCGAAGCGCACGTCGCGGTTGGTGAGGATGCCGACGAGACGGCCGGCGACGCCGGCCTTGGCGTTCTCGACGACCGGGATGCCGGAGATGCCGTGCGCCTTCATCAGCGCCAGCGCATCGGCCAGCGTCGCATCGGGGCCGATCGTCACCGGGTTGACGACCATGCCGCTCTCGAACTTCTTGACCTGGCGGACCTCCTCAGCCTGTTCGGCTGGCGTCAGGTTGCGGTGGATGACGCCGAGGCCGCCAGCCTGCGCCATCGCGATCGCCAGCCTTGCCTCGGTGACGGTGTCCATCGCCGACGACAGGATCGGAAGATTGAGCTCGAAATCCCTGGCGATGCGGGTGGCGATGTTGGTCTGCCCCGGCATGACCTCGGAATGGCCGGGCTGCAGCAAGACGTCGTCGAACGTCAGTGCTTCCAGTCCGGTTGCGGTTTCAATGATGCGCGCCATGGCCAAATCCCTTCGGTATACAAGCTACGGTCCAGGGGACCCTTGGGAAGGTCCGCCCGGTGGCTTGCAAGATAAGTCTTGGAAGTTGGCGAGGGCTGGTAACACGTTCATGACGAATTGGGAATAGCAAAAAACCCGGGATCGCTCCCGGGCCATGCCACTCGCCGCCAGAACGCCTCAGAGATCGAACTGATAGCTGAGCGGAACGAAGCGATATCCCTCGGCCGCCTTCTCGGCAAAGCCGACGGCGGGGAACGGCATGTGGTAGCCGACAAAGGCGATCCGGTCGGTCGCCACCATGTCGAAAACCTTCTTGCGGGTCGCGGCCGCGGCGGCCTTGTCCATGTCGAAGCGCACCTCCCAGTCCGGCCGCTGCAGCGACAGGACGTAGTGATTGGCGGTGTCGGCGGTGAGGATCAGCGGCTTGCCGTCCGATTCGATCCGGAAGATCATGTGGCCGGGCGAATGGCCGAAGGCATTGATGCCGGTCACGCCCGGCACGACCTCGCCGCCGTCCTCGATGAAGGTGATCTTTTCGGCAAGCGGCTTGACCTTCGCCAGCACGCCCTTGTGCCCCTGCTCGGCGCCGGTGCCGACCCGGTCGGGGCTCACCCAGAAATCATATTCCGTGCGGCCGGTGACGTAGCGGGCGTTCGGGAAGGCGGGCGCGCCTGCTTCCGTCAGGCCGCCGATGTGGTCGCCGTGCATGTGCGTGAGAACGACGACCGATACCTGTTCCGGCCCATAGCCGAGCGCCTTCAATCCTTCGGCCAGCCGGCCCATGCCCGCTTCACGCCCGCCCTCGCCGAGGCCGGTGTCGAAGAGGACGACTTCGGAACCGGTGTCGACCAGCGTCGGGGAGAAGCTGTTGACGAAGTTGTCCGCCGGCAGGAAGTTCGCGGCCAGGAGCGCGCCGACGGCCTCGGCCGGCTGGTTGGTGCCGAAGGTCTCGTTCGGGGCGCCGGAGGCGCGCATGCCGTCGCGGATGACGGCGATTCGGAATGCGCCGAGCTTGAAGCTGCGGGTCTCGACCGGCGACAGTGTCATGGTTGCTTCCGTTTGCGAGGCCGCAAGGGCCGGCGTGCCGTTCAGGATGAAGGGCGCTGCCAGCGTGCCGGCTCCGGCTGCCTGTATCAGCGACCTGCGTGTGATGTCCGTTGCCATTGCAGTCCTCCCCGCCGGCCTGGCGCCATCCAGTGTGTTGCGCGTACCTGTTGCGCAGCCCCGCGCAACGGCGCCGGATCATGGCACGAAAGGACGACCGTCTTCCTCACGAATGGCGGCGTTACAATCACGGGTTTGTGAAATCGCCATCCGGCCATGCGTTTGACAGCGCGGCAAAGCGGGCGCACAAGCGAGCCGGTCGCAGGCGCGCCCATCCCAGCCATGCCCGGCGCAATCGGCCGGGGCTCTTCCGTTCCAGCACACACGTCGTCATGAGCCGAATCGTTCCCCTCATCCTCGCCGTCGCGCTCTTCATGGAGCAGATGGATTCGACCGTCATCGCGACGTCGCTCCCCGCCATCGCACACGACCTCGGCGTCGGCCCGATCACGCTCAAGCTGGCGCTGACGACCTACATGGTCGGGCTTGCGATCTTCATTCCGCTCAGCGGCTGGATGGCCGACCGCTTCGGCGCCAAGCGCATCTTCCGCCTGGCGATGGTGGTGTTCATCGTCGGCTCCATCCTCTGCGCCGTCTCCGGCAGCCTGATCGCCTTCGTCGTCTCGCGCTTCATCCAGGGCATGGGCGGGGCGATGATGACGCCGGTCGCCCGCCTCGTGCTGGTGCGCAGCACCTCCCGCAGCGAGCTCGTCTCGGCCATGGCGACGCTGACGATTCCGGCCCTCGTCGGGCCGCTGGCGGGGCCGCCGCTCGGCGGCTTCATTACCACCTACTTCTCCTGGCACTGGATCTTCCTCATCAACGTGCCGGTCGGCATCGTCGGCTACGTGCTGTCGGGCATCTATCTGCCGGAGGTCGAATCGGCGCCGCCCGGCCCCCTCGATTTCAAGGGGTTCCTGCTGGCGGCCATCGCCGCCGCTGGCACGATGTTCGGCCTGTCGGTCATCAGCCTGCCGGCCCTGCCGCCCGCGATCGGCATCGCCTCCACCGTCCTCGGGATCCTGTCCGGCTGCCTGTATCTGCGCCATGCACGGCGTCATCCGAGCCCCCTCCTGGACCTCAGGCTGTTCTCCGACAGCGCCTTCCGGGCGGCGGCGGTTGGGGGAACGCTGTTTCGCATCTCGATCGGCGCCGTGCCGTTCCTGATGCCGCTGATGCTGCAGCTCGGCTTCGGCTTCACGCCGTTCCAGTCCGGCCTGATCACGTTCACGGGAGCGGTCGGCGCGATCACCACGAAGTTCATCGCCAGGCGCGTCTTGACCCTCGCCGGCTTCCGGACGACGCTGATCGTCGCCACCATCACGGGCGCCGTCCTCACCTTCGCCAACGGCCTCTTCACGCCGGCGACCCCGGTTCTTCTGATCTCGTTCGTGCTGCTTCTCGCCGGCTTCGCCCGATCGTTCTTCTTCACCAGCGTGAATGCGCTGTCCTTCGCCGACATTTCCGACAGGGACGCCAGCAAGGCGACGACGATGAGCGCGGTCCTGCAGCAGATGAGCCTGGCGCTCGGGGTCGCTGTCGCCGGCGCCATCCTCGAGGTCGAGACGGCGTTCACCGGCACCGCCCTTCAGCTGCGCGACTTCCACATCGCCTTCATGATCGTCTCGGCGATCGCGCTGTCGGCGGTCGTCCCGTTCCTGACGATGGCGAAGAACGCCGGCGCAGCCGTCTCGGGCCACCGCATGGCGGCGAAGGACGACGTGGTCAGCGTGAAATAGAGGCTTCGAGCGGCCGCTCGCAGACGGCGGACAGCTTGTTGCCGTCCAGGTCGCGGACGAAGGCCGCGTAGAAGTCGGGATGGAACGGGCGCAAGCCCGGCGCGCCCTCGTCGGTGCCGCCATTGGCAAGGGCTGCCGCATGGAAGGCGTCCACCGCCGCCCGGCTCGGCGCATCCAGCGCAACCGTCGCGCCGTTGCCGAAGGTGGCCGGTTCGCGGTTGAAGGGCGCGACGACCCAGAAGCGGCAGCGCACGTCGTCGTCGGCGCCGTAGCCGATCTCCCCGTCCGCCTGCTTCTGCCTGCGATAGCCGAGGAGCGGCAGGACCGCGTCATAGAAGCGGCCGGCGCGCTCGAGGTCGTTCGTTCCCAGCGTCACATAGAGCAGCATCACACCTCCGCCGCCGTCTCGTCGTCCGCCGCTTCCGCCGGCCTGCGCCCCTTGAAGCCCTTGGCCAGCAGGAACATTTCGACCGACTCGGCGCGCGAGGCGCCGGGCTTGACGTGGATCACCTGCCGGAAGTTCTGCTTGAGCATCGCCAGGAGATCGCGCTCGGTGCCGCCCTGGAAGGTCTTGGCCAGGAAATGCCCGCCATCGGCCAGCACCTCGACGGCGAAATGCGCTGCGACCTCGCAAAGGTGCATGGTGCGGATGTGATCGGTCTGGCGATGGCCCGTCGTCGGCGCGGCCATGTCGGAGATCACGAGCTGCGGCGCGCCGCCGATCGCCTGCTTCAGCTTTTCCGGCGCCTGCGGGTCGAGGAAGTCCATCTGGAGGATCGTCACGCCGGGCAAGGGGTCCATCTCGAGGAAATCGATCGCGGCGACGCGCGGATCGGCATCGGTGGAGTTCGTCACCTTGGCGGCGATCTGCGACCAACTGCCGGGGGCCGCCCCGAGATCGATGATGCGCCTGGCGCCATCGAGGATCTTGTGCTTCTCGTCGATCTCCAGGAGCTTGAAGGCCGCGCGGGCGCGATAGCCCTCGAGGCGGGCCCGCTGGACGTAAGGGTCGTTGATATGGCGCTCGATCCAGCGCCGCGACGACGCCTTCAGCTTGCCCTTCTTGACCTTCTGGCCGAGCTTGCGCCCGGTCCGGCTGCCGCCGGCGGGAGGCTTCGTCATGTCTTCTGTCCTTCGGGCCTGCCCGGGTGGCGGAAGCCGCTGCGGTTCTGGCGGCGATGGCGGCCGCGCCGCCAGACGCCGTCGTCGGCCATCATGTCGGTGAGCAGGCCCTCGCGCAGGCCGCGGTCGGCCACGCGCATGCGCGTCGACGGCCAGCGGTTGCGAATGGCCTCCAGGATGGCGCAGCCGGCGAGCACGAGATCGGCCCGGTCCGGCCCGATGCAGGGATTGGCCGCGCGGGTGGAAAAATCCCAGGAGAGAAGCCGCGCCTGCATGGCGCTGACCTCGGCATCGAGCAGCCAGACGCCGTCCACCTGGCGGCGATCGTAGCGCGGCAGGTCGAGATGGACGCCGGCAAGCGTCGTCACCGTCCCCGAGGTGCCGATCAGGTGAAAATCCTCCGGCGCCTCGAAGCCGCCGTGTGGCGGGCAATCGAAGCTCTCGAGCATCGATTCGACCTCACGCACCATGGCCGCGAAGCTCTCGGGTGTCACGTCGCGACCGCCGTGGCGCTCCGACAGCGTCACCACGCCGACCGGCAGCGAGGTCCAGTGGGTGATGTGGTTGGCGAGCCGATTGGAGCGATTGTCGTCGATCCGGATCACCGCGATCTCCGACGAGCCGCCGCCGATGTCGAACAGCACCACCGACTTCGCCTCGCGGCCGACGAGCGACGAGCAGCCGGACACGGCGAGCCGCGCCTCGGTCTCCCGGTTGATGATCTCGAGCTCGAGCCCGGTCTCGGCCCGCACGCGGGCCAGGAACGCCTCGCCGTTTTCCGCGCGGCGGCAGGCCTCGGTGGCGATCAGGCGGCTGCGGCGGATGTCGCGGCTCTTCAGTTTCGCAGCGCAGATCTTCAGCGCCTCGATCGAGCGGTCCATCGCCTCTTCCGACAGGCGGCCGCTCGCGGCGAGCCCCTCGCCCAGCCGCACGATGCGCGAAAAGGCGTCGATGACGCGGAACTGGCCGGGACGGGTGGGCTGGGCGACCAGCAGGCGGCAGTTGTTGGTGCCGAGGTCGAGGGCCGCATAGAGCGGCGCGTCGTCGAGGTGGAGCTCGTTGCGGGCGATGCCGGCGCCGGCGGGCTCGTGCCGGTCGCGGCCGTTCGGCCGCCCGCCCCGCACGCCGCCGGGCGGATAGCCGCGGCGCTGACCATCGTCGTTACGGCCGTGGTTCTGACCCCGCTCCTGGCCCCGATCCGCCCCCCTGTTCAGACCCGGATCCTGGCCGTGCCGCTGGGTCTGATCCTGATTCTGGCCCTTGTGCCGGCCCTGCTTCTGGTCCTGCGCCGGCCTGGCGGCGGGCTCCACGAAGGCGGGCGCCTTTTCCGGCCCCTTGAGCAGGCGGCCCTGCAGACCGCGACCCTGATGGTGCTTGCCGAAACCGGACCGACCCTGCCCACTCCGGTCGGCGACAGTGGCCGCCACCGGCCTGGGCTCGGCGGTGAGTTGCTGCGGATTGGCCGCGCCGCCCTTGCCGCGGCGGCGACGCTTGCGCTTGCGGACGGAATCGCCGTTCTGCGCGCTCTGGTGGGGGCGTGGTTCCTGGGCGCCGTGGCCGGCATCACCCTTGCTCGGGCCAAGGGATGCGGAGGACGGATTTTGAGCCCGCTTTTCCTTTCCCTTGCGGCGGCGCGACCGCTTCGGTCTTGCCTGTCCGCCCGTGCCCTGCCCCCCCGATGAAGACGGCCCATGGCCGAGGTCGGGGTCGTTCACGTGTCTCGCCTATCGCGCCGCGCAAGGCCCTTGCGGGCCGCAGCAGGCGCTGTCTGATATTTTCGTTGCCGCGACCTTAACAGCGGCCGCCACGTTCCACAAATTCTTTTTGCAGGGCGGCATGACGGGGCCAATCAGTGACATGGTTGCGGGCCGCAACGGTTCCGGGCAGGTGGAGCGTCCGCCCGCGCACCATACAACCCCTCCCCCGACCGGCCGATGCGGCCGGGAACGCGCCCGCGGTCCAACGGCGCACGGAAACGCGCCTGTCGTGAAAGGCGCCGCCCGGTGGCTTCACGGCATCGCCTGCCTTAGCCGGGCGCTGCCTTTTGCGCCGCAACCGATCACACCGGCCGGGCACACGCCTGCCGCGCGGCGAGCGGAGGCAAACCTCCTGCACAGATATCCCCAGCCTGGACGGAAAAAATGCAGAAAGCCTATTTGCATCCGCAAACGTTTTGGTTATAAGCCGCCCACACCGACAGGGCGCCGCCCGCGCCGCCCGCCGTTGGGGAATAGTTCAATGGTAGAACGACGGACTCTGACTCCGTTAATCTTGGTTCGAATCCAGGTTCCCCAGCCAATTTCTATTTCCTCTTCTTTTTCAACTATTTAGACGACCGGCACCGAAGGCAACCGGAACAGTTTTCCGTGACACCTTTCCGGATCACGTCGACCCGAAGCTAGTGGCCAGGCCCCCTCTCCATCAGCACCTCCCTCCTACGGCCTCCTGAGAGTCCCCATCGGGGTGATTTGCGTCCTTGGTCAACGATACTTGCTTTGATCGTCCCGTTCGGTTCTTTTTCGTTCAATTGCCCGACATTTGTGCTTCAATCGTCCCGAAGGGGATGATTCATATGGCAACGGTCTCCGACAGCATAGCACTCGGCTAGCTGATCCGTCCCGAGCGAAATCGGCAGCAACTCACTCAGGAACAACTTGCTGGCGTCGCAGGCGTGGGCGTTCGGTTCGTGCGCGAGTTGGAGAGTGGCAAGGAAAGCTGCCGGATCGGACTCGCATTGACCGTCCTGCAGACGCTCGGCTCGACCGTGGGCATCACCAACCGCGGTGCCTCCTCATGAGCCGCGTCCTGGACGTCTTTCTCCAAGACGGAAAGGCAGGCGAACTCAAGCAGAACGAGGACGCTTCGCTCACCTTCACCTATGCCGGCAACTACTTCGCCGGTGCTCCCCTCGCCTTGTCGGAAGCGCTACCTGTGCAGAAACAATCCTTCATCGATCGCGTCGCCCGGCCCTTTTCTCGGGTCGCGTGCCTGATGCACGCGCCAGACGTCGTCTGGCCGCAGCGCTCGGCATATCCTCGGGTGACGCCTTCGGGCTGCTGAGATCGGCGGGGAATGCGCGGGCGTCGTGTCGCTTGTTCCGCCAGGACAGCTCTCACCGGCCTCTACGGCAGACGACGCTGAGGCTCTCAACGAGACGCACCCTTGGGAGGTCCTGTTTTGCTCAGATAGAGACGTCGGCGGCAACGAACGAAGGTTTGTGCTTTTCGCTTACCGGCGCGCAGAACGATCTCGCTGCCCTGGCGGCTGATCGACCCCGTAAGGCGGGCGCATGACTCTTGCAGATTCCGCTCGCTTCTTCAACGCCCGCGGTCAGTGTCTCCTGACTTCGGATCACCTCGAGGCCGAGAATGAAAAGCTCCAAAAGGAGAATCGAGCGTTGAAGGCCCGGGTGCGGTCTCTCGCGCTGCGCCTCGCACAATGGCAGGCGATCAGGAAGCCAGTATTCCATAAATCTTTAAGCTGCGGGTGTTATCGCGGGGGATCTCAACCGGGAGTGCTCCATGTTTCTAGAAAAGTATTGCGATGCTATTACCAAAGGGACAGGCAAAGAAGCCTTCGACGCTGGTAAGACGCTTTCTGACATCATTGCGATGGTCAACCGAGCTTTCTGGCTGCTTGCATTTGGACTCGTAGTTCTACGAGCCAAGGCCGGCATGGAGGCTGCTAACCCAGATTCTCTGGAATGGTATCAATGGTTGGCAGCTTGGTTTTGCATCCTTCTGCTCGGCTGGATTGTTCCGTCGGTTCTTGCCATACAGATTTTGCTTATCGCATTCCGTGATCTGAACGGTATGAAGGACGCAAAAGCGCGGGCCAAATGGAAGCTCGGGGTCACAGGTATCATGGCCGTCCTTATCACAGCGGTCGCATTGAGTTGGGGGTTGGTGAACCAGGATCTCGAACGCCAGGAACTCGCCCAGCGCCAGTTGTTCGAGCTTCAGAGCAGGTGATCTACTGGTTCCCTGATTTCAGGAAACTTGTAATTCCGTGCCCCGCAGTCTTAATGCGGGGCACAGTCGTTTTCGCTTCATGTGTAATTAAGCACTTACTTTAATCAAGGAGAAGCGCATGACGACCACCCTAGAGATTATCGGCCTTTGCACCAATCCGACCAGCCGCAAGGCTGAAGCCCCCCGCATCATTGAAAGGCCTACGGTCACGAGCAGGTCGCCAGCTTCCAACGACTTGTAGCCAGGCTTGGCCCGGCGATGCGCTTCTCGCTGTTGTCGTTCATCGTCTTCGCCTCGCAGTTGCGGGTCGGAGGCAGTGACGCTCGCCTGTTCGCTGCTCCCACCCTACCATATTCTTTGACCCAGTGAGCAGCCCCCCGAACCGGGGAACGGCAGCGATCCTAGGGATCGACCGACAGAGCCTTGGGACTACCAATGTAAAGACGCCTCCGTCTGTTAGTTCGCTGATGTACATCCGAACACAAAGAACGACATATCGGCCTACCGCACCGCAACCGTCATCCCCGCAGCGCGCGTCCGCGACGTTTAAAGCGCCGGTGAATTGCATAACTAATGGTGTCCTATACGTTGCACTCGTGCAGTTCGCCTGGGGGATGGCTTGGGGTTAAGATCGATCATTGCCGCAACTTTTGCGGCCGCCGCCTTGTGGGCAGCTTGGATAAGCCAAGAGCTTATATTTCAATGGCTTGACGTCCCATGGAAGAGCGAACTACTCGGCCAATTAGGGGATACCTTCGGCGCGTGAACGCTCTATTTTCCGCCCTCGCGTTCATTGCAGTTCTTTTCACCCTGAAACAGCAACGGGACGACCTTAATCGGCAGCAGGAGCAGATATTTCGAACTGAGAGGGATCAACACATTCAGCGATTTGAGCAGACGTTCTACGAACTTCTCCGCCTCCTCCGTGAGGCGCGGAACGACGTCGAATTTCGATACAGCAGAGAGCATCTACAAGATGGAGCTTCGACTGAACGAAACTCTGGCGAACGAGTGGAAGGAACTGAGGCCT
The DNA here is from genome assembly GCA_900469965.1 of Hyphomicrobiales bacterium. Classification (GTDB taxonomy): domain Bacteria; phylum Pseudomonadota; class Alphaproteobacteria; order Rhizobiales; family Rhizobiaceae; genus Mycoplana. The sequence continues at coordinate 26,845 of UBZP01000019.1, read as the reverse complement.
TCAAACGTGCGAGTACGGAAATGCGACACTGGATTGGCCGAGCACATCAGGCAGATGGCGAGGTCTCCGCCGACACTATTGCGAAGCTCTACCTCAAGCACGTCCACTCTCGATATGAGAGCACTTTCGCTCCGTATTACCGTCTCCTTTATACTCTGCTTCTCCGAAACAAGGAGGACCCAGTTTTTGACTCAACCTCAGAAGTACCGTTATGGAAATCTCCTCAGGAGTCAGCTCACAAGCCATGAGGTGGCCCTCTGCTGTTACAATGGCCTCGCCGCCATCTCCGGTAGCTTCAAAGATCTGATTGTCGAGTTCCGCCTCGCAAAATACCTGCCAGACCAATTCGGGCGTAAGAGACTAGAACTATACTACCCAGCGTCATGCTTTGCAGGACGGGATTGATCACCAGCAGGTAGGCGAGGTCGTGGTGTGCTCCTGGAATATTTCCTGCTCCAGCGCTATCCCCACCTGATGAGGAGCAACAGTCGCGCGATCCATGCTTGCCGACGCCTCCGGTGCGAAGACTGGGAAAACAAACAAGGATGATGGAAGCAACGGCAGCAAAATCTGGAGAGATGATGGGAAACGACCGGATGACACCCGGTCTGGATCGGATCGTGCTCTATGGATCTACCTACTACGTACGCGAGCGAGACGATCCGAGGGCATTCTGGCGGATACAGAACAAGGTTCTCGACAAGCAGAACAAGGCCGCCGGGACAAGAGACGAACTGCCGGAAGACAGGAAGCGGGTTCGAATTGAAGTGACGCTGGGACGAGAAGGGTGTCGCGAAATTGGACTGGAGCGATTGACCGACTTGGAGAAACTGGGAATCGCGCGCCTGCAGAAAAGCTTCTTCCAGTTAATGAAACCTACATTCCCCATCATAAGTCCGAGCACCGTTCGGGCAACTTCGACTGCAGTGAAACGCAAGGTCGAGGAATACAGAAGGGAGAGGTTCTTGAACGCTGGCGTTTTGGGGCTCCAGATCCGCGAGGATGCAAAAGAGGAACTACGCGCTCTGGAGATGCCAATAATCAGGAAGCTGCACCGAAGGAACGGGACCAAGATGCCTGTGAGAGTGCGCGCCGGTTCGGGAGAACACGGTACGAGGAGCTGACACGGATGGTCGAGCGCGCGCTGACCGGGCTTGAGAGAAGGGTTAGGAAGGAGATGGGCGTATGAGATCAATGTTGATCCTGCAGACAAAGAAGAAGTAATCCGAAGTGAATAAACAGGTTAGAACAAGTTATTAGGTCAACCGACCCCTGAGGAAGCAGATTTGCGACTGTTCCTTATGCCGCTCCTACTCTCAACTCCAGTTAGCTCGGGAAAAACTTGACACGTGAACGTCACTTGCCCTCATCATGCGATCGATGTCTCAGCTGCTGCTCACCGACGTCCAGCCGCTTCTCGCCCGATGCAAGCCAGAGGGCGACGCATTCCGTTGCTGCCTGGATGGCGTCCGGCTTGCGCAGCGCGCACTCCCAGACCGTGGCAACTCGCCAACCGCAGTTCAGGAGTGTTTCCACGACTGAGCTGTCTCTGGCTAGATTGGCTTCAAACTTCTCCTGCCAAAATTCCGGACGTGCAGAGGGGATTGTCGCGAAACGGCAACCTTCATGGCGATGCCAGAAGCAACCGTGAACGAAAACTACCGCTCGATATTTCGAGAATACAAGATCAGGCCGCCCGGGGACATCTTTCGCGTGCAGCCGGAATCGGAAGCCCCTTGCATGCAATGCCCGACGAAGGACCAACTCAGGCTTGGTATCCTTCCCTCTGATCCCGGCCATCATGCGCGAACGAGTCTTCTTATCTACTATGTCTGCCACATGCCACCTGGTCTTCGTCACAAAACCTGGTATACACCGGCTACGCATTTTTCGTGGAGCCTGAATTGCCTGCCACTTTCGGAGTTGTTGACCTGTTTGCTGGCCCGGGAGGACTCGGCGAGGGCTTCTCTGCAATAGCTGTTGAGGGACCTTCTCCGTTCCAGATCGGCATCTCGGTGGAGAAGGAGCCGTCCGCTCACCGGACGTTGACCCTGCGTGCGTTCCTGAGAGAATACCGGGCTCGCCATGGATCCTTGCCGCTTCAGTTCGTGAAGTTTCACGCTGGATTGGGCCCTGAACCTGACTGGTCTACCGTGGACGCCCAAGCATGGCAGGCCGCCACAGACGAAGCACGCGCTCTTGAACTCGGGACAGAGGCGGCCGCGGAGGCTATCGATCAAACGATCGTGAAGCTGAGGGCGACCTACGATGATACGGTCGTTATAGGAGGCCCTCCCTGCCAAGCCTACTCGCTTGTTGGACGCGCGCGGGCTAAGGGCAAGGTTGGGTACGTTCCGGAGGCAGACGAGCGACATTACCTGTTTAGGGAATACATTCGAGTTCTCGACAGGCTCCGTCCCGCTGCCTTCGTCATGGAGAACGTAAAGGGGATTCTTTCCTCAACCGTCGAAAGTCGGCTCGTATTCGAGATGCTGATGGAGGACCTGTCGTCGCTTGGAACTGGCAAAGGCCATCACTACGAACTGCGCGCGATCCGACTGACCAACGGGACGGCGACCCTTCAGGAGGCGCTCAAGCCATCGGACTTCATTGTCCGCGCGGAGGATTTCGGGGTCCCGCAGCGGCGCCACCGGGTGATCATTGTCGGGATACGGTCCGACATCGCTTCCCGTGCGGTCGGTGCGGAAATACCTGTTTCGGGGGTAACGCGAACCCTGCACGATGCGATTGGAGCGTTGCCGGCACTTCGCAGTGGCATCAGCCGCGGGCGTGATGATGAACCTTCATGGCGCAGTGCGGTCGTAGGGGCCGCGGCACTGCTCGCGGGCATCTATGACGAGCTGGGGGACACCAAACTTCACGAAGCGTTCTCGTCGGTAGCAGAGCTACTAAACGAGCGTGGTCCTGAGCTTCGTGCAGCATCACACCTGGGAGATGACTATGGCTACTCCAACGACCAACTCCTCCGTTGGCTCGAGCGGCCTGAACTGACGGGGATCGCGCAGCACGAGACGCGCGGCCATATGGCTTCAGATCTCGGGCGCTATCTGTTTTCGGCAGTATTTGGGGCTGTGCGCTCGTACAGCCCCAAGGCCGGCGACTTCCCGCTCTCGCTCAGCCCGCAACACCGGAATTGGCACAGCGGCGTCTTCAATGACCGGTTCCGCGTCCAGCTCGCCAACGAGGCATCGACAACCGTCACCAGCCACATCTCCAAAGACGGCCACTACTTCATTCATCCCGACCCAATACAGTGCCGAAGCCTCACAGTACGTGAGGCAGCTCGGCTGCAGACGTTCCCGGACGACTACTTCTTCCTGGGCAATCGCACGCAGCAGTATGTCCAGGTAGGGAATGCGGTGCCGCCATATCTTGCTCGGCAGATTGCCAGCCTGCTCTTGTGTGCCTTGACGCAGGCTCAGTGAGCATCTCCGGGTGATTTTCTTCACCCGCTCTTTTCTTGAAATTCATCTGGGCTAGAGTTGAGGCGCGAATCGCTTCCAACCTATGAGATTGCAATGCCCTCTCCCCAAGTCGAGAATTTCGCCACCCAGATCCGCCAGAGACGAGCCAATTATGGCAGCTTGGAAGAAACTGCAGCAGCGTGCCGCCGCGAGATGGAGCAACTGATCTCTGCTCCCTTCACATCGGAAATGATCGCCAATCTTGAGGCTGCCGTCGATATAGTACGAGCGGAAATACAGGACGTCGAGATCCTCCGGCGACACTCGATCGTTGACGCACCAGAGGATTGGTACAGGGGCCCAGGCGCCAACAGTCACCATTGGTCCGCGATGCACGAGTATCTCAAGACCAAGAACTGGTCGCCCGAAACCATCAGTTCTCTGGACCGAGCTTCAACAGAGGTTGTTTCGCTATTGGGCAACCCGGCGAGGGACAAGTTTGCCTGCCGGGGACTAGTGGTCGGATATGTTCAGTCCGGAAAGACCGCCAACATGACAGCTGTCATGGCGAAGGCTGTGGATGCCGGCTACAACATGATTATCGTACTGGGAGGGGTAACCAACAAGCTGCGCAAGCAGACCCAGGATCGCTTCGAGAAGGATGTGCTGCGCCATCGAACTCTCTGGCAGCTTTACACAACCAGTGATCCCAACGGCGACTTTGTTCAGCCCCCAAACGGCGGGTTCGTGATGCCGACAGAGGGCCATGCGCAGCTCGTAGTCATGAAGAAGGAAGGCAGGCGCCTCAAGCAGCTGATACGCACGATTTCCAGAACGCCCGCTGTGACCCTTCGAGCACTCAAGGTGCTCCTAATTGATGACGAGTGCGATCAGGCATCAGTAAATTCGGCACGCGGCGATTACGACATGACCCAGATAAATGCCTCCATAAGGCGTATCTTGGCAGCCCTGCCGGCGGTGACCTATGTGGGCTACACCGCGACCCCATTCGCCAACGTTTTCATCAACCCCTACCCGAACGGCCTGGATGAAGATCTCGACGACCTCTACCCTCGCGATTTCATAACGGCACTCGATAGACCGCTCGGCTATTTCGGAGCGCGCGAGGTCTTCGGGACCGACAGTGCAGAAGCGGATGGTGACGAGCGAGACATGATCCGCATCCTTCACCAAGACGAGCCGGATCGTCTGCGGCCAACCTCGCCGAAAGACAAGGAGACCTTCCATCCCGAAATGACCCAGAGCCTTGAGGAGGCGACACTGTGGTTTCTGGCAACCTGTGCGATCCGCCGAGCTCGCGGACAGGAACGAGAGCACATGTCGATGCTGGTTCACTCCTCTCCGAATGTCCGTCAACACGAATACATGTCCGAACTCATTCAGAACTGGGTGGAAGAGAGGAAGGCCGATCTGCTGGCGGGAACGGGAGAGCCTACGGCCAAGCTCAAGAAAGTCTTCGAACGTGAAAGAGACCGAACCGCGCCTGAAGGCAAAAACCGCATCCCCGAAGATTTCGAGGTGGTGCTCGCTCACCTTCCTGCAGTTCTCGAGGCGCTTTGTTATCCGGTCGAGAATGGCGAGACTGATGATGCATTCCGTCTGGATTATACAGGGGAACCGGTTACCTGCATCGTGGTAGGCGGCACCGTCCTTGCCCGCGGCCTGACACTCGAGGGGCTGTGTGTCTCGTTCTTCCTCCGCACGTCAAAACAGTATGACACTCTCCTCCAGATGGGGCGCTGGTTTGGCTATCGTCACGGATACGAGGACCTCCCACGGCTCTGGACGACAGAAGATCTAGCCTCCAAGTTCCGCTCGCTAGCCGTTATCGAGGAGGAGATCCGCCAAGACATCGCAGTCTACCGGGAGAACAAGCTTACGCCGCGTGACTTTGCGGTGAAGGTTCGCTCGATACCGGGCATGGCCATTACGTCCGCGGCGAAGATGAAGCACGCTTTCCGCACGAGCATGAGCTTTTCCGGTAAGCACGTTCAGACTATCCGCTTTGACCATCTCAACAGCGAGATTCTGGGGAGGAACTGGAGCGCAGCCTCGAAGCTGGTGGATGCAATGCTGGCTCAGACAAAGCCGGAACCAACGAAACGGGGGCTCCTGTTCAAGGAAATCCCCTTCCAAACCGTCCGACGATTCCTGGCTGACACCGAGGTGTCGGATGAACACATGGACCTCAAGAAACCCCACCTGGTTCGGTATCTTGATGAGACCGAGGCAACGCTCCGACTCTGGAACGTCGCCGTCATTCAGACGAAATCGAGTACGGAATCAGCCAGACCTCTCGGCGGACTTGGCCATGTTCCCACCATGAGAAGGTCTCGTCTGCGAGAGGCATCGCCGCGGTATGCAGATATCAAGGCCCTGATGTCCAAGGCGGACATCCTCATCGACGCAGAGCGAAAGCCGGACAAGGAGGACTGGACGACTTACAAATCATGCAGACCGTCAATACCGCTGCTACTTCTGTACCTGATCGACGCAAAATCCGACCCCATGGCGCAAGAGGTGGAGGGCGATCGGCTCCCGTCGCGTGTTGCACTCGATGCGGTCGCGGACGTGGTCGGCTTCGGCATTGTCTTCCCCGGCCAGAAAGACAGGTCGGGTGGCTATTTCTCCGTCGATATCGAGCCGCCCGCGCTTGAGGAAACCGAGGAGAGCCAAGACCAGATCGAGGAAGTGGAAGGCGTCGATGCGTGAACCCGGAAAACTTGAGAGGGACTGGGCTGAAATTCGCGCGTCCGGCCGAGGCGATGGGAATCTCGAAGTCCCGAGCCGGACGACCACAGTCACAACGGGCTACGGGCAGGTCCGGATCGCAATTGGGCCATCCGGCGAGCCGCGGCTTCTTGTGCCTGTTGGCAGGCCAGCTGGTGGCGGCGCGATCGCCGACGGACACAATCTCCTCCTCACGCGCTCCTCCTTCAGATCTACCGGGAAAATCGAGCATTTCATTGACATCACGCTCCGGAACCCCAAGCTGGCTCGTGTATTCAGTGAACTGGTAGAGGAGATTCTGAACCGACTGGAGAGCGGCGAGGGTCCGGAAGCCGCCGTTCATGGGACCATCCAGGATTTCCGAAATCTTCTCGCCCTCACGCCTGAAGACGATGTCCCTATCACCAAACTTTGCGGCCTGATTGGTGAACTGGTGGTTCTTGAGACATTGACCGCCAAGCTTCCCGCCGCGCTCGAAGCGTGGACGGGCCCCATAGGCCAGCGTCATGACTTCCGTCGTCTCGACTTAGCGATCGAGGTCAAGACCTCAATCCGCTCCGACGCATCACGTGTGATCATTCACGGGCCGGAGCAGTTGCTGCCTCCGCTAGGTGGCCGATTATACCTTGCACACGTGAGAGTGGAGCCGGTGGCTAACGGTCCTCTCTCTGTAGCCAATCTCCATCGCGCAATCATCGAGCATGGTGCAGACGAGCTCATGCTGGACGAGCGATTGGCAGAGCTCGGCTGTCGTGATCCCAATGCCGAAGGTTGGAATACCATAAGCTTTGCCCTTGCAGGCTTCGACATCTACGCTTTGTCTGCTGGTTTCCCGTGTATAACCTCTGCTTCCTTTCCTGGCCATGTTCTGCCCACGGGTGTGGTGGATCTTACCTACGAGATCGACCTTGCAATGGCCGGCGCGTATGTTCTGGACCGATTTGGCGCGGAGGCGCTTTTGCTGGAATTCTGCGCATGATCCCGCTCAAGCTGCACAGCGAGAGGTTCGCTCGTACTGGCAACATAGCCGGAGAGGGCTTTCGACGGCTTTTGGGGCGTCCGGCGCTCGGCCTCTTGCAGACAGTGATCCGAGAGGCTCTACAGAATTCCATCGACGCGGCGCCAACGGGCAATCCGGTCGAGATCCTGCTGCGCTACCGGACGCTGGAAGGTGAAAACCTTCAGCGCCTGCGAAATCTCGTTTTCCAGGACCTCCCTCACCAACAGGCTGATTCCTCGGAAGAGGAAGATAGCGCGAGCTTGCGAAGCACTCTCAAGGAGGAACAGGTCGCCCTGCTGGAGATCGCTGATTTCAATACAAGAGGACTTGCCGGTCCAACCCGGGCAGATATCATCGCAGGTGATGAGAGGCTCGACTTCGTCAACTTTCTACGAAACATAGGCGCCGCACGCGACACGCATCACGGTGGTGGAACGTATGGATACGGCAAGACCTCCCTCTATGCACTGAGCCGTGCTTCCACGATCATCGCCGATACCCAGACCACCTGCGGAGGGATCCCGGTCCGGCGAGTCATGGGCTGCCACCTTGCTGACGCGTTTGAAGCGGTCGAGGGCGGAGAGCGTCGCCGTTTCACAGGGCGCCATTGGTGGGGTCGCGACGACGCCGAGGGCGGTGTCGATCCACTGGAGGGTGAAGAAGCGGCACAGCTCGCGGACCTCCTCGGGCTTCCACCACGTGACGAAAGCCGAACGGGCACCACGATCGCGATCATGGCTCCGCATATCGATCGAGGTGACGATCTGCGCGCCGAGCTTTTGGAAACGGTCCTCTGGAACTTCTGGCCAAGGATGTGCGGCTTTACGCCTGAGGAGCGGAAGATCGTCGTCCACATAGAGTACGAAGGCGAAGAGATAGAAGTGCCCGCGCCCGAACAGTATCCACCGCTGGACCTTTACGCCGCGGCGCTCAAGAACGTGCGCGACAATGAAGACGGGAAGGTTACGACAATCCGCAGCGCCAAGCCGATCGCAGAGCTAGGCAGACTGTCGATCGTCAGAGGCATGCGTGCTGCACGAAATTTCATGGCGTTGCGTGAGGGAAGTCCGATGCGCGAGCAAGCGCACTCCATCGCATTGATGCGCCCCGTCGAACTGGTCGTCAGATATCTCCCGGGGGAGCCATTTGCAGATCCGCGCTTCGAGTGGGGCGGCGTGTTCATCTGCTCGAATGAGGACGAGATCGAGAGAGCGTTCGCTGTCACGGAACCGCCAGCTCACGATGACTGGATCCCCGACATGCTGCCCAAGGGGCGAGCCAAGACCTACGTGAACGTGGCACTCCGAGAGCTCAGACATCACGCGGCCACTTATGTGCAGCCCAAGGCGGCATTTGGAATGAGCGAGGGCCGTGGGCCGTCGGTTGCCAGAACAGCCGCCAAGCTGGGCAGAATTCTGTCCAACAGCTCCGGGAAGGGTCCTGGTCGACCCGCTTCTCCCCGGGGCTCCGGGAGTCGCAAGAAGATCGCCATTTCCGCACCTCGCTTCGCAGGTCTGGACTATTGCGACGGGCAACGGGTGGCAAGGTTCGAGGCAGAGCTCAAGAACGATGGCAGCCGTCCCAACCTCGTTCTGAACGCCACTCCTCATCTTGTTGTAGACGGTTCCTTTGCCTCGGCAGACGACCTGCCAGACGACATCAAGGTCGGTCTCATTTCCATTTCCCTCGGAGATAGGGTTGTCGCCACTGAAGGGATGAGGATCGGGAGCACCCAAGGCCTGATCTCCTGTCAGGTTACCGTGCCGGACGATGCCGCTGTGGGCATTCGATTCACTTTTGACGAGGGAGATGCTGCGTGACCGCCACGTTTGCCCTTCCGTTTCTCACTCTTCCGAACGAAGTCGTAACACTCGGACCCTGGATAGTCGGCCAAGCTGGCGCTCCGCTCCTGCCAATCAAGCCCATGCTCGACGGATGGGACTACGCAACCGACCTGGAGCTACAGAGCTCCCTCTCGATCGATATGCGAGCCGCCTCGGAGGTGCTCGCGATCCCAGAACAGGAACTCAAGCTCGCAGTTACCCTCAACGTCGGCACAGGCCGAGGCCGCTTCCCCAGAACGACCAAGCGGATAAGCTCCTACATTCTCGATGCGGAAGCAGAGCAACTGATCGAGATGCGTGCTATCATTCCGGGCAACATGCTTTCCGGCCGAGTTCATGCCCGGATCGAGGTGCTCCTCGCAGCAGCGCCAGCCAGCGGCTCGATACTATCCCCGAACTGTGTCGGCTCTCGCCTCTGGTCTGAAGAGATATCAGTCGAACTTGAGGATGGAGGCGAGAATCGTTTCCCCATTGAGGTAGTCTCCTTCACGGAGACATTCCCAAACCATGGACATATGACGGCGCCTTGGTATCTCGCCTGGAAGCCCGGTGGTCTGGCTGCGGATTTCGGCGGATCGATCCGCCTGTATGTCAACTCCGATCACCGGGAACTTGCGCAGCGCGTCGTTGATGGAGACGACGTAACCCTGCAGGCTATCCTAGGCGACGTCATGGTTCAGATGATCACTGCTGCGTTGGACACCAACGATTCCGCGGAGCAACTCCGCGAATGCGAGGAGGGCTCGGTGGGCGCTCAGATCTCCGCTTGGATGGAACTTGCCTTCCCCCGGCGCGGTTTGTCCGAGATACAAAACATGCAGCGGAATCTGCCCGGTCATTTTCATGCTGGTATCCATGCCGCGGCAGAGGTGGGAGATCTGGAATGAGCAACGTGAGACTAATCCCTCGGCTGAATGATGTCGGGGTCACGCGCTGCCTGGATGATCTCGATCAGCTTGACGAAGAACATTCCGAGCTGATGGATTTGGAAAGACGCCGCAGCGAGTATGAGGCGTGGATCTGGTGTGCCGCGAGCGGCGGCTCCCTGTCACCCGAACTGGTCGACGAAATCCGCGTGCAGCTGATAGCGATTGCAGGGCAGCATGGATTTCCAACTCCAGCATCGGACAGGCAGAAGGCTGGGTTCGACGTCGCAGCAGCGAAGTGGCTTGCATCGCATCAGCAAATGCACTCTCCGGAATTTCTGCGTGATGACACGTGGGCCTTCCTGTCATGCATCGTGCTCCAGGAGATTGTCGTGTGGCGTTACTCAGCGAGACAACATGGCCGCTTCGCAGGTGGCGTCCGCAACACCTTCCAGAGACTGTGGATCCGCGGCCGTACCCTTGATCTGGGCGAGGCCGCACGCGAGGAACGATGGCATCTGCTCGAAAGCCTAAGTGAGGATGCGATGGTTCAGATCTTCGAGCGCGCTTCCATCGCATCCCATCCCCAGCTCGCAAGGGCAATCGCGCAGGGATGGGTCGATACCGCTGAGCGGATTGGGCGAGGACGGATGGAAGATATCATGCGGCGCGCCACCAAGCTCCTGAGGTTGCGGAACCAGATAGTAGATCTGACTTTCCTGTCTCCGGAGAACCTTCGGGAAGAGGTTGAGCGAGTGTTCGCAAGATCGTCTGAAGGCATCGCCGAGCGGGAGGATCGTGTTGGCTCCGGTCAGAAGACTACGGTGGCCTCTTGGATTAGCCGAGCCATCCGAAGACCCAAGAACGTTGCAGCCTTGTCAGGGCAATAACCCTGCTCCTATGTGAAAGCTCGCACGCCTCGCTGTCCGGCGTCACCCGTCCCAAGTACGAAGAAGGGGGCGCTAATGGCCCCGCTTCTGGATAGGGCCGTCCAATTGAACGGATGCGAGTGGAGCCGTGGAAGGCGGCCTAAGCCGCCTCCTCTTCCATATCTGCTGAGCCGGCCTGACGATCGGATCCTTTGGAGCTCCGGTGAAGTCCCCCTCGTCACGTTCCAGGGTGCGCTGGAGCCCCTCGATCTCAGCACGCGTCATCAGCGAGCAAAGCTCACGATACTCATCCGAACTTACATCGACCAGAAGCCTATGCTCGGCGACGAAATCGTGCACAACCGGCGCGATCAATCGGTTGTCGCCAGAAGCAAGCGTCCTCTTCAGTGCGGTAAGACGGCGACTGCGCAGATTGGCGTCATCGGTCCGCGCTCTCAGCATCAGCTCGAAGTCTGTATAGGCGTTGATCATGCCAAAGAAGTCGTCGGAAGTGATCTCGCCGAGATCGATCCGGCGATACAGGCGTTGTAATTCTGCGTCCTGGTCTTCCGGCGTCGGCATTGCACGCTGTTTGCTATCGTAGCTTTCCAGCGTCGCCTCATAATGCTGCCAGACGGCACCCGCCTTGTCGTCTGGCGTCAGTTCGCGGCGTGAGCGGACCTCGTCGAACTCGGCACGCCAACTATCGATCACGGGCCAGAGCGTTTCTTTGCCTCGTTCTCATCCTTGGTCCGCAGCGCCCTCTTGCGCGTCGTGGTGCCATAGTGGGGGACCAGATCGAGTGGAACATCAGGCCTTGCATAGTAGGTTGCACCACGCCTTTCGAGATATGTAACCCTTGCCATTTCTGCCCATCCGTAGCACTATTCCGGAACACCCAACCGGAACACTGCTAGGAAATAGGCTGTTTAATCAATAGGTTGTTCCGCATCAAGATGTTGATGCAAGTTGGATTACTTTCCAGGTTCCCCAGCCAATTCCATATGACACAGCTAAATCAATAAGTTAGCCTGCGACACGTACCTCACTCACTACCGAGGAATGTACCTCACGGACTGATCAAGGCAGCTAGCGCTTTCGCTTGGCGTGGAAGATGAGCTTCAAGGCGTCATTCACGTCACGGAGCGATCTGACCTTGAAACGAGTATTCCCGCGATCATCTTTCACCTCCAGCCTGGTCAGGCCATCGAAATGCGCAACGGGACCCCGCACGGTGATGGACAGCTCTTCGATGCGGGTCTGAACAATCACATACCAGAAGTTATCGGGCGTCTCGCTGAAGTTGCGCGACTTGCCCCTCTTGAGTTCGCCAGCAGATCGGGAGCGCACGCCGTCCAACAGGGCTTCTGCAACCTTCTGCAATCCTTGGCACTGCGTCTTGACCAAGCTCAGAAATTCGAGATCACCGGGGGCGCGGGTGCCGGAAGAACTCTTCGGGTTCTCCGCCCCTGCCGCTTCGAAGGGCTCGGCCTTCCCTGAGATCAATATGGTCGCTTCCGTGGTGCCGACATTGAGAGCTTTCGCATCAGCGAGCTTAAACGTCATCGTCGATCGACCGGCGTCGTAGTCGAAACTGCTCAAGATGATCACGCTCATCTCGCCTTGAGAACTGCCGTTCTGCGCGAACATCCGAACTTCATGAGGCGGCAGCTCCGTCCACCAGACACCGTCTGCGATCTGTCGTGCCCCGGGTGTGACTACCTTCATCGACATGCTGTACTCTCCTATCTGCAGATTTATCTGCTCAGTAGATTTTCAGATAGAATGCCCTCCGTCAAGCCGGCCTCGCAACACTCCCTTCCAGGATGATTAGCCGAAAAAAATCGAGAGGCTGGATGAGATGATAGGACCAGCGCAATCCCCACTCGCCCCGGTCACCGGGGAGCATGCTCTGCTGAGCAACTCTTGATGTGACGTGGCACAGTTTGTGCCCAGTTCTTGAGCTGTAGGTACAATATTTGTCGCCAGCATCCTGAATTTGTCGTAAGCGATGTTCCCCTCGCACGTCGATCATCTGTTTGGATTGATGTCGAAGGTCTCAGGGTGATGGCACGAGACGTCTGCGCCATAAAGGCCATCGCCTCCCGTCCGACATGCGCCAAGAACGGTCCGTCCTCTCACGGATCGTTGCAACTTATCATAATTTCGAGTAGCCCAAAGTTGCCGGGAATTTTGAGCCTCCAGATCGGAGTCGAATGTCGAAGCTCAACATCTACAGATCAATATTGATTATTTGCCTTGCGGCCGTCGTTTATGTCTGGCCCTTTGCGGCGCTTATGATCGCTGGCTGGTGGATGATGGCCCTCATCGGTGTTTGGGCGAAGAAAGTCGACGCGTCGCTCGGAGAAAGTTCAATCTCCCAGATTATAAACACTGACTCTTTCGGAGCATTGTCGGCCTGGCTCGGTCTTTGGAATGGGTTCTACGTCTGGAAAGACTTGGATCACGACTACCGTCGCCGAAACCGCGAGTGAGTCCTGAAAGGCTGCTTTGGGCCGATACTGTTGAAAAAACTCGGTTGCAACCGCTTGGGACGCGCCTTCATTGTTTTCATGCCACTCGTCAGGTGTGCAATGGATGAGCACGGAAGCCTTGATCGGACGCGCCCGGAGATGTGGCATGCGGAAGAACCAACCTGTCGATATGATGGCGCTTCGATCGGAGGCGAAGAAGTTTGCGGCGGAAAACTATGCGGCCTCATTGATGTCAAACACCAAATGGCGAACGCTGTTCAAGGCTCTCGAAGAGTCCTCGGTGGACGTAAAGGGAATGGCGGTCAAATTCATTGGTGAAGACAGAGAGTGGTCGCTCGTCCATCCGGGTTTGTATCCACCTCATGCCTACATCGACCTTCGGCCCCTAAATGTCTACCCCTTGGTGGAGATTGAATGGGTCGAGTTCCGCCGAATAGTCGAACGGCAGCGGCCAGATAATGTGCCTGCTGAGCGGGTGCCTCAAGATATAGATGCGATACGCAGTGCAATCGAACGCACGGGCAAACGATTTCCTCTTGAGGTTTCCGATAACGCAATTCGAGTTGTGGGACACGTGAAGTAAGAACCCGTTGCTTTGTATTGCTTGCGCTGAGCTCCAGAGAACGGAAGATCGGTTCGGGCTGAAGCCGGAATACGTCGTCGCCGACAGCGCCCATGGCTCGGCCGACAACCTTGCCTGGCTCGTCAAAGAGAAGAAGATCGCGCCGGATATCACCGTCTTCGACAAAGCGCGGAGCTCGCCGACGGAACGCTCTGAAAAGACAGCCCGGTCTTTCGCTGAGGAGGCTGGCGAGGCCGACATCCGGCGAGACGTTTGTTGTCGACCCGATGGCAGCGAAAAATCAAGTGGAGCCGATAGTGGAGCGCCATGCTGCGATACCCAAAGGCCGGTCGCGAACGCATTCCCCTTGCATACCTGGTAGCAGCGTTCTCCCGATCATCGTCGAACGGGAGAACGCGTGTCGATCGACCGGTCGGATACCGGTCAAAAGAACCGGTTACGCCGGACGTTCGGATGCGCTCGGACGCCATTTGATCAGGCGTTTCTCTGCCACGTCCAGCACACCATCGATGATCAGGACAAAGATCGCGAGGATAAAGATCCCGGCAAAGACGCCGACTGCATCGAAATTGCCTTCGGCCTGCGCGATGAGGTAGCCAAGACCGGCAGAGGCGCCGAGGTATTCTCCGATGATCGCCCCGACAACGGCAAAGCCCACCGATGTACGCAGCGAGGACAGGATCCAGCTTGCCGCTGCAGGGAAGTAGACGTGGCGGAGCAGGTCCGACCGCTTGGCGCCCAGAATGCGGGCGTTTGACAGCACCACCGGATTGACCTCGCGGACGCCCTGCATGGCATTGAAGAAAGTGACGAAGAACACCAGCGTCACGGCGAGCGCCACCTTGGACCAGAGACCGAGGCCGAGCCAGAGCACGAAAATGGGCGCAAGCACGACTCGAGGGATTGCGTTCAAACCTTTGATGAAAGGGTCCAAAATGCGCGCGGCCGAACGGCTGAGCCCGAGCCACACACCTGCCGCCACGCCAAGTACCGTTCCGACCAGATAGCCGAGCACGGTCTCCGTCAAGGTGATGGCCACGTGGCTGTAGAAGCTGGTGTCCGCTACCCAGGCCAGCACCTGGCTGAAGATGTCGAGCGGAGCGGGGAAGAAGAAGACGTCGATGACGCCCGCAGTGACCCCGAATTGCCAACCGCCGACGACGACCACCAACAGTACGACTTGGATGAGGCGTTCAGTCATGGCGTTCATAGCTTTTCTCCACTTCGCCGCGCAGCGATGACCAGATATTGCGATAGAGATCCATGAAGCGTGGATCGAGCTTGATTTCGGCGACATCGCGCGGGCGTTCGAGATTGACGGGGAAGCTGTCGATCACGCGCGAGCGCGGTCCGGCGGCAAGCACCACGACCCGATCGCCGAGAGCGATGGCCTCCTCGAGATCGTGCGTGATCATCACCACCGCGCGCCGTTCCTCCTGCCAGAGCCGCAGCAGTTCATTCTGCATCAGGTGGCGGGTATGAATGTCGAGCGCCGAAAAGGGCTCGTCCATCAGGATGACCTTCGGGCCTGTAATCAGCGCCTGCGCCATCTGGACACGCTTGCGCTGACCGCCGGAAAGCTGGTGGGGATAGCGATGCTCGAAGCCCTTCAGCCCGACCTTCGCCAGCCACTTCATCGACTGTTCGCGCCGTTCGGCAGCGCCCGTGCCCTTGAACATCGGGCCCAGTTCCACGTTCTCGAGCGCAGTCTTCCAAGGAAGCAAGGCATCCTGCTGGAACAGATAGCCGATGTCATTCTGGACCCCGCCCACCGGCCGGCCGTCAATCGCGACGGTCCCGCTCGCGGGCTTCAGCAGCCCGGCGATCGCATTCAGAATCGTGCTCTTGCCGCACCCGGTCGGCCCGACGATCGCGAGAAACTCGCCATCGGCGACACTCAAATTCACATCCTGCACGGCCACATATGCCCCGAAGGACATGGTGACCCGGTCGATGGTAACCATCGGCTTTGCCTGATGCGGACTGTCTGCCGGGGCGGCGTCTTTCACTACGGCCAATGCCATGAACTCCTCCTGTCAGTTGGCGGCGACGTTCGGGACGTTGCCGACGAACTCGTTCGTGTAGGTTTTCGCAAGGTCGATTTCGGTCGCGGCGACCTTTTCGTTGAAACTTTTCAAGACGGCGAGCGGGGTCTTGATATCCTCCTCGTTGATGCGGCCGTCCTTTGAAAAAATCGCCTTCGCGTTCTCGACCGCCTTGACGTAGGTGTCACGATCACCGGAGATGAATTCCTTCGGAAGCTTGTCGACGATCTCCTCCGCGGAGTGGCTATTCATCCACGCGAGTGCCTTGACGGTCGCATTTGTCACCTTCTGGATGGTCTCCGGATTCTCCTCGATGAAGCCCTGCGTGGCATAGAGGACCGAGGTCGGGTAGATCCCACCATAGATGGCCCTGGCACCGTCGTCGCTGCGCCCGTCGATCAGGATCTTGCCGGCGCCCTTGGCTTCGATGAAGGTCGCTGCCGGGTCGTAGTTGACGAGAAGATCGACCTTGCCCTGCTCGAGTGCGGCGACGGCGGCGGACCCGGAGCCTACGCCGATCAGCGAGACGTCGTCTGCGGACAGATCGTGGCGCTGCAGGTAGTAGCGAACAAAGAAATCGGAAGACGAGCCCGGAGCGGTGATCCCGATTTTTGCCCCTTTGATCGTTTCCGGCTTTGCCGGGTCAAATGCGCTTTCCTTGCCGCCGGCCAGCACGAGCCCGGAATTACGGGCGAGTTGGACGAACGCCACGACAGCCTTCTTCTGCGACTGCATCTGGATCGTGTGGTCGTAGAAACCGACGGCGATATCCGTCGAGCCGGCAACAAGCGCCTGAAGCGTCTTCGACCCGCCCGATGCGAAGTTCTCGACGGTTACCTCCAGGCCTTCCTTTTCATAAAGGCCGAGCCCCTGGGCAACCGGAAAGGGAAGATTGTTGAGATTGTAAGAGCCGACGCTGATGCGGACTGGCTCCGCGAACGCGGAACCGGCAAACGCGACGGTTGCCGCGAGGGCGAGCATGAACTTGCGCATGGTATTTCCTCCTGTTGGTGGCGCCCTCCCGGCGGCCACGGTCATTATGCCGCGCAACCCAGTTGCGTGACAGGTTTTGCGAAAACAAGTCCTTCGAACAGCCGGCGGGCGGTGCGAAGAATTCCGGCGACGATCTTGCCGTCCCTTTCATACAGCTTGACGTCCAGATGGCCGCTCGGGTGCTCGATGGAAAGCACGATCGGAGGGACACGCCCGCCGATCAGCCTTGAGGCGACCGTGTCGTGGCTGATACAGGCTGTAGCGATTCCCACGGCCCCTGTGGTCGCAAGCGAGGGGTGGCACTCATGCGGCATGAAATAGCGTACGTTGATGTCCCCTCCGGACCTTGGCCGGGAAACAAGGACCGGCTTCGGCGTCACCTGATTGCGCACGTCGCCGAGGCCCATCCGTTCGCCGGCAGCGATGCGCAGCCTTTCCAGCCGTCGCAGCATGTCCGTATCGGCATTGAGTTCAGCCGCCGATTCGAAGCCACTCGCGCCGATCGAGCCTGCCTCGATCAGCATCATCGGCATTGCACAGTCGATGCAGGTGACGGCCACACCGTCGATCAAGTCGATCGTCCTGCCGGTGGGAAAGAGCTGTCCGGTACGAGCCCCCGCCGCGTCCAGGAAGGTCAGGGCGATCGGCGCTGCAGCGCCTGGTACACCGTCAATTGCAGCGTCGCCGAGATATGAGACGCTGCCGTTCGGAGTGGGAACCTCGGCCTCGATCAACTTGCTCGTGTTGACGTTGAAAATCCGGACGACCGTCGTTTCTCCGCGGACCGGGACAAGTCCGGCTTCGATCGCGAATGGTCCGACAGCAGCGAGCATATTGCCGCAGTTCGGGGAGGTGTCGACAATCTGTTGGTCGACCCGAACCTGCGCAAAAAGATAGTCCACGTCCGCGCCAGCAACGCTCGGAGGTCCGACGATGGCCACCTTGCTTGTCACCGGGTTCCCGCCACCGATGCCGTCGATCTGCAGCGGATGCCCCGATCCCATGACAGACAGCAGGATCTGATCGCGCGGGCCGGCAGCCGCAGGAAGATCGTTCGCCAGGAAGAAGGGGCCCTTTGAGGTGCCGCCTCTCATCAGAACGCAAGGAATTGCCACTAGATCATTCATCGCTTGTGCTTCCACCGGAATTATGTCATCGCCGTATCAATTGGCCCTATTTGATCCAATTATCGAAAGACGAGTTGATTTGTGAAATGCTTAGAATCGGGGAATTGATGCACGATGAGCATTAATTGCGAGATCCTTGACCTTCGGGCCTTTCTGAGCGTCGTCGAGTTGGAGAGCTTTCATCGCGCCGCCGATGCGCTGCATCTTTCGCAGCCCGCGCTGAGCCGCCGCATTCAAAAACTGGAGCAGGTTATCGGAGCGCCTCTCTTGGAGCGGACAACCAGGCATGTATCGGCGACAGCACTCGGAACAGAATTCGTGCCGCTCGTCCGACGCATGCTGGAGGAGTTCGATGGCTCGCTGTTTGCCGTCCGTGAGGTCGGACCCAACCGAGGTGGGTTGGTGACGATCGCCTGCCTCCCTACCGCGGCGTTTTACTTTCTGCCGACCGTCATCCGGGAATTCAATGAGGAGTATCCGAACATCCGCTTTCGTATCCTCGACTTGCCGGCAACCGACGGCCTTCAAGCGGTGGCACGAGGAGAGGTGGAGTTCGGCATAAACATCATGGGCACCTCGGATCCGGACCTGATTTTTGAACGGCTCGCGGAGGACCCTTTCGTGCTAGCCGCACGCAAGGATCATCCCCTCGCGGCAAAACCATCGGTGGGGTGGGCGGACCTGGAACCCTATCATGTGATCACCGTTCATCGATCAAGTGGCAACAGAACGTTGCTCGATGCGGCACTGGCAAAATCGAACATCAAGCTTCGCTGGTTCTACGAGGTTACGCATCTGTCCACGTCCCTCGGTCTGGTCGAGGCAGGTCTCGGGATTTCGGTATTGCCACGAATGGCGACCCCACAGGACGATCATCCGTTTCTGATCACGCGCCCCATTGGCAATCCCGAGATATCGCGCACAATCGGCGTGGTTCGCCGTCGCGGCGGCACCTTGTCGCCGGCGGCGGAGAGATTTCTCGAGATGCTGATGGGCGCTTGGGGAAGTGATTGAATACCGACGGAGCTTCGCTGGAAGGACCTTCTGCCCGGTGCTTCCTTCACCGAGCCGTTCCGCGGTCCGGTGACTTCACCGCCCCCCAGCTTTCGAGACTCGCAAATCAATCCGGAACTGCCGACGCACGGTGTGCAGCTTGCCGCCGTCAGGTCCATTGGCTTGCCGCCAGCGCCAGTGCCGCATAGCGGCCGACCTTGGCGGTGGAGACGAGGACGAGGAAGGTCGGCAGCGGTACCCGGAGGACGCCGGCGGCCACCGTGATCGGATCGCCGATGATCGGCAGCCAGCTCGCCAGGAGCGACCACTTGCCGTAGCGCCCGTACCAGCGCTGTGCCGCCGTGAGCCGTTCGGCAGAGAGCGGAAACCAGCGCTTCGTCCGGAAGCGGTCGATGCCGCGCCCGATCAGCCAGTTGACGACGGAGCCCAGGACGTTGCCGAGGCTTGCGACGGCGACGAGGGCGATGACCGGGTAGTCATTGGTCAATTGCAGGGCGACGAGCGCCGTCTCCGACTGGGCCGGCAGAAGGGTGGCCGCGAGGAAGGCGGCCAGAAACAGGCCGGCATAGGCACCGGTGCCGGTTCCCACGTTAGTCCCGCCGCAGCCGCGTGCCGCGGCTGGCCGCTGCGATCGCCGCCTGCATCAAGGCTGCCCCGTCTCGATCGCCGGCGCCGCCTGGGCCTGCAGACCCTGCCAGCCGTGGAGGCCGACATAGAGGCCGACGAGCACGATCAGCAGGCCGGAGAGATAGGGGGCGCGACGGGCGAGCGCCGTGAGGCCGCTCCAGCGCGTCGTCGCGTGGCGGATGCTGAGCGCTGCCAGGACGCCGACCGTCACCAGTGTTGCGGCAAGGCCGAGCGAGAAGCACAGGACGAGCATGAAGCCGAGGGTGAACGCCTTCAGTTGCAGGCAAAGGAGCAGCACCGTGATCGCGGCCGGGCAAGGAATGAGGCCGCCGGTCAGGCCGAAGAGCGCGATCTGCCAGTTCGTCACCTTGCGGTCCGAGAATCTGCGGCGGATGTCGTCCGCATGCGCGCGCGCGTGCGCGTCCTGGTGGCCGTCCGGGCGAAGATCGGGTCCACGCGGCTGGCCGTCGGTCTGCGTGTGGGTGTGGGCGTGGGCGTCATCCATGCCGCCGTCCTCGGCGAACGCGAGCTCATAATCGTGGCTGTGATTGCCGTGGCCGAGGGTGATCCGGGCCGCGAACGCATGCGGCTCCGCAATCGTTGTGGCCGATTGCAGATATCCGTCCGCGTCGACGAAGGAAAAGCGCTGCTCCGTCCCGTCGGGCCCCTCGGTCACGAGCGTGACGTCCCCTGCCCGCCAGGCGTGGCCGCTGAGCGTCCGCAGCCGAAAGACCGGCGGCATGCCGTCCTCGAAGATCGCGACCTCCACGACGCCGTGGCCGGTGTCGATCCGGCGGCTGATGCCGCGGGGGCCGTCGCGCCCGTGGGCATGGTGGCGGCTATCGCCATCGCCGTGATTGTGGCCCTGCTCATGACGGTGAGGATGGTCATTCTGGTGACCGTGATGATGGTCATGGTGATGACCGTGAGGGTGACCCTGCGCCATTGCGGCGGCCGCCTTCGCCAGCCTTTCGTCTCGCCAGGTTCGCCAAAGCATCCACAGCGCGATCGCAACGATGATCGCTGCGGATGCCAGCTGGAAATACGGCTCGAAAACCTCCGCGTCGACGTCGCGCCACAGGTACAGGCCGGCAAAGGCTATGCCCCAGACGACCGCCGTGTGCGAGATCGTCGCGGCCACGCCGAGGAGCACCGCCTGTGCCACCGTGCCGCGCACGGCGACGATGAAGGCTGCCATCATCGTCTTCGAATGGCCGGGCTCCAGGCCATGCAGCGCGCCGAGCAGGACGGCGCTCGGAACGAACAGCCAGGCATGCGCCGTTCCCTGTCGGATCAACTCGGCGAAATCGGGCATCCTGCGGACCTCAGAGATATTTGGTGATCGCCTTGAACTCGTCGATCGGTCGCCGCTGGTCGCGCGCGAGCGATCCGACGGCGTCCTCCAGGCAATGGTCGAGATGATCCTGGATCAAGGTTCGCTTGGCGTTGGCGATCGCCTTCTCGACGGCGTGGAGCTGCTGGGCGAGCTCGAGGCAGGGCTTGCCCGCCTCGATCATCGTGACCACGCTCTTCAGGTGCCCCTCGGCCCGCCGCAGCCGCTTGACGATCTCGGGATGGGTATCGTGCTTGTGTTCGGTCATGACTATATCCTATCCCCCTGGAGGGGATATGGCAAGCCGCTGCGGGACGGCGCCGGGGGGCGGGCGGCAACACGATGCCCGCTTGCGGTGCCGCCTGATCCGGCGCCGTGGCCACAGGGAACAAGCCGCCGCCCGCGCTGCTTTCGTTCCGTCACCGGCAAAGGGATGCCCGCCATCGACCGGGCGACGGCGGCGCAGACGACCGAAGCGGTCCCGCTGTGCTACGGCCGCAGGCGGACGACGCGGGTGACACGCCGGGAGGCATGGATGGGAAGAGGAGACGCCCTGGCCTGGGGGCGCCCCGGGAGGGCACCCTTGAGCCGCCGGCGATCGACAGAAGCGCGGAATGGCCTCACGCCCCTCCTCGACCAGCGCAATCCGGGCCCACCTGCGCCTGCCGCGCGAATGGGGCGGCGCGGCGCGGCTCCGCCAACGCCGCCGCAGGCGGCCTACTGCGGGCCTTCCTCGCCGTGCGTGAATTCCGTGCCTTCCGGGAAGAGGCCCGACATCCGCTTCGGCGCAGTCTCCATCGCATTGTTCAGTTCGTTCAGCTGGATCTTGTTGTCGTTGGCATAGAGACGTTTCACCATCGGTGCGTAGCCGTCGAGCAGCTTGGCGGTGCGGCAGTCGCGGGCATCGGATCCCTCGTTCAGCGCACGCGACATGTATTCGATCCCCGACGCCAGGACCGGCTGCTTTCCCCCCTTGCGCGTCATCGACAATAGCGTGCTCTGGCCCGTCTGATTCATTTCGATCTGGCCGGCCTGCGTCAGTCCGATCAGCGAGTATTGCGGGTGCACGCAATCGCGCGAACGCAGTTCCTTCACCTCGCCGTCGTTGGCGATGATGCCGGCCATCAGCGCCCGCGCCTGTGCGAGGCCGGCCTCGTAGAGCCGCCTGTCGTCGTTAAAGACGCCGAGCGACATGTCGGCGAGCGCACCGGAGACCCCCTGGTTGTCGACATGATCGCGCCGCATCTCGTTTCGCTGCGCGTGCAGGCGCCCGAGAAAGGCCCGGAACTTGCGGACGTCGCTGTCCTTCCATTCCGGGCCCGGATCGCCGTAGGGATGCCTGTAGTAGCGGATGATCTCGGCGGCGTTGGCCCAGATCGGGATCGCCCAGGCGGCTTCGAGCGGGATCTGCCCGGGTCCGGTCTTGGTGCCTTTCTCGCGCGTCAGGGCAACGAATTTGTCTGCCCAGGCGTTCATGATCTCGATCGACTTCGCGCGGTAGCGGTTGTCGCCCGTCTTCACCCAGCGCAGGGCCGTGAAATAGGCGGCCGCCATGTCGTTGCGGAACCGCTTCTCCGATTCGTTGCTCGTGCGCGCCACGACGAGCACATAGTCCATCGCCCTCGGCTGGTAGTCGACGGAGAAGCGACGGTCCTTGTCGAGGGACGCATAGTAGCTCTGGCGCCGGTCGGAGCTGCGGGCGTCCTTCTCCAGGCGCGACAGCACGTTGAGCCGTCCGCCGGAATTGATCAGCCCGGGATGCTTGAGGTCGGCGGCTACCGCACTCGCCGCCAGCATGACGGCGGCGACCAGCGTGAGGGCTGCATGGGCAAGGCGTTTCATCATCTCGAATTCCAGTCCATCCTGTCCGGTTCCGCAGGCCCCCCGCCCATCGGCCCGCGGTTCAAGCCGGCTCCCCGCCCGGCGCATAATAGGTCTTCTGCTTGAAGGCAAAGACATTGCCGCAACGGCAGCGCACCATGTGCCTTGCCGGGTCGCTCGAGGCGCGCTCGGTGGAAAATCCGGCGGGCATCTCGTCTATCCTGAAACCCGGATTCCTGCGGCCCGGATCGTCGTCCTCGGAGACCTCCGCAAAGCCGGTTCGCCCGCATTTGGAGCATTCGAGCTTCCTGGAGTATCGATCCCGTGCCGCCATTTTCGTCTTCACCGTCGTTCCTGCTGCGCCTCCTTACACGGATTCGGAGCGCTTCCCAATCCGCTTCGGCACCGCCGGTCGCCGCCTAGGGCTGTTCAGCACCGCCCGAGATCACCGGGCTTTCGACGCGGTCGCCGGTGCGGATGCCGAGGCTGCGTACCGTGCCGGCGTTGAGCTCCAGGACATAGGCCACCGGGCCGCGCGAATCGATGATCGCCTCGGACAGCGGCTCGGCCTTCTCGCGGATGGTGCGGATCTCGCCGCTTTCGTCGATGAACAGCATGTCGAGCGGCAGGTAGGTGTTCTTCATCCACATCAGCACCTGGCGGGTCTCGCCGAAGGAGAAGAGCATGCCGCGGTCGGCCGCCATGGTGCGGCGGTTCATCAGCCCCTGCGCCCGCTGGCGCGGCGTCAACGCCAGTTCCACCGTGAAGGCATGGCGGGCGCCGTCGCGCGTGACGATCGACAGCTGCCCTTCCGTAAACGTCTCGTCCGCGAGCGCGGCGCCGGCAAGCAACAAAAAAAGCGCCACGAGGGCGCTGCACGCATGGAGGAGGCAGGCGCGGACAGCGTCGGCCATCAATGCGCCCGGTTGCCCGGCATCGGGTTGTCCGGATGGATCTCGGCCGCCATCAGACCCTTCTCGCCGTCGCCGAAGCGGACGAGGACGACCTGTCCCGGACGCAGCTCCGTCAGCCCGAAGCGGCGCAGCGTCTCCATGTGGATGAAGATGTCCTCGGTCCCCTCCCCGCGGGTCAGGAAGCCGAAGCCCTTGGTGCGGTTGAACCACTTCACCAGCACCCGCTCCAGGCCGCTCGTCGGGGTGACCTGCACATGCGTCTTGACCGGCGGCATCTGCGAGGGATGGACCGCCGTCGACTGGTCCATGGAAAGAATGCGGAAGGCCTGGTAGCCGCGGTCGCGGCGCTGGATCAGGGCGACCACCCGGGTGCCTTCCAGCACCGTCTGGTAGCCGTCGCGGCGAAGGCAGGTGACGTGGACCAGCACGTCCTGCATGCCGTTGTCCGGGACGATGAACCCGAAACCCTTGGCGACGTCGAACCACTTGATGACGCCGGTGATCTCGATCAGGTCGACCGCCTCGCCACCCTGGTCATCACGCTCCGTGATTTCCTTCGTTGACATCCTGTCCGCCATGATCTGCCCAGCCCCTCGATTACGCGTCACATGTTTTACGGTTAACTGATTCTTGCCAACCAGAATAACATCGTCCCAATGCGGTAGGGCAAGCCTTCACGAAAAGTTTTGCCCGCAACTCTCCATAGACGGCGAGGCTTGCCTCTGGCTGACAATCTCCTATCTTCGCGCCCATTCATTCATCCGCTTTGAGGATAAAGGCATGCGCTACCTTCACACCATGGTCCGGGTCGCCGACATCGAGCAATCGCTTCACTTCTATCGCGACCTCATGGGTTTCGTCGAAACCCGCAGGATGGAAAACGAAAAGGGCCGCTTCACCCTGATCTTCCTCGCAGCGTCCGAGGACGTCGCCTCCGCCAAGGCCAATGCCGCCCCCTGCATCGAGCTGACCTACAACTGGGATCCGGAAACCTACTCCGGCGGCCGCAACTTCGGCCACCTGGCCTACGAGGTCGACGACATCTACGGCTACTGCCAGAAACTGATGGACAACGGCGTGACCATCAACCGGCCGCCGCGCGACGGGCACATGGCCTTCGTGCGCTCGCCGGACGGCATCTCGTTCGAGATCCTGCAGAAGGGCGAAAGCCTGCCGCCGGCCGAACCCTGGGCATCCATGCCGAACACCGGCAGCTGGTAAGCCTCGCACAACGCACCCGCTCTAGCACTCGATAGCGATCGCAGGCGCCTGCCTTCCGCCGCACCCGGGATAGCGAACGATCCCGGGCACGGCTGACTGCAACGCCTGCGCGCATTTCACCACGGTTTCGCCGTCTTTTGCCCGGACTATTGCCGCGGCTGTCGGCGGGTGGATGATTCCCGGAGGGAGGAGAGCCCCGCCCGACAGGCTTCATTCCGGTGGAATTCGAGTGAGCGGCCCGCAGTGACTTGCGGGCTGCGGGGAGCCACGACGGATCAATCCTTCCGCAATGGCTGCCCTTGTGCGGACAGGCGCGGCCGATCCTTGTGCGGCGGCGGCGCCGAATGCGGGGATCCGAACTTCATGACGACGGACGGAATAGGCAAGATCGCCAACAGGATGCGGAGCGGACTGCTGGTTGCGGTATCGTCGCTGGCGCTCAGCGCCTGCGTCTCGGCCACCGGAGAGGTTCAGCCGGATGACGGCGGCGTCGCGGCGGAAGCGGCCGCAAGCCAGGTCGAGACACCCGAGGCCGGCGGCGGCGGGCAGACGGCCCGATATCGCGACCCGATGGTGAGCGCCGGTGGCAACGATACCGGCCAGTCGGGGCCACCGGAGGCCGGCGGCGCCCCCTCCGAACCGGCAAGCTTCGCCGAAGCCATCATGCAGCCCGCCCAGGTGAATGCGAGCCAGACCAGCATCTTCGCATCCGCCGCCCCTTCCGGCGAACAGGGGCCGGCGGCCGACCCGGGTGCGGAACCGACCGGCCGCTCGATCACCAATCTCTATCAATCCGATTCCGCGACGATGCCGGCCGACGACACCACCGGTGCGATCCCCGCCGCCTCCGGCGTATCGCCCGCTGCGATGCCCGCACCCGACGAGGAGGCAGCGCTCGTCCCCGATCGCGTCCCCGTCCCCACCAGTGTCCGCACGGCGCTTGTGGCCGAAGGCGAAGGCAACGACGCGGCGCGCGCGCTGGCGGCAGGCCCGGCGGATGGCGCGCCGGCTGCGGAGACGGAGGATATGGCCGTCGCCGATCCCGGACCGCAGGACAATCCCGCCGGCAGCCCGGAAACCCGGCTGACGCTCGCCGCCCTGTTCGCCGCCAAGCGCAAGCCGACCGGCAACACGGATGCCGAAAAGCCGTCGACCGTCAGAAAGACCAGGCTTCTCAACCGCGAGACGGCCGTCGCCTACCAGGCGGCCTCGCTCGACCCGTCCGCCCTGCCCGACGTCGCTGCCGCACAGACCGCAGCCCCCGGAGACCATTCCGAGGCAGAAGAATCCCCCGACGATGCGGACGACAATGGCGGCGTCACGGAGGTCGCCTCGCTTGCGGGTCTGGCGCGGCTGTCGCCGAACGGCCTCTGGCTGCAGACGGAGAAGGTCAATACCGGCTGCTTCAAGCCGGAGCTCCTGACCGTCCTGAAGACGGTCGAGCAGCACTACGGCAAGCCCGTCATCGTCACCTCCGGCGTCCGTCCGATCAAGCGCAACCGGGCGAAGCAGTCGCTCCACACCCGTTGCGAGGCCGCCGACATCCAGATTGCCGGTGTCAGCCGATGGGAGCTCGCCCAGTACCTGCGCAGCATGCCGGGACGCGGCGGCGTCGGCACCTACTGCCACACCGAATCCGTCCATATCGACATCGGTCCGGAGCGCGACTGGAACTGGCGATGCCGCGGCCGGCGCAAGTAGCGCCGCCCTGCGCGGCAGTCCCGGCTGCCCGCCCCGGCGCGGCCGCGGGCGCCTCCACGTGTGAAAAATTCACAATAACTAATTGATTCGATATTACTATTTTGCGCACCTGCGGACGTTTCGCCAGGATGAAGTTTTTTTGACATCCGCACCGTTTGCCGCTTGCGCAACCGCAAGACGCCCACTATAAACCGCCCCGCACGCGCCCTTCGTCTA
>UBZP01000002.1 GCA_900469965.1 Hyphomicrobiales bacterium | reverse complement strand
CAACGAACCAAGTCAACAGGCGATCTTCGAAAAGGTCGATTTTTTTACAAGCCCATGATTTTCCATCTCTATTTCAAATGATGCCCGGCTGGAAACCTTCCTTTCACCACCAGAGGTTGGCGAAGGGTCCCATGTCGCAAAAACTTCATCCTGGGCGTGCGGCGGACAGGAAAGCCCATGCCGTACCTCGTCCCTGCGGACCGAAGATGCTTTCGCAGCCCCCTTGCGCGCGCTATGGACATTCCACCGATCAGAGGAAACCACCATGCTCGTCCTTTCAGAACAACAGACCCGCGATGCCCTGCCCTTTGCCGACCTCATTGAGGCGCTTGCCGGGATGTTTTCCGGCGACTGCGTCATGCCGGTCCGCCATCATCACGACGTCGCAGTGCCGGGCGAGGAGGGCGCGACACTGCTCCTGATGCCCGCCTGGCAACCCGGCGCCTATATCGGGGTCAAGCTCGTCTCGGTGTTTCCGGGCAATACGCGCCGCGGCCTTCCCGCCATCTACGGCAGCTACCTATTGTCCTCCGGCAAGACCGGCGAGGCGCTCGCGATCATCGACGGCGGCGAGCTGACGGCGCGGCGCACGGCCGCCGCATCGGCGCTCGCCGCCCGCCACCTCGCGCGGCCGGATGCAAAACGTCTTCTGGTCGTGGGTGCCGGCCGGCTGTCGCAGAACCTCGTTGCTGCCCATTCCACCGTCCGGCCGATCGAGGAGATCGCGATCTGGGGACGGGACGCAGCGAAATCGGAGGCTGCCGCCCATGAGGCGCGCGCGGCGGGGTTCAATGCCCGCGCCGTCACCGACCTGGAGCAGGCGGCCCGCACAGCCGACATCATCTCCTGCTGCACCCTGTCCGAGGCGCCGCTCGTGCGGGGGGCATGGCTCACGCCGGGGACGCATCTGGATCTGATCGGCGCCTTCAAGCCCTCGATGCGCGAGACCGACGACGAGGCGGTGACGCGCGCCAGCCTGTTCGTCGACACCCGCGAGGGTGCGCTCAGCGAGGGCGGCGATCTCGTCCAGCCGATCCGGGCCGGCCTGATCGACGCGGGCGCTATCAGGGCTGATCTCGCCGAACTGGTGAGCGGTCGGCACGCGGGCCGACGCTTCCCCGACGAGATCACGCTGTTCAAGTCGGTGGGTGCCGCACTCGAGGACCTGGCAGGCGCCATCCTCGCCTACCGCAACCACAGGGACTGACCCTCCGTGCCGAACGAAATCCAGCCGGAGCATCAGGAGGCGCACAGCGCCGCCACCCTGCCGCGCCTGCCTGTCTCCGACGTGCTGCCGGCGCTGTCACAGGCGCTGGACGCCGGCACCCGGGCGGTGCTCGCAGCCCCGCCCGGCGCCGGCAAGACGACGCTGGTGCCGCTTCATCTGCTCGAAGCCCCCTGGCGCGGCGATGGGCGCATCATCCTGCTCGAACCGCGCCGGCTGGCGGCACGGGCTGCCGCGGGGCGGACGGCGGCGCTTCTCGGCGAGCGCGTCGGCGACACGGTCGGTTACCGGATGCGGCTCGAGAGCCGCATCTCCCGACGCACCCGCATCGAGGTGGTGACCGAGGGCGTCTTCGCCCGGATGATCATCGACGACCCGGAGCTCTCCGGTGTTGCCGCCGTTCTCTTCGACGAATTCCACGAGCGCTCGCTCGACGCCGATCTCGGCCTGGCGCTCGCACTCGACGCGCAATCGGCGCTGCGGGAGGACCTGCGCATCCTCGTCATGTCGGCGACGCTCGACACCGACCGGGTCGCGCGGCTGATGGACGATGCGACGGTGATCGAGAGCGCCGGCCGCAGCTTTCCGATCGAGATCCGGCACGGCGACCGTCCGGCGGGCGAGCGGATCGAGGACACGATGGCGCGCGCCATCCGGGACGCGCACGCGACCGAGGCCGGTTCGATCCTGGCTTTCCTGCCGGGACAGGCGGAAATCCGCCGGACGATGGAGCGGCTGGAGGGCCGCTTTGACGACCGGACGATGCTGGTGCCGCTCTATGGCAACCTGACGCAAGGTGAGCAGGATGCGGCCATCCGGCCGCCGCCGGACGGGATGCGGAAGATCGTGCTTGCGACCTCGATCGCCGAGACCTCGATCACCATCGACGGGGTGCGGGTGGTCATCGACAGCGGCCTGCAGCGCCTGCCGGTCTTCGAGGCCTCCACCGGGATCACCCGGCTGGAGACGGTGCGCGCGTCGCGCGCTTCGGCCGACCAGCGGGCGGGCCGCGCCGGCCGTACCGAGCCCGGGACCGCCATCCGCCTGTGGCATGCCGGACAGACGGCAGCCCTTGCCGCCTTCACGCCGCCGCAGATCCTTGCGAGCGACCTCTCCGGCTTCGTGCTGGAGCTCGCGCAATGGGGGGTGACCGACCCTGCGAGCCTCAGGCTGATCGACCAGCCACCGGCGGCAAGCCTTGCCGAGGCGCGCAATCTGCTGCGGCTGCTGGGCGCCATCGATGCCGGCGGCGGCCTGACGGCGGTCGGCCGGAAGATGCGGAGCCTCGCCCTGCCGCCGCGGCTTGCCGCCATGGTCATCCACGCGGCCGGCGAGGGGATGGCGGCGGAAGCCGCGCTCCTGGCGGTGCTGTTGACCGAACAGAGCCTCGGCGGGCCTTCGCTCGATCTTGAGGAGCGCCTGCGTCGGTTCAAGACCGAACGGGGCGACCGCGCCGAAGCCTCGCGGCGGCTTGCGGCCCGCATCGCCGAGGCGGCCGGCGCGAAGGGCGCCGCGGTTCCCACCCACCCGGGCGCCCTGCTGATGCGGGCCTTTCCGGACCGGATCGCGCTGCAGCGCGGGGCGCGGGGACGCTACGTCATGGCCAACGGCCGCGGCGCGGAGCTTGCCGAAACCGAAGCGCTCTCGGCAAGCGCGATGCTGGTGATCGCCGACCTGGCGGGTCAGGCCGGGCGGCAGCGGATCCTCGCCGCAGCTCCGGTCAGCCGCGCGGAGGTCGAGGCCGAGATGGCGGACAGCTTCGTTCGCGAGGAGCAGTGCGTGTTCGACCTCGCAAGCCGCGCGGTGCGGGCGCGAAAGGTGACGCGGCTCGGTGCCATCGTGTTCGAGGAGACGCCGCTGCCAAGGCCCACGGGGCCGGCAGCCGCCGGCGCGCTCGCCGACGGGGTTCGCCAGCTCGGGCTGCAGGCGCTCGCCTTCTCCAAGGCCGGCGGACAGTTGCGCGAGCGGATCGGCTTCCTGCACCGGAGCCTCGGCGAACCCTGGCCCGACACCAGCGACGAGGCGCTGCTTGCGCGGCTCGACGAATGGTTCACGCCCTTCCAGGAGCAGACGCGCGGCCTCGACGACGTTACGCCAGCGAGCCTTTCGGACGGGCTCATGGCGCTCGTGCCGCATGCGGTCCAGCGCGATCTCGAACGGCTCGCGCCCACCCATTTCGAGGCGCCGACCGGGCAGCGGCATCCGATCCGCTACGACGGCAGCGAGCCAACGCTGCCGATCCGCGTGCAGGAGCTGTTCGGCCTCAGCCAGCATCCCGCCGTCGCGGGCGGGCGCCTGCCGCTGCTGCTGGAACTGCTGTCGCCGGCGCATCGGCCGATCCAGACGACGCGCGACCTTCCCGGTTTCTGGGCCGGCTCGTGGAAGGACGTGCGGGCGGAGATGCGCGGACGCTACCCGCGCCACCCCTGGCCGGAAGATCCCGCCGCCGCAATGCCGACGACACGGGCCAAGCCACGTGGTACATGATGCCGCGATCCGTTCGGGCCCGCCGGAAGGATCGGAAGGAAAGCAGGGATGACGATGTCGATCTACAACGACAGCTTCGACGACAGCCAGCGCCAGCGCATGCGGCTCGAAACTCTTATCCGGCTAAGGTGGCTGGCCGTGGCGGGCCAGTCCGTCACCGTGATCGTCGTCGCGTTCTGGCTGGGCTTTCCGCTGCCGCTGCTCGAGTGCTCGGTGCTGATCGCCCTGCTGGCCGCCGTCAACTTCTACCTGACCGCACGCTATTCACCGGCGCACCGGCTGGTGCCGGGCTCGGCGCTGGCACTGCTCGCCTTCGACCTGTCGCAGCTGACGGCACTGCTCTTCATGACCGGGGGCCTGGCGAACCCCTTCGCGCCGCTCGTCTGCGTTCCCGTCATCATCTCGTCCTCGGCCCAGCCGATCCGGCACAGCCTGGCGCTCGGCGTCCTGGCCGCCGCCGGGATCACGGCGCTCGCCTTCACGCCGTTTCCCCTGCCGTGGTTTCCGGGTACCGTTCTGCTCGTCCCGCCGATCCTGACGGCCGGGTTCTGGGTCGCCATCACCTCCACCACCGCGTTTGCCGCCTTCTACTCCTACCGCGTTTCGCTGGAAGCGGCCGAGCTTTCCGACGCGCTGGCAGCCACCGAGCTGGTGCTGCAGCGCGAAAAGCACCTGTCGCAGCTGGACGGCCTGGCCGCGGCCGCCGCCCACGAGCTCGGCACGCCGCTGGCGACGATCAGCGTCGTGGCGAAGGAGATGGAGCGCGAGCTCGGCGACGACGCGCGCTTCGGCGAGGATGTGCATCTGCTGCGCAGCCAGAGCGAGCGATGCCGCGACATATTGCGGCGGTTGACCACGCTGTCGGCGGACGACGAGGAGCACATGCGCCACCTGCCGCTGTCCTCGCTGCTGGAGGAGGTGATGGCGCCGCACCGGGAATTCGGCATCCGGCTGAAGCTCGTCGAGGAAGGCGGCCGCGCCGGGGAGCCCGTCGGCCACCGCAATGCGGGCATTCTCTACGGGCTCGGCAATCTTCTGGAAAATGCGGTCGACCATGCGCGGGCGGAAGTGGTCGTGACCGCACGCCACACGCCGGACCGGGTCACGCTGGTGATCGAGGACGACGGCGAGGGCTATGCCCCGGACATCCTGCTTCGGATCGGCGAGCCCTATGTCACCAAGCGACAGCGCGACGAGCGGGCCGGCGGTTTGGGGCTCGGTCTCTTCATCGCCAAGACGCTGCTCGAGCGCTCCGGCGCCAGGCTCAGCTTCGGCAACCGGCAGGACGGCATCCCCGGCGCCCGGGTCGAAGTCGATTGGCCGCGCAACCGGATGGACGTCAAGCTGGCGAAATGACTTTACCCTTCGGGCCGAACCCGTCATAAGAAACGACGGAAAACCAACAAAATCAGCGCGGAACTGCGAAGATGGCAGACAAGATCGATACTTTCACGCCGGCGCCGGTCTCAGAGGACTCCGGCTATATCGGCGCCGACCCCTCGCTCCTCATCGTCGATGACGACGGCCCCTTCCTGCGGCGCCTGGCGCGCGCCATGGAAACGCGCGGCTTCAGCGTCGAGACGGCCGAGTCCGTCGCCGAGGGCATCGCCAAGGCCAAGGGCACGCCGCCGAAATACGCGGTGGTCGATCTCAGGCTCGGCGACGGCAGCGGTCTCGACGTCATCGCCGCCATCCGCCAGCGCCGCGACGACACGCGGATCATCATGCTGACCGGCTACGGCAACATCGCAACGGCGGTGAATGCGGTCAAGCTCGGCGCGGTCGACTATCTGGCCAAGCCGGCCGATGCGGACGAGATCTTCGCGGCGCTGACACAGAAGCCGGGCGAGAAGGCGGAACTGCCGGAAAATCCGATGTCGGCCGACCGGGTGCGCTGGGAACACATCCAGCGGGTCTACGAGATGTGCGACCGCAACGTGTCGGAGACGGCGCGCCGGCTGAACATGCACCGCCGCACGCTCCAGCGCATCCTCGCCAAGCGGGCCCCGAAGTAGGCGGAGCAGTCAGTCGCGGTCGCCACCGACGATCGCGGCCATCTCCGTGTCCTCGCGGGTCTTGTCGGTCAGAAGCTCGGCCTGCAGCAGCCGGCTCGCCGCGATGCGGGCGAAGGCGAAGGTGACCGATTTCCGCGTGGGCGGGGCAAGCCTGTGTTCCGGTGCCTCGCGCAGGATGTGCGCGCCGTAGCCATCGGAAACGATCAGTCCGCAGTCCTCGGGGAAGATGTCGAGCGGCACGCCGCGATGGGTGGCGAAGAAGAGCCGGTCGCAATGCGCCCGGTAGTCGGGCCATTTCCTGTCGACGCGAAAATCCTCGATCGAGGTCTTGATCTCGACGATCCAGATTTCGCCCTTGGGGGCGAGGCTGATGAGGTCGGCCCGCCGGCCGCTGGCAAGCGTCATCTCCGCCAGGACCGCGTGGCTCAGATCGGCGAAGAGGCGCTGAACGCCGCGGCGCACCATCATGGCGCGCTCGGACTGGCGCCCGTCGATGAGCGGGTTGTCCTTGTGAAGCGATACAAGCGTCATCTCTCGAAGCCTTCGGCGGATACGGTCGCGGCATACTAGAGCGTGCTGTTGTGATTTGGAACCATTCTGCCGGAGCAGGTTTTCGTCAGGGCGGAGGCGAGCGACGAAGGGCATACCGGAAGGTACGTTCGAGGCGCTCGCCTCTGCCCTGACGAAAAGATGCCCGGCTAGCAGAACGCCGCGGAGAATGCCGCAACCGCCTGACGTCACGGGAATGTTGCAAAAAAGCCATCCGCTCGCTTTTGTGCTTCTGCACAACCGCCGAGACCGGGCCGCGCACTTGCAATAATTCCTGAATCACAAATAAACCTTGATTGTCAGACGTGCGGGAACTCCGCAACGCCACACCCCCGAATTGAAGAGACTTAGATGCGCTTCCGCACTGCCCTGCTCCTTTGTGGCCTTGCAGCGTCCGTGACGCTTGCCGGGTGCTCGTCCGTATCCTCATCCGCGCCGATCATCGGCGAGAAGGTTGCGACCAACGAAATCTTCACCTCCGGATACGGCCCGGTCGAAGACCATGGCTATGCGCTGCCGGCCATCCCGATCCAGCGCGTGGACCAGAAGTATCACCGACAGATCGTCGATTATAAGACCAGCGAGAAGCCGGGCACGATCGTGGTCAACACGCCGACCCGCTTCCTCTACTTCGTGCTGCCCGGCGGCAAGGCGGTGCGCTACGGCATCGGCGTCGGCAAGCAGGGATTCGCATGGGAAGGCGAAGCCTATATCGCTTGGAAGCAGGAATGGCCGATGTGGCATCCGCCGGAGGAAATGGCTGTCCGCCGCCCGGAGATCGCCAAGTACGTCAAGGAAGGCATGCAGCCCGGCCTGACGAACCCGCTCGGCGCGCGCGCGCTCTATCTCTTCAACAACAAGGGCCAGGACACGCTGTTCCGCCTGCACGGCACGCCGGAATGGAACTCCATCGGCACCGCGGCCTCCTCGGGCTGCATCCGCCTGATGAACCAGGACATCATCGACCTCTACGCGCGGGTCCGTCCGGGCAAGGGCGCACGCGTCGTCGTCCAGCAGTAAAGTCTGGAATTATCACGGGAATGCAAAAAGCCGCCGGTCATCCCGGCGGCTTTTTCGTATCCGCTTCCGCTCCTCAGAGACCGCGGGCCGCCTTGAGCTCGCGGCGACGGCGATGCAGCACCGGCTCGGTATAGCCGTTCGGCTGATCGCGGCCCTTCAGCACCAGCTCGCAGGCGGCCTGGAAGGCGATCGAGCCGTCGAAATCCTCTGCCATCGGCGTGTAGGCCGGATCGCCCGCGTTCTGCCCGTCGACCACCACCGCCATGCGCCGCATCGTCTCCATGACCTGCGCCTCGGTGATGACGCCATGATGCAGCCAGTTGGCCATGTGCTGGGCGGAAATGCGCAAGGTGGCACGGTCTTCCATCAGGCCGACATCGTTGATGTCCGGCACCTTCGAGCAGCCGACGCCCTGGTCGATCCAGCGCACGACATAGCCGAGGATTCCCTGCGCATTGTTGTCGAGCTCGCGCTGGATCTCCTCCGGCGTCCAGTTCGGACGGGCGGCGACCGGCACGGACAGGATATCGGAGAGCTTGGCGCGGGGGCGCGCTTCCAAAGCGGCCTGAACCGAGGCGACGTTGACCTTGTGATAGTGGGTGGCATGCAGCGTCGCCGCCGTCGGCGACGGCACCCAGGCGGTGTTGGCGCCCGCCTTGGGCTGGCCGATCTTCTGTTCCAGCATCGCCGCCATCATGTCAGGCATCGCCCACATGCCCTTGCCGATCTGGGCGTGCCCCGGCAGGCCGCATTCCAGGCCGATGTCGACGTTGGCGTTCTCGTAGGCGCCGATCCAGGTGGACTGCTTCATGTCGCCCTTGCGGATCATCGGGCCCGCTTCCATCGAGGTGTGGATCTCGTCGCCGGTGCGGTCGAGGAAGCCGGTGTTGATGAAGAAGACCCGGTCCTTCGCGGCCCGGATCGCCTCCTTGAGGTTGACGGTCGTCCGCCGCTCCTCGTCCATGATCCCCATCTTGATGGTGTTCGGTGCCAGGTCGAGCGCTTCTTCGACGCGGCCGAAGAGCTTCACGGCGAAGGCGACCTCTTCCGGCCCGTGCATCTTCGGCTTGACGATATAGATCGAGCCGGCGCGCGAGTTCTTGCGGCGGCCGTTGCGGCCGACGTCATGCAGCGCGATCAGGGCCGTCACCATGGCATCCATGATGCCTTCCGGAACCTCGCGACCGTCACCGTCGAGGATCGCCGGATTGGTCATCAGGTGGCCGACGTTGCGAACCAGCATCAGCGAGCGAGCGACCAGCGCGAACGTCGAACCGTCCGGCCGCTTGTAATCGAGATCCGGATTGAGCGTGCGGGTGATCGTCCTGCCGGCCTTTGCGACCTCTTCCGAAAGATCGCCCTTCATGAGGCCGAGCCAGTTGCGATAGACGACCACCTTGTCGGCGGCATCGACGGCTGCGACGGAGTCCTCGCAGTCCATGATCGTCGTCAGCGCCGCCTCCAGCCGGACATCGGAGATCTGGGCCGGATCGGCCCGGCCGATCGCAGTGGTGGCATCGACGACAATCTCGATGTGGAGGCCGTTGTTGCGCAGCAGGATCTTGCCCGGCGCTGCGGCATCGCCGAGATAACCTGCGAATTTCTCCGGCGATGCCAGGCCGACGACCTCGCCGTCGGAGACGGAAACGCGCAGCACGTCATCCCTGACGGCGAAGGCGCGGGCATCGCTCCAGCGTGCGCCGGCGAGCGGCACGCTGTCGTCGAGGAAGGCGCGCGCCCAGGCAATCACCTTTTCGCCGCGCTTCGGATTGTAGTCGCCGCCGCGGCCCGCTCCGTCGTCTTCCGCAATCGCATCGGTGCCGTAGAGCGCATCGTAGAGCGAACCCCAGCGGGCATTTGCCGCGTTCAGCGCATAACGGGCGTTCATGACCGGCACGACGAGCTGCGGCCCGGCCACCGTCGAGACCTCCGGGTCGACATCGGCGGTGGTCACGGTGAAGTCGGTGCCTTCCGGAACGATGTAGCCGATCTGGCGGAGGAAGGCCTCGTAGGCGGCGATATTTGCCGGCGCGCCATTGGCCTTGTGCCAGGCGTCGATCCGCTCCTGCATCGCATCGCGCTTTTCGAGGAGCGTGCGGTTTTCAGGGGCCAGATCGGCGACCAGGGCAGAGAAGGCGGCGAAGTAGCCGGCCGGATCGATGCCCGTGCCCGGCAGTGCTTCCTTCTCTAGGAATTCCAGCAGTTCGCTGTCGAAGGAAAGGCCGTGTTTCTCGCTGTAGCTCATCTGACGCTCCGGATATGCAGGGCGGATCTCGGGATCCGCGGATGCTGCCACTTTCGCCAGCTTTCATTCATAGTCAATTCAGCAATAGTTCAAAGAATTTATTCCTGAATGGATAAAATCGGAGATCCCTGATCACCCGCAATCCTCGGCCGACCGGTTGCGGTTGCGATGAAGCGGGCCTCCACGAGCTTGCGCCTGCCCTCGATCTCCGGCGCGTCGACGACCTCCGAGAGGGTGACGGCCGGCTCGTCGGCACCGCTCAGATGAGCCGTGTGAAGGGCGGCCCCGATCGCCCGTTCGCGGGCGAGCGAGAACGCCGCCTCCTCGTCGATCAGCCGCACGCTCTCGCCGGCGCCGGCGACGATGAAGACGCCCTCCTCCGGCGTGGTCACGAAGACCGTGACGCTGGCGCGCACCTGTCCGACGACGGCCCCGATCGCGTTCGCCACATCGGCGTGCTCGGGGATGGCGGAACGGGTGTCCAGCATC
This sequence comes from Hyphomicrobiales bacterium, assembly GCA_900469965.1. Taxonomy (GTDB): domain Bacteria; phylum Pseudomonadota; class Alphaproteobacteria; order Rhizobiales; family Rhizobiaceae; genus Mycoplana. The sequence continues at coordinate 166,093 of UBZP01000002.1, read as the reverse complement.
CCGGCGATCGCCGGATAATAGACCGGCGCCGAGGCGCCGAGGCCGACCAGCGGCCGGTCGAGGCTGACGCGGAACTGCACGATGCCCTCCGTCCGGCGCAGCGCGCGATCGACGGGAAGCGATTCGGCCGGATCGATGACGCCGGCGCCGTCCTCCGCCAGGCAGGCGGCCATGATGACGTCGCAGGACTGCCGCGTCAGCCGCGCGAGGATCATCTGCGCCAGCTCTTCGGCCGACGAGGCGATCGGCCGGCCGGCGCCGTCCCGGGCGCGTGCGGCGAGCGCCAGTCCGAGCCGTGCCGCCTCGCGGTCCCACTGCCCCTGCCGGCCGAGCACATGCATCGCGTCGGAGGGCGTGATCGCGCTGATATGCACAAGCCCGCGGCCGACGAGGCGATCGAGCGTCGCCTTCTGCAGCGTGCTCGCCAGAAGCTGGTCGAGCGGGACCGGCACATCGCCGATCCGCTCGTAGAGTGCGGCCTCCTGGGGTTGAAGCCCGCTTGCCAGATAGCCGGGCACGCCGGTGCGGACGGCGAAACGGCCGTCATGGCGCCCGCCGTGCTGCGCCCGCAACTGGCGCTCCAGCGCCACAGGGATCACATCCCCATGGAGCGTCGCCGCCAGGCTCAGCGGCAGCAGGCGCCGGGGGCCGAGATCCAGCCGCGCCACAAGGCCGCGATCGTTGATGCGCACCTCCGAATCGCCGCCGAGCCCGTAGGTCCGCATGGCGACCGCCTCGACCATCGTCCGGTAACCGCCGACGACCGCGCCCTCGGCATCCAGACGAGGCCGGCCCTGGTCCAGGACCGCGACGTCGGTGGTGGTGCCGCCGATGTCGGAGACGACGGCATCGTCCAGCCCGGTCAGGTGACGCGCGCCGACGAGGCTGGCGGCCGGTCCCGACAGGATCGTCTCGATCGGCCGGAGCCGCGCCTCGGCGGCGGAAATCAGCGCTCCGTCGCCGCGCACGACCATCATCGGCACGTCGATTCCCCGCTCCCTGAGATAGCCCTCGCAGGCGCCGATCAGCCGGTCGATCATCGAGACCAGCCTGGCGTTCAACAAGGTCGTCAACGCCCGGCGTGGTCCGCCGAGCTTGGAGGAGAGCTCGTGGCTGCAGGTGACCGGCAGGTGGGAGATCTCGCGGATGCGATCGCGGACCCGCTGTTCGTGCGCCGGGTTGCGGACGGCGAAATAACCGGCGACGGCGAAAGAGGAAACGTTCCTGGCCAGTTCCGGCAGCGCGGCATCCAGCGCCGCCATGTCGAGCGGCGTCTCGTGACCATGGACGTTGTGCCCACCGGGCAGGAAGATGACGGGATCGTTTCCGAGCGCCTCGACGAGGCCGTCGCGCTTCAGGTCGTCGGGCCCGAAGCCGATCATGACGAGGCCGGCGCGGCCGCCCTGCCCCTCCACCAGGGCGTTGGTTGCGAGCGTCGTCGAGAGCGACACGAGACTGATGGCCGAGACCGGCGCCTTCGCCTGCTCCAGCACAGCCTCGACCGCGCCGGAAATGCCGACGGCGAGATCATGGCGCGTCGTCAGCGCCTTGGCCTTCGCCAGGACGCCGTTCGCCTCGCTGAAGAGAACGGCATCCGTATAGGTCCCGCCGGTGTCTATACCGAGTAACAGATGGTCCGCCACGTGATCCTTCCGGCTAGCAGCACTTCGCGGGACAGGCCCGGCAGATGGTCGATCGTCCCCAGCATCTAGCGCAAAAGAGTGCGCACCGGTATCGATTTTGCGACCGGGCCTGACGAGCCATCGGAAAACGGACGGCGGCACAGACGGGTTGCCCCGGTCCGCCAGCAACGGGCGGCCGCAACTGTCAGCCGGGACGCGCACCGCCCGAACGCGGCGTCACCCGCATCGGCAAGCCGTTGGCGGGCTGCGTGGTCAAGCGCTGCACCGGCCAGGGCCGCGTCTCGGCGGTCATCTCGAAACGGAAACGGTGCATCAGCACCGCCAGCGCGATCACCGCCTCCTGCAGGGCGAAGGTGGCGCCGATGCAGACGCGCGGGCCGGCACCGAACGGCAGGAACTGGAAACGATCGATCCGGTCGCGGTTCTCCGGCAGGAAGCGCTCGGGAATGAAGGCGCGGGGGCGGTCCCAATAGAGCGCATGACGATGCAGCGTCCAGGGCATGATCAGCACGGTGATCCCCTGCGGAATCTCGACGACCTCGCCGGACGGGCTGGTCCAGCGATCCGCGGCGATCGCCGCCCGGTTGATCGAAGGGGCCGGAGGATAGAGCCGGAGCGCCTCCTCGAACGCCGCCCGGGTCCAGGGCATCCGATCCAGCCACTCGACCGGATCGGCACCGGTGGCGAGGACGCCGTCGATCTCCGCCTCCATCGCCGCGCGGGCATGGGGGGTGTTGGCAACGCAATAGAGCGTCCAGGCGAGCGCGCGGGCGGTCGTCTCATGGCCGGCGCCGATGAAGGTGAGGATGTTGTCCTCGATCTCCTCGTTCGTCAGGCCGTCCGGCCCGGCCTGCTCGAGAAGCAGCGTCAGGAAATCCCGCGGAACAGCGTCCGGCTCGGCCCGCATCCGCGCCAGCCGCTGGTCCATGGTGTTGCGGACGATGGCGCGGAACTTGTCCAGGACCTTCTGGCCGCCGATGCGGGTCAGCCGCGGCACCCAGCCGGGCGCCTTCAGGAGGTCGAACGGGTCGACGCGCCCCATGCGATGGAGCAGGGCGTTGACGTCGTCGGCGAAATTGCCGGACGACGAGACGATCTCGCCGGAAAAGAGGGTTTCGGCGAGGATCGCGAACGTCAGTTCCGTCATGTCGTTGGCGATGTCGAAGACGGCGCCGCCATCGGTGCCGGCCTCGTATTTGCCCGCATAGAGCTCGGATTGACCGAGCATCTGGCCGGCGAACCCCTTGGCATGGCGCGGGGTGAAGATCGGGGCCACGGCCTTGCGGGAGCGCTTCCAGACCGCCCCCTCGGCCGTCAGCAATCCGTCGCGCAGGATCGGCCGCAGGACGAGCTGGCGCACGTCGGCCATCCGGTAGTTCTGGGCATTGTCGACGAGCACGTGGCGGATCAGCCCCGGGTCGTTGACGATCAGCGTGTGCTCGCGAAAGAAGCGCGTTTCGATCCAGGGCAGCGTGTAGGACGGCTCGCCCCACAATTCGAGCGGATTGCGCAGGATCGTGCGGATGATCTGAAGCCGCGACGGCGGCACCGTCCGCGGTTGCGGCGCCGGCGGCTCGAACGGCTCGGGACGCATGTCCATGGAAAATCCTCGCGCATCTTGCGGCGCGCGGGCCTGCGCGCACCGACCACCGGGGCGGCGAGGAAGAAAGTCTAAAGCAGCGCCTGAAGTTCCGCCAGCTTGTCGTTGACCAGCCAGCCATAATAGTTCTCTTCCGGCCATTGCGCCGTGCCGTCCGCCCGGCGGCGGGCAAAGTCGGCGGCGCGCGCGTCGGGATTTCCGACGTTGTAGAGCGTCGCCGTAATGCCCGGGTTGCCGGAGATATCGACGCCTGCGATCTTCTTGTAGGCATCGATGGAATGACGCAGCGACGCGGCCATGTAGGCCAGCGAAATGTCCGGGTCCATGATCGCCTTGTAGACCCCGGCCGCATCGTTCTCGTCCAGCCGCTCGTAGCCGGAGACGCGCGCGACCGTGTCGGTCAGCATCAGGGCCGTCAGCGGATTGATCTGCCCGAGGCCGAAGGTCTGGCCGGCGTAGAAGGGCTGGAAGAAGACCGCGCTGAAGCGATTGTTCGGATAGGAGACGCCACCGACGGACCGCCCCCTGAACGTCTGGTCCCACACGGCCTCCCGGCAGGACCAGAGGGCATAGGAGCCCTTCTTGCCGTTGCAGACGGAGAATTCCGGCCGATCGACGAATTCGTCGACGCGTTCGCCTTCATAGGCGAAGCGAAAGCTGTCGCCGGCATAGGACGCAGCCTTGATGTAGTAGCTCTGCAGCCGGTCGTAGGCGTCGACATTGTAGGTATGCTCGCCGACGATGGCGCCCACCATGTGGATCGGCGCGATGCCATACTGCGCGGCAATCGATTTGAGCTTCCCGGTCAGTTCGCGGTCGGTTGCGAGCAGGTCGCGCACCTTCTCGTACTTGGCGTCGAAACTTGTCTTTCCGGCCTTCGTGCGGCGGACGGAGGCGCCCGGCACCAGCGGCTGTTCCACATGGCGATTGCCCGGCGGCACGACGTCCATGGCGCGCGTGGCCGCGGTGCCGCCCGCAAGCAGGGTGGCGGCAATGGCAAGCATTGTCAGCAGATGTCGCACGATGCGGTATCTCCGAAGGTCGGAATTGATGTGTGCCCCGAGGGTCGCCCAGCGCGAAGCGATTTCCGCGGCACCCCATGCAGCCCAATCGTGTCGGAATGATGCCGTGCCGGAATGCGAAAACGCGCCGCGGTTCTAGATCGAAGCGCGGCGCGTGTCGAGAAGAGGGCGATCAAAATCGCGACACCTGCGGCGCGGGGCCGAAGGCGCGCCCCGTCAGAGGATGTAGCGCGACAGGTCGGTGTTGGACGCCAGCGCCCCGACATGCTCGCGCACGTAGGCGGCATCGATCGTCACCTGGTTTCCGGCCTTGTCGGGCGCCTCGAAGGAGATCTCGTCGAGCACCCGCTCCATGACCGTCTGCAGGCGACGGGCGCCGATGTTCTCGACATTGGAGTTCAGCTGGACGGCGACGTCGGCCAGCGCGTCGATCGCGTCTTCGGTGAACTCGAGCGACACCTGCTCCGTCTCCATCAGCGCCTTGTACTGGCGGATGAGGCTCGCTTCCGTCTCGGTGAGGATGCGACGGAAATCCTCCTTCGTCAGCGCCCGAAGCTCGACGCGGATCGGCAGGCGGCCCTGAAGCTCCGGCAGCAGGTCCGACGGCTTGGAGACGTGGAAGGCGCCCGAAGCGATGAACAGGATGTGATCGGTCTTGACCGGCCCGTACTTGGTCGCAACCGTCGTACCCTCGACCAGCGGCAGGAGGTCGCGCTGCACGCCCTCGCGCGAGACGCCGGCGCCGATGCCGCCCTCGCGGGTGGCGATCTTGTCGACCTCGTCGAGGAAGACGATGCCGTCGTTCTCGGCGGACCGGATCGCCTCGCGCTGGATCTGCTCGTTGTCGATCAGCTTGTCGGACTCGTCGTCGATCAGCAGCTTGTAGGAGTCCTTGACCGTCGTCTTGACCTTCTTCGTGCGGCCGCCCAACGCCTTGCCGAACATCTCGGACAGGTTCAGCACGCCGACATTGGCGCCCGGCATGCCGGGGATCTCGAAGCCGGGCATGCCCGAGCCGGTGTCGGCGACGTCGATCTCGATCTCCTTGTCGTCCAGCTCGTTGTTGCGCAGCTTCTTGCGGAAGCTGTCGCGGGTGGCCGGCGACGATGTGGCGCCGACCAGCGCGTCGAGCACGCGTTCCTCGGCGTTCATGTGCGCCTTGGCGACGACCTCGGCACGCTTCTTCTCGCGCACCAGCGCAATGCCGACCTCGACCAGGTCGCGCACGATCTGCTCGACGTCACGGCCGACATAGCCGACCTCGGTGAACTTGGTCGCCTCCACCTTGACGAAGGGCGCGCCGGCAAGCTTGGCGAGGCGGCGGGAAATCTCCGTCTTGCCGACGCCGGTCGGGCCGATCATCAGGATGTTCTTCGGCATGACTTCGTCGCGCAGGTCGTCGCCGAGCTGCTGGCGGCGCCAGCGGTTGCGCAGGGCGATCGCCACCGCGCGCTTGGCATCCTTCTGGCCGATGATGTAGCGGTCGAGTTCGGAGACGATTTCTCGGGGGGAAAAGTTGCTCATGGCTATTCCGTTTTCCTAAAGTGGGTCCATCGCCATGAAGTGGGCGGGACCATAGATGGAAGTGCGTGTGTCCAGGTGGCGGAAGCCCGCCTTCTCGTAGGCGCGGACGGCCGGCGCATTGTCCGGCGACGGGTCTATGACGACGCGGACGGCACCGCGGGCGAAGAGTTCGCCTGCGAATTGCCGCAGGATGGCACTGCCGTGGCCCTTCCCGACCAGTTCGGGAATGCCGATCGAGATGTCGATCCCGACCGTGCCGACGGGCTGGTCGCGGTAGGGATGATCCGCCTCCAGATGCGGGTCGTAGGACTGGAGGTAGCCGATCGGCCGTCCGTCCATCTCGACGATCATCGGGGAGGTATCCCTGCTTGCCATCGCCTGTTCGATCTCCGCCAGCGCCTCGGCCGGGTCGCCCCACCAGCGCCGCACATGCGGCTCCTCCAGCCAGCCTGCCAGCAGCGGAAGATCCGCCGCCGTCGCCGGCCGGAACCTGTAGCGGTTACCGCTCGGCATCCAACGTCTCCACAACGACGTTGTGGTTGGTATAGACGCAGATGTCGCCGGCGATCTGCATGGCGCGGCGGGCGATCTCCTCGGCCGACCGGTCCGTGTCCATCAGCGCACGTGCGGCCGCAAAGGCGTAGTTGCCGCCGGAGCCGATCGCCAGCGTGCCGTGTTCCGGCTCGAGCACGTCGCCGTTGCCGGTGATCGCCAGCGTGATGTTCTTGTCGGCCACCAGCATCATCGCTTCGAGATTGCGCAGGTACTTGTTGGTGCGCCAGTCCTTGGCGAGTTCGACGGCCGCGCGCATCAGCTGGTCGGGATACTGCTCGAGCTTTTCCTCGAGCCGTTCGAGCAGGGTGAAGGCGTCCGCCGTAGCACCTGCGAAACCGGCGATCACATCGCCCTTGCCGAGCCGGCGCACCTTGCGCGCATTGCCCTTCATTACCGTCTGGCCCAGGCTCACCTGGCCATCGCCGGCCATGACCACCTTGCCGTCCTTGCGGACCGTGATGATCGTGGTGGCGTGCATCGTTCCATAGGGATCGTGTTCACTCATAGATACACCTGAAGATCTCGCACCCGCCGAAGCCGGATGCGCGCCGCCCGAAATGGGCCGGCTTTCTCGACACCTATGTAGGCGGTGAAACGGCGATTGCAAATCGATGGCCCGGGTGATTTCGGGGCGACTTCGGAATGCTGGCCTTTTGCCCTTCCGCCTGATATGGGACGGCCAGGAAAGTCGTCGTCGATCCAGGATACGCAAAGTCCATGAGCCGCAAAGCCAGCATCTCCCGCAAGACCAACGAGACGGCCGTTTCGGTGACGGTCGACATCGACGGCACGGGCACGTCGAAGATCTCGACCGGGATCGGCTTCTTCGACCACATGCTGGACCAGCTGTCGCGCCATTCCCTGATCGACATGGAGATCGAGACCAAGGGCGACCTGCATGTCGACGATCATCATGCGGTCGAGGATACGGGGATCGCGATCGGCCAGGCGATCGCCAAGGCGCTCGGCGACCGGCGCGGCATCACCCGCTACGCCTCGCTCGACCTCGCCATGGACGAGACGATGACGCGCGCTGCGGTCGACGTTTCCGGCCGGCCGTTCCTCGTCTGGAACGTCGCCTTCTCGGCGCCGAAGATCGGCACCTTCGATACCGAGCTCGTGCGGGAGTTCTTCCAGGCGCTGGCGCAGAACGCCGGCATCACCCTGCACATCCAGAACATCTACGGCGCCAACAACCATCATATCGCCGAGACCTGCTTCAAATCCGTCGCCCGGGTGCTGCGCACGGCAACCGAAATCGATCCCCGCCAGCAAGGCCGCATCCCCTCGACGAAGGGGTCGCTGGCCTGACCGGCAGACCGGCAGGACAATCCCGTTGACCACCGCGAGCTACCTGATCCTGACACCGCCCGGCGAACCGGCCGCGGCCGAGAAGGCGGCCTTCATCCGCGACGGCTTCCGCTGGACCGCCTTCTTCTTTCCGGCGATCTGGCTCCTGGTCCACCGGCTGTGGTTCTGGGGCGTCCTCGCCCTTGTCGCGCAGTTCGCCGCCTCGGCGCTGTCGGCCTCGCCGCAGCTCGGCGTTGCCGGCTGGGTGCTGTCGCTCGCGATCTCCATCCTGACGGCGCTCGAGGGGCCGCAGGCGCTCGTGCGTGCCCGCGAGGCGCGCGACTGGACGCTGCGCTCCGTCGTGACCGCGCCGGACCTGGAGACGGCGGAGATGATCTACTACGGCGCACAGGAAACACCGGACAAGACGACGGCGGCGGCCCTGCCCGCGTCCGATACCTCGACCAAGGCCACCCGCCCGCCGGCGCTCGGCCTTCTCGGCTATGACGGAGACTGACACATGCGCGTGGCCATCATCGACTACGGCTCGGGCAACCTGCGCTCCGCCACCAAGGCCTTCGAGCGTGCGGCCCGCGAGGCCGGCATCGCAGCCGAGATCGACCTCACCGACCGTCCGGAGCGCGTCGCCTCGGCCGATCGCATCGTCCTGCCCGGGGTCGGCGCCTATGCCGACTGCCGCCGCGGACTGGACGCCGTCGACGGCATGACCGATGCGCTGCGGGAGGCCGTCGGGCTCGCCGCCCGGCCCTTCCTCGGCATCTGCGTCGGCATGCAGCTGATGTCCTCGCGCGGGCTGGAAAAGACCGTTACCGAGGGGCTCGGCTGGATTTCCGGCGACGTCGCGCTGATGGAGCCCGACGATCCGGGACTGAAGATCCCGCAGATCGGCTGGAACACGCTCACGCTGCACTCCGAACACCCGCTGTTTTCCGGGATTGCCACCGGCGACGGCGGCCTGCACGCCTATTTCGTCCACTCCTACCACCTGAAGGCGGAGAACCCGGACGACGTGATCGCGACCGTCGACTATGGCGGACCGATGACCGCCTTCGTCGCCCGCGACAACAAGGCGGGCGCGCAGTTCCACCCGGAAAAGAGCCAGGCGCTCGGCCTCGCCCTGATCACCAACTTCCTGCGCTGGAAGCCCTGAAGAGCCACGGACGACTGACACATGATCCTCTTTCCCGCCATCGACCTCAAGGACGGCCAGTGCGTGCGCCTCAAGCTCGGCGACATGGACCAGGCGACGGTCTACAACCCCGATCCCGCCGCTCAGGCGGCCGCCTTCGAGGCGCAGGGCTTCGAATGGCTGCATGTGGTCGACCTCAACGGGGCCTTTGCCGGCGAGACGGTGAACGGGGCCGCGGTCGACGCCATCCTGAAGGCGACCAGGAACCCGGTGCAGCTCGGCGGCGGCATCCGCACGCTGGAGCATATCGAGAACTGGCTGTCGCGCGGGCTGGCCCGCGTCATCCTCGGCACGGTCGCCGTGCGCGACCCGGCGCTGGTGATCGAGGCCTGCAGGCGCTTCCCCGGCCGGGTCGCCGTCGGCATCGACGCCAAGGGCGGCAAGGTCGCGGTGGAGGGCTGGGCCGAGGCGTCCGAGCTCGGCGTGATCGAGCTTGCGAAGAAATTCGAGGGCGCCGGGGTGGCGGCGATCATCTACACCGACATCGACCGCGACGGCATCCTGGCCGGCATCAACTGGGCTTCCACGCTCGAGCTCGCGGGCGCGGTGTCGATCCCCGTCATCGCCTCGGGCGGCCTCGCCTCGATGGACGACATCCGCCGGATGCTCGAACCCGACGCCGCCAAGCTCGAGGGTGCGATCTCCGGCCGCGCGCTCTATGATGGCCGGATCGATCCGCAGGAGGCGCTGGCGCTGATCCGCGCGGCGAAAGGAGGCAAGGCATGAGCCTGAAAGCCCGCGTGATCCCCTGCCTGGACGTCAAGGACGGCCGCGTCGTGAAGGGCGTCAGCTTCGTCAACCTGGTCGATGCCGGCGATCCGGTGGAATCGGCCAAGGCCTATGACGCAGCCGGTGCCGACGAGCTGTGTTTCCTCGACATCACCGCCTCCTCCGACAACCGCGACACGATCTTCGACGTCGTCGCGCGCACGGCCGAGCACTGCTTCATGCCGCTGACGGTCGGCGGCGGCGTGCGCAGCCTCGCCGACATCCGCAAGCTGCTGCTGGCCGGCGCCGACAAGGTCTCGATCAACTCGGCGGCGGTGAAGGATCCCGACTTCGTCGCTGCGGCCGCCGACAAGTTCGGCAACCAGTGCATCGTCGTCTCCATCGATTCCAAGAAAGTTTCGAAGGACGGCGAGGCCGACCGCTGGGAGATCTTCACCCATGGCGGGCGGCAGGCGACCGGCATCGATGCGGTGGCCTTTGCCGAGAAGATGGTGGAGCGCGGGGCGGGCGAACTGCTTCTGACGTCCATGGACCGCGACGGCCAGAAGGGCGGCTACGACATCGCGCTGACGCGCACGATCGCCGACCGGGTGCCGGTGCCGGTGATCGCGTCCGGCGGCGTCGGCACCCTCGACCACCTCGTGGAGGGAATTCGCGACGGCCATGCGACCGCAGTGCTCGCCGCCTCGATCTTCCACTTCGGCACTTACACGGTGGGCGAGGCCAAGCGCTACATGGCCGACCACGGCATCGCCATGCGGCTCGACTGAGGAGGGGGACATCGGATGAGCGCATTCACTCTTGCCGATCTGGAGCGGATCGTCGCGATACGGGCGGCAGCCTCGCCGGAGGAATCCTGGACGGCGAAACTCGTCGCCGCCGGCCAGCCGAAGGCTGCCAAGAAGCTCGGCGAGGAAGCCGTCGAGACGGTGATCGCCGCGATCGAAAACGATCGCGCTTCGCTGGTCAGCGAAAGCGCCGACCTGCTCTACCATCTGATGGTGGTGCTGAGGATCGGCGGCGTCGGTCTTGCCGACGTCATGCAGGAACTGGAACGGCGGACCGGCCAGTCCGGGATCGCCGAGAAGGCGGGCCGGCCGACATGATCTCGCAGCCTCCCCATGGCAAGAACCGGGCCGACATCCCCGACGACTACGGCAACCACCACTATTCGCCCTACCGGTTCTTCTCGGCGGAAGAGTGGTCGCAATTCCGCGCCGACACGCCGCTGACGCTGTCGGCCGACGAGGTGCAACGGCTGCGTTCGCTGAACGACCCGATCGATCTCGACGAGGTGCGCCGCATCTACCTTTCCTTGTCCAGGCTGCTTTCGGCGCATGTGGAATCCTCGCAATTGCTGTTCCAGCAACGCAAGCGGTTCCTGAGCCTTTCGGATGAATCGAAGACGCCCTTCGTGATCGGCATTGCCGGCTCGGTGGCGGTCGGCAAGTCGACCACCGCCCGCATCCTCGCCGAGCTCTTGTCGCGCTGGCCGTCGAGCCCGAAGGTCGATCTCGTCACCACCGACGGCTTCCTGCATCCGAACGCGGTGCTGAAGCGCGATAACATGATGGACCGCAAGGGCTTCCCCGAAAGCTACGACATGGGCGCGCTGCTGCGCTTCCTGTCGGCGATCAAGGCGGGCCAGCCCAACGTCAAGGCGCCGACCTATTCGCACCTGACCTACGACGTCCTGCCCGACCAGTTCCAGGTGATCCACCGGCCGGACATCCTGATTTTCGAGGGCATCAACGTGCTGCAGTCGCGCAGCCTGCCGGCCGACGGCAAGGTCGTGCCGATGGTCTCCGACTTCTTCGACTTCTCGATCTACATCGACGCCGACGAGGCGCTGATCCACAGCTGGTATGTCGAGCGCTTCATGCGGCTGCGGGAGACCGCGTTCCGCAACCCGGATTCCTACTTCAACCGCTATTCGCAGGTGAGCGAGGACGAAGCAAAGTCGATTGCCGAAGGGCTCTGGCAGAACACCAACCTGAAGAACCTGCGCCAGAACATCCTGCCGACCCGGCCGCGTGCCGACCTGATCCTGCAGAAGGGCGAAAACCACCTGGTCGAGACGGTCGGCCTGCGCAAGATCTGACTGGCCACGGAGCCGTCAGGGATCCACGCGTCTGAGGGTCAGGTTGATCCGGCCGCCGTCCCTCAGGAGCGTCGACGTGCCGGGGTAGATGCGGTCGACGCCGTGGAAGCTGAGCCGGCTTTCCCCGCCCAGGACCACCACGTCGCCGCTCGAAAGCCGCAGCGAGCGGGTCGGAGCCTTGCGCGCGGTGCCGCCGATGCGAAACAGGCACTGGTCGCCGAGCGAAACCGAGACAACCGGTGCTTCAAGGTCGCTTTCGTCCCGGTCCTGGTGCAGGCCCATCTTCGCCGTTGCGTCATAGAAATTGACGAGGCAGGCCTGCGGCGGCTTCGGATAGCCGGATACCTCCGCCCAGAGGCGCATCAGGCTCGCCGGGATCGGCGGCCAGGGTCTTCCCGTGACGGGGTGTCGGTCCTGGTAGCGGTATCCGCCGTCCCTGTCCGTGACCCAGCCGAGCGCGCCGCAATTGGTCATGCGGACCGACATCGGCTGGCCGCTCCTCGGCATCACCGGCACGTAAAGCGGGGCCGCGGCGGCAACCGCGCGGATCTCGCCGACGAGCGCCTCCTGGGCGGCGCGGTCGAAATGGCCGGGCAGGTAGCGGAAGCCGGGGATCAGTTCGTGTCCGGTCATCGACGCCCCGGTCCCACCGCCTGCCGCCGGATCACGCGCCATCGATATCGGGAATGCGCAGCACCTGGCCGGGGTAGATCTTGTCCGGGTCGCTCAGCATCGGCCGGTTGGCCTCGAAGATCACCGTATGCTTGGGACCCTTGCCCTTGCCATAGGCGGCCTCGGCGATCTTCCAGAGGTTGTCGCCCTTCTTCACCGTGTGGAACACCGGTTCCTTAGCCGGAGTCGCCGCCTTTACCAGCGCCGACATGTCGGCGTCGGCGAGCTTCAGGCCGGATTCCGGCGCGACGATCTTGAGGTCCGCCGCCTCGACCTTGGATATGCCGAGTGTATTGCCGACGGCGACCACCGCCTTCTCGAAGATGCTCTGGTCGGCCACCACGCCCTTCAGCACGCATTTGTCGCCGTCCACCGAGACTTCGACCTTGTCCGTGCCGAGCCCGAAGGAATCCAGCTCCTTCTTGACGGCTTCGGCCTGCGGCGGCTCGTCGTCGCCCCCGATGCCGAGCTTCTTTCCTGCATTCTTGATAAAGCTGAAGAGACCCATGACGTCCTCCAATCCCTGGACCCGCACCCGGTCGACCCGCTGTCGTGCAGAAGAAAGCTAGGTCATCGGCGGGCATCTTCAACCCGGTTCGAAAGACCGGCGCTCAATCGTTCGACGGCTTGGCCCGCATGCGCTTGACGTCGGAGCGGCCGGCCTTCTCCTTCAGCCTGCGCTCGACCGCGCCCTTGGAGGGCCGGGTCTTCTTGCGCGGTGGCGGTGGCGGCTCGGCCGCCTCCAGGATCAGGGCCCGCAGGCGCTCGCGCGCGTCCTCGCGGTTGCGCTCCTGGCTGCGGAACCGGTTCGCCTCGATCATCAGCACGCCGTCCTTGGACAGCCGGCGGCCGGCCAGCCTGGCCGCATTGGCCTTGACCCGCTCGCTCAAAGACGGCGAGCTTCTGAGATCAAAGAACAGCTGGACGGCGGTCGAGACCTTGTTGACGTTCTGGCCGCCGGGACCGCCCGCCAGCACGAACTGCTCGACCAGCTCCCAGCCGGCGATGATGATGGAACCCCTGATGGGAAGCGGATCGCTGGCCATGGCCCTTTCCTTGCGTGGATGGCCCTGCATAGCGCATGTGCCGCCAAAAGCGAAATCCGCCCCGCGTGCACCGCCGGACATGAAAAACCCGGCCGGAGCCGGGTTTCACGTGAATCATGGCTTTCAGGGAGCCTATTCGGCTGCGATGCGCAGGCCGGGCGCTGCGTCGCGGACGCTGCCGTCCACATGCTCCTCGAACTTCGAGAAGTTGGCGACGAACATGTCGACCAGTTTCCGAGCCTGGCGATCGTAGGCCAGCCCGTCCGCCCAGGTCGAGCGGGGATCGAGGATCTTGGTGTCGACGCCCGGCACCGAGATCGGAACCTCGAAACCGAAATTGTCGTCGCGGCGGAACAGCGCATCGTTCAGCGAACCGTCGAGCGCAGCCGAGAGCAGCGCGCGGGTCGCCTTGATCGGCATGCGGCGTCCTTCGCCGTATGCGCCGCCGGTCCAGCCGGTATTGACCAGCCAGCAGGCAACGCCGTGCTCGGCGATCAGCCGCTTCAGGAGGTTGCCGTATTCGGCCGGATGGCGCGGCATGAAGGGAGCGCCGAAGCAGGTGGAGAAGGTCGCTTCCGGCTCGGTGACGCCGCGCTCGGTGCCGGCCACCTTTGCCGTGTAGCCCGACAGGAAGTGGTACATCGCCTGGTCCGGCGTCAGCCGCGCGATCGGCGGCATGACGCCGAAGGCATCCGCCGTCAGCATGATGATCGTCTTCGGATGGCCGGCCCTGCCCGTCTCGCTGGCATTCGGGATGAAATGCAGCGGATAGGCGCAGCGGGTGTTCTCCGTCAGCGAGGCGTCATCGAAATCCGGAACGCCGTTGGCGTCGAGCACCACGTTCTCCAGGACCGTGCCGAAGCGCTGGGTCGTGGCATAGATCTCCGGCTCGGCCTCGGCGGACAGGCGGATGGTCTTGGCGTAGCAGCCGCCCTCGAAGTTGAAGATGCCGTTCTCGCCCCAGCCGTGCTCGTCGTCGCCGATCAGCGTGCGGTTCGGGTCGGCCGACAGCGTCGTCTTCCCGGTGCCCGACAGGCCGAAGAAGACCGCGGAATCGCCGTCCGGGCCGACGTTGGCCGAGCAGTGCATCGGCATCACGCTCTTCGCCGGCAGGATGTAGTTCAGCGCGGTGAACACCGACTTCTTCATCTCGCCGGCATAATAGGTGCCGGCGATCAGGATCAGCCCGTTGGTCAGGTCGCAGGCGATCATCGTCTCGGTGCGGGCGCCGTGGCGCTCGGGGTCGGCCTTGAAGGTCGGCATATCGATGATCGTGAGCTTCGGCAGGAAGCCCTCGAGCGCGTCCTGGGCGGGACGGATCAGGAGGTTGCGGATAAACAGCGAGTGCCAAGCGAGCTCGGTGACCACGCGCGTCGGCAGGGCGTACTCGCTGTCGGCGCCGCCGATCAGATCCTGCACGAACAGGTCCTTGCCGGCCGCATGCGCCAGCATGTCCTTCTTCAGCGCCTCGAAATGGGCGGGCGACAGTTCCTTGTTGTTGTCCCACCAGATCTGGCCGGTGGTGTTGTCGTCGCGGACGACGAACTTGTCCTTCGGCGAGCGACCGGTGTGCTGGCCGGTCAGGGCACGCAGGGCGCCATGGGCCGTCTTGACCGCCTCGCCACGCCCCAGCGCTTCTTCATAGAGATCTGCTTCCGTAAAGTTGTAGCGGACCGTTCCCGTGTCCGTGAAGCCGATCGATTCGAGACCGCAAGAGGGGTTGCGAATGCCCAGTTCCTTCATGGCCCAGTTTTCCTTCGCGTTGAGTGGAATGGATGGATTTTTTCGGAAACTAACTTCTGGCGCGGCGCTTGACAAGCGAACTTTCAAAAAAGGCTAATAATATCAGTATATTAATCGATTTAAGAAATAGTCTGACTTTTTAAATCGTTTAGAAAATCGATTTAAATGCCGCTTCGGCAACCGCGCTCGACCGCCGCCGGACGGCCCGTCGAGACGCTTGCCACAATTTGTTCCACCTTTACCCCCAAAGGAAGCGCACCATATCGATGGCCGGGAAATCGTGTCCCCGGCAGATCAGTGAGGCGAACATGACCATGGAGACGAGCAGGATGCAGACAATCGCGCTGGTGGACGACGACAGGAATATCCTGACGTCCGTTTCGATTGCGCTGGAAGCCGAGGGATACCGTGTGGAGACCTACACGGACGGCGCATCCGCTCTCGACGGGCTTCTCGCCCGTCCGCCGCAGCTGGCGATCTTCGACATCAAGATGCCGCGCATGGACGGCATGGAGCTTCTGCGGCGCCTGCGGCAGAAGTCGGACATCCCGGTGATCTTCCTGACGTCGAAGGACGAAGAGATCGACGAGCTGTTCGGCCTGAAGATGGGTGCGGACGACTTCATCACCAAGCCCTTCTCCCAGCGCCTGCTGGTCGAGCGCGTCAAGGCGGTGCTTCGGCGCGCCTCCAGCCGCGAGGCGGCAGCCGCGGGTGTCGCGGTGCCGGCCAAGCCCGGCGACGCACAGGCACGTTCGCTGGAGCGCGGGCAGCTCGCCATGGACCAGGAGCGCCATACCTGCACCTGGAAGAACGAGCCGGTCACGCTGACGGTCACCGAATTCCTGATCCTGCACGCGCTGGCGCAGCGCCCTGGCGTGGTCAAGAGCCGCGATTCGCTGATGGACGCCGCCTATGACGAGCAGGTCTATGTCGACGACCGCACCATCGACAGCCACATCAAGCGGCTGCGCAAGAAGTTCAAGATGGTCGATGCCGACTTCGACATGATCGAGACGCTCTACGGCGTCGGCTACCGTTTCCGCGAGAGCGCCTAACCGCCGACAGACAGGCCGAGGGGCCGAAAGCCGCCGCCCGAATGCGATTTTGCTTGCATACGGGTGGGCGGCGGTGGCATCCCAGCCGGGACGGAGGCGGCCAGAAGCCGTTCAGGACCATTGACTGCTGTACCGGAAAACGCGCTGGACAAGGAATTGGACGACCTCGAGGGCCGCCCGGCCCCCCGGCATGTGCGCTCCTACTGGACCTATCCCTTCAAGCTGATCCGCCGGATCTTCGGCAACGCCGTCTTCTCCAGCCTGACGCGCCGGATCCTGTTCTTCAACCTCGTCGCGCTCGTCGTCCTCGTCGCGGGCATCCTCTACCTGAACCAGTTTCGCGAGGGCCTGATCGATGCCCGCGTGGAGAGCCTCCTGACGCAGGGCGAAATCATCGCCGGTGCGATCTCGGCCTCGGCTTCGGTCGACACCAACTCGATCACGATCGACCCCGAGAAGCTGCTCGAGCTGCAGGCCGGCCAGAGCATCACGCCGCTGCCGAACGACGAAGACCTCGATTTTCCGATCAATCCGGAGCGGGTCGCCCCCGTTCTCAGGCGCCTCATCTCGCCCACCCGGACGCGGGCCCGCATCTACGACACCGATGCGAACCTCCTGCTCGATTCCCGGCATCTCTATACGCAGGGGCAGGTGCTGCGCTTCGACCTGCCGCCGGTGGAGCCGGAGGAGACGTCGTTCTTCGACACGTTCAACGCCTGGTTCAACCGGATCCTCCAGCCGGGCAACCTGCCCGAATACAAGGAAGCCCCCGGCGGCGACGGCTCCATCTATCCGGAAGTGATGAACGCGCTGACCGGGGTCCGCGGCGCGGTCGTCCGCGTCACCGACAAGGGCGAGCTGATCGTCTCGGTGGCCGTCCCCGTCCAGCGCTTCCGCGCCGTGCTGGGCGTGCTGTTGCTTTCGACCCAGGCCGGGGACATCGACAAGATCGTGCATGCCGAGCGCCTGGCGATCATGCGCGTCTTCGGTGTGGCGGCCCTCGGCAACGTGTTCCTGTCGCTGCTGCTGTCCAGCACGATCGCCAACCCGCTGCGTCGGCTTGCGGCCGCCGCCATCCGTGTCCGCCGCGGCGGTGCCAAGGAACGCGAGGAAATTCCCGACTTCTCCTCGCGCCAGGACGAGATCGGCAACCTGTCGGTGGCGATCCGCGAGATGACGACGGCGCTCTACGACCGCATCGATGCGATCGAAAGCTTCGCCGCCGATGTCAGCCACGAGCTCAAGAATCCGCTGACGTCGCTGCGGAGCGCCGTGGAGACCCTGCCGCTCGCCCGCACCGACGAATCCAAGAAGCGGCTGATGGACATCATCCAGCATGACGTCCGGCGGCTGGACCGGCTGATCAGCGACATTTCCGACGCCTCGCGCCTCGATGCCGAGCTTGCCCGCAGCGATGCGAAGACCGTCGACCTCGAAAAGATCCTCGGCGACCTCGTGGACATCTCACGCCAGATCCGCAGCAACAAGAAGCCGGTCATCCTCGACTTCGTCGTGGACCGCAACGACAATCCGAAGGCGCGCTTCGACATCAGCGGCCACGAACTGCGCATCGGCCAGATCATCACCAACCTGATCGAAAACGCCCGCTCCTTCGTTCCCGAACAGGGCGGGCGCATCGTCGTGCGGCTGTCGAACGGGCGCAACGGCCGGCGGATCGTCAAGATCGAGGACAACGGTCCCGGCATCCAGGCGGAAGACATCGACCGCATTTTCGAGCGCTTCTACACCGACCGGCCCGACAGCGAGGGATTCGGCCAGAATTCCGGGCTCGGGCTGTCGATCTCGCGGCAGATCGCCGAGGCGCATGGCGGCACGCTGAAGGCCGAGAACATCATCGACCGCGGCACCGGTGAGATCAAGGGTGCGCGTTTCCTCCTGTCGCTTCCGGCGGCGGGTCGCCGGCAATGAGCCGGGCCGCGAACTTCCACGGCACGGCGATCGTCGTCGGCACCACCGGCCTGCTCTTCGTCGGCCCGTCCGGTTCCGGCAAGACTGCCGCAGCGCTTCATTGCATCGGCCGGGCACGCGAGCGCGGCCTGTTCGCAGCACTCGTCTCCGACGACCAGGTGCTGCTCGAGGTCGCCGGCGGGCGCATCCTCGCGCGCCCGCCTGCGACGATCGCGGGAATGGCCGAGATCCGCGGTTCCGGCATCGTACAGGTGGAGACGATCGGCTGCGCAATCCTTGGGCAGGCCATCCGACCCGTCCGTACCCCGTTCGACGAACGCATCGCGCCCGAAGGCGAGCAAAGCGAAATTCTCCCCGGACATCGCCTGCCGTTGGTCCGCCTGCCGGTGGCCGACGGGTTCGACTGCTTCGAAAGGCTGGTGCGCCTGCTGCCTCTTCTGGTCCGGAATTGATGCGCAAGCACTCCGAAATGGCCTTGATGAGGTATTTTTAACTTGCACTCGGCCTTTTCATCGACAAGATGACCTCCCCAACGGTGGACGACTTTTTCGCAGTGCGGTATTGGCGTCGCCTAAATGTTGGGCAATTGGAGCGGTGCTTATGATCGGACTGGTGCTTGTCACCCACGGCAAGCTGGCGGAGGAGTTCCGTCTCGCGCTGGAGCACGTCGTGGGGCCGCAAGAGGCGATCGAAACCGTCTGCATTGGCCCGGAAGACGACATGGACCAACGCCGGCAGGACGTTCTGGAGGCCGCACAGCGTGCCGATCGCGGCCAGGGCGTCATCATCCTGACCGACATGTTCGGCGGCACGCCTTCCAACCTCGCCATCTCCGTCATGAACAGCGGCTCGGTCGAAGTGATCGCCGGGGTGAACCTGCCGATGCTGATCAAGCTCGCGGGCGTTCGCAACGACGGCGACATGGAGCGCTCGCTCGTCGAGGCCTCGGAAGCGGGGCGTAAGTACATCAATGTTGCCAGCCGCGTCCTCAGCGGCAAATGACGATGGATGCGCCAAACCCCATGCACGGTTCGACTATGTCCCTGTCCAAGGATCTTCTGATCATCAACAAGCGCGGCCTGCACGCCCGTGCATCGGCCAAGTTCGTGCAGACCGTCGACGGCTTCGACGCCGAGGTGACGGTGTCCAAGGACGGCATGACGGTCGGCGGCACGTCGATCATGGGCCTGATGATGCTGGCCGCGAGCCCGGGCTGCTCCGTGCACGTCACGGCCGCCGGGGCGCAGGCCCATGAGGTGCTTGCCGCGCTCGAGGCCCTCGTCGCCAATCGCTTCGGCGAGGAAATGTGATCTCCCTCGTCGATATAAAGATATAAAGACTTCTTTATATCCTAGTTGCCACCCCTGACGTTTCCTGCTAAGCGTGCGCCAGACCGCGGACGGGCGGATCCGCTCGCGCCGGCGTTCGCGCCGTTACTGTCCGGCCCGCGCCAGCGCGCAGCGCCGGAACACGACCCAATTCAGTCTGGAGACACGCATGAGCAACACCAAGGACTATCACGTTGCGGACATCGGCCTTGCCGACTTCGGCCGCAAGGAAATTGCGATCGCGGAAACGGAAATGCCGGGGCTGATGGCCTGCCGCGACGAGTTCGGGGCGGCCAAGCCGCTGAAGGGCGCCCGGATCACCGGCTCCCTGCACATGACCATCCAGACCGCCGTACTCATCGAAACCCTCGTTGCGCTCGGCGCCGAGGTTCGCTGGGCCTCCTGCAACATCTTCTCCACCCAGGACCATGCCGCAGCCGCCATCGCAGCCGCCGGCATCCCGGTCTTTGCGGTGAAGGGTGAGACGCTCGAGGAATACTGGACCTATACCGACCAGATCTTCCAGTGGGCCGACGGCGGCCTTTCGAACATGATCCTCGACGACGGCGGCGACGCCACCATGTACATCCTCCTCGGCGCGCGCGCCGAGGCCGGCGAGGACGTGCTCTCCCATCCGGGTTCGGAAGAGGAAGAGATCCTGTTCGCGCAGATCAAGAAGCGCCTGAAGGCTTCGCCCGGCTGGTTCACCAAGCAGCGCGACGCCATCAAGGGCGTGACCGAGGAGACGACCACCGGCGTCAACCGTCTCTACCAGCTGCAGCAGAAGGGCCTGCTGCCCTTCCCCGCGATCAACGTCAACGACAGCGTCACCAAGTCGAAGTTCGACAACAAGTACGGCTGCAAGGAATCGCTCGTCGACGGCATCCGCCGTGGCACCGACGTGATGATGGCCGGCAAGGTCGCCGTCGTCTGCGGCTACGGCGATGTCGGCAAGGGCTCGGCCGCCTCGCTGCGCGGCGCCGGCGCCCGCGTCAAGGTCACGGAAATCGACCCGATCTGCGCGCTCCAGGCCGCCATGGACGGCTTCGAGGTCGTTCAGCTCGAGGACGTCGTCGGCTCCGCCGACATCTTCATCACCACGACCGGCAACAAGGACGTCATCCGCATCGAGCACATGCGCGAGATGAAGGACATGGCGATCGTCGGCAACATCGGCCACTTCGACAACGAGATCCAGGTCGCCAGCCTGCGCAACCTCAAGTGGACGAACATCAAGCCGCAGGTGGACATGATCGAGTTCCCGAAGGGCAACCGGATGATCCTTCTTTCCGAGGGTCGCCTGTTGAACCTCGGCAACGCCACCGGCCATCCGTCCTTCGTCATGTCGGCCTCGTTCTCGAACCAGGTGCTCGCGCAGATCGAGCTCTACAAGAACAACGGCAAGTACAAAAACGAGGTCTACGTCCTGCCGAAGCACCTCGACGAGAAGGTGGCTCGCCTCCATCTCGCCAAGCTCGGCGCCAAGCTGACCGAGCTTTCCCAGGAGCAGGCCGCCTATATCGGCGTGACGACCCAGGGTCCGTTCAAGGCCGAACACTACCGGTACTGATCCTTACCCGACTTATCCACAATATGTGGTTGGCCGCAGCCTTGACAGGGCTGCGGCTTCTTTTTTGCCCGCGTGCCTTCCCGCAGATTCGGGATGGAAGTATGGTTATGTCGTTGATTCGACGCCATGATGGGGATCTCGGATACTGCTCGTCGCGAGCGACGTGCAGGCGATCGTGCGCCTCCATCGGCTGCCGGCCTGCCCCGTTTCGGACGGGCCGCGGCGGCGCCGGATCTGGGATGTCTTGTCGACCAGGCGGCAAACAGACGGAGACATACCGGGGATGATGTCGGAATTGAAGAAGGGCCGCTCGGGCCCGGGTGCTGGCGCACCCATAACGATCGCCACGCGGATCAGGACGATCTGCGAAACCAGCCTGAAGGCATTCGATCATCACAGAGGGTGGCTGCGGTTTCTGGCGGGCGGCTCGGCGCTGTCCGTGCTCGCGCCACCGGCGCTGGCGCAGGACGCCGACGGCGCGACGCGGCTGCTCGGCTCGTCCGAGGTCATGACCTTTTCCGTCCTTCTCGGCGTGGTTTCGGCCGCGCTGTTCTCGGCCATCTGGATGATCCGGCAACGCGGGCGGCTGGAGGACGAGATCGGCACGCTCCGCGCCACCGTCGCCGACGCCAAGCACCGCAACGCCCGGCTCCAGGCGCTGATCAGCGACAAGAACCGGCGCATCATCGTCTGGGACGGCCTGTCGCAACGTCCGGAAGTGCTGGGGCAGTTGCCGCCGGAGACCGGCGCGCCTGCGGCCGACGCCGATTTCCTCGCATTGGGACGATGGCTGAAGCCGGCCTCCGCGGCCGAGGCCGAACGGGCAATCGAGGCGCTGCGCTCGCAGGCCCAGAGCTTCGACCTGATCGTGGAGACGACCCGCAGCGAGATCGTCGAGGTGCAGGGACGGGTGTCCGGCGGGCAGGCCTTCGTGCGCTTCGTCGCCCTGAACAATCTGCGCCGCGAGGCGGCCGAGCTGCAGATCGAACGCGATCGCCTCATGCAGTCGCTGACCGTGTTCCAGCACCTGCTCGATTCGCTGGACCTGCCGGTCTGGCAGCGGTCGCGGGAGGGAGCGCTGGTCTGGGCGAACGCCGCCTACGGACAGGCGGTCGAGGCCCGTGACGCGCAGGAGGCCGTGCGCGAGGGGCGTGAGCTTCTGCCCGCGGTCGCCCGCGAAAGGATCCGGGCCACCAGCACCTTCGACACGCCGTTCCGCGACCGGGTCTCCACCGTGGTCCAGGGCAAGCGGAACTTCTTCGAGGTCGTCGATGCCCGCTGCGCGGCGGGCTCCGCCGGCATCGGGCTGGATGTCTCCGAGGCGGAGGCGATCCGCGAGGAGCTCCAGCGCACGCTGAAGAGCCATGCCGAGACGCTCGACCATCTGGCGACGCCCGTCGCCATCTTCGACGGCAGCCAGCGCCTGCAGTTCTACAACCAGGCCTTCCAGAGCCTCTGGGACCTCGACACCGCCTTCCTCGAACGGCGGCCGGACCATGGCGAGATGCTGGACCGCCTGCGTGCGGAGTCGCGGCTGCCGGAGCAGCTCAACTGGCGGCAGTGGAAGGACAAGGTTCTGTCCGTCTACCGGGCAATCGACACGCAGACGGAGCTCTGGCACCTGCCCAATGGGCAGACGCTGCGCGTCTTCGCCACCGCCCGGCCGCAGGGCGGCGCCACCTGGGTGTTCGAGAACCTGACCGAAAAGGTCGACCTGGAGACGCGCTACAACACGCTCGTGCAGGTCCAGGACGAGACGATCGACCATCTGTCCGAGGGCGTGGCGGTGTTCGGCCCCGACGGCCGCATCCGCCTTTCGAACCCCGCCTTCCGCGCGCTCTGGGGCATCACCGAGGCGCAGGCGCAACCGGGAACGCACATCCGGGCGATCGAGCAGGCCTGCGCCCCCTCCTATGACGGTGCCGACGGCTGGAAGCGGTTCGGCCGCATCATCACCAGTTTCGACGACGAACGCCCGTCCGACCGGGGGATCCTGGAGCTGCATACCGGACTGGTGCTCGATTTCGCGGTCATCCCGCTTTCGAACGCCCAGACCATGCTGACCTTCGTCAACATCACCGACAGCGTACGGGTCGAGCGGGCGCTGACGGAGAAGAACGACGCGCTGCGCAAGGCGGATGCGCTGAAGAACGACTTCGTCCAGCACGTTTCCTACGAACTGCGATCGCCGCTGACGAACATCATCGGATTTGCCGACCTCCTGAAGACGCCGTCCATGGGGACGCTGACCGAGCGGCAGGCCGAGTATGTCGATCACATCGCCACCTCGTCGGCCATCCTGTTGACGATCGTCAACGATATCCTCGACCTTGCAACCGTCGATGCCGGCATCATGGAGCTCGAGCTTTCCGACATCGAACTGTCGGACCTGCTCGAGGATGTGGCGATGGACTTCTCCGACCGGCTGCAGGAAAACCACGTCTCGCTCGACATCGTCGCCTCGGAAAAGCTCGGCAGCATCGTCGCCGACCACCAGCGCCTGAAGCAGATCCTGATCAAGCTGCTTGCGAATGCCGCGAATTTTGCCGCCGAGGGCACGACCATCGAGCTGAAATGCTGGCGCGAGAACGAGGATTTCGTCTTCAGCGTCTCCGACAACGGCCCCGGCATCCCGCAGGACGTGCTTCGCACGGTGTTCAACCGCTTCGAGAGCCACGGCCGCCGCGGCGGTGCCGGCCTGGGGCTTTCCATCGTCGAGAGCTTCGTCAGCCTGCATCACGGCAGCGTCACCATCGACAGCCGCGAGGGCGAGGGCACCTGCGTGACCTGCCGCATCCCGCCCGGATCGCTGCCGTCGGTCGTGGCGGCGGAATAGGGCCATGTTCACCCGGACGGTCCATCTTGCCGACGAAGCCGAGACGATACGCTTCGGCGAGGATCTGGCGCGCGCCGTCCGGCCCGGCGACCTGATCGCCCTGTCCGGCGATCTCGGCGCCGGCAAGTCGACCTTCGCCCGGGCGTTGATCCGTGCGGTGGCCGACGATGAATTCCTCGAGGTGCCGAGCCCGACGTTCACGCTCGTGCAGAGCTACGCGCTGCGCATCCCGATCGCCCATTTCGACCTCTACCGCATTGCCGAGGCCGCCGAGCTCGACGAGCTCGGCCTCGACGAGGCGCTGGAAGACGGCATCTGCCTGGTGGAATGGCCGGAACGGGCCGTCGAGGCCCTGCCGCCCTCCCGCCTGACGCTGCGCTTCCTGCACGAGGGGGCCGGACGGCGCGTCGAGATCGAAGGGCCGGAAGAACTTGGCGCGCGCGTCGGCCGCACGCTCGACATCCGCGCCTTTCTTGCGAGATCCGGACTGGCTGCGGCCCGCCGCCGCCACCTGACCGGCGACGCCTCGATCCGGGCCTACGAGCACATCTATGCGGACGGGCAGCGCCTCGTGCTGATGGACTCCCCCCGTCACACGCCGGGGCCGATCCTTGCGGACGGCAAGTACTACCAGCAGATCGCCCATATCGCCGAAGACGTCCGTCCCTTCGTGGCGATCGCCGCCCATCTCGGTGCCCGCGGATTCGCAGCGCCTTCGGTCTATCACCGCGACCTCGACCGCGGCATCCTGCTGATCGAGGACCTCGGCCAGGACGGCGTGCTCGACGACGAGGGCCGGCCGATACCGGAGCGCTACCTCGAAGCCGCAAGCGTCCTCGCCGCCCTGCACGGCCAGCCGGTGCAGGAGGCGATCCCGGTCGGGGACGGCAGCGACTACCGGATCCCCGATTTCGACCATGACGCGATGCAGATCGAGGTCAGCCTGCTGACGGACTGGTACCTGCCCTGGCGCACCGGGGCCCCGGCATCGGCTGGGCTGCGCACGGAATACCGGTCGATCTGGAGCGACCTCGTGAGCGCGCTGGCCGGTGCGGAGAAGAACCTGCTGCTGCGCGATTTCCATTCGCCGAACATCATCTGGCGGCCGCAGGCAGAGGGTATCGACCGCGTCGGCATCATCGACTTCCAGGACGCGATGATCGGGCCGACAGCCTATGACGTCGCCTCGCTGGTGCAGGATGCGCGCGTGGACATGCCGAAGGACCTCGCCGGCCGGATGCTCGACCACTACCTGGCGTTCCGGCAAGCCTCCGGCAGCTTCGATCGCGACGCCTTTCTTGCGGCCTGGCACATCATGGCGGCGCAGCGGAACTGCAAGCTCGTCGGCATCTGGGTGCGGCTGATGCAGCGCGACGGCAAGCCTGCCTACATGAAGCACATGCCGCGAACCCTGGATAACCTGCGCACTGCCCTTGAACATCCCCGCCTCGCCCCCTTGCGCGACTGGTGCGGAAAGGCTGGAATCCTGTCCGACGAATCATAGGACGGATACCGCGATGAAAATCGAAAATGCCATGGTGCTGGCCGCCGGGCTCGGAACGCGACTGCGGCCCGTCACCGACACCATGCCGAAGCCGCTGGTGCCGATCGCGGGCAAGGCGATGATCGACTACGGCCTCGACGCGCTGGAGACGGCCGGCGTGATGCGGGCCGTCGTCAACGTCCACCATTTCGCGGGGCAGATGATCGACCATCTGTCGCGTCGCAACCGCCCGAAGATCCTGATCTCCGACGAGACCGAGGCGCTGATGAACTCCGGCGGCGGACTGGCCAAGGGGCTGAAGCTGCTGGGCCCCGAGCCGGTCTTCGTCCTGAATGCCGATCTGTTCTGGGTCGGGGAGCAGCGCGGCGAGATGAGTAACCTGCGGCGGCTTTCCTCCTTCTTCGACCCGGCGCGCATGGACATGGCCATGCTGTGCGTGCAGCTGGAAAACACGACGGGACACAACGGCCGCAACGACTTTTCGATGGACGCCGATGGCCGGCTGACCCGCTTCGCAAACGGTCCGGGCGAGCCCGTGGTCTATGCCGGGGCGATCGCCATGATGCCGGCGCTGCTCGCCGACGCGCCCGACGAGGCCTTCAATCTCAATATCTATTTCGACCGCGCGATCGCGGCCGGCCGCCTGTACGGTCTCATCCTCGAAGGCCACTGGATAACCGTCGGCACCCCCGAGGCGATCGCCGAAGCGGAGGCTGTCGTCGGCAGGCAGGCAGGCGCGGCATGAACGCGCGGCGGGCCGGCGCCCCCAACGTGTTCTCAATACACCCGGGCCTGCCGTTCCTGAAGACGCTGGCGCAGAAGATCTGCGACGGCACGGTCATCCCCGGTTTCCGCCACGACGCCGACGACCCGCTGTCGCTGGCGGACATGACGATCTACGTGCCGACCCGGCGTTCGGCGCGAACGCTGCGATCGGAATTTGTCGATCTTCTCGGCGGCCGTTCCGCCATCCTGCCGGTCATCCGCCCGCTCGGCGAAACCGATGATGACAGCGGCTTCTTCGACGAGACGGCACCGGCCGCCCTCGACATGGCGGAGCCGCTTTCCGGCCCGGCACGCCTTCTGGAACTCGCGCGGCTCGTGCTCGCCTGGCGCAACAGCCTGCCGGCCGCCATCACCGCCGTTCACGCCGAGAGCCCGCTGGTCGCGCCTGCAAGCCCGGCCGATGCGATCTGGCTTGCCCGCGCGCTCGCCGAACTGATCGACGCGATGGAAACGGAGGAGTGCGACTGGGCCGCACTCGATACCATCGAAGCGGCCGATCACGCGCAATGGTGGCAGCTGACGCTGGCATTCCTCAAGATCGCCAGCGACTACTGGCCGGCGCGACTCGAAGAGCTCAATCGCTCCTCTCCGGCGATCCGCCGCAATGCGACGCTGCAGGCGGAAGCGGACCGCTACCGCGATGCGCCGCCGTCCGGGCCGGTGGTGATTGCCGGTTCCACCGGGTCCATCCCCGCTACAGCGCGGCTGATCGAGGCGGTTGCCGCGATGCCGGACGGCGCCATCGTGCTGCCCGGGCTCGACTTTTCGATGTCGGAGGAAGACTGGCGGCTGGTCACGCACGATCCGCTCTCCGGCGAGCCCTCGCGCGAGGCGTCGAACCGCAGCCACCCACAATACGGTCTCAGCCGATTGCTGCAGCGGCTCGGGCTCGAGCGGAAGATGGTCGTTCCGCTTGGGACACCGGAGACCGCGTTGGCGGCGCGGGCGGAGCTTTTGTCCCGGGCGCTGTTGCCGGTTCATGCCACGGCAGGCTGGGAGCAGCAGCGGCACGCCCAGGGCGAAGCACCGGACGGAGCTTTCGAGGGCGTCCGCCTGGTCGAGGCGGCAAACGAGCGCGAGGAAGCGACAGCGATCGCGATCGCCCTCAGGCTGGCGCTGGAGGAGAGCGAGGAGGCACAGGCCGCGCTGATCACGCCGGACCGGAAGCTTGCCCGCCGTGTCGTCACGGAACTGGCCCGCTTCGGCATCGAGGCCGACGACACCGCCGGCACGCTGCTGCTTTCCACCGCCCAGGGCACCCTCACCCGGCTGCTGCTGGAGGCGACATTGCGGCCGGGCGATCCGGTCGCGCTCGTCGCCCTCCTGAAGCATCCGCTGTCCCGCTTCGGCCTTCCGGCCGACCGAATGCGCGACGCGGCAACGGCGCTGGAGCTCGTGGCGTTGCGCGGCGGCACGGCCGAGGCCGACATCGCCGCTCTCGAACCCCTCCTCGATGACGCGATCCAGCGCCATGCGGCCGACCGCAAGCCGCCCGAATGGCGCAGCGCCGTCACCGACGATGCCATGTCCGGCGCGCGCGACCTGGCCCGGCGGATCGCTGCCGCGGTGGAGCCTCTCGCCGGCGCTCTGCTGCGCCACGCCCGCACCGGACGGCGCCTCACCACGGCGCTGCCGATCTCGGAATGGGCCGAACGGACCGGCCGGGCGCTGGAAGCCGTCGCGATCGACGAGAACGGCAATCTCAGCGGCCTCTGGTCCGGCGAGGCGGGCGATGGGCTGGCCTCGCTTCTCAAGGGCGTGATCGAGGCCGAGGGCCAGCTCGAGGCGGACGGCCCGCAGTGGTGCGATGCGCTGGAGGCGATCAGCGCCAGCGAATCGGTGAAGCCGCGCTCCATGCGCCATCCCCGCGTCTTCGTCTTCGGCGCCCTCGAATCGCGCCTGCAGAGCGTCGATACCATCGTCATCGGCGGTCTGAACGAAGGCACTTGGCCGGGGCAGACGACCAATGACGCGTTTCTGTCGCGCGCCATGAAGGCCAGCATCGGGCTCGAGCCGCCCGAGCGCCGCATCGGCCAGCTGGCGCACGACTTCCAGATGGCCTGCATGGCACGCAACCTAGTCCTCACGCGGGCGATGCGCAGCGGCACCTCGCCGACGGTCGCATCGCGTTGGCTGCAGCGCCTTCTGGCGGTCGGCGGTCCTTCGCTGGCCCGGAACCTGAGGAAAAGGGGCGCGGACCTCCTGCACTGGACGGCGGCGCTGGACCGGCGCCAGAGGCAACAGGTGGCCAGGCGGCCCGAGCCGAGGCCGCCAGCCGACTTGCAGCCGAAGAGCTATTCCTTCAGCGAGGTCGGGCGGCTGCGCCGGGATCCCTATGCCATCTATGCACGGCGTATCCTGCGTCTCCATCCGATCGCGCCGTTCAACGTCGATCCCGGTGCCGCCGAGCGCGGCACGCTCTATCACCGCATCGTCGACCGCTACGTGCGTGAACGAGCCGTCGACGGCGACGATGCCGTGCTGATGCGCAAAATCACGGCGGAGGAGTTCGACCGGATGGCGCTGCCTCTGCATATCGATGCGGTCTGGCGCCCGCGGTTCCAGGCGGTCGCGAGCGCCTTCCTCGCCTGGGACGGCAAGCGTCGGCAGGAGATCGATAAATCGGTGACGGAAGTGCCCGCCTCGCTCGAGCTCGGGATTGCCGGCATGCGGCTCACCGGCGTGGCGGACCGGATCGACCTGCGCAGCGACGGCCGCGCCGACCTGATCGACTACAAGACCGGCAGCTCGCCCTCGCTGCGGATCGCCCGCGCGCTCCTCGACCCGCAACTGTCGCTGGAGGCGGCGGCCCTCAAGCGCGGGGCCTTCAAGGGCCTGCCATCCACGCCGCCCGGCGATCTGGCCTATGTCCGCCTCAAGCCGGGCGACCGCTTCGACCACGAGATCGTCAACAACGAGCACGCGAGGCTGACGAAGGATCGGCAGCCGAAATCCGCGGAGGACCTTGCCGACGAAGCACTCGGCCAGCTGGAGAAACTCCTGACACAATTGCTCTCGGGCCATTACGGCTTCGCCTCGCGTGTCATTCCGGAGGCGGAACGGGAGTTCGGCGGCGAGTACGACCATCTGGCGCGCGTGGCTGAGTGGTCGACGGCCGAAGGTTCCGAAGGAGAAGAGGATGCTTGAGGCAGAGCGGCCGCCCGCAGACGATCCCGGTGCCTGGCTCGGCTGGACGAGCCGCATGCAGGCGGCGGCGTCCGATCCCGCCGGATCGGCATGGGTCTCCGCCAATGCCGGCTCTGGAAAGACGCACGTTCTGACCCAGCGCGTGATCCGGCTCCTGCTCGCCGGGTGCCGGCCGTCGGCCATCCTGTGCCTGACCTACACCAAGGCCGCCGCGTCCGAGATGTCGAACCGCGTGTTCGAGCGGCTGGCCGAATGGGCGGTGCTGCCGGATGACGAACTCTCCCGCCGCGTCGAGCAGATCGAAGGCACCGCGCCCGACCGCTTGAAGCTTGAGGAGGCACGCCGCCTGTTCGCACGGGCCCTGGAGACGCCGGGCGGGCTCAAGATCCAGACGATCCATGCCTTCTGCGAGGCGCTGCTGCACCAGTTTCCGCTGGAGGCGAACGTCGCCGGCCATTTCGCCGTGCTCGACGACCGTGCCGCCGCCGTGCTGCTTGCCGACGCCCGTCGTTCGCTCCTGACCGCGACTGCGGCGGAGGACGACGTTGCACTCGCGGAGGCGTTTGCGACGGTGCTCGAGATCGCCGACGACACCGGCCTCGACCGGCTGGTCGAGGACATCGTCGCCAATCGCAGCGTCCTTCGCGCCTTCATCGAGGAGGCGGCGGCCCATGGCGGCAGCGCCGTCCTGCTGCGCGAACGGCTGGGTTTCGAGCCGGCGGACGATGCCGACAGTCTCGTCGAAGCATTCTGGCCGCCGCCCGGCTTCGACCAGGGCATTTTCCGCCGCTACCTCGACACCGCGCTCGAGCTCGGCAGCGATACGGTCAAGGCGAGTGCGGCCGACCTGGCCGCCCTGCCGGAACTACCGACGGCGGGCGCCCGCAGGCAGGCGCTCTGCGATCTATTCTTCAATGGCGGCGGAAAGCCGGCCAGCCTCGACCGCGCCTTCCTGTCCAAGAAGGTAAAGGACCAGGACCCGGAATTCGAACCGTTCTTCGTCGGCCTGCAGGCGCACGTCGTCGCCTGTACCGACCGTCTCAGCCGCTTCCGCATGTTCGAGGCCACCCGCGCGGCCCTCGTGATCGCGGAACGGCTGATCGGCGACTATGAGGACCTCAAGCGCGGACGCAGCCTGCTCGATTTCGAAGACCTGATCGAGCGTGCCGCCACCCTTCTGACCCGCAGCGACGTCGGTGCCTGGATCCACTACAAGCTGGACCAGGGGATCGACCACGTGCTCGTCGACGAAGCCCAGGACACGAGCCCCA
Organism: Hyphomicrobiales bacterium; assembly: GCA_900469965.1. Lineage (GTDB taxonomy): Bacteria > Pseudomonadota > Alphaproteobacteria > Rhizobiales > Rhizobiaceae > Mycoplana. The sequence goes on along the minus strand of UBZP01000002.1, from coordinate 135,532 downwards.
GGCAATGGGAAATCGTCGGCGCGCTGACCGGCGAGTTCTTCGCCGGCGCCTCGGCGCGCGGGGCGAACCGCACCGTCTTCGCCGTCGGCGACGAGAAGCAGTCGATCTATTCCTTCCAGGGAGCGCGGCCGGAGCGCTTCGCCCAGGAGGGGCGCAGGGCAGCGCGCCGGGCGGGCGACGCCGATGCGCTGTTCCGGTCGATCCGGCTGCTGCTGTCCTTCCGTTCCACCCGCGACGTGCTTTCTGCCGTCGACCGCGTGTTCTCGATTGCCGATCACGCACGCGGGCTTTCGCCCGATGGCGACGCCGTCATCCATGCCTCCAACCGCGGCCAGGAACCGGGCGCGGTCGACCTATGGGAAGTGATCGCGCCTGCGGACACCGTCGACGAGGAGGACTGGACCGCGCCGTTCGACGCGGTGCCGGAGAAGGCACCGGTGAACGTCTTGGCACGACGCATCGCCGACACTCTGGCGGCGTGGATCGGGCGCGAGACCGTGACCGAAAAGGGCGTATCGCGGCCCATGCGCCCCGGCGACGTCATCGTGCTGGTGCGCAAGCGCGACGCCTTCGTCAATGCACTGACCCGCGCGCTGAAACAGCCGCACAACATTCCCGTCGGCGGCGCGGACCGGCTGGTGCTGACCGGCCATATCGCCGTGCAGGATCTCATGGCGCTCGGCCGCTTTGCGCTTCTGCCGGAGGATGACCTGTCGCTCGCAGCGCTGCTGAAGAGCCCCCTTCTCGGCCTCTCGGAAGAGGCCCTGATGGCGCTTGCGGCCCGTCGCCCGGAGCGGACGAGCCTGTGGCGACACCTGCGGGCGCAGGCGCCGGACGACCTCTTCCTCGGCGCCGTGGTGCGTCAGCTGGAGACCTTCGTCGCCAGCGCCCGAGAACTGCCCGTCCACGACTTCTACGCGCGGATTCTCGGCGCTCTCGGCGGGCGAGCCGCATTTCTGGCGCGGCTCGGGCAGGAGGCCGGCGAGATCATCGACGAGTTCCTCTCCTTCGCCCTGGAGCAGGAGGAAAACGGCCTGCCCGGCCTGCAGGCCTTCATTTCGACGCTGGAGCTCGAGGCGCCGACCGTCAAGCGCGAGCAGGACAAGGGTCGAAACGAAGTGCGGATCATGACCGTGCATGCCGCCAAGGGCCTGGAGGCCCCGGTCGTCTTTCTCGTCGACAGTGGCGGCGCACCCTTCACCCATACGCATATGCCGAAGCTGCGGTTGATTGCCGGGGTGGGCGAGGAGGCCGCCGGGCTTCCGGCATGGCTTCCGGTGAAGGACCTGGCGAACGCGCTGACCGATCGCGATGCGCAGCGTCTCCGCGACCAGGCCGAGGAGGAGTACCGGCGGCTTCTCTATGTGGCGATGACGCGGGCCGCCGACCGTCTCGTCGTCTGCGGCTACCGCGGCAAACGGCCGAGCAGCGGCACATGGCACGAGATGGTCACGGCGGGTCTCTCCGGGGACACCACCCGCTACAGCGAGACGCAATTCTCCGCAGGCACGGACACCTGGCCCGGCGCGACCTGGCGCGAGGCATCGGCAGCGCCGGGCGCGGCATCCCAGGGGGTCGCGGAGGCAGCCGAGGACGCGGCCCCGCTGCCGCCGGCGCTCGGCCGGGCGCTGCCGCCGCAACGCCGGCTGCCGCGGCCGCTCAGTCCATCGGGGGCCGCCGCGGTGATCGACACGGGCGAGGCCGATCTGATGGTCGGATCGGCGCTCTTTGCGACGCGTGCGCCGTCCGGCGCCGGCCGGGCGCTGGAGCGTGGCCGGGTCCTGCACCGCCTCCTACAGGTCCTGCCCGGCCTGCCGGCATCGGATCGACCGGCCGCGGCGGAGCGCTATCTCGCACGCGCCGTGCGTCACTGGCCGGACCGCGAGCGGGACCGCCTGAGCGGCGACGTGATCGCGATCATGCAGGACCGCTCGCTTGCGGAGATCTTCTCGCCGTCCAGCCGCGCCGAGGTCGAGGTCATGGGAACGCTGGTCCTCGGACGCGCCGACTATGCGGTCTCCGGCCGGATCGACCGGATGGTCGTGACCAAGGACAGCGTCGAGATCGTCGATTTCAAGACCAACAGGCAGCCGCCGGCATCGGCGGCAGACATTTCCTTCGAGCATGTCGCACAGCTTGCGATCTACCGCGCGCTGCTCGGCCCGCTCTATCCCGGCCGGATCATCCGTTGCGGGCTCGTCTATACCGAAGCACCCGTGGTCTACTGGCTGGAGGACGAGGCGATGACACGAAGCCTTGCCGAGCTTGCGACAAAGTGAGATACCAGCCATTGAAATGCCCGCCGCCGCGCATCACATGACATCCAACTTCAATTCGCCAAGGAGCAGCCCCTCATGGCTACCGTGAAAGTCGATAATTCCAATTTTCAGGCCGAAGTCCTCAATTCCGCCGAGCCGGTGGTCGTTGATTTCTGGGCCGAATGGTGCGGCCCGTGCAAAATGATTGCGCCTGCGCTGGAGGAAATCTCCGCAGAACTCGCCGGCAAGGTGAAGGTTGCCAAGCTCAACATCGACGAGAACCCCGAGCTCGCAGCCCAGTTCGGCGTCCGCTCGATCCCGACGCTCGCCGTCTTCAAGGGCGGTGAAGTGGCCGACATCAAGGTCGGCGCGGCCCCGAAGACGGCGCTGTCGTCCTGGATTTCGACCGCGGCGGCCTGAGGCCAGCGGCAAACATCCATCTTCAAGGCCCGGCTCGTCCGGGCCTTTTTCGTTTCCGCAGGAAATATGCGCCAGGTGGCCGGTTCAGGTCGGTGGCGTGCCGTTGTCGGCGAGGACGTCGCCGACCAGATAGAGCGATCCGCCGATCAGGATGCGCGGCGCCACGGCATCCTCCTCGACGATGCGGCCGATCGCATGCAGCGCCTCGGCAACCGACGAGACCGGCTCGGCCTCTATCCCGGCATCGGTGGCGTCGCTCGCCAGCGCGACCGGATCAATGCCCGCATCCGACCCGCGGATCGGCACCGTGAAGACGCGCTCGGCAATGCCGCGGAAGGCGTCGAAATAGCCGACGGGGTCCTTGGTGTTGATCATGCCGATGACCAGGAACAGCGGTCGCGGGTCCCGTTCCTCGAAGGTCGCCATGGTTTCGGCGATCACCACGCCCGCGCCGGGATTGTGCCCGCCGTCGATCCAGATCTCCGAGGATTCCGGGGCAGCCTTCGCAAGCGCACCGGCGTGGAGCCTTTGCAGGCGTCCCGGCCACTCGACAGAGACGAGGCCGCGTTCGAACGCATGCTCGGTGACGGGAAGTCCCGTCGCCTTGACCGCCCGGATCGCCGCGGCGGCATTGGCATACTGGTGCCGGCCCGGCAGCTTCGGCGGCGGCAGGTCCATCAGGCCAAATTCGTCCTGGTAGACCATCCGGCCGAACTCGCCGTAGGCCAGGAAATCCTGTCCGTAGACGGTGTGGGGGCAGGCGAGCCGTTCGGCGGTCGCCACCAGAACGTTGCGGGCCGCCTCCTCCTCCTGGTGGCCGATGACCACCGGCGCACCCTTCTTCATGATTCCGGCCTTCTCGGCCGCGATCAGTTCCACCCGGTCGCCGAGATAGGACTGGTGATCGAGCGAGATCGGCATGATCACGGAGACCGCCGGCCTGTCGATCACGTTGGTCGCGTCGTAGCGACCGCCGAGGCCGACCTCGATGATCGCGACATCGGCCGGATGCTCGGCAAACAGCAGGAAGGTGACGGCCGTCAGGATCTCGAAGACCGTGATCTTCTGGCCGCCATTGGCCTCGGCCACCCGGCGGACCGCGTCGGCGAGCACCGCATCGGAAACGAGCGCGCCGTGGCCGCCCTTGCGGCCCAGCCGGTAGCGCTCATGCCAGTTGACGAGATGCGGCGAGGTGTGGACGTGCACGGACAGCCCAGCCGCCTCCAGGATCGCGCGGCTGAAGGCGGTGACCGATCCCTTGCCGTTGGTACCGGCGACATGGATGACGGGGGGAAGGCGCTTGTGGGGATCGCCGAGCGCCGAAAGCAGGCGCGTGATGCGGTCCAGCGAAAGATCGAAGCCTTTCGGATGCAGGGCGAGGAGCTTTTCGATCTCCCGCCCCGCCTCGGTGGTCTCGGCCGCCTCCATAGCGCCCGCCCCAGCGCGGATCAGGCGCTGGCGGCAATGGCGACGACGCCAGCCGCCTTGGTGGTTTCGGTGACCGGCTTCTTGGTCAGGATGCGAAGAAGCCGCGCGAGCGTATCGGGAATGTCGTGACGCTTGACCACCATGTCGACCATGCCGTGCTCGAGCAGGTATTCGGAGGTCTGGAAGCCTTCGGGGAGCTTCTCGCGGATCGTCTGCTCGATCACGCGCTTGCCGGCGAAGCAGATTTCCGCACCCGGTTCGGCCAGGTGGATGTCGCCGAGCATGGCGTAGGACGCGGTCACGCCGCCGGTGGTCGGATTGGTCAGCACCACGATATAGGGCTGGCCTGCTTCCTTCAGCATCTCGACGGCCACGGTGGTGCGCGGAAGCTGCATCAGCGAGAGGATGCCTTCCTGCATGCGGGCGCCGCCGGAGGCGGGGAACATGACGAGGGGGCACTTCTCGGAAATGGCGCGCTCGAAGGCCTTGACGATGGCCTCGCCGGCGGCCATGCCGAGCGAGCCGCCCATGAAGCCGAACTCGTGCACGACCGCGACCAGCTTGACGCCGCGCACCTTGCCGACGCCGGCGAGGATCGTGTCCTCCTGCTCGGTCTTGACGCGGCTGTCCTTCAGGCGGTCGATGTATTTCTTGGAATCGCGGAACTTCAACGGATCCTGCGCCACCTTCGGCTGCGCCAGCGCCTCGTAGGCGCCATCGTCGAACAGGTCCTTCAGCCGCGCCTTCGCCGGCATCTTCATGTGATAGCCGGACGCGGGAATGACCCACTTGTTCTCTTCCAGGTCGCGATGGAAGACCATCTCGCCCGTCTCAGGGCACTTGATCCAGAGGTTCTCGGGAACCTCCCTGCGGCCCAGCATCGAATTGATCTTCGGCCGAACGTAGTTGGTGATCCAGTTCACTGAAGCTACTCCTGAATTTTTGCCCCTATGTGGGGATTTATTCCGCCGCCGCAACCCGGGCGCCGCGCACGCCGGATGCAAGGCTGCGCACCAGCGCCTCGACGCCGGCAACGGTGGCCTCCGTGGCGGCGCCGTCTGCCGTCAGGCTGGACGCGATCTGGTTGACGATGGCGCTGCCGACGACCACGCCGTCTGAGGAGGCGCCGATGGCCCGCGCATGTTCCGCCGTCTTGACGCCGAAGCCGACGCAGACCGGGAGCGCCGTGTGCTGCTTGATGCGCCGGACGGCGCCGCCGATCACGGACGGATCGGGAAGCGCAGAGCCGGTGATCCCGTTCATGGACACGTAGTAGACGAAGCCGGAGGTGTTCTCCAGCACCGCCGGCAGGCGCTTGGCATCCGTCGTCGGCGTCGCCAGGCGGATGAAGTTGATGCCGCGCCGGAGTGCCGGGATGCACAGTTCGTCGTCCATCTCCGGCGGCAGGTCGACGACGATCAGGCCGTCGATGCCCGCTTCCAGCGCGTCTTCGAGGAAGCGGTCGACGCCATAGATGTAGATCGGGTTGTAGTAACCCATCAGCACGATCGGCGTGTCCGCGTCCTCCAGACGGAAATCGCGCGCCATCTGGATCGTCTTGGCCAGCGTCTGGCCGCCCTTGAGCGACCGCTGGCCGGCCAGCTGGATCGCCGGTCCGTCGGCCATCGGATCGGAGAACGGCATGCCGAGCTCGATGACGTCGGCCCCGGCCTTCGGCAGCGCCTTCATGATGGCGAGCGAGGAGGCATAGTCCGGATCGCCACCCATGAAATAGGTCACGAGGGCCGGACGGCCTTCGGATGCGAGTGCGGCGAACCGCCTGTCCATGCGCGCGGTCATTCTCAGAGCTCCATGCCGAGGATCTTGCCGACGGTGAAGATATCCTTGTCGCCGCGGCCGGAGAGGTTCATCAGGATGATCTCGTCCTTGCCCATTTTTGGTGCGCGCTTGATCACTTCGGCAAGCGCATGGCTCGGCTCCAGCGCCGGGATGATCCCCTCGAGGCGCGTGAGCAGCTGGAAGGCCTCCAGCGCCTCGTGATCCATGATCGGCACGTATTCGGCGCGGCCGACGTCGTTCAGCCAGGAATGCTCGGGACCGATGCCGGGATAATCCAGTCCGGCCGAGATCGAATGGCCTTCCTTGATCTGGCCGTCGCCGTCCTGCAGCAGATAGGTGCGGTTGCCGTGCAGCACGCCCGGCGAACCGGCGGTGATCGAGGCGCAGTGTTCGTCGCCGTCCAGCCCCTTGCCGCCGGCCTCGACGCCGACGATCCGGACATCCTTGTCGTCCAGGAAGGGATGAAAGATGCCGATCGCGTTCGATCCGCCGCCGACCGCGGCAATGACGACGTCGGGCAGGCGGCCTTCGGCCGCCAGGATCTGCTCGCGGGCCTCGCGGCCGATGACGGCCTGGAAGTCACGCACCATCTCCGGATAGGGATGCGGGCCGGCGGCCGTGCCGATCAGGTAATAGGTGTCCTCGACATTGGTCACCCAGTCGCGCAGCGCCTCGTTCATCGCGTCCTTCAGGGTGCCGCTGCCAGCGGTCACCGGCTTCACCTCGGCACCGAGCAGCTTCATCCGGAAGACGTTCGGCGCCTGGCGCTCGACGTCGGTGGCGCCCATGTAGACGACGCAGGGCAGGCCGAAGCGAGCGGCCACCGTCGCCGAAGCCACCCCGTGCTGGCCGGCACCCGTCTCGGCGATGATGCGCGTCTTGCCCATGCGCTTCGCAAGCAGGATCTGGCCGATGCAGTTGTTGATCTTGTGCGAACCGGTGTGGTTCAGCTCCTCGCGCTTGAAATAGATCTTCGCGCCGCCCAGGTGCTCCGTCAGGCGTTCGGCGAAGTAAAGCGGCGAAGGCCGGCCGATATAATGGGCGCCCAGATGCGCCAGTTCCTTCTGGAACTCCGGATCCGTCTTCGCCTCGTTCCACTGGTCCTGCAGTTCCAGGATCAGCGGCATCAGCGTTTCGGCGACGAAACGGCCGCCGTAGATGCCGAAGCGGCCGTCCTCGTCGGGACCGCCGCGAAACGAATTCAGATTGGGTGACTGGTTCACATCCTGCTCCCTGCGGCAACGGCCCGACCGGTCGCCCGCCGCAACGCCTCGAAAAACTCTTCCATCCTGCCGATGTCCTTGACGCCCGGCGCGCTTTCCACGCCGGACGAGACGTCGACGCCGGGCGCGCGCGTCGCTGCGACCGCCTCTTCGACATTGTCCTTGTTCAAACCACCGGAAAGCATGTAATCGACGCCGCCGTCAAGCGCATCCATCAGCGTCCAGTCGAAGGAAACGCCGTTGCCGCCGGGCAATTGCGAACCTGCGGGCGGCTTGGCGTCGAACAGGAACCGGTCGGCGATGCCGACATAGGCATCGACCTTCTCCAGATCCGCCGCCTCGCGAACGGACAGTGCCTTCATCACCGGCAGTCCGTAGACCGCCTTAACCGTCAGGACACGCTCGGGACTCTCGTTTCCGTGGAGCTGCAGGACGTCGGGGCGCAGGAGCGAGACGATCTCGTCGAGCTCGTCGTTGTCGGCATCGACGGTGACGGCGACGATCTTCGCGCGGCCCCTGACCAGATCGGCCAGCGCACCGGCATCGGACGGTTCGATGTTGCGGGGGCTCTTCCCGAAGAAGATGAAGCCCACATGGGTCGCGCCGAGATCGACCGCGCGCAGCACCGCTTCCGGGGTCTTCAGGCCGCAGATCTTGATGTCGATGTTCTTGTCGCCGTTGCTTTTCATCGGCCATGGACCTCGCACGAAACGGCCGCGGAGTCGAGGAGATTTGCGTTCCCGCAACAGCGCGTCAGTCGAAGTCGAGGGCGTGCAGCATCGTGCCGTTCCGTTTCAACCAGCGCTTGGCCTCGTCCATCCGGGGGCACAAGTCCCGGCAGAGGCTCCAGAAGTCCGGGCCGTGGTTCATCTCGCGCAGATGCGCAACCTCATGCGCCACCAGATAGTCTATCACGAAGGGCGGCGCCATGACGATGCGCCAGGAAAAGCTCAGCGCGCCCTCGGCCGAGCACGACCCCCAGCGGCTGCGGGTATCACGCAGCGTGATCGACCTTACCTTGCGGCCGACCCGCGGCGCATGGAAGGCTACGCGCTCCTGCAGGTCCCTGCGCGCCTCCTTCTTGAGATAGTCGGAGATGCGCCGGGGAACATGCTCGCTCCGGCCGTTCACGCGCAGGACAGCCTCGCCGTCTATGGTCACCGCCTCCGTCAGTCCGCGCAGCACGCCGGTCTCCTCGATCCGATGGGCGACGCCGCGAATGAAGATATGGTGACCGTCAGCAAGGGCGCTGCGGCTGGAGAAGCGCGCGAGCTTCGTCATCAGCCAGGCGTGATGGCGATCCAGGAAATCGCGGATCTCGTGCTCCGGAAGGCCGGTCGGCACCGTCATCTTCAGCGCCCGGCCGCCCGGCTCGATCCGGAGCGTCAGGCGCGTCGCCTGCGCATTGCGGCGTATCGTCAGCGGCACCGACCGTCCGTTCACCTCGACCGCCCGCAACTCCGGCGGAGGCGGGGTGCGCAAGGCACGACGGGGCTTGAGAACGGAGGAAAACATCGCGCTCCTACATAGCCGATTCGCGCGGCCTTTGAACCAAGCAAAACCGGCGCCTCAGGGGCGCCGGCCATTCCTTTCGATGATGGGCAGCGTCAAGCCGCCCGCTCAGGCGGCCGGAAATCCCGGCACCGAGCCACCGTTGCCGCCGTTGCCGCTGCGGCGTTCGCGCATGAAGCGGTCGAACTCTTCCTTGTCCTTGGCCTTGCGCAGCTCGCGCATGTAGGCGTCGAATTCCTCGCGCATCTCGTCGAGCTTGCGGCGCTCTTCCTCGAGGCGGTTCAGTTCGGCCTCGCGCCATTCGTCGAAAGCGACGTTGCCCGTTCCGAAGCCGGGACCGCGGAAGCCGCGGTGACGCCCGCGGCAAGCGGCGAAGAATCCGTCCGCCTTGTCGTTGGCCTCCTTCTTGAAGGTCTTGAGGCGCTCACCGAAGACGATGTAGGCGAGCATGGCCAGGCCTAAGGGCCAGAAGACCATAAAACCCAGCACCATCAGCGCGACGGTCGCAGGCGTCCAATCCGGACGCAGCAATGCAGACTGGTTCATTTGCAATCTTCCTCACATTCGCCGGACCGCCACCGTGGCGACCGATGTTTTCGATGTGGTAAGACGCTGAACACGCTTCAAGGCTGTACCCGACGGAATCGGGCAAGCCCATGAAAGCCCCACCAGAATTCGACCGGCCCCCTACCGGCCGCCGGCCTTCCCGCCCTTGATGACGCGCGGCGCCGGCCGCTTTTGCCGGCGGTTCGCCTCGATGAAGGAAACGATGCGCGGCGCGATCTCGCGGCGGAAGCGCGAGCCGTTGAACACGCCGTAGTGGCCGACGTCGGGCTGCATGTAGTGCATGCGCCGATTGTCGGGGATATTGGGACAGATCGTCTGCGCTGCCTTGGTCTGGCCGACGCCGGAAATGTCGTCGTTCTCGCCCTCGACGGTGAGCAGCGCCACGTTGCGGATCGCAGCCGTATCGACGCGACGGTCGCGGTGCATCATCTCGCCCTTCGGAAGCGCGTGCTTCATGAACACCGTCTCGACCGTCTGCAGGTAGAACTCGGCGGTCATGTCCATCACGGCAAGGTATTCGTCGTAGAAGTCGCGGTGCTTCTCGGCCGCATCGCCGTCGTTCTTGACCAGATGCTCGAAGAACTCGTGGTGCGCGATCAGGTGGCGATCGAGGTTCATCGACATGAAGCCGGACAGTTGCAGGAAGCCGGGATAGACCATGCGCATGAAGCCGGGCTGCGGCCACGGCACCGGCATGATGACGTTGTCGCGGAACCATTCGATCGGCCGCTCCTCGGCCAGCCTGTTGACCGCCGTCGGATTGACGCGCGTATCGATCGGTCCGCCCATCAGCGTCATGGACGCGGGCGCCAGCGGATCGCTGTCCTCCTCCATCACCGCGACGGCGGCGAGCACCGGCACCGAAGGCTGGCAGACGGCGATCACGTGGGTGTCGGGCCCCAGCGCATGCAGCATCTCGATGACGTAGTCGATGAAGTCGTCGAGATCGAAGGAGCCGTCCGAAAGCGGCACCATGCGGGCGTCGATCCAGTCGGTAATGTAGATCTCGGCATGCGGCAGCAGCGTCTCGACCGTTCCGCGCAGGAGCGTCGCGTAGTGGCCGGACATCGGCGCCACCATCAGGATCTTCGGATCGGCCCGGTGCCCGCCGGGCAGCGTGCGCTCGAAATGCACGAGGTTGCAGAACGGACGCTGCCAGACGATCTTTTCGCGGACTGACACCGGCTGGCCGTCGACGGTCGTCGTGTCGAGACCGAAGGCCGGCTTGCCGTAGCGCCGCGTCGCCCGCTCCAGCACCTCAAGCCCCGCCGCCATGGTCCGGCCGAAGCACGTATGGGAGAGGGGATTGAGCGGGTTGCTGTAGGCGAGCCGCATGTGGTCCGCCACGGCGCGCCAAGGCGCCATCATGGCATGGTTCAGTTCGTAGAGCTGATAGTACATGGGAAGAAATCCCTGTCTTGAACGGGAGGAGACCGAAATCTCCGTCGGCGCGGCCGCGCCTGGATGAAATCTTGCCCTTCATGCAATTGTCGACAGGGTATCACGATTTCGTTGCGGTGCAACAGAACAGCCGCCGGCGGGTCTCCCCGCCGGACCTGCTACCACCACTTTTCAGGCGGTCCATCCCCCGTCGATCACATAGGCCTGGCCGGTCGTGTAGGTCGCGCCCGCCAGATAGACGGCGAGGTCAGCGATCTCCTCCGGCGTACCGAGCCGGCCCATCGGCTGGCGGGCGATGAACGCGGCGCGCGCCGCCTCGTAGTCGCCGCCGGCGCGCATGCGCTCCTGTAGCGAGGGGCTTTCCACCGTGCCCGGGCAGATCGCGTTGCAGCGGATACCCTGGGCGACGTAGTCGGCGGCGATCGACTTCGTCAGACCGATCACGGCCGCCTTGGTGACCGAATAGGCGAAGCGGTTCGGAACGCCCTTCACGCTGCTTGCCACCGAGGCCATGTTGACGATCGCACCGCCGCCGCGCGACAGCATGCCCGGCAGGAAGGCGCGGGCCGTCCGCACCATGGCGCGGACGTTGAGATCCCACGCAAACGCCAGATCCTCGTCGCTCGTCTCCAGCACGGTGCCGCCGTGAACGACGCCCGCGCAATTGAACAGGATGTCGACCGGACCGATCGCGGCGGCGGCATCCTTCATGGCCTGGTCGGACAGGACGTCAAGCAGGCGCGTCTCGATCCCTTCGGCAGCAAGCGTCTCCAGCGCCCCGGCATTGATGTCGGTGGCGATCACCCTGGCGCCGGCGCGCTTGTAGGCCAGAGCCGAGGCGCGGCCGATCCCTTGCCCTGCCGCCGTAACGAACGCCGTCTTTCCCACCAGATCCTGGCTCATTCTCTCTTCCTCTTCACTTCATCGAAACGCGGTCATCGACGCTGGATGAACGCCGGATCAAGCCGCTACCCTCACCACCGCCTTGATAAGGCCATCCTTCAGCGTGGCCCAGCGTGCCAGATCGTCGGGAACGGACGCAAGCGTGGTGCGATGCGTCACCAGCGCCTCGACCGGCACCCGGCCCGCCTCGATCGAGGCCACCACGTGCCGGAAGTCTTCCGCCGTCGCGTTGCGGCTGCCGACCAGCATCATTTCGCGCTTGTGGAACTCGGGGTCCGAAAAGCGGATGTCCTCCTTCACGACGCTGACATAGACGAGCGTGCCGCCATGGGCGACATAGGCCAGGGCCGCTTCCATCGACTTGGCGTAGCCCGTCGCATCGAACACGACGTCGAAGCCTTCCGCGTCGGTGATCGCCGCCAGCGCCGATGCGACATCGGCGTTGGCGATCACCCCGCTTTCGAAGCCGAGCCTGTCACGCGCCATGGCAAGGCGTTCGGCGGAGGTGTCGAGCAGCGTTACCTCATGGCCGGCGATGCGGGAGAAGAGCGCCGTTCCAAGCCCGATCGGACCGGCGCCGATCACGAGAGACCGCGATCCCGCTGGAGCCTGCGCGCGGCGGACGGCGTGGGCGCCGATGGCGAGGAACTCGACGGTGGCGGCCGCTTCCAGCGACAGCGTGCCGGCGGGGTAGAGGTTGCCGGCCGGAACGACGATCTCCTCGCAGAAGGCACCATCGGTGTGCACGCCCAGGACCTTGATCGCCACGCAGCAGTTGGGCTTGCCCTTGCGGCAGGCCACGCAGGTTCCGCAGGCGATATAGGGGTTGACGATCACCGGCTGCCCGACTGTGAGGCCCGATCCCGCCGGCGCCTCCAGGACAGTGGCGGAGACCTCGTGCCCCATGACCCGCGGATATTCCAGGAAGGGGTGCTTGCCCTCAAAGATATGATAGTCGGTGCCGCAGATGCCGACATGGCTGACGGCGATCCGTGCCCAGCCTTCGGGGACGGCGGAGGGGGCGGGCCGCTCCACGAGTTCGAGCCGACCCGGCTCCTGGCAGACGATGGTGCGCATTTCACAATTCTCCGGGCCGGCCCGCTGCGGGTGCCGGCAAATAGCGTTGTCGACGACCGTGGCCGGCCGTCAACGGCTGCCGCGGCGGCGAAGCTGGTCGAAATAGACGATCACGATGATCAACAGGCCGGTGATTATGCGCTGCCAGAACGAATTGACGTTCAGAAGGTTCGCGCCGTTGTTGATCGTCGCCAGGATGAAGGCGCCGATCAGCGGGCCGTGCACCGACCCCACCGCGCCGAACAGGCTGGTGCCGCCGATCACCGAGGAAGCGATCGCCTGCAGCTCCCAGCCTTCGGCCTGGGTGGCGTTGCCGATGCCGATGCGCGAGGCGAGCAGGACGCCGACGAAGGCCGCGCAGGTGGCCGACAGAATGTAGGCCATGTAGATGGTGCGGTTGACGCTGACGCCCGAAAGCCGCGCCGCCTCGCTGTTCGAGCCGACGGCGAACAGATAGCGGCCCCAGCGGCTGAGGTGCAGGAACACGTAGGCCGGCACCGCCACCAGGATGACCATCCAGAACAGGCTCGGAATGCCGAGGAAATCGGCCCGGGCGAAGTTCGTGAAGGCTTCGTTGGTGATCGAGATCGTCGAGCCGTTGGTGATCAGCAGGCCGACGCCGCGCAGCGAGGTCAGGGTCGCCAGCGTGATGATGAACGGCGGAAGCCCCATGCGGACGATGCCGAAGCCGTGGAAGGCGCCGATGGCGACGCCCATCAGGAGCGTGATCGCGATCGCGATCCAGAGCGGCACTCCGGTCTGAAGCAGCCAGGCGAGGATGACGGTGGAGAAGCCGACGATCGCGCCGACGGAAAGGTCGATGCCGGCGGTGATGATGACGAAGGTCTGGCCGACGGCGAGGATCGCGGTCATCGCGCCCTGGCGCAACAGGTTCGAGATGTTCAGCGGCGTCCAGAAGCTCGCAGTGCCGATGCCGAGCGCGATCCAGAGCGCGAGCAGCAGGCCGATCAGCGTCAGACTGAAGAGGATGTTCATCCCGCGTCGCGGGGCGGCCGCCGGGCTCTCCGTTGTGGTGATGGTCATTCTTGCTCCTCCCGCTTCAATCTCAACTCTGGCTCAGACGCCGATCGCTTCGCCAAGCACGTCCTCATGGGTCGCCGCATGGAAATCGTGGCTGCCGACGAGCCTGCCGCCCCGGAAGACATGCAGCCTGTCGGCAAGCTCGTAGACTTCCGGCAGGTAGGAGGAGATGAGGATGATACCGGCCCCCTCCTTCAACAGCTTGGCGAAGAGCCGATAGATTTCGGCCTTGGTGCCGACGTCGACGCCGACGGTCGGCTCGTCGAAGATGAACAGCTTGGCACCGTGGCTCAGCCACTTGGCGATGACGATCTTCTGCTGGTTGCCGCCGGACATGGACGACGCCGGCACGCGCCGGCTCGGCGTTTTGATGGCGAGGTCGCGGATCTGCCGGTCGGCGTTCGCCGCCTCCTCGGCCCGGCCGATGACGGGACCGCGGCTCAGCCGTCCGAAGACGGGCAGATTGATGTTCAGGCCGATCGGCAGGTTCAGGCAGAGACCCTGGTCGCGCCGGCTTTCCGGCGCGAGCGCGATGCCGAGGTCCATCGCCTCGCGCTCGTTGCGGATCTCCACCTTGCGGCCCATCCAGTGGATCTCGCCGGCCGAGAGCGGCTGGCGACCATAGAGGCCGAGCGCGAACTCGCTGCGGCCGGCGCCGATCAGCCCGTAGAGGCCGACGATCTCGCCGGCGCGCACCGTCAGCGATATGTCCTCGAAGCCCGGTCCGGACAGCCCCTTGGCCTCGAGGATCGGTGCACCGATCGGAATGTCTTCCTTGTGGTAGATCTGCTCGATCGAGCGATTGATCATCAGCGCGATCAGCTCGTTTTCATTGGTGTCGCCAATGTCTCGCGTGCCGACATGGGTGCCATCCCGCAGCACCGACACGCGGTCGGCGAGTTCGAACACCTCTTCCATGCGATGGCTGATATAGACGATCGTCACCCCTTCGCTCTGCAGGCGGCGGATCAGCTTGAAGAGCTGCGCCGATTCCTGGCGCGTGAGGTAGGCGGTCGGCTCGTCGAAGATCAAGAACTGCGTACCGCGCATGGCGGCGCGGGCAGTGGCGACGAGCTGCTGCTGGCCGATGGTGAGCGAGCCGAGCGGCGCACCGGCCGGCAAATGGAAGCCGAGATCGTCGAGGACCGACTGGGCCATCCTTTCCATCTGCTTCTTGCGCATCAGGCCGTAGCGGTCGACCTCGTCGCCGAGAAACAGATTGGCGGCGACGGTCAGGTGCGGGCAGAGCACGACCTCCTGGTGCACGGCATTGATGCCGCGGGCGATCGCTTCATTGGGCGTGGAGAGGGCGACCGGGTGGCCGCACCAGAGAACTTCGCCGGCGGTCCGGGTGATGACGCCGGTCAGGAGCTTGATCAGCGTCGACTTGCCGGCCCCGTTCTCGCCGACGATCGCATGGATCTCGCCCGCGAGAAAGGTGATCGTCGCGGGCTTCAGCGCCTGGACATAGCCGTAGTTCTTCTGAAGGCCCTTCAGCTCGAGGATCGGGGCGCCGGGCGGGACGCGGCTTCCTTCGGTCAGAAGGGCGCTGGCCTCGTCGTGGCGATGGGCAATCTCCTCCAGCCGGCTCATGGTGCTCTCCTCCTGCCTGCGGTCCTGTCGATCGCCCGGTGCAAGCGCCCGGGCGGCTCCGCGATCAAAGTCGCATGGCCGCGCCGGCGGAAAAGCCGGCGCGGCCGTTTCGGGTCAGTTGACCTTGGGGTTGATGAGCGCGTCGATCTTTGGCTCGCTCATGTTGGCCTTCGTCACCAGGTTGGCGCCGGTGTCGACGTTGGCCTCGACCTTCTCGCCCTTGGAGACCGCCAGTGCCGTCTTCACGCCGTCATAGCCCATGCGATAGGGGTCCTGGACGACGAGGCCGGCCAGCGCGCCGTCCTTGAGGAAGGCCAGCGTCTTGTCGTCGCTGTCGAAGCCGATGACCTTGATCTTGTCGCCGAGCTTGTTTTCGGAGATCGCCTGGCCGACGCCCTGCGCCATGATCAGGTTGGAGGCGAAGACGCCGACGAGGTTCGGGTTGGCGGTGATGAGGTCGGTCATGATGTTGAGGCCGGTGGTGGCCTGACCGTCCGCATACTTGTCGGCAATGACCTTCAGGCCCGGATACTTGGTCTTGACCTGGTCGAGGAAGCCCTCGCGGCGCTGCTCGAGCGAGCCGGCACCGGGCAGGCTGGTGATGATGGCGACCTCGCCCTCTTCCTTGCCGGTGGCCTCCTTGATGGCGGCGGCCAGACCGTCGGCGGCAATGCGGCCGCCCTGGACGTTGTCCGTCGTCAGGAACGACGAGAAGGCCTTCGAATCCGCGCCCGAGTCGATGCCGATGACCGGTACGGACTTGGCGGCCTCGTCGATCGGCTTGCCGAGCGCCTTGAACTCCGTCGGCGAGATGACGACGGCGGCCGGCTTGCCGGCGACGGCGTTCTCGAGAATGCTGATCTGGCCGTTGACGTCGGCCTCGGACTGGGCGCCGAGTTCCGGCACGTTCACGCCGAGATCCTTGCCGGCCGCACGCGCACCGGCAAGTACGATCTGCCAGTAGAACGAGGTGGTGTCCTTCACGATGATCGGGATCGTCACGTCCTGCGCGAAGGACGCGCCGGGCGCCATCGTCGCAAACACGGCCGCACCGGCCAGAGCGGTGAAGGCGCGTCGCGACAGAAGCTTCTTGGCAATGCTCATCAGGGTTCTCCTCTCAAGTGCGTTCTCCTCCAAAGAAACCGAACCGCTGAACGCATGCGGACGATTTTTATCGATAAAATACATTTATACTTACAGGCGAGGCGGCAGTGCGGCTTGCAAGCCTGCTGCGGCCCAGGCCCTCACGCTCCTACGTGAAGTGCCCGCACGGCCCGCGATCGATTTCCTCCTTCGCAACGCCACCGGCCTCCACCGTGACATGCAGCACCCATAGTCTGGCGATGATCAATTGAAACAATAGTTCCGCCACACTGTCAACATGGAATATTCATTCCATTTGTCGCACCGTCCCCGCGCCCCTCACACCTTGAAGACCTCGTGCGGATGCAGGACGCCCTTCTTCAGAATGATGTTGCCGTAGAGCCGGAACTCGGTCGTGGCGACGATATAGGACGCCTTCCGCGTCATCTCGTAGAAGGCGAAGCGTTCGACCGACTGGACGGTGAAATCGCCGGCAAGCCGATTGACGATGTTCTGGAACTCGACGCAGACCGGCGGCACCGCCTCCGGGTCGCCGACGA
Organism: Hyphomicrobiales bacterium; assembly: GCA_900469965.1. Taxonomy (GTDB): domain Bacteria; phylum Pseudomonadota; class Alphaproteobacteria; order Rhizobiales; family Rhizobiaceae; genus Mycoplana. The sequence goes on along the minus strand of UBZP01000002.1, from coordinate 118,666 downwards.
CCTGCATGCGCCAGGCGGCATCCGGCACGAACGTGTCGAGCGGCATGTGGGCGAGGACGGCCTCGGTCATGGCGATCGCGTCGACGCCATCGGCGCGGATGACCTTCGGCCCCATCGAATGGGCCGGAAAGTTTGCATCGACGATGGCGATGTCGTCCCCGTGTCCCATCGACTGCAGCGCGTGCAGGAGATCGGGACCGAGCAGGGGGTGAATGCCTTTCAACATGCGTATGCTCCTGAATATCGTTCAAATTCCGCCGGCAATCCTATTGCCGCACCGCCTCTGTTCCGAGCGGCGGGGCGATGAGGGTATGGGCATCGGCTTCCATGTAAAGGCCCTCCGGGACGGCGACCCGGGTCAGTTCGGCGTTGCGGTGCAGGCTGGACGGCTTGGCGGTGCCCAGAAGCACCGAGGCGACCGCAGGATGACGCAAGGGAAACTGCATCGCCGCGGCGGCCAGCGGCACGCCGTTGAGGCTTGCCAGTTCCTCCAGGGCGCGCACCCGCGCTGCGACATCGTCGCTCGCCGGCATGTAGTCGAAATGGGCGCCCGGGACCGCGCCGGTCGCAAGAATGCCCGAGTTGAACACGCCGCCGACCACCAGCGAGGTCTTCCGCTCCTGGCAGATCGGGAGCAATTCAGCGACAGCGGAACGATCCAGAAGCGTGTAGCGCCCGGCGAGCAGGATGCAATCGATCGGCGCGCGCTTCATGACCTCGAGGCAGACGGGCACCTCGTTCACCCCGAGGCCGTAGGCCCTGATCGTTCCGGACGCCTTCAGTTCCTCGAGCGCCTTGAGCCCCGAGTCCATCAACGCCTTGAAATGTATGGCATTGCGCTCGGCGCCATGGGTATAGACGCCGATGTCATGGACATAGAGGATGTCGATGCGGTTCAGGCCGAGCCGCGCATAGCTCAGTTCCAGCGAACGCATGATGCCGTCGTAGCTGTAGTCGTAGCGCACGTCGAAGGGCAGGGGATCGACGTAGCCGTAGTCCGTCGGCACCTTGTCGTCGTCCACCGGGAACATGATCCGGCCCACCTTGGTGGAGAGCACCCACTCGTCCTTCGGCCTTGCCCGGAGGAAATCGCCCGTCACGCGCTCGGCGAGGCCGAAGCCGTACCACGGCGCGGTATCGAAGTAGCGCATGCCCTCGTCCCACGCCGCCTCCAGGGTCGCGATCGCGGTATCGCGCGGGCAGGGGCGATAGAGGCCGCCGAGGGCGGCCGTGCCGAAGCTGTACTCGCCCACGGCAAGGCCCGTCGTGCCGATGGTCCGTGTCCGCATTGTTTCCTCCCGCCGCGCTTGCGCCTCACTCCCGGCCGCGCAGAACAATTCGACTTCTGTCTTTTATCTACAATAGACAGATCGGCGTCAATGGCTATTATGGACAGCAGGAGGACGACGATGGAGGGCCGGCCTGGCCTCACCTTAGGACAGGCAAACGAACGCCCGTCTCCACACTGGATAATTTTCCCGCTGCCGCCTAGACGAGCAGATCTCAACGCGATCGGTCGAAAGAGCCATGGCCAAGCAGAATACCGTGTTCAAGGATGCCTTCAATCGTTGCCTTGCGCTCCTCGAAACGAGCAGTGCGCTTGCGTCCGAACCCGAGCTCGGCAGCCAGCTCGGGGTGAGCCGCACGACGATCCGGGCGATCCTGACGCGCCTGGAGGAGATCGGGCTGATCGAATGGTCGAAGCGGCGCAAGGTCGTGCTTCGCAAGCCCGTGGCCGAAGACTACTTTCCGACTGAGGAAACCGATTCCTTGTCGGAGATCATCGAGCGCAGCTTCATGCGGCGGATCCTGGCTGGCGGTGCCGAACCGGGCATGCAGATCAACGAGCTGGAGCTTGCCCGCGAGATCGGAACCGGCACCACGAGCGTGCGGGAATTCCTCATCCGGTTCAGCCGCTTCGGGCTGATCGAGAAGCGCCCGAACAGCCACTGGGTGCTCAAGGGGTTCACGCCGGAGTTCGCGCTCGAGCTCACCGAGGTGCGCGAGATGTTCGAGCTGCGGTCGGCCGCCGCATTCGCGCATCTGCCCGACGGCCACCCCGCGTGGACGGAACTGGAGACGATCGCGGAGCTCCACCGCGAGATCCTTGCCGACGTGGACAACCGGTACCGGGAATTCTCGGAGCTGGACGAGCGCTTCCACCTGCTCGTGCACAGGGCCTCGCGCAACCGGTTCATCATCGATTTCTACGACATCATCGCCATCGTCTTCCACTATCACTACCAGTGGAACAAGACGAATGCGCGCCAGCGGAATGCGCGGGCGATGGAAGAGCACCTCGCCTACATAGACGCGCTGAAATCGCGCGATCCCGCGCGGATCGAGGATGCCTGCCGCCGACATCTGAAATCGGCCCGCGAGACGCTGCTGCAATCGATCAACTGAGCACGGAACATCCCGGAACCGGCGATCGAAGGGCCGGCGTCAGTAGCCGCCGCCCTTCTGGTCCGCATCGCCGGCCAGGCCGAGGAAGTTGCGGCGCAGGCCGTCGATCGATCTCACCAGGCAATTGACGTCGGTGCCGATCGCCATGAAATCCGCGCCCATCGCCCGGTACTCGTGCGCCTGGTCGATCGCCACCGTCATGATCCCGCGCGCCTTTCCGTGCCGGTGGATGCGGAGGAAGGCGTCGCGGATCGCGTCCTGAACCTCCGAGGCGGACGGCTGGCCGAGATAGCCCATGTCCGCCGCCAGATCGGAGGGCCCGATGAAGACGCCATCGACACCCTCGACGGCGGCGATGTCGTCGAGCGCGGCGAGGCCGGCGCGGCTTTCCACCTGCACGAGCAGGCAGATCTCGTCATCGGCCGTGGCAAGATAATCCGGTATCCGGTTGAAATTGCTGGCGCGTCCGAGCCCGGCTCCGACGCCGCGCATGCCGCGCGGCGGGTAGCGCACGGCCCTGACCAGCGCCTGCGCCTGCTCGCCGGTCTCCACCATGGGGATCAGAAAGGTCTGTGCGCCGAGATCGAGCAGCTGCTTCAACAGCCAGGCCTCGCCCATCGGCGGCCGGACGATCGGGTGGCTTGCGCTGCCGCGCAGGGCGCCGAGCTGCGCCCCGATCAGCGGCATGTCGTTCGGCCCGTGCTCGCCGTCGATCAGCAGCCAGTCATAGCCGCTGCCGGCGGCGATCTCCGCCGCGTAGGCGCTGCCCAGCGCCACCCACAGGCCGAGCTGGAACGTCCCTTCACGCAGGGCAGCCTTGAACGGATTGGTTGGGGCGGGCATGGCGCAGATCCTCCTCGACAACGGCCAGGTCGACCGCCGGCCGAAGGCGGCCGGACGGCAGGGCAACGGGCCTCGTCAGCCGATGCCGCCGAGGCAGACGTACTTCATCTCGGTGAACTCCTCGATGCCGTACTTCGACCCTTCCCGGCCGAGGCCCGACAGCTTGACGCCGCCGAACGGCGCTTCCGCCGTCGAGATGAGCCCGGTGTTGACGCCCACCATGCCGTATTCCAGCGCCTCGGCGACGCGGAAGACGCGCGCGAGGTCCTTGGCATAGAAATAGGAGGCAAGGCCGAACTCCGTGTCGTTCGCCTGGGCAATCACATCCGCCTCGTCCTTGAAGCGGAAGACCGGCGCCACCGGACCGAAGGTCTCCTCGCGCGCCACCGCCATCGCCGACGTCACGCCGGTGAGCACGGTCGCCTCATAGAAGGTGCCGCCGAGCGCATGGCGCTTGCCGCCCTGGATGACCTTGGCACCCTTGCCGAGCGCATCGGACACATGCTCCTCGACCTTGGCGAGTGCTGCCTCGTCGATCAGCGGGCCGAGGATGACGCCCTCGTCGAAGCCGTTCCCGGTCTTGAGCCGCCCGACGGCCGCGGCCAGTTTTTCGGAGAAGGCGTCATAGACGCCCTCCTGCGCATAGATGCGGTTGGCGCAGACGCAGGTCTGGCCGTTGTTGCGGAACTTCGCGATCAGCGCGCCTTCGACCGCCGCATCGAGATCGGCGTCGTCGAAGACGATGAAGGGCGCGTTGCCGCCGAGCTCTAGCCCCAGCTTCTTGATCGTCGGTGCGCTCTGCCGGTAGAGCTCGGCGCCGACCTCGGTGGAACCGGTGAAGGTGAGCTTGCGGACGACAGGATTGGCCGTCATCTCGGCGCCGATTTCCCGGGCCGAACCGGTCAGCACGCTGAACAGGCCGGTAGGCAGGCCGGCGCGTTCGGCAAGGACGGCGATCGCGATGGCGGAAAACGGGGTTTGCGAAGCCGGCTTCAGAACCATCGCGCAACCGGCGGCGAAGGCCGGACCGGCCTTGCGGGTGATCATCGCATTGGGGAAATTCCACGGCGTGATCGCGGCCACCACGCCGATCGGCTGCTTCATCACCAGGATGCGCTTGTCCTTCTGATGGCCGGGCACGATGTCGCCATAGAGACGGCGGCCTTCCTCGGCGAACCATTCGATGAAGCTCGCGCCATAGGCGATCTCTCCCTTGGCCTCGGCGAGCGGCTTGCCCTGCTCCATGGTCAGGATCCGGCCGAGATCGTCCTGGTTGGACATCATCAGCTCGAACCACTTGCGCAGGATCGTCGCGCGTTCCTTGGCCGTCCGCGCCGCCCATTCCTTCTGCGCCTTCTCGGCGGCCGCGATGGCCTCCTTTGTCTCGGCAGCCCCGAGTCTCGGCACGAAACCGATCCGTTCGCCGGTGGCCGGATTGTTCACGGCGATCGCCGTCGCAGGCTCGGCCTCGATCCAGCGCGTGCCGACGAGCGCCGCCTGGCGCAGGAGGGTTGGATCTTTGAGGCTCATGGCGCTGTCTCCCTGTTCAGTCTGAAACTCCCTGGGGTGTTTATAGGCCCTTTTCTGCCCGCTCCACAATGCACCAAGCCGTTGCGCGCGCGGTCGACATCGGCGACGCATCGGCGCATCCTGTGACCGTCAATGACAGCAATACTGGTGGTGGCATTCATGCATGAGATCAACGGCCGCACGGCCGATCACGACATTCATCCGGTCTTTCTCGAGCGCTGGTCGCCTCGCGCCTTCACCGGCGAGGCGATGCCGCAGGAAGACCTGCTGGCCCTGTTCGAGGCGGCCCGGTGGGCGCCTTCGGCGAGCAACCGCCAGCCCTGGCGCTTCGTCTACGCCCATCGCGGCACCGAGGCTTTCCAGGCGATCCTGTCGACGTTGGACGAGGGCAACCGGCGCTGGACACCCGATGCCGCGGTCCTGGCCGTCATCATTTCCAAGACCCACAATCGCACTGCTTCAGGAGAACTCCGCCCCGCCTACACGCATGCCTTCGATACCGGGGCGGCCTGGTGCGCGCTGGCGCTGCAGGCGACCTTCTCCGGCTATCATGTGCATGCGATGGCGGGGATCGATCGCGACAAGGCGATGATTGCCGCGGGCGTGCCGGAGGGCTACCGGGTCGAGGCCGGGCTCGCCATCGGCAAGATCGCGCCGAAGGATACGCTCCCCGACGACCTGAAGGCGCGTGAAGTCCCTAGCCAGCGTCACCCCGTCGAGGTCTTTGCCTTCGAAGGCAGCTTCAAGCCGGACTGACGGGCGGCCTGCCCGGTAGTATCGGCGATTGAAAAACCCCGCGCTTGATGGCGCGGGGTTATAACTTCTTATCCGGATTCAGACGCGACCCAAGGACCCCTGCAAGGGCGTCAGATGTCGAGGTTGGCGACGCTCAGCGCATTGTCCTGGATGAATTCCCGGCGCGGCTCCACCTCGTCGCCCATCAGGCGCGAGAACAGGCCGTCGGCGTCGGTGGCATCGGAGACGCGGACCTGCAGCAGCGAGCGGACGTTCGGATCGAGCGTCGTCTCCCAGAGCTGTTCGGCGTTCATCTCGCCGAGCCCCTTGTAGCGCTGCAGCGACAGGCCCTTGCGGCCGGAGGCGAAGACGGCATCGAGCAGGGCGCGCGGTCCGCTGATCTCGGTTTCCAGGTCCTTGCGCTTTAGCTTTGGCGGAATGGCGTAGATATCCTTCAGCCGCACGGCCAGCTGGTCGATATGGCGGGCATCGGACGAGCCGATCAGCGCCATGTCGAGATGGGCGAATTCCTTCACGCCGCGCACGGTGCGTTCGAACTTCAGCCCGCCATCGGACGCAACGGCGCCGGTCCACCCGCGCTCGGTCTCCTCGGCGATCAGGTCCAGCCGCCGCGCGACCTCATCGGCCATCTCGGCAAAGGCGTCGCGATTGTGGCTGAGCTCGAGGTTGAGCGCGCCGCAGATCGCCGCCTGTTCGACGATGGCGCGGTTGTAGCGCGAATGCAGGCCGTCCAGCAGCGCACGCAGGCGCAATGCGTCCTGGATCACCTCGCTGATGTCCTGGCCGGCGCGCACCTCGCCGGAACCCAGCTCCAGCGTCGCTTCGTCGAGACCGGCGTTGATCAGGTAGTCGTCGAGCGCCTTCTCGTCCTTGAGATACTGTCCCGACTTGCCGCGCGCGACCTTGTAGAGTGGCGGCTGGGCGATATAGAGATGGCCGCGCTCGATCAGTTCCGGCATCTGGCGGAAGAAGAAGGTCAGGAGCAGCGTGCGGATGTGGGCGCCGTCGACGTCGGCATCCGTCATGATGATGATCTTGTGATAGCGCAGCTTCTCGGGATTGAACTCATCCTTGCCGATCGACGTGCCGAGCGCGGTGATCAGCGTGCCGATCTCCTGGCTGGAGAGCATCTTGTCGAAGCGGGCGCGCTCCACGTTAAGGATCTTGCCGCGCAGCGGCAAGATCGCCTGGTTCTCGCGGGACCGGCCCTGCTTGGCCGAACCGCCGGCCGAATCGCCCTCCACCAGGAAGAGCTCGGACTTGGCCGGGTCGCGTTCCGAGCAGTCGGCGAGCTTGCCGGGCAGCGAGGAGATATCGAGCGCGCCCTTCCTGCGGGTCAGCTCGCGCGCCTTGCGGGCGGCCTCGCGGGCCGCTGCCGCTTCGACGACCTTGCCGACCAGCACCTTCGCATCGGAAGGATGCTCCTCGAGCCAGTGGCTCAGGGCCTCGTTGACCAGGCTTTCGACCACCGGGCGGACCTCGGAGGAGACGAGCTTGTCCTTGGTCTGCGAGGAAAACTTGGGATCCGGCACCTTCACAGAGAGCACGGCCGTCAGGCCTTCGCGGCAGTCGTCACCGGTCAGCGACACCTTTTCCTTCTTCAGGATGCCGGAACTCTCCGCATAGGAGACGACCTGGCGGGTCAGCGCGCCGCGGAAGCCCGCGAGATGGGTGCCGCCGTCGCGCTGGGGAATGTTGTTGGTGAAGCAGAGCACGTTCTCGTGGTAGCTGTCGTTCCACCACATCGCCACCTCGACGGTGATGCCGTCCCGTTCGCCGCGGATGGAAACCGGCTTGGCGACGAGCGGCTTCTTGGCCCGGTCGAGATAGTTGACGAAGGCTTCGAGGCCCCCGTCGTACATCATCTCGTCCTGCTTGACATCGGAATGACGGCGGTCGGTCAAAAGAATGCGGACGCCGGAATTCAGGAACGCGAGCTCACGCAGGCGGTGTTCGAGCGTGGCGTAGACGAACTCGATATTGGTGAAGGTCTCCGGGCTCGGCAGGAACGTCACCTCGGTGCCGGTCTCGCTGCCGCAGTCGCCGGTCACGGTCAGCGGACCGTCGGCGACGCCATGGGTGAAGCTCATCTCGTGGATGCGGCCGCCGCGGCGGATCTTGAGCCTCAGCATCACCGACAGGGCGTTGACGACCGAGACGCCGACGCCGTGAAGGCCGCCGGACACCTTGTAGGAGTTCTGGTCGAACTTACCGCCGGCGTGCAGCTGGGTCATGATGACCTCGGCGGCGGACACGCCTTCCTCCTTGTGGATGTCGGTGGGGATGCCGCGGCCGTTGTCGGTCACCGTCACCGAACCGTCCGCGTTGAGCGTGACGGTGACGATGTCCGCATGCCCGGCCAGCGCCTCGTCGATGGCGTTGTCCACGACCTCGTAGACCATGTGGTGAAGGCCCGAGCCGTCGTCGGTGTCGCCGATATACATGCCCGGGCGCTTGCGTACCGCATCAAGGCCCTTGAGCACCTTGATGGAATCTGCGCCATACTCGGCCGGGCCGTTTTCGGTCTCGGGTGTATCAGTCATAGGGGATGTCTTTCCAGCGTACCTGAGGACATGGGAACCGGCGAATCACCGACCTTCCAGACCCGTGAATATAGGGATTCAGGCCCGGTTTTCCAAACGATGTGGCCGGCAATAGCGGCAGAAATCAGGGGATCACGTCGATTTAGCGCGCGAATTGCAAGCCTTTTCGAGAATGCCGGCGAGCCGCCTGATCGTCGCCGGCGGCAGATTGTGGATTTCGGCGGAAAGCCGGTTGGCGAAGGCGGTGTATTCCGGCGGAAGGCCCGCGGTGTCGACCGTGATGCGGGGATCGGAAATCCGCGCGATCCGGAACAGTTCCTCCGCCTCGTCCCAGATGATGTTGAAGTAGCCTGCGACCCTTTGCAGGAAGTCAAAGCTCGGCGTGCCGCGGCGGCCGTGCTCGAGGGCGGAGAGATAGGCCGGCGACACGCCGAGTGCGGCTGCCATCTCCTTCTGGGAGACGCCCTTTCGCGACCGGAGGTGGCGCACGGCCATGCCGAACGGTGTGGTCATTCGCGCTCTCCCTTCACCCGTGCCAGCCGGACGTAGAGCGCGCCCTCCCCGCCATGGTTGCGGGCGGCAGGCTCGTAGGACGATATCAGCGGGCGGAACTCCGGCAGCGAGAACCACAGCGGTACGGCGCGCTTCAGCGCCCCGTCGCTGCCGATGGAGGCGCCCTTGCCGGTGATCACCAGAACGTGGCGCAGACCGCGCATGTGCGCCTGCATCAGGAAGCCCAACAGGAACCCATGCGCCTCGCTCTGGATCATGCCGTGCAGGTCGATGCGTGCCTCCAGCGCCAGGTGGCCCTTCGCCAGCTTGCGTTTGACCGGCCGCTCGAGCGGATAGTGTCGCCTTTCGCCTTCGCCTGCGTTCGTTATCCGGATTCCCGCCTCATCCGACTTGGACTTCGCCTTCGCAGATTTTCCGGCAGCCGGCGAAGCAGGCGCCTGTTCCGGTGCCAGATCCGCCTCCAGCGTCTCCAGATCCTGCATGCGCCCGGGCAAGGGTGTCGTGCTCCTCGCCACCTTGCCCCAGAGGATCCGGTCTTCGGCGCTGAGCGGCTTATCCCTGGCCATGGCCAAATCTCGCGGCAATCGACCTCGGGACAAAAACGTAGAAATCCGCCGTGTTGCGCACATTGCCGGCCAGCGCGCCGGCGCCGTCACCCGATCCGGTGAAGATATCGCCCCGCGCGGGCCCGACGATCGCCGAGCCGGTGTCGAGCGCCAGCATGGTCCGGGCGAAGGGCTTGCCGCCGTCCATGTGCGTCAGGCTCTCGCTGCGGATGAAGAACGGGGTTGCGAAGGTGTGGATCAACCGATCGACCGCGAGCGAGCGTCCGGCAATGAGCGGCACCTTGGCGGCGGCGACCGGACCGAGATGCAGATCCTCCACCGGCGCGTCGCGGAAGAAGATGAAGGACCGGTTGTGCCAGAGCAAGTCGTCCACCTGCTCGGGATGGCGGGCGAGCCACGCCCTGATCGCGGCCATCGACACGGTTGCGGCATCGATTTCGCCGCGCTCGATCAGCAGCTTGCCGATCGGCGAGAAGCGATGGCCGGTCTTGGCGGCATAGGTGATGCGGCGGACCGTTCCATCGGGATAGAGCAGGCGCGCCGCCCCCTGGATATGGATGAAGAAGACATCCACCTTCGAGCGCGCATAGGCGATCTCGAGCCCACGGCCGGCAAGCAGGCCTTGCTCGATCGCCCTGCGATCGGGATATTCCTCGATCCGACCGTCCCGCAAGCGCCCGAAAGCAAAATAAGGGTCCAGTCTAGGCGGCCGGTTGCCATCGTCGACATCAACCAGATCGTCCGGGCGCCGGTAGAAGGGAAACCGGAAGGCCGCATCGGGTTCGGCCCGGACGTCCACTTCCGGCTCATAGTAGGCGGTGACGAAACCCTGCTCTCCATCGGGCTTTTCGATCCGGAAGGGCTGGAACCATTGCTCGAAATAGGCCCGTGCCTGCGCAGCATCCAACGGCGATGCGGCCGCTGCCGCGGAAAGCGCAGGCAACAGCTCTTCGGCCGTGATCCCGATGGCGCCCGTGCGATAGGGCTTGCTCTGCGCGATATGGTCGCGACAGCGCGCCATCGCCGTCAGAAGCGCCGACGGGTCGTCTTCCGCCCATCCGGGCAGATCAGAGAAGGCGACCGGTTTCAGCCCGAATTCCATGGTCGCGCCGATCAGCCTTCGGATTCGGTGGCGATCAGCTTCCAGTTCGGATCGCGCGAGCGGATGTCGCGGGCGAAGGTCCACAGGTCGTTGACCTCGGCCACCGTGTCGGCATCGCCGTCGATCAGCTTGCCCGCCTTGTCATAGGTCGCCGAGATCAGCTGGCTGATCACGCGGACCGTGACGTTGACCTCGTTGTCCTTGACTTCGGCCGATACGATGTCCGCCTTCTCGATACCGACAAAATTGGATTTGACCACCTCGCCCTTGGCTTCGCGGTCGGCGATGGCGGCGTCGAAGCCTTCGTAGACTTCGCGCGACAGCAAGTTCTTCAACGTCTTGCGGTCGCCATCGGCGAAGGCGACGACGATCATCTCATAGGCGAGCTTGGCGCCGTTGATGAATTCCTTCGGGTTGAACGACGGGTCGCCGTCCACCAGACGGCGGAGCGATTCATTGAGCGGCGTTCCGGCGGGTGCAAAGGCGTCGACGCCGGCATAGGCGCCCTCCTCGCCCTCCGTCCCGTCTCGCCGCGGCAGCGTGACGACCTTGCCGCGCTCGGGAGCGGCGGCCTGATCGGCGGAGTCGCGCCGCGAATAGGGGTCGAACGGCGGTTTCTCATTCCCCGTACGGCGGCCGAGTACATTGCGCAGTTGCAGGAATATCACCACTGCCGCCACGAGGAAGAAAATCGTCACAAAGTCGAATGAGCCCATATCGATCCGGAACCGCCGTTCATCTTTTCTGAGTTGCCCCCCATATAATCCGCAAAACTCCATTCTTCAAACCGAAGCCGACGGCGATCGTACGAATAAGCATCACTTCACCTTGACCGACACCTGCCGTGCGGGGACAAAGGCGGCTGAGGACACGCGGCACAGGAGACCAGGCGAGAGAACATGATACGATCGATCATTGCCATCCTGCTGCTTTTCCTTCCCCTTCTCGAGATCGCGGGGTTCGTGTTCGTCGGGGGACGCATCGGCATCGCCTACACGCTTCTCCTGGTCGTCTGCTCGGTCCTCGCCGGCGTGGCCATTCTGCGGCACCAGGGATTTCAGGCACTGACCAGGCTGCGGCAGCGCGATCTGCCGCGCGACATGCCGGCCGAGCGCTTCTTCGACACCGCATTCGTGCTGCTCGCCGGCCTACTCCTGATTGTCCCGGGCTTCGTCAGCGATGCGATCGCGCTCCTCCTGCTCGTGCCGTTCGTTCGACACATCCTCGCCAGGCGGCTTGCCTCCCGCGTGGTCGTGGTCAATGTCGATGCCGGCGCGCAGCCGCGCGAACCGGGTCCCGCAAAACCGAGAACGATCGACCTCGATTCGGACGACTACCGGCGCGACGAGCCGCAATGACTGCTTCGCGGCACGCCGGGCCGCAGGGTTGTAAGCCCTCCGGCGAAGTGCTAGATGGCTGCCACGATTTATCTCCCCGAGGAAAGACCCATGGCAACCGACAATGCATCCGCCAACAGCGCGGCGAGCCCGTCCATCAATATCCTGGCGCAGTATGTGAAGGATCTTTCCTTTGAGAACCCGGGCGCCCCGCGCTCGCTGCAGGCGCGCGACAAGGCTCCCTCGATCAACATCAACGTCAACGTGAACGCCAACCCGCTCTCGGAGACCGAGTTCGACGTGGTGCTCTCGCTGAACGCCGAGGCGAAGGACGACAGCAAGGTCCTGTTCAACGCCGAGCTCGCCTATGGCGGCGTGTTCCGGATCGCCGGCTTCCCGCAGGAGCACATGCTGCCGGTGCTGTTCATCGAGTGCCCGCGCCTGCTGTTCCCGTTCGCCCGCCAGATCATTGCCGACGCCACCCGCAACGGCGGTTTCCCGCCGCTGATGATCGATCCGATCGATTTTGCGCAGATGTTCCAGCAGCGCATGGCCGAAGAGCAGCTGAAGGCCAAGGTCGCCAGCAACACGAACTGACGGGTCCGTTCGATCCAGTCGAAAACGCCCGGCACCGCCGGGCGTTTTGCGTTCGGGGCTACTCCTGCTCCCTCGAAGGCTGCTCGAATTTCAGCCAAATCGCCTTGTCGCCCATCTTCGCGACCATGGCCGCATGCGCCGCCAGGTCCGCTTCGCTGATGCGACCCGGCAGCGGGTGCGGACGCTGCGCGATCGGCAGGACGATCTCCTCGCCGTCCGCCTGATCGAGACGCTCCCGCTGTTCGGCCACCGCCAGGCCGAGCGCAGCCTGGCGACCGCCGATCATCTCTATATACACTTCGGCGAGAAGCTCGGAGTCGAGAAGGGCGCCGTGCTTGCTGCGATGGGAGTTGTCGATCCCATAGCGCCGGCAGAGCGCATCGAGAGAGTTCGGACCCATCGGATGCTTGCGGCGTGCCAGTGCCAGCGTATCCGTCACGCGGTCGCCCGGCACCGGCGGAATGCCCAGTCGCTCGAACTCCGCGTTAATGAAGCCCATGTCGAAGGTCGCATTGTGCGCGACCCACCGCGCATCGCCGAAGAACGACTGCAGTTCCGCAACGATCTCGGAGAAGACCGGCTTGTCCTTCAGGAACTCGTCGGTGATGCCGTGGATCGCGAGCGCATCGGGATGCACCTTCCTGTCGCCCGGATTGATATAGAGGTGGAAGGTTCGGCCGGTAGGAAAATGGTTGTCGAGCTCGACGCCGCCGATTTCGATGACCCGATCGGCGCGATTGTCCAGGCCGGTCGTTTCCGTATCGAAAATGATCTCACGCATCGGCGTCCGCTTCCCTCTTCAAGATGTCGATGACGAGTTTCACCTGTTCGCGCGCGTCCGCAAGGCCGTTGTCGGTCTTGACCACAAAATCCGCACGCTCCCGCTTCTGCGCATCCGGCATCTGCCGTGCCATCAGCATCGAAAACTTTTCCTCGGTCATTCCGGGGCGTTCGAACACGCGCCGCCGCTGCAGTTCGGGTTCGCAGGTCACGACCAGCACCTTGTCGACGCGCCGGTCGGCGCCGGTCTCGAACAGAAGCGGGATATCGAGCACAACGAGCGGTGCTCCCGCCGCCCTTTGCTTCGACAGGAAGGCTTCTTCCTTGCGGCGAACCAGCGGGTGGATGATGGACTCAAGCTCGCGAAAGCCGTCCGGCCTTGCCGCCAGCTCGGCCGCCAGGGCCTTGCGGTCGACGACCCCTTCCTTGATCGCGTCCGGAAAAACCTCGCCGACCGGGCCGACCGCCTCGCCGCGATAAAGTTCGTGCACCGTCGCGTCGGAATCGTGCACCGGCACGCCCAGCTCGCGGAACATGCCGGCGGTTGTCGACTTGCCCGTACCCATCGAGCCGGTCAGACCGAGGACGATCATCCATGATCCTCCATGTCGTCGACGATGCGCCGGCGCAGGGCTTCATCGACCGCAGGCCGCACGCCGAACCATTTTTCGAAGCCGGGTGCTGCCTGATGCAGCAGCATGCCGAGCCCGTCGACCGTCGTCAGGCCGTGACGTTCCGCCTGCGCCAGGAAGGGCGTCTTCAACGGGACGTAGACGATGTCGGTCACGATCGCGCCATCCGCCAGGCGATCGAAGGCGATCTCGGGAGCAGGCTGGCCGTCCATCCCGAGCGAGGTCGTGTTGACGAAGAGTTCGGCGCCGCTCATCACTTCGGCCAGGGCCTCGATGGGATGGGGGTACAGCGCACCGCCGAACCAGTCGGCGAGTTCGCGGGCTCGGCCGACGGTGCGATTGACGACATGGATCTCGCCGATGCCGCGGTCGCGCAGCGCCTGGAGCACCGCCCGGCTGGCGCCGCCGGCACCCAGCACGACGGCCCGGTCGATGCGATCCCAACCGGGCGCCCGTTCGTCGAGATTGGCGACGAAGCCATAGCCATCGGTGTTGGTGGCGCAAACCTGGCCGTCCTCCAGCCACACGGTGTTGCAGGCGCCGAGCTCGGCGCTGCGCGCGTCCGGGCGATCCGCCAGGCGGAACGCCGCCTCCTTGTGCGGGATCGTCACGTTGCCGCCGACGAATTCGCCGCTCTTCAGGCCGGAGAAGAACGCGCCGAAAGCCTCCGGCGCAACGTCGAGCCTCGTATAGCTTCCGGCTATTCCGAGCTTGTCCAGCCAGTAACCGTGGATCAGCGGTGAGCGGGAATGGTTGATCGGATGGCCGACGACGAAGGCTCTGTTAACCAATGTTTCACGTGAATCACGCATCGATCGCCCCCATCTCTCGCAGCTGCGCAAGCAGCGGCAGCATCGGCAGACCGATGATCGTGAAGTAGTCGCCGTCAATGGCCTCGAAGAGCTGGATCCCCTCGCCTTCCAACTGATAGGCGCCGACGCTGCCCAGCACCCGGTCGCCCACCCGCGCCAGATGCCGATCGATGAAGGCCGCCGACAGCGGTCGCATGGTGAGCCGCGCCGTCGACACGTGCCGCCACCGCACCTCGCCGTCTGCGACGATGACCACGGCGCTGTTCAGCGTATGCGTCTTGCCCGAAAGCGCGGCGAGATGCGCCTTTGCCGCCTCGAGGTCGGCGGGCTTGTGAAAGATGCGCGCGCCGAGCGACAGGGTCTGGTCGGATCCGATCACGAGGCAGTCCGGATTGGCCGCGCCGACCGCCCGCGCCTTCGCCTCGGCCAGGTGCAGGGCGGTATCCGACGGCGACGGCGACAGGCGCTCGAGTTCGGCCTCGATCGCCCGTTCGTCGATATCCGCGGCAATCGCCCGAAACGTGAGGCCGGCATGTTCCATCAGCGTGCGGCGGAACGGGCTCTGGGATGCGAGGATAAGAGGTCTGGTCATGGGGCGGTCCCGGTTTGCATGCAGCGGGACTAGCGAAGTCTGGGCCTGAGAGCAACAATGGCCGCGGCTGTCTCCTCGATCGATCGCCGCGTGACGTCGATGATCGGCCAGTTGTTGCGCGCGCACAGCGAGCGGGCATACTTCAGTTCTTCGGCGATCTGCGCCCGGTCCGTATAGTCTTCGCCCTTGAAATCCTTGGCCGATCCGAGGACGCGGTTCTGGCGGACCTGGGCGACGCGATCGGTCGTCGCGATCAACCCGACGACCAGCGGCCTTTCCACCAGCGACAGGCGCTCGGGAAGAGGCACGCCGAGAACGATCGGGATGTTCGCGGTCTTTATGCCGCGATTGGCGAGATAGATGCTCGTCGGCGTCTTCGACGTGCGACTGATGCCGACAAGGATCACATCCGCTTCTTCCAGGTCGGACGGCAGCTGGCCGTCATCGTGGTCCATGGTGAAGTTGAGCGCCTCGATGCGGGCGAAATACTCCGCATCCATCACATGCTGTGCGCCCACGCGCCGGCGTGAGGCCGTCCCGAGATAGGACTGGAACACGTCGATGATGGGCTCGAGCACCGAGACGCAGGGCAATCCCATCTCCCGGCAACGCTGGTCGATGATGGCCGAGAGCTCGCTGTCGACGATCGTGTAGAGCACGATGCCGGGCGCGGCATCGATCGCGTCGAGGACCGGGGTGAGCTGCTTTCTGTTGCGGATGAGCGGATAGACATGTTCCAGCGCCTGGGACGCCTGGAACTGCGCGGCGGCGGCGCGCCCGGCCGCAATCAGCGTCTCACCGGTCGAATCGGAGATCAGGTGGAGGTGGAAGTAGTTTTTCGGGTTCTCCACATGATCCTCCGTGGGCTGTTGACAGGCCGGGACAGCGAGCCCGGCCCGCCGGCCTGCGGCGACGCCTCGTGGAAAACTGCCGACTTTTCCACAAAACGGATTTCGCTGGATGGCATGGCGGGCCGGCTGTGCATAAATCGCCGTGGGTGACATTGTGTCACGCAATCGCTGGAGCTGTCCACAGGATGTTCAAAACGGGCATTCGTGTAAGCGCCTGAATGCGTGGCATTTTCTGCGTTGTTCGCATCGCCCCTGGCGCGGCGCCAGATCGCTCCTTCGGCAAAAGCCGTTCTGCCATATCTGTGGCTGGATGTGGATGGAATTTAATCCTTGATAGTCACCGACTCTAAGAAATAGAAACCTCTTCAATATAGATTTCTTTGTTAGAGGGAGCGCGGCAGAGGTGACGACCGGCACGCGGAAAATCGTCGAGGTCCTGAACGGGAAGGCTGTCTCCCCTCCGCCCCTATGGCTGATGAGACAGGCAGGGCGGTATCTGCCGGAGTATCGGGAAACGCGCGCCAGAGCCGGAAGTTTCCTCGATCTCTGTTATTCGCCGGATCTTGCCGTCGAGGTGACGCTGCAACCGATCCGGCGCTACGCTTTCGATGCCGCGATCCTGTTCTCCGACATTCTCGTCGTTCCCGATGCGCTGAAGCGCGAGGTCCGTTTCGACGAGGGCTTCGGACCGCGTCTCAAGCCGCTGGCGATCGATGAGATCCGCCCGTTGGGATCGATGCCGGTCATGGAGCATCTTTCGCCGGTCATCGAGATCGTGCGCAGGCTCCGTCGCGAGCTTCCGCAGGAGACGGCGCTTCTCGGCTTCTGCGGCGCGCCGTGGACGGTGGCGACCTACATGATCGCCGGGCACGGGACGCCGGACCAGGCGCCGACGCGGCTCTTCGCCTACCAGGAGCCCAAGGCCTTTGCCGCCCTGCTGGACATCCTGGCCGAGAAGTCCGCCGAATACCTGGTGGCACAGCTGGACGCGGGCGCGGATGCCGTGCAGATCTTCGATTCATGGGCGGGCGTGCTCGGCGAGCCGGAGTTTACCGCCTATGCCGTGAAGCCGGTCCGGCGCATCGTCGATCTGGTGCGGGCGCAGCGGCCGCAGGCGAAGATCATCGCCTTTGCCAAGGGCGCGGGCCTGTTGCTGAAGAACTATCGCCAGGGCACAGGCGCCGACGCGATCGGGCTCGACTGGACGATACCGCTGTCGTTCGCAGCCGAGCTGCAGAAGGACGGTCCGGTGCAGGGCAATCTCGACCCGCAGCGTGTCGTGGCCGGCGGTGCCGCCTTGAACGAAGGGATCGACGCGATCCTGAACGCCCTCGGCAACGGTCCGCTGATCTTCAACCTCGGCCACGGCATCACGCCGCAGGCCGATCCCGCGCATGTGACGGCGCTGGTCCGGCGGGTGCGAGGACAGGACTGTTGAGCGAGCGCCAGACAGGCTGGGCGGCTGGACGGCGCGCCCAAATCCGGGCCGCAATGGTGCTTGTGATCTTCGCGCTCGTCGCCGCAGTGCTGGTTTTCCATCCGCCGGAGAACCCCTACCTCTGGCTCAAGGCCCTGCATATCATCGCGGTGATCTCGTGGATGGCCGGGCTGCTGTACCTGCCGCGGCTGTTCATCTACCACAGCGACGCCGCCCGTGGTTCGGAGGCTTCCGAGACGTTCAAGGTGATGGAGCGACGTCTCTACCGGGTGATCATGAACCCCGCGATGATGCTCGCCTGGCTGCTCGGCCTCTATCTCGCCTGGTCCGTCTACGGCTTCAGCGGCGGCTGGCTGCATGCCAAACTGACGCTCGTGCTGCTGTTGACAGGCGTGCACGTGTTCTTCGGCCGTTCCGTGAAAGCGTTCGGCCGGGACGAGAACAGGATCACCGCACGCCAGTGGCGGCTTATCAACGAGATGCCGGCGCTGCTGATGGTCGCCATCGTGATCCTGGCCGTCGTGAAGCCCTTCTGAGGGTGCGAAAGGAATTGGTTCCGTCTATTTTAGGAAAATCGACGAGCCCCTTGCGGGCCTCCCCCTGAATCGCTATTTTCGCGTCACCTCATCTCTCGTGGCATGTGTATCCCGCATCGTGAACTGCCTCCCTGCAGCTCAGTCTTGACTCGCACGCCAATCCCCAATCCAGAAATCACGCATGGTCCCCCTGCATGGCTGAAATGAAGCTACAAGAACTGAAAAACAAGACGCCGACCGACCTGTTGGCGTTTGCCGAATCGCTCGAGGTCGAGAACGCCAGCACGATGCGCAAGCAAGAGCTGATGTTCGCGATCCTGAAGATGCTGGCGGCGCAGGACACCGAGATCATCGGCGAAGGCGTGGTCGAGGTTCTCCAGGACGGGTTCGGCTTCCTGCGGTCGGCCAATGCCAACTACCTCCCGGGTCCGGACGACATCTACATCTCCCCTTCGCAGATCCGCCGCTTCTCGCTGAAGACCGGCGACACGGTCGAAGGGCCGATCCGCGGCCCGAAGGAAGGCGAGCGCTACTTCGCGCTGCTGAAGGTCAACACGATCAATTTCGACGACCCGGAAAAGATCCGCCACAAGGTTCATTTCGACAACCTGACGCCGCTTTATCCGAACGAGCGCTTCAAGATGGAACTGGACGTGCCGACGTCCAAGGACCTTTCGCCCCGCGTGATCGACCTGGTGGCGCCGCTCGGCAAGGGCCAGCGCGGGCTGATCGTCGCACCGCCGCGTACGGGTAAGACCGTTCTGTTGCAGAACATCGCGCATTCGATCACGGCCAATCACCCGGAATGCTATCTCATCGTTCTGCTGATCGACGAGCGGCCCGAGGAAGTGACCGACATGCAGCGCTCGGTGAAGGGCGAGGTCGTCTCGTCCACCTTCGACGAGCCTGCGACCCGGCACGTGCAGGTGGCGGAAATGGTCATCGAGAAGGCCAAGCGCCTGGTGGAGCACGGCCGCGACGTCGTCATCCTGCTCGATTCGATCACCCGTCTCGGCCGCGCCTACAACACCGTCGTTCCCTCATCGGGCAAGGTCCTGACCGGTGGTGTCGACGCCAACGCGCTGCAGCGGCCGAAGCGCTTCTTCGGTGCGGCGCGCAATATCGAGGAGGGCGGCTCGCTGACGATCATCGCGACCGCGCTGATCGACACCGGCAGCCGCATGGATGAAGTGATCTTCGAAGAGTTCAAGGGTACGGGCAACTCCGAAATCGTGCTCGACCGCAAGGTCGCCGACAAGCGCATCTTCCCGGCGATGGACATCCTCAAGTCCGGCACCCGCAAGGAAGACCTGCTCGTGCCGCGCCAGGACCTGCAGAAGATCTTCGTCCTCCGCCGCATCCTGGCCCCGATGGGAACGACCGATGCGATCGAGTTCCTGATCGACAAGCTGAAGCAGACGAAGAACAACGGCGATTTCTTTGATTCGATGAATACCTAGACTTTAGCCGGATTCTTTCCCGGATTCTAAAGTTCAGAGGCGGCGTCTTCAAAGGGCGCCGCTTTTTTGTGCCGATCGGTGCGACATGCTCGGCGCTTCAATGCTGGACGCAGCGTCGGCATTCGTGTATTTGCGTGCGCGAGCTGGATGATCGCCCGATGGCTGTGCGATCGCTCCCAACTTCTCCGCACTCCAGGTGATCCATGGTCGGAAACGACACCATCTTCGCGCTTTCGAGCGGGGGGCTGCCCTCCGGCGTTGCCGTCGTCCGCATCAGCGGGCCGGAATGCGAGACGGTCATCCGCGTCATGACGGGTTCCCTGCCGGCGCCGAGACGTGCGGAACTGCGTTCGATTCGCTCTCGAAACGGTCTGTTCCTGGATAAGGGACTCGTTCTTCACTTCCCGGGCCGGGCGTCGTTCACCGGCGAGGACTCGGGCGAGTTTCACCTGCATGGCGGTCGCGCCACGGTCAGGGCTGTGCTTGATGCCCTTGCGGAATTCCCCGGATTGCGCGCGGCGGACGCTGGCGAATTCAGCCGCCGTGCCTTTCACAACGGCAAACTCGACCTCGTGGAGATCGAGGGACTTGCCGACATCGTCGTCGCCCAGACGGAGATGCAACGCAGGTTGGCGCTGGAGCATGCGGCGGGTGGTGTATCGCGCCTCTATGAGGACTGGACGCGGAGGTTGACCTTTGCGCGTGCGATGATCGAGGCGGAGCTGGACTTTTCCGATGAGGAGGATGTGCCGGGTGCGGTCGGTCAAACCGTGCGCGACGATCTCGTGGCGCTCGCACGGGAGGTTCGGGAGCATCTGGCCGGCAGCCGTGCCGGGGAGATCATTCGCGACGGGCTGACGGTGGTCATCGCTGGCCCGCCGAATGTGGGGAAATCGAGCCTGATCAATTACCTGGCAAGGCGGGACGTCGCGATCGTCACCGATATTCCCGGGACTACGCGCGACATCGTTTCGGTCGACCTCGATATCGATGGTTTCGCGGTCCGGCTGCTGGATACCGCCGGCCTCCGCGAGACGGACGAGGTGGTGGAGAAGGAAGGCATCAGGCGGGCGAAGTCGGCTATGGCGCAGGCGGATCTCGTCCTCCGGATGCTCGATCAACACGAGATGCCCGGCGCACCGCCGACCGAGTCCGGACCGACGATCTACGTTACTTCGAAAGCCGACCTGTATCCGCGGAGGGATATCGACCGATCGGTGGTGGCCTTGTCGACCTTGACGGGCGATGGCATAGACCAGCTGATGCATCGGATCCGTGAGCACCTGCCGCAGTTGAGCCACGCCAATGCCTTCGCCGTTCCATCGCGCGATCGGCACAACGAGTCTTTGAGGACGATGTTGAAAGCACTGGATGAGGCGCTCTCGCTTCCCGCGCATGAACTCGAACTGCAGGCCGAGCTGCTGCGGCAGGCGGCGAACGAGCTCGGGCGGATGACTGGTCGCGTGGACGTCGAGAATTTGCTAGATGTCATCTTCTCCGAGTTCTGCATCGGGAAGTGATTCACGTGAAACACCGTTGCACCATATGCGAGTCCCAATCTCTGTTTCACGTGAAACGGGATCCTGAAACCCGAGGGTATACTGTTGAGCTATGATGTCATTGTCATTGGCGGCGGCCATGCCGGCTGCGAGGCGGCCTCCGCTTCCGCGCGCGCTGGAGCACGCACCGCCCTCCTGACCCATTCCCGGGACACGATCGGCATCATGTCGTGCAACCCCGCCATCGGCGGCTTGGGCAAGGGTCATCTCGTTCGCGAGGTCGACGCGCTGGATGGGCTGATGGGGCGCGTCGCGGATCGCGCAGGCATCCAGTTCCGCCTGCTCAATCGCCGCAAGGGGCCGGCGGTCCGGGGTCCGCGGACCCAGGCTGATCGTCGTCTCTACCGGCAGGCGATGCAGGAGGAGATTTCCAGCATCGAGAACCTCGAGGTGATCGAAGGCGACGCCTTCGATATCGAACTCTCTGCCAACCAGCAGATCCAGGCCGTCGTCACCGGCGACGGTCGTCGCCTCCAATGCGCTGCGGTCGTCCTCACGACGGGAACGTTCCTGCGCGGCCTTATTCATCTTGGTTCCGAAACGACCCCGGCCGGCCGGATGGGCGAGCAGCCGTCGCTGGGCCTTTCGACGACGCTGGCCAAGTTCGGCCTGCGCCTCGGCCGCCTCAAGACCGGGACGCCGGCCCGTCTGTCGGGCAAGACCATTGCGTGGGATAAGGTGGGCCGGCAGGCGGCCGACAGCGAACCGGTTCCGTTCTCGTTCATGACGGACACAATCACCAATCCGCAGGTCGAATGCGGTGTGACGCGCACGACGTCGGCGACGCATCGGATCATTGAGGACAATATCGGTCTCTCGGCCATGTATTCCGGCCAGATCAAGGGCGTCGGGCCACGATATTGCCCGTCGATCGAAGACAAGATTGTCCGTTTCGGCGAGCGCGACGGGCATCAGATCTTCCTGGAGCCGGAGGGCTTGGATGACGATACCGTCTATCCGAACGGCATTTCGACGTCGCTGCCGGCGGCGGTGCAGAGCGCGTTCATCCATACCATCCCGGGCCTCGAGTCGGTGGAGATCCTGCAGCCCGGCTACGCGATCGAGTACGATCATGTGGACCCGCGGGAACTGACGCTGGGCCTCGAAGTCATCAAGCTGCCCGGTCTGTTCCTCGCGGGGCAGATCAACGGCACGACAGGCTATGAGGAGGCGGCGGCCCAGGGCCTTGTCGCTGGGCTCAATGCGGCCCGCAAGGTCGGCGGTCAGGCGCCGCACCATTTCAGCCGCACGGACAGCTATATCGGCGTGATGATCGACGACCTGACCTCCCGCGGCGTGGCCGAGCCCTATCGCATGTTCACGTCGCGCGCCGAGTATCGCCTGTCGCTTCGTGCCGACAACGCCGATCTGCGGCTGACCCCTGTCGCCATCGAGTTGGGGATCGCCGGTCGTGCGCGTCGCGAGCGCTTCCTCGCCTGGCAGGCCGAGCTCGACCATTGCCGTGATCTCGCGAAGTCACTCACGCTGACGCCCAATCAAGCGTTGAATCATGGTATAAAGATCAATCAAGACGGGCAGAAGCGCAGTGCCTACGAGCTGCTGTCCTACAATGAGCACTCGATCGAGTCGCTCGGGATCGTATGGCCGGAGCTCCAGGGAATGAATCCTCGGGTCCGGGAAGCGCTGGAGATCGAGGCCGCCTATGCCGTCTATATGGACCGGCAGGCGGCCGACATTGCCGACGTGCGCCGCGAGGAGGATCGCACCATCCCTGCCGATTTCAGCTTCAACGACCTGCCCGGTCTCTCGAACGAGCTCCGCCTGAAGCTCTCGCGCGACAGGCCCGCCAATGTCGCTCAGGCCGCACGAATCGATGGGATGACCCCTGCCGCCATATCGCTGCTGCTGACAGCGCTCCGTCGCAGCGGTTCCACCGGCGAGCCGAGGAGCCAGGCGGTATGAAAGTTGAGGATATCTCTCTTTCGGACTTGAATGTTTCACGTGAAACGGAGCTGCGCCTCCGCAAGTTCATTGCGCTTTTTGACAAGTGGGCGCGGACGATCAACCTGGTCGCGCCGTCGACGCTGGGCGACTTCGGGGCCCGGCATATCCGCGACAGCGCGCAGATCTTTGGCCATTGCCCGGCGCCGATGACCTGGATCGATCTCGGAAGCGGCGGCGGATTTCCGGGCATCATTACCGCCATTCTCCTCCTGGAGACGGATGGCGGCTGGGTGCACCTGGTCGAGAGCAACAACAAGAAGGCGGCCTTCCTCAGGCAGGCGATTGCGGAGACGGGTGCCCGCGCGAGTGTTCACCCCATCCGGATCGAGACGGCGCCCGCGATCATTCAGGATTGCGACGCCATATCGGCGCGGGCGCTGGCAGAACTTCCATTGCTGTTGGACTTCATCGCGCCGTGGATGGACCGTAATGGAAATTGCCGGGCGTTCTTCCATAAAGGCCGGGATTACCGCAGCGAGGTGGAGAAAGCGCGTGGTCGTTGGCACTTCGATCTGATAGAACACGAAAGCGTCGTTGAGCATGATTCTGTCGTGCTGGAAATAACGGGGCTCTCGCGCAAAATTCAGTGACGGCGGATCCACCATGGCAAGCCTATCGAATCGCATCATCACCATCGCGAACCAGAAGGGCGGCGTCGGGAAGACTACGACGGCCATCAACTTGGCAACGGCGCTGGCCGCGATCGGCGAGCGCGTCCTGATTGTGGACCTCGACCCGCAAGGCAATGCCAGCACGGGACTGGGGATCGACCGGCGCGATCGCAAGCTGTCCTCCTACGACCTGTTGATGGGCACCCACGGCATTGCGGAGATCGCCCAGCAGACGGCCGTGCCGAACCTGTCGATCCTGCCGTCGACCATGGATCTTCTCGGTATCGAGATGGAGATCGCCGGGGAGAGCGACCGGGTCTTTCGTCTGCGGCGCGCGCTCTTTGCCGACGATGCGGCGGCATACTCCTACATTCTCGTCGATTGCCCACCCTCCTTCAATCTGTTGACCATGAACGCGATGACGGCGGCGCATTCCGTCCTGGTGCCGCTCCAGTGCGAGTTCTTCGCGCTGGAGGGCCTCAGCCAGTTGCTGGAGACGGTCGACCAGATCCGGCGAACGGTGAACCCGTCGCTCGACATCCAGGGCATCGTCCTGACCATGTATGATGCGCGCAACAATCTTGCGCTGCAGGTGGTCAATGACGTCCGCACCCATCTCGGCGAGAAGGTGTATCACACGCTGATTCCGCGGAATGTCCGGGTCTCCGAGGCGCCGTCCTACGGGAAGCCGGCGATCCTTTATGACCTGAAATGCGCCGGCAGCCAGGCCTATCTGCAGCTTGCCTCGGAAGTCATACAACGGGAACGGCAGCGGAAGGCGGCCTGACCTACTATCGGAAGTAGAGTAGATGAGCGACGACAACTCGAAGCGCAGACTTGGCCGCGGACTTGCGGCCCTGATCGGGGAAATGGACCAGCCGGTCGCGATGGGGGTGTCGCAGGCGGCACCCGTCAATCCGGACCGGATGGTGCCGATCGAGTTCGTCGGCCGCAATCCGCGCAATCCGCGCCGGTACTTCGACGAGGCCGAGCTGCAGGACCTTGCGGCGTCGATCCGCCAGCACGGCATCGTTCAGCCGGTCGTGGTTCGCACGATCGCAGCGGAGCGCTACGAGATCATCGCGGGCGAGCGTCGGTGGCGGGCAGCCCAGCTCGCCGGCTTCGTGGAGATCCCGGTGATCGTCCGTGATGTCGACGATCGCACGGCGCTCGAGATCGCCATCGTCGAGAACGTCCAGCGCTCCGACCTGAACCCGCTGGAAGAGGCGCTCGGCTATGATCAGCTGATCGCCGAGCACGGCTATACCCAGAACGACCTCGGCGAGATCATCGGCAAGAGCCGCAGCCATGTCGCCAACAGCCTGCGGCTGCTGAAGCTGCCGGAGCCTGTGCGGGACATGCTGGCCTCCGGCACGCTGTCGGCGGGCCATGCGCGTGCCCTGGTGCCGACCTCCGATCCGGTGGGCCTTGCCAAGACGATCGTTGCCAAGGGGCTGTCGGTGCGCGATGCCGAGCGGCTGGCGCAGCACGACATCAAGGCGCAGTCGGATCCGGACCACGGCCGAAAGGATGCCGCGCGGGAGGAGAAGGACGCCGATACACTGGCGCTGGAGCGCACGCTGTCCGATAGTCTCGGGCTGGACGTGACCGTCAGCCACAGGGCGAATGGCGGCTACCTGCGGATCAACTACAAGACGCTCGAACAGCTGGAAGAAATCTGCAGGCTGCTCGAGCGACGCTGAAACCGTCGTCATCCATCTCAGAAGGACGCTGTGCCCTGGGGCACAGCGATTGAGGGCTTATTGCCTCCCACGCAAGTCAAGGGAACGTGGGGCAGATCTGGCCGGGTGCTCTTGCTGTGAGACTCCGCTGGTGGGCAATTCGTTGAGCGGCGCCTTTAGGCTCTGGCGGACTGCAGCACGGTCGACAGCAGCGTCTGCAGGGCGACTGTGCCTTCCATGGCTGAGCGCTGCCGCGATTGCAGGATGGCCGCCTGCAGACGGGCGGTCTCCCGGCGGATGGCCGGAAGTGACCATTTCCGCAGAGCCTGCTCGACGACCGGTTTTCGACGGAAATGCAACTGGCGGCCCATCGTGGCTATCACCTGTGCGGCGTTGGTCCGCTTCTCGTCCATCTCCGCGCGCATCAGTTCCAGCAACTGGAACTGCCGCAGGCAGGCCTGCAGGACGAGGAAGACCGGCGTCTTGGACGACATGACCTTCTGCATGGCGTTGAGAAAGGCGCCATTGTCGCCTTTCAGAATCGCGTCGACCACATCGTCTACGGAAATGGCGCTGGCATCGCCGATCGCAGCCAGAATGTCCTCCTCCTCGACGACATTGCGGCCGTGGCAATAGAGGGCGAGCTTGCGGACCTCGTTGCGCGAGGCCAGCCGGTCGCCGCCGATCAGTTCCATCAGGCGCTGCCGCGCCGCGGGCGCGATGCGAAGGCCTGCAGTTTCGAGCTCCTTGTCGATGAGGGCGCTCAGCGCGCGCGCGTCGTCCGGATAGCACGGGATGGCAATGGCCGACCTGGACCCTTCGACGGCTTTTCGCAGGCCCGTCCCCTTCTTCAGGTCCCCGGCCTCGATGATCAGGCTGCAACCCTGCGGCGGCTGCTTGTCGAGAATGTCGATCGCCTCGATCAGCGGCTTGTCGTTGCCGGCCTCCTTCACCCAGACGAGCCGGTCGCCGCCGAACAGGCCGATCGCATTCATCTCGTCGAGCAGGCGCCCCGGATTGCCGACAAGGTCGGAGGCCGTCAGCCGCAGCGTCGCGAAAACATCGTCGAGCGCAACGCCGGTCAGGCGCGCAAGCTGCCCTGCGCGCTCCGAAACTAGGCCGCGGTCGGGACCGTAGATCAGGAATATGCCGCCGGTTCGCGGTGCCCGCTGGAGGAAGTTCTCGAACTCGTGAGACTTGATCTCCGACATAGCCGGCTATCGCTTGGCGAGCGCTGCCGAAAGATCCGCGCGAATCAGTTCCGCCATTTCTCGTGCCGCACGGTTCTCCGCGTCGCGTACAGCCCGGAGCTTGGCGAATTCCTGGACGGGGAAATCGACGAGAGCTACGACCTGGCGTCGACCGGACCGGATTGTTTCGCCGGATTCCACGAGCGTCAGATTGTAGTCCGCGGTCATCACCAGTCGCCCGGCGCGCGCGACATCGTCGTCCTGCGACAAGAGAACGCCGACGTCGCGGGCTTTGACGTCCATCTCGAGATGATAGGTCGGGTTCGCCGGTTCGCCGCGACCGCCTGCGAGCAGGAAGATCAGCTCGTTGCGAACCCTCTGTTCGACGCGGTCCTCGGCGTCGGAAATGGAAATCGACGCCGTCGACTGGGCGACGGTGGATCCGGTCGAATACAGCGGCTTGACCTGGCAGCCGGACAACAGGACAAGACCGAGCAGGCCGGCCGCGGATGCAAGCAGGCCTCTCCTGCGTGACGCCTCAGACAACAACATTCACGATCCTCTGCGGAACCACGATTATCTTCTTGGGTGCCTTGCCGCCGAGCGCGGCCTGAACCGATTCGAGTGCCAGAACGGCCGATTCAATCGTCATCTGATCTGCATCGCGGGCAATTGTCAAATCATCCCGCTTCTTGCCGTTGATCTGCACAGGCAGGGTGATTTCGTTCTCCGCAACCAGCGCCTCGTCATAGACCGGCCAGCCGGATCTGGCGACGAGATCGTGCCCGCCGATGGCCTTCCAGCATTCCTCGGCCAGATGCGGCATCATCGGTGCAATGATGGCGATGAGGATTTCCACGGCATTGCGCAGCGCTGCGTTCACCTGCGCGTCCGTCTTGCCTTCCGCTGCCGCGGCGAGCGGGGTTGCCAGCGCGTTTACATATTCGTAGATCCTGGCGACCGCCTTGTTGAAGGCGAGCTTGTCGTAGTCCGCCTGGACGGCCTTCAGGGTCTTGTGCGCGGTGCGCGACAGCGCCAGTGCATCGCCGGTGGTGCCGGCCGCGGAAGGCGCTGCGGACAGGGTGGCGGATGCCTCCGAGACCAGGCGCCAGACACGCTGGACGAAACGGTGGGCGCCTTCGACGCCTGCCTCCGACCAGATTACGTCGCGGTCCGGCGGCGAATCCGAGAGCACGAAGAAGCGTGCGGTATCCGCACCGTAGGATGCGATGATGTCGTCGGGATCGACGACGTTCTTCTTCGACTTCGACATCTTTTCGATGGAGCCGATCGCGATGTCCTCACCGGTCTCGACGTGGACGGCGCGGCGTGCGCCGTCGATCTCCTCGATGCGGACCTCGGCCGGCGTCACCCATTCGCGCCTGGCGCCTTCGCCGCGGCTGTAGGTCTCATGAACGACCATGCCCTGCGTAAAGAGGCCGCGGAAGGGCTCCTTCAGGTCCACATGGCCGGCCACCTGCATGGCGCGGGTGAAGAAGCGGGAATAGAGCAGGTGCAGGATCGCATGCTCGATGCCGCCGATATACTGGTCGACCGGCAGCCAGGCATTGGCGACGGCAGGATCGGTCGGACGCCCTTCCCAGGGCGCGGTGAAGCGGGTGAAGTACCAGGACGAATCGACGAAGGTATCCATCGTGTCGGTTTCCCGGCGCGCGTCCTTGCCGCATTGCGGGCAGGCGACGTGCCGCCAGGTCGGATGACGGTCGAGCGGGTTGCCGGGACTGTCAAAGGTGACGTCGTCGGGCAGCTTGACCGGCAGGTCCTTCTTCGGCACCGGGACGACGCCGCAGTCCTCGCAATGGATGATCGGGATCGGGCAACCCCAGTAGCGCTGGCGCGAGATGCCCCAGTCGCGGAGGCGGAAGTTGACCTTGCGCTCGCCCTGCGGCCTGTTGCCGATCGTGGTTGCGGCCAGCCGGTCGGCCACAGCATCGAAGGCGGCCTCGGTGGAGAGCCCGTCGAGGAAGCGGGAATTGATCATCACGCCGTCGCCGACATAGGCCTCGTCGCCGATCGCAAACGTCGCCGCATCGCCGTCCTGCGGCATGACGACGGGAACGACGGGCAAGCCGTATTTGCGCGCGAAATCCAGGTCGCGCTGGTCTCCCGACGGGCAGCCGAAGATGGCACCCGTGCCATAGTCCATCAACACGAAGTTGGCGACATAGACCGGCAGCTCCCAGCTTGCGTCAAGCGGATGGCGGACGCGGATCCCGGTGTCGATGCCCTTCTTCTCGGCGGTCTCGAGGGCTGCGAGCGAGGTTCCCGCGCGACGGCACTCCTCGCAGAAGGCCGCGATCTCGGCACTGTGCGCCGCGGCGTCCCTGGCCAGCGGATGGTCGGCGGAGATGGCGACGAAGGATGCGCCGAAGAGCGTATCGGGCCGGGTGGTGTAGACCGTGACCTCGCTTTCCTCGGTCAGTCCGGCGCGCTCGGCGATCTCCCAGCGGATCAGCAGGCCTTCCGAGCGGCCGATCCAGTTCTTCTGCATCAGCCGGACCTTCTCCGGCCACTGGTCGAGATGCTCCAGGGCGTCCAGCAGATCCTCTGAGAAGTCGGTGATCTTGAAGAACCACTGGGTCAGCTCGCGCTGTTCCACGAGCGCGCCCGAACGCCAGCCGCGCCCGTCGATCACCTGTTCGTTGGCGAGAACGGTGTTGTCGACCGGGTCCCAGTTGACCTTGGATTGCTTGCGGTAGACGAGGCCCTTTTCCAGGAAGTCGAGAAACAGGTGCTGCTGGTGCTGGTAGTATTCGACGTCGCAGGTCGCAAATTCCCGCGACCAGTCCAGCGACAAGCCCATCGCCTTCAGCTGCGCCTTCATCGAGGCGATGTTCTGATAGGTCCAGGACGCCGGATGGACGCCCCGCTCCATCGCGGCGTTTTCCGCCGGCATGCCGAAGGCGTCCCAGCCCATCGGATGCAGCACGTTGAAGCCGCGGGCGCGCTTGTAGCGCGCGACGACGTCACCCATCGCGTAGTTGCGGACGTGGCCCATGTGGATGCGCCCGGACGGATAGGGGAACATCTCCAGGACGTAGTACTTCTCCCGCGGATCCTCGTTCTTCGTCAGGAAGACGTTCTCATCGTTCCATTTCGTCTGCCAGCGGGGCTCGGCATCGCGCGGGTTGTAACGTTCGGTGGCCATGTCGTCGATATTTCCGGAAAGTTTGAAGGGCGGAGCCCATGCGAATATGTGGCGAGACCTTCACCATGAAACCGCCGTAGCGTCAAGTTTTCAGGGCGTTTCCGGCGTCGAAGCGAGGCCTGCCGGTCTTGGCAAGATCATGCGATTTGGTTAGGTGCGAGACATAGATAGGCATCGGAGGCGAAAATGGAACTGGAAGACCGTCTGAACGAGGTGCGCGATCGCATCCGCAAGGCTTCCGCCGCCGCCGATCGCGCGGCGGACGAAGTCACCCTGGTGGCCGTGTCCAAGACGTTCGACGCCGAGGCGATCCGTCCGGCGATCGCGGCCGGTCAGCGCGTGTTCGGCGAGAACCGGGTCCAGGAGGCGCATGCCAAGTGGCCGCAGCTGCGCGCCGAGACCGGGGGCATCGAACTGCACCTGATCGGCCCGCTGCAATCCAACAAGGCCGCCGAGGCGGTGGCGCTGTTCGACGTCATCGAGACGGTGGACCGGGAGAAGATCGCCCGCGCGATTGCCGCCGAGATGATCCGGCAGGACCGAAAGGTGCGCCTCTATGTCCAGGTCAATACCGGCCTGGAACCGCAGAAGGCCGGCATTGCGCCGGACGACCTGATCGCCTTCGTCGCCTTCTGCCGCGATGAGCTCGGCCTTTCCATCGAAGGCCTGATGTGCATCCCACCGGCGGATGAAAACCCCGGGCCGCATTTTGCGCTGCTTGCCAAGCTCGCGCGAAAGGCAGGCGTCGCCCGGCTGTCGATGGGCATGTCCGGCGACTACGAGACGGCGATCGCTTTCGGTGCGACCAGCGTGCGGGTCGGCTCGGCCATCTTCGGCGCGCGCTGACCGCCCTCTTTGTGGTGCGGCCGATCGGCCGCGACGTTGCCCTCCCCGCCTAGCCCTTTGGTCTGGCTTCCCCGTCCCGGGGGTGTCTCCTATTGTCGTTCCCGGAGGACCGCCTGGGAGGGCGGTGAGACTACGGGAGGAAAAGACCATGGCGAGCAACTATGCAGCCACCTACGCGCAATGGAAAAGTGACCCCTCAGGCTTCTGGTCGAAGGCCGCGGACGGAATCGACTGGTCCGTCCCGCCCAAGGTGGCGTTCGACGGCACGCGCGGCGTCTATGGCCGCTGGTTCCCCGACGGAGAAACCAACGCCTGCTACAATTGCGTCGACCGGCATGTCGAAGCCGGGCGCGGCGAACAGGCGGCGCTGATCTACGACAGCCCGGTCACCGGCCAGATCACCGCGTACACCTATCGCGAGGTCCTGACGGAGGTCCAGGCCATCGCGGCGGTGTTGCAGAGGCTCGGCGTGGCGCGCGGCGACCGCGTCATACTCTATATGCCGATGGTGCCCGAGGCGGTGTTCAGCATGCTCGCCTGCGCGCGGATCGGCGCCGTCCATTCCGTCGTCTTCGGCGGCTTTGCGGCAAACGAGCTTGCGACCCGGATCGACGACTGCAGGGCCAGCGTGGTGATTTCCGCCAGCTGCGGCATCGAACCCGGTCGCGTCGTCGCCTACAAGCCGCTGCTCGACGCGGCGATCGAGATCGCCAGCCACAAGCCGCAGCACTGCCTCATCCTGCAGAGACCCGAACTGACGGCCTCGACGATCGAGGGGCGCGACCGTGATTTCGCCTCCGAAGTCGGTGCGGCGAAGGCGGAGGGTGCGGCCGTGCCGTGCGTATCGCTGCAGGCTACCGATCCGCTCTACATCCTCTATACCTCCGGGACGACGGGCCAGCCGAAGGGCGTGCTGCGCGACAACGGCGGTTACCTGGTCGCGCTGGCCTGGAGCATGCGGCATTTCTACGGGATCGATCCCGGCGAGGTCTTCTGGGCTGCATCCGACATCGGCTGGGTGGTGGGGCATTCCTACATCGTCTACGGCCCGCTCCTGATCGGTGGCACCACCGTGCTCTACGAGGGCAAGCCGGTCGGAACGCCCGACGCCGGCGCGTACTGGCGGGTGATCCAGGAACACGGGGTGCGGGCGCTGTTCACCGCGCCGACGGCCTTCCGCGCCATCCGCAAGGAAGATCCCGAGGGGCAGCTGATCGCGGGCTACGACCTATCGTCGCTGCGGGCGCTGTTTCTCGCGGGCGAGCGGGCCGATCCGGATACGCTGCAATGGGCGGAGCGGGTGCTGCAGGTTCCCGTGATCGATCACTGGTGGCAGACCGAGACGGGCTGGCCGATGGCCGGCAACCCGATGGGGCTCGGGCTCCTGCCGGTGAAGCACGGGTCGCCGACGGTTCCCCTGCCCGGCTACGAGATCGAGGTACTGGACGATGCCGGCCACCCGGTAGCACCGGGCAATCTCGGCAATATCGTCGTCAGGCTGCCGCTTCCGCCGGGATGCCTGCCAACGTTCTGGAATGCCGACGAACGGTTCCATGCGGCGTGCCTCGCCGAATTTCCGGGGTACTACAAGACCTCCGACGCGGGCTTTCTCGACGAGGACGGCTATGTCTTCATCATGTCCCGGACCGACGACATCATCAACGTCGCCGGCCACCGCCTTTCCACCGGCGCGATGGAGGAGGTGTGTGCCTGTCACCCGGATGTGGCGGAATGCGCGGTGATCGGTGTCGCCGATCCGGTGAAGGGCCAGGTGCCGGCGGGCTTCCTCGTGCTCAACAGCGGTGTTTCACGTGAATCATCGCTGATCGAACAGGAGGTCGTGGCCCTGGTGCGCGAGCGCATCGGTCCCGTCGCCGCCTTCAAGATGGCGATCTGCGTGAAGCGCCTGCCGAAGACGCGGTCCGGCAAGATCCTGCGGGGCACGATGCAGAAGATCGCCGACCGCGAGGCGTGGAAGATGCCGGCCACGATCGACGACCCGGCCATCCTCGACGAGATCGCGTTGGCCCTTTCGGCCCGTCACATCGGGGCGTAGGCGTTTCGGCCGAAGCATCGCCTGGAAACAGAAAACCCGACCGTCGTCGACGGTCGGGTCCTGAATGTCCGGCGATGCGTGCCGCTCAGAAGCGGTTGTCGTCTTCCTCGTCCTCGTCGCGCGTGGACTTGAGCGACTTGAGCTTGGCGAAGACGGCGTCGGCGTCGATCTCCTTTTCCTCCTCGCGCTCGTGGCTCTCGTAGGGGAGCTTCTCCGTCTCGCGGGCCGATTCCAGCGTGGCGCCGAGTTCCGCCGCGGTCGGCAGCGGGCGGCCCTTGGAGGCGCGCTCGACCTCGAGGTCCAGGTCGATCTGCGAGCAGAGGCCCAGCGTCACCGGGTCCATCGGCGTCAGGTTGGCGGAGTTCCAGTGGGTCCGCTCGCGGATCTGCTCGATGGTCGACTTGGTGGTGCCGACGAGGCGGGAAATCTGCGCGTCCTTCAGCTCCGGGTGGTTGCGCACCAGCCAGAGAATGGCGTTCGGGCGGTCCTGGCGTTTGGAAACGGGCGTATAGCGGGGGCCCTTGCGCTTGGATTCGGGCACGCGAACCTTCGGCTCGGAAAGCTTCAGCTTGTGATTCGGGTTCGCCTCTGCGCGGGCGATCTCCTCGCGGGACAGCTGGCCGGTCGCGATCGGGTCGAGGCCCTTGATGCCCTGCGCGGATTCGCCGTCGGCAATCGCCTTCACTTCCAGCGGGTGCAGCTTGCAGAACTGGGCAATCTGGTCAAACGACAGCGCCGTGTTGTCCACCAGCCAGACGGCGGTCGCCTTGGGCATGAGCAGCTGTTGAGCCATGGATACAATCCTTCTGTCCGTCCGCGCCGGTGTCGCGGGCCGTGGGGTAAACCACTGATTTCCGGGAATTCGGCCCCTCTATAACGCCACTGTCGCAGAAATGCAATTCTTCAAGAGACAAATGACCTTTGTCTAATTGCCGGAAGGCTTCGACCTGATATGAATGGGCGATGATCGTTCGGGCCGGAGGAGCAAGGCCCGTCATGCGCATGAGGAGGAATGCATGTCTGCAAAGACCTATCCGGTCCTGAAATCCGCCAAGAGCCGGGCGCTGATCGACAACGACACCTATCAGAAATGGTATCGCGAGAGCGTCGAGGATCCGGAGCGGTTCTGGGACAAACACGGCATGCGGATTGATTGGTTCAAGCCGTATACGAAGGTCAAGAACACCTCGTTCACCGGCAAGGTTTCGATCAAGTGGTACGAGGACGGGATCACCAACGTCTCCTACAACTGTATCGACCGGCACCTGAAGGCGCATGGCGACCAGGTGGCGATCATCTGGGAGGGCGACAATCCGTATATCGACAAGAAGATCACCTACAACGAGCTGCACGAGCACGTCTGCCGGCTCGCCAACGTGATGAAGAAGCACGGCGTCAAGAAGGGCGACCGGGTGACCATCTACATGCCGATGATCCCGGAGGCGGCCTATGCGATGCTCGCCTGCGCCCGCATCGGGGCGATCCATTCGGTGGTGTTCGGCGGCTTCTCGCCGGATGCGCTCGCGGGCCGCATCGTCGACTGCGAATCGACCTTCGTCATCACCTGCGACGAGGGCGTACGCGGCGGCAAGCCGATCCCGCTGAAGGAGAACACCGACACCGCGATCGACATCGCGGCCAGGCAGCACGTGATCGTCAACAAGGTGCTTGTCGTGCGCCGCACCGGCGGCAAGACCGGCTGGGCCCCGGGGCGTGATCTCTGGTACCACCAGGAGGCCGCCAGCGTCTCCCGCGACTGCCCGCCGGCGCGCATGAAGGCGGAAGACCCCCTCTTCATCCTCTATACGTCGGGCTCCACCGGCAAGCCGAAGGGCGTGCTGCACACGACCGGCGGCTATCTCGTCTATGCGTCGATGACGCACAAATACGTCTTCGACTACCACGATGGCGATGTCTACTGGTGCACGGCCGATGTCGGCTGGGTCACGGGCCATTCCTACATCGTCTACGGCCCGCTGGCGAACCGGGCGACGACGCTGATGTTCGAAGGCGTTCCCAATTTTCCTGATGCCGGCCGCTTCTGGGAGGTGGTCGACAAGCACAAGGTCAACACCTTCTACACCGCGCCGACGGCAATCCGGGCGCTGATGGGCGCCGGCGACGCCTTCGTGAAGCGCTCCTCGCGTTCCTCGCTGCGCCTGCTCGGATCGGTCGGCGAGCCGATCAATCCCGAAGCATGGGAATGGTACTATCACGTCGTCGGCGAGGACCGCTGCCCGGTCGTCGATACCTGGTGGCAGACCGAGACCGGCGGCATCCTGATCACCCCCCTGCCCGGGGCGACCGAGCTCAAGCCCGGATCGGCGACGCGGCCGTTCTTCGGCGTGAAGCCGCAACTCGTCGACGGCGAGGGCAAGGTGCTGGAAGGTGCCGCCGACGGCAATCTCTGCATCACGGACAGCTGGCCGGGGCAGATGCGCACCGTCTACGGCGATCACCATCGCTTCGTACAGACCTATTTCTCCACCTACAAGGGCAAGTACTTCACCGGCGACGGGTGCCGCCGCGACGAGGACGGCTACTATTGGATCACCGGCCGCGTCGACGACGTGCTGAACGTCTCCGGGCACCGTCTCGGGACCGCCGAGGTCGAGTCGGCACTGGTGTCGCACCACCTGGTCTCGGAAGCCGCCGTCGTCGGCTATCCGCATAATCTGAAGGGCCAGGGCATCTATTGCTATGTCTCGCTGATGGCCGGCCAGGATGGAACGGATACGCTGCGTCAGGACCTGATCAAGCATGTGCGCAAGGAGATCGGGCCGATCGCAACACCGGACAAGATCCAGTTTGCCTCCGGCCTGCCCAAGACCCGATCCGGCAAGATCATGCGTCGCATCCTGCGCAAGATCGCCGAGGACGACTTCGGATCACTGGGCGATACCTCGACCCTGGCCGATCCCGCCGTCGTCGACGACCTGATCGCCAACCGGCAGAACAAGGCTGCCGGCTGACAGCGACCACCGTCACCCAGGAGCACGGCTGCCAAGGCGGCCGTGTCTCCATCCCGGGCTCACTCACCCGAATGACAGGTTGCGGCAGCCTTCCGGCCGCCGTCATAGGGAAGCGCCAGACCGGCCGCGACCATTTCCTGAGCCGGATTCGATCCATCCGCAAGCGACACATCCGCGACGACCCGGCCGAAATACTTGTCGCCGGAGACGTTGGTCAGAAAGACGGTGCCGCTTGCCGGGAGCAGTTGCGCCAGATGCGCCTTCGCCGCCCCGGCGGCTGCCCGGATGACGGCGCACCGGGCCTTGATCTCGGGCGCGTCGATGCCGCGGATGCGCACCAGGACCTCTACCGTCTGTTGCGGCCATGGCCGGGCTTGAACGAGGATCGTGTCGCCATCCACGATGCGCAGGATGTCGGCCGCGACGGGCCCGGTCACGCGGCGGCCGTCAAGGTCTGACGCCTGTGCCGTCACGACGAGCGCGGTCTGGCAGAGGGCGGCAATGAACGGGCGGCGGAATCTTTCCATGAAAGGAATATATTCCGCCTCATTTGCCGATGCAATAGGAAATTGTGCCTAGAAATCGATGGCGCGACCATTGATCTCCCAGTCGCCGAAGCGGGCGGGGTCGAGGCCGCCGCGTCCGCCGATCTCCGGCGGCAGGGGTACGGCTTTCTCCGCTGCGCGCCGCGCCTCGGCTTCCTTCAATGCCCGGACCGCTGCCGGTGGCAGAATGCGGCCGCCGCCGCTGAGATTGTCATTATCGCCCTGCATCACGTCGTCCTGATCTTCGGGATATTGAAAAAGGTCCAGCTCTCACCATCATATAGGAACATTCTCAGCGGTGGCAAAGCCTTGATTCACGTGAAACATCGCCGCGCCGCCATCCTATCGGGGAGACACCCTATGAACCTCGTCCGCACGGCAATGCTGCTGGCCTTCCTGACGGCCCTCTTCATGGCCGTCGGCTTCTTCATCGGCGGCAAGGGCGGCATGATGATCGCGCTCGTGGTGGCCGCTGCCACGAATCTCTTCTCCTACTGGAACGCCGACAAGATGGTGTTGTCGATGTACGGCGCCCAGGAAGTCGACGAGCGGAGTGCGCCGGAATATTACGGCATCGTCCGCGATCTGGCGGCCCGCGCCGGGCTGCCGATGCCGCGGGTCTATGTGATCAACAGCGACCAGCCGAACGCGTTCGCCACCGGCCGCAATCCGCAGAATGCGGCCGTCGCCGCCTCGACCGGCCTTCTGCACGCGCTCTCCTATGAAGAGGTCGCCGGTGTCATGGCGCACGAACTGGCCCATGTCCAGAACCGCGACACGCTGACCATGACCATTACCGCCACGATCGCCGGTGCGATCTCGATGCTGGCGAACTTCGCCCTGTTCTTCGGCGGCAACCGCGAGAACAACAACAATCCGCTCGGTTTCGTCGGAATCCTGATCGCGATGATCGTCGCACCCTTTGCGGCGATGCTCGTCCAGATGGCGATCAGCCGCACGCGTGAATACTCCGCCGACCGCCGCGGCGCGGAGATCTGCGGCAACCCGCTGTGGCTGTCCTCGGCGCTGCGGAAGATCGCGGTCGCGGCCGGCCGGATTCCGAACGAGGAGGCCGAACACAACCCGGCCACCGCCCACATGTTCATCATCAACCCGCTCTCCGGCGCCCGCATGGACAACCTGTTTTCGACGCATCCGGACACCGGCAACCGGATTGCTGCGCTCGAGGCGATGGCCGCCGAGATGCGCCAGACGGCACAGCCCCAGCCCTCGACGCGACCGGCCGAGGCTGCTAAGGCGGGCCGAAAATCGCGTTCCGTTCCACCGACTGGCTGGGGACGCGGTGGTTCCGAACCACCTAAGGGTCCCTGGTCTTGACATCCGACGATAACGATTCACATCCGAAACAAAAATTGCGGCCGCGGCCTTCTCCGCGCAACGGCAGCCAGCGGCAGGCACCTGAAAAGACCGGGATCGCCCCCCGTCAGGTCGCGGCCCGGCTGCTGGCGGCCGTCGTCGACCGGCGGGTATCGTTGGACGGCATGCTGGACGCCGAGAACGGAAACCCGGGATACCGGGCCCTGAACGAGGCCGACCGCGCCCTGGTGCGGGCAATCCTCAACACCTCGTTGCGGCATCTGCCGCGGATCCAGGCGATCATCGATTCGCTCGTGGAGTCGCCGCTGCCGGACGGCGCCCGCTCGCTCTACCACATCCTCGTGGTTGCCGCCGCGCAGATCCTCTATCTGGAGGTGCCCGATCACTCGGCCGTCGATCTCGCCGTCGAGCAGGCGCGATTGGATCCGCGCAGCCGCCGGTTCGCAGGTCTCGTCAATGCCGTGCTGCGCCGGCTTGCCCGCGAGAAGGTCCCGCATCTGACGGCGACACATGCCGTTCCGGTCATACCGGCGTGGTTCTTCGACCGGCTGTCCGAGGTCTACGGACCGGAGCGGGCGGCACGCATTTCGGAATCCCAGCTCGAGCCGGTGGCGATCGACCTGACCGTCAAGGACGACCCGCCAGGCTGGGCGCGCCGGCTCGGCGGCCGGCTGCTGCCCACCGGCTCCGTGCGCCTTCCGGCTTTTGCCGGCCGCGTCCCGGATCTGGAGGGGTTCGCCGACGGCGCGTGGTGGGTGCAGGATGCGGCCGCCTCGATTCCCGCTAGGCTGTTTCCCGACCTGGCCGGGCGCCGGGTCGCCGACCTTTGCGCCGCGCCCGGCGGAAAGACCGCCCAACTGGCGCAGGCCGGCGCCGTCGTGACCGCGCTGGATCAGTCGGCCAACCGGTTGAAGCGGCTCGAAGGCAATCTCGCCCGACTGGGGCTTGCGGCGACGACGATCGCGACCAACCTGCTCGATTTCAAGCCGGCGGAGGCCTTCGATGCCGTGCTGCTCGATGCGCCCTGCTCGTCGACCGGAACGATCCGACGGCATCCGGACGTCCTCTGGACGAAGGGGCCGGCCGACATCGAGAAGCTGGCCGCCCTGCAGGAACGCTTGCTCCGGCACGCGATGACCCTGGTACGGCCGGGCGGCCATCTGGTCTTTTCGAACTGCTCGCTCGACCCCTGCGAGGGCGAGGAGATGGTCGCGCGCGCGCTGGCCGATGCACCGGGCTGGTCGCGCGTGCCCCTTCAGCCTGCCGACTGGCCGGGGCTGGAAGAGGCAATTTCGCCGCTCGGCGCCTTTCGCACCACGCCCGACATGCTGAAGGGCGAGGAGGGCTTCCCGGGCGGCCTGGACGGCTTCTATGCGGTCCTGCTCCAGAAGGGTTGATCGGCGCGTGCGCCAGGGCACCGACGCCGTCATCAACAATCGTTTTCGAATTTGCGAATTGACGCATGGAACGCCTGACCCTAGGTAAAGAGTGGGGGAAGAGTTAATTGGCGATGCGGCTTTCAGACCGGCAACGACTGGCCTATCTCTATGGACACGAGACGTGGAGGCGTTTTTCCCGGCGGCTGGCGGTGGGACGCGTGTCCGCGCTGCGTTTCACCGGGCGCACGCCGGAGCGACTCGTGGTGGCGCCGACCGATCTCAGGCCCGCCGATGCCTTCACCGCCGAGGAGATCATCGCCGGCCGCTTTCCGCTTGCCGGACGCCTGCTCGACTGCGAAGGCGAATCACCCTTCGCGCTGGAACTGCCGTCCGAGGAATTCGCCAACCGGCTGCACGCCTTCGCCTGGCTTCGCCACATGCGGGTGGCGGAAAAGGATGCGGCCTCGTTCGTGGTCCGGCGCGTCATCGACGACTGGATCGCGATCCATGGCCGGACGATCGCAGGGGTGGCCTGGCGGCCGGAGATCATCGCGCAGCGAATCATCGCCTGGCTCTCGCACTCTCCGGTCGTGCTTCGCGATGCGGACTACGCATTCTACCGGCGTTTCCTGAAGAACCTCGCTTTCCAGGTTCGCTATCTCCGCCATATCGCCGATGCGACCGCCGACGGCGAGCCGCGGCTCAAGGTCCGGATCGCGCTGGCCATGGCTTCGATCGCGATCCCCAGCGCCCCGACGAAGATCCGACGCGCCGCGCGCGAGCTCGACTACGAGCTCGACCGGCAGATCCTCGCCGACGGCGGCCATGTGTCGCGCAACCCGCGCGTGGGGCTGGATCTTCTCTTCGACTTGCTGCCGCTGCGCCAGACCTACGTCAATCTCGGCCACGACGTGCCGCAGCAGCTCATCCCCTGCATCGACCGCATCTATCCGGCCCTGCGCTTCTTTCGCCACCAGGGTGGCGAGCTGGCCCTGTTCAACGGCGCCACCTACACGCTCGCCAATGAGCTGCTCTCCGTGCTGCGCTACGACGAGACCTCCGGCGCGCCGTTCCGGGGGCTGCCGCAGACGGGCTACGAGCGGCTGGAGAGCGGCGAGACGACGATCATCGTCGATACCGGCAAACCGCTTTCGGTGGCGCTCTCGACGACGGCGACGGCCGGCTGCCTGTCGCTGGAGATGTCGTCCGGCCGGCACCGCTACTTCGTGAACGCCGGTTGCCCGCGCTTTGCGGGCGACGCCATCCGGCAGCTCTCGCGGGCCACCGCGGCCCAGTCAGTCGCGACCTTGAACGACACGTCATCCGCGCGCATTTCCGGCTCGGGCTTCCTCGGGCCGGTGATTTTCGGGGGCGTGTCGAAAGTCGACGTGGCCCGCTACGACAAGGCGGACGGGGCGGACGGCCTGGTGGCCAGCCACGACGGCTACGTGGCGAACTTCGGCCTGGTCTACGAGCGCGACCTTTACCTGGCGCGCAACGGCGTCGACATCCGCGGGCGCGAGCGTTTCAAGAAGCCGGACGGCACCGTTCCCGACGGCGGGGCCAACGTCGCCGTCGTCCGGTTCCACATCCATCCCGCCATCCGGATCGTCGCGGTCGACGACAACGAGGTGCGCCTCGTGGCCCAGGATGGCGAGACGTGGGCGTTCACCTGCCGGGACGTGCCCGTCGTCGAGGAGGAGGACGTCTTCTTCGCGGACCCTTCCGGGGTGCGGCCGGCGCGTCAGCTGACACTGACCATGCCGCTCGGCACCATTCCCGAGGTGCAATGGCACATGCGGCGCTAGCGCCGCTAGCGACGGCGGAAAGGCGGAGAATTTGCCGGTTTCCTCGCGTCGGCTCGTATGTTAACGGGGCGCATGTTTCCGCCGGCGGCTCACTCGGGCGTCGGCCTCAATCCCGGAGATCATCCCATGGCCGTCGCCTCGAAGAAAATTCCTGCTCCCGATCGCGTCGCGATTAAGACCGCGCTGCTGTCCGTTTCCGACAAGACGGGAATCGTCGAGCTGGCGCAGGCCCTGTCGAAGAAGGGCGTCCGCCTGCTTTCCACCGGCGGCACCCACAAGGCGCTCAGCGACGCCGGCCTCGCGGTGACAGACGTGTCGGACGTCACGGGCTTCCCCGAAATCATGGACGGTCGCGTGAAGACGCTGCATCCGAACGTGCATGGCGGCCTGCTCGCGATACGCGACGATGCCGACCACGTTGCGGCGATGGAGCAGCACGGGATCGGCGCGATCGACCTGGCCGTGATCAATCTCTATCCATTCGAGGAGGTTCGCGCCAAGGGCGGCGACTACCCCACCACGGTGGAGAACATCGACATCGGCGGCCCGGCGATGATCCGCGCCTCGGCCAAGAACCACGCCTATGTGACCATCGTCGTCGATTCGTCCGACTATGCCGGCCTGCTCGACGAGATGGCGGACGGCACGACGTCCTACGCCTTCCGTCAGAGGCTCGCCGCGAAGGCCTATGCGCGCACGGCCGCCTATGACACGGCGATCTCGAACTGGTTCGCCGAGGCTCTCGACATCGCGACCCCGGCTTTCAGGACGATCGGCGGCGTCCTGAAGGAGGAGATGCGCTACGGCGAGAATCCGCATCAGAAGGCCGCCTTCTACGTCACCGGAGAGAACCGGCCGGGCGTCGCCACCGCTACCTTGCTGCAGGGCAAGCAGCTCTCCTACAACAATATCAACGACACGGACGCCGCCTTCGAGCTCGTCGCCGAGTTCCTGCCGGAGAACGGGCCGGCCTGCGCGATCATCAAGCATGCCAACCCCTGCGGCGTCGCGACCGGGCCCAGCCTGAAGGAAGCCTACCAGCGCGCGCTCGCCTGTGACCCGGTCTCCGCCTTCGGCGGCATCATCGCCCTCAACAGCCGGCTCGACGGCGAAACGGCCGAGGAGATCGTCAAGCTCTTCACCGAGGTGATCATCGCGCCCGACGCGGACGAGGCCGCGCGCGCGGTCATCGCCACCAAGCCGAACCTGCGTCTGCTCGTCACCGGCGCCCTGCCGGATCCGCGCACGCCCGGCATCGCCGCCAAGACTGTCTCGGGCGGCCTGCTCGTGCAGAGCCGCGACAACGGCATGGTCGAGGATCTCGAGCTGAAGGTCGTCACCCGGCGCGCGCCGACGGCCCAGGAGCTCGAGGACATGAAGTTCGCCTTCAAGATCGCCAAGCACGTCAAGTCCAATGCGGTCGTCTATGCCAAGGACGGCCGGACGGCCGGCATCGGCGCCGGCCAGATGAGCCGGGTCGATTCGGCCCGGATCGCGGCGCTGAAGGCAGAGGACGCGGCGAAGGCGATGGGCCTTGCCGAACCGCTGACGC
Source organism: Hyphomicrobiales bacterium (assembly GCA_900469965.1). Classification (GTDB taxonomy): domain Bacteria; phylum Pseudomonadota; class Alphaproteobacteria; order Rhizobiales; family Rhizobiaceae; genus Mycoplana. The sequence goes on along the minus strand of UBZP01000002.1, from coordinate 76,700 downwards.
GGGGATCCGCCGTTGCCTCCGAAGCTTTCCTGCCCTTTGCGGATGGATTGCTTTCGGCGATCGCGGCCGGGGCCACCGCCGTCATCCAGCCCGGCGGCTCGATGCGGGATGCCGAAGTGATCGCGGCCGCGGATGAAGCCGGCGTCGCGATGGTCTTTACCGGGATGCGGCACTTCCGTCACTGATTGGCGCCGGATCGGAAGCCGGATTCATCTCCAGATTGAAAAACGGAGACGCCGCGCGGTGCTACGCGCGGCCGATCCGACTTGCGTCCACCACGCGCTGGCCGCCGTAGTCGCGCAGGTAGGAAATCTGGCCGCGGCGCTGTTTCGACAGGTGCTTCAGCTCGGTTTCCGAAAGCTGGAAGGCGCCATCGGCGAAGGTGCCGGTGTCGCACGCCTCGTGGCGGTCGTTGCGCAGCGCGTTCAGCAGGGTTGCAAGCATGGTCTGTCCTCCGGGTCGGCGCATCAACGGCGGGTCGGCCGCCTCTGTTCCCTGGATACCCGAAAAATTTCAACGGAACGTTAACCATGATTCCGGGCGCGCCCCGATCGCTCGGCTCTTGCGCCGGCTTTTCCTGCATGGCCGGTGATCTGCATCAACGGCGCCCGGATTGAATGCCGTCACAATGCCTGCAATTGCGAGGGCTGCCGTCCGAGCAGGTTCGGCCGGCGACCGGCCGCAGGCGCGCGCAATAGCGCGTGACAGCCGCATTGCGCAACAATATACAGTCAATCCGAGAGCGCGCCGGATACGCAGAGACGATGAAGACCTGGACCCCGGACCTGAGCCGCAGCAGCGGTCCCCGTTACATGGCGATCGCCGACGTCATCGAGATGGACCTGCGCAGCGGCCATCTGGTCGCAGGCGACCGCCTGCCGCCGCAGCGGGAACTCGCAAAGCGGCTCGGCATCGATTTCACCACCGTTGCGCGGGGCTATCTCGAGGCGCAGAAGCGGGGCCTGGTCGGTTCGCATGTCGGGCGCGGGACGTTCGTGACCGGCGGCGCGGACAGCGAGCGCCGGCGCTTCGTCGCCGATGCCGCGCCAGATCCGCGCCGGGCCTCGGTCGTCGACTTCTCGATGAACATGCCGCCGGAGCCGGACGATCCGGACCTCCTCGCCCGCATGCGCGAGGGGCTTGCTGCGGTTGCCGCCGACCTCGTTTCGCTCTTGCGTTACCAGGGGTTCGGCGGCAGCGCGATGGACAAGGACGCCGCCGCCGTCTGGCTCGGCCGTCGCGGGCTCGTTCCCCCGCAGGAGCGCATCTTCGTCACGCCCGGCGCGCATCCGGCGCTGCTCGCGATCTTCGGCATGCTGGCGAAGCCCGGCGAGACCGTGCTTTCGGAGAACATCACCTATCCCGGAATGCGCTCGGTCGCCGCGCAGCTCAGGCTGACGCTCGCCGGATTGCCGATGGACGAGGAGGGCATCATCCCGGCGGCCTTCGCGCAGGCCTGCGCGGCGAAGACGCCGAAGGCGCTCTACCTAAACCCGACCCTGCAAAATCCGCTCACCCTGACGATCCCGGAGCGGCGACGGGAAGAGATCTGCGCCGTCGCCCGGCGCTATCAGGTGCCGATCGTCGAGGACGATGCCTACGGCTTCATCCCGCTGCACGGCCCGACGCCGCTGGCGGCGATGGCGCCCGATCTGACCTGGCACATCGGCGGTCTGGCGAAATGTCTCGGTGCCGGATTGCGGCTCGCCTATGTCGTCGCCCCCGACACCAAGGCGGCATGGCCGTTTGCGAGCGCCATGCGGGCGAACAACGTCATGGCGTCGCCCCTGACGCTCGCACTTGCAACCCGCTGGATCGACGACGGCACGGCCGATGGCATCTTGCGCTTCATCCGCGAGAAGGCTGCCGCGCGGCAGGCGCTCGTCGCGGCGATCCTGCCGGAGGGCAGCTATCGCAGCGATCCCCTCAGCTTCAACATCTGGCTGCCGCTGACCGGGGGCTGGACGCGATCGACGTTCGGCAGCCACATGCGGTCGGCGGGGATCGGCGTCGTGGCCAGCGATGCCTTCACCGTCGACGGGCCGGCGCCGGAGGCGGTCCGCGTCTGCATCGGCGGCCCGATCCGGCGGGCCGCCCTCAAGGGGGCGCTCGAATTCATGGGGCATGCTCTCGAAGGCTCCCCGGAGATGGCGGGCTCCTTCTTCTGAGCCCGGGCGGCGGAAGGCGACGCGACCGGGTCCCGCCGTGCGTCTCCGCACCCCTCCGCTTCACTCCGGCCTCCACTCACACTGTCGACCGTGTCCCGCAACGTTGCGCCGCCTCCGAGGTACGCCGGCCCCGCCCCTGACGGGCACGCTCGCATCCGGATCTGGCGTCGTCGGACCCAGCCGGCCGACACGGTCGAAGGGCGTGTCCTCTGCGTCATCCGGAGCACCGGGCCATCCGTGCTGCCGTCCCCGGGGCCAACACGAAGAACCGCCGGCCCCTGACCCACGACCGGGGCTGCACCGCACGTGGCCCTTGTGCCCCGGGGAACACCGCCCGGCAGGCGGGCAAGGCATAACCCCGCTTGCGAGCCAGGGTTCGCACCACCGACGCCGCATCGCGGCGCGGGCCATGCAACTTTGAACGGGAGACCAGCATGAAGAAATTTTCGCGCCCGGCGGCGTCACCCGCCGGACACGGGACGCCGGCAGGGGCGTTCGGCAGGCATATTATCCGTATGATGGCCGCCAATACGGGCGGCACCTTCGGAATGTTCGAGGCCATCGTCGCCCCCGGCGAAGGCCCCCCGCTCCATGTCCATGAGCGGGAAGAGGAGTTCTTCCGCGTGTTGAAAGGCCGCTTCGGCTTCTGGTGCGCCGGCGACTATCTCGAGCTGACCGCCGGCGGCTGCATCGCCCTTCCCCGTGGAATTCCGCACCGTTTCGAAAACATCGGCAGCGAGGACGGCGAGTTGATGGTGATCGTGACGCCGGGCGGCTTCGAGGCGTTCTTCCCGATGGTGGAGCTCTGCAAGCCGGAAACGCCCGAACAGGTCGCCGCCCTGGCCGGCGAATTCGGCGTGACCTTCGTCCCGGCGAAGGGCCAGGAAGCGGCCGCCTGAACCGACAACGAAAGCACCGGCGAAGGGGGCCGTCCGGCCCCTTCTCACGCCGCGACACCTTGCGGCATCCAGCATCGTCCGGTTCCCGGCTGGTTTTCCCGGGTCCTCAGGGCCGCACCACAAGTCGCCTCGCGCCTAGTTAAAATCACCCCTCTCTTTGGGCCGACGACGCGGGCCTTTCGCGGCAGAGATAGAGTATCCAGAGCGTGACCGCGAAAAAGCTGAGCAGGAAATAGGGTGCAAAAGCGACCATCCGCTCGGCTTGTTCCGCAGTCTGCTCCAGCCCTTGGTTGGCACGGCGCGCGACTTGAGCAGCCACTAGTGCGTCTCGCTTGAAATGGAAACTGACGGCCAGGCCTGCGGCGGTGAAGGCAAGAACCGCAACGTTGACCAGCCTTGCACCTGGAGTGAACCTCAGCGTCATCGTTCCGCCAATGAGGCAAATCGCTCCAAACACGGTCAACAGCGCAATTTTGAACGGTGTCTCCTCGACAAGCAGGAAGAGAGGCATGCCATTGCCTGGTTGCGACCAACGGACCATTTCCTTCAGGCCACCAAGGACCATCATCGTCCCAAGCAATAGGTTGGGCCATTGACGAGCACTGCTGCCCATTGCCCGCTCTGCCCTGGCATAGGAGAGCAGCCGATCACCAATCGAGATATTGATGCTCCGGATGATCAGAACCAGGATCGAGGTGGCCACCCAGGACGTTGAGGCGGTAATGTTTGAATCGATGCCTTTCCCCGCAATCTGTGCCAAGTGATCGATCAGACCGACCAGCGCATTGAGGAATATAAAGTCGAGATAAAAGCTCAAAACCGGAAAAACAGACTTTCGCATCGCGCCCTCAAATCGGATTTCTATTGCAATAAACATACCCCAGCAGATAGCCTGCCTCGTCATTCCTCTTTCATCACACAACCCTTCTGCAGTCGGAGCCGTCGCGTCCCTCCCAAACCACCCAGTGGCAGTTTGGCTATGCGGGCCTCGTCGTGATAGCCAGGAATTCCCTTTCGTTTCTAGGATGCATCTACGACGTGGTCGGTGCAAAGTCGCTGTACATCGCTTTGATGATACAGAACGTTCCTTTCGGCAAATATTGCAAACTCCCGTCGATCAGACGACAGTTGGGCCGCCGGATTTCCCGCGCAAGAGCAACCCGAGGTGCTGATGTTTCCGCTTTCGCACATGATGAAGTCATTCATACGCAAGGGTTGTCTGACGGTCATCGATGCAGAGGGAAAACGCCATGTCTTCAAGGGCACACCGGGTCCACAGGTGACGATGCGGCTGACCGACAGGAAGCTCTACCGAACATTGGTCTTCAATGCCGAGCTTGCGGCCGGCGAAGCCTACATGGATGGAACGATGCGGTTCGAGGAGGGCTCGACGCTTCGGGATTTCCTGACGCTCTTCTCGGTCAACCGCCTCTCGCTCGGCTCCTATCCGATCCAGAAGGTTCTGCGCGCCATCAAGATGCGCTTCCGCAAGCGCCAGCAATCCAATCGCAAGGGACAGGCACAGCAGAACGTCGCCCATCACTACGATCTCGGCAACGATTTCTACAAGCTGTTTCTCGATGAGAACATGCTGTATTCCTGCGCCTATTTCAGGGAGCAAGGCGAAACCCTGGAGCAGGCGCAGCGCAACAAGCTGCGGCTGCTGGCCAGCAAGCTCGGGCTGAAGCCCGGAATGAAGGTGCTCGACATTGGATGCGGCTGGGGCGACCTTGCGCTCTATCTGGCGGCTTTGGAGGATGTGGACGTTCTCGGCGTGACGCTATCCAGCGAGCAACAGGTCCTCGCCTCGCAGCGGGCCGTCAAGGCAGGACTTGCCGAGCGCGTCCGTTTCGAGCTGAAGGACTATCGGGACGTCGAGGGATCCTTCGACCGCATCGTCTCCGTCGGCATGTTCGAGCATGTCGGCGTCCACCACTACGACGAATTCTTCAAGAAGCTGAACGCCCTGATGCCGGATGACGGCCTGGCGCTGCTGCATTCGATCGGGCACATGAGCCCGCCGGGCATGGCGAGCCCCTGGTTGCGGAAATACATCTTTCCCGGCGCCTACTCTCCGGCGCTCTCCGAAGTGTTCGAGGTGGTCGAGCGAAACAGCCTCTGGGTGACGGATCTGGAATTTCTGCGCGTTCACTACGCAACGACGCTCGCCCACTGGGCCGCCCGCTTCGAGGCGAATCGCGAGAAGGTCGTCGCGCTGTACGACGAGCGTTTTGCACGGATGTGGGAATTCTACCTGATCAGCGCGGAGATGATGTTCCGCACCGGCAGCCAGCTCGTCTTCCACATGCAGCTGTCGCGCTCCCGCGACGCCGCGCCGATCGTCCGCGACTACATCACCGACAGACAGCGTGACTACATCGAACGCGAGAAGACGCTCAGCCTGTCCGTGTGAGGAACCGTCGACGTTGCCGGCATCACCCGGCGGATGGCACGGTGCCACAGCCGGCCCCACACGACCCATCACAAAGGGCCAGATTGCGGCTCCAGCAACTCATCCCTGAGATGGGAAATGGAGTTTATGGCGGAGAGGGGGGGATTCGAACCCCCGATAGAGTTGCCCCTATGCCGCATTTCGAGTGCGGTGCATTCAACCGCTCTGCCACCTCTCCGCATACGGTTGGCGCCTTGGCGGCGCGGGGGGTACATAGCGGCTGATTTGCAACGTGGCAAGGGGCATGGTCATGCTGGCGCCAACTTATTGCGCTGGCTCGGCGAAAACGGTCTTGACAGTTTCCGGGCGCTCGCCTATTGCCCCACGTGCGTGGGAAAGGACCAAGGTCCGTCCCGCAACTTCCGGTCTGTATCCGATGCCTTTCACGGGCGTTTGGATGACCGTTCGCCGGCGGGCGCAAGCCCGTCATCCCGACTGACAAAAAGACGGCCGTGCCCTCGGGCGAAGAGCCGGACCGAACATGAAAGGACAAGAAATGTTCGCAGTCATCAAGACCGGCGGTAAGCAGTACCGCGTGGCAGCCAACGACGTCGTGACGGTTGAAAAGCTCGTCGCTGTCGCTGGCGACAAGATCGAATTCACCGAAGTGCTGATGGTCGGCGAAGGCGCCGACGCAACGATCGGCGCTCCCTTCGTCGAAGGTGCGGTCGTGACCGCCGAAGTCGTCGAGCAGGGCCGCGCCAAGAAGGTCATCGCCTTCAAGAAGCGTCGCCGCCAGAACTCCAAGCGTTCGCGCGGTCACCGCCAGCACCAGACCACCGTCCGGATCGTCGACATCGCGGCAGCCGGCGGCAAGGCGAAGAAGTCTTCCAAGAAGACCGAAGCCCCTGCCGAAGCAGCAGCGAACTGAGATCAGGACAAAGGTAAAGGAGAACACCAATGGCACATAAGAAAGCTGGCGGTTCCTCGCGCAACGGTCGCGATTCGGAGTCCAAGCGCCTTGGCGTGAAGAAATTCGGCGGCGAAGCCGTCATCGCAGGCAACATCATCGTCCGTCAGCGCGGAACGAAGTGGCATCCGGGCGCCAATGTCGGCCTCGGCAAGGACCACACCATTTTTGCGCTTACGGCCGGCAATGTGAACTTCCGTACGAAGGCCAATGGCCGCGTGTACGTGTCTGTAATGCCGAAAGCCGAAGCAGCGGAATAAGCCGGTAGCGCTCTAAAACAGCCGGCGTCTCATCGACCCGGCTGATGCTACAGGTGCCGAGCCTGCAGAAACAAAAGGGGAGATGGGGCAATCCATCTCCCCTTTGTTCATCTGGAGGATCGAACATGTTCAGCGAAATGTTGAGGGACGGCCAATCCCGGCCACCCGAAGAGCGGCCAAGGCCGGAACGGTCGAGGACCGATTGCCCCATCTTACTGTCGCAACGGCTCGTTCTGCGGGCCCCGCACGAAGATGACGTCGACGCCCTTGCCCATCTCGCCAACAACGCCAACATCGCCACGATGGTCGCCCGCATGCCGCATCCCTACACGATCGCGGATGCCGCCGACTTCGTGCGACGCACGAAAGCCGGCGCGATTGGCAAGTGCGTCTATGCGATTACCAAGGCGGACACCGGCGCATTCCTCGGCTGCTGCGGGATCGAGCCGCACGAGGACGGCAAGACGGTCGAGCTCGGCTACTGGCTGGGCGAGCCGCACTGGAACAAGGGCTATGCGACGGAGGCGGCACAGAGCCTGACGGACATGGTGTTCCGCACCCGCGACGTCGAGCAGATCGACGCGCGCTGCCGGGTAATGAACATCGCCTCGCGCCGGGTCATCCAGAAGTGCGGCTTCCAGTTCCAGGCGACCGGGATGGTCCAGAGCCTCGCCGTCGGCGGCATGGTCCCGGTCGAATGGTTCCGGCTCGACCGGAGAACCTGGGTCTCGCTGAAGAGCTGGGGGAACCTCGGATGAGCGCGCTGCGTCTGGAAAAGGATGTCCCTGCCCTGCCCGACCCCGGGCCCTGCCCGGTTCTTTCGACCGGGCGGCTGGTCCTGCGGCCGCATCGGCCGCAGGATGCGGAGGCCATCGCGATCTCGCTCGGCGACTTCCGCGTCGCCCGGATGCTGGCGCGGGTGCCGGCGCCGTTCGACCGGCAGGATGCGGAGGAATGGCTGTCGCACGCCACGAGCGGGCTTCTGCCCGGCTGGGCGCTGGCGATCACGACCGGAGACGATGTCCATATCGGTACGGTCGCCTTCGAGCAGCGGGCGGGCGGCTGGCATCTCGGCTACTGGCTGAACCGGTTCTACTGGGGCCGCGGCTACATGAGCGAGGCGGTGCACGGCGCCGTCGCCCGCTTCCTGATGCGGATGCCGGGCGTGGAGCTCCACTCCGGCGTCTTCGCCGACAACCCGGCCTCGCTCAGGGTCCAGGACAGGATCGGCTTTCGCATCACCGGGCTCAGCGAAGTCTATTCGGTCGCCCGCGGCGCCATGGTGCCGCATGTCGAGACGCGGCTGTCGCCGGGCGATTTCCGGCCGGCAGCGTTCCTGCGCTGAATGGAAGCGCCGGGGGTCGCAGGCCGTTGCCGGCGACCCCCGGTGGCCTGACGGGACGGGCACGAGCAGTTCGAAGGGAAAGCTCCAACGCCTTGTTTTCGCGGCATGATTGGCCGTCGAAGCGATGCCGGTTCGGCTGGGCGAGCTAGTAGAGTTCGAACCAGACGGGCAGGTGGTCGGATCCGGTCGCGGTCTCGTCGATCCAGGCGTCCTTCAGTCGCCCGACAAGGCCGTGGCTGACGAAGCAGTAGTCGAGGAACATCCGGTGGTCATGGTTCTGCGGATCGATCCAGCTGTAGCTTTCCGTCGTCCGCCGGCCGAGGCCGGCGAGCACGTCGACGGGGTAGGTGGCGCGGATCTGGCGGCCGTAGAAGCCGTCGACGTCGCCGACCATGGCGCAGTATTCGGGCGATTCCGGCACCATGTTGAAGTCGCCCATCAGGACGTAGTCGTCGGGAAAGGGCGGCTGCGGCAGGCCGAATTCCTCGGCGCCGGAGATCGCGCCGCCTTCGAGCGCGTAGGCGAGCACGCGCTCCTTCAGATGGCGGATCTGTTCGATCCGCTCGCCGCGATAGACGTGGTCGAGGTGGACGGAATAGACGCGCAGCGCGCCGCCGGGGGCGGCGATCACCGCTTCGGTGGCGCCGCGCTGCAGGTTGAGCTTGTCGAGCGTGCGGCTGCGCGGCAGCGGCAGGAGCCGCGAGGCGAGGATCGGATAGCGCGACAAGACCATGTTGCCGAACTGGAAGCGGCGGCTGACGGCGCGGCCGTCCTCGATGGTCGAGCCGATGTCGATGTCGCAGGCGGGCCAGTAGACGGAAAAATGAGCGGGCAGCAGCGCCTGCAATTCGGCGACCATGTCGATGCCGTCGTTGCGGTGGAAGCCGCGGGTGACCTCCTGCAGGGCGATGACGTCCGCGTTGCCGATCTCGCCGGCGATCCGGCGCAGGTCGAGCCGGCCGTCGAGGCCGATGCCATACTGGATGTTGTAGCTTGCGAATTTCACGATAGTCTTTGACCTCTGCGGGAACCGGCTATATCGAATGCGGCGACACGGCCATCAGGCTGGGAAAAGAAGAACGGCGAACCCATGAAGTTTCTCGATCAGGCGAAAGTCTATATCCGTTCCGGTGACGGCGGTGCAGGGGCTGTCTCGTTCCGTCGTGAAAAATTCATCGAGTTCGGCGGCCCGGACGGCGGCGACGGCGGGCGCGGCGGCGATGTCTGGGTCGAGGCTGTCAACGGGTTGAACACGCTGATCGATTTCCGCTACCAGCAGCATTTCAAGGGCGCGACCGGCCAGCACGGCATGGGCCGCAACCGTACCGGCGCGGGCGGCGCCTCGGTGACGCTGAAGGTGCCGGTCGGCACACAGGTGTTCGAGGAGGACAACGAGACCCTGATCGTCGACATGACGAAGGAGGGCCAGCGCTTCCGGCTCGCCGCCGGCGGCAATGGCGGCTTCGGCAACGCGCATTTCAAGTCCTCGACCAACCAGGCGCCGAACTGGGCCAATCCCGGCCTGGAGGGCGAGGAGAAGACGATCTGGCTGCGGCTGAAACTGATCGCAGATGCCGGCCTCGTCGGCCTGCCCAATGCCGGCAAGTCCACCTTCCTCGCCGCCTGCACCCGGGCGCGCCCGAAGATCGCCAACTACCCGTTCACGACGCTGCATCCGAACCTCGGGGTGGCGACCGTCGACGGGCGCGAGTTCATCCTCGCCGACATTCCCGGCCTGATCGAGGGCGCCCATGAGGGCACCGGCATCGGCGACCGCTTCCTCGGCCACGTCGAGCGGACGCGCGTGCTGCTCCACCTCGTCTCGGCGCAGGAGGAGAAGGTCGGCAAGGCCTATACGATCGTCAAGCACGAGCTGGAGGCCTATGGCGGCGGGCTGACGGACAAGCCGGAAATCGTGGCGCTGTCGCAGATCGACGTGCTTGACGAGGCCGAGCTGAAGAAGAAGGCCAAGGAGCTGGAGAAGGCGTGCGGCCAGAAACCGCTGCTACTGTCCGCCGTCACCAATGTCGGCATGCTGGAGGCGCTGCGCACGCTGCGCGACGAGATCGTGCGCTTCGGGACAGAAGAGCAGGACGAGGCATAGCATGGTCGCCATCCGCAAGGCGCTGTCGAGCCACAAGCGCATCGTCATCAAGATCGGGTCCGCCCTGTTGGTCGACCGCGGCAGCGGCTTGAAGAAGGCCTGGCTCGATGCCGTCTGCGCCGACATAGCCGGGCTCCGGGCAGGGGGCGCCGAGGTTCTCGTCGTCTCTTCCGGCGCGATTGCGCTCGGCCGCACGGTGCTGAAGCTTCCCAAGGGCGCGTTGAAGCTGGAGGAAAGCCAGGCGGCGGCGGCCGTCGGGCAGATCGCGCTGGCGCGCGCCTGGTCGGAGAGCCTTTCGACCGAGGGCCTCGTCGCCGGCCAGATCCTCCTGACGCTCGGCGACACCGAGGAGCGCCGCCGCTACCTCAATGCACGCGCGACGCTGAAGCAGCTTCTGAAGCTCGGCTCCGTGCCGATCATCAACGAGAACGACACGGTCGCGACCAGCGAGATCCGCTACGGCGACAACGACCGGCTGGCCGCGCGCGTCGCGACGATGGCCGGCGCCGACCTGCTGGTGCTGCTGTCGGACATCGACGGGCTCTATACGGCGCCGCCGCACCTTGATCCGCAGGCCCGGTTCCTCGACACGATCGACGAGATCACGCCGGAGATCGAGGCGATGGCGGGTGGGGCGGCATCGGAGCTGTCGCGCGGCGGCATGCGCACCAAGATCGATGCCGGCAAGATCGCGACCGCCGCGGGCTGCGCCATGATCATCGCCTCCGGCAAGAACGACCACCCGCTGCGCGCGGTCGAGGAGGGCGCCCGCTCGTCCTGGTTCGCGCCGGCCGGGTCGCCGGTCACGGCCCGCAAGACCTGGATTGCCGGACAATTGCAGCCGGCCGGAACGCTGGCGATCGACGAGGGCGCGGAACGGGCGCTGCGGTCCGGCAAGAGCCTCTTGCCGGCCGGCGTGCGCACGGTCATGGGCACCTTCTCCCGCGGCGACACGATCGCCATCGTCGGGGTGAACGGTCGCGAGCTCGCCCGCGGGCTTGCCGGCTACGATGCCGACGAGGCGCGCCAGATCGCGGGCAAGAAGTCAACGGAGATCGCCGGCATACTGGGTCACGCCGGGCGCGCGGCGATGGTCCATCGCGACGATCTCGTCATGACCGGCGCCGGACGCATCGATGCCGGCGCGGCGCAGGAGAAGGATGCAGCCCATGCTTGACCAGGCCGAGAAGAAGGACGACGTCGCCGCGCTCATGACGGCCATCGGCCGCAAGGCCCGCGCCGCGGCCCGGCCGCTGGCCATGGCGACGACGGAGATCAAGAACCGGGCGCTGGAGGCGATGGCGAAGGCCATCCTGGCCGATCGCGACGTGATCCTGGCCGCCAATGCGATCGATCTGGCCAATGCCCGCGAGAGCGGGGTGGCCGCGTCGTTCATCGACAGGCTGACGCTGACGCCCGAGCGCGTCGAGGCGATCGCCGGCGGCATCCGCGCCATTGCCGCCTTCAAGGATCCGGTCGGCGACGTGATTGCGGAATGGGACAGGCCGAATGGCCTGCACATCGAGCGCGTGCGCACGCCGCTCGGCGTGATCGGGGTGATCTACGAGAGCCGCCCCAACGTGACGGCGGATGCCGGGGCGCTGTGCCTGAAGGCCGGCAATGCGGTGATCCTGCGCGGCGGTTCGGACAGCCTGAACTCCTCGCAGGCCATCCATGCCTGCCTGGTGCGGGGCCTGAAGGACGCGGGGCTTCCGGAGCATGCCATCCAGATGGTGCCGGTCGCCGACCGCGCCGCCGTCGGCGCCATGCTCTCCGGGCTCGACGGTTCGATCGACGTGATCGTGCCGCGCGGGGGAAAAAGCCTCGTCGCCCGCGTCCAGAACGAGGCGCGCGTGCCGGTCTTCGCCCATCTCGAGGGGCTCTGCCACATCTATGTCGACCGGTCGGCGGACCTGGAGATGGCCCGGACCCTCGTCGTCAATTCCAAGATGCGGCGCACCGGCGTCTGCGGGGCGGTGGAGACGCTGCTGATCGACCGGGCCGCCGCCGCGACGCATCTGGCGCCGCTGCTCGGCGCCCTGAAGGATGCCGGCTGCGAGGTTCGGGCGACGGAGGAGATCCGCGCGCGCGTCGGCGGCCTCGAGCCGGCGACCGAGCAGGACTGGTCGACGGAGTATCTCGATGCCATCATTTCCGTGGCGCTGGTCGACGGCGTCGGCGGCGCGATCGAGCACATCAACCGCTGGTCCTCGGCCCACACCGAAGCCGTGATCGCGGAGGACCAGGCGGTCGCCGACCGCTTTTTCGCCGAGATCGATTCGGCCATCCTGCTGCACAACGCGTCCACCCAGTTCGCCGATGGCGGCGAATTCGGGATGGGCGGGGAGATCGGCATCGCCACCGGCAAGATGCATGCCCGCGGGCCCGTCGGCGTCGAGCAGCTGACCTCGTTCAAGTACAGGGTTCGCGGTGCCGGACAGGTGCGGCCCTAGGTGAGAGCTGACGCCATCGAACAGCGTTACCTGAAGATGCCCCATGTCGAGAAGGGCATGGCGGTCGGGCTGTTCGGTGGTTCGTTCAACCCGCCGCACGAAGGCCATGTGCTGGTCGCGGACATCGCGCTGCGCCGCCTCGGCCTCGACCAGTTGTGGTGGATGGTGACGCCGGGCAATCCCTTGAAGGATCACAGCCATCTCGCGCCGCTGGCGCAGCGGCTGGCGCTTTCGGAGGCGATCACGCCGGATCCGCGCATCAAGGTCACCGCCTTCGAGAAGACGATCGGCCAGAACTATACGGCGCGCACGCTCGAGATCGTCCGGGCGCGCAATCCGGGCGTTCATTTCGTCTGGATCATGGGGGCCGACAGCCTGCGGAATTTCCATCGCTGGCAGAACTGGCAGCGAATCGCCCGCACCTTCCCGATCGCGGTGATCGACCGTCCGGGGTCCACGCTCGCCTTCCTGTCCTCGATCATGGCCAAGACGTTCGACCATGCGCGCATCGACGAGGAGGATGCCCGGGCGCTGGCCTTCCGCCGCGCCCCGGCCTGGACCTTCATCCACGGACCTCGCTCGCCGCTCAGTTCGAGCGCGCTGCGCCAGCGGGAGGAAACAAAGAAAAACACGGGCAACAAGTAGTGTCTTGAAACCGGTACGTATTGATGCCTAAATCTAGTGGTGGTTCGCGGCATCTGACGCGAATCACGACCGTGCCAGACCTGTTAAGTGGAAAGGATTTGCTCTGACAACAGTGCACGCGAAGGGGGGCGTTCGTAACGCTCTTCCCAAAAGCGCAGGACGTGGCGACGATGCCGCCGAACGCGCTCTTCAAGCGGTCCTCGCAAGCCTCGAGGACTCGAAGGCAGAAGATATCGTCTCGATCGACATTGCTGGGAAATCGGCGCTGGGCGACTACATGGTGGTCGCGTCCGGACGATCCAGCCGTCATGTCGCGGCGATCTGTGACCACCTGATCACCGACCTCAAGGATGAAGGCTTCGGTTCCGCCCGCGTCGAAGGGCTGGAGACCGGTGACTGGGTGCTGATCGATACGGGCGACGTCATCGTCCACGTGTTCCGTCCTGAAATCCGCGAGTTCTACAACATCGAGAAGATGTGGGCGGCTCCGGACATGGAAGAGGGCACGTTGCACTAGATCGTCGCACCGCCCGGGTTCGGGCGTCGCTTGCGGCCATATTTCCGGCACCCTTTCGGGTGGGTAGTGTCGCTGTGTGCGTCGGAGGAACCGGGTAGATGCGGATCGGACTTTTTGCGGTCGGACGGCTGAAGGCCGGGCCTGAGAAGGAACTCGCCGCGCGCTATCTCGACCGGTTTGCGAAATCGGGACCGGCCGTGGGGCTGGAACTCGGCAAGATTTCCGAGGTTGCGGAAAGCCGGGCCTCCAATCCGGAGACGCGCAAGCGCGAGGAAGCCGCGCTCCTGGAAAAGGCGTTGCCGGCCGATGCCGTGCTCCTGCTTCTGGACGAACGCGGCAAGGCGGTCGGCTCGGAAGACTTCGCCGAGCTGCTCGGCCGTTGGCGCGATGCCGGCAAGCGGGACCTGATGATCGCCATCGGCGGCGCCGACGGGCTCGATCCGGTGCTTCGCGAGCGGGCCGACCAGGTACTGTGCCTCGGCAAGATGACATGGCCGCACCAATTGGTCCGCATCCTGATCGCCGAACAGCTCTATCGGGCGGTCACCATTCTTTCTGGGCATCCCTATCATCGGGTATGAGCGCGTCGTGCCGCGGCGGCCCAACGGAAAATTGATTTCGATGTGCATCGGCGAGTGCGCTAGACACATGGCAAAAGGCAAGGCGCGCAGCATGACCACGTTGGCCCCGTCCTGGAACGATACCTGCACGGCGACCCCGCTGGGGCGACGGCAGCGCGTCTTCCCTCTGCTCGTCCTCGGCCTGTCGCTGGCCTCCCCGCTGTCCGCCCTTTCCGCCGAGCCGACGGTGAGTCTTGCCCCGACCGGTCGCGTCACCGCCCAGGCCGGCCCGCCCGTCGATCCTGCCGCCGGCATTGCGCTGCGCCGGGACACCACGCGCCAGGAGCTGGAGCAGCTGTCGAAGACGATCACTCTGTCGGAAGAAAAGGTGCGCGACCTTCAGGCCAGCATCGGCAAGCTGGAAAAGGATCGCGCCACGTTGCGCGAGGCCATCGTCCAGTCGGCGCGCGCGCGCCAGGAGATGGAGGCAAGGATCCTGGCGGGCGAGCGACGGCTTGAAGCCATGCGCGGCGACGAGGATGCCGCGCGCCTGTCGCTGCACGAACGCCGCGGCCTGCTGGCGGAGGTGCTGGCGGCACTGCAGCGCATGGGGCGCAATCCGCCGCCTGCGATCCTCGTGACCCCGGACGATGCGCTCGCCTCCGTCCGGAGCGCGATCCTGCTCGGAGCGGTGGTTCCGGGCATCCGCGCCGAGACGGACAAGCTGGTCGCCGACCTGCAGCGACTGACGACGATCCGCACGGAGATCGGCAAGGAGAAGGCCGAGCTTGCGAGCGCCATGGCGAGCAGGCTCGAAGAGGAAAAACGCTCCGAACTGCTGATCGGCCAGAACGAGGCGCTCGCGGCGGAAAACACCCGCACGCTGGAGGCCGAACGCCGGCGCTCTGAGGAGCTTGCGGGGCGGGCCACCAGCCTCGAGGGCCTGATCGGCAGTCTCGAGGCCGAGATCGCCTCGGTGCGCGAGGCGGCGGCGCTGGCGCGCGTGCAGGAGGCCGAACGGGCGCGCCAGACCGAGGAGGAGCGGGCCCGGGCGCGGGAGGCAGCGCTCTCCGCATCGCCCGACAAAAACCGCATTGCTCCCGCATATCCCTTCTCCGAATTGCACAAGCGCCTGGCCTATCCGGTGGCGGGTGAGCCCGTGCGGCAGTTCGGCGATGCGGATGGTACGGGTCATTCCGCCCAGGGGCTGATTCTCGCGACAAACCCGGGTGCGCTGGTAACGGCGCCCGCCGATGGCTGGGTGGTGTTCGCGGGCATGTTCCGGAGCTACGGGCGGATGGTCATCCTCAACGCCGGCGAGGACTATCACCTCGTGCTTTCGGGCATGGACCAGGTGAATGTGCGGGAAGGCCAGTTCGTCGTGGCGGGTGAACCGCTGGCGGTGATGGGGGCGAAAAGAGTGGCGAGTGTAAACGCATTGGCGCTGGAAACGGATCGGCCGACGCTTTACATTGAGTTTCGAAAGAATGGCAAACCGGTTGATCCTCGGCCGTGGTGGTCTGCTACAGTGTCTGGAAAGGTACGCAATGATTCGTAGGGCTTCCCTTGTTCTCGTCGGGGCACTGATGGGTGCCACTGCCATGAGCGCAGTCTACTCGCTGACGGTGCCGGCCGAGGCGGCCGGCGCATCGACCTATCGCGAACTTTCGATCTTCGGCGACGTGTTCGAACGCGTCCGTGCCCAGTACGTGACACCTCCGAAGGAAGACCAGCTGATCGAGAACGCCATCAACGGCATGCTCTCGTCGCTGGATCCGCATTCCTCCTACATGAACTCCAAGGACGCCGAGGAAATGCGCACGCAGACGCGCGGCGAGTTCGGCGGCCTCGGCATCGAAGTGACCATGGAGGATGAACTCGTCAAGGTCATCACGCCGATCGACGACACGCCGGCGGCGCGCGCGGGCGTGCTTGCGGGCGACCTGATCTCGAAGATCGACGGCGCCGACGTGCGCGGCCTCAAGCTCGAGGAAGCCGTCGACAAGATGCGCGGCAAGGTCAATACGCCGATCAAGCTGACGATCCTGCGCAAGGGCGCCGACAAGCCGATCGAACTGACGATCATGCGCGACATCATCGCGGTCAAGGCGGTCAAGTATCGGGTCGAGAACGACGTCGGCTACCTGCGCGTCATCTCGTTCACGGAGAAGACCTTCGACGACCTCGAAGCCGGCATCGAGAAGATCAAGGCCGATGTTCCGGCCGACAAGCTGAAGGGCTACGTGCTCGACCTGCGCCTCAACCCGGGCGGCCTGCTCGACCAGGCGATCAACGTTTCCGACGCCTTCCTCGAACGCGGCGAAGTGGTCTCGACCCGTGGCCGCAACGAAGACGAGACCCGCCGGTTCAACGCTTCCCCGGGCGACCTGACCGACGGCAAGCCGGTCATCGTGCTCGTCAACGGCGGCTCCGCCTCCGCGTCGGAGATCGTGGCCGGCGCGCTTCAGGACCTGCGTCGTGCGACGGTCGTCGGCACGCGCTCGTTCGGCAAGGGTTCGGTGCAGACGATCATTCCGCTCGGCGACGCCGGCGCGCTGCGTCTGACGACGGCGCTCTACTACACGCCCTCCGGCAAGTCGATCCAGGGCACCGGCATCACGCCGGACATCACCGTCGAGCAGCCGCTGCCGCCCGAACTGCAGGGCAAGCTCGAGACTGCCGGCGAATCGAGCCTGCGCGGCCACATCAAGGGCCAGAGCGAGAGCGACGAGGGGTCGGGCTCGGCAGCCTATGTGCCGCCGGAAGCCAAGGACGACCTCCAGCTTCAGTATGCGCTCGAACTGCTGCGCGGCCAGAAGACCGACCCGTCCTTTCCCGCCAATCCGGAAAAGGCAGAGCTGAAGAACTAGCGCTGGTGCCCGGGTCGACCTCGCGTCGGTCCGGGCCTGCGCCTTCAAGGTCAGGGCGGCCGCTCCTTGGGAACCGATCTCAACGCACCCCTCGGTCAGAACCGGAAGGTGTCGCCCGGCCGCAACCGCGCGCCCCGCATCAGCGCCGCGCGGCTTGCTGTGACCTGTGCCGTGGTCGCCGTCCTTGGCGGGTCTCTCTGGAGCCTGCTCGCACCCCGCGGCCCCTTCAAGACGCCGGATCCGCCCGGGCAACAGACGGCCCAGGCTGAGGGGCCTTCTTCAGAGAGCGCTGCCGCCGGCAGCACGTCCGGCGGCGATCCGTCGGACCGGACGAGCGTTCCCCGCGAAAGGGGCCTGTCGGGCGCGGAGATCGAGGAAACGCGCAATCCCGACGGCAGCATCGTGCGGACATTCACGCCGAAGGCGCGCGACGGCGCCGGCCCGCTGATCCTGGATGCCAGCCGAGTCGGCCAGGATCCCCACTCGGCCGCCTTTCCCAATGACGACCTGATCGAGAACACCGCATTCGGCAAGCTGCCGATCATCGGCCCGGACGGGCTGCGCCCGGTCGAGCAATATGCCCGCCCCTGGTCCGGCGCACGCGGCACGCGGGTCGCAATCGTCGTCGGCGGCCTGGGGCTCAGCCAGACCGGCACCCAGCGGGCGATCCGCGACCTGCCCGGCGAAATCACGTTGGCCTTCGCCGCCACCGGCAACAGCCTGCCCCGCTGGATGCAGGAGGCCCGACGCGACGGGCACGAGATCCTTCTGCAGGTTCCGCTGGAACCGTTCGACGATGCGGACAACGATCCGGGGGCGCACACCTTGCTCGCCGACGCCGATACCGAGAAGAACCTCGACGAGCTCCACCGCGCCATGGGGCAGATCACCAACTATACCGGCATCATGAACTACATGGGCGGCCGGTTTCTGTCCGATGCGGATGCGGTCGAGCCGGTCATGCGCGACATCGCCGAGCGCGGGCTGCTCTTCCTGGACGACGGTTCGTCGGCGCAATCGCTGTCGGGCACGGTGGCCGGGGCGCTGGACATGCCCCACGCCTTTGCCGACATCCAGCTCGACGGAACGCTGTCGCGCGAGGCCATCCTGCGCAAGCTCGACGAACTCGAGCGCGTCGCGCGCCGCAACGGAACCGCGATCGGGGTGGCCTCGGCCTTCGACGAGAGCATCGAGGCGATCGCCGGCTGGAGCGAGGAGGCGAGCCGGCGCGGGATCGAGATCGTCGGCGTCGCGGCCCTGGCCGACAACCCTTCCAAGCAATAGGATCGACGATGAGCAAGGACAAGAAGAAGCCGGTCTCGGCGGAGGACCTCCCCTATCGCCCCTGCGTCGGCGTCATGGTGCTGAACCGCGACGGCCTGGTCTGGGCGGGGCGTCGAATCGCCATCGGCAATTCCGAGTATGACGGCTCGCCGCAACTCTGGCAGATGCCGCAGGGCGGGATCGATCGCGACGAGGATCCGTTGCAGGCCGCCCGGCGTGAGCTCTACGAGGAGACCGGCATGCAGACGGTGTCGCTGCTCGCAGATGCCGGACGATGGATCAACTACGACCTGCCGGCGCATCTGATCGGCATCGGCCTGAAGGGTAAGTATCGGGGCCAGACCCAGCGCTGGTATGCCTTCCGCTTCGAGGGCGACGAGAGCGAGATCGCGATCAATCCGCCTCCGGGCGGTCACGAGGCGGAGTTCGACGCCTGGGCGTGGAAGCCCATGCAGGCGCTTCCGGATCTCATCGTTCCCTTCAAGCGCAAGGTCTATGAGGAGGTTGTCGCCGCCTTCAGGCATCTGGCACCCTGAGGCGGGCGCCAGCGTGTCGCCATCGTGACAAAGATGGAGCCGCCCCGCTGCCGGGGCGGCTCCTCGGTTTCAGGTTGCGACGAGATCAGAGGAAGCTGAAATCGTCGACCGAGAGCGTCTTGATACCGTTCAGCGTGGCCACGAGCTCGAGATCGGCATCCGCACCCTTGCCGTCGGCGTCGAACCACAGGCGGCCATTGTCCGATTCGAACAGGAAGGTGCCCTTGCTGCTCGTGGAGACGGGGTCTGCGCCGACGACGAGCGTGACGGTCTTGTCGGCCGACGCGATACCGTAGGACGCCTTGCTGATGACGAGCTTGTCTTGGCCACGCGTGAAGTCGGTGATGACGTCACCTTCGCCATCGCGACCGGCGCTGTCGAAGACGAACTGGTCCTTGCCGGAGCCGCCGGTCAGCCAGTCGTCGCCGGCGCCGCCGATGAGCTTGTCGTTGCCGCTGCGTCCGTCGAGGACGTCGTCCGAGCCGTTGCCGTAGAACACGTTGTCGGTGGCATCGCCGCGGATGGCATCGTCATGGGAGCTGCCCTGCACGATCTCGATATTCTGGACCGTCAGGCCGAGCGCGAAACCCTTGTTGGCGGACTGGGTCTGCAGATCGAGTACGATCGAGGTGCCGCCCTCCTTGAAGGACAGCGTGTCGGTCCCGCTTCCGCCGTCGAACACATCCTTGCCGGTGAAGTCGGTGCGGGTCAGCCGGTCGTTGTCGGCATCGCCATACAGCCGGTCGTTGCCGGCGCCGTCCTCGAGCTTGTCCGCCCCGGCGCTGCCGCGCAGGGTATCGTCGCCGGCATTGCCCTTCAGCCAGTCCGCCAGCGTCCCGCCGGTAACCGTGTCCTTGGCCTTGCCGCCGTCGTAGGCCAAAGTCTCGAAGCCCTTGACGGTCGTCGTTGAATCGACCTTCACCGTGCCGCTCGAGAAGTTGAACGTGATGTCCTTCGTCTGCTCCGTCATCAGCAGGTGCAGGTCATCGGTGCCCTCGCCGCCATCGGCCGTGTCGCCGGCGCCGGCATAGACGTCGTCATTGCCCTTGTCGGCATAGAGGCGGTCCTTGCCACCGGTCAGGTTGGGGCCATCGCCGTAGAGGGTGTCGTTGCCGTCCCCGCCATAGAGCGTGTCGTTGCCGGTATCGCCGGAAAGCGTGTCGTCGCCGCCGCCGCCGGTGAGCGTGTCGTCCCCGCTCCGGCCCCGCAGGTGGTCCGTCAGGCTGCCGCCGGTGAACACGTCCTTGCCGTTGCTGCCGAGGAGAGACACGCGTTCGACGCTCTTCACCGTCACCGGCGCATTGGTGACCGTGACGGACGTCGCCACCTTGTAGGTGATGCCCTGCGTGTACTTGCTGAAGTCGATCGAGGCGAAATCCGTGCCGGTGCCGCCGTCGAGCGTCAACCGGCCCGTCGAGGCCTCACGCGTGAACTCGTCGTCACCATCGCCGAGCTTGACATAGTAGTGGCCGGTCGACTTCACGCCGTCCCGAACCCAGACGTCGTCCGAGCCGGTGCCGGCATCGATCGTATTCGAACCGCCGGAATCGCGGATGTCGTCGCTGCCGGCGCCGCCGGTGAGCTTGTCGTTGCCTTCGCCGCCGTCCAGCAGGTCCGAATTGGCCGTGCCCAGCAGCGTGTCGTTGCCGGCGTTGCCGTAGAAGCTGACGCTCTTGGCCGATCCGACCGACTTGATCACGTCGTTTCCGGAGCCGAACTCGACCTGGAAATATTCGAAGTTCTTCAGGGAGGTGCCGTCGGTCATCGATGCGGTCGACCCGCTGACCGAGAAGGTCTGGCTGGAGGTGAGCGATTTGCGGTCGACATAGACCCGGTCGGTCTGCGTACCACCATCGGCCTTGTCCGCGCCGCTGTCGCCCAGATAGACGAGGTCGTTGCCATCGCCGGCCACGACGGAATCCTTGCCCGCACCCGCGCGAAGCTCGTCGTTGCCGCTGCCGCCGTTGATGGTGTCGTTACCGGCACCGGCATCGACCACATCGTTGCCGCTGCCGGTGGTGATGACGTTGGTGCCGGTTCCCGTCGCATAGATGCTGTAGTGCTCGATGCCGACGAAGGTCGTGCCGCCGGAAAGGGTGTTCGTCTGCGTGGGCAGCTTCGCGGTGAAGTTGCCGGTGAACTTGGTCACGACGAGGCGGTCGCTGCCGGAACTGTCGCTGATCGTGTCCTTGCCGTCGCCGAAGGCATAATTGTAGGTGTCGTTCCCGGTGTTGCCATAGAGAAAGTCGTTTCCGAGC
This sequence comes from Hyphomicrobiales bacterium, assembly GCA_900469965.1. Taxonomy (GTDB): domain Bacteria; phylum Pseudomonadota; class Alphaproteobacteria; order Rhizobiales; family Rhizobiaceae; genus Mycoplana. The sequence goes on along the minus strand of UBZP01000002.1, from coordinate 55,439 downwards.
CCGCCTGTCAGCGTATCCTCGCCGGTGCCGCCGTAGAGGGTGTCGTTGCCGTCGCCGCCATCGACGCTATCATTGCCGTCGTCGCCATAGAGCCGGTCGTTGCCGTCGCCGCCGCCGACGATGTCGCCGTCGTCGCCGCCATAGACCTTGTCGTCGCCTTCATCGCCGGAAAGGATGTCGACGCCCTTTTCGCCGTAGAGGGTATCCTTGCCCTCGTCGCCATTGAGGATGTCGACGCCGTAGCCGCCATAGAGCGTGTCGTCGTCCTCGCCGCCGCCCAGGATGTCGCTGCCGCGACCGCCCTTCAGCACGTCCTTGCCGGCACCGCCGGTGAACATGTCGGCATAGTTGCCGCCGGTGATGCTGTCGGCGAAGTCGGTGCCGGTGATCTGGTAGCTCTCGACATAGCTCGTCTTGAGGTTGCCGAGCAGGGTCTGCGGCGTGATCCAGTCCTTGATGACGAGGGACAGGCCGCTGGTGTGATCGCTGTAGTCGACGATCAGCCGATCGGTGCCGGAGCCGCCGTCGAGAATGTCGCCGTTGATTTCCTCCAGCGTGCCGGCCATCAGCGTGTCCCTGCCGGATCCGCCGTTGAGGCGGTCTGCGCCGCCGCCGCCGCTGAGAAGGTCGTCGCCGCTGTCGCCGTTCAGCGTGTCAGCGCCGATGTCGCCCGCGAGGTAGTCGCTCTGGAAGGATCCGTTGAGCTGGTCGTCGCCCTCGCCCCCCATGATCGTGTCGGCTCCCATGCCGCCGTCGGCGATGTCGGCGCCGTTGAGCAGAAGGATCATATCGCCTTCTTCAAGATCGGTACCTTTCAGATTATCGGCTCCCATCGAGCCCATGATCGTACCCATTCGTCTCTCCTGATGTTCGGTTTACGGAAACTGATATTTCCGGGCAAAGCAGCAGAGCTGGCCCGGTTCGAGGTGGAGGTGCAGCGCGCGGGCGAACGTCGCCGCGATACGCGCCATTTTGCTTTCTTGTCACTGCACCTGATCGTTCCTCCACCGCGCCAGACGAGGCGTCCGGCATCGCTTCGGCGCGGGATGCACCGATTGCGCCGCCATATTGTTGAAAAACAACGCGATCCCTGTTCCTGCGGTAACTGACAGTTGCGCGGCGATACACGCAGCGGTCGAATCCTCGAAGGGACCATGCAGGAAGCGATGTCGACCGAGCGCGACAGGCAAGGGATCAACCGAACCGGAAACTGTTGCCAGCGCCGGATTGGGCGATGGGTCGATCTGGACGGAAGAGGGCTTGGACCGGGAGCGATACCGCCTCCGGCAGCACGGGATCCAGAGGCGGACGATCCTTGGCGGTGCCGGGGCTCCGGCTCCGATCCCCGAAGCCGGGTGTCCAAGCAAAGCCGGGTCGAGCGCGTTGGACCGCGAATGCGGCTCCCGGCCACGAGCTGCGACCTGCCCTAAGTGTGAGCTTTCGGGAGGTTGTCCATTCGGACCGCACCGGGGAGGCTGAAGTTACCAGGCTTCAGCATCCACCGTACAATCTGGCTCCACTGCTACAATTAGCATCGCCCGCACGGCAGCCTAAAGGCCAAGACGCCAATCAGCCGCCTCGGCATAACCCGGGACAATCTGTTTAGGCTCCGCACCTCGGCTCTTTTGCCGTCGCGATCGCCATACGGGGCCTCGAGGCGGCCGACGTCTGTGCGGTGGATGGGGCGGGCGCAAAGGGACGATGCCATTTCAGAGAACCGTGCGGCCGCGGCGGGACTTGCGAACCGGCCACGCTCACAGGAAGCCGTCCGATGGTCGCCCATTATTAGCGGTCGGGCTGAAAATCGAGGGACGCCAGTCGAAGCATGGGAGATTGTGCAGCCCGAGCCGGCATGTCCACCTCGCGGTTCCCGGCGAGCGCCGGCTATGGGCCAGCGGATGGCGGTTAAGTGGAGCCGGCGCCTTGGCGGCTCGACAGGCCATCGAAAGGGTTGCGGTGGCGCAACTGCGGCAACAGCCTGCCGGCGCGGCGCGTGACGCCAACGGTGGAACGGTTTGACGTCGCGCTCGCGGTCTCTCGTTGCCCGGTCGGCGTGATCGGCCCTGTCGTTTGTGGCGGTCTGGAACGCAAAATCCCCGGCGGTGTGCCGGGGATCTTCGGAACGGCCGATGAAAAGGCCGCTTGCTATTCCGCCTCGTTGGCCGGGGCGGCGTTGAGCTGGCCGTATTTCTCGGCGCCGAGCTTTTCGAACAGGTCCAGCTGCGTCTCGAGGAAGTCGATGTGGCCTTCCTCGTCGGCGAGGAGTTCTTCGAAAAGCTTCATGGAGACATAGTCGCCGGCGTCATGACAGATGTCGCGGGACTTCTTGTAGGCCGTCCGGGCGTCGTACTCGCCGGCGAGGTCCGCTTCGAGGACTTCCTTGACGTTCTGGCCGATGCGCAGCGGCGCGAGCGTCTGCAGGTTGGGATGGCCCTCGAGGAAGATGATGCGCGCGACCAGCTTGTCGGCGTGGTGCATCTCCTCGATCGACTCGGCGCGCTCCTTCTTGGCAAGGAGGGTGTAGCCCCAGTCTTCCAGCAGGCGGTAGTGAACCCAGTATTGATTGACGGCGCCGAGTTCTAGGAAGAGCGCTTCGTTAAGCTGCTCGATTACTTTTTTGTCGCCTTTCAATGTCCGCTCTCCTGTTGTCTTCATGGAACTGTTTGAGGCGGATCATGAAATCAAATATCTCGGCATCCGTCGAGTGGCGCTCGGCGTGATAGCGCTCGGTGGTGCGGATGATGATGTCGACGACATTGGGGAAACAGCCGCAGCAGCGGCCGCGTTTTTCCATCGCATGGTAGACTTTCGCGGGCACGATCAGCTGCCAACGATCCTGGTCGAGGAGGTCGTTGATGACGTCCACGATCTCTTTTTCACTGATGAAGTTACAGCTGCAAACCAGCATTCGTTCTGCCTGCCATGCGCAATGCCCTGATTTCCTGCGATTAAGCAAAAGGCGATATTTGCTGTCAAGATAAAACAGGTCAGCATTGCTGCCGCTCTCTTTACATTGGTTCTAAACTTGAAAGTTTCCTTCGCCTTTTCAAAATGTTGCGAGGTCTCCCACCGCCATTTGCAAGGCGCTTTTCCCGCGCTCGCGCGCGATCACTTTTTGTTGCATCGGCCTTTTCCATCTGCCAAAGAAGAAAGCCGGAGCCTGCGGCCGGGTCGGGTGGAAAACTGCTGCGGGACCTCGATCCGGGCGCCCTCATTGGAAGTTGCGCCCCTTCGGCATGACGCCGGCGTCGCGTCGCAGTTCGGACTGGAGGTCCCGCATCCGGCCCGCCTCCCGTCCGGCCTGCCGCAATTGCCGGAGCGCCCGTTTGTCGCGGCCCTCCTCGTCCACCGGATGCAGGACCTCGTCGGCCCGGCTCATGGCGGCGAAGCTGCGCAACTCGCTCTTCAGGAGACCGAGCGCCTGGGTCCAGTCCTCCAGGTGTTCTGCCACCACGTGTATGACGCCGCTTTCTCGCTGCAGCCGGCCGCGCACCCGGACAAGACGCGCGCCCATCACCACCCGGCGATAGGTCTCCATCGTCTTCTTCCAGATGATGATGTTGGCGATCCCGGTTTCGTCCTCGATGGTCATGAAGACCACGCCCTTGGCGGAACCCGGCTGCTGGCGGACGAGGACGAGCCCGGCGACGGTGACGATGCTGCCCTTCGGCGCGCCTTCCAGCCCATCGTTGCGCGTGATGCCCTGGCGGGCGAAATCGGCGCGCATGAAGGAGACTGGATGCGCCTTCAGCGACAGCGTCAGGTAGCGGTAGTCGTTCAGCACATGCTCGCCCGCCGGCATCGCCGGCAGGGGCACCTGCGGCTCCGGCCGCAGCTCGTCCGTTCCCGCCCGTTCGAACAGCGGCAGGGGGGCCGCCCCGCTCGTCTCGTCGAGCGCCTTGACGGCCCAGAGGGCGGCGCGCCGGTCGAGGTTCATCGAGCGGAAGGCATCGGCGTCGGCGAGCCGTTCGAGGACGCTGCGTGAAAGGCCGGAGCGAAGCCAGAGATCGCGCACGGACCGGTAGCCGTCCTGCCGCCTTGCCACGAGTTCGGCCATGTCCTTCTCCCGCAGCCCCTTCACGAGCCGGAAGCCCAGCCGGACCGCCTTCCGCGACCTTATCACCGTCCGCATCTGCCGGTGGCGCGGCGCGATCGCGGCCGGATCGAAGGCGCCCTCCCCCTCGAGCGTGCAATCCCAGTCGGAGTGGTTGACGTCGACGCTGCGAATATCGACGCCGTGTTCGCGCGCATCGCGCACAAGCTGGGCCGGCGCATAGAAGCCCATCGGCTGGGCGTTGAGGATCGCCGCGCAGAAGACATCGGGATAATAGGCCTTCAGCCAGGACGAGGCATAGACGAGCAGCGCGAAGGAGGCGGCGTGGCTCTCGGGGAAGCCGTATTCGCCGAAACCCTCGATCTGGCTGAAGCAGCGTTCGGCAAATTCGCGCGTGTAGCCCTTGCCGAGCATGCCGTCGATCATCTGCTGGCGGAAATCGCCGACCTGGCCGGTCCGGCGGAAGGTCGCCATGGCACGGCGGAGCTTGTCGGCCTGGGCGGGCGAAAAGCCGGCCGCGGTAATGGCGATCTGCATGGCCTGTTCCTGGAAGAGCGGAACGCCGAGCGTCCGCTCCAGCACCGCGCGGATCTCCTCCTTCGGATAGATCACCTGTTCCTTGCCCTCCCGCCGCTTCAGATAGGGGTGGACCATGTCGCCCTGGATCGGCCCGGGGCGGACGATCGCCACCTCGATCACGAGGTCGTAGAACCGGCGAGGCTTCAGGCGCGGCAGCATGCTCATCTGCGCGCGGCTCTCGATCTGGAAGACGCCCAGCGTGTCGGCCCGGCAGATCATGTCGTAGACCGCGGCGTCCTGCTGCGGATAGATTTTCGCCAGCGTCGTGGACACGTCGTAGTGGCTTTCCAGCAGCCGGAAGGCCCTGGCGATGCAGGTCAGCATGCCGAGCGCCAGTACGTCGACCTTCAGGAGCTTCAGCGTGTCGAGATCGTCCTTGTCCCATTCGACCATGTAGCGGTCGGGCATGGCTGTCGGCATGATCGGAACGATCTCGTCGAGCCGGTCCCTGGTGATGAGAAACCCGCCGACATGCTGGGAAAGATGCCGCGGAAAGTCCAGCAGCCGCCCGGCGCAGGACAGCACCTTGCCGGTGGTCGGGTCGTTGACGTCGAGGCCGGCCGCCTTAACCTGTTCTTCGGAGAAGGAAGACCGTCCCCAGCCCCAGATCGAGCCGGAGAGGGCGGACTGCACGTCGTCGGACAGGCCGAAGGCCTTGGCGACCTCGCGACCGGCCGAGCGGCCGCGATAGCTGATGACGGCCGCGGCCAGCCCCGCATGCTCCTTTCCGTAGGTCGCGTAGATGTATTCGATGACCTCCTGCCGCCGTTCGTGCTCGAAATCGACGTCGATATCGGGCGGCTCGTCGCGGTCTTCGGAGAGGAAGCGGTCGAACAGCAGCGTGAACCTGTCCGGGTCGACCTCGGTAATCCCCAGGCAGTAGCAGACCGAGGAGTTGGCGGCCGAGCCGCGCCCCTGGCAGAGGATGCCCTTGCTGCGGGCGAAGGCGACCAGCTTGTGGACCGTCAGGAAATAGGATTCGTAGTTCTTCCTGCGGATCAGGGCGAGTTCGTAGGCAAGCCGTTCCTCCACCTTGCGGGGAATGCCGCCGGGATAGCGCCTGGCGCCGCCTTCGCGCACGAGCCGCAGCAGCGTCTGCGCCGGGGTCGAGCCCGGGTCGGATTCGTCCGGATACTGGTGGCCGAGCTCCTCCAGGTCGAACGCCAGGCCGGAGAAGAAGCGCTCGGTATTGGTGATCGCCTCGGGATAGTCGCGCAGAAGCCGCGCCATCTCGGCGTGACCCTTGAGGCAGCGCTCGGCGTTCGCCTGGCGCGCGAAGCCGAGCGCGTCGATCGTCTTCCTGCTGCGGATGGCCGTCACCACATCGGCGAGCGGCCGGCTTTCGGCGACGTCGTAGAGCGGGTCGTTGCTGGCGATGGTGCGGATGCGGGCCTGTCCCGCCAGCTGGGCCAGGACGGCAAGGTCGTGCCGGTCGCAGCCGTCGCGGCGCGGCACCAGGGCGAGATAGAGCCTGTCGCCGGCGTGCTCCCGCAGGCGGGCCAGAACCCCCTTCAGCCGGTCCGCGTCGGGCCGGCCGGCGGCCGGCATGACGGCGAGCTGGAGGTCGGCCTGCCATTCCAGCAGGTCGGCCAGGAAAAGGGTGCAGTCTCCCTTGCGTGCCCGCAGGTTGCCGGTGCTCAGCAGGCGGCAGAGATGGCCCCAGCCACGGCGGTTCTTCGGATAGGCGAGGATGTCGGGCGTCCCGTCGGCAAAGACCAGCCGGGCGCCGGGCCGGAACGAGGCGTATTTCTCGAAACGGGCCTTGCTGTGCGCCCGCACGACGCCGGCCACCGTGTTGCGATCGGCGATGCCGAGGCCGGCAAGGCCGATCCGCCCGGCAGTCGCCACCATGGCCTCGGCGGAGGCGGCCCCTTCCAGGAAGGAGAAATTGGTGCGCGCGCCGAATTCGTAGAAGGCCGGGGTGCTCATGCGAAGACCCCGTGGATGAACCAGCGGGGACGTGCGGCATCGTCCCGGTAGATCCCCTCGCGGAAGAGCCAGAAGCGGCGGCCGGCATCGTCCTCGACGCGGAAGTAGTCGCGGGACGGCTGGTCCTCGCCGTCGATCCACCATTCGGCGGCGATCCGCTCCGGCCCTTCCGTCCGGGTGATGCGGTGGAAGCTGCGGCGCCAGCGGAAGGTCTTCGGGGCGTCCTCCGGCACGCCGGCTACGGTCTCGACCGGTTCGGGCGGAGCGAACAGGCGAAGGGGACGATCGCCGAGCGGACGATCCTTGGGGGGACGATCTTGGGCGGACGTGGATTTCGCCGGCCTTGCCGCTCCGGCGCCCAGTCCCTCACCGGCGCCCGGTCCGCCCTCCCAGAGCTCCAGGACGGAAACGAGATGGGCCACGCGCTCCGGCACATGGCTTTCGGGAAGGGTGACGGCGAAGAGGCTCTCCGGACCGAAGCGGGCCACGACCCGCTCGGCGAAGGCCGAAAGCGGGCCGTTGCCGTCCGCGCCGGCGCAAAAGCCCTCCTGCACCGCCTCGAAGGCCTCGCTCCTGAGCACGCAAAGGCGGACGATCTCGAAGCCGTAACCGGCATCCAGGTCGTCATGCACGGCCGCAAGCCGCTCGCGGAAGACAAGTGCGATGCGCTGGGGATCGCGCAAGGGTGTCGAGGTCGCCGCATGGATGCGGAAGACCCGGCCATCGACCCGAAAGAGCAGCAGCGCGAACAGGCGACCGCCCTCGCCGCGGCGCTCGAGCCCTTCCCTGAGGGTGCCGGCCAGGTGGGCGGTGAGCGCAAGGACGTCGTCCTCGGACCGGACGGTGTCGAAAAGCCGGCGCTCGGCCGACAGCATCGGCACCGGCAGGCGCGGCGAGATCGGCTCGTCCTCCAGCCCCAGCGCCTGGTCCAGGCGCAGAAGCGGCAGCGGGCCGAAGCGGCGGGCAAGAGGCGCGCGGGGCAAGGGGAAAAGATCGCCGACCGTCTTCAGCCCGACGCGGCCGAGCGGACCGACCACCGCCTCGGGCAGGCGCAATGCCGCGACCGGCAGCGGCGCCAGCGTTTCCTGCGCCGCATCGGTGTCGATCACGCCGCCATCGCCGAAATGGGCGGCCGCCCAGGACAGGCCGACCGAGGACGAAATCGCCCCGCGGGCCTCGATGCCGAGCGCGAAGAGCGAAGACAGCACGCCATCGAGCAGCGCCCGCTCGCCGCCATGCAGATGAGCGCAGCCGGTGATGTCGAGATGGAGCCCGTCGTCCCCGTCCAGGGCCACGAGCGGGGTGTAGCGGTCGCACCAGTCGGCAAGCGCCTCGAGGAGGGCCCGGTCGGCGGCAGGGTCGGCGGGAAGGACGTCCAGCGACGGGCAGATGGCGCGGGCTTCCGCGACCCCCTGCCCCCTGGTCAGGCCGATCCGCTCGGCCTCTCGGTCGAGGAAGGCGATCTGGACGGCCGTGCCGCTGCGGCCGGCGAAGGCGATCGGCGGATGGTCAGGGCGTCCCTTCGAAAGCCACGACCGCCCCCAGCGCGCCCGTGCCACCCGGTCGGCGGGAAGATAGGGAAACCAGAGGCAGAGGATCCTGTGCGCGCCGTTCTGCGCGAGGAGCGGCGGGGCGAGGTTCGAGGCGGCGAAAGCGGCGGTCATCGGGGTTCCACTCCAGAAGTATGCCGAGGGGGTCGGCGAGCTTGCTTTTCTCCGGCGTGACGAGAAAAGCCGGGTTGCCGATGCTGTCTTCGAGCGTCGATCCGTCCGGCAGCGGCCGTTCGGCGGCCGGGGCGGGATCGACACGCAGGCGACAGCGGGCGCTACTCGCCTCCTCCTCGCCCGCCTGGCGCAGCAGCAGCAAAAGCGTGCCGTTCGCCCTGGCCCGCAGTTGCAGGCGGCGGCTTTCGGTCAGGCCGAAGCATTCGGGATTGCCGCGGATCTCCAGGATCACGGCCGAAAAGGCCGAAACGCCGAGCGCCGCCTCGGCCATCCAGAGGGCGTCCGGGACCGTGCGGGGCCGGGCGAGAAGAAAGCGTGCCGGATCGAGGCCGTGCTTCAGCAGCCCCGGCGCGTAGGGCGTTCCGGCCTCCGAAAGCGCCAGGGCCTGGCTGATCCAGAGGGTCGCCCCGGCGCCTGCCTGCTCCTGCCGCATCGCGGCAAGCGCAAGCGAGAATCCGCTCGCGGCCCCCATGCCCCGGGTCTGGGGATTGCGGATCTCGACAAGGCCCCGATCCGGAAGGCCGCCTGCGAACACGGCATCCAGACCGTCCGCTTCGCCGTCGGCGGCCGGATCGCCGCCCGGCGGCTGCGATGAACGGGACGGCTGGGCCGGCGGTTGAGGCGCATCCCACTGCCAGCGCTGCTTGCGCGGGACGAGGCCCGGCCCCTCGGCGTTCTCGATGCGCGCGATGGTTTCGCGCAGCGCAAAAAGCTGCTCGCGCGCCAGGGCAGACGTTGCCATGACGTTCATCCCTCTGTTTGTTCCTGTTATGTTCTTATGGATTCCAGAACCGGGAAAAAGAGTCAACGGCAATTTGCGCCGGAGCGGTCACATCTGGCCGCGATCTTTGCGGTCAAATGGAGCGGAGCCTGCAGGCTTTTGAAATGAAAGGATAAAATGATCCATGGCAAAGGCAGCCCTCGCCGGCTGGCTGCGCCCGTCCATTCACGTTCGCTCCTCCCGCTGCGACGGCGGAAGCGGGTGCCGGCGTCGTCCTTCAGGCCAGGGTACGGGCGGAGAGATCCGTGCGCGCGGCGTCGAGGCCGGTCGCTGCCCGATAGATCTGTCGCACCGTGTCGGCAAACAGCCGGGTGTCGGGCCTGAGACAGCCGGCGGCCCGGCCGAGGACATGCAGGCCGGGCGCGGCGGCGCCCCATCCCGTCAGCCGCCCGTCGTCTTCCACCTGCATGGCCGTTCCCGGTTCGCTCAGCAGGCCGTCGGCCGGCTGGACGACGTCTTCCCTGCAGTCGATCAGTCGCCCGGGCATGACGTCTGTCTTCCGGCTGCCCCTTCGCCTGACGCGGACGCCGTCCGCCACCACGCCGAGGATGCGGGCGTCGACCAGCTCGGTCGCCGGATGGCGCAGGTCCCGCAGGAGCCTGCCGTGCAGCTCCGGCGCGATCCTCTCGGAGCGGACCCGGTGCGCGGCGCGCAGATGGCGCCAGTAGCGTTTGCGCGCTTCGGGCGGAAGCGCACGCCAGAGGGCGGGCCACTGGCAGTTCAGGCCATCGATCATCGCCTGCCAGCTGCCGCCGGCCCCGACGGTGCGGGCGCCGTCGGCGCGCAGGTGGCGCAGCGTCTCCGCAAGCCCCGTCGCTGCCGACATCGCCGGTGTCAGCGGGTCGAGGAGTGTGGCTGCGTGCGGCTCGGGGATGCGGCCGCCGTCGGAGAGGATGCGTATCGGGCCGGCATGGCCGCTTGCCCGCAGATGCAGCAGGATCGCCGCCATGCGGGGTCCGTCCCCGGCCAAAAGAAGAGGCGCGTCGGCCTTGCGCTCCCTGCTCCAGAGAAGCCGCTCGGCCGCCTGCCAGGAGGTGGATTCCCCGCCTTGCCTGCCATGCCCGGTCGCAAGGAAGACCTGGTCGAACGCCATTTCCTCGCCGTCGTCGAGCGTCAGGCAGAGACGGCCCCCGGACGCCGTGCGAACGGTGGTGACGGCGGCGGAGACGGTCTGCACCGTCGTGTCGCGGCGGGCGGCAAAGGCCTCGCCGAAACGGGCGGTCAGATAGTCGCGGAAGACCGAGCGCGGCACGTAGACGTTCTCGAAGCCGCGAAGCGGGAGGACGGCGGCGCGCCCGCCGCCCAGGCCGGACTTCAGCCAGTCGACGAAGTCCAGCGGCCGGTCGGCCAGCGCGGACAACTGGCCCGCCCGCTCGCTCATCAGCGCCTGCCCGGCGGGGCCGTTGCCGAAGCTCTGGGGAAAATCGGCCGCGTCGATCATCCAGAGGTGGAAGGGTCGGCGCAGGCGGCGCAACAGCGCGATCGCCGTCGCCATCCCGGCCGGGCCGCGCCCGACGATGGCCAGGCGCGGGTGGCCGTCGGCCGGCTGCTTCGAAGGGGTCGTCCTGATGGCGTTGCGAGAAGACATGCCGTTCTCTCCCTTGCTTGCGCATCCACCGGTCCTGTCCCCCTGGCCGAACCGACCGCCGGCGCGGGAGGGCCGAAGGCGGCCGCCCGGCATTCGGGGCATGGCCGCCAGCAGCGCAGGGAGGCATGATAGCGTAGTTTTCTATAAAATCTATAGATTATTATGCCACGCTGCGGAAAGCCGGCTCGGCGAGGCTGCCGGTGCTGGCGCGCGTGCCCGGTCTGCCCGCACGCGTGAGAGCATGCCCGTGCATGCCATTCAGCCTCGGGAAGCGGTCTCGCGAGGGGAAACGATCGGGGCGGCGGCTCGGCGGCGGCTGGACCGCAGAGGGTCTGGCGCCTGCGCCGGCGCGTTCAGCCGGCCGGCAGCGTCACAGGACAACGTCATAGGGGATGCGCCGAGAAAGGGGCGTCACTTTCGCGATCGCCCGGTGCGGGCATCGCTTTCGAACGGCGTCTCGCCGTTCCGCCGCCTCGCGCTGCAACGGCGGCCGCTGCGCCCGGCCCGCCGGAAGGATGCGGTGTCCGTCAGTAGAAGATGTGGATCGGCCAGACGGGCGGCTGGCGGGAGGGCTTCGGCTGCCGGATCTCCGCGGTCGGTTTCAGCAGGCCCAGCAGGTTCAGGAGGCCCTTGTGCTCGGGCTTCCGCTCCGTGGCGCAGGATCCCTCCGCCGGTTCCCCACGGCCCGCGTCGCGCGGATGCGGCGAGAAATAGCCAAGCGTCATTCCACCCATATAGAACATGCGCCCACTCCTGATCGTCCCCGGTCGTTAACGACCGTGACACGATCATGGCGGAAACATGGCGCTTGTCAATAGTCTATAGATTTGGTGTTCTATGGTCGGCGGCGGCGCCGGCCGGCGCACCGGCGAGCGCCGTGCTAGCCGGCGGCCTTCACGTCTTCCACCTCGTCGTCGACGAGGCCGGCGGCGCCGGGGGCCGCGACGAACTGTTCCAGCGTCATCGTGTCGAGAATGGCGGCGATCGCGTCGCGGACGTCGGTCATCGCGCGGCGAACCTGGCAGGCCTCCGGATCGGCACAGTCGTCGCAGGCCTCGTAGGCGGTGCGGCTGGCACAGCGGATCGGCGCCAGCGGTCCGTCGAGCACGCGGATGGCATGGCCGATCCTGATCGTGGAGGCGGGATGCGACAGCGCATAGCCGCCGCCCGGCCCCTTCTTGGAGCGCAGGATGCCGGCATTGCGCAGTTCGAGCAGGATCGTGTCGAGGAACTTCTTCGGGATGTTGTTGCGCAGCGCGATCTCGCTGACGAAGGCCGTCTCCCCGGGCGCCAGCCGTGCCAGATCGACCAAGGCTTTCAACCCGTACTTACCCTTCTTCGTTAGCATGTCTGCCTGCTTTCCCGATGCAAAAATGATATCGCGCGGACCGTGCCGAAGCGCGGCCGCCTGCGAGAGAATGCCCGTCTAGCCGGGGGATCGAATGCGCGCCACCCATAAGAATGATTTCGACGCATTTTAGGCACGCAAGTGCTAAAAACATATAAAAAAGATATAATTTACCCGCACAATCCGTGAACGGGTCCACTCCTGGCGTGCATGGCGAGGGAAGGGCCGTTTCGCCGCGCGAATCAGCGCTGCGCGAATCACGCCGTGCCGGCGTTTTCCCGCAGGCTGCGGGCCTCGTGCCGGCGGCGCAGTTCGGCCTGCACCTCGTCCTGGAAGTCGAGGACCTGGCTGCGCATTGCGGCCTCGTCGCAGCCGAGCGACAGCAGCTCTTCGGCGAGCTTGCGGCATTCCCCGCGCCAGTAGACGAGCGCCGGCTCGCCATGCAGGGCCTCCAGCTCGGCGGCGCAGCGGCGCACCACCTTCGTCCGCCTGGCGATCGGAAACGGGATCGGTGCCGTGCCGGTCGTCAGGCTGGCGTTTGCGGATGCTGCGCTCATGAATGCTGTCCCCTCGCATGCGGTCGGTCCTGCATACGGGGCGCATGGTTAACGTCAGGTTTCCATTGCGCAATCAGCGTGCTGCAGTGCGACAGGGGCAGACAGGTCGGCAGGCGTGCCCGCTAGAGCAGGGCCGCCGGCGAACCCGCAGCGCCGCTGTCCTTGACCGCCTGCATGACGACGAAGGTGGAGGTGTTGGCGACGTTCGGCAGGCTGGAGATCTTCTCCCCCAGCACTTCGCGGTAGCGGCGGATGTCGGAGGTGCGCACCTTCAGGAGATAGTCGAAGGAGCCGGCGATCATGTGGCATTCCTCCACTTCCTGGATGCGCCGCACGGCGCTGTTGAACGCCTCCAGCGCCTTCTCGCGCGTGTCTGACAGCTTGACCTCGGCAAAGGCGACATGGTCGAGGCCGAGCTTGCGCAGGTTGATCTCGGCGTGGAAGCCGAGAATGAAACCCTCGTCGATCAGCCGCTTCAGGCGCGCCTGGCACGGCGTCTTCGACAACCCCACCCGCTTGGACAACTCTGTCACGGAGATCCGCCCGTCCTGGCTGAGGACGTCGAGGATGCGAATGTCGAACTGGTCCAAATCGTCGATCGTCTGCGCCTTCGCCATCCGAATTGCCTTCAAAGTGGGTCTCATTCAGCTTAATCGGACTAAATTGGATCGAAATCAAGTCAACATGGATTTCGCATCGGTGCTACCATTCCAGGGCTGCGAGACGAGGCGCCGGCGAATGCCGGCGAAGCGGCGCGGCCCGGCCGGGCGACCGGTCGCGATGCCCCACCAACCAAGAGCGCCGCCATGAGCAAGACCTCCCCCTCGAAGCAGACCACGATCCCCGCCGGTCGCCCCTTTGCCGATTTCGCCCCGCCGATCCGCCCGCAGGGGCCGCTGCGCCGGGCGATCACCGAAGCCTATCGCCGGCCGGAGGCGGAATGCCTGGCGCCGCTTCTGGAGGCGGCGACCGTGAGCGCCGAACAGCGCGCGGCGATCGCCGCCACCGCCCGCAAGCTGATTGCCGCGCTGCGGGCCAAGCACAAGGGCACGGGCGTCGAGGGGCTGGTGCATGAATATTCGCTGTCGAGCCAGGAGGGCGTGGCGCTGATGTGCCTGGCGGAAGCGCTGCTGCGCATCCCCGACACGGCCACCCGCGATGCGCTGATTCGCGACAAGATCGCTGACGGCGACTGGAAGTCGCATATCGGCGGCGGCCGCTCGCTGTTCGTCAACGCCGCGACCTGGGGCCTCGTCGTCACCGGCAAGCTCACCGGCACCGTCAACGACCGCAGCCTGTCTGCGGCGCTGACCCGGCTGATCGCCCGCTGCGGCGAGCCGGTCATCCGCCGCGGCGTCGACATGGCGATGCGGATGATGGGCGAGCAGTTCGTCACCGGCGAGACGATCGAGGAGGCGCTCTCCCGCTCGCGCGCCTTGGAGCAGAAGGGCTTCCGCTATTCCTACGACATGCTGGGCGAGGCGGCGACGACGGCGGCCGATGCCGCGCGCTACTACCGCGACTACGAGAACGCCATCCATGCGATCGGCAAGGCCTCGGCCGGCCGCGGCATCTACGAGGGCCCCGGCATCTCGATCAAGCTGTCGGCGCTGCATCCGCGCTATGCGCGCGCCCAGGCCGAACGCGTCATGGACGAGCTGCTGCCCAAGGTGAAGGCGCTGGCGCTGCTCTCGAAGCGCTACGACATCGGCCTCAACATCGACGCGGAGGAGGCCGACCGGCTGGAGCTGTCGCTCGACCTGCTGGAAAGCCTCTGCACCGATCCCGACCTGTCCGGCTGGAACGGCATGGGCTTCGTCGTCCAGGCCTATGGCAAGCGCTGCCCGTTCGTGCTCGATTTCATCGTCGATCTCGCCCATCGCTCCGGCCGGCGCATCATGGTGCGTCTCGTCAAGGGCGCCTACTGGGATGCGGAGATCAAGCGGGCGCAGGTGGACGGGCTTGCCGATTTCCCGGTCTATACCCGAAAAGTGCACACCGACGTCTCTTACATCGCCTGCGCGCGCAAGCTTCTGGCCGCGACCGACGTGGTCTTCCCGCAGTTCGCCACCCACAACGCCCAGACGCTTTCGGCCATCTACCATCTCGCCGGCCCCGATTTCACCGTCGGCAAGTACGAGTTCCAGTGCCTGCACGGCATGGGCGAGCCGCTCTATGACGAGGTGGTCGGCCGCGGCAACCTCGACCGACCCTGCCGCATCTACGCCCCGGTCGGTACGCACGAGACGCTGCTCGCCTATCTCGTCCGCCGGCTGCTGGAGAACGGCGCCAACTCCTCCTTCGTCAACCGCATCGCCGATCCGGCCGTCTCGATCGACGAGCTCGTCGCCGATCCGGTCGAGGTCGTCCGCGCGATGGCGGTCGTCGGCGCCCGCCACGACCAGATTTCGCTGCCGGCCAATCTCTATGGGGCGCGGCCGAATTCCGCCGGTCTCGACCTCTCCGACGAGACGACGCTCGCTTCGCTGACGGAGGCGCTCGAAAAGAGCGCCGCCATCGCCTGGAAGGCCGAGCCGCAGCTTGCGACCGGCGCCGCCGGCGGCGTCACCCGCGACGTGCTCAACCCGGGCGACCGTCGCGACGTGGTCGGCACCGTCACCGAGGCATCCGAGGAGACGGCGCGGGCCGCCGTTTCGCTCGCCGCTGCCGCCGCCCCCCGCTGGGCCGCCGTCTCCCCCGCCGAGCGGGCCGCCCGCCTCACCCGCGCCGCCGATGCCATGCAGGCGCGCATGCCGACCCTGCTCGGGCTGATCGCGCGCGAGGCCGGCAAGTCGCTGCCGAACGCCATCGCCGAGGTGCGCGAGGCGATCGATTTCCTGCGCTACTATGCCGAACAGGCGCGGCGCACGCTCGGCCCGGCGCATGCGCCGCTCGGCCCGGTCGTCTGCATCAGCCCGTGGAACTTCCCGCTGGCGATCTTCACCGGCCAGATCGCTGCCGCGCTCGTCACCGGCAATCCGGTGCTGGCCAAGCCCGCCGAGGAGACGCCGCTGATCGCCGCCGAAGGCGTGCGGCTGCTGCACGAGGCCGGCATTCCGGCCGAGGTGCTGCAGCTTCTGCCGGGCGACGGCCGGGTGGGCGCGGCTCTCGTCGCCGCGCCTGAGACGGCCGGCGTCATGTTCACCGGCTCGACCGAGGTCGCCCGCCTGATCCAGGCGCAGCTCGCCGGGCGGCTTTCGGCCGATGGGCGGCCGATCCCGCTGATCGCCGAGACCGGCGGCCAGAACGCGATGATCGTCGATTCGTCGGCGCTCGCCGAGCAGGTGGTCTTCGACGTGATCGCGTCCGCCTTCGACAGCGCCGGCCAGCGCTGCTCGGCGCTGCGCGTGCTCTGCCTGCAGGACGACATAGCCGACCGCACGCTCGGCATGCTCAAGGGGGCGCTGCACGAGCTGAAGATCGGCCGCACCGACAGGCTCAGCGTCGATATCGGCCCGGTCATCACCGCCGAGGCCAAGGGCATCATCGAGACGCATGTCGAGGCGATGCGCGGCAAGGGCCGCAAGGTCGAGCAGATCGGTCTCGACGCGGCGACCGCCGAGGGTACCTTCGTGCCGCCGACGATCATCGAGCTCGGCAGCCTGACGGAGCTGAAGCGCGAGGTGTTCGGGCCGGTGCTGCACGTGATCCGCTTCAAGCGCGACGAGCTCGACAAGCTGATCGACGACATCAACGCCACCGGCTACGGCCTCACCTTCGGCCTGCATACGCGCCTCGACGAGACGATCGCGCATGTGACGAGCCGGGTGAGGGCGGGCAACCTCTACGTCAACCGCAACATCATCGGCGCCGTCGTCGGCGTCCAGCCCTTCGGCGGCCGCGGCCTCTCCGGCACCGGGCCGAAAGCCGGCGGCCCGCTCTATCTCGGCCGCCTCGTCAGGACCGCGCCGATCCCACCGCAGCACAGCTCGGTGCACACCGACCCGGCGCTGACGGATTTCGCCCGCTGGCTCGGCCAGCGCGGCATGAATGCGCAGGCGCAGGCGGCCCGCGACACCGGCAGCACCTCCGCGCTCGGCCTCGACATCGAGCTGCCCGGTCCGGTCGGCGAGCGCAATCTCTATGCGCTGCATCCGCGCGGGCAGGTGCTGCTCGTGCCGCAGACGGAAGGCGGTCTCTACGCCCAGATCGTGGCCGCGCTCGCCACCGGCAATCGGGTCGTGATCGATGCGGCGTGCGGCCTGCAGCCGGCGCTGAAGGACCTGCCGGCGAGCGTTGCCACCCGGGTCGCCTGGTCGAACGACTGGGAGAAGAGCGGGCCTTTCGCCGGCGCGCTGGTCGAGGGCGATGGCGAACAGATCCGCGCCGCCAATGAAAGGATTGCCGCCCTGCCGGGCCCGCTGGTGCTGGTGCAGGCCGCCTCGAGCGCGGCGATCGCCGCCGCCAATGCGGAGGCCTATTGCCTGAACTGGCTGCTGGAGGAGGTCTCGACCTCGATCAACACCACGGCCGCCGGCGGCAATGCCAGCCTGATGGCGATCGGCTGAGCCTCGGGCGACGGCGCAGGCGCCCGACCCTTCGGGTGCCGTCGCCGCCCGCCGGACGGCTGCCTCAGCCCGCGGCGATCTCGGCGCTGGCCTCGATGCGCTCCATGTCGTCGTCCGAAAGGCCGAAATGATGGCCGATCTCGTGGATCAGCACGTGGGTGACGATGTCGCCCAGCGTTTCCTCGTTCTCGGCCCAGTAGTCGAGGATCGGGCGACGGTAGAGGGTGATGCGGTTCGGCATCTCGCCGGTCTCGACGGTAAAGCGCTCGGAGATGCCGCGCCCCTCGAACAGCCCGAGCAGGTCGAACGGGGTCTCCAGCGCCATGTCCTCGAAGACGTCGTCGGTCGGAAAGTCTGAAATCTCGATGATCAGGTTGCCCGTGAGCGCGCGGAATTCCTCCGGCAGGTGACCATAGGCCTCCAGCGCCAGCGATTCGAAGGTGCTGATCGTCGGGGCGTGGCGGTTGCGCCAATCTTCGGTCTGGTCAATGCGGGCCATGAGCGCTCCTTTACATGTCATATAGCATTTCGCCCACGCTTTTCGAGGGATGAATTCCCGCACCCGCCGGGCCGCCGCCAGCGGGGACCGCTCCCGCGATTGCGGGGACGGCCCCTGCGCCGGCCGATCGGCCCGGCAGACAGATCTTCGATCTGCTCTATATCAAGTATTTGATAATATTTCGTATTTCCTGCGTTGTCGCCAACACGGGTCTTGTCGCGCCAAAATTCCGTGCTCTGCCCATCCTCGTGTTCTTCGGCCGTGGCAGCATCGTTCCGTTCCGCCATCGGATGCACCGCGAGACGTCGCGGCGAGGCGGGGCCGGCGCCCGGTACCTGGGAAAGGACGCAAGTCCCGGCATCGGGGGTGCGCAGAAAGGCCCTCCTCTGGAGACGGCGGGGTATCCCGAGTTTCGCTCCGGACGCGTCCGGGTGGCGCACAGGGCCGCGGACCGAAATCCGCGGAAGCAGAAGGGCAGAGTTGCGGGCAACAACCGCCGAACGGGGCACTGAAAGGTGCACGCTATAGAATTTCAGATGAGGCAGCTTCCAGTGCCCCGTCCGAAACGATGCTCATGCCACGGCGGCTTCCGCGCGTGAACGCAGGCGCATGCCCTGTTCCTTGCTCTGCAATGGCCGGTCAGCGCTGCCGCAGCGCGGTGACCTCGATCTCGATCAGCATTTCCGGCTTGATCAGGTCGCAGACGATCATCGTCGCGGCCGGGCGGATTTCGCCGAAGGCCTCGCCGAGGATCGGGAAGACGATGTCGGCGAACGACGCGTCCGTCAGGTAGTAGTGGCAGCGCACCACGTCGGCGAGGGCAAAGCCCGCCTCGTCCATGGCCTTGCGGATGGTTGCGAGGCAGTTGCGGGTCTGCGCCTCGACGCCGTCTGGCATCGTCATGGTGGCATAGTCGTAGCCGGTCGTGCCGGAGACGAAGCACCAGTCGCCCTGCACCACCGCCCGCGAATAGCCGGCGGTGCGTTCGAAGGGCGATCCGGAGGAGATCAGGCGGCGCATGTCCGAAGGGCCGCTCAGGCCCAGGGACGTGCCGCGGCGGTGCTCTTCTCGAAGCTGTCGATCGCTGCCGACTTCTCGAGCGTCAGGCCGATGTCGTCGAGGCCGTTCAGCAGGCAGTGGCGGCGGAAGGCATCGATCTCGAAGGTAATCTTGCCGCCGTCGGGACCGGAGATTTCCTGCGCCTCGAGGTCGACGGTCAGGACGGCGTTGGAGCCGCGGCTGGCGTCGTCCATCAGCTTCTCGAGGTTCTCGGGGCTGACGACGATCGGCAGGATGCCGTTCTTGAAACAGTTGTTGTAGAAGATGTCGGCGAACGAGGTGGAGATGACGCAGCGGATGCCGAAATCGAGGAGCGCCCAGGGGGCATGCTCGCGCGAGGAGCCGCAGCCGAAGTTGTCGCCGGCGACGAGGATGCTGGCGTTCTGGTAGGCGGGCTTGTTCAGCACGAAATCCGGGTTCGGCGAGCCGTCCTCGTTGTAGCGCGCTTCCGCGAAGAGACCCTTGCCGAGACCGGTCCGCTTGATGGTCTTCAGGTAGTCCTTCGGAATGATCATGTCCGTGTCGATATTGACGACGGGCAGGGGCGCGGCGACGCCGGTCAGCTTGACGAACTTGTCCATGACGTGAACCTCGATTGCGATGCGGATCGTTCCGGGTTTGCGTTTAGTGCAGTTTCACGGGGAATTGAAGAAGAATCTTGCGCCGGAACGCAGATCGGGGCCGCCGGGGACCGGCGGCCTGCCCGGGTGAAAGGCCCGGTTGGCAATCAGAGGTCGATGATCGTGCCGCGGCCGTCGTTCCAGACGCGCGGCTCGCGCTGGCCGGGTTTGCCGGTGCGGGCGTAGACCCTGGCGCGGACGGGCGTCGGCTGGAGTTTCGCAGAGATCCAGCTCCCCAGCATCACGACCGAGGCGATGCCGGCGAGGGCGAGCCCGATCGAGGCGGCGAAGACGAGCGTCGCGCCGGCGATGACGATGGCTGCGGTAGCGAGGAAGATGGAGCGGATGCTTTGCATGACTGGCCCTTTCTCTGCAAACGAATGTGGGCAGTGAATGTGTTCATTACAAGGCTGTGACAGTCGCGCGGGGAGAGCCAGAATGTCGCAGTTTGCGGATCGTCAGTTCGGCCCCGACGTCCCGGCGGGCCCTTGCCGATTTGCCGGAAGCGGGGCATGAAGACGTCATGAACACGCCGTTCCAGAATCATCCGCTCCGTGTGCGCCGGTCGCTGCTCAGCGTCCCGGCCAGCAATGCGCGGGCGCTGGAGAAATCGACGACGCTCGCCTGCGACGGGGTGATCTTCGACCTCGAGGATTCCGTGGCGCCGGAGAAGAAGGCGGCGGCGCGCGCGGCGCTGAAGCGGCATTTTTCGACGCTCGATCGCACCTGTGGGCGCGAGCATATCGTCCGCGTCAACCCCCTGTCGGAGGACGACGGCGCCGCCGATCTCGAGGCGGTGCTCGAATGCGCGCCCGACGCGGTGCTGCTGCCGAAGGTCTGCGAGCCGCAGGACGTGCTGGCCGTGGCGGACTGGCTGAGCGAGCAGGGCGCCGACGACGGCCCGCGCCTGTGGGCGATGATCGAGACACCGGCGGCGATCCTCAACATTGCCGCGATCGCCGAGGTCGGGCGCACCAGCGGCAGCGGACTGGACTGCCTTGTGATCGGGCTCAACGACCTGCGGCTTGCCACCGGCATTGCCGACATGCCCGGCCGCCCCTATCTCGTGCCGCTCCTGATGCAGGCGATCGTCGCCGCGCGCGCCTCGGGGCTGGACATCATCGACAGCGTGCACAACGACTTTGCCGATCTCGAAGCCTTCGCCGCCGAATGCGAGCAGGGCCGACAAATGGGCTTCGACGGCAAGATGCTGATCCACCCGGCCCAGATCGACGGCGCGAACCGGGCCTTCGGCGTCCCTGCCGCCGCTGCCGAAGCCGCGCGCGCCGTCGTCGCAGCCTTCGCCCTGCCGGAGAGCGCCGGCAAGGGCGCCATCAACCTCGACGGCCGCATGGTGGAGCGCCTCCACCTCGCGCAGTCCGAACGCCTGCTCGCCAAGGCAGATCTCATCGCAGACAAAGAGAAGTCCCCATGAAAGTCTATCGCTTCCTCACCGGCCCCGACGACGCCTCCTTCTGCCACAAGGTGACGCTCGCCCTGAACAAGGGCTGGTCGCTGCACGGCTCGCCGACCTACGCCTATAATGCCGAAACCAAGCTGATGCAGTGCGGCCAGGCGGTGGTGAAGGAAGTCGAGGGCAAGGAATATCACCCCGGCATCAAGCTCTCGGAGCAATAACCGCTCCCGCCACCCGCTTCCGGCGGCGTCAGGTTTCGGCAATGTGATTTCGGCGGGGCTCAGCCCGCCCGAGGGGCATCGAAGACGATCCGCGCCTCGAGGCCGCCGCTGCGTCCCTCCGGCGGCGAGACCAGTTCGAGGCGCGCCTGCATCTGCGCCAGAAGCCGCTCTGCGATCGAGATCCCGAGCCCGGATCCCTTGGCCGCGGTCGGACCGCGGCCGAAACGCCTGCGGATCATGTCCAGCTCCCAGTCGGCGAGCCGCGGGCCGTCATTGACGATCCGGACCGTGCCGTCGCGATCGAGAAGCACATCTACCGGTGCCGCCGCCGTGCCGTGCACCAGCGCGTTTTCGATCAGGTTGCGCAGCGCGATCGCAAAGCCGTCCTCGCTCGCCGCGCGGCGGAGGGTGGCGCCGTCGGTGCGGTGAAGCCGCAGGCGCCCGGCTTCGTCGGGGTCGCGCTGGAAGTCGAGCACCACCAGCTCCAGCACGCGGGCGAGGTCGACCGGCGTCTCGGCCGTGCCGAGCCCGGCTTCGGCGCGGGCAAGCTGCAGCAGCTTCTCCGCCAGATGGCCGAGCTTGAGCAGCGAGGCCTCGATCTGGCGGGCGCGGGCCTTCTTCGGCCCTGCCGGCAGCTCGTCGATCAGCACCTGGGTCTGGGCCAGGGCGCCGGCGATCGGCGTGCGCAGCTCGTGGGCGCTGTTGGCGGTGAATTCGCGCTCGGCGTCGAGCGCGGCCTTCAGGCGCGCCAGCAGCAGGTTGACCGAGCGGACGATCGGCAGCAGCTCCTGCGGCAGGCCCTCGCGGGCGATCACGGCGAGGTTGCCGCCGTCCTTGCTGGCGATCGCCTGGCGCAGCTCGTCGATCGGGGCGAGCAACCGGCGCACGATGAACCAGACGAGCGCGATGCTCACCGGCACCAGCAAGAGCACCGGCAGGAACAGCGCCGTCGCGCCCTCGATCAGGGCCTCGTGGCGGTTGGCGAGCGCATCGGCCACCTGCAGGTAGAGCCGGTCGCCGTCGCCGGCGGTGACGGCGGTATAGAACTTGTGGGTGTCGTCGCCCCAGAACCCCTGCCGGAGCGGGGCGTCGAAGGGCGCCGCCGGGGCGTCGTGCGAGCGCAGCAGCACGGCGCCGCCGTCGTTGCGCAGCTGATAGGTCAGGTATTCCTCGCCGGATGCCGGCACCACGTTCTCGAACCGGGCGTTCGAACCGGCTGCGTCGCCGCGGTCCACGTCGTCGGCGACCAGGATCAGCAGGCGCTCGGCTGTCTCCTGCAGGGCGCTGTCGAAGATCTCGGCGAATTCGTCCTGCATGACCATGACGCCGAGGCCGGCGGCGAGCAGCCAGAAGCAGGCGAGCGCGCCGGAGAGCGCCAGCGTCAACCTGCGGGTGATGCTGCCTTCCTTCATGCCGGGGTCCCGAGCCGATAGCCGACGCCGCGCACGGTGAGGATGTGGTCGTGGCCGAGCTTCTTGCGCACGCGGCTGACATAGACCTCGACCGTGTTGCTCTCGATCTCCGAGCCGAAGGCATAGAGCGCCTCCTCGATCTGCCCCTTGGAGACGGTGGCGCCGGGGCGGGCCAGCAGCGTGTCGAGCACCGCCCATTCGCGCCCCGAAAGGATGATCTCCCGGCCGTCGGACACGATCCGGCGGTCGGCCGGGCCGATCTCCAACGGGCCCAGGCGAATGACCGGGGAGGGGTTGCCGCCATAGCGGCGGGCGACCGCGAGCATGCGGGCGGACAGTTCGCCGAGGTTGAACGGCTTGACGAGATAGTCGTCGGCACCGCTGTTCAGCCCTTCGATGCGGTCGGAGATCTGGTCGTGCGCGGTCAGGATGATCACCGGCGTCCTGTCGCCGGCCTCGCGCAGGGTTCTGAGGAAGGCGATGCCGCTGCCGTCCGGCAGGCGCAGGTCGAGCAGGATGAGCGCGTAGTTGACCGCCTTCGCCGCGGCACGGGCGTCGTCGAGCGCGCGCACCCAGTCCACGGCATGGCCACCGGCGGCGACGTGGTCGCGCACCGCCTCGCCGAGGATGGCGTCGTCCTCGATCAGTAGCACCCGCATATGGCGTCCCTCCGCAAGCGCGTCCGAGGCGGACGCGCCGGCGCCCATCGTCCGGATTTTTCCGGCCGCGATCAAGCCGTCTTGCACCGTGGTCACCGGCATCAGCTGGAAGATGCGTTGCGGCACCCGGACAGGACGTCCAGGGATGGGTCGTAGATGCGGGTTTCCACCGCCATCAGCCCCAGCACCGTGTGGAAGAGATTGTCGTGCGAGGCGGGCTCGCCGGCGCGCTGCCGGAGGCAGGCGCCATTCACCGCCGCACGGTCCTGCCTGCCGAGCCAAAGGACGAAGGGGACCTGCGTCTGCTCCTTCGGTGCGATCATGTAGGGGGCGCCGTGGAGATAGAGCCCGTTCTCGCCGAGCGATTCGCCATGGTCGGACATGTAGATCATCGAGGCGTCGAACCGGTCCTGATGGCTCTTCAGCATATCGATGACGGTCGCCAGCACGTGGTCGGTATAGGCGATCGTGTTATCATAGGCATTGACGATCTCCTCGCGGCTGCAATCGGCGAACTCGGCGGTCCGGCAGTCGGGCGTGAAGCGGCGATAGGCGTCCGGATAGCGCTCGTAGTAGGCGGGGCCGTGGCTGCCGAGCTGGTGGATGACGAGCACGCTGTCCCTGGTCACGCCGTCGAGCCAGGGTCCGAGCCGGTCCAGCAGGATGCCGTCCTTGCATTCGCCGTCGGTGCAGAAACGGGGATCGGCGCTGTCGGGGAGGAAGCGGTAGGCGACCCGGTCGGCCACGCCCTTGTCACCGGTGTTGTTGTCCCACCACTCCGCGGCGATGCCCGCATGCGCCAGCACATCGAGCAGGCTCTCCGTCGACAGTCCCTTGCGGTGGGTATAGGTGGCGCGGGTGTAGATGGAGAACATGCAGGGCAGCGACACGGCCGTCGCGGTGCCGCAACTCGTCGTGTCGGGGAAATAGGTGACGTCGCGCGTTGCGAGCTCGGGCGTCGTCGGGCGTCCGTAGCCGCCGAGCGAGACGTTCTGCGCCCGTGCCGTCTCGCCGGCCACGACGACCACCACCTTCGGCTTGCGACCGGCCGGGGCCGCCACATGCGCATCCTGGCCGAGCGGCTCGACGACGATGTTCGCCTCGCCCTCGGTGCTGGCCGCATAGCGCACAGCGCTGACGATCGGGCCGATCGGGTTGAGGCTCGCAAGCCAGTCGTGATGGGTGCGGCTCGTCGTGATCAGCAGGCGCATCTGCGTCGAGGCCGCCAGGACCGCGACGAGCAGCAGCGGCAGGACGAAGACGGAATTGAACCTTGCCTTGGCCAGGAAGGGCCGGTGCGTGACGCGGACCCAGGCGACCAGCAGCGACGGAACGATGCCGAAGAGCACGATGTGCCAGACGAAGTCGGGCGTGATCAGGTTGCCGGCTTCCGCATGGGTCGTCTCGGCGGCGTTGCGGATCATGTCGACATTGATGACGACGCCGAAGCGATCCATGAACCAGGAGGCGCAGGCGCTGGCGAGAAGGAGGACGATGAACAGCGGCTTGGCGACGAACCGCATCGAAAGGGCGATGCAGACGGCCAGAAGCAGGGCGACAAGGCCGAGCGCGAAGATCGCCAGGGCCTGCGGCGTGCCGCCGAAATAGAGCGCCGTCTTCGCCCAGAAGGTCCGGTTGGCGGTCAGAACCACGAACAGCACGACGAGGACGCTCAGAGCGACCGCGCCGATCGACGGGCGAAGGCTGCGCCCGCTCGCGGCGAGGCTGTCCGTGATGGTCGCCATGGGTGGCCTTTTCGCTCCGATACGCTTTCAGTTCTTCGCGCCACCCGCGGCATTGGAGAGCGATGCGCGACCCGGCGAGGGACGGGACGGCAATGCGCGTGCCGGCCGGTCCGTTCCGATTTTTTCGGGAAACTGGCGGAGGAAACTGACAGCAACCTGAACGCGGCCGGGCCGCGAGAGCGACCGCCGTCCACCGGCTGGCGGTCCTCCGCCCCTCCGGCGCGCGGCGAGAAAGCGCTTGCTGGCGAATTTGTAGGCGGTCGGCGCGCTTGACTCGTTTTTGTGCGAAACCTATGAATTTTTGAACCAATTGGTCAAAGTAAGGGGAACGAAAACATGACGGGCAGCCTTCAGATCAAACGCCGCACGGTTCTTGCCGGCGGTCTCGTCCTCGGTGCCGGCGCCTTCCTGCCGCAGGCACGCGCGCAGGCGCCGCTGAAGGTCGCGGGCATCCACGCCTCGCCGGTCGAAAACGCCTGGAACTCGCGCCTGCACGAAGCGCTGCAGGCGGCCGCCAAGGACGGCGTGATCGAATACACCTTCTCCGAGGGCGTCTCCGGCACCGACTATCCGCGGGCGATGCGCGAATATGCCGAGCAGGGCAACAAGCTGATTGTCGGCGAGTCCTACGCGGTCGAGCGCGAGGCGCGGCAGGTCGCGGCCGACTATCCGGACACCGCCTTCCTGATGGGCTCGAGCGGCGATGCCGCCGGCAACAATTTCGGCGTGTTCGGCACCTGGAACCATGACGGCGCCTATCTCGCCGGCATGCTGGCCGGCAAGATGACGAAGTCCAACGTCGTCGGTTCGGTCGGGGCGATCCCGATCCCCGAGGTCAACATGCTGATCAACGCCTTTGCCGCCGGCGTGAAGGCGGTCAATCCCGATGCCAAGCACCTCGTCTCGTTCATCGGCACCTTCTTTGACCCGCCGAAGGCGCGCGAGGCGGGCCTGGCCCAGATCGACGGCGGCGCCGACATCCTGTTCGGCGAGCGCATCGGCACCGCCGACGCCGCCAAGGAGCGCGGCATCAAGTCGGTCGGCTCGCTGCTCGACTACACCCCGCGCTACCCCGACACGGTCTTCGCCAATGCCATGTGGTACTTCCGGCCGATCCTCGATGCGGCCGTCGCCGACGTCAACGCCGGCAAGCCGGTCGGCAAGAGCTACACCGCCTTCGGGCTGATGAAGGAAGGCGGCAGCGACATCGTCTACGTCAAGGGCGTGGCGCCGGCCGATGCGGAAGCCGCGATGGAGGCCAAGCGGGCCGAGATCAAGGCCGGCACCTTCGAGGTGCCGATAATGATGGAAGAGCCGAAGTAAGCAGACCTGCGCCCGTGCCCGGCATCGAAAGCACAACGATCGGAGACGCCACGGCGCTGGCCGCGGCGATCCGGGCAGGTGCGCTTTCCGCCGGCGAGGTGATGGAGGCCGCGATCGCGGCCGCATCCGGCCATGCGGAACTCGGCGCGGTCTGCCACCTCGACGAAGCGCGCGGTCGCGCCGCAGCGACACAATTCGACGCGGAGCGGGCGGTCGATCCGGCCCGCTTCGCCGCGCGCCCCTTCGCAGGCGTGCCGACACTCGCCAAGGATCTCGGTGGACCCTTTGCCGGCTTTCCGGTGCGCGCCGGCTCGCGCATGCTCGATCACGCACTCGACCCGGCGATGGACTCCGACCTGGCCGGCCGGTTTCGCGCGGCCGGTCTCGTTCCGTTCGGCCTGACGACCAGCCCGGAATTCGGGCTGTCGCTTGCGAGCGAGCCGGCGCGGGGTCCGCTCTGTCGCAATCCGCTCGATCCGGCCCGCACCGCCGGCGGCTCTTCGGGCGGTGCGGCGGCGGCCGTCGCGGCGGGCATCGTTGCGATCGCGCATGCCACCGATGCCGGCGGGTCGATCCGCGTGCCGGCGGCCTGCTGCGGGCTGGTCGGGCTGAAGCCGACGCGCGGCGCCGTCCCCGGCGGTCCCCATTTCGGCAATCACCTGGGCGGCATCGCGGCCGAACTCGCCGTCTGCCGCTCGGTGCGCGACACGGCCGCGATCTTCGAGGCGGCGCGCGGGCGGGCGAGGGGGCCCTTCGCCGATCCGGCCGATGCCGCCGCCCCGCACGGCGGCCTGCGCATCGGCGTGCTGACGCAGACCGGGGCCGACTGTCCGACGGAACCTGAGCGCAGCAGGGCCGTCGAGGCGGCCGCGAAGGCGCTGGAGGGACGCGGCCACCGGATCGTCGCCTTCGGCTGGCCGGCCTTCGCCGGGCTGGTGTCGGCCTCCTCGAGCATCTTCGCCGACATCGTCTCGATCAACCTCGCCGGGCTGGTGGAGACGCTGTCGCTCGACCTCGACCTCGCCGAGCCGATGACGCGCGCCTTCGTGGAAAGAGGGCGGAGGATATCGGCGACCGCCCTCTGGACATCGCTCGATGCGGCGGTGCATGTGAGCCATGAGACCTGGGCGCTGTTCGACAGCCTGGATTGCCTTGTCATGCCGATGCTTGCCTCTGCCCCCCTTCCGATCGGGTCGTTTCCGACCGATCATGACGACACCGATCTGCACCTGCGGCGGATGCAGGCCTTCGCGCCGCTCGCCGGCCTTGCCAACATCGCCGGCTTTCCGGCGCTGACGCTGCCCTTCGGCGCGGACGCGGACGGCCTGCCGCTGCCGGTCCAGCTGATGGCGCCGATGGGCGGAGACCGGCTGCTGCTTTCGCTGGCGGCGTCGCTCGAAGCCGAGGGACGCTGGCGCCATCGCTTTTCCGTCGCGGGGCTTGCCGCATGACGACCGAGACCACCGAGTCGACCGCCGAACCCGTCCTCGCGCTTTCGCACATCTCCAAGCGCTTCGGCCCGATCGTCGCCAATGACGACATCTCGATCGCGCTCGGCAGGGGCGAATTGCTGGCGCTGCTCGGCGAGAACGGCGCCGGCAAGACGACGCTGATGAGCATCCTGTTCGGCCACTACACGCCGGATGCCGGCACGGTGCGGGTCGATGGCGTCGAGCTGCCGCATGGCCGCCCGCGCGCGGCGATCAAGGCCGGCGTCGGCATGGTGCACCAGCACTTCTCGCTGGCGCCGAACCTCACCGTGCTGGAAAATGTCATGACCGGCACCGAGCCGCTCTGGTCGCTACGCTCGCGCAAGGGTGCCGCCCGCCGCAAGCTCGCCGCGATCGCCGAACGCTTCGGCCTCAGCGTCGATCCGGACGCGCGGCTCGGCGATCTCTCGGTCGGCGAGCAGCAGCGGGTGGAGATCCTGAAGGCGCTCTACAACGATGCCCGCATCCTGATCCTCGACGAGCCGACCGCGGTGCTCACCAACATCGAGGCCGAGCGGCTGTTCCGGACGCTGCGGGAGATGGCAAGGCAAGGCCTGTCACTGATCTTCATCTCGCACAAGCTGGACGAGGTGATGGCGGCGGCCGACCGCATCGTCGTCCTGCGCGGCGGCAGGGTGGCGGCGGAGCGAAGGGCGGCCGAGACGAACAAGGCGGAACTGGCCGAACTGATGGTGGGCCACCGCGTGACGCGGCCGACCCGCGCGCCGGCCGAGCCGGGCGCGACCGTGTTCCAGGCATCGCGGCTCACCGTGTCGAGCGGCGGCGTCGAGCGGTTGAAGGCGATCGATTTCTTCCTGCGCGAGGGCGAGACGCTCGGCATCATCGGCGTTTCCGGCAACGGCCAGACGACGCTGTCGCAACTGATGGGCGGGCTCGCCGCACCCAGCGGCGGGGAAATGCGCCTGTTCGGCGAGCCGGTCGCAGCGCTTGACGTCGACGACCTGGTGCAGGCCGGTGTCGGCCGCATCCCGGAGGATCGTCACCGCCAGGGCGCGATCGGCGAGATGGCGATCTGGGAGAACGCAGTGCTGGAACGCATCCGCCAGCCGCTGTTTTCGCGGCGCGGCATCGTCAACCGCTCGGCCGGGCAGGCCTTCGCGGCCACGATCATCGAGGAGTTCGACGTGCGCGGCGGGACGCCGACGAGCCGTACCCGGCTTCTGTCGGGCGGCAACATGCAGAAGCTCATCCTCGGCCGCAATCTCTACCGGCGGCCGCGCATCCTGATCGCGGCGCAGCCGACCCGCGGGCTCGACGAAGGCGCCGTCGCCGCCGTCCATGCCCGCATCCTGGAGGCGCGCCAGGCGGGGACGGCCGTCCTGCTCATCTCCGAGGACCTGGACGAGGTGATGGGGCTCGCCGACCGCATCCAGGCGATCGTCAAGGGGCGGCTTTCCGCCCCGATCGCCGCAGAGGACGCCGATCCGCGCCGGCTCGGCCTGATGATGTCCGGAGACTGGGCGGCCGGCGAAGGAAATACCGGTGAAGGACATCCCCATGCGTCTTGAACGCCGCGAACACCGGCCGCTCGCCCTCGTCGTGCTGTCGCCGATCCTGGCCGTTGCGGCCGCGCTCGTGCTTGCGGGCCTGTTGATCGCGGCCGCCGGCGCGCCGGTGCTGGAGGCCTATGGCCGCATCCTGACCGGCGCCTTCGGCACCCGGCTCGCCGCCACCGAGACGCTGACGCGGGCGACGCCCCTGATGCTGACCGGGCTTGCGGCCGCGATCGCCTTCCGCGCGCGGCTCTGGAACATCGGCGCCGAGGGGCAATTCTATCTCGGCGCGATCATGGTGGCGGCCCTCGGTTCGAGCGCCTTGTCCGGCCTGCCCGGACCGGTGCTGGTCCCGCTTCTCTTTGCCGCGGGCGCGATCGCCGGCATGGCGCTGATGCTGGTGCCGCTGTGGCTGCGGCTGCGCTTCTCCGTCGACGAGGTGGTGACGAGCCTGCTGTTGAATTTCGTCGCGGTGCTGTTCGTCTCGATGATGATCGACGGGCCGCTGAAGGATCCGCTCGCCTTCGGCTGGCCGCAGTCGATGCCGGTCGCAGACCACGCGCTGCTGCCGAAACTGATCGAGCGCTCGCGCCTGCATATCGGCCTCGCGGTGGCGATCGCAGCCGCACTCGTGATCTACCTTCTGCAGGCGCGCACGGTCTTCGGCCTGCAGTCGCGCGCCGCCGGCCTCAATCCGGAAGGCGCCGTCTTCGCCGGCGTGCCGCTCGGCCGCACCCTCGTCAAGGTCGCCTGCCTGTCGGGCGGGCTTGCGGGGCTCGCCGGGGCGATCGAGGTGATGGGCGTGAAGGGCTATGTCACGACCGATCTTTCGCCGGGCTACGGCTATTCCGGCATCATCGTCGCCATGCTCGCCAACCTCAACCCGCTCGGCGTCATCGCCGCGGCGCTCTTCACCGCCACCATGTTCGTCGGCGCCGACGGCATGAGCCGGGCGATGGGCATCCCCACCTATATCGCCGACGTCACCGTGGCGCTGTCGCTGCTCACCATGCTGGTGGCGATCTTCTTCACCCAGTACAGGATCCGCCGATGAGCGCCATTCTCGACATCGTCGCCTCGGCCGGCCTCTGGGCGGCGGTGCTCAGGATCGCCACGCCGCTGATCTTCGGCACGCTCGGCGCGCTTTTGTCCGAACGTTCCGGCGTGCTCAACCTCGGCATCGAGGGGATCATGACCTTCGGCGCGATGGTTGGCTGGCTCGCCGTCTTCAACGGTGCCGACCTCTGGACCGGGATGCTGGTGGCGGCGGCATCGGGGGCGCTGTTCGGGCTGGTGCACGCGGGAATGACCGTCTCGCTCGGCCTGTCGCAGCACGTGACCGGGCTCGGCATCACGCTGTTCGCCTCCTCGCTCAGCTACTACATCTTCCGCCTGACCGTGCCGCTCGCCTCGACGCCGCCGACGGTGACGCCGTTCCAGCCGATCGCGGTGCCCGGCCTCTCCGACCTGCCCTTCGTCGGCCCGGCGCTGTTCACCCAGACGCTGCCGACCTACCTCTCGATCGCGATTGCGCTGCTGCTCGCCTATGTCGTCTACCGCACGCCGCTCGGGCTGGCGCTGCGCATGAGCGGGGAGAATCCGCATGCGGCGGAGGCGCAGGGCGTCGATCCGATCAGGGTGCGCTACGGCGCGATCATGGCCGGCAGCGCGCTGATGGCGATGGGCGGGGCGTTCCTGACGCTCTCGGCCTTCAACAGCTTCTTCCCGACCATGGTGCAGGGGCGCGGCTGGATCTGCATCGCGCTCGTCGTCTTCGCCTCGTGGCGGCCGGGGCGGGCGCTGTTCGGGGCGCTGCTGTTCGCCTTCTTCGACGCCTTCCAGCTCAGGCTGCAGACGGTGCTCGGCGACGTGCCCTACCAGATCTTCCTGATGATGCCCTATATCCTCTCGATCGCCGCACTCGCCGTGATGGCGCGTCGCGCCCGCGTGCCGCAGGCGCTGATGCAGCCCTACCGGCGCGGCGAGCGCTGACGTTCCAACAACCGCTCCAGGTGCCCCCATGTTCGACGTGCTGATCAAGAACGCCAATCTCCCCGACGGCCGCGAGGGGATCGACATCGCCATTTCCGGCGGCAGGATCGCCGCGGTCGGGCCGGGGATCGCGGCGGAAGCCGGCGAGACGATCGATGCCACCGGCCGGCTGGTGACGCCGCCCTTCGTCGATCCGCACTTCCACATGGACGCGACGCTCTCGCTCGGCCTGCCACGCATGAACGTCTCCGGCACGCTTCTGGAGGGGATCGCGCTCTGGGGGGAACTGCGGCCGACGCTGACGCGCGAGGCGCTGGTCGAACGGGCGCTGCGCTACTGCGATCTCGCCGTCAGCCAGGGCCTGCTCGCGATCCGCAGCCACGTCGACACCAGCGACTCGAAGCTGGTGACGGCTGAGGCGCTGATCGAGGTGCGCGAGGCGGTGGCCCCCTATATCGACCTGCAGCTCGTCGCCTTCCCGCAGGACGGCTACTATCGCGCCGAGGGCGGGGTGGACGCGCTGAACCGCGCGCTCGACATGGGCCTCGACATCGTCGGCGGCATCCCGCATTTCGAGCGGACCATGGCCGACGGCGCGGCCTCTGTCGCGGCCCTGTGCCGGATCGCCGCCGAGCGCGGGCTGCCGGTCGACATGCATTGCGACGAGACCGACGACCCGATGTCGCGGCACATCGAGACGCTCGCCGCCGAGACGGTGCGCTTCGGGCTGAAGGGCCGCGTCGCCGGCTCGCACCTGACCTCGATGCACTCGATGGACAACTACTACGTCTCCAAGCTGATCCCGCTGATGGCGGAGGCGGAGATCAACGTCATCCCCAACCCGCTGATCAACATCATGCTGCAGGGCCGGCACGATACCTATCCGAAGCGACGCGGCATGACGCGGGTGCGCGAGCTGATGGAGGCGGGCCTGAACGTCTCGTTCGGCCACGACTGCGTGATGGATCCCTGGTACTCGATGGGCTCCGGCGACATGCTGGAGGTCGGCCACATGGCGATCCATGTCGCCCAGATGGCCGGCATCGAGGACAAAAGGAAGATCTTCGACGCGCTCACGGTCAATTCGGCGAAGACCATGGGGCTGCAAGGCTACGGCCTCGAGAAAGGCTGCAACGCCGACCTCGTGATCCTGCAGGCGCGCGACACGCTTGAAGCGCTGCGGCTGAAGGCCAACCGCCTGCTCGTCATGCGCCGCGGCAAGGCGATCGCGCGCGCTGCGCCGCGCGTCAGCACGCTCGACCTTGCCGGCCGGCCGAAAACGGTGGATGCCGCCGACTACGCGCCGCTGCGGCCGGGCAGGGGCTGACGGCAAGTCCAAACGGCATCACCGGGATCGCGTCAACTGCCGTGACGGCCAGGTGGCCGGACGGCGTTCGCCGCCGGTGTCACTTACCGGCATATTGCTCGTCGGTGACGTGCTCCAGCCAGTCGACGGCCTTGCCGTCGAGCGCCTCCTGCAGTGCGATATGGGTCATCGCCGTGTCCGGTGCCGCGCCGTGCCAGTGCTTCTCGCCCGGCTCGAACCAGACGGTGTCGCCGGCGCGGAATTCGCGGATCGGCCCGCCCCAGCTCTGCGCCAGGCCGCAGCCGGCGGTGACGACCAGCGTCTGGCCGAGCGGATGGGTGTGCCAGGCCGTGCGCGCACCGGGCTCGAAGGTGACGGTGACGGCACGCAGGCGGGCCGGCTCCGGCGCCTCGATGATCGGATCCTGGCGGACGCGGCCGGTGAAATAGTCGGACGGCGGGGTGGCGGACGGGCGGCTGCCGCAGGGCAGGATCTTCATGGCGGCTTCTCCTTCTTCGCAGCAGTGGGCGGCGTATCCTGCAACGAAACGGGCCTGCCGGGAAGAAGCCATGGGATTCTGCGGCCCGCATTCCGGCGCCTTTGCCGGTTGCGTGTCGCTCAGCGGAAGCCCGGCGGCGGCCGGTGCTGGAAGAGGAGCGCATCGATCGCCGAGCGGATCGCGGCGAGGACTGCCTGCACGTAGCTATACATTCCAGGTCCTCCGTCTGGTGCGCCGGTTTCGGGGCGTTTCCGGGTGTTGCGGCGCGACGCAACCTTGATCGCACGACGGCGGGAGCGGGCATGTTTCCGCGGTGACATCTGCCGGGCGGTCGCGCAAATTTCTTTCGTCGCGGCGATTTTCCTTGAACGGAAGTTGCGCTAAGAACCGCGCGACCTGAATCCCACCGAGCATTCGACAAGGACAGTCCCATGACAGTGCGCAACCTTTTCCTCCTGCCCGGCGACGGCATCGGCCCGGAAGCCATGGCGGAAGTCCGCAAGATCATCGCCTACATGAACGCCGAGAAGGGCGCCGGCTTCGTCATCGACGAGGGCCTCGTCGGCGGCTCGGCCTATGACGTCCATGGCGTGGCGATCTCGGAAGGGGACATGCAGAAGGCGTTGAACGCGGATGCGGTGCTGTTCGGCGCCGTCGGCGGGCCGAAGTGGGATGCCGTCCCCTATGAGGTCCGTCCCGAGGCCGGGCTCCTGCGCCTGCGCAAGGACCTGGAACTGTTCGCCAACCTGCGCCCGGCGATCTGCTACCCGGCGCTCGCCTCGGCGTCGTCGCTGAAGCCGGAGCTGGTGGAAGGCCTCGACATCCTGATCGTGCGCGAGCTGACGGGCGGCGTCTATTTCGGCGAGCCGAAGGAGATCATCGACCTCGGCAACGGCCAGAAGCGCGGCATCGACACGCAGGTCTACGACACCTACGAGATCGAACGCATCGCCGGGGTCGCCTTCGAGCTGGCGCGCACCCGCAACAACCGCGTCTGCTCGATGGAGAAGCGCAACGTCATGAAGTCCGGCGTGCTCTGGAACCAGGTGGTGACCGAGACGCACAAGCGCGCCTATTCCGACGTCCAGCTCGAGCACATGCTGGCCGATGCCGGCGGCATGCAGCTCGTGCGCGCGCCAAAGCAGTTCGACGTGATCGTCACCGACAACCTGTTCGGCGACATGCTGTCGGACGTCGCCGCGATGCTGACCGGTTCGCTCGGCATGCTGCCGTCGGCCTCGCTCGGCGCCCCGGATCCGAAGACCGGCAAGCGCAAGGCACTCTACGAGCCGGTGCACGGCTCGGCGCCGGACATCGCCGGCAAGGGGATCGCCAACCCGATCGCCATGATCGCCTCGTTCGCCATGTGCCTGCGCTACTCCTTCAACCTGGTGCAGGACGCCGACAGCCTGGAGAAGGCGATCGCCAACGTGCTCGACCGCGGCATCCGCACCGGCGACATCATGGCCGAAGGCTGCACGAAGGTCGGCACGGTGGAGATGGGCGACGCCATCCTCGCCGAATTCAAGGCGCTTTCGGCCTGATCGCAGCGACCTTTCCCCGGCGCCGTCGCCTGCGGCGGCGCCGGTGGACCGATCCGCGCCGGACCGGGCCGGTCGCGGTGCGTCCCGGACAAAACGCGGCCTGCCTTCATTGAAGGGGCGGGCGTGCCTGCCTATCTCGCTTGCAGGACGACGCGACGCGCAAGGAGCCCCATGATCCGGCAGGCAGGCGAGAAACAGAGTGCGTGGACCGCGCTCAGGCGGCGCTACGAGGCCAGGCGCAAGCTGCACCGGCGCGTGCCCTGGAAGGGCTTCACCCTGTCGGCGCTGAACGTGGTGGCGATCGCTTTCCTCGTCTTCGACCGGCCGCTCGGGGAGGCGGCCGACGTGCTGTCGCCGCCGCTGGTCGGCATCGCCGGCAACGTCACCGACATCGGCAAGCTCGCCATCATTCTCGGCGCGCTCTCCACGCTCGCAGCGCTCGTCTATCTCCTGCGCCGGCGGCTGTGGAAGGTGCGGCGCAGGTTCCGGCTGATCTACCTGGCGCAGATGACGGCCTATGTCACGCTGTCGGTCGTGCTCGCCAGCATCTTCGTGCATGTGCTGAAGGTGGTGATCGGCAGGGCCCGCCCGCCGCTCTACGCCGAGGAGGGCATCCTCTCGCTGCAGCCCTTCAGCGGCTGGATGCACCAGAGCTTTCCGTCCGGTCACTCCGCCCATGTCGGCGCCCTGTTCATGGCGCTGGTGCTGCTCTTTCCGCGCTTCAGGCTGTTTTTCGCCGGTCTTGCCCTGTGGCTCGCCGCAACCCGGGTGATCCTCGCCGTCCACTATCCGAGCGACGTCGTGGCCGGGCTGGCCTCGGGCGCCTGGTTCGCGTTCGCGACCTCCGTCCTGTTCGCCCGCTTCGGGCTGGTCTTCACGCTTAATCGGGAAGGGTGGCCGGTGCCGCGGCTCGGCCGGCTCGTCTGACGAAGAAGGCCCGGCGGATCGCTCCGCCGGGCCCCTGTGCAATGAGAGAGCGAGCCGCGATCAGTGCATCGCGTGGATGTCGCGGTCCTTCGTTTCCGGCAGGAACAGCAGGCCGATCACCAGCGTGATCGCCGCGAAGACGATCGGGTACCAGAGGCCGTAGTAGATGTCGCCCTTGGCTGCGCTCATCGCAAACGCGGTTGCCGGCAGCAGGCCGCCGAACCAGCCGTTGCCGATGTGGTAGGGCAGCGACATGCCGGTGTAGCGGATGCGGGTCGGGAACAGCTCGACCAGCAGCGCGGCGATCGGGCCGTAGACCATCGTCACGTAGATGACGAGGACGGTGAGAACGGCGATGATCGTGGTCCAGTTGACGGCGGCCGGGTCGGCGACCATCGAGAAGGTGCCGCCGTTGGCGATCGTGAAGACCGGCATGCTGTCGACGCCGGTGGCCTCCTCGGCCGTCAGGAGCTTCGCCTTGACGAGCTCGGCGCCGGTCATGCTCGCCTTGTCGCCGGCGCGGATGGCGGCGGCGTCGAGTGCGAGTTCCGGATTGGCGGCGACGAAGGCGTCGAGCTTGGCGTCCGGCACCTTGGCGGCGGCACGGACGAGCGGATAGCCGGCCGCATGCAGCGCCATGTTGACCTGCTTTTCGAAGGCGGCCGTCATCGCCTTCGCCTTGTCGCCGGCAGCGATGGCGTCGAAGCTGTTGATCGTGCTGTCGCCGACCTTCACCGTTGCCGGGGTGCCGGCGGCAGCCGTGGTCACCACGTCATAGGGCACCGAGTTCTTGGTCAGGAACGCGGTTGCGATGTCGCACGAGGTGGTGAACTTCGCCGTGCCCGTCGGGTTGAACTGGAACTTGCAGTCGCCCGGAGCGGCGGTGACCGTCGCGCGGACCGTCGCCTGGGCCTGGGCGAGAGCGGGGTTACCGGCCCAGGTCAGGGCCTTGAACAGCGGGAAGTAGGTCAGGATGGCGAGCAGCAGGCCGGCCATGATGATCGGCTTGCGGCCGACCTTGTCGGACAGCCAGCCGAAGAAGACGAAGAAGCCGGTTCCGAGCAGGAGCGAGATCGCCACCATGATGTTGGCCGACTGGCCGTCCACCTTGAGCACGCCGGTCAGGAAGAACAGGGCGTAGAACTGGCCGGAATACCAGACGACCGCCTGGCCGACGACGGCGCCGAAGAGCGCGAGCAGCGCGATCTTGGCATTGCGCCACTGGCCGAAAGCCTCCGTCAGCGGGGCCTTCGAGCCCTTGCCCTCTTCCTTCATCTTCTGGAAGGCAGGCGATTCGTTCATCTTCAGGCGGATCCAGACGGAGATGCCGAGCAGGACGACGGAGACGAGGAACGGGATGCGCCAGCCCCAGGCCGCGAAGGCTTCCTTGCCGACCATGAACTGGACGGAAAGGATGACCACGAGCGACAGGAACAGGCCGAGCGTCGCCGTCGTCTGGATCCAGGAGGTGAAGTAGCCGCGGCGACCGTGCGGGGCGTGTTCGGCCACATAGGTCGCAGCGCCGCCGTATTCACCGCCGAGCGCCAGGCCCTGCAGCATGCGCAGCGCCAGCAGCAGGATCGGCGCGGCGATGCCGATCGAGGCGGCACCGGGCAGGATGCCGACGAGGAAGGTCGACAGACCCATGATCAGGATGGTGACGAGGAAGGTGTACTTGCGGCCGACCAGGTCGCCGAGCCGGCCGAAGACCAGTGCGCCGAAGGGGCGGACCAGGAAGCCCGCGGCAAAGGCGAGAAGGGCGAAGATGTTGCGCGTCGTTTCCGGATAATCACTGAAGAAGGCGGCGCCGATGAAGACGGCGAGAGAGCCGTAGAGATAGAAATCGTACCACTCGAACACGGTACCCAGCGACGAGGCGAAGATGACTTTCTTCTCCTCGGCGGTCATCGGACGCGTCTTGCTGACGTCCGCCGTCGCGACATTTGCCATTGTGAAATTCCTCCAGTTCAAACAGCTGTCGAGCGCCCATTCCCCTTGCCCCCCGACCCTCCTCGGTCAGGCGAGCGTGGTGCGCCTGGCAAGAGGATGGCAGAAAAGGGGAATCGGCGCTGCGCGGCTTTCGGATTATGACTTTAGTCTAATGCGGGGCGCCTGCTGCGCTGCAGCGTCCGGTGGTGCCGGGCATGGCGGGGCGGCGCAATCGTGACGCGAACTTGATGGCCGCGCGGCCGGGCATCCCTTGACTCGCGGTCAAAAACGCTTATTAGCAGCCTCCGGAAAAGGACAGCACCCATGCTTCGCCGCGACCTCGACATCGCTGACAGCAGCCGGCCGGCAGAGACTGCCGGAGCGGAACGGTGCGTGCCCGCTTCTTCCAAATTCATGGCCAAAACGACGACGAAAACCGTCTGACGTCCTTGGCCGCCGCTCTCTCCCCGGCACGGCCGGGGACAAGAGGCCCGCGTGCTCCGGCTGCCGGGCTTCCCCTCAAGAACCCGAGGAGAGGCAGAGAAAGAGAGCAAAGACCAATGGGCTTCAAGATTGCAGTCGCCGGCGCTACCGGCAATGTCGGGCGCGAAATGCTGAACATCCTGTCCGAGCGCGGCTTCCCGGCCGACGAGGTCGTGGCGCTGGCCTCGAGCCGCTCGGTCGGCACGGAGGTGTCCTACGGCGACAAGACGCTGAAGGTGCACAATCTCGAAACCTACGACTTCTCCGACACCGACATCTGCCTGATGTCCGCCGGCGGGGCCGTGTCGCTGAAGTATTCGCCGAAGATCGGCGCGCAGGGCTGCGTCGTCATCGACAACTCCTCGGCCTGGCGCTACGACGCCGAAGTGCCGCTGATCGTGCCGGAAGTGAACCCGGATGCGATCGACGGCTTCACGAAGAAGAACATCATCGCCAATCCGAATTGCTCGACGGCGCAGCTCGTCGTCGCGCTGAAGCCGCTGCACGACCGCGCCACCATCAAGCGCGTCGTCGTCTCGACCTACCAGTCGGTTTCCGGCGCCGGCAAGGAAGGCATGGACGAGCTGTTCAACCAGACGCGCGCCGTCTTCGTCGCCGATCCGATCGAATCAAAGAAGTTCACCAAGCGCATCGCCTTCAACGTCATCCCGCACATCGACGTGTTCATGGAGGACGGCTACACGAAGGAAGAGTGGAAGGTTCTCGCCGAGACCAAGAAGATGCTCGACCCGAAGATCAAGGTGACCTGCACGGCCGTGCGCGTGCCCGTCTTCATCGGCCATTCGGAATCGGTCAACATCGAGTTCGAGAAGGAAATCACCGCCGACGAGGCGCGCGACATCCTGCGCGAGGCGCCGGGTTGCCAGGTGATCGACAAGCAGGAGAACGGCGGCTACATCACGCCCTACGAATCGGCGGGCGAGGATGCGACCTACATCTCGCGCATCCGCGAGGACGCGACGGTCGAGAACGGCCTGAACATCTGGGTCGTCTCGGACAACCTGCGCAAGGGTGCTGCGCTGAATGCGATCCAGATCGCCGAGCTGCTGGTCAATCGCGGGCTGATCAAGTCCAAGAAGCAGGCCGCCTGAGGGAACTTTTCGGGTCCCGGAAAATTGAAGGTCCCGCATCCACCGTCAGACGGTGCGGGCCCTTTGCCTGTCACGACGCGCGGGGCGGCGCCACGGCGCCCCGGACCGCATCGAACGGCCAGGAACTGTCTGACACGCATCAAAATTCACGCACGAAGCGAAGCGAGAGATCGGGGTTTATTCCAATGGGCTTGATGAAGCGGATGTTCCAGGGGCTGGCGGCGATCGCGCTGACGGTAGCCGTGCCGGCGGCGGCCGCGGCCGCGCAATGCGGCGACAATTCCGCAGGCTTCGCGGCCTGGGTCGACCAGTTCAAGGGCGAGGCGGCCGCCAACGGCATCAGCCCGCGCACCCTCGACCGGGCGTTCGCCGAGGTCGGTTACAACCGGGCGACGATCCGCGCCGACCGCGGCCAGAAGAGCTTCAAGCTGTCGCTCGACCAGTTCATGCAGAAGCGCGGCGGCCAGGCGATCATGAACCGCGGCAAGGGGCTGAAGCGTCAGAATGCCGCCCTGTTCGCCCGCATCGAGGGCCAGTACGGCGTGCCGGCCGGGCCGCTGATCGCCATCTGGGGCATGGAGACGGGCT
Source organism: Hyphomicrobiales bacterium (assembly GCA_900469965.1). Taxonomy (GTDB): domain Bacteria; phylum Pseudomonadota; class Alphaproteobacteria; order Rhizobiales; family Rhizobiaceae; genus Mycoplana. The sequence continues at coordinate 16,032 of UBZP01000002.1, read as the reverse complement.
TCGGCGGCTTCCTCGGCAAGGAGCATACGCTCTCGGCCGTGGCGACGCTCGCCTATGACTGCCGCCGGTCGGAATATTTCACGAACCAGCTCTACGCGGCCCTGAACCTCGTCCAGAACGGCACGCTCAGCCCCCAGGCGCGCGGTGCCGCCCATGGCGAGATCGGCCAGACGCAGTTCCTCCCGGTCAACGTGCTGCGGTACGGCGTCGACGGCGACGGCGACGGCCGGATCGATCTCGTCCGCTCCAAGGCGGACGCGCTCGCCTCAACGGCGAACTTCCTGCGCGGCCATGGCTGGACGGCCGGCGCCGGCTATCAGCCGGGCGAGGCGAACTTCGCGGCGATCCAGGGGTGGAATGCGGCGAACGTCTACCAGCGCGCGATCGCGATCATCGGCGCGGAGATCGACGGCGACTGATCGCCGCCATCCCGAGGGATTTCGAGGGCCCGGCCTTGCGCCGGGCCTTTTCACATTCCGGGCCTGCGGAAATCGCCGGTCTTGGCGTCCATGATCCACAGTTCGCCGGTGGAGATGTCGAACCAGGCGCCGTGAAGGTTGAGCTTGCCGCGCTGCTCCAGGATCTGGACGCAGGGGAAGGTGCGCAGGTTGGCGATCGAGTTGCGGATCGAGACGCGCTCGAGCGCCCGCTGGCGCTCGCCGGCGGTCATCACGTCGTTGCTCTGGATCTGCTCGGCGGCAGGCTTCAACAGGTGCATCCAGCGCCCGATGAAGTCGCCGGGAGACAGAGGCTCGGCATCGAGGTCGAGCGCCGCCTTGATGCCGCCACAGCGGCCGTGGCCCATGACGACGATGTCGGAGACGCGCAGCGACTGGACGGCAAATTCGAGCGCGGCGGAGGTCGAATGATAGTGTCCGTCCGGCTCGTAGGGCGGCATCAGGTTCGCCACGTTGCGGACGACGAAGAGCTCGCCCGGGCCGCTGTCGAAGATCGTCTCGGGCGCTGCCCGCGAGTCACAACAGGCGATCACCATCGCCTTCGGCTTCTGGCCGCTGTCGGCGAGCGTCCTGTAGCGCTGCTGCTGCTCGCTGAAGCGCCCCTCCATGAAATTCTGATAACCGGTCAGAAGGTGGTCAGGAAAGCGATGCATGTGGTCGATACCCCCGTGCGGTGACGAATGAGTAGTAGGCGCCGCGTTTGCTGTAGCGATGAGGGCGGCCGAGCGCAAGCCTCGGGGCGGCAGCCGTTCCGACCGCAGCCGCGGTCATCTTTCGCCTTCGCGCAACCGGTGCGGGTCACTGCCCGGGCTTTGCTCCGCCAGGGTGAACGAGGCGGCGCATCTGGACCATCGCCATCGGCGTCGACAGGCTGGAGGCGTCCTGCTCCAGCGTCAGCTCGTCGGCGCCGCGCTTGGCGCTGCGCGCCACGATCTCGAAGACGCTGGCGGTGGCGAGATGCAGCGCCCGCTCCTCGGAGTGTCCCTCGAGGATGCGCGACAGGAACAGGGCCGCCATCAGGTCGCCGGTGCCGTGCGGCGGGGCGGGCACCTGCCGGTGTTCGGCGAGCAGGGCGGTGCGGCCGGAGAGATAGAGATTGCCGATGCTGCCCGACATCATCGGATAGGCCGACGTCACCAGCATGCGCGACGGCCCGAGCGACAGGGCCGCGTCCATGATCGCGGCGTTGCTTTCGAGCGGCGCGCCGGCAAGCCAGGCGAGCTCGAAGCGGTTGGGCGTGGCGATCGAGGCGATCGGCAGCAGTTCGTCGCGGATCGCCTCGGCGGTCGCGGCCGGCACGTAGAGGCCGCCCTCGTCGCCGCAGATCGGATCGCACAGATAGAGGAGGTCGGGATTTTCCGCCTTCAGGGTCCGGACCAGCCGGGCAATCGAGGCGGCCTGGGCCGGATCGCCGATATAGCCGGACAGCACGCCCCTGATCTCGCCGCGCCAGGGCGAGGTGCGAAGATCGTCGACGATCGCGTCGAACTCGGCCGGCGCCATCGCCACCCGCGTCGATCTTCCGTGGCCCGGGTGCCAGGACAGGACGACGGTCGGCAGCGCCCAGACCGGATGGCCGAGGGTTTCGAGCGCAAAGACGGCGGCGCGGTTGCCGACCGTGCCGCGCACGACATGGCTCGATATGACCAGGATCGCGCCCTTTTCGCTCTCGTTCATCCGACTGTTCCCCGTCTTTTCCTGCCGCTGAGATCCAATGGACCATGGGCCGATGCTCTGCAAGACATTGTTGCATCGGGCCGCGGCCCGCCATGGCCGGGCGCGATCTTACCCCGGAGGCCTGCATCGCGGTGGTCGGGACCCGCGATTTCGACGGAATTTGTCCCGGAAATCGGCAAAAAATCGTGCGTGTCGCGGCAATCCGGCCAGGATTTTGGAGATTTTCGGCCAAAATCGATTGAAATCCGGTTGCAACCTATAAAACCATCGCGAACCGTCGTTCTTCTGCTAGGGTCCTGACAAAAATCCGGGGAGTGATTCATGGCGTCACGCATCAACACCAGGCGCGAGAAGCAGATCGAGGCGGCCACGGCCGCCGTGGCGAAACTGGGAGAGAAGGCGATCGATCCTTCGATCCTGTTCGGTCGGGCGAGCAACGACGACCTGGAAGCCTATTCCGCCGACATGCTGGCCGCCACCGCGGCCCATGCCTATCGCGAGGTCGGGGCCTGGGACGGCGGCGAGCCGCGGGTCACGATCGGTACCGTCGCGGCGATCGCGCCGCAGGGCAAGCCGGTGTCGATCCTGTCGGTCACCGACCGCAACCAGCCGTTCCTCTACGATTCGGTGATGGGCGAGGTGACGAGCACCCATCGCGACCTGCATCTCGCGATCCACCCGATCCTGGTGATCGCGCCGGACGAGCAGCCGAAGCTGTTCTCCCCGGACGAGCCGAGCGATCCCGCGCACCGGGTCAGCCATATCGAGATCCATCTGTCCGAGCTCGCCGCCTCGGAGGCCGAGGCGCTGATCGTGCGCGTCCGGCACGTGCTCGCCCAGGTGCACATGGCGGTCGGCGACTGGAAGCCGATGATGGAGACGCTGGCGATGGCGGTCTCCGAAATGGCGGAGTTCGGCCCCGCGCGCCGGCAGGCGGAGAAGGACGAGGCCGTCGCCTTCCTGGAATGGCTGCGCGACAACAACTTCACCTTCCTCGGCATGCGGGAATACACCTACAGCCGTGACGGCGACAGCGCATCGGTGGAGCGGAGCGACGGCGCCGGGCTCGGCATCCTCTCCGACCCGGAGGTGCGCGTGCTCCGGCTCGGCAAGGACACGGTGACGACGACGCCGGAGATCCTCGCCTTCCTCGAGGGGCCGGACTTCCTGATCGTCACCAAGGCGAACGTGCGGTCCGTGGTCCACCGCCGCGCCTACATGGACTATATCGGCGTCAAGCGCTTCGACAGGAACGGCAAGGTGACGGGCGAACTGAGGATCGTCGGCCTGTTCACCTCGACCGCCTATACGCATGCGGCCTCCGAGATCCCGCTGTTGCGCTCCAAGGTGCAGGCGATCGTCGATCATTTCGGCTACGATCCGCAGAGCCATTCCGGCAAGATGCTGATCAACACGCTGGAATCCTATCCGCGCGACGACCTCTTCCAGATCGACACCGGGCTCCTGGCCACCTTCTGCGAGCAGATCAACGAGCTCGCCGACCGGCCGCGGATCCGCGTGCTGCCGCGCATCGACCATTTCGACCGCTTCGTCTCGGTGATCGTCTACGTGCCGCGCGAGCAATATGATTCCGACGTGCGCGAGAAGATCGGCAGCTACCTGAAAACCGTCTACGAGGGGCGTGTCTCCGCCTACTATCCGGCCTTCCCCGAGGGCGGGCTGGCGCGCGTGCATTTCATCATCGGCCGCTCCGGCGGCAAGACGCCGCGGATTGCGCAGAAGAAGCTCGAGCAGGCGATCCGCGATATCGCCACCCGCTGGACGGACCGCTTCGAGGCGCTCTCGGGCCCGGACTCGATCAAGCTGATCACGCCGCAGGCCTATCAGGAGGCTTTCTCCCCGGGCGAGGCGCATGCGGACCTGCGCTTCTTCGAGACGGCGACGGATGCCGATCCGATCCAGATCGCCTTCTACCGGAAGCCGTCCAACGGCGACACGAAGACGCTGGAACTGAAGATCTTCCATGCCGGCGACGCGGTCTCGCTGTCGCGGCGGGTGCCGCTTCTGGAAAACCTCGGCTTCAACGTCGTCAGCGAGCAGACGCACGACATCACCGTGATCGGGCTCGACGGCGAGAGCCGGCTCGTCGTGCTGCACGACATGGAGCTGCGCCACCGCGACGGGCTGGACATCGACCTTCCGAAGCTTTCCGGCGTCCTGACCGAGGCCTTCCTGTCGACCTGGCGCGGACTGACCGACGACGACACCTTCAACCGGCTGATCATGACCGCCGGGGTGGACGCACGCGAGATCATGGTCCTGCGGGCCTATGCGCGCTACCTGCGCCAGACGGCGATCGCCTACTCGCAGGGCTATATCGCCGATACGCTGAACAAGTACCCGACGATTGCGGCCGACCTGTTCCGCCTGTTCGCCGCTCGGCTCGATCCGAAGCTCGCCGAGCGCAAGCGGATCAAGCGCAGCGAGGAACTCGCCGCCCGGATCGAGGACGAGCTCGCCGCCGTGCCAAGCCTCGACGAGGACCGGATCCTCAGGCGCTACGTCAACGCCATCCAGTCGACGCTCCGGACGAACTATTTCCAGCGCGACGCCGAGGACCGGCCGCTTTCGACGCTGGCCTTCAAGCTCGACCCGCAGGCGCTGGAGGGGCTGCCGGATCCGCGGCCGTTCCGCGAAATCTTCGTCTACGGCGCCGAGGTCGAGGGCGTGCACCTGCGCTTCGGCCGCGTCGCCCGCGGCGGCTTGCGCTGGTCGGACCGCGCGCAGGACTACCGCACCGAGGTGCTGGGGCTGGTCAAGGCCCAGCAGGTGAAGAACGCGGTGATCGTGCCGGTCGGCGCCAAGGGCGGCTTCTATCCGAAGCAGCTTCCGGCCGGCGGCAGCCGCGACGCCGTCTTCAATGCCGGCAAGGAGGCCTACAAGACCTTCGTCCGCGCGCTGCTGTCGGTGACCGACAATATCGAGGGGCAGGACGTGGTGCCGCCGCGCGACACCGTGCGGCTCGACGGCGACGATCCCTATTTCGTCGTCGCCGCCGACAAGGGTACTGCGACCTTCTCCGACACGGCGAACGCGCTGGCGCAGGAAGCCGGCTTCTGGCTCGACGACGCCTTTGCGTCCGGCGGCTCGGCCGGCTACGACCACAAGAAGATGGGCATTACCGCCCGCGGCGCCTGGGAGGCGGTGAAGCGGCATTTCCGCGAGATGGACGTCGACATCCAGAAGACGCCGTTCACCGTCGTCGGCGTCGGCGACATGTCGGGCGACGTGTTCGGCAACGGCATGCTCCTGTCGCGCAAGACGCGGCTGATCGCCGCCTTCGACCACCGCGACATCTTCATCGACCCGAACCCGGATACCGAACTGTCCTTTGCCGAGCGCAAGCGCATGTTCGCCCTACCGCGCTCGAGCTGGCAGGACTACGACCGCGCCGCGCTCTCCAAGGGCGCCATGATCATCTCGCGCAACGAGAAGTCGGTGACGCTGACTGCCGAGGCGATGGCCGCGATCGGGATCGACAAGCAGAAGGCGACACCGTTCGAGATCATGACGGCGATCCTGAAGGCGCCGGTCGACCTGCTCTGGTTCGGCGGCATCGGCACCTATGTCCGCTCGGCGGGCGAGACGGACGCCGAGGTCGGCGACCGCGCCAACGATGCGATCCGTGTCACCGCCGACGAGGTGCGGGCCAAGGTGATCGGCGAGGGCGCCAATCTCGGCGTCACCCAGCGCGGCCGCATCTCCTTCGGGCTGAAGGGCGGCCGCTGCAATTCGGACGCGATCGACAATTCCGCCGGGGTGAACTCCTCCGACGTCGAGGTGAACATCAAGATCGCGCTCGCCTCGGCGATGCGCGACGAGCGGCTGACGCGGGAGAAGCGCAACAAGCTCCTGTCGTCGATGACCGACGAGGTGGCGCAGCTGGTGCTGCGCAACAACTACCTGCAGCCGCTGGCGATCTCGCTCTGCGAGCGCCAGGGGCAGGGCAACCGGACCGGTCTTTCCCGGCTGATGAGCCGGCTGGAGGCGGCCGGGCAGCTCAACCGACAGGTCGAGGTGCTGCCCAGCGAACAGGCGATGGACGAGCGATACCGCGCCGGCATGCCGCTGACGCGGGCGGAGATCGGCGTGCTGCTCTCCTATGCGAAGATCGTCTTGTTCGACGAGATCCTGGACAGCGAGCTGCCGGACGATCCCTATTTCGAACCGACCCTGATCGGCTATTTCCCCGCCAAGATGCAGCGGACCTATGCCGACGACATCCGGACGCACCGGCTGCGCCGCGAGATCATCGCGACCATCCTCGCCAACGGCGTGATCAATCGCGGCGGCCCCGCCTTCGTGAGCCAACTCACGGACGGCACCGGCTACATGAGCGCCGACGTGGTCAAGGCGGCGATGCTGGCCTTCGAGGGCTACGAGCTGTTTCCGCTCTATGCGGCGACGGACGCGCTCGACAACCAGATGAGCGGATCGGCGCAGAACGAGGTCTACGAGAGCCTCGGCCGCGTCTTTTCCAACGCCACGTCGCTGTTGCTGACGACCGGGGCGATCGACGCGCCGATGGACGTGGCGGTGCACAAGCTGAAGCAGGCGCTGAAGCAGCTGCGCCCGCACCTGTCGACGCTCCTGCCGGATGCGGCGCGCGAGGAACTGCGCCGCAAGGCGCTCTATTTCGAGGACAAGGGCGTTCCCGAGCACCTGGCCCGCGAGATCACCGACCTGCGCGCGATGAGCTTCGTGCCCGAGATCATGCTGATCGCGACGCAGACCGGCGACAACCTGATCCGCACCGCGCAGACCTATGCCGGCGTCAGCGACACGCTGAACATCGGCGCGCTCCTCGGGGCGGCGGGGCGGGTGCCGACGACCGACCTCTACGAATCGCTGGCGCTGTCGCGCAACCTCTCCGACATTTCCAATGCGCGCCGCGCGCTGACGATCGCCATCCTCGATCGGCACAAGGGCGACAAGAACCCGCTCGCCTCCTGGCAGGCGGCCGATGCGGAGAGGCTCGGGACGGTCACCGGACGGCTGGGCGCGCTGTCGGAGGCGGGGGAGGCGACGCTTGCCAAGATCTCCGTTGCCGCCGGCGTCGTCAGCGACCTTGCGCACGGCAGGACGAGGTGACACAGTCCCCGCCCGGTGTGGCCCGGGTCGCCTGCTGATTGCGGGCGTGCGCGGCCGTGATCGGTAGCCGGCTGGCGCCAGGTGCGGCACAGCCGGCAGCATGGCCGGAACGGCGCACGGCAGACCGATTGCCGCGCAGGCGGGGGAACGATGACGACAGGGCATGACGGGGACGAACGGCGCCCCACGGGACGGCGGGGCATCCTCGGCTGGATGCTGTTCGACTGGGCGGCGCAGCCGTTCTTCACGGTGATCACCACCTTCGTCTTCGGCCCCTATCTCGTCTCGCGCATGGCCGCCGATCCGGTCACCGGCCAGGCGGCCTGGAGCTATACGCTGACGGTTTCCGGCATCGTCATCGCGCTCCTGTCGCCGGTGCTCGGCTCCATCGCCGACGCCTCGGGCCGGCGCAAGCCCTGGATCGGGGCGCTCGCGGTCATCCAGATCGTGTCGGTCTGGATGCTCTGGTATGCGGCACCGGGAACCAGCCTGCTCTTGCCGCTGACGCTGATGGTGCTGGCCACGGTTGCGGCCGAATTCTCCATCGTTTTCAACGATTCGATGATGCCGTCGCTGGTGCCGCCCAAGGAGGCGGGACGGGTTTCGAACCTCGCCTGGGGGCTCGGCTATCTCGGCGGCATGGTGTTGCTGATCGCCGTCGTGCTGTTCTTCGCGGCCAATCCCGAGACCGGGCTGACGCCACTCGGCATCGCGCCGCTGTTCGGGCTAAACGCGGCGATGGGCGAGGATGCGCGCATCACGGGGCCGATCTCGGCCGTCTGGTATCTCGTCTTCATCCTGCCGATGTTCCTGTTCACGCCGGATCGCGGTCGCGGCCTTTCGATCGGGCGGGCCGTCCGCGCGGGCTTCGCCTCGATCGGCGACACGATCGGCGAACTCAAGGTGCGGCGCGGCATCCTTCGTTTCCTCGTCGCCCGGATGGTCTACCAGGACGGGGTGAACGGCCTGCTGGCGCTCGGCGGTACCTTCGCCGCCGGCATGTTCGCCTGGCAGACGATGGAGCTCGGGATCTATGGCATCATCCTCAACATCGTGGCGATCGGCGGCTGCTTCTGGGCGAGCCGGCTCGACAGCCGCCTCGGCTCCAAGACGGTGGTGATCGCAAGCCTCGTCTGCCTGACCCTCGCCACGCTCGGGATCGTCTCGACGGCGCCCGGGCACACGCTGTTCGGCCTGATCCCGCTGTCGGACGAAGATTCCGGCGGCCTGTTCGGCACGGCGGCGGAGAAGGCCTACATCGTCTACGGCCTGTTCATCGGCATCGCCTTCGGCCCGGCGCAGGCCTCGGCCCGCTCCTACCTCGCCAGGAGCGTCGCGCCGGAGGAGGCGGGCCGCTATTTCGGCCTCTACGCGCTGACCGGCCGGGCGACGTCGTTCGCAGCGCCCCTCTCCGTCGGCATCGTTACGAGCCTCACCGGCTCGGCGGCGCTCGGCATGGGCGCGCTGGTGGTGTTCCTCGTCGTCGGCCTCATCCTGCTTCTGCCGACGCCCTATCCGGCCGACCAGCCGGCAGGCCGGAGCGCCAAGGTGCCGCCGGTCGCCTTCGGGCGTTGACATCGGCCGATATTTTCGTCAGTTTCCGTTCCATTCCGAGGGGGGCACCGTGACGGTGCTGAGATGGCGGTGAGCCGGACCCTTGAACCTGATCCGGGTCATACCGGCGTAGGAACGGAAATACGCGTCGCCGCACGCGCCTCTTTCTCTTCTCCGCTTCACCTGGATCTCCGTGAAAACAGTTCTGGAGATCGACCAATGACGCCTGCACCCCATCCGGCCACAGACAGGCCAGTAAAGATGCCTTCCGACGGACGCGCTGCCGCCGCCTGACAGGACCATGCGCGCCCTTCACGCGGGGCTGGCGATCGCAAGTCTTGCCGCCTTCTGGCAGGTCTCGGTCCGGCTCTTCGCTCCCCCACCCTATCTGTTGCCCGCGCCCGCCGCCGTGGTCTCCGCCCTGGCGGAGCGGCCCGGCTTTTTCCTCGAGCACAGCCTCGTGACCCTGGCGGAGATCCTCGCGGGCCTTCTGTCCGGCGCCGTCTTCGGGGCAGCGGCAGCCTTCGGGATCGCGGCGCTGCCGCGGCTCGGCCAGCTCGTCTGGCCGATGGTGCTGATCCTGCAGGCGCTGCCGGTCTTCGTGCTCGCGCCGATCCTCGTCCTCTGGTTCGGCTTCGGCATGGCCTCGAAGGTGGTGATGACGACGATCATCATCTTCTTTCCCGTCGCATCCGCCTTTGCCGACGGGCTGCGGCGCACCGACCGCGTGCTCCTCGATGCCGTCTCGCTCACGCCGGCGACGCACTGGCAGGCGCTCGTCGCGATCCGGGTGCCGCTGGCGCTGCCGGGGCTCATCTCCGGCCTCAGGGTCGCCGCGCCGCTGGCGCCGCTCGGCGCCGTCGTCGGCGAGTGGGTCGGCGCCTCGGCCGGCCTCGGCTTCGTGATGGTGCAGGCGAACGCGCGCATGCAGACCGCCACCGTCTTCGCCGCCATGGCGATCCTCGCGGCGATGACCGTGCTTCTGCGGCTTGCCGTCGACCGGCTCACCGCCGGGCTTACCCCGTGGGCCGAAGAAACAGAAACCCCGTCCTTCCTTTTTTTGCGCAGGAGACATCCCACATCATGATCCGCACGCTTTCCTTCCTCGTGGCGCTCTTCATCGCAGGCATCGCCGCCGGCCCCGCATCCGCTGCCGACAAGCTGACGGTGCTGCTCGAATGGTTCGTCAATCCCGACCACGCGCCGATGGTGATCGCCCGCGAACGCGGCCTCTTCGCCGCGGCGGGCCTCGAGGTCGAGCTCGTGCCGCCGGCCGATCCCTCCGCGGTGCCGCGGCTCGTCTCGGCCAGGCAGGCCGATATCGGCGTGCACTACCAGCCCAATCTCTATCTCGACCATGCCGCGGGCCTGCCGCTCGTCCGCTTCGGCACGCTGGTGGAAACGCCGCTGAACACGGTCACCGTGCTCGCCGACGGCCCGATCCGGAGCCTGAAGGACCTCAAGGGCAAGAAGGTCGGATTTTCCGTTTCCGGCTTCGAGGATGCGATGCTCGGGCGCATGCTCGCCTCGGAAGGTCTTTCCAAGGGCGACGTCGAGCTGGTCAACGTCAATTTCTCGCTGTCGCCCTCGCTGATCGGCGGCAAGGTGGACGCCACCCTCGGCGGCTTTCGCAACTTCGAGCTGACGCAGATGCGGCTGGAAGGCCACGAGGGCCGCTCCTTCTTTCCCGAGGAGCACGGCGTTCCCGTCTATGACGAGCTGGTCTTCGTGACCCACCGGGAGCTTGCGGCCGACGACCGCCTGCCGCGCTTCCTCGCCGCCGTGGAGACGGCGTCGGTGTTCATCACCAACCATCCGGACGAGGCCTGGCAGCTCTTCGTCAAGGCCTATCCGGATCTCGACGACGCGCTGAACCGCCAGGCCTTCACCGACACGCTGCCGCGCTTCGCCAAGCGGCCGGCCGCGCTCGACCGCGGACGCTACGAGCGGTTCGGCGCCTTCATGAAGGACAGCGGCCTGATCGAGACGGCGCCGGCCGTCGATGACGTCGCTGTCGAGGTCCGGTGATGCCGATGGGGGCATATCCGACACCGCAGACGGCGGCCGATGTGCTCGCCCGCGTGCGCCGGCTGCGGCCGCGTGTCCACTGCCTGATGAACACGGTGGTGCAGAAATTCACCGCCGACGGCATCACCGTCGTCGGCGGCATCCCTTCGATGACCTCGTCCCTGGAGGAGATTGCCGCCTTCGCCGGAAAGGCCGATGCGCTGACGGTCAATCTCGGCACGCTGGACGCGGAGCGCCGGCGGGCGATCCTGCGCGCCGTCGCGGTCGTCAACGAGGCCGGCAAGCCGTGGATCCTCGATCCCGTCCATTGCGACTACTCGCCACAACGCCTCGCCTTTGCGCACGAGCTCATCGCGCTCGGCCCGACGATCGTGCGCGGCAATGCCGCGGAGATGGCGCTCATCGGCACGGACGGCCCGGGGCTGCGCATCCAGACCGGCGCGGTCGACCGGATCGGCAGCGGCAGGGGCGCAGTGCGCATCGAGAACGGGCATCGCTGGATGGCCGAGGTGACGGGGACGGGGTGCCTCACCGGCGGCGTCATCGCCGCATTCCTGGCGGTGGAGCCGGATGCCGTTGCCGCCGCGGCGAGCGCCCTTGCCGTCACCGGCGTCGCAGCCGAGCTCGCCGCGCCTCTCTCCCGCGGCCCCGGCAGCTTCGGCATCGCCTTCCTCGACGCGCTGTCGGCGATCGGCGAGCGGGAGCTGCTTTCACATGCAAGGATCGAACATGACCAGGATTGACTATCGGCTGAACGCCCTGGTGGATGCCGGGCTTTCGGACATCGGCCTGCTTGCCGAACTCGCACAGGCGGCCGCGCGCAACGGGGCGACGCTGATCCAGTATCGCGACAAGACCGCCTCGACCGCAAGGATGATCGGGCAGGCGAAGGCGATCGCCGCGGCGCTCAACGGCACCGGCGTGCCGTTCGTCGTCAACGATCGCGTCGACGTGGCGCTCGCCGCCGGCGCCGACGGCGTGCATCTCGGCGCCGACGACATGGACGCGCAGACCGCGCGGCGGCTCCTGGGACCGGAGGCGATCATCGGGCTGACGGTGAAGAACACAGCCGATGCCGAGCGGGCCGGCCGGGCGCCGGTCGACTATGCCTGCATCGGCGGCGTGTTCGAGACGCTTTCCAAGGTGAACCCCGACCCGCCGGTCGGGATCGACGGGTTCGCGCGCCTGCGCCAGACCCTGCGCGCGCTCAATCCGGCGCTGCCGGTCGGCGCGATCGCCGGCATCGATCTTTCCCGCATACCCGCCGTCATCGCCGCCGGCGCGGACGGCGTGGCCGCGATCTCGGCGATCTTCCGCAACCGCGATGTCGCACAGGCGACGGCAGCGTTTCGCACGGCCGTCGATGCAGCCCTTGCAGGGAGGGCGGCCGCATGACCGCCATCGCACTCACCATCGCCGGGTCCGACAGCGGCGGCGGCGCCGGCATCCAGGCGGACATCAAGACCTTCTCGGCGCTCGGCGTCTATGCCGCGAGCGTCCTCACCGCAATCACCGCGCAGAACACGAAGGGCGTCAGCGCCGTGGAGGACATTTCGCCGCCGATGGTGGCGGCGCAGATGGAGGCGGTGCTGACGGACCTTTCGGTCGGGGCGGTCAAGATCGGCATGGTCTCGCGCTGCGAAACGATCACGACGATCGCCGAAGGCCTGCGGCGGTTCGACCTGCGCCCGGTGCTCGACCCGGTGATGGTGGCCACCTCCGGCGACCGGCTGCTGCGGGAAGAGGCGATCGCCGCGCTGGTCGAGGAACTCGTTCCGCTGTCGCTGATCGTGACGCCCAACCTGCCGGAGGCCGCGTTGCTGACCGGCACGGCGATCGCCGCCGACTGGGCGGCGATGACCCGCCAGGCGGAGGCGATCATGAAGGCGGGCGCCGGCGCGGTGCTCGTCAAGGGCGGCCACGGCGACGGGGCGGAGAGCGCCGACCTGTTCTTCGACGGCAACGACGTGCGCCGGCTGTCGGCGCCGCGGATCGCGACACGGCATGACCACGGCACCGGATGCACGCTGGCGGCCGCGATCACCGCCAACCTCGCCCGGGGCCAGGACCTCGTCGCGGCCGTGGCCACGGCCAAGGCCTACCTGCACGAGGCGCTGGTGGCGGGACGCGACCTGGCTGTCGGCGGCGGTCGCGGCCCGGTGCACCACTTCCATCGCTGGTGGCCCGCTTGAGCCAGCGGACGCTGACGGCGACGGAGGCCGCGCTTGGCCTGCTGTGCGCGCTGATCCTTGCCGCGCTGCTGGCCATCGTGCTGGCCTCCGTCGTCCTGCGCTACGTCTTCCACACCGGCGTCGTCGGCGTGGAGGAGCTGTGCATCTGGCTCAATGTGGCGCTGGTCGCGTTCGGCATGCCGCTGACCCTGAACGGCGGGCTGGCGATGCGCATGGATCTCATTTCGCGCAACCTGCCGGTGCGCTGGCGACAGGCCGGCGGCGACGTCTTCAGCGTGGCGGCGGCGCTGGTGCTGCTGTCTGGCAGCCACAAGATCGCGGCCCTGCTCGGCGGCACCTCGCCGATGCTGGGCCTGCCGGAATGGGTGCGGTTCGGTCTGTTCGGGATCGGCGGCGGGCTGCTGCTCGCAGCGCTGGTCCTGCAGCGGATGGCGCAGGGGCTCGTGATGTCGATGCTGCTGTCGCTCGGCGCCGGGGTCGGCATCTACCTGGCGGTGCCGCATCTGCAGGTCGCGGCATCCTGGCCGCCGAGCCTTTCGGTCGCGATCGTCGCCGGAATCGGCATTCTCCTCGCCGCGCCGCTGCCGCATGCCTTTCTCGCCGCCGCCTATGGGGCGATCGTCTTCGGCGCGAGCCTGCCCGAGCCGGCGATCGTCTCCTCGGCCGTCTCGGGCATGTCCCGGTTCCTGCTCCTGTCCATCCCCTTCTTCCTGCTCGCCGGAGGGCTCCTGACCGTTTCGGGGGCGGCCGGCCGGCTGGTGCGGCTGGCCGAGACGCTGGTCGGGCACCGGCGGGCGGGACTGGCGCAGACTACGCTCCTGACCGGGGTGCTGTTCTCCGGCGCCTCCGGGTCCTCTGTGGCGAACGCCGCCTTCGGCGCCTCCACCTTCTATCCCGAGCTCGTCCGCAACGGCTATCGGCCGCAGCAGGCCGGCGCGATCATCGCCGCGACCTCGGTGCTGGACAATGTCATTCCGCCGTCGATTGCCTTCCTGCTGCTGGCGGCGGCGACCAGCCTGCCGGTCGGGCCGCTGCTCGTCGGCGGGATCTTCGCCGGCGGGCTGATGGCGCTCTGCCTGGCGGTCGCGATCCATCTCAGCGTAGGCGAGGGCGCGGCACGGCCGCCGGCGTCCGGCGAGGACCGCCGGGCGGCCGTGGCGGCCGCCTTGCCGGCGCTCGGCCTGGGGGTGATCGTCGTCGCCGGCATCCGCCTCGGCATCGTCACGGCGACGGAGGCCGCCGCGGTCGCCGCCTTCTATACGCTCGCGCTCGGGATCGTCGCCGGAACGCGGGCCGGGAAGCTTTGGTCGGCCTTTCGCCGCGCCGCGATCGAGGCGGCGGCGATCGGTCTCCTGATCGGCTCGGCCGGCCCGTTCGCAGCCCTTCTGGCCATGGACGACATCGCGGGAGCCGTCGCGCAGGTCGTTTCGGGGGTCGGCGGCGGCGCGCTCGCGGTGCTGCTTCTGTCGAACGTCGTGCTGCTCGTCCTCGGGCTGGTGCTCGATATCGGGGCGGCGATCCTGCTGCTCGGCCCGATCCTGCTGCCCGCCGCCGTCGCGGCCGGCATCGACCCCGTCCAGTTCGGCGTCATCGTCGTCGTCAACCTGATGATCCACGGCCTGACCCCGCCGCTCGGCATGCTCGTCTATGTCGTCGGCGGCGTCACCGGGGTGCCGGTGCCGGCGCTGTTCCGCGCCGTCCTGCCCTATCTCGCAGCCCTGCTCTTCGCCCTCCTTCTTCTCAGCGCCTATGCGCTCGTTTCCTGATCGGAGCTTTCCATGACCCCACTGACCCGCCGCCTGTTCCTCCGCTCTTCGGCAACCGCCGCGCTCCTCGCCGCACCGGCATTCGTCCGCCCGGCGCAGGCGCAGGTGACCACGATCACCGTCGCCTCGCTGCTCGGCGAGGACAAGCCGGAGACGAAGATCTGGCGACGGATCGCCGAAACGGTCGAGGCGCGGCTGCCGGGCCGGTTCCGCTTCAATGTGGTCGCGAACGGGGCGCTCGGCGGCGAGAAGGAGGTGGCGGAAGGCACGCGGCTGGGCTCGGTCCAGGCCAGCCTCGCCACCATGTCGTCGCTTTCGGGCTGGGTGCCGGAAGCGCAGATCCTCGACCTGCCGTTCCTCTACCGGGATGCGGACCACCTGCGCCGGGTGGTCGAGGGGCCGGTCGGCGAGGACCTGAAACAGCGGCTTGCGGCGCAGAACTTCGTGGTCGGCGGGTTCATCGACTATGGCGCCCGCCATCTCCTGACAAAGGCGCCGGTCACCGAGCCGGGCCAGATGCGCGGGATGAAGATGCGCGTCATCCAGAGCCCGCTGCACACGCGGCTGTGGAGCGCCTACGGCGCCATTCCGGTCGGCATCCCGATTACCGAGACCTACAACGCCCTTTCGACCGGCGTGACCGATGCCATGGACCTGACGAAATCCGCCTATGCCGGCTTCCGGCTCTTCGAGGTCGTGCCGTACCTTTCGGAGACCGCGCATATCCGCGCCTGCGGCGTGGTCTACTTCGCGGCCGGTTTCTGGAGCCAGCTCTCGGAGGCGGAGCGGCAGGTGCTGCGGGAGGCCTCCGCCGAGGGGGCGACCTACTTCAACCGGCTTATCGTCGAGGACGAGGCGGTGTCCGTCCGGCAGGCGGTCGCAGGCGGCGGCAGCATCCTGAAGGTCGATGCGCGCGAGGCATGGGAGCGCGGCGCCGAGATCGTGTGGCGCGACCTTGCCGACGTCGTCGGCGGGTGGGACAGGATCATGGCGGTGCAGCAGGCCTGAGACGCGGGGCCTCCATGGCGGCATGATGGCGGCATGATGACGGCATGCATCCGGTGCAGCCGATAGGCTGACCACCCAAAGGCGGTCGGCGGGTAGGGCGCGCTTACACGGCCGGCGCTCGGGAAAAATGGCCGGACATGTCCAGATTGTGCCGCGGCAGCGCGCGTCGTGCGTGTGGCGCTGCGCCGGCCCCGCCCGGCCCGCCCGGCGCCGCTCAAACTATCAATTTAAATCCAA
>UBZP01000004.1 GCA_900469965.1 Hyphomicrobiales bacterium | reverse complement strand
CCCGTGCTCCTGCCCCTGTCCCTGCCGCTCCCCGCCTGCGTCAGGTCGGAAAATGCTCGACATGCGTCTCCCCCGTCCGGCCGAAATAGACGACACGGCGGCCCGGGAAGGAGACGAGGTAGCCGGCGCAGCCGTGTGCCTTCACCCTGGTGCAGAAGCCCCTGTAGGTGTAGTCCGGCGCGTTTTCCTGCGCCCGCCGCACCTCCGCCGCGACGCCGGCCGCGTCGAAGGCGGCTGCGAGGCTGCCATCGGTCGGTTCGTTGCCGAGGACGACGCTTGCGTCATCCGGCAGATAGTAGGTGGTGGTGGCGCTGCGGTAGTCGACGAAATACCCATCGAAGCCGGCGGCCATCAGCGTGGCGACGATTTCGGGGAAGGTCATCCTACCCGAATAGGCACCCGCGCGGCATTCTTCGGCAATGGTTCGCAGTTGCGCGTCCATGGCGCACTCCTTTCCTCTCACTAGGTGTTGTTGTCATCGTGCGCTGGTGCGCGGCCCCGAGCGCCCGCCGCGCCGAACCGGGTTCCGGCGACGCGCTTCAGCTCCGGTTTCCCGCCTGCCGGCGGCGCAAAACCGCTGCAGACGTTTGCGCGACAGGTGTCAGTCGGTCGTCACCACCGGCAATCCCCGTTCGGAGACGATCTTCCGCAGCAGCCTGTCGAGCTCGCGGCGCTCGTCCTCCTCGAGCACGCCGAAGAATTCGACGTCGTTGCGGTCGGCGAGCGCGGCCAGCACCGGCACCCGCGCCCGCCCCGCAGGCCGCAAGGCGAGCGTCTGGGCGCGCCCGTCGGACAGGCTCGCCCGGCGCTCGACCAGGTCCTTGGCCACCAGCCGATCGGCAAGCTTCGAGATCGCCCCCCGCGTCATGCCCATCGCCTCCGCGAGTTCGGACGGCGAAACCGCCTCGAAATCGAAGAGCATGCGCAGGAACACCCATTCCGCCACCGTCACCCCCTCCTCCTCGAGCTTCCGCGCGAACCCTTGCGAGACACTGTTCGAGACCGCCCGGAGCCAGTAGCCCAGGTGGGTGTCGAGGGAGGATATGGTTGCCGTGTCGGTCATGGGGACTCGCATTTGTTGACTAGGAAACTATAGGGATTTTGTTTCCTAGTCAATCAAAATTGAAGGCACGACGACCGGAAATGCGAAGCTCGGTTTCTTTTGATTCGTTCATGTCAATGCAGCTAGGGGAAAACCCCGGTTATCCACATTTCATGCACAGTTATCCCGAGCCCCCAACACAAAAGTCTGGGGACAGTAGTTGACACGCTTTTTTGGCAACCGGTGTTTGCGATAGATTAGTAAGTGCTTGAAGTGATTCGGGCGCTCGACGGGACTGGCCCGCCGAGCAACTCGTGTAGCCGCACACGGTTAAACCCCGGCGCGGCAGGTGTGGCGTAACTGTAAGGTCACTCCCTAAGCAAGATGACCGTATAGTGATTTGCCGCACTGGACAAGCCGGGCGCCCTGAAAGGGGGCTACCAGCATGCGTAAAGTATCACCCGACGTTACGCCGGAAATGGCAGCAAGGATCAAACGGCATTTGATGGAAGACATGGCACAGCACGAGATCGCGGCCCTGTTCAAAATCAATCAGGGGCGCGTGAGCGAGATCAAGACCGGCAAGAAATTCGGCGACGTCGCGCCGGCGGCAGGTGCATGATGGCGAAGAAGCAATCATCATCCACCACATCAAGCCTTGCAGGCAAAATCTTGTCCGGCGGCAAGAAGGCCACCCAGGCCGATGCCAAAAAACTGGCCGCTTCCGTCCTGTCTCAGGATGAGAAGAAGGGTAAGTAAATTCCCGACTACGAGATTTAAGTTGGCCCGCCAGTCTACGCTGGCGGGCTTCATCTGTTCAGGAACTCGTCAATGAAGAGGGTTGATCAAGCACCCATTCAGCGTGATCGGCCGCAAGCCTCTCTTTTTCCCAAGACTGAAGAGAGGCGTAAATTTGCGTTTCGGGCCAGCGAGGGTCGCGTTCTTGATGTTGAACCCAGGTCAGGTGGACCATTGCAACCCGCCCATCGGCAAGCTCATAGAGGGCGTCGTCGCAGTCGAACCTACGGGCGATGAGCTGCGCGGCGATCTGATAGAGGGGATGCCCTGGTCCGACCTCCAGTTGAAGTTCTGCCTCCCAAGCCAGCAAATAAGCTCCGTCCATAGAGTTCCGGACTGGCTCCCAAGGCTCAAGCCATTTCATGGCATCTCTCCAAGCATCGCGACGAGTTAGCTTCGATGGGTCATTTATGCCGTTGATCGGCGCCAGATACAAACATCAACAGTTGCACTCTCCGGACCTCTCCACCGAACCGAACGTGAGGTACGCAACGAGGTACGGTCAGGGGTACGCGCCGTCACGTAAGCCATTGAAATTGTTGCGCTTGCGGAGGGTGGCTGGGGCGCCAGGATTCGAACCTGGGAATGCCGGTACCAAAAACCGGTGCCTTACCGCTTGGCGACGCCCCAATGCCGGGTCGAAGCGGCGGCTTGCCGCTTCGCGGGATGGCGCCTGATAGCAAAGCTGCGGCGAGCGGGCAATCACCATCGGGGGAATTTTCGTCACCTCGGACAACAAGCCGGACAACATCCGCAGGCTTCGCCGGGTCCCCACCGGGAGGCGGGAGAACGGCCCGTGCGGCGGGCGGTGGACGCGGGCGGTGAGTTGGCGGCGGCGGGCGGCGGCCGGCGGGAAATCGGCTCGGGCGGCAGGCGGTGAGCCCAGGCGGCCAGCCCCCGGCGGTGGGCGGCAGCGGTGGGTGCGGGCAACCGGCGCCCGGCAGTGGGCGGCCGGCGGCGGCGACGGACGGCGGGCGGCGGCAGTAAGCGGCCGGCGGCGGCGGTGGCAGTGGCGGCAGCGGCGGGTGGCCACCGGCGGCGGCCCGGGTGGGCGGCGGCAGGTGTGCGGGGAGCGTTGACAGGCGACAGGCGGCGACGCGTTTCCCCCCTTTTCCTTTGCCTGTCGGCGGGCGGGGCGATAACAATGGCCGGCATGTGCAACAGGATCCGTTCATGCCCGGCTATTCCGCCCGCCCGCCTGCCCTTTCGACCGTTCTGCTCGACGATGCCGTCGTGCGCATCACCCGCTGGGACTTTTTGCCCGGTGCGGCCACCGGCCACCACGTGCACGGGCTCGGCTACGTGGTGGTGCCGATGACCGACTGCCACTTCCTGATTGAGGACCGGGAGGGCGAACGGCGGGTGACGAGCAAGGCGGGCGCGGTCTACCGGCGCGAGGCCGGCGTGGCCCACAACGTCGTCAACGGCGGCAGCGAGCCGATGAGCTTCATCGAGATCGAATACAAGTGAGAAGGCCGCAAGCGGGGCCGGCAGGCGGGGCCGGCAAACGGGCCGGCAACCGGGCCAGAAACCGGGCCGGCGATGCGGGGTGCTCCAACGGCCTTGCGACAATCGGCCCGAGATACCGGTCCGAAAGCCGGGCCTGAGCAACCGGCCCGTGACCGGCCTGAAACACCGGCCAGATTGGCGGGCCTGCGAAAACCGGACCGCGACCGGCCGAGACCGGCCAAGACACCCGCCCATGAGGCGGGCCTTCAAAACCGGGCCGCGAGCGGAAAGCGAGGATGAGAGACAGGTGACAGACGCAAACAGGGAACAGGTGCCGGCCTTCGATCTCGCCTTCCAGCCCGCCCATGGCGACGCGGTGCCGGTGGCCGACCGTGTGCAGCGCATCACGGTGAACAACCCCGGCCCCTTCACCTTCCACGGCACCAACAGCTACATCGTCGGCGACCGGTCGGTGGCGGTGATCGATCCTGGCCCGGAGGACGAGGCGCATTTCCGGGCGCTGATGGCGGCGCTGAAAGGGCGGGAGGTCACCCATATCGCCGTCAGCCACACCCACCGCGACCACTCGCCGCTCGCCCGGCGGCTGAAGGCGGAGACCGGAGCGCTGATCGTCGCCGAGGGGCCGCACCGCTCGTCGCGGCCGCTGCACGCCGGCGAGACCAATCCGTTCTCGGAGAGCTCCGACACCGCGTTCGTGCCGGATGTCGCCCTGTCCCACGGCGCGCGGATCGACGGCGACGGCTGGTCGCTGACGGCGCTCCTGACCCCCGGGCACACGGCCAACCATGCGGCCTTTGCGCTCGACAGCACCGGCATTCTCTTTTCGGCCGACCACGTGATGGCCTGGGCGACGACGATCGTCGCGCCGCCGGACGGGTCGATGGCCGAATACATGGCCTCGCTGGACATGCTGATGCAGCGCGACGACCGGCTCTACCTGCCCGGCCACGGCGGCCCCGTCGGCGATCCGGCCGCCTTCCTGCGCGGCCTGAAGATCCACCGCAAGATGCGCGAATATGCGGTGAAGGAGCGCATCCGCAAGGGCGACCGGCAGATCGCCGACATGGTCAGGGTGATCTACAAGGACACCGACCCGCGCCTGCATGGTGCCGCGGCGCTGTCGGTGCTGGCGCATCTGGAGGATCTGGTCGAGCGCGGCGAGGTCTTAACCGACGGCCCGCCGCTGTTGAAGGGGATCTACCTGCCGGCCTGACCGGCCGCGCCGGTTCTGAATGCGGCGTCAGTTGCCGGCGATCCCCAGCAGCTCGGCATCGAGCGCCTTCAGGTAGCGCTCGGCGAAGGCGGCGCCGAGGCCGAGGTCGTGCGGGCCGTAGCGCGAGGCGACGCGCATGTCGACCAGCGCCGTCTCCGCCTCTTCGCGCAGGCGGATGGAGACGTCGAAGCGGAAGCCAAAGACGAGCGAGCGCCACTCGCCCTGCAGCAGCACGTCGCTCGGCCCGCCGACCCGCGGCAGGAACCCTTCTTCGAGCGGACGGGCGGAGGGGACCGGGACCACGGTGATCGCGCTCTCGCCGCTGGTGTCGTCGGGCTTCACCGCCAGGTCTTCCAGGTCGGAGATGACGTTTTCCAGCCCCGCCTCCTCGGAGAAGACGATGCCCTGTTCGTCGGCCACCTTGCGCACGCCCTCGAGCACCCGGTCGAGCGCGCCCTCGTAGCGCCGCCCGGTGAGCTCGGGATAGGCTTCCGCCTGGATCTCGCGGTCCCTGAGCGTCACCGGCGGCCGCTCGAGGAAATCCTGGCGGGCGACGGGCACCTTCAGCCATGGCGGCGAGGAAAACGGATCCGTCGTCACGTCGTAGATCATCGGCCGGGTGAGATAGGCATGGGCCGCATAGCCCCCGACGACGAGCGGCGGGGCGGCGAGGAGAAGCGCCACGAAGGCGGCCTTGCCGCCGCGCGCGCCCACCTGCCAGAGGCGGATGAAGCCGATGCCCGCCAGCACCACCGCCAGCAGCGAAAGGGCGGCACCGGTGCCTGCGAGCACCAGGAAGTGCGGCGTCGTCAGCGGCCCGAAGCGATGGGAAACGGCGGCGGCGATGAAGACGACCAGCCCGAGCCAGGCGAGACGCCGCGCCCAATGGGCGGAATGGGAATAGGGGCGCTCATATCGAATGGCCATTGCCATCGGGCCGAACCTCGCTGCCAGTCTCAGCGCCGGTCCCGCAAGGACCAGGCGCGCTTCCGATTGTCAAAGCAGGATACGCGCTGGCGCCCGCATCCTCAAATCCCCAATAGCAGCGCAGGTCGCAAGGAACCATCCGCCACCGCCGAAGTTCTGCCGCAGCATCGCATCGTCGAACCGGCGATCCACGCAGTGTTGCCGCCGACAGTGATGAAGCGGCGGCGGCGTTTCGTCAATGCGGCCGCCGCACTCATAAGTGGAACACGACGCCAGGGCCCGGTTTAGCCTTGTGTGCCGCAAAAATGACACGCTCCTTAACGATTTTTCCGATGGGGACAAATCAATCGGGCGAACAACAGGGAGAGGTTTACCGATGTTGCAGACACCGACGACCGTTCAGGCGCAGCCGCTGGCGCTGCCGCCGCCCTCCGGCGATCCGGCCCCCGACCTCGAGCTCGTGGAACTGGAGCTTTCGCTCGACGGCGTTGCGGCGGATGAGGACGGTTTCTCCGATGCGGTCCGCCGCGCCGCAGGCTCGCTCGGCGGCGAGTTCCTGTTCGACCTCCCCGCCTCCGGCCTTGCCGCCGATTGCCGGCGCATTGCCGCCTTGCGCATTCCCGAGGCGAACGGCGACGGGTTGAAGATCGTCTTCGCGCTTCTGGACGACGGCGGCACCGGCATCCGCGTCGAGGATCCGAGCGAGGAAACCAGCGACCTGAAGAACTTCGCCCACTCCTTCGTCGGCGTGCTGGAACGCATGCAGCGATCGCTGCAGTAGCCGCTCCGCACAACCTTGCAGCCGCCGGCGCGGCGCCTATATTGCCTTCATGACAACGGCGGTCATCCGCCGCCATGGAGGTCCGAATGCGTGCGCCCATCCTTGTTTCGGTGGCTGCGGCAGCCGGACTGCTTGCGGGCTGCCAGACGATAACCCCCGAGCAGCGGCGCGCCGCCGACGAGAGGCAATGCCTCGACTACGGCTTCCGGCGCGGCACCAACGCCTTCGCCACCTGCCTGCAGCGCATCGACCTCAACCGCGACGCCGACCGCCGCGCCTTCCTCTATGGCGATGGGTATGGCCCCGGGCCTTATCGCAACTGGTACGGACCCGGCTGGTAGGCGGGCCGCCGCCGGCGGTCAGCGGCCGCCGCGTCCGGTGAAGGCCGCCTGGGCGGCCGCGAGGCGGGCGATCGGCACACGGAAGGGCGAGCAGGAGACGTAGTCGAGCCCGGCCTCCTCGCAGAAGCGGATCGAGGCCGGGTCGCCGCCATGCTCGCCGCAGATGCCGAGCTTGAGGTCGTTGCGGGTGCGCCTGCCGCGCTCTGCGGCGATCTGGATCAGCTCCCCCACCCCGTCGAAATCGAGCTGGACGAAGGGATCGCGCTCGACGATGCCCTTCTGCAGGTAGGTGGTGAGGAACTGCGAGGCGTCGTCGCGCGAGATCCCGAAGGTGGTCTGCGTCAGGTCGTTGGTGCCGAAGGAGAAGAACTCGGCCGATTCGGCGATCACATGGGCGCGCAGGGCGGCGCGGGGCAGCTCGATCATCGTGCCGACCAGGTATTCGATCGCGACACCGCCCTCGGCGATGACTTCCCTGGCCACCGCCTCGATCCGCGCCTTGACGTAGTCGAGCTCCGACTTCAGGCCGACGAGCGGCACCATGATCTCGGGCACGACCGCAGCGCCGGTCTCCTTCGCCGCCTGGCACGCGGCCTCGAAGATCGCGCGCGCCTGCATCTCGGCGATCTCCGGATAGGAGATGGCGAGCCGGCAGCCGCGGTGGCCGAGCATCGGGTTGAACTCGTGCAGCGCATCGACGCGCTGGCGCAGTTCCGCCGGATCGAAGGCGAGGTGGGCTGCGACCTCGGCGATCTCCTCGTCGGTCTTCGGCAGGAACTCGTGCAGCGGCGGGTCGAGCAGGCGGATGGTGACGGGCAGCCCGTGCATGATCTCGAACAGCTCGACGAAGTCCGACCGCTGCATCGGCAGGAGCTTGGCGAGGGCGGCGCGCCGCCCGGCCTCGTCCCCGGCGAGGATCATCTCGCGCATGACGTTGATGCGCCCGTCCTCGAAGAACATGTGCTCGGTGCGGCAGAGGCCGATCCCCTCCGCGCCGAAGGAGCGCGCGGCGCGGGCATCGGCCGGCGTCTCGGCATTGGTGCGCACCTTCATCCGCCGCGTCTGGTCGGCCCATTCCATGATGCGGCCGAAATCGCCGGAAAGCTCCGGCTGCAGCATCGGGATCGCCCCCTTCAGCACCTGGCCCGAACCGCCGTCGATGGTGATGACGTCGCCCTTCCTCAGCGTCGTCCCCTGCGCGATCAGGAGTTCGTTGCGCAGGTCGACGCGCAGGGTGCCGGCGCCGGAGACGCAAGGGGTGCCCATGCCGCGGGCAACGACGGCCGCATGGCTCGTCATGCCGCCGCGGGTGGTGAGGATGCCTTCGGCGGCGTGCATGCCGTGGATATCCTCCGGGCTCGTCTCGACGCGGACGAGGATCACCTTGCGGCCCTCGTCCTGCGCGTGGACGGCCTCCTCGGAGGTGAAGACGATCTCGCCGGTGGCCGCGCCCGGCGAGGCCGGCAGGCCGGCGCCGATCACCTCGCGGCGCGCGCGCGGATCGATCGTCGGATGCAGGAGCTGGTCGAGCGAGGCCGGGTCGATGCGGGCGACGGCCTCCTCCCGGCTGATCAGCCCCTCCTCGGCCATGTCGACCGCCATCTTCAGCGCCGCCTTGGCGGTGCGCTTGCCGGAGCGCGTCTGCAGCATCCACAGCTTGCCGCGCTCGATGGTGAACTCCAGGTCCTGCATGTCGCGGTAGTGGCGCTCGAGCTTCGCGCAGATGTCGGTGAACTCGGCAAACGCCTCCGGCATCAGCTTTTCCAGCGAGGGCCGGTCCGAGCCGGAAGCGATGCGGGCGCACTCGGTGATGTTCTGCGGCGTGCGGATGCCGGCGACGACGTCCTCGCCCTGGGCGTTGACCAGGAACTCGCCGTAGAGCGCATTCTCGCCGGTCGAGGGGTTGCGGGTGAAGGCGACACCGGTTGCGGACGAATTGCCGAGGTTGCCGAACACCATGGCCTGGACGTTGACAGCCGTGCCCCACTCGGCGGGAATGTTGTGGAGAGTGCGATAGGTGACGGCGCGGGCGTTCATCCAGCTGGAAAAGACCGCGCCGATCGCGCCCCAGAGCTGGACCTCGGGGTCCTGGGGGAAGCTTTCTCCCAGTTCGTCCTCGATCGTTTCCTTGTAACGGGCGATGACGTGCTGCCATTCGACGGCGGAGAGCTCGGTATCCTGCTCATGACCGAAGCGGGCCTTCTCGTCCTCCAGGATCTCCTCGAAGACCTCGTGGTCCAGCCCCATGACGACGTCGGCGTACATCTGGATGAAGCGGCGGTAGCTGTCCCAGGCGAAGCGGGCGTCGCCGGCATCGTGGCCGAGCGCCTGGACGGTATCGTCGTTCAGGCCGAGATTGAGGACGGTGTCCATCATGCCGGGCATGGAGGCGCGGGCGCCGGAGCGGACGGAGAGAAGCAGCGGCCGCTCGTTGTGGCCGAATGTGCGGCCGGTGACCTCCTCCATCTTCCGCAGGCCGGCGCGGACCTCGTCCTTCAGGCTGTCGGGAATGGTCCTGCCGTTCTCATAGTAGTGGGTGCAGGCGGAGGTGACGATGGTGAGGCCGGGCGGCACGGGCAGGCCGAGATTGCACATCTCGGCGAGATTGGCGCCCTTCCCTCCCAGGAGGTCGCGGTCGGCGGCGCTCCCCTCGGCGCTTCCCCCACCGAAGGCATAGACCCACTTCTGCATTGCTGTTCTCCACCCGAAACAGTCTATTGTGACAGATTTACAGCATATGGCACAGGTTGGGAACGGAGCGGAAGGGAGAAAATGCTGCGGCGCACAATACGCTGCGCCGGCGACGGTGGCGGGCGTCGCGCGCAGCCGCCCGGCGCGCGGTCAACGCCCCGCCGCCCCGGCGGGCGGCCGGCTGCGACGGGCGAAGGAGGCTCAGTTTTCCTGGACCGAAAGGCCGTCCTTGCCGATCTGGATCTCGACCCCTTCCGGCTTCTGCTCCTCCTGATAGGCGTAGTAGGAGAAGCCTGCGACGACCACGATGAGCGCGCCGATGATCATGTAGAGTGCGTTTCTCGACATCAATGTCCCCTTCGTTCCCGGCCATGGCGGCCGGCGCGGAAGAGAATGCGGAAGTCGGGGAATGGTTCCGGTCTCACCTCTGCAAAAGCGAGGTGTCTCAGGATCTCCACGTCGGATTGCTTCGCCTATCTATTTTTGATAATTCTGGATAACGCTCGCAAGGACAGCAACCATGCCGTCAAGCTACAATATCGGCCCTCACTACGAGACACTGGTGCGCTCGCTGGTGGAGAGTGGACGCTATGCCAGCGCGAGCGAAGTCCTTCGCGACGGCCTTCGCCTCTTGGAGGCGCGCGAGGAAGAGCGGGATGCGAAGCTCCGGGCCCTGCGCGACGAGATTCGCAAGGGACTGGAAAGCGGCCCCGCCATCCCGGCCGAAGTCGTGCTTGATCGCCTGCAGAAAAAGTATCTCGGCCGCGGTTGATGCCGGTCGCGCTGTCCCCTGAAGCGGAACGGGACATCGAGGCGATTGGCGACTATCTCTATTCCCACAATCCACCGGCGGCATTGCGGTTCGTGGCGGCGCTCCAATTGCGACTGACGAGGATCGCAGAGGCGCCACGTAGCGGCGTGCAGAGACCGGAATTGTGGCCCGGTCTCCGATCGATTCCCTTCCGCCGCTACGTCATATTCTACACCGTCTCCATGGGCGACCACGTACGCATCGAACGCGTACTGCACGGATCACGCGATATCGCCGCAGTGTTCGGCAACGAAGCGGACGAGCCCTGAGCGCGCCCAAAACGCTCCCCCGCCTACACCGCCTCGCGCAGCTGCTCCGCCGTCTGCAGGTCGACGGAGACGAGCTGGGAGACGCCCTGCTCGGCCATGGTGACGCCGAACAGGCGGTTCATGCGGGCCATGGTGATCGGGTTGTGGGTGATGATGACGAAGCGGGTCTCGGTGGAGGCGGCCATCTCGTCCATCAGGTTGCAGTAGCGCTCGACATTGTGGTCGTCGAGC
The DNA here is from genome assembly GCA_900469965.1 of Hyphomicrobiales bacterium. Lineage (GTDB taxonomy): Bacteria > Pseudomonadota > Alphaproteobacteria > Rhizobiales > Rhizobiaceae > Mycoplana. The sequence goes on along the minus strand of UBZP01000004.1, from coordinate 81,445 downwards.
GGCGCGTCGACCTCGTCGAGGACGCAGATCGGCGCCGGATTGGTGAGGAAGACGGCGAAGATCAGCGCCATCGCCGTCAGCGCCTGCTCGCCGCCGGAGAGCAGCGTCATCGTCTGCGGCTTCTTGCCGGGCGGGCGGGCGAGGATTTCCAGCCCCGCATCGAGCGGGTCGTCGCTCTCGATCAGCTGCAGCTCGGCCGTGCCGCCGCCGAAGAGATGGGTGAAGAGGCGCTGGAACTGGGCGTTGACCACGTCGAAGGCGGCCAGCAGCCGCTCGCGGCCCTCGCGGTTCAGGCTCTGGATCGCCGAGCGCAGCTTGCGGATCGCCTCGATGATGTCCTCGCGCTCGGTGACGATCGCCTGCAGCTTCTCCGACAGCTCCTTCTGCTCCTCCTCGGCGCGCAGGTTCACCGCCCCCAGCCGTTCGCGCTCGACCTTCAGGCGGTCGAGCTCCAGCTCGGTGTCGCGCGGATCGGGCAGCGGCCGGTCGGCTTGATGCTCGGCGAGCTTCAGCGCCTCGTGCGGGGCGCAATGCAGCGCCGCCCGGATGCGCGCCTCGCCGTCGAGGCGGCGTTCGCGGGCGGACACCAGGCGCTCCTCGGTGCGGCCGCGCTGCTCGCGGGATTCGGCAAGCTGCGAGAGCGCGGTCGCGGCGATCCGGTCGGCCTCGCGCTGGGCGTTTTCGGCCTCCTGCAACTGGTCGGCCGCCGCGCGGCGGGCCTCCTCGGCGCGGGCGAGCTCGCCCATCAGCGACCGGCGCCTCTCGTCGATCTCTTCCGGCGCCTCGGCGATGCGCTCCGCCTCCTCCTGCGCCTCGGCCTGGCGATCGCGCAGCTGGGCGATGTGGCGCTCGGCATTGGCGGCGCGGCTGTGCCAGCTCTCCCGCTCGCCGGCGATCGCCGCCAGCCGGCGCTGGCGTTCGGCCATCTCGCGGGCCAGGCCGTCATGGAAGGCGCGCGCCTCGGCAAGGGCTGCGCGGTCGGTGGCGACGCTCGCGGCCTGCTGCGACAGCCGCAGGTCGAGCGCTGCGACGTCGGGCGCATCCTCCAGCGCTGCCCGCGCTTCCTCCAACCGGTCGCCTGCCTCCTCGAGCTGCGCTTCGAGCTGCGCCCTGGTCTCGCCCAGCACGGCGCGGCGGCGGATCAGCTCGCCGGAGGCGCGTTCGGCGGCGTCCAGCGCCTCGCGCGCTTCGGCAAGCTTCCGAACGGCCAGCCGCTGCGCCTCGCGGGCGTCCTGCTGGACCTGGGTGGCGACGCGGATCGCCGCACCGGCATCGGCGAGCCTCGCCTCGGCCTGCGCAAGCGCGGCGCGCGCCGCCTCCAGTTCGCCCTCCAGTTCGCGCAGCCGGTTCTTCTGCGCCAGCCGCAATGCGGCGGCACTCGGCGCATCGGCGCCGGTGACATGACCGTCCCAGCGGAACACCGCGCCCTCGCGCGTCACCAGCCGCTGGCCGGGTGCCAGGCTTGCCAGGAGCGAGAGCGCACGAGCCTCGTCCGCCACGACGCCGATCTGGCGCAGGCGACGGGTCAAGACGTCCGGGGCACGGACATGGGACAGAAGCGGCACCGCTCCATCGGGAAGCGACGCATCGGCCGCGCCGTCTCCGGCATAGCGCCAGTGGGCGGCGGCGGCGGTATCGGCGGGCGAATCCAGATCATCGCCCAGCGCTGCGCCGAGCGCCGTCTCGAAGCCCTTGTCGACCTGCACGTCCTCGACCACCGGCGAGAACGACCCGCCGGCTGCACCCGCCTCCAGCATCCGCCGGATCGTACGCATCTCGGTCTCGATGGCGTTGACGTTTCCGCGGGCGGCGTCGACGGGGCCGCGCGCGTCGACTTCGGTCGCGCGCGCCTCCTCCAGCGCCTCCTCGGCCTCGGCCAGCCGCTCGCCGGCCTCCTCCAGCGCCGCCTCGGCCGACTGCACCTCGGCACGCTTCTGCTCGGGATCCGGCAGGGCGGCGATGCGCTCGTCGATGGCGGCAATCTCCGCCTCCAGGCCCGTGAACTGCTGGGCGAGCCGCGCCTGCCGGTCGGCAAGGTCGCGGATCGTCTTTTCCAGCTGGTTGCGGGCGGCCTGCGCCTCGGCGCGCTCGGCGGTGATCTCGGAGAGCACGCGCTCGCTGCCCGACAGGCGCTCGGCCGCCTCGTCCATGGCCTCGCGCGCGGCGGCGGCGCGGTCGTCGGCCTCGCCCAGGATCTCTCCGATCTCCTGCTCCTCCGCCGCAAGCCGCTCCAGAACCGCGGCATTGTCCCTGACCATCGCCTCCTCGCGGGCGATGTCCTCGGCGAGCTGGGTCAGCCGCCGTGCCAGCTCGTCGCGGCGGCGCAGCAGGCGGCCGGCGTCCTCTTCCAGCTGCGCGCGGGCGATCTGCAGCCGCTGCAGCGCGGCTGCGAGCTTCGCCTCGTTCTCGCGCAGTTCGGGCAGCTTGAGGCTCGCTATCGCCTGCGCCTTCGCCGCCTCCATCTGCGCCTGCGCGCGCTCGGCAACGAGCGAGGTCGCCTGGTTCAGCTGGCTTTCCGCCTCGCCCTCAGCCTCCTTCGCCTGCGCCCAGCGGATGTGCAGCAGCATCGCCTCGTGCTTGCGGATGTCGGCCGACAGCATCTTGAAGCGGTTGGCCTGGCGCGACTGGCGCTTGAGGCTGTCGATCTGGCTCTCGAGCTGCGAGGTGACGTCGTCGAGGCGCTCGAGGTTGGTTTCGGCGGCGCGCAGGCGCAGCTCGGCCTCGTGGCGGCGCGAATGCAGGCCGGAGATGCCGGCCGCTTCTTCGAGCAACTGGCGGCGCGCCTGCGGCTTTGCTTGGATCAGCTCGCCGATCCGTCCCTGCCCGACCATCGACGGCGAGCGGGCGCCGGTGGAGGCATCGGCGAAGAGGAGCTGCACGTCCTTGGCGCGCGCCTCCTTGCCGTTGATGCGGTAGACCGAGCCCTGCTCGCGCTCGATGCGGCGCGAGACCTGGATCTCGTCGGCATCGTTGAAGGCGGCGGGTGCGGTGCGGTCGAAATTGTCGAGGTAGAGGCCGACCTCGGCGGTATTGCGCGCCGGGCGGTTGCCGGAACCGGAAAAGATCACGTCGTCCATGCCGGACGCGCGCATGTTCTTGTAGGAGTTCTCCCCCATCACCCAGCGCAGCGCCTCGACGAGGTTCGACTTGCCGCAGCCGTTCGGCCCGACGACGCCGGTCAGCCCGCGCTCGATGACGAATTCGGTCGGCTCGACGAAGGTCTTGAAGCCCTGCAGGCGAAGCTTGGTGAATTTCATGATTGGCACCCGAGGGTGGCTTTACCCCCCTCTGCCCTGCCGGGCATCTCCCCCTCAAGGGGGGAGATCGGTTGCGTCGCCTGCCGGAGCTGTCCATCGAGCGGCGAAATCGGCGCTACAGAAGCAGGCTGCCGTCTCACAGTTGCGGGGCGGATAAACCGGGCGATGGCGACGCCACGGCCCGATCTCCCCCCTTGAGGGGGAGATGCCCGGCAGGGCAGAGGGGGGTGTCGGCGCGCAGTTCGGCTCGGTAGAGCAGACACACCAACGCCCCCGGCGTCCGCGGCCTGGCCGCGGCCGGGATCAGAGCTTGCTGTCGATGAGGGCCGACATGACGTCAACCGACATTTCTCCGGAATAGCGCTGGCCGTTGACGATGAAAGTCGGCGTGGCCGCGATGCCGAATTCCTTGGCACCGCGCTCGCGGACCGCGTTCACATCATCGAGAAGTTTCTGGTTCGTCAAGCAGGCTTCGAAGCTCTGTTGTGTAAAACCGGCCAGCTTGGACATCTGCAGCAGCGCTTCGCGGCCGTTTTCCGCAGCAGCCCACTGTTCCTGCTGCTTGAACAGCATGGAGACCATCGGGAAATACTGCTCGGGCGGGGCGCAGCGGGCCAGCATGAAGGCGGCCGCCGCGCGCGGGTCGAAGGGGAACTCGCGGACGATGAACCGCACCTTGCCGCTGTCGACATACTTGGCCTTGATCGCGTCGAAGGTCTCGTTGTGGAAACGGGCGCAATGCGGGCAGGTCATCGACATGTATTCGACGATCGTCACCGGGGCGTTGGCCTCGCCGACCGCCATCTCCGGCAGCGGGCCGGGCTCGAGCACCTTGGCCATGTCGACGTCGCCCTCGGACGGCGGAACTTCCACGCGGGCCGGGGTGGACGGGGTCGTGCCGGCCGACGGCGCGGCCTGGGCGACCTCGCTCGTCGCAGCCGGCGCTGCTGCGGTCGTCGCGGCGGCATCGGTACCGGCGGCCGGGGTGGCCGGCGTCGCAGTGCTTTCGGTGGTCGCCTGGTTCTCCGGAGCCGCGGCGGTCTCCTTCTTCTCCTCGCTGCAGGCGACGAGCGTTGCCGCCAGTGCCGCAACGGCGACGCCGCCCAGAAGACGCTTGAACGGGCTCATTTCGGAAAGGGACATGGTCTCTCCTATGGGGGACAAGTAAAAATGCTTCGATCGCCGGGATATACCGGCTTCCTGTCGCGAACAAGCTGCGCCAACACCATGACCTTCAAAGAATTGTGACCTTGTGATGTTGTGCCGCAGGTCCGCCGGTGCGTGGTGCACCCGGCAGGATGCCCGCCGCCCTCGAGCAATGGCTTCGCGCTCCCACGGCGCTTGCCCGGTGGTGGCTGCGGCCCCTGGACAGTTGGCGCTATCCGCCACCCCGCGGCGGCGACGGCCCCTCACCCTAACCCTCTCCCCGCGAGCGGGGAGAGGGGACGCGTTCTGCGTTGTGCAAAGAGCAAGGCAGGGCGTCGCCGCAATCGTCCTTCTCCCCGCCTGCNNGGCAGGCGGATGAGGGGCAACCAGTGAGATCGGAGGCGCTGCCGACGGCCGACCTTGCTCAGCGCCGCCGCTCGCCCTTGCGGCCGAGGACGGCGGTGCCGAGGCGCTTCAGCGCCGCCTTCAGCGCGTCGCCCTCGATGCCCTCCACCAGGTCGTCCAGATGGCGCGCCGCCTCGCCGGTCAAAGGCCGCGGCGCGCGGCGGCGCCGTGCGGGCGGCGTCACCGGCTTCTGCACGATCCGCACCTGGCGGATCGCCGGGAAGCCGAAGAAGCCGTTGATGCGCTGGATCAGCTCGCCCTGCTGGTGCGACAGGAACAGTGCGCGCGAGCCCTCGCAGGCGATCGTGAGCGTGCCGGGCTGGTGGCCGCCGTCCTCGCCGGCCATCTCGGAGACCCGCCGCGGCCAGGCGATCTTCTCCGGCCGGCTGCACTCGGCGAAGGCACTGCCGGCGATCTCGTCCCAGGAACCAAGCAGCATGGTGTTGATGCCGGCGCGCTTCGCCAGGACCGGATCGATCAGGTCGTTGGCGACCTCGCTGATCTGCTGGGCGCCCTTTCGGGGGGATCGGGAATTCACGGCAGGCACTCCAGCGGAAAATATTCCTCGGCAGGCGAAATTTGCCTTGAAGAAACGGCGTTGCTTCGCCAGTTATACGCTTCCTTACCGCGTCCAGGCAAACCGATGACGAAAACGCCCGCCGCAGCAGAGAAGACCAGCCAGATCGTCGCCTGGTACGACCGGCATCATCGCGACCTGCCCTGGCGCGTCTCGCCGCCGATGGCCGCCCGCGGCATCCGGCCCGATCCCTACCGCGTGTGGCTCTCCGAAGTGATGCTGCAGCAGACGACGGTGCAGGCGGTGAAATCCTATTTCGCGCTGTTCACCTCGAAATGGCCGACGGTGACCGATCTCGCCGAGGCCGAGACCGAGGCGGTGATGAAGGCCTGGGCCGGTCTCGGCTATTATGCGCGGGCGCGCAACCTGAAGAAATGCGCCGAGACCGTGGCCTTCCAGCACGGCGGGCGGTTTCCCGACACCGAGGACGGGCTGAAGGCGCTGCCCGGCATCGGCGACTATACGGCGGCCGCGATCGCGGCCATCGCCTTCGACCGGCCGGCGGCGGTGCTCGACGGCAATGTCGAGCGCGTCATCTCCAGGCTGAATGCGCTCGACGCCCCCCTGCCCGGCGCCAAGCCGCTGATGCGCGGGCTGGTTGCCGAAATGACGCCGTCCGAACGGCCGGGCGACTTCGCGCAAGCCATGATGGATCTCGGCGCCACGATCTGTACGCCCCGGCGGCCCGCCTGCGCGCTCTGTCCGGTGAACGGGTCCTGCGTCGCGCTTGCGAGCGACGACCCGGAGCGCTTTCCGGTGAAGGCGGGCAGGAAGGAGAGGCCAGTGCGGCTCGGGGCCGCCTTCGTGGCGGTCGACGAGACCGGCGCGGTGTTCCTGCGCAAGCGGCCCGGCCACGGGCTTCTGGGCGGCATGACCGAGGTGCCGAACACCGACTGGACGGCCCGGCAGGACGGCGCCACCGGCAGCGAGGCAGCTCCTTTCGCCGCCGCCTGGCGCGACTGCGGCACCGTCGTCCACGTCTTCACCCATTTCGAATTGCGCCTCACGGTCTTCCGCTCCAGGGTCAGCCGCGCGATCGCTGCGGGACAGAGCACGGGGCCGGGCTGGTGGGAGCCGGAGGAAACCCTTGCGGGCGAGGCGCTGCCGAGCGTCATGAAGAAGGCAATCAAGCAGGCTATGCCGGAGGCCTTCCGGCCGCGGCCCCGTATACTGGAAAAGGTGAGCACCCCATGACCATCGAAATCCGTCACATCGTCTTCGACATCGGCCGGGTGCTGATCCACTACGACCCACACATCCCCTTCAGCCGGCTGATCCCGGACGATGCGGAGCGCAACTGGTTCTTCGCCAACGTCTGCACGCACGACTGGAACCTGGAGCAGGACCGCGGCCGGAGCTGGGAGGACGCCGAGGCGCTGCTGATCACGGACTATCCGGATCACGCCGAGAACATCCGCGCCTTCCGCAAGCACTGGCATGAGATGGTCTCGCACGCCTATGTCGAGAGCGTCGCGATCATGGAGACGCTGGTGGCCGATGGCCGCGACGTCACCATGCTGACCAACTTCGCAGCCGATACGTTCAAGGAGGCGCGCAAGCTCTATCCCTTCCTCGACCTGCCGCGCGGCGTCACGGTCTCGGGAGAGATCGGCCTGATCAAGCCGGAGCTCGCCATCTACGAGAGGCACGCGCGCGATTTCGGCCTGGCGCCCGCGCACACCCTCTTCATCGACGATGCAGAGAAGAACGTCGAAGGGGCGCGGGCGGCCGGCTGGAACGCCGTGCACTTCAAGGATGCCGAGAAACTGAAGAGCGATCTCGCCGCGCACGGCATCACGCTCTGAGGCCGTCCGGAGACAGAAAAACGCCCGGAGCCGTCGCCGGTCCCGGGCGTTTTCGCCTTTCCGGGACTGAAGGTACGAAACCGGAAAGACGTAAACTCTGATGTCTGCTGCCGACCTTAGACGGGGATGGTTAACCGCCGCTGAAGATCGACCGCCTCAAAGAGGCGAATCCGTGAATATTCGCAACGACTTACTTTGTTCGTTCGATGGCGGTCCGAGCTGAGCTACGTACCGCATCGGAAGCACTGGAAAAGGATGGGGAGAGAGACGCGCGACCGGCGTCCTGAAGAAGATGTCGCCGCTGAATTTCAGCAGCGGGAGCGGTTGTTCGGACGAACGATGTTCATCTGCAGTTCGTGGGCGGAGGCATAACGGCCGAGGATCTTGATCAGCCTTTGCTCTTCCCTCCGGCTGACGCCGGCCTTGCGGCAGTATTCAGAAACCTCCCAGACACGTTTGGCTTGCTCCGGATCGAGGTTGCCGATTTCGATATGCCTCATGATCGCCTCCCGCTTAACACGTTATGAATGCAATCCGACGCCCCAGGTTCCACCTGCTTTTCAAGTAATGTTGACGGCCTTCCTTCCTCCCTGCATGTGCGAGGGGCATTGTGCCCACACAGTCGAGGGTTTGTCCATGTTTACCCTTCGGCGAAAGCGCCGAAAGGGTTCGCGCAGACGAAACGCCGCAGCCGTCATGAGCTGAAATTCCCCACGCAACCCGGGGGCAGAAGTGCCGCGACCTCCGACGCAGGGAACGCCGAAGGCCGCGACGGAGGTATCTCCCGCAAGACCCGCGTTCGCGGCTCAGCCTTCGAGTCTGGCCATGTCGCTGCGAACGACGGAGCGCAGCGCATCGATCGGCTTCAACTCGCTGCCTTCGGCATAGTGCCAGAAGGTCCAGCCGTTGCAGGCGTCGAGCCCCTGTACCTTCGCGCCGACGCGGTGGATCGAGCCGGCATCGGCGCCGGACGCGATGGTGCCGTCGGCGCGGACGACGGCGCTGTGGCGCCGCCTTGCATCGGTCAGCACCGTGCCGGGGGCGATCATGCCGCTCTCGACCAGCGTGTTGAAGGCGACGCGCGGCTCGGCCTTCTTGCCGGTCATCACCGTAAGCGTCTGGTTGCCGAGCGGCACGACCGCATTGATGCGGGCGAGCGCGGCGTCGATATAATCCTGCTCGCGCTCGATGCCGACGAAATGACGGCCGAGGCGCTTGGCGACGGCACCGGTCGTTCCGGAGCCGAAGAAGGGATCGAGCACGACGTCGCCGGGCTTCGTCGAAGCCATGATGACGCGCGCAAGCAGCGCCTCCGGCTTCTGGGTCGGGTGGATCTTCTTGCCGTCGGCGTCCTTCAGCCGCTCGCCGCCCGAGCAGATCGGGAACAGCCAGTCGGAGCGCATCTGCACGTCGTCGTTGGCCGCCTTCATGGCGTCGTAGTTGAAGGTGTAGCCCTTGGCCTTGGGATCGCGGCTCGCCCAGATCATCGTCTCGTGGGCGTTCTGGAAGCGGCGGCCCTTGAAGTTCGGCATCGGATTGGTCTTGCGCCAGACGACGTCGTTGAGGATCCAGAAGTTGAGGTCCTGCAGGGTGGCGCCGACGCGGAAGATGTTGTGGTAGGAGCCGATCACCCAGATCGTGCCGTTCGGCTTGAGCACGCGGCGGCAGGCGAGCAGCCAGGCGCGGGTGAAGGCGTCATAGGCCTCGAAGGAGGCGAACTGGTCCCATTCGTCGTCGACGGCGTCGACGAGGCTCTGGTCCGGCCGGTGCAGCGTGCCGCCGAGCTGGAGGTTGTAGGGCGGATCGGCGAAGATCACGTCGACCGACTGGTCCGGCAGGGCATCGAGGGCCGCGACGCAGTCGCCCCGGATGATCGTGTCCAGCCAGCCATTGGGACGGACCGAACGGGCTTCGGCAAGCGAAAGAACATGGGACATGGAATACTCGCTGATACGCTTACTCGGATGACGAACGTCTTGGCCCTTATGGTTACCGAAGATGGTTACCGAAGGGTGAAGGCAGAGAGCGCGGCATGCGAAATATTCGCCACATGGAAAAGCGGCCGCCGATGCGGTAGAACTGCGCCATGACGAGGAACGAGGCGATCGAGCGACTGATGCAGAACGAGGACGCGATCCGCGCCCTCGGCGCGACCTCGCTCTATCTCTTCGGCTCGGTGGCCCGCGACGAGGCGGGCGGGGAAAGCGACGTCGATCTGTTCATCGACTATGATCTCGAGCGGCGGTTCTCCCTCGTCGATCTCGCCAGCATCAAGCTTTTCCTGGAGGACGCGCTTGCGGCCGAGGTGGATGTGACGACGCGCGACAGCCTGCATCCGAGGCTGAAGGACAAGATCGAAACCTCGGCGATACGTATCTTCTGATGGCGCGCGATATCGACGTGATCCTGACCGAGATGCTGGAGACGATCGCCCTGATCGAGACCGCGCTCGCAGGAAAGACGCGCGAGGATTTCGGTCAGGACGACATCCTCCGGCTCGCGGTCCAGCGCGCCATCGAGATCATTTCCGAAGCCAGCCGGCACCTTCCCGACGCCCTGCTCCGACAGGCGCCGGACATTCCCTGGCGGTCCATCCGCGGCATGGGCAATATCCTGCGCCACGAATACCACCGCGTTGCCGACGACGTGATCTGGAACGTCGCGGCAGGTGACCTGCCTGCGCTCAGGACGGCACTCCTCGCGCTTCGGGCATCGGTCGGCAGCACGCGGTAGCGCGTCCCTCACGCCGCATCATGGACCGTCCGGCTGTCGCCCGGCGCTTCGTCGCGCTCGAACATGCCGTAGTCGCGCAGGACGGAGACGACCCGGAGGCGGTAGTCGGCGAAGACACCGTTGCGACCGGCCTTCTGGGCGGCGCGGTGCTCGGCGCCGTTCCGCCAGGCGGCGACCGCCGCCTCGTCGCGCCAGAACGACAGGGAGAGGATCTTGCCCGGCACCGACAGGCTCTGGAAGCGTTCGATGGAAACGAAGCCGTCGATCTCGTTGAGCTGCGCGCCCAGCCGGGCGGCCAGGTTGAGATAGACGTCGCGGCGCCCCGGCGCCGGCGCGACCTCGAAGATGACGGCGATCATGGCTGCACCCGTTCCGCATGCGGCAGGGAGACGTTCTTCAGGAAGAGGCGGTCCTCCTTCAGGATGAAGCGCTCGCTCCGCGCGAAGGCGTAGTTCTCCGCCCCCAGCGGATCGGCGGCGAGCCTTGCCCGGTAGGCCTCGTAGGCGGCGAGGCTGTCGATGGAATAGACGCCGTAGGCCGTCGTCGCCGAACCCTCGTGCGGGGCGAAATAGCCGATCAGTTCGGCGCCGCATCGCGGGATCGCCTGCCCCCAGGTGCGGGCATAGGCGGCGAATTCCTCGCGCTTGAACGGGTCGATCTCGTAGCGGATGAAGCAGGTGATCATCATGTCTTCCTCAGGTTTCCGATGTTCGCAGGATCGCATATTGCCGGTCAGCGATGCTTCGACTATGATCGAACTATGAAAGAAGGACCGGACATTGCCCAGATCGGCGCCCTGATCGGCGATCCCGCCCGCGCCAACATGCTGACGGCGCTGATGGGCGGACAGGCGCTGACGGCGACGGAGCTTGCCGGCGCCGCCGGGATCACGCTGTCGACGGCGAGTTCGCACCTGGCGAAGCTGGAGGCGGGCGGCCTCGTCGGCCAGCGCAAGCAGGGGCGGCATCGCTATTTCACGCTCGCCGACGACGAGGTCGGGTTGCTGCTCGAGGGGCTGATGGGCTTTGCCGCCCACCGCGGCTACCTGCGGGCGCGCCCTGGTCCGAAGGATCCGGCGCTGCGCAAGGCGCGGGTCTGCTACAACCATCTCGCCGGCGACTTCGGCGTGCGCATGCTCGACCGGCTGGTGGCCGACGGGCATGTCGCGGTCGACGGCGACGAGGCGAGACTGACTGAGGAAGGCGCGGCGAAGATGGCTGCGATCGGCATCGACGTCGCGGGCCTGCGCGGCCAGCGGCGGCCGGTCTGCCGGACCTGCCTCGACTGGAGCGAGCGGCGCTCGCATCTGTCCGGTTCGCTCGGCGAGGCGCTGCTCGCGCGCTTCATCGAGACCGGCTGGGCACGGCGCAGCGAGGACAGCCGGGCGATCCATTTCACGCCGAAGGGCGAGCGGCAGTTCCTCGAAATCTTCCCCCTGCCGGAGCGCATCTGAGCGGATCGCCCGGCGCCGAAAGCTGAATCGAATTCGCGTTCTAGGCCACGACCCTCAGATTTCGATTCGCCTTCCTGCGACGGTGCGTGAAGCGGCTGCAGCACAACTTTAACGGCCACCACCCGCAAGGGGCGCCTTGCCGACCAGGATCCCCGGAAAGCCGTGCGCGGCGACGCGCGAACAGAGTTCGCTCCACTCGCAGCCGCCGCAGGCCGCTCGCAGTTCGCCGCTACCGAAGGCGGCGCGCAAGCGCTCCAGCAGCGCCTCGTCCGGCACGATCAGCGTGCCGGCATCGACGGCTGTGCCGGTCAGGGCGGCGACGGCCTCAGCCGCCTGCCGGTCGCGCGCGGCGACGCTCTCCTCGCGGCAATGGGTGTCGCCGTCCAGAAGCGGCGCGCAGATGTCGTCCGGCCCCTCGACGATCTCAATCGTCTCGCCCGCCGAAAGCCGTCGGGCGACCTGCCTGTAGTTCTCGACGAAGGCGGGGCTGTAGCCCTTCCCGACGAAGGTCAGCATGCAGAGCAGGTGGTGGGCGCGGAGCCGGACGGTCATGGTATCGCTGTCACGCTCGCCCGGTCACGGCAGCTCGGCTGCGGGCCGCGGTGCTGCAGCCTTCAGCAGGGTGGCTGCGAGCGCCGACTTCAACAGCGCGCCGAGTACGAAGGGAACGACGCCCAGCATCATCGCCTTCTCCAGGCCGATCAGCGTGGCGAGCCATGCGCCGCCCAGCGCCAGGCAGAAGAGGTTGGCTGCGAAATGCGCCGCAAAGCTCTGAACGAGCCGCGTGCCCGTCCAGCCGCGCTCGGCCAGCCAGCCGACCATCGCCGCCATCAGCGGGAAGGAGACGAGGTAGCCGGCGGTCGGCCCGGCGAAATGGGCGATGCCCCCTGCCCCGCCGGCCAGCACCGGCAGGCCGGCCATGCCCTCGGCAAGCCAGGCGAGCACGGTGAGCGTGCCGATCCGCCAGCCATAGAGCGCGCCGATCATGGTGACGGCGAAGGTCTGCATCGTGATCGGCACCGGCACCATCGGCACGCTGATGCGCGAGGCGAGCGCCAGCGCCAGCGTGCCGGCCAGCACGAAGACGATGCGCATCGGCAGTGAACGCGCACCGATGCGCAAGGGATCGAAGCCGGTCGGTCCGGCGGCGGCGAGTTGGAACATCAAAATCCTCCTGACGAGCGTCATAGATAACCGGAATAATTATCTATAATTTTGAAACTAGGAACATTCCGGACGAGACGTCAAGCCACTGCGGCCGGCCGCCCGCGTCGGCTCCGCACGCAAAACGAGTAACGACCGCCGGTATTCCAGCGCTTTCACCGGTCGCCAAAAATTATAGATAATTCACAGCGATTCGGCACAACCGCCGACCGACGTCACCCGACGATGGAGAAGATCTCGCGGGTTTCGCCGGTGGCGTTGCGCACGGGCGTGCGGCCGATCCACTGGACGTGGCGCCCGAGGATCGAGACCGCCTCCTCGGCGTTGCCGCTCCTGAGTGCGGCCAGGATCGCGCGATGATCGTGGTCGGTGCGCGGCTGCCAGCTCGATTGCCAGGCGGAAAACAGGAAGCGGGCGCTGGCGGCGTGCAGGTCGTCGATCGCGGCCAGCAGGCGCGGCATGGCGCAGGGCTCGAGGATCAGGCGGTGGAAGGCCCGGTTGGCCGCCTCCCAGGCGCGCACGTCGGTGGCCGCGTCCGCGGCCGTCGTCGCCGCCGCCGCCCGCTCGAGGATGGCGGGCGTCATGTTCGGCACGGCGTGGCGCAGCGCCAGCACCTCGAGGGCCGCGCGCATCTCCGCCACCTCGCGCACCTCGGCGAGATCGAAGGCTGCGACGCGCACGCCGCGGCGCGGCTCGCTGACGGCGAGGCCCTGCGCCTCGAGCCGCCGGAACGCCTCGCGGACGGGCACGTGGCTGGCGCCGAATTCCTCGGCCAGATGGTCCTGGCGCAGGCGTGCGCCGGGCGGCAGGGCGCCCGAGATGATGCGCTCGGCGAGAACGCGGCTGATGCGGCTTGCGATCGTGTCGTCTTGGCTGTTCGTCATGCTCTACTGATAGAAGGCCCGGGGAACGCTGTCGAGCGCGTCGACGCATGCGGGCGCCGGCCGCCGATGTTGAGCTTTCGGGCGGCATCGTATAAATGCCTCGCAGTTCCCATTTGCGCCGCATCGCGGTCGCGCCGGCTTCGTGCCCCTCCCGATAGGACAGCTTCCATGGAAGGTTTCGACCTCATCATTTTCGATTGCGACGGCGTTCTCGTCGATTCCGAGATCATCGCGGCGGAGGTCGAATCCCGCCTTCTGACCGAGGCCGGCTACCCGATCGGCGTCGAGGAGATGGGCGAGCGCTTCGCGGGCATGACCTGGCACAACATCCTGCTTGCGATCGAGCGCGAAGCCTCGATCCCGCTGTCGGCGACGCTGCTCGACAAGTCGGAGAAACTGCTCGACGCCCGGCTGGCCAAGGAAGTGAAGGTCATCGAGGGGGTGAAGTTCGCCCTGTCGCGGCTGCGCCGCCCCTACTGCATCTGCTCCAACTCCGCCTCGCACCGGCTCGACCTGATGCTGACGCGGGTCGGCCTGAAGGAGGTGTTCGCGCCGCACATCTATTCGGCCAAGGACCTCGGCCCCGACCGGGTGAAGCCCAAGCCGGACATCTTTCTGCACGGTGCGGCCCAGTTCGGCGCCGATCCGGCGCGCACGCTGGTCATCGAGGATTCGGTGCACGGCATCCAGGGCGCACGCGCCGCCGGCATGCGCGTCGTCGGCTTCACCGGCGCCTCGCATACCTACCCCTCGCATGCCGACCGGCTGACGGACGCCGGCGCCGAAACGGTGATCTCGCGCATGAGCGACCTGCCCGGCGTGGTCGCGGCGCTGGCGGAGTGGCAGGAGGCGATGTGAGGGGGGGCGGGACCGGCAGCAAGAATGACGGCAGTCGGCAACAAAAGCCGCCAGCCCCAGAGCGGCATCCCGGGACGACGGAACTACCCTGCCCGCACGGCCAGTGGAGCTTCCATGAAGATGAGATGGTTGCGCAATTCAGGCGGCGCTTCATAGTAGGGAGCGATCTCCCGGAAACCGAGAGAGCGGTAGAGGCTAAGTGCCTCATCGTGGTTGCGTCCGGTATCCAGCCGCATTGTGGCGTAACCCCGCTCGGCAGCCACGCGCATGATGGTCTCGGCGAGCCTGCGACCCAGCCCCAGGCCTCGCCCGTCGGGGCTGACGAACATGCGCTTCATCTCGCAGGTCCGTCCGTCGATCCGCTGCATCATCACGCAGCCGACGCCCGTTCCGTTCAGTCGGGCGACTAGGATCTCCCCCTCTGGAGCCGCGTGAATCCGCGGCAAGCTGTCCAGCAGTGAAGCCCATTGTTCCGGGGTGTAGTAGCGGTCGACGAACCAGGCATTCTCGCCATAGCGCGAGCGGCACCAGTCGAGGAAGCCATCGCACAAGGCCCTGATGGCAGGGAAGTCGTCAGGGCCCGCCGGACCGATCTCGGCGTTCTGTCCCACCTCTGCACCCCGCTCACGAGTTCTGCATCGCCAAGCGGAGATTCCTTCCCGGCGGACGCCGAAAAAGAGGCCGCGATCGAGTCAGATCAAACAATCTCCCGCCGGGATTTCGAATTGCTCCCGCCCGGCGCCAGGCCCAACTGAAAAGAACTGTAGTCCAGATGGGACTTGCCGACAATCGGGCAGCAGCCGCCGGTCGACCTGCCACCCGGCAAGCTCCGATGCACGCCCTATCTGACGATCTGCTACGCCGCTTGCCGCCTCACTGCGTATTGTACGGCCCCTCGTCGAAGCCGACATAGATCTTGGAGAAGCCGCCGGCGCCGCCGGGCAGGACGACGTTGGCGTCGGTGAAGACGTATTGCGCGGTGCCTTCCGGCGGAACCGTCACGCTGAACTTGGCAAGGTTCGAATAGAGCGTCTTGTCGCCGTCGGTGGCGGCGACGCGGATCGGCAGGGTGACGGTGCCGGATGCGCCGGCGGGACCGGAGACGACGCGGCCCTGCGCCATGACGGTGACCGTCAGGTTGCTCTCGCTCTGGACGCACTGGCGCGTGGTGGCCGACAGCGTCGCCTGGTAGAGCAGCTTCTCCGGATCGTCCTTGGCGCCGCGGGCATAGGCCCGGTGCACGGCGGTGCCTTCGCGCAGGTAGACCTGCGGGCAGGCTCCCTGGATGACGGCCGGCTGCTGCGAGGCCTGCTGGCCGGTGCCGGAGGCGACGCCCATTTCGCCGGGCTTGTCGGTCTGGCTGCAGCCTGCGGCGATGGCGAGTAGAGAAATGCCGAGAAGGCGGCGCGTCTTGGAAATCACGTGTGTCTCACCCCTGCATTCGGACTTGTGGCGCCCGCTTCAACTCATAAAAAACGGGCCTTTCTCGACCCTCGCGGATGCTCTATAGCAGCGGTGCGGCAAAAAATCGATTGTCCAAAACCGACCTTCCACTTTTTGCTGTACCGGCCCGCCCGGCAGGATTCCGTTTCAGGGAAACCGGCCGATGAGGGGTCTCGGACGGTCGGCTTTGCCACGGTCCGCCGCAACGGGAACCGCGCGACCCGCCCGGTTCGGATATGCCTAGCTGGGCGCGGCAGATGCCGCGACCGAACAGAAGGACGTTTCGTGACCGCCGCCTTGCGCCGCCCGGCATCGCCGCCTGCCCTTTCCGCGCTCCATGTCCGCGCTCCGGTCCAGCGTTCAGGACGCCGGCTCGTCTCCAGCCCCGCTCACTTTCAGGGATGATCACGTGAAGTATGTTTCGACGCGGGGCGAAGCCCCCAACCTCGGTTTCTGCGATGCGCTGCTGGCCGGGCTCGCCAGCGACGGCGGGCTCTATGTGCCGAAGGAATGGCCCTCGTTCTCGAAGAAGCAGATCCGGGCGATGCGCGGCATGACCTACCAGGAGGTCGCCTTCGCCGTGCTGTCGCCCTTCGTCGGCGGCGAGATCGCCGAGCCGACGCTGAAGGCGATGATCGCCGAGGCCTACGCCACCTTCCGCCATCCGGCGGTGGCGCCGCTGGTGCAGACGGGCGCCAACGACTTCATCCTCGAGCTCTTCCACGGCACCACGCTCGCCTTCAAGGACGTGGCGATGCAGCTTCTGGGCCGGCTGATGGACCATGTGCTGGCCGAGCGCGGCGAGCGCGCGACGATCGTCGGCGCCACTTCGGGCGATACCGGCGGGGCGGCGATCGACGCCTTTGCCGGACGCGAGCGGACCGACATCTTCATCCTGTTTCCGCATGAGAAGGTCTCGCCGGTGCAGCAGCGGCAGATGACCACCTCGCGCGCGGCCAACGTCCATGCGATCGCGGTCAGGGGCAACTTCGACGACTGCCAGAACCTCGTCAAGGCGATGTTCAACGACCGGGCCTTCCGCGAGAAGATGCAGCTTTCCGGCGTCAACTCGATCAACTGGGCGCGCATCATGGCCCAGATCGTCTACTATTTCACGAGCGCGATCGCCCTCGGCGCACCGGACCGGAAGGTCTCGTTCGCGGTGCCGACCGGCAATTTCGGCGACATCTTCGCCGGCTTCGTCGCCAAGCGCATGGGCCTGCCGATCGACCGGCTGGTGATCGCCACCAACGACAACGACATCCTGGCGCGCGCGCTCAAGACCGGCCGTTACGAGATGCGCGGCGTCGTCGCCACCACCTCGCCGTCGATGGACATCCAGATCTCCTCGAACTTCGAACGGCTGCTGTTCGAGGCCTATGGCCGCGATGCGGCGGCGATCCGCACGCTGATGGAAGGGCTGAAGCAGTCCGGCGCCTTTGCGATCGGCGACAAGGCGCTGAAGGCCATCCGCAAGGAATTCCGCGCCGGCCGCGCCACACAGAAGCAGGTCGCCAAGACGATCGCCGAGACGCTGGAAAAGACGGGTTACCTGCTCGACCCGCACACGGCCACCGGCGTGTTCGTCGCTGCGAAAAACGCCCGCCCGGCGAGCCCGATGGTGACGCTCGCCACCGCCCATCCGGCCAAATTCCCCGCCGCGGTAAAATCCGCCAGCGGTATTGACCCGGCGCTTCCGTCGTGGCTTGCTGACATGATGCAAAGGGAGGAGCGGTTCGAAATCCTGGATCCGGAACTGGATACCGTTGAAGCCTTCATCGGCAGATACTCCCGAATTCGGGGTTAGCGATCGCGGAAAGTCGTAACATGAAAGTTGAGTGCACCAGGCTGCCGTCAGGCCTGACGGTCGTCACCGAGACCATGCCGCATCTGGAGAGCGTCGCGCTCGGCGTGTGGATCAAGTCCGGTTCCCGCAACGAGACGGCGGACGAGCACGGGATCGCCCATCTGCTCGAACACATGGCCTTCAAGGGTACTGCGCGCCGCACCGCCCGCGAGATCGCCGAAGAGATCGAGAACGTGGGCGGCGAGGTCAACGCCGCCACCTCCACCGAGACGACCTCCTACTATGCCCGCGTGCTCAAGGATCACGTGCCGCTGGCGACAGACATCCTGGCCGACATCCTGACGGAATCGGAATTCGACGAGGAAGAACTCTCCCGCGAGAAGCATGTCATCCTGCAGGAGATCGGGGCTGCCAACGACACCCCCGACGACGTCATCTTCGACAAGTTCTCCGAAGCCGCCTATCGCGACCAGACGATCGGGCGGGCAATCCTCGGCACGCCGGAAACGGTGATGTCGTTCCAGCCGGAGCAGATCCGCACCTATCTCGGCCGCAACTACACGACCGACCGCATGTTCGTGGTCGCGGCCGGCGCCGTCGATCATTCGGATTTCGTCCGCGACGTCGAGAAGCGGTTCTCGTCGCTGCCGCAGACGCCGTCCGCGCCCCCCGTCCTGGAGGTGGCGAACTACACCGGCGGCGACGTGCGCGAGACGCGCGACCTGATGGACGCGCAGGTCCTGCTCGGCTTCGAGGGCAAGGCCTACCATGCGCGCGACTTCTACTGTTCGCAGATTCTCGCCAACATCCTCGGCGGCGGCATGTCCTCACGCCTCTTCCAGGAAGTGCGCGAGCATCGCGGCCTGTGCTACTCGGTCTATGCCTTCCACTGGGGCTTCTCCGACACCGGCATCTTCGGCATCCACGCGGCGACCGGCGGCGAGAACCTGCCGGAGCTATTGCCGGTGATCATCGAGGAGTTGCGCAAGTCGGCCGACCGGATCGACCAGCAGGAGATCGACCGGGCCCGCGCGCAGATCCGCGCGCAGTTGCTGATGGGGCAGGAAAGCCCCGCCGCCCGCGCCGGCCAGATCGCCCGGCAGATGATGCTTTACGGACGGCCGATCCCCAACGACGAGCTGATGGAACGGCTCCAGGGCATCACTGTCGACCGGCTGACCGATCTCGCCGGCCGGCTGTTCTTCGACACCCGCCCGACGCTTTCGGCGATCGGCCCGCTGGACCAGCTCGCCTCGGCGGGCGACATCATCGGCTCCCTGACCCGCAGCGCCCAGCCCCAGCGCGCCGCGAGCTGAGGCGCACGCCGCATATCGGCCGATGGCCGCAAACAGATGCACGGCCGCCGCGGTCTGCCCCGCGGCGGCCGTTCGTTTTCCCTCGATCCGCCCTCGTCCGCACCGTCCCCGACCGAAAGTCGGGCCTTCGCATCGGCAACGCGCCAGAAATGCCAATCCGCCGCGGGATCCGGCGCAACATCCGGTTTGACGGGGTCGCCGGCATTGTCCTACTGTTAACCAGCGGGCAGCGAGGCGGCGCAAACGGAGAAGAATGGATGGCACGGTCGGTCTTTCGGTTCCTGTCGCGGCAGTCCGACACCGTGACGCTCGAGAGCGAGACGCATCTGCTCCGCCTGCCGCGCTTTTCCGACTATCGCCAGTGGTACCTGCTCCGCTCCGAGAGCCGGCGCTTCCTGGAGCCCTGGGAGCCGACCTGGCGCAGCGACGAGCAGTCGGAGAGCTCCTTCCGCTCCCGCGTCGTCAGGAACGAGCAGGAATTCGCCAGCGGCCAGGCGTTGCCGCTGTTTCTCTTCCTCAAGGCCGAACAGCAGCTGCTCGGCGGCCTGACGATCGGCTACATCCGCCGCGGCGCATCGCAATGCTGCATGGTCGGCTACTGGATGGGCGAGCGCTACGCCGGCCACGGCCATATGCTCGCCGCCCTGAAACTGGCCATCCCCTACATCTTTGGGGAGCTTCAGTTGCACCGTATCGAGGCAGCCTGTATTCCTGACAACGGGCGGAGCATCCGCCTCCTTGAAAAGGCCGGCTTTCAGCGCGAAGGCTACCTCAGGGAATATCTGAAGATAAACGGGGAGTGGCGTGACCACGTGATGTATTCGCTGCTGGCAGGGGACAGGACCCAGCCGCGAATCCAGGCCGCGCCGGAGAGAGGGCTGCTGGACCCGCAGACGACAGGAAATTAGCGTTCCAATGACATTTCGTTCCGTGCCGACACTGCTGTTCGTCAGCCGGGTGCTCGCCCTTACCCTTCTGGCGGCGCTCTCGATGGTCGGACCGCTTGCGTCGACGGCACAGGCCGTCGAGCCCGTCCAGATCTCCCGCGACGACACGGCACTCGACCTGACGGCGACGACGGAGATCTATACGGGACGCGGCGACGCCTTCCAGGTCTCCACCGCCCCCGGCACAGACGGCATCGTGCGGCGCATCGAGGTGCGCGCGACCAATCCGGCGCACGAGGGCGACTGGGCGGTGTTCGCCCTCGCCAACATTTCCGAGGAACAGATCGACCGCGTGATCGTCGCGCCGCATTTCCGGCTGGTGCGCTCCAAGCTGTTCTGGCCCGACCTCGGCTCGCAGCGCATCCTCTCGATCACGCCGAGCGAAGGCTTCGCGCTCGACCGCCAGCCGAGCGAGGAGGACGACGTCTTCCGCATCACGCTGAACCCCGGCTCCGTCGTCACCTTCGTGGCCGAGCTCGCAACGCCGGAACTGCCGCAGATCTACCTGTGGGAGCCGGACGCCTACAAGGACACGGTCAACGCCTTCACCCTCTACCGCGGCATCGTGCTCGGCATCGCCGGTCTGCTCGCGGTGTTCCTGACGATCCTGTTCGTGGTCAAGGGCACCTCGATGCTGCCGGCGACGGCCGCACTCGCCTGGGCGGTACTCGGCTACATCTGCGTCGACTTCGGCTTCCTGTCGAAGCTGATCAGCATCACCGCCGGCGACGAGCGGATCTGGCGTGCGGGAACGGAGGTGTCGCTGGCGGTCGGCCTCGTCGTCTTCCTGTTCACCTACCTGAACCTCAACCGCTGGCACGCCCACCTCTCCTATGCCACGCTCGCCTGGATCCTGGGCCTCGGGCTTCTGTTCGGCGTCGCCGTCTACGATCCGCCGATCGCGGCCGGCATCGCCCGGCTGTCCTTTGCGCTCACGGCATCCGCCGGCATCATCCTGATCGCCTATCTCGGCTTCAACCGCTACGACCGGGCGATCCTGCTCGTGCCGGCCTGGGCGCTGATCCTCGTCTGGCTGTTCGGCGCCTGGATGACGGTGACGGGCAGGCTCGACAACGACATCATCCAGCCGGCGCTCGGCGGCGGCCTCGTCCTGATCGTGCTTCTGATCGGGTTCACGGTGATGCAGCACGCCTTTGCCGGCGGCGCCTACCAGCAGGGGCTGTTCTCCGACCTGGAGCGACAGTCGCTGGCGCTGACCGGCTCCGGCGACACGGTCTGGGACTGGGACGTGGCGCGCGACCGCGTCGTCACCATCCCCGACATCTCCGCCCAGCTCGGCCTTTCGCCCGGCGTCATGCACGGGGCCGCGCGCAACTGGCTGCCGCGGCTGCATCCCGACGACCGCGACCGCTTCCGCGCCACGCTGGATGTGCTTCTGGAGCACCGCCGCGGGCGGCTGAACCACCAGTTCCGCGTCCGCGCCGAGGACGGCCACTACCACTGGCTGGCGATCCGCGCCCGGCCGGTGCTCGGCGCCAACGGCGAGATCATCCGCTGCGTCGGCACCATCGTCGACATCACCGAGCAGCGCAACTCGGTCGACCGGCTGCTGCAGGACGCGCTGCACGACAACCTGACCGGCCTGCCCAACCGGCAGGTGTTCCTCGACCGGCTGCAATCGGTGCTGTCGATCGCCGGCTCCGGCGAGGCCGTGCGCCCGACCGTTCTCGCCATCGACATCGACCGCTACAAGCAGGTCAACGACGCGCTCGGGATCGCCGCGGGCGACAATATCCTCGTCGCCCTGTCGCGCCGCCTGCGCCGGCTGTTGAAGCCGCAGGACACGCTGTCGCGGCTTTCCGGCGACCAGTTCGGCCTGATCCTGCTTTCGGAGCGCGACCCGGCCAAGGTGGCCGATTTCGCCGATGCGGTCTCCAAGGCGATCACCGTGCCGATCAACTTCGCCAACCGCGAGATCATCCTGACCGCCTCGATCGGGCTCGTCTCCTGGCTCGATCCGCAGCAGGACGCGGCAAGCCTTCTGAACGACGCCGAGCTCGCCATGTACCGGGCGAAGAAGGCGGGCGGCAACCGCGTCGAACCGTTCCGCCCCGCCTTCCGGACGATGGGCACCGACCGGCTGCAGATGGAGACGGACCTGCGCCGGGCGATCGAGCGCAAGGAGCTGTCGCTCGTCTACCAGCCGATCGTGCGGCTGGCCGATGCCGAGGTCGCCGGCTTCGAGGCACTGATGCGCTGGGAGCATCCCAAGCGCGGCAGCATCTCGCCGGAGGAGTTCATCCCGGTCGCCGAGCAGTCCGACC
Source organism: Hyphomicrobiales bacterium (assembly GCA_900469965.1). Lineage (GTDB taxonomy): Bacteria > Pseudomonadota > Alphaproteobacteria > Rhizobiales > Rhizobiaceae > Mycoplana. Next base: position 59,365 of record UBZP01000004.1, on the reverse strand, counting down.
TGATCAGCCAGCTCGGCGCGTTCGCCTTCGACAAGGCGGCGAGCGACCTGATGGACTGGCAGTTGCAGACCGGCGACCTGCCGATCTTCGTCTCGGTCAACCTCTCCAGCGCCCAGCTCCTGAACAACGAGCTCTACAACGACGTCCGCGCGGTGCTGTCGAAGACGCGCTGCGAGCCGCACAAGCTGAAGTTCGAGCTGACCGAATCCGTGGTGATGGAGAATGCCGAACAGGCGCGGCTGGTGCTCAACAAGCTGCGCGAGGCCGGCCTCGGGCTGGCGCTCGACGATTTCGGCACCGGCTATTCCTCGCTCGCCTACCTCACCCGCTTCCCGTTCGACACGATCAAGATCGACAAGGCGCTGGTGCGCGACAGCTCCGACAAGCGCACCGTGCTCCTGCGCTCGGTGATCTCGATGGCGCGCGAGATGGAAATGCAGGTCGTGGCCGAGGGGATCGAGACCGAGGAGGATGCGATCGAACTCGGCCGGATGGGCTGCGAATACGGGCAGAGCTACCTGTTCGGGCCGCCGATCAACTACGATTCGGTGCTGCGGCTGCTGAAGGAACGGTTTCCCCTCATGAAGCGGGCCTGATCCGGCTATCCGCCCTCTCATGGGGGGCCTGTCGACATCGCGCACCCATCCGTTCAAACGCGCCCGTCATGAGCCTGATCAGACCGCGATCACAGAAGCCGATATTGACAATCTCATTCAATTCACGCTCACTTTAATTTTCCTCAATATTTCGCCTCTATGGTAGCTATTCATGGCATCAAACCACCGACAGAAGTCCGCTTCTAAGCGAGAAAATTCGCGTTCATCTCCGCCACTTCTCAGAGCCTTTGCCCGCCTCACAATTGAAAGCAAGGTCGTCCAATCCACTCTACTTCCTGGCACGTAACTGTCGGGGCCGTTGCTCCAATGCGGCCCGATATCTAGCGCCACTTCAATCTTGTGTTTAGCGTGAATATCATCTCCACCCGGGCCGAAATATTCATTCAAACAAAGTACCGCTATTTCTGCTATCTTTAGGATAACATCGGCTCCGACGACCGCCACTCCGGCAGTTTCGACGATCTCTCTCCATTTAATTCTGCTCTCTCTCGGGAGATGTTGCCAGCAGAAACCCGCGCCACCGCCCGCTGCGACACGACGACACCTGATGCCACTCCTAGTGATCATCCGGCACTGTTGCGATTTCGTCATCGCGCAGCCTCCTATACTTATAACATTATAACATATAGAATAGTGAGCTGCCCAGCGGCGGCGGCACGCGGAGCGACCGCCGCAGACGCGCGTCAGCCGTGCGCCTTGGCGACGATGCCGCGGATGAACTCCAGCTTCTCGACCACCGGCTGGGAGAGCACGAAGGGATAGCTGTCCGGCTGGCCCATGGAGCGCTGGATCTCGTTGATGGCGACGCTGAGCGGGACCCAGGCATCGACCAGCCGGTCGGCGCTGCCGGCGCGGTAGGGATCGAAATCGACCGCCGCCTCCAGTTGGTCGTGGCCGCCGCGGGGATCGGTGTTGAGCCCGAAGGCGCGGGCCGTCTCCAGCGTATCGACGATGTGCAGGTAGTGCGCCCAGCATTCGGCGAAGTCCTCCGCCGCATGGGCGCTGGCATAGGTGCTGATGAACCGCTCCTGCCAGTCGGGCGGCGGGCCCTGCTCATAGTGGCGCTCGAGCGCTGCGCCGTAGTCCTCGCGCTCGTCGCCGAAGAGCGCGCGGGCGCGCATGAGGTCGGCCTCGTCGGTCAGGAGCTGGCCCCAGTAGAAATGACCGATCTCGTGGCGGAGATGGCCGAGCAGGGAGCGGTAGCGCTCGTCCATGGCGACGCGCACCGCCTCGCGCACGTCGTCGTCGGCCTCCGCCGCCCTGAGACAGATCAGCCCGTCCTCGTGGCCGGTCATGGCCGGGATGACGTTGCCGTTCTCGTCGACCTCGTCGGCGAGGAAATCGAAGACGAGCCCGCCGTCCGGCTGCTGCTCGCGGGTCGGATGCGGCAGGTTCCAGCGCAGCAGCGAGTAGAACAGATGGTGCTGCGCAGCCGAGATCCGCCGCCAGCGCTCCAGCCCGACGGGATCGGTGGTCGGCACGATACGGTTGTGGATGCAGGCGGCGCAGAAGGCGTCGCCGCTCTCCACGGGGACGAGCCAGTTGCAGACGTCGATGGCGGCATTGTCGCAGAAGCGGAAGCCCTGTCCCGACCGTCCCTCGATCTCCCAGGTCCCCTCCTCCGCCCGCGGCACCAGCGCATGCAGGCGCATGTCGCCGGTGTCGAAGCCGAGCCGGGCGCCGCAGCGCACGCAGGCGCGGTTGCCGAAATGCAGGGTCAGCCCGCAGCTTTCACATTGAAAGAGACGCATGGCGATCTCCGAGGACGACGAACTGGACGAATGAATCCGGCGCAGAACGTCCGCCGCCGGCATTGGTTCCTCCGGCGATCCGATCGATCATGAAAGGGTTCGGCAGCGCCGGCGACGTCGGGCCGGCCCGCTCAGGCGTGGCCGGCTTCCATGGACAGCATGGCCGGGGTGACGCCCATCAGGGCGAGGGCCCGGTCGTACTTGGCCTCGACCGGCGTATCGAAGATCAGGTCCTCGGAGGCCGGGCAGGTCAGCCAGCCATTGGAGGCGATCTCGTTCTCCAGCTGGCCGGCGCCCCAGCCGGCATAGCCGAGCATCAGCAGGCCGCGCTTCGGCCCCTCGCCGCGCGAGATGGCGCGGACGATGTCGAGCGTCGCCGTCAGGCTGATGTCGTCGCTGACCGGAATGCTGGATTCGGACGAATAGTCGTCGGAATGCAGCACGAAACCACGTCCGCTCTCGACCGGGCCGCCGGAGCGGATCGGAAAATCGATCGTGCGCGGCGGCAGGCGGATGACCTCGTCCTCCTCGACCAGTTGCAGATGCAGCAGCACGTCGGTGAAGCTCATCTGCTGCGGGCGATTGATGACGAAACCCATCGCCCCGTCGTCGGAATGGGCGCAGATATAGACGACGGTGCGCTCGAAATTCTTGTCGAGCATTCCCGGCATGGCGATCAGGAATTGACCGTCAAGGAAGCCCCGTTCACGTCTGTTTTTCAGGACCGACATCGCCATAACACAAACAGCCTATCAATTCGCAGCGAAATGAAAAGCGCCTTCTCGCCGCTCTGACGCTTTTGTTCGACGCTTCGGGAAGAACATTGTAAAGAACTGGGACAGCGGGTCCGGCATTCAAGAGAAATCTTTCGAAAAAGCCTGACAGAGCCATGGAATCGTCGCCGCCCTATGCCCAGATCGTGATCTTATGACAGGTTTTCGCTCGTTTCTCGTTGCATTTTCACTGCTGGCGCTCGCGCCGGCACAGGTGCTTGCCGCGACCTCGCCCTGGGCCGAAACGGCGGGCGGCCGGGTGCGGCTGGTCGTGCTGCCGGAGGCTGCGGACGGACGCGTCCCGGCACTCCTCGAGATCGAGCTGCAGGACGGCTGGAAGACCTACTGGCGCGATCCCGGCCAGAGCGGGATCTCGCCTTCGATCACCATTTCGCCGGCCTCCGGACTGGCGCTGGAGCAGATCCGCTTTCCCGTTCCCAAGCGCTTCTCGGACGGCTTTACCGCCTATACCGGCTACGACCGCTCGCTCGCCCTTCCCCTGACCCTGAAGCGGCAGGGACCGGCAGCGGGCGAGCGCATCACCGCCTCGGTCTTCCTCGGCGTCTGCGAGAACATCTGCATCCCGCTCCAGGCCGAGCTTTCGGTCGACGGCGCGAAGGCCGCGATCGAGAATCCGATCGAGCGGGCGATGGCGGCCGCCGCCGAGGCTGCGTTGCCGGCCGCGCCCTCCCCTGAATTCATCGTCACCGAGGCGCGCTGGAAGGCCGACGGCAGCGCGCTGTCCGTCACCTTCACCGCGCCGGAGCCTTCGGCGGATAAGCCGCTGCAGGTGTTCGTTTCCGGGCCGGAGGGCTTCCAGTTCGACGCCGCGAGCACCCCGGTCCGCAGCGGCGGCTCCTACCGCGTCGACGTTCCGCTGCGGCACAAGCCGAAGTCGGCGCGGCTCGACGATGCCGCCCTCGTCTTCACCGCCGAAAGCGGCGGCCGGACGATGGAAATGCCGCTTGTCATCGATTGACCAGCGCCTATTATCCGCGGCCGACCGGCTGCGCGAAGCGCGCAACGGAGACAAGCCAAGGAGAACGATCGTGACGATTGCCGTAGGAGAGAAACTGCCCGACCTGAAGCTCAAGGAACCGACCGCGGACGGCCCGGCGGAGGTCTCGACCGGCGACCTGTTTTCGGGCAAGCGCGTCGTGCTCTTCGCCGTTCCGGGCGCGTTCACGCCCACCTGCTCGCTGAACCACCTGCCCGGCTATCTGGAAAACCGCGACGCGATCCTGGCCAAGGGCGTCGACGAGATCGCCGTCGTCGCCGTCAACGACCCGTTCGTCATGACCGCCTGGGCGAAGGAAACCGGCGGGCTCGGCAAGATCCGCTTCCTCGCCGACGGCGGCGCCCAGTTCGCCAGGGCTATCGGCCTCGATATCGACCTGACCGCCAACGGCCTGGGCGTGCGTTCCAAGCGCTATTCGATGCTGGTCGAGGACGGCGTCGTCAAGTCGCTCAACATCGAGGAAAGCCCCGGCCAGGCGACCGTCTCGGCCGCGGCGGCGATGATCGAGCAGCTCTGAGACGACGGGGCGGCGTTGTTGCAACGCCGCCCGCGCGGATGTTGCCGGGGTCATGCTGGACCACGGCGGCGCCGCTCCCCCCTCACCCCGGACTTGATCCGGGGTCCCGTGGCGGCGCGTCCGCGACGTGGAAAAGCCTTTCTCACACAGGGACTTGTGTGACTGGATGCCGGCTCGGGGGCCGGCATGACGGAGGAAAAGAGGCGCCACTGTTCGGACGAGCGGTTGCCCCGCGCGAGGCGGAGACGGAGGGTGAGGCGCATGGCCACTCTGGTTGAGATTGTCCCGTACGATGCTTCCTGGCCGCGGCACTTTCTGAAAATCGCAAAAGAACTTCACGATATTCTCGGCCCCAGCGCCATTGCCATCGAGCATATCGGCAGCACCGCCGTGCCGGGTCTGCCGGCAAAGCCGGTCATCGATGTCGACGTCATCCTGTCGGGGCCGTCCGACATTTCATCGGCAAGCGATGCGCTCGCTGCCGCAGGATACGAGGCCCGCGAAAATCGCCATGACGACGGCGTCCGGGCATTCTTGAAACGGTCCGCCACGCCGCAGCAACGGGTCTATCTGTGCCCGCCGGGAAATCGGACGCACGAGCGGCGCCTCGTGTTTCGCGACGTTCTACGGGGTCACGCGGAGACCGCGGCAGCCTATGCCACCCTGAAGACGGAGCTGGCCAGGAAATTTCCCTATGACGGCGACGCCTATACGGCGGCAAAAGGCGACTTCATCAACCGGATCGTCGGCAACGCCCTGCCGGATGCTGCCGGCCTCACCGCTTCTTGAACGGCTCCATGCCCATGCGGGCCAGTTCGTCGGCGCGTTCGTTTTCCGGGTGGCCGGCGTGGCCCTTGACCCAGTGGAGCGTGACCTTGTGGCGGCGGCGGGCCTCGTCGAGGGCCTGCCAGAGCTCGCCGTTCTTGACCGGCTTTTTGTCGGCGGTCTTCCAGCCGTTCTTCTTCCAGCCGTGGATCCACTTCTCGATGCCGTCCATGACGTATTTCGAGTCCGTGTAGAGATCGACCTCGCAGGGCGCCTTGAGCGCGTCGAGCGCCGAGATCGCCGCGAGCAGCTCCATGCGGTTGTTGGTCGTCTGCGGCTCGCCGCCGGACAGCTCCTTCTCGACCTCGCCATAGCGCAGCACCGCACCCCAACCGCCGGGGCCGGGATTGCCGGAGCAGGCCCCGTCGGTGAAAATGTCCACATGCTTCATCGATGCACCAGGCCGTATTCTTCCGCCGACTTCACCATCCGGTGGAAGCGCAGCTTCTTCAGGTATTCGAGCGGGTCCTTCTTGACCACCAGCGCGCCGGGCGGCGTCGTCAGCCAGTCGTAGAGGCGGGTGAGGAAGAAGCGCAGCGCCGAGCCGCGCGCCAGCAGCGGCAGCGACTTCAGCTCCGCGCCGTTGAGCGGGCGCACCTGCTCGTAGCCGTCGAGCAGCGCCATGCCCTTGGTCAGGTTGAACGAGCCGTCCTTCTCGAAGCACCAGGCATTCAGGCAGACGGAGACGTCATAGGCATAGGCGTCGTTGCAGGCGAAATAGAAATCGATCAGGCCCGAGAGCTGGTCGCCGATGAAGAAGACGTTGTCGGGGAAGAGATCGGCGTGGATGACGCCGTGCGGCAGGGTCTTCGGCCAGTGGCTTTCGAGAAAGGCCAATTCGTCGGCAATCTCCGCCTGCAGCCCCGGCTCGACCTCGTCGGCCCGGTCGGCGGACTTCTCCCAGAGCGGCCGCCAGCCGTCGACGGAGAGCGCGTTCTTGCGGGTGAGCTGGAAGCCCGCGCCGGCCACATGCATCTCGGCCAGCGCCCGGCCGACCTCGCGGCAGTGCTTGGCCGCCGGCTTGCGCAGCCACATGCCTTCGAGAAAGGTGATCATCGCGGCCGGGCGACCGGAAAGCTCGCCCAGAAGCTCGCCGTCCTTGCGCGACAGCGGCAGCGGGCAGCTGAGGCCGTGGTCGGCGAGATGGTGCATCAGGCCGAGGAAGAACGGCAGGTCCTTCGGCTCGACGCGCTTTTCGTAGAGCGTCAGGATGAAGGCGCCCTTGGTCGTATGCAGCAGGAAATTGGAATTTTCCACGCCCTCGGCGATGCCCTTGTAGGAGAGCAGCGTGCCCACCTCGTAGTCCAGGAGGAAGCGGGCGAGGTCGTCTTCGGTGATATCGGTGTAGACTGCCAACGAGCCATTTCCCTTTACATTCCAGGCAATTCACCGGCCAGTGGCATTGCCAAATTACCCATCAGCTGGTTTCGCAAGCAAACGCTCAGCTTCGTGAGCGGCACTCTAGCTTTCCAACAAGACCGAGATGAAGACTACGGCTACGAAGTAGAAGAAACAGGCAAAAAAAATCTTCCAAGCCGTCCAGGTTCGATTTCGAACCGGCGCTGTCTGCGCGTCGATGAGCGGACTGAACGTTGCCTCCAGCTTCTGAGCCTGGCTCTCTCCCCAGCGTGACGTCGGCCCACCGGACATAAGGCGTCGGACCAAGCCTTTGAAGAACAGGTACTGAAAGCCACCGGCCGCGACGACAAATGCGCACGTCATGACCAAAGCCACGGTTGAGTTGGCCAGGAAGAGCATCCATTGCCAAGATGTGAAGTCTGTATCGACGCCCACTGGCCCCATCCTATTCCCCGTTGACGAAGGCCATGTCGGCCGGCGTCAGCTCGATGTTGCGCAGTTCGCGGTTCACCAGGAAATTCTCCGTCTCCTCCACGGTATCCGCCAGCTCCACCGTCGTGTCGAAGCGCGCGCGGAAGGCCTCGATGATCTCGTCGACGATGACCTCGGGGGCCGAAGCACCCGCCGACAGACCGACGGTACGGATTTCGCCCAATCCGTTCCAGTCGATTTCGGCCGCCCGCTGGACAAGCAACGACTTTTTCGCCCCCGCCCGCAGCGCGACCTCGACGAGGCGCTTGGAATTGGACGAGTTGGGCGCGCCGACGATCAGGAAGAGATCGCAGCCGGGCGCGGCCTGCTTCACCGCCTCCTGGCGGTTGGTGGTGGCATAGCAGATCGAATCGGCCGCGGGCGCCGTCAGGTTGGGAAAGCGCTCCTTGAGCCTTGCGATGACGCCGGCGGTATCGTCGACCGACAGGGTGGTCTGGGTGACGAAGCCGAGGTTGTCGGGGTCGGCCGGCTGGTAGACGTCGGCGTCCTCGATCGTCTCGACGAGCGACACCGTGCCCTCCGGCAGCTGCCCCATCGTGCCGATCACCTCGGGGTGGCCGGCATGGCCGATCAGGACGACGTGGCGGCCGAGCCGCTGGTGGCGCATCGCCTGCTTGTGGACCTTGGAGACGAGCGGGCAGGTGGCGTCGAGGTAGAAGAGATTGCGGGCGACCGCGTCCTCGGGCACCGACTTCGGCACGCCATGGGCGGAGAAGACCACCGGCTGGGCGCGGTGCTCCTCGGGGATCTCGTCCAGCTCCTCGACGAAGATCGCCCCCTTGGCCTCCAACCCCTCGACGACATAGCGGTTGTGCACGATCTCGTGGCGGACATAGACCGGCGCGCCATAGGCCTTCAGCGCCAGCACGACGATCTGGATCGCCCGGTCGACGCCGGCACAGAAGCCGCGCGGGCCGCAGAGGCGGATCGTCAGGGGAGAAAGGGCAGTCGAAGAAGCCATGTCAGGTTATCGCAGGTCCGGTTGCTCTGATGTAGGTGCGGGCGGGCGGCGTTGCCAGCGGTCGGGTCGCAGCGTGCGAAGCCCCTGGCATTTATCACAAATTGACGCCGATGAAAGCGCCAAGCGGTCATCCGCCTCCGTCGGCCGCCTCGCTCAGCGCCGCGACCGCCAGAGATAGAACCCGCTCACACCCACGAGCGCAACTGCCAGTCCGTACCACGTCAATGCGTATTGCAGATGATTGTTCGGCAGGTCGAACTGCGTCACGCCGCCGATCGGCAGGCCGCCCGGATTGGGCGTCGGATCGGCATCGACGAAGAAGCCGAGGCGGGCTTCCGGCGCGATGCCGGCGCTCGCTGCCATGGCGTCGAGGTCCTTCCAGTAGAACACGTTCTTGGCGGTGTCGTTGTCGGGGACGAGCGAGGACGGTTTTTCGGAGAGCCTGTCGCGCGCAAGCCCGGTGATCGTCCGCTCGCCCGCCACCTGGCCCTCCGGCCGGCTCTGCGCGTCCTTGCGCTCATAGGGGACGAAGCCGCGGTTGACGAAGACGAAGCGGCCGTCGGCGAGACGCAGCGGTGTATAGACGTGATAGCCGGACTGGCCGTTCCAGGTGGCGAGGAAGTGGCGTTCGCGGGCGTGGTCGAAGGTGCCGGACAGGGTGACCGGCCGGTACTCGATATCGCCGCCCGAAGCCTTCATCGCCTCCAGCGCCGGAAGCGTAACCGGCGCCTCCGTGCGACGCTCGGCGATCTCGGCCAGAAGCTGCTCCTTCCAGGCGAGCCGCTGCATCTGCCAGGTCCCGAGCGCGACGAGCACCGCCAGCGCCAACAGCAGGGCGAGGCCGGCGAAAACCGCCCGCACCGGGCCGCGGCCCGGCTGCTGCGACAGCTCAGCCACGATCGGACCCGCGGTCGATCTCTCCGGGCCGCGCATTGTTGCGGTACTGGAGCGCGACGAGCACGCCCTTGAGCATGCGGGTCAGGGCCAGGCCGAGGCCGATCGCCAGCGGGATCCAGAGGATGAAATGCAGCCAGAGCGGCGGGCTGTAGCTGACCTCCATCCACAGGGCGGCGCCGACGACGATGAAGCCGACGATCAGCAGCACGAACACGACGGGGCCGTCGCCGGCATCGATGAAGGAATAGTCCAGCCCGCAGGCCGCGCAGCGCGGCTTCAGCTTCAGGTAGCCGTCGAACAGCTTGCCCTGGCCGCAGCGGGGGCAATGGCCGCGAAGTCCGGTCGTCACCGGATCGACGGGCGGATAGAGGGCCTTGTCGTCGCTCATGTCAAACTCCTCCGACGCTGCCTGCCGGTCGTCCGGGAATGCGAAAACGGCCGCATCGCTGCGGCCGCCTCTCGATGCAATCGGCCACGGATCAACCGTGTGCGATCGGTGCGCCCCAGCCGCCCCAGATGTAGACGGCGAAGAACAGGAACAGCCAGACCACGTCGACGAAATGCCAGTACCAGGCGGCGGCTTCGAGACCGAAGTGCTGCTTGGGCGTGAAGGCACCGTTGATGGCGCGCAGCAGGCAGACCAGCAGGAAGACGGTGCCGACGAAGACGTGGAAGCCGTGGAAGCCGGTCGCCATGAAGAAGGTGGCGCCGTAGATGGAATCCTTGAAGGCGAACGGCGCGTGCACGTATTCGTAGATCTGGACGAAGGAGAACAGCATGCCGAGCAGCACGGTCAGCGTCAGGCCGCTGATCAGGCCCTTGCGGTCGTTGTGCAGGATCGCGTGGTGCGCCCAGGTCACGCAGGTGCCCGAGAGCAGCAGGATGACGGTGTTGTAGAGCGGCAGGTGCCAGGGATCGAGGACCTCGATGCCCTTCGGCGGCCAGACGCCGCCGGTGTGCTCGACGCGGGTGGCCTGGATGGCCTCGCCGGGGAACAGGCTGGCATCGAAGAAGGCCCAGAACCAGGCGACGAAGAACATCACCTCGGAGGCGATGAACATGATCATGCCGTAGCGCAGGTGCAGCGAGACGACGCGGGTGTGATGGCCCTCGTTGCCCTCCTTGATCGTGTCCGACCACCAGCCGAACATCGAATAGAGCGTGATCGCCAGGCCGATGATCATGATCCAGGGATTGGCCATCTCCAGACCGAACAGCTTCAGCGAGCCGCCGGCGAGGTAGCGCATGTAGACGATGCCGCCGAGCGCCAGCACGAAGGCGCCGATCGACGACAAGAGCGGCCACGGGCTCGGATCGATAATGTGGTAGTCGTGATTCTTCTGATGCGCATTCGCCATGTCAGTCATCCCCGAATGTCTCCATTGTCGCCTCCGGCGGTCCCGCCGAAGACGCATATCTCCTAGAGCTTGCCCGTATCCGTACCCACCGCATCCGTCACCGAAGCCACGGGCTTCGTCCTCTCATGCGGGAAGAAGGTATAGGAAAGCGTAATCGTATGGACGTTCTTCGTCTCCACCGGCTCGACGATGGCCGGGTCGACGAAGAAGAGCACCGGCATCTCCATCTCCTCGCCGGGCTCGAGCGTCGTCTCGGTGAAGCAGAAGCACTGCACCTTGTTGAAATAGGCGCCGGTCGCCTCGGGCGTGACGTTGAACGTCGCCTGCCCGGTCGTCTCGACTGTGGAATTGTTGCGGGCACGGTAGTTCACCATGACCGTCTCGCCGATCCGCAGCTCGATCTCGCGCTGCACCGGCTCGAAGGTCCAGGGCAGGCCCGGGCCGGTATTGGCGTCGAAGCGGACCTTGATCTTCCGGTCCAGGATGACGGCGGAGGCCTGCTCGACGCGCTGCGTCGTGCCGCCATAGCCCGTCACCTTGCAGAACATCTCGTAGAGCGGCACGGCCGCATAGGCCATGCCGAGCATGCCGACCACGAAGGTCAGGCACACGGCGACGATCGTCCCGTTGCCCAGTTTCCGCGTCTTGCCTGCCCGTTCCGTCATCGTTCAGCCCATCGTTCCGCCGGCGATCTTCACCAGCGTGATGATGTAGAAGAGCACGACGAGGACCGCGAGCACGACGGCGAGCGCGATGTTGCGGCCCCGGCGCGACTTCTTCTGCTTGTCGTTGAGCGTCACCGTTTCCATCAGAGGCTCCATCCGGCTGCCATGAGGCCGTGATCGACCATCAGGCCGGCGAAGATGGCGAAGAGGTAGAGGATCGAATAGGCGAAGAGCTTCTTCGCCGGGACCATGCGGCTGTCCGCCTCCGGCATGCGCAGCACGCCGAGCGAATACCAGACGAGGACGGCGCCCATGGCGGCGGCAAAGATCCCGTAGCCGAGGCTGGCAAAGCCAAGACAGCTCGGCATGACGGAGATGATCGCCGTCAGCACGGCATAGATCATGATCTGGTGCTTGGTGGTCTTCTCGCCGGCGACGTTCGGCAGCATCGGCACGCCGACATCGGCGTAGTCCTTCATCTTGAACAGCGCCAGCGCCCAGAAATGGGCCGGCGTCCAGAGGAAGGTGATCAGGAACAGCACGATGCTTTCGATCGAGACGCCGCCCGTGACACAGGCCCAGCCGATCATCGGCGGGAAGGCGCCGGCGGCACCGCCGATGACGATGTTCTGTGGCGTCGAGCGCTTCAGCCACATCGTGTAGATGACGGCGTAGAAGAAGATGGTGAAGGCGAGCAGCCCGGCCGACAGCCAGTTGACGGCAAGGCCGAGGATCGCGACCGAGAACGCCGACAGCGTCAGCCCGAAGGCGAGCGCCTCGCGCGGCCGGATCCGGCCGGAGGGAATGGGGCGCTTGGCGGTGCGCGACATGACCGCGTCGATGTCGGCGTCGTACCACATGTTCAGCGCGCCGGAGGCGCCGGCGCCGACGGCGATGCAGAGGATGGCGATTGCCCCGATGAACGGGTTGATGTGTCCGGGCGCCAGCACCAGCCCGGCAAAGGCGGTGAAGACGACGAGCGACATGACGCGCGGCTTCAGGAGCTCGAAGTAATCGCGCGCGGTCGCCTCGGAGAGGACGAAATCCCCGCCACTGCCGGCCGCTTCGTGATGATCGATGATTGCCATTTGCCTGTCGCTTTTCCTGGCCGGGTCATCCGGCCTTCAAGGTGCGAGGCCGCCGCGAACCGGCGGCCTCCATAGTCGTTCCGGATCCTACTTGATCTTCGGAAGCTGTTCCCACTGGTGGAACGGCGGCGGCGAGGACAGCTGCCATTCCAGCGTGTTCGCGCCTTCGCCCCAGGGGTTGTTGCCGGCGATACGCTTCCTTGCAAAGGCCTCGAAGACGCCGAACAGGAAGATCAGAACGCCGACGCCCGAGATATAGGAGCCGTAGGACGATACCATGTTCCAGCCCGCGAAGGCATCCGGATAGTCGATGTAGCGGCGCGGCATGCCGGCGAGCCCGAGGAAGTGCTGCGGGAAGAACACGAGGTTCACGCCGACGAACATCACCCAGAAGTGCAGCTTGCCGATGAACTCGGAGTACATGTAGCCGCTCATCTTCGGGAACCAGTAGTACCAGGCTGCGAAGATGGCGAAGACGGCGCCGAGCGACAGCACGTAGTGGAAGTGGGCAACCACGTAGTAGGTGTCGTGCAGGGCACGGTCGAGGCCGGCATTGGCCAGCTGGACGCCGGTGACGCCACCGACGGTGAAGAGGAAGATGAAGCCGATCGCCCAGACCATCGGCGTGGTGAAGCGGATCGAGCCACCCCACATCGTCGCGATCCAGGAGAAGATCTTGATGCCGGTCGGAATGGCGATGACCATCGTGGCGAAGACGAAGTAGCGCTGGGTGTCGAGCGACAGGCCGACCGTATACATGTGGTGCGCCCACACGATGAAGCCGACGGCGCCGATCGCGACCATGGCGTAAGCCATGCCGAGGTAGCCGAAGATCGGCTTCCTCGAGAACGTCGAGACGATGTGGCTGATGATGCCGAAGCCCGGCAGGATCAGGATGTAGACTTCCGGGTGACCGAAGAACCAGAACAGGTGCTGGAACAGGATCGGGTCGCCGCCGCCGTCCGGCGCGAAGAAGGTCGTGCCGAAGTTGCGGTCGGTGAGCAGCATGGTGATGCCGCCTGCCAGAACCGGCAGCGAGAGCAGCAGCAGGAAGGCGGTGATCAGCACCGACCAGGCGAACAGCGGCATCTTGTGCAGCGTCATGCCCGGGGCGCGCATGTTCAGGATCGTGGTGATGAAGTTGATCGCGCCCAGGATCGACGAGGCGCCGGCGATGTGCAGGCCGAGGATGGCGAAGTCCATCGCGGGGCCGGGCTGGCCGGAGGTCGACAGCGGCGGATAGATCGTCCAGCCGCCGCCCGAGCCGTAGGCGCCGGCGGGCCCCTCGACGAACATCGACAGGAACACCAGCAGGAAGGCGGGGACGACCAGCCAGAACGAGATGTTGTTCATCCGCGGGAAGGCCATGTCCGGCGCACCGATCATGATCGGCACCATCCAGTTGGCGAAGCCGCCGATCAGCGCCGGCATCACCATGAAGAAGATCATGATGAGGGCGTGGGCGGTGGTGAACACGTTGAACATGTGCTTGCCGCCGTCGATGGCGGCATCGCCCTCGAAGCCGTAGACCATGGCGGCGAGGCCGTGGAAGATCTGGATGCCCGGCTCCTGCAGCTCGGCGCGCATGGCGACCGAAAGCGCGCCGCCGACGATGCCGGCGAAGATCGCGAAGATCAGGTAGAGCGTTCCGATGTCCTTGTGGTTCGTCGAGAGGAACCAGCGGACGAAGAACGAGGGCTTGTGGTCGTGATGGCCGTGGTGGTCATCGTGGGCAGCGGTTGTTCCGGCCATGGATGGCTCTCCCTTGAATTACTGCGCGGCGCTCTGGGCGACGTCGACGGACTTCTTCTCGCCGTCGATGGCTGCCATCAGAGCCTTGTTGGCCTCGCCGACATTGGTGGCAGCCGCAGCAAGCCAGGTGTCGAACTTCTCCTGCGAGACGACGCGGATCGCGATCGGCATGTAGGCATGGTCCTTGCCGCACAGCTCGGAACACTGGCCGTAGAACAGGCCTTCACGGTCGGCCTTGAACCAGGTCTCGTTCATGCGGCCGGGGATCGCATCGATCTTGACGCCGAAGGAGGGCATGGCGAAGGCGTGGATGACGTCGGCGCCGGTGACGAGCAGGCGGACATGCTTGCCGACCGGAACGACCACCTCGTTGTCGACGGCCAGAAGCCGCGGATAGGTGGCGCGGTCCTCCTTGCCGAGGGCAGCGCGGTCGCCGTCCTGCAGGAGCAGGCTGTCGAAGGAGACCGGCGCTTCGCCGACCTGGTACTCGTAGCCCCAGTACCACTGGAAGCCCGTGGCCTTGACCGTCAGTTCCGGCTCCTCGGTCGGAGCGAGCTGCTTGGTCAGAAGCTGGAAGGAGGGAACGGCCAGAAGCAGCAGGATGATGACCGGGCCGATGGTCCAGATCACCTCGATTGCGGTGTTGTGGCTGGTGCGCGAGGGAACCGGGTTGGCGCCTTCACGGAACTTCACGACGACGACGATGAGGAGAGCGAGGACGAAGAGCGTGATCGGAACGATGAACCACAGAGTGTACTGCTCGAACCAGCGGATTTCTTCCATGATCGAGGTGGCTGCGGGCTGCAGTCCCTTCTGCCATTCGACCGGCTGGTCGGCCAGGGCGCCCGAGCCGAACAGCAGACAGCAGAAAGCCGCCAGCGCTGCAAAAACCTTGTTTCTCACAACATAATCTCCCCAAAGCGTTTGATAGGGATCAAACGATTGCCGCAGAATCCCCGCTATGCTGACTGCTTAAAATCACAGTTTCCCATTCGCCGCAACAGCCACAGGCCTTTGCGCATGCGGCATTTTTGCGCAAAATCAAGTCTGCGGCGCAGCCGTCCAAAATTTTACAGAATCCGCCGCCGGGAAGGCCGCGACCGATGCGGGAACGGGCCGATCCGCACCACCGTTGCCGTGCTGCCGGCGGCGGAACGGCGGCTAACGTTGCGGAAAGCGCGCGGGCGTCCAATTTCCGCCGTATAGACTGGAAAAGACGGCGGAGGGCTTTTCATTTTCGCCGCCGCTATTCAAGAATGACGCGTATGATTCGAGATTTCGAGGTTTTCATGGGTTCCCGCTCACCTTCGCGTCTGGCACGGACGGTTCGCGCGATCGCGGCGCTCGCCATTCTGGCGGCCGGCGCGCCGGCGCTGGCGCAGACACCGCAGGCTCCGGGTACGGTGAAGGCGAACCATGGCGCGTGGTCGATCGTCTGCGACCAGCCGGCCGGCGCATCCGGCGAGCAGTGCGCGCTGATGCAGAACGTGATCGCCGAGGACCGGCCGGAAGTCGGGCTTTCCGTCGTCATCCTGAAGACGGCCGACCGCAAGGCGAAGATCCTGCGCGTGCTGGCGCCGCTCGGCGTGCTCTTGCCGAACGGGCTGGGGCTGAACGTCGACGGCAAGGACATCGGGCGCGCCTATTTCGTGCGCTGCTTCTCCGACGGCTGCTATGCGGAAGTCGTGCTCGAGGAAGAGCTCCTGAAGACCTTCCGCTCCGGCGCCACCGCCACCTTCATCGTCTTCCAGACGCCGGAGGAAGGCATCGGCATCCCCGTCGACCTCAAGGGCTTCGGCGAAGGCTACGACGCGCTGCCGTAAGCGGCGGCGCCGAGGCTCCGAAGATCAAAGCGCGACCCGGCGGGCCGCGCTTTTTGTTTTCAGCGATCCTGTGGCGGCCGTCACCGCACCGGCACAGCCGGCCAGTCGATCAGGTCCGCCTTGCCGCCGGCGAGCACGCCGCTGGTCTTGCCGACGACCTCGAAGGGGAAGCCGAGCGGGATTTCGCTCGCCGCATCGAGGCGGGCGATCTGCGCCTCGGTCAGCTTCACCGTGAGCGCGGCGAGATTGTCCTCCAGCTGTTCGCGCGTGCGCGGGCCGATGATCGGCAGCGTCACGCCCTTTTCGAGCACCCAGGCGATCGCCACCTGGCCGGCCGGCAGGCCGGTCTCTTCCGCAACCGCAAGCACCGCGTCGACGGTGGCCGTCTTGCGCGCGTCGCTCTCGCTGTGGATGACGGCGCCGAGACCCTGCGCCCTGCCCTCTTCGCCCCTTCTGTACTTGCCGGTCAGGAGCCCGCCGCCGAGCGGCGACCAGCTGACGGTGCCGAGGCCGAAGGCGGACGCCATCGGCAGGAGCTCGCGCTCGACCGTGCGCTCGACGAGGCTGTATTCCAGCTGCAGGGCCGAGATCGGCGCCCAGCCGCGGAGTTCGGCGAGCGTCGCCGCCGTCGCCACCCGCCAGGCGGGGAAGTCCGACAGGCCGGCATAGAGGATCTTGCCGGAGCGGACGAGTTCGTCGAGGCCGCGGGCGATCTCGTCGATCGGGGTGACGTCGTCGGGCATGTGCACCCAGAGAAGGTCGATGCGGTCGGTGTTCAGCCGCTTCAGGCTGGCCTCGACGGACTGCACCATCGCCTTGCGGCTGTTGCCGGTGCGCTGCAGGCCGGCGCCGTGGCTGTCGCCGAGCGAGAACTTGGTGGCGAGCACGACGTCGTCGCGGTCGGCGGCGATGAATTCGCCGGTCAGCGTCTCCGACTGGCCGAACTGGTACTGGTCGGCGGTGTCGATGAAATTGCCGCCGGCCGCGCGGTAGCCGTCGTAGATCGCCCGCGCCGACTGGCGGTCGGCGCCGTAGCCCCAGCCGGTGCCGAAGTTGCCGGCGCCCAGCGCCAGCTGCGAAACGCGAAGGCCGGTGCGGCCGAATATCCGATAGCGCATGCTCATGTCCCTGATCCCTTCTGATCCGTGTGACTGGCTTCATTTTTAAATGACGATCGTCATATGTTGAATATAAATGACGAACGTCATATAATTTGTCAAGGCTGATGCAACAGCCATCCAGAAGGAGCGAAGGATGCGGCCGACCAAGGAGCAGGCGAAGGAAAACAAGAGGCGGATTCTGGAGACGGCGGCACGGCTGTTCCGGGAAAACGGCATCCATGCCGTGGGCGTCGATGCGGTGATGAGCGGCGCCGGGCTGACGCATGGCGGCTTCTACGGGCACTTCAAGTCGAAGAGCGACCTGGCCGAACAGGCGCTGGCGGACGCGATGCAGAAGAGCCTCGAATCCGAACCGGGCACGATGACCCTGTCCGACTTCGCCGAGACCTACCTCTCCGCAGAGCACCGCGACCATGCCGGCGCGGGCTGCGCCGTCGCGGCCCTCGGACCGGAACTGGCGCGCCTGCCGCCGCAGGAGCGCACGGCTGCGACCGACTATGTGCGCGCCCTGATCGCGCGGATAGAGGAACTGCAAGAGAGAAACGGCGGCCCGAAGGATCGGAAGAAGGCGATCGCCGAACTGTCGGGCCTCCTCGGCGCGCTGATCATGGCCCGCCTCGTCAACGACCCGGCGCTGTCGGACGAGATCATGGCGAGCACGCGCGAGACGGTGACCGGCATGGCGTGAAGGCACCGCCGGCGCGGCCGTCCTCCCGGACGTGCGTCCCCTCCCCGCGCCCCTCTCGCTTGCCCTGCAGGGGGCGAGCCTCTACATAAGCTGCCAATTGCCAATGCAGGAGCAGCCCATGAACACCGACCTCACCTCATTGTTCGATGCCGACGAGGCAGCGGTGCGGGCGGTGCTCGCGCAGACGGTGAAGAATGCGGACGACGGCGAGCTCTACCTGGAGCATGCGCAGGCGGAATCGCTGACCTTCGACAACGGCCGGCTGAAGGGCGGCAGTTTCAACACCGACCAGGGTTTCGGCCTGCGCGCGGTGGCCGGCGAGGCCGTGGGCTACGCCCATTCCGGCGAGATGTCGTTGTCGGCGCTGAAACGCGCCGCCGACGCCGCCGGCGCGGTCACCCGCGGCTATGCCGGCACCTATGCGGCCGCCCCCCAGGGCACCAACCGCCGGCTCTACGGCCCGGAGAACCCGATCGGCTCGCCGTCCTTCGAGGAGAAGGTGTCGCTGCTGCAGCAGATCGACGCCTATCTGCGCGGCAAGGACGCCAAGGTGCGGCAGGTGACCGCCTCGATCTCGGCGAGCTGGCAGGTGGTCAACATCCTGCGCGCCGACGGCCACCGGGTCACCGACGTCCGGCCGATGACGCGCATCAACATCTCCGTGGTCGTCGGCGAAGGCGACCGGCAGGAAACCGGCTCCTTCGGCATGGGCGGCCGGCGCGGCTTCGGCGAGTTTCTCACCACCGAGAGCTGGCAGCACGGGGCCGACGAGGCGCTGCGGCAGGCGCTGGTCAACCTCGAGGCGATCGAAGCGCCGGCGGGCACGATGGACGTCGTCCTCTCCTCAGGCTGGCCGGGGGTCATGCTGCACGAGGCGGTCGGCCACGGGCTGGAGGGCGACTTCAACCGCAAGAAGACCTCGGCCTTCTCCGGCCTGCTCGGCGAGCAGGTGGCGGCCAAGGGCGTCACCGTGGTCGACGACGGCACGATCGAGGCCCGCCGCGGATCGCTGACCGTCGACGACGAGGGCACGCCGTCGGGCTACAACGTCCTGATCGAGGACGGCAAGCTGGTCGGCTACATGCAGGACCGGCAGAACGCCCGGCTGATGGGCATGAAGGCCACCGGCAACGGCCGCCGCCAGTCCTATGCGCACACGCCGATGCCGCGCATGACCAACACCTACATGCTGTCCGGCGAGCGGACCCCGGAGGAGATCATCGCCTCGGTGAAGAACGGCATCTATGCCGTCTCCTTCGGCGGCGGCCAGGTGGACATCACCTCTGGCAAGTTCGTCTTCGGCTGCACCGAGGCCTACCTGATCGAGAACGGCAGGATCGGCGCGCCGGTGAAGGGCGCCATGATCATCGGCAACGGCCCCGACGCGATGCGCCGGGTGACGATGATCGGCAACGATTCCAAGCTCGACACCGGCATCGGCATGTGCGGCAAGGCCGGCCAGAGCGTGCCGGTCGGCGTCGGCCAGCCGCACCTGCGCATGGACCAGATCACCGTCGGCGGCACCAAGGCATGAGCCGCCCGGAATGACGCGCGGGACCCGGCACCGGGCCGTTAACGGTCCATACACCAAGATGCTCCATAAGGACGGTGGGGAGAACCGCCAACGGGAGCGCCGATGCCGACATTGAAAAATGTTATGCGCCGCAGCCTCAAGCACGCGGCCATAACCGGTGGACTGGAACTGTCGAACCTCGCCGGGCGGGCCGGGCTGATGACGTCGGCGCGCGGGCGCGGCGCCATCTTCACGCTGCATCACGTCCGCCCCAAGACCGAACATGCCTTCGATCCGAACGCCCATCTGGAAATCACGCCGGATTTCCTCGACGACACGCTGCGGCTGCTCGCCGCCGAGGGCTACCAGTTCGTGCCGCTGCACCACATGGCCGCACGCATGGCGATCGCCCGGCCGGACGAGCGCTTCGCCGCCTTCACGCTGGACGACGGCTACCGCAACAATGCGGTCCATGCCCAGCCGGTCTTCACCGAACACCGCGCCCCCTTCACCGTCTTCGTGACCGGCGGCTTCTGCTGCCGCACGCACAGCATCTGGTGGGAGACGCTGACCGAGCTGCTGCGGGCGCTGCCGCACATCGAATTCGATTTCGGCACCGGTCCCGTGACCCTGCCGCTGGCGACGACCTGGCAGAAGGACGCGGCCTTCAACCGCTTCGCCGCCTTCATCCAGTCCGGCGACGAGACGAAGCGGGTCGCGAGCCTCGACAAGGCGGCCAAGGCGCACGGGATCGATCCGCTGCTGATCACCGAGCGGCTGATCATGCGCGAGCCGGAACTGAAGAGCCTGGTGCTCAACCCGCTCGCGACCCTCGGCGCGCACACTATCACCCACCGCGCGCTGGCGCGGCTGGAGGATCATGAGGCGCTGGAGGAAATGCAGGCCTCGGCCGAGCGCATCGAATGCATCACCGGCGTCCGCCCGGTCGCCTTCGCCTATCCCTACGGCTTCGACGGCACGGTCACGGCGCGCGAGCACAAGCTGGCGGCCGAGGCGGGCTTCGAGCTGGCGGTGACCACCGTGCCCGGCACGCTCGACCAGCACAGCTTCGACACGCCGATGGTGCTGCCGCGCATCTCGGTGAACGGGCTCTACCAGAAGCGCAAATATGTGGCGGCACTCGCCTCCGGCATCCCCTTCAAGCTGATGCGCCGCTGACCGGCGGGCCGCAGCGGAGGCAAGCGGCCGGTCCGGCAGCCGCCGTCAGGCAACCTTGAGGGCGCCGGAGAGCTCGGCCAGGGTCGCCTTCTCGGCGTCGCTCACCGGTGTGCCGCCGAAGCCAAGGAACCCGCCCTCCTTCGCCGCTTCCGCCACGCTCTGGCTGATCTGCAGCAACCAGCTCTTGAAGCCTGCGGCATCCGCCGGCGCCTTGGCGTCGACGATCGCGGCCGCCTGCCGGACCACCTCGATGCAGCGCGTCTTGATCTCGTCGGGCTTGGCGCCCTTCAGGGCGGCCTGAAGCCCGTCGCGGGCGGCGTTGCGGTCCTCCGAACGCTCGAAGCCCTCGACGATCGCGGTTGCGAGCTGGGCCGGGCTGCCCTCCGTCTTGGCGCCGAGCAGCGCGCGGCTGCTGGCCATCCCCTCCTTCAGCATGCCCCAGAGCCCGCTCGGATCGGCGGCGGTGACCGCGATGCCCGCGGCCATCACGCCCTGCATCACCTGGTTCCATTCCTCGGCAGTAAACGTCGACCTGTCGGCCATGGCTGAGCCTCCTTCTGTGTCGTCATCTCGGGAACGGGGCGCAAGGGCGGGGGCGCCGGACAATGGAGCCGGCGCCCCCCGATTGCCGCCTCAAGGCGCCAGTGCGGCGATCTTCGGCCTGAGCGCATCGATCGCCGGCTTGAGGACGTCGGACACGCCGGGGATCGCCAGCACCTTCTCGAACAGCGCGTCGAGCTGCGTCAGCGCCGGCTTGACGATGCCGGACAGCGCCGTCTTCTGCTCGGGCGTCATCTGGCCCAGCATGCCGCCGATCCGGTCGAAGGTCGACGATGCGGTCTGAAGCTGCGGTGCCGCGGCCTGCGCGGTCGCCGCATCGGTCACGCCGTTCAGCGTCGTCTGCAGGCCGGACAGCGCATCGGTCACCTCCTTGCCGACGTCGACGCCGCCGATCATGACGCCGCCGGCCGGCGCCGGCGTGGCCGGGGCCTCGGTCTGGGTGGGGGCTGCCGGCGCAGGTTCGGCCGGTGCCGGCTGGGCCGAGGGTTCGGGCGCCGGCTGGGTCTCGGTCTGGGCCGGGGGCGTCGGCTCCGGCGCGGTCTCGGCCACCCGTTCGGTCGGACGGCCGAACAGGTAGTAGAGGATCGCCAGGAGCGCGAGCGCCGCAATCAGCCAATAGAGCCAGTTGCTGCCGCTTCGGGTGGCGGTCGCTGCCGCCGCCGAGGTCTGCCGGGCGGCCGCGGAGGCCGCTGCCGCCGAGCGGGCGGCAGCATCGCCGGTGGCCGCCGCTGCCGCGCGCGCCGAGCCGCCGAGCGAATCGAGCATGCCGGTGCCGCCGAGCATGTCCCGCAGGCCGGAGGGCAAAGCCGCGGCGATGTTGTCCTTCTCGCCGGCGAGCAGGCCGGCAATCCCGTTGGCATTGAGATCGCCGCCGACCTTCTTGGCGATGCCGCTCATGACGAGGGGCGCCAGCATGCCGAGCAGCGAACTGCCGGCATTCGGCCCGAGGCCGGAATAGTTGCCGACCGCATTGGCCAGCGTGCCGCTGGTGCTGCCGCCGAACAGCGACGAGAGCAGCTGCATGCCGCTCTGCGTCAGCGTGCCCGGGCTGCCGCCGCCCGAAAGAAGACCGCCGAGATTGTCGAGGACGCCGCTCTGCTGGCGCGCCGCGTCGGCGACCTTCTGGGCGCCGCCCGGCTGTGCCGCGACGCCCGCCAGCCCGGCCAGCACCGCCGGCACGGCGGCCGCGACCCCGCGCTGGACCTTGTCCGTGTCGAGGCCAAGCGCTGCCGCGATGCGGGCGATCGTGTCGGGGGTCAGAAACTGCATGAGATAGGAAACAAGATTCGTGGCCATTGAACTCTCCTCCGCGTCAATGCCTTGGATTGAGTCTCGCCCTTCTATGCGTGCGTCCGCTTCACCACCGAAATACGCGCGCACGGTCCTCCCGACCATGGGCCTGCATCGCCTTCCTGCTGCACGAAAATATAGCACACCAATGGGAGTTGTATACTACGCCGCCGTTGCCGGACCGGCCGCAGACAGCGGTCCGGCACGGGGCCTGCCCCTTGGTCAGGGGTACATCCGCACCTTTTCCCAGCCCTCGCCTTCGGCGGCGGTGCGGCGGAATTCCACCCGGTCGTGCAGGCGGAAGGGGCGGTCGTGCCAGAACTCGATCGATACCGGCCGGATGCGGAAGCCGGACCAGTAGGGCGGGCGGGGAATCTCGCCGATGGCATAGCGGGCGGTGTATTCGGCGACCGCCTTCTCGAGGGCAAAACGGCCTTCCAGCGGCCGCGACTGCTTCGACGCCCAGGCGCCGATGCGGCTGCCGCGCGGACGCGAGGCGTAGTACTCGTCCGCCTCGGCATCGGAGACGACTTCGACGGGCCCGCGCAGGCGAACCTGCCGCCGCAGCGATTTCCAGTGGAAACACATGGCCGCCTTCCCGGCACCCAGGATTTCCTGCCCTTTCTGGCTTTCGAAATTCGTGTAGAACACGAATCCGCGTTCATCGAATCCCTTCAAGAGCACCATGCGAACATTCGGCAGTCCTGAGGCATCCACGGTCGCAAGCGCCACGGCGTTGGGATCGTTCGGCTCGCTTTTTCCGGCATCTGCCAGCCACTTCGCGAACAGGGAAAAGGGCTCGCTTTCCTCGGTGAAGTCACCGGTTGTTAACTCAGTCTCGCTCATATTTGAATCCAATGCCGACTATCCGGCCCGTTCAGGCATGCGGGAGTTGAAGTCATAGCAAAGTCGCGACGGGAGACAATGACATTGTGGACGATGCGGTCACGGTTGCCCGTGCTGGCACTCTGCGCCCTGCCGCTTGCGGGCTGCATGGGCAGCGGGCTCGATTTCGCTTCCGACATGAAGGTCGACAAGGCGGTGAAGACGAGCGCCGTTCCCGGCCAGAAGAGCGACAACACCTCCGACGCCGCAACCGTGCGCAATGCCGTGTCCTCGGCGGATCTCGCCCGCAATGACGGCAGCCCGATTCCCTGGGCGAATGCCGTCTCCGGAAGTGCCGGCGTCGTCACCGGGCTCGCCGAGATCAACGACGACACCGGCCGGACCTGCCGGGATTTCACCACGACGCTGCACTCCTATGCCGGCATCGCCAACTACGACGGGCGCGCCTGCGTCGGCGGCGACGGCATGTGGATGCTGACGCGCTTCGACCGGCAGGGCTGACGGCGCCCGGCCCCGCCCGCCTGCCGCTAACGACTTGTACACCATAGGCGACAGGCGACCTTTTCACGTAACCATCGGTTAGGGCGTTGCCCGCATCATCGATCCCCGCGGGTAAGAACAAGGCCCGGACAATGGGCCCCAAGGCCCCGAAGGGACTGAGGCAGGGACGGGTAGATGTTGATGCGTGATCCGTATGCGGTGCTGGGCGTCAAGCGCGACGCGGGGCAGGAGGAGATCAAGGCCGCCTGGCGCGTCCTTGCCAAGTCCGTCCACCCCGACCAGAACCAGGACGACCCCTTCGCCACCGTCCGCTTCACCGAGGCCGGCAGGGCCTATGAGCTCCTGCGCGACCCGGAACGCCGCAGCAAGTACGACCGCGCCCATCGCGAGGCGGAAGTCCGCCGCGAGATGGAGCTGCGCCGCATGGAACAGATGCGCCGCCAGCAGAGCGCCCGCAAGGCGCAGCCGGAGCCGGGCGCCGCCGAGGGCGCGGAAGACATGGTCTCGCGCATCTTCGGCGTCGATGCGCGGCAGCAGCCCGGCAAGGCCGCCAATCCCTCAGCGTCCGCACAGCCCTCTTCCGCGCAGCCCTCCGGTGCTTCGCCACAGCGGCAGGCCTCGGCCAAGGCGCAGCCGGAACCGGCCGCGGGCGAGACAGAAGGCAGGGCGCCCTCCCCGCGGCGCACCGTTGCCGCGGCCGACATCTTCACCGGCATCATCCGTCGCATCCGCGGCTCGCGGGCGACAGTGGAGAAGGCGCCCGACCTCGCCCTGGACGTCACGGTCACGATTGCCGACCTTCTGAAGCAGGCGCGCGTGCCGCTCGACGTCAACGGCGAGACGCTGCGGGTCCATCTCGCCCCCGGCACCACCGAGGGCACGAGCATACGCCTGCGCGAGCAGGGCCACCGCATCAACGACCTCAGGCGCGGCGACGCCGTCGTGACCGTGCGCGTCGCACAGGGCCCGTTCCGGGTCGACGGCTTCGACCTGCGTGCGGTCCTGCCGGTGACGATCGAGGATGCCGTGCTCGGCTGCGAGACGAGCATCGAGGGGCCGGAGGGAGAGACGCTTGCGGTCACCGTTCCCGCCTGGTCCAGCTCCGACCAGGTGATCCGGCTGGAAGGCCGGGGCCTGTTCGATGCGGAGGGCGGCCGCGGCCATCTCCTGGTCGAAACGAGGCTGCAGCTGTGGGACAAACCGGACGCCAAGATGATCGACCTGATGCGCAGCCTGCGCGAAGGCCTCTATCTGTGACGTTTTGATGAAATCGCACCCATTGTTACGGGCGCTAACAGTTCCTGAACCTGTCCTGCTTGAACCGGATAGCGGCCTATGCCATAGGCTCAAATCGAATTAAATCAGCAAGGGACATTCCATGGTTCAGGCATCCGGTCTGATGAGCGGGAAGCGCGGCGTCATCATGGGCGTGGCAAACAACCGCTCCATCGCGTGGGGTATCGCCAAGGCAGTTCGCGCGCAGGGTGCCGAAGTCGCCCTTACCTACCAGGGCGACGCCCTCAAGAAGCGCGTCGAGCCGCTCGCGGCGGAGCTCGGCGGCGTGCTCGCCGGGCACTGCGACGTCGGCGACGAGGCCTCGATCGACGCAGTCTTCGACAACCTCGAAAAGATGTGGGGCAAGATCGACTTCCTCGTGCATGCGATCGGCTTTTCCGACAAGGACGAGCTGACGGGGCGCTACGTCGACACCACCGCCGACAACTTCGCCAAGACGATGCAGATCTCCGTCTATTCGTTCACCTCGGTCGCACGCCGCGCCGAGAAGCTGATGACGGATGGCGGCTCGATGCTGACGCTGACGTATTACGGCGCCGAGAAGGTCATGCCGAACTACAACGTCATGGGCGTCGCCAAGGCGGCGCTCGAGGCGAGCGTCAAGTACCTGGCGGTCGACCTCGGGCCGAAGAACATCCGCGTCAACGCGATCTCCGCCGGCCCGATCAAGACGCTGGCGGCCTCCGGCATCGGCGACTTCCGCTACATCCTGAAGTGGAACGAATACAACGCGCCGCTGCGCCGGACCGTGACCATCGAGGAAGTGGGCGACGTCGGGCTCTACATGCTCTCCGACCTCTCCCGCTCCGTCACCGGCGAAGTCCACCACGCCGACAGCGGCTATCATGTCGTCGGCATGAAGGCGGTGGACGCGCCCGATATCTCGGTCATCAAGGACTGAGGCAGACGCCCGGAGCGACAGCGTGCTTGTCTACATGATCCGCCACGGCCAGACCGACTGGAACGCAGAGGGCCGGCTGCAGGGTCAGAAGGACATCCCGCTCAACGACACCGGTCGCCGGCAGGCGACCGGCAACGGCCTGGCGCTGAAGGAAATCCTCGGCGCGACGGCCCCCGACTTCGACTATGTCGCAAGCCCGCTCGGGCGGACGCGGGAGACCATGGAGCTCGTGCGCGCCGCGATGGGGCTCGACCCCCTCGCCTATCGCACCGACGACCGGCTCGTGGAGGTCTCCTTCGGCGACTGGGAAGGCTTCACCATTTCCGAACTCAAGCAGACGGTGCGCGACAAGGTCAAGGCGCGCGCCCGCTCCAAGTGGGACTTCATCCCGCCGGGCGAGGACGCCGAGAGCTACGAGATCCTGTCGTGGCGGGTGGGCTCCTGGTTCAACAACGTGGAGCGGCCGACGGTCTGCGTCAGCCATGGCGGCGTGTTCCGGGCGCTGTTCAAGTTCAGCGGCATGCCGCTCGCCGACGCCGCCAACGCGGCGATCCACCAGGACCGGATTCTCAGGATCGACGACAGCGGCGCGACCTGGCTGTGAGCGGCCCCGGCCCGCCCCCTTCGGCGAGCCACAGCTGCGAGCGTACGATCGTTACTGCACGATCTCCAGGTCGTCGATGACGCGCTTGCCGTCGACTTCGGTATAGAAGACCACGACCTTCACGCCCGGCTGCAGACCTTCGAAATTGAACTCCTCCGGCGCCTGGTACTTCTTGCCGTCGTCGAGCGAAAGGCTCAGGGCATTGGTGTCGACACTGGTGATGGTGGCTTCCACGTCCGCGCTCTCGGCATGGGCGGCCAGCGGCGAAAGAATACCGGCTGCGGCCAGCAGCGCGGCGACTACAAAACGCATCGTCCTTGTCCTCTTTCGGAAATCGGTGTTCCTGCCTGTCACGCCTGAATGCCTCCCGAATATGGCGAAATTCGCCCCCGCGGCGTTCCGTGCGCTATTGGATGCCCGCAAACGGGGCGGCCATCAATCCCCCGGCACGACGATCCACGACCGAATTTCGGCACCTGAAGGTTGCGAGAAGGCGGAAGCGCCTATCAATCCTATCTTAATCGACGCTGCCTACTGTGCCGTGACGTTAGGGGACCGGGGCATTGATACAGCCGACTACGATTGGCCGACGATTGAGGACCATCGCCGACTGGGCCAGGCCGTCGATCCTGCCTGCCGCGATCGCCGCAACCGTCATCTTCGTTGCCGGCCACGCCTATGAGCGGCAGGGCGAACGGCTCTATCGCAACGAACTGCACGCCCGCGTCGCCAACGAACTGACGCTGATCAGCGCAAGGCTCGAAGGCGAGATCGACAAGAGCGTCTCGGCGCTGCGCGGACTGGCCAACATGTTCGCCGTGTCGCCGGAACAGGCGGCCGCCCAGTTCGACGTGCTGGCGCGCAAGCTGATGGTGCAGAACGTGCAGTTGCGCCGGGTGTCGGCCGCACCGGAGGGGGTGGTCGCGCAGACTTTCCCCCTGCCCGGCAACGAGCGCTACAAGGGCACCGACCTGAACCGTTTCCACTCGTTTCGTGCGGCCGCCGAGACCAACCGCGCCTTCGGCCGGCCGCTGATGCTCGGCCCCATGCATCTGCCCGACGGCAGCCGCGCCTTCAACCTGTTCATTCCGGTGTTCGGCACCGACCGCGGCGCCTTCAACTTCTGGGGCTATATCGAGGGCGTCATCGACGAGCGCCGGATCTACATCGACGCGGGTCTCGTCACCCCTTCGGACGGGCGCAAGAGCGAGCACTGGAAGGGCAGCGCCACCATTAGCCTGTCGATCCGCGACGTCAGCGTCTCCGGCAACATCCAGGACCCCTTCTTCGGCGACCCGGAGATCTTCAACGGCGATTCGGTGCGCCGCACCGTCGACTTCCCGGGCGGAAACTGGGAGCTCGCCGCGATCCCCGCCACCGGCTGGGACACCCCGCGCGACAACGCCACCCAGGTCCGCCTGCTCACCGCCGGCGCCGCCCTCGTCATCATCCTGCCGATCTTCCTCACGGGCGGCCTCGTCAGCGAGCGGCAGCGCCACCTCGCCGGGATGCGGGCGCGCGAGACGGAGATCCGCGCGCTGTCCCAGCGTCTGGACCTCGCCCTCGAGGCCTCCAAGACCGGCATCTGGGAAATCTCGCTCGGCCGGCAGGAGCGCAACTGGGACCGCCGGATGTTCCTGCTGCACGGGCTGCCGCCCGGGGAGGCCCCGAGCAACGCGCTGTGGCGTTCGGTCGTCCATCCCGACGACCTTGCGGCGGCCGACCAGGCCGCCACCGCTGCCATTGTCGAACAGTCCGGCTATTTCTCGCAGTACCGGGTGCTGCTGCCCGACGGCGGTATCCGCCACCTTCGCAACGTCGGCTCGCTGCTGACGATCGACGGCGACGAGAAGCTGATCGGCATCAGCTGGGACGTGACCGAGGACGTGCTGCTGCATGACCGGCTGAAGGCGGCGAAGGAGGAATCCGAACGCGCCAAGGCGCTGGCGGACGCCAAGAACACCGAGCTGGAGCTGGCGAAGAACCGCATCGAGCACAACGCCCTGCACGACCCGCTCACGGGCCTCGGCAACCGCCGAAAGCTCGACGAGCACCTGAACGCCGTGGCGATCCGCAGCGTCGCCGAGGACGTGCGGATCGGCATCCTGCATATCGACCTGGACCGGTTCAAGCAGATCAACGACACGCTCGGCCACGCCGCCGGCGACGCGCTGCTCGTCCATGTGGCGAAGATCCTCGGCGAGGCCGTGGCGCCCGGCGATCTCGTCGCCCGCATCGGCGGCGACGAGTTCGTGGTCGTCGTCTGTGACCGCAACAGCCGCGCCTATCTCTCGGCCCTGTCCCAGCGCGTGATCGAGCTGATGCGCCAGCCGGTCGAATACAACGGCCACATGTGCCGCTTCGGGGTCAGCATCGGCATCGCCGTCGGCAGCGGCCGGCGGATCGCCACGCGCAAGCTGCTCGTCAACGCCGACATCGCCCTCTACCGGGCCAAGGCGCAGGGTCGAAACCGCCACGAGTTCTTCGACGCCGTCATCGAGGCGGAGATCGTCCGCAACAAGCGGATCGCCGACGACATCCTCAGCGGCATCGAGAACAACGAGTTCATCCCCTACTACCAGCCGCAGATCTGCGCCCGCTCGCTGGAACTCCTCGGCGCCGAGGCGCTGATCCGCTGGCGCCACCCGCAGAACGGCATCCTTCCGCCCAGCCGCTTCCTCGCGATCGCCGAGGACCTGAACGTGATGGCGACACTCGACCGCATCATGCTGGAGAAGGCGCTGATCGACGCCAGCCGCTGGACCGCCAAGGGCATGCCGCTACCCAAGATCTCGGTGAACGTCTCGGCCCGGCGGCTGCGCGACGAGACCCTCGCCGACAGCCTCTCCGGCCTCTCGATCCGGCCCGGGCAGATCTCGTTCGAGCTCGTCGAGGCGATCTTCCTCGACGAGACCGACGACATCGTCCAGAAGAACATCCAGCGCATCAAGGAGCTCGGCATCGACATCGAACTCGACGACTTCGGCACCGGGCACACCTCCATCGTCAGCCTCTTGAAGCTCCGGCCGAAGCGGCTGAAGATCGACCGGCAGCTCGTCGCGCCGATCCTGAGCTCGCGCCACGAGCAGGCGCTGGTGCGCTCGATCATCGAGATCGGCCGTTCGCTCGGCATCGAGATCGTCGCCGAGGGGGTGGAGACGATGGCGCATGCCGAGCTGCTGAGCGCGCTCGGCTGCGACCTGCTGCAGGGCTATGCCTTCGCCGCGCCGCTGTCGCGCGAGGATTTCCAGGCCTACGTGCTGGAACAGCGCTGGAAGGCGGCCTCCTGAGCCGATCCGCCCGGACCTTTCCGGGGGATCGCCACTTTACCGCCAAGAAAGACTTCAACTTTGCCGCAATCGGCACTATGAGTGCGGCCGGAAGCACAGGCTGCCGCCGCCTGCGCCGCAAGACCGCTTGCATCGGGCAGGAATTCATGTCGCACAACACCTTCGGTCATCTGTTCCGCGTCACCACCTGGGGCGAGAGCCACGGCCCGGCGCTCGGCTGCGTCGTCGACGGCTGCCCGCCCGGCATCCGCTTCACCCTCTCCGAGATCCAGGCCTGGCTCGACAAGCGCAAGCCCGGCCAGTCCCGCTTCGTCACCCAGCGCCGCGAGGACGACCTGGTGCGGGTGCTCTCGGGCGTGATGACCGACGAGGACGGCGAGACGCTGGTCACCACCGGCACGCCGATCTCGATGATGATCGAGAACACCGACCAGCGCTCCAAGGACTATTCGGAGATCGCCAAGCGCTATCGTCCGGGCCATGCCGACTATACCTACGACGTGAAGTACGGCATCCGCGACTACCGCGGCGGCGGACGCTCGTCCGCGCGCGAGACGGCGGCGCGCGTCGCAGCCGGCGGCATCGCCCGCAAGGTCGTGCCGGGGCTTTCCGTCCGCGCCGCGCTGGTGCAGATCGGCAAGCACAAGATCAACCGCGACAACTGGGACTGGAGCGTCGTCGACGGCAATCCGTTCTTCGCCCCCGATCCGGCGATCGTGCCGGTCTGGGAGGAGTATCTCGACGGCATCCGCAAGGCCGGATCCTCGGTCGGGGCGGTCGTCGAGGTGGTCGCCGAAGGCGTGCCGGCCGGGATCGGTGCGCCGATCTACGCCAAGCTCGACCAGGACATCGCCGCCAACCTGATGTCGATCAACGCGGTCAAGGGCGTGGAGATCGGCAACGGCTTCGAGGCCGCCGGCATCACCGGCGAGGAGAATGCCGACGAGATGCGCATCGGCGCGGACGGCAAGCCGATGTTCCTGTCCAACCACGCCGGCGGCATCCTCGGCGGCATCGCCACGGGCCAGCCGGTGGTGGCGCGCTTCGCCATCAAGCCGACCTCGTCGATCCTGACCGAGCGCCGCTCGATCGACAGCGACGGCAACGAGGTCGACGTGCGCACCAAGGGCCGGCACGACCCCTGCGTCGGCATCCGCGCGGTGCCGATCGGCGAGGCGATGGTGGCCTGCGCGATCGCCGATCACTACCTGCGCGACCGCGGCCAGACCGGCCGGCTGAAATAGTTCCAGACGATCAGGAGGAGCGAGATGTCCTTTGACCAGAAGCGCGTAGTCGATGCCATCCGGGCGTTCGAGGCGGGCGAGATCGTCGTCGTCACCGATGATGGCGGCCGGGAGAACGAGGGCGACCTGATCGTCGCCGCGGTCCACTGCACGCCCGAGAAGATGGCCTTCATCGTCCGGCACACCTCCGGCATCGTCTGCACGCCGATGCCGCGCGAGGAGGCCAAGCGCCTGAACCTGGGGGCGATGGTGGCGGAGAACGATTCGGCGCACACCACCGCGTTCACGGTCTCGGTCGACTTCAAGCACGGCACGACCACCGGCATTTCGGCCGACGACCGGACGCTGACAGTGCGCAACCTGGCAAACCCGAACGTCGGCGCGACCGACTTCGTCCGCCCCGGCCACATCTTCCCGCTGGTCGCCCGCGAGGGCGGCGTGCTGATGCGCTCCGGGCATACCGAAGCCGCCGTCGACCTCTGCAAGCTCGCGAGCCTGCCGCCGATCGGCGTGATCAGCGAGCTCGTCAACGACGACGGCACCGTGATGCGCGGGCCGCAGGTGGAGGCATTCGCCGAGGCCCACGGGCTGAAGCAGATCTCGGTCGCCGACCTGATCGCCTACCGCCAGCGCAAGGAGACGCTGATCGAGCAGGTCACGACCTTCGAGATCGAGACCCCGTTCGGCAAGGCGAAGGCCACCACCTACTCGCTGCCCTGGGATCCGATGCAGCACATGGCGGTCGTCTTCGGCGACATCCGCGACGGGGTCGACATCCCGGTGCGCCTGCACCTGGAGAACGTCGGCGAAGACGTGTTCGGCGCGGGCCGGGCCATCGAGGGCATCATGAAGCGCATCGCCGAGCACGGCCGCGGCGTGATCGTCTACCTGCGCGAAGGCTCGGTCGGCGTCGGCGTGTCGCGGACGGCGCGCAAGGGCAATGCCGACCGCGAGGGGCACAGCGAGGCGGCCGCACGCGAACACGAATGGCTGGAAATCGGCCTCGGCGCGCAGATCCTGAAGGATCTGGGCATCGCCTCGATCCGGCTGATGGCGTCGCGCGAGCGGCACTATGTCGGGCTGGAAGGCTTCGGCATTCGCATTGCCGCAACCGACATCTGCTAGCGGTTCCCGGCCCCTGGACTTTGCCCGAGAGCGTTCCGCCGACCCCAGAGCCTGCATGAAGCACGACCGTCCCCCTCGCCTGGTGATGCACATCGGTCCGCACAAGACCGCGACCACCTATATGCAGGCGAACTTCCACGACAATGCCGAGGCGCTCTTGAAGCGCGGCTGGCTCTATCCGTCGATCGGCGAGCGGGTGGGCATCGCCCATCACGACCTTTCCGACCACGAGGACCAGTTCGTCCATCGGAAGGGTCCGGCCTATGACGATTTCATGCGGGTGCTGCAGCGGGCGGACCGCGAGGGGCTCGACATCCTCTTGTCCTCGGAAGGGTTCCGGCGCTGGAAGAAGCGGCACTTCCAGGCGATCGGGGACCTCATCGGGCGGCGCAAGCTGACCGTGGTCTACACGCTGCGCGACCCGCTCGACACGATCTATTCGTTCTGGGCGCAGAAGGCGAGCATGGGCTCGGCGCCGAGCCTGCCGACCTGGATGGAGAAGCCGCTGCGCAGCCCGGCGCGGGCGACCTTCATGAACCCGCTGCGCGAGATCCGGCCGGTCGCCGAGCTTCCGGGCGTCGACTACAAGGTCCTGCTCTACGAGGAGATCCGGCGGCAGGAGATCGACATCTACGCCTATTTCCTCGAAGTGGCGCTCGGCATCGTCGACCTGAAGCCGACCAAGCCGTCCACCAACGAGCGGCTGCCGATCGAGCTGACCGAATTCATCCGGCTGCTCGCCAAGGAGAGCAGCTTTCCGACCGGCAAGGCGAACAGCCGTCGCGCCGTCCATATCGGCCTGGTGATGCGCTTCCTGTTCAAGCCGGAGGAGAAGGCCCGGATCATCGAGACCATGGCGAAGGCCGGCACGCCGGCTCGCCGCACGCTCTCTCTGCCGCGCAAGTCGCGGAGGTTCACGGCGATCGAGCGGCGGCTGCTCCTGGTCTTGCGCGAGCGGATGTATCCGCGCCCGGCCGGAAAGACGCTGTTCGGCAGGCGGGTCGCCACCTTCACCTACTACGACGACGAGGCGCTGCGCGAGATCCCGGAGATCCGCGAGCTGCTGCAGGCGGCGCTGAAGAAAACGAAGAAGACCTACCCGCCGCTGGCGGCGCTCAACATGGGCAAGCGGCTGCTCGTCGGCTGGCGCCGGATCCGCAAGCGGGTACGCTTCTGAGCCTGCCGGCCGCCTCTCCTGCCTGCCGCCCCTCTCCGGCGCCCCGGTTCAGCCGTCCCGCCAGCCGTCGAGATAGCGGACGTCCTCGACGCCGGTGAAACGGGAAAGGCGCGCCAGTTCCGCCTCCAGCCGCTCCAGCCGGCCCGCCGATGCCCGCACCCCGGGCTCCAGCCACAGTTTCCTGACGGTCAGCTCGCCCGCCTTGCGGTCCGCCTTCATGTCGATGCGGCCGATCAGGCGGTCGCCTTCCAGAAGCGGGAAGACGTAGTAGCCGTACTGCCGTTTCGGCTCCGGCACGAAGACCTCGATGCGGTAGAGGAAACCGAACAGCCGTTCCGTGCGGTTGCGGTCGCGGATCAGCGGATCGAAGGGCGACAGCACCCGCAGCCGGCCCGGCGGTTCGGGGGCTGCCGCCATCAGGTCGGCGAAATCGGCAAACGCGTGCGACGGCCGGGGCTTGCCGCCATCGGTCGTCTCGACCCGGATCGGGCGCAATTCGTCGGCGTGCGCCTCGACCCAGGCCTTTGCCTCCTCGGGTGTGACGAGGTCCCAGAAGGCGGCGATCTCGCCGTGGGTGGCAAAGCCGAGCCGCGTCAGTGCGCTGCGGCAGGCCCAGTCGACGAAGGCCTCGTGGTCGACCTCCGGCTCGTGATGGTGCTTCGGCAGCACGCGCTCCGCCAGATCGTAGACCTTCTGGAAATTCTCGCGCCGTGCGATCGCCACCTTGCCGGTGCGCCAGAGATATTCCAGCGCGGTCTTGCTCGGGTGCCAGTTCCACCAGCCGCCGGATTCGTGCTCGGCCGCCTTCAACTCGCGCGACAGCACGGCGCCGCGCTCGGCGATGTGGCGATAGGTCTCCTCGAAGCTCGCGTCGAACCCCTCCCCCTGCCAGCGGCGCCAGCGCGACAGGATGGCGTCGTTCTCGCGGCGGAACTTGTGCTTCCAGTAGGGATAGAAGGCGCTGGGGATGATCGAGGCGTCGTGCGTCCAGTTCTCGAACAGCTCGCCGTCCTTTTCGAGCAGGTCGGCGAGATGTTCGCGCCGGTAGGTCTGGTTGCGCGAGAACAGGATCTGGTGATGGGCGCGCTCGACGGTGGCGATGCTGTCGACCTGCACGAAGCCGATGTCGTGGATGAGCTGCAGCAGCCCCGGCTTGCCCAGCATGCGGCCCGGCGCCGCGCAGAGCCCCTGCTTGGCGAGGAAGATCCGCCGCGCGTCGCTGTTCTTCACGAGAATCGTCATGCCCGCATGATAGGCTTTTATTCCCACGGGTTCCAACCCGTTTCCTTCGCCCCGCGAAGTGGCTATAGCTCCGTCGGCTCGGCGGCGCGGGAGTGGCACTTGGACATCGAATTTTGCGAGGCATCGGTCAGTTTCGCCGGGCGGCCGGCGCTGCATCCGCTCTCGCTCAGGCTCTGCGAACGGCGCATCGGCATCATCGGGCTGAACGGCTCCGGCAAGACGACGTTTGCCCGGCTGATCAACGGGCTGCTGCGGCCGACGACCGGCGCGGTCACCATAGGCGGCCTCGACACCGTCCGGGACGAGGCGGCGGCGCGCGGCCGGGCCGGCTTCATCTTCCAGAACCCGCAGCACCAGATGATCCTGCCGGTGCTTTCGGAGGACATCGCCTTCGGGCTGAAGAACCGCGGCCTGTCGAAGGCGGAGGTGGCCGCGCGGACGCAGGGCGTGCTGGAGCGCTTTGCCATCACCCACCTCGCCGGACGCCGCATCCACGAGCTTTCCGGCGGGGAAACGCAGCTTGCGGCCATCGCCAGCGTGCTCGTCACCGGCCCCGACATCCTCATCCTCGACGAGCCGACGAACCAGCTCGACCTGAAGAACCGCCGCCTGATTGAAGAGACCATCGCGGGCCTGCCGGAACAGGCGATCGTCATTACCCACGACCTGCCGCTTCTCGACGGCTTCGACCGGGTGCTGCTGTTCCACGAGGGCCGGCTCGCCGCCGACGCCGCCCCGGACGATGCGGTGCGGGCCTACCGGGAGATCGCCGGATGCTGACGGGGCTCGACATCGCCGGCGACACGCCGCTCCACCGGGCATCGGCGCGGCTGAAGCTGATCCTGCTGTTTACCGCAGCCTTGGCGTTGTTTCTCGTGGAGAGCCCCTGGCTGCTGGCGGCCGCGGCCATCGCCGCCGCCGGCCTCTACGCCTCCACCGGCATCGGGCTTGCGGAGGGTTTCCGCCGGGTGCGGTTCGTGCTCTTCACCGTCGCCCTCGTCGCGCTCGCCAACTATGTCTTCCATTCGCTGACCGATGCGCTCGCCGTGCTGTTCCGCCTCGGCGCGCTGGTGCTCCTCGCCGCCGCCGTCACGGCGACCACGACGGTCTCCGCCTTCATGGACGAGATCACCCGCCTCCTGCGTCCGCTCGAACGCTTCGGCCTCGTCCGCGCCGCCGATGTCAGCCTCGCGGTCGGGCTGGTGCTCCGCTTCGTGCCGGAGATCCTGGCGCGCTACGGCGACATCCGCGAGGCCCATCGCGCCCGCGGCCTTCGCATCCGGCCGCTCGGCGTGCTCGTGCCGCTGATCATCCTGACGCTCAAGGACGCCGATACGATCGCGATGGCGATTGACGCTCGCGGCTTTCGGCGGCAATAAACCGCAACGGAGCCCTGCCGAAGGAGGATTTGCAGCATGAGCACCAGAGACCTCGTCCTTGTCGCGCTGTTCGCCGCGATCATCGTGGCGCTCGGCCTCGTGCCTCCCTTCACGCTCGGCCTGATCCCGGTGCCGATCACCGCGCAGTCGCTGGGGGTCATGCTGGCCGGCTGCATCCTCGGCGCCAAGCGCGGGGCGGCGGCCGTCCTGCTCGTGCTGCTGCTGGTGGCGATCGGCCTGCCGGTGCTTTCGGGCGGGCGCGGCGGGCTTGCCGTCTTCGCCGGGCCGACGGCCGGCTACCTCGTCGGCTGGGTCGCCGGCGCCTTCGTCACCGGCCTGATCGCCGAACGGCTCGTGCGCGAGAGCCAGCCGGAGCTGGCGCAGCTGCTCAGCTTCCTCGCCGCGGCGATCATAGGCGGCATCGGCGTCATCTATCTCTTCGGCATGGCCTGGCTGTCCTATATGACCGGCAAGGCGTTCACGGAGATCGCGCTGGCCTCGCTGATCTTCATCCCCGGCGACCTGATCAAGGCGTTCGTGGCGATGCTGGCGGGCCGCGCCGTCCTCGCGGGCTATCCGCTTCTGCCGGCCCGCACCTGAAAGGTGCCGGTGCCGCAGAGCAAAGCGGCGCGGGTCATTGTTGAAAAGCGCATGCCCCGGCGGCATTTCCCGTGGACCGCCCCCGGGACAAAGGGTAGCGTCTGACCATGACGACGATCCTCTTCGAGAATCCGATCTTCCTCGAGCACGAGACGCCGGAGGGCCATCCCGAGCGGGCCGACCGCCTGCGGGCGCTCAACCTCGCGCTGGAGCACGAGCGGTTCCAGCCGCTGCTGCGCAAGAAGGCCGAGAAGGCGAATGAGGACTTCGTGCTGCTCGCCCATCCGGAAGCGCACCTGCGCTCCATCATGGACGTGATCCCCGAGGAAGGCATCAACCATTTCGAGGCCGATACCTATGCGAGCCCGGCGAGCCTGCAGGCGGCGCTGAGCGGCGTCGGCGGCGCGATCGCGGCGGTCGACGCGGTCTTTTCGGGCGAGGCGGACAATGTCTTCGTGGCGGCGCGGCCGCCCGGCCACCACGCCGAGAAGAACAAGGCGATGGGCTTCTGCTTCTTCAACAACGCCGCGATTGCCGCCCGGCACGCGCAGCGGGCGCACGGGGCCGAGCGCGTCGCCATCGTCGACTGGGACGTGCACCACGGCAACGGCACCCAGGACATCTTCTTCGACGATCCGTCCGTGCTGTTCTGCTCCACCCACCAGATGCCGCTCTATCCGGGCACGGGCGCGAAAGACGAGACGGGCGCCGGCAACATCGTCAACGCGCCGCTTTCGCCCGAGACGGGGAGCGACCATTTCCGCGAGGCGTTCAGAAGCCGGGTGCTGCCGCGGGTGACGGACTTCAAGCCCGACCTGATCGTGATCTCCGCCGGCTTCGACGCGCACTACCGCGATCCCCTCGCCCAGCTTCACCTGGTGGCGGACGATTTCGACTGGGCGACGGCCAAGCTGATGGAGATTGCGGAACGTTCCGCGTCGCACCGGGTGGTCAGCGTGCTGGAGGGCGGCTACGACCTGCAGGGACTGGCCGAATCGGCGGCCACGCATATTTTCCGGTTGATGAGAGGCTGATCATGACATCGTCCACCCCCGCCGCGGACGTCTCCGCGCTGTCGTTCGAACAGGCCGTGGAAGAGCTGGAAAAGATCGTGGCGGCGCTGGAGCGCGGCGACGTCCCGCTCGACAAGTCGATCGAGATCTACGAGCGCGGCGAAGCGCTGAAGAAGCACTGCGAGGCGCTTTTGAACGCGGCGGAGAATCGGATCGAGAAGATCCGCATCGACCGCGCCGGAAACCCGCAGGGCGTCGAGCCGCTCGACAACGGCTGACACGCGCAAGGCGCAGGACGGCCCCGAAGTCACATAATCGTGACCCTGTGTCATCGGTGCCCCGCAGTCCCCGTTTCGATGCCTGAGCACGTCCGGGCGAGTGCCCGATTCCGGGCATTCCGGACGATCCCGCGGCCGTGATCGCGCAGCTTCCAGACCCCGTTTCCGCTGCGGCAAAATTGCATATCGCAATTCGGGGGTCTTGCAAAATCCATCCGGAAATATCATTTAGTACCCACATATGGAGTCCCCTCATTAAATGGGTTGGCTCCATTATGCGGTGTGCCCGGGAAACCGAGCGCACGTTACAATTACAATTGTTTCGGGGAACTACAGGACGGCGGAAAAGGATGACTGCATTCGACAGAACCGGTGACCTCCCAGCCTGGATCGACAGCAAGGCACATCGTTCCGATCCGACCGTCACGACGATTTCACACCTCCCAATTGCCACAAGCCATTCACAAGGCCACAGCATGCTCTCTCATCATCATTCTTCCGAACGCCGCACCGTCGCCGCCCGCAGCGGCAGCCGTGAAATCCTGGATCGCGTCGGCGACAAGTGGTCGCTCTCCGTCATCGAAACGCTGAGCGACGGCGCCCTTCGCTTCAACGAACTCAAGAAGCTGGTGGACGGCATCTCCCAGCGGATGCTGACGCTGACGCTGCGCCACCTGGAGCGCGACGGCCTGGTGACCCGGACGATGTTCGCCACCATTCCGCCCCGCGTCGACTATGCGCTGACCCCGCTCGGCTTCAGGTTGCTGAAGCCCGTCAGCGAGCTCGTCGACTGGGTGCGCGAAAACAGCGACGAGATCGAGAAGGCGCAGCAGACCTTCGACCAGCAATCGGTCGCGCAGCCGGCGGCCTGACGCAGGAGGTGACGCGAAAAGCCAGGGGCAATCGCGCGCAAGTGCCTTGCCACGGCCTGCCGGCTCCTGTTCACTGCCGGCAGACCGTCGCAAAGGAGCGAGCACGATGAGCTTTTTTCCGGGACCGGACCCCGTCGCAGGGGACGCAGCCGCCTGCAGCGCGCTGGAACACCTGATCATTCCGCGTACGAGCGATCTCGGCGGCTTCGAAGTGCGCCGGGCGCTGCCGACCGCCAGGCGCCGGCTCGTCGGCCCGTTCATCTTCTTCGACCGCATGGGACCGGCGCTCTTCAAGGCCGGCGACGCCATCGACGTGCGTCCGCATCCCCATATCGGCCTTTCCACCGTGACCTATCTGTTCGACGGCGAGATCAAGCACCGCGACAGCCTGGGGACCGAGATGGTCATCCGCCCGGGCGACCTGAACCTGATGACGGCCGGCCGCGGCATCGTGCATTCCGAGCGTTCGCCGGAAAACCTGCGCGGCCATCCGCACGGCCTCTCCGGCCTGCAGACGTGGCTGGCGCTGCCCGACGGCCAGGAGGAGATCGATCCGGCCTTCGTCCATTCTACCCGCGAGGACCTGCCGGTGTTTGCGATCGACGGCATGCAGGGGCGCGTCATCATCGGCCACTACGAGGGCTATCGCTCGCCGGTGAAGGTCCCCTCCGACACGCTCTACACCGACCTGATGCTGGCGCCCGGGGCGAGCGCGCCGCTTGCCGCAGACTGGGAGGAGCGCGCGGTCTACGTGCTTTCGGGCGAGCTCGACGTCGCCGGCGACGTCTTCGGTTCCGACCGGCTGCTGGTCTTTCGGCCGGGCGATGCGATCACGCTCAAGGCGGGCGCGGGCGGCTGTCACCTTTCGCTTTTCGGCGGGGCAGCCCTCGGCTCCAGGCGCCACATCTGGTGGAACTTCGTGTCCTCCTCCAAGGAGCGGATCGAGCAGGCGAAGGAAGAGTGGCGGACGGGCCGCTTCGACATCGTGCCGGGCGACGAGAAGGAATTCATTCCGCTGCCGGAGACGTAGGGGCTCCTCCCCCCCCTGCTCCTGGCCCTGCCCCTGCCCCTGGCAATCGCGGGCTGGCGCTTCGCCCCGACAATGCCTACTTGTGGGGCCAGGAAGCATCGGCCGCGGCCGCGCGCAGCCGTGTTTCCTTGACGGCAATAAGCATCTATTCTGGCTGCAAGGTTGCAAACACCGCCGCATTCGGCAATGACAGGTAAGAGAGAAGTCCAGGTGGTGCAGCCCGTGCGACGCGCAGCAAGCCGCCGTTCCGCAACAGCGCATCAAGAGTGAAACAATTGCCAGCCACGCCACTGCTCGATCAGGTACATATCCCGGCAGATCTGAAGAAGGTGGACGATCGCGACCTGCCCCAGCTCGCAGCCGAGCTTCGCAGCGAGATGATCGACGCCGTCTCGGTGACCGGCGGTCATCTCGGCGCGGGCCTCGGCGTCGTGGAACTGACGATCGCGATCCACAAGGTGTTCGATACGCCGCACGACCGGCTGATCTTCGACGTCGGCCACCAGTGCTATCCGCACAAGATTCTGACCGGCCGCCGCGACCGGATCCGGACGCTGCGCCAGGAAAACGGCCTTTCCGGCTTCACCCGCCGTGCCGAGAGCGAATACGATCCCTTCGGCGCCGCCCATTCCTCGACCTCGATCTCCGCCGGCCTCGGCATGGCGGTCGCCTCCGACCTTTCCGGCACGGAGCGCAACGTGATCGCGGTGATCGGCGACGGGGCGCTGTCGGCCGGCATGGCCTACGAGGCGCTGAACAATGCCGGCGCGCTGGACGCCCGGCTGATCGTCATCCTCAACGACAACGACATGTCGATCGCCCCGCCGACAGGCGCGATGAGCGCCTATCTGGCGCGGCTCGCCTCGGGGCGCACCTACATGGGCTTCCGCGAGCTCGGCAAGAAGATGACGGCCTATCTCGGCAAGTCGGTCGACCGGGCGATCACGCGCGCGGTCGAGCATGCCCGGGGCTACGTGACCGGCGGCACGCTGTTCGAGGAGATGGGCTTCTACCATATCGGCCCGATCGACGGCCATTCGTTCGAGCATTTGCTGCCCGTCCTGCGCAACGTGCGCGAGAACGCCAAGGGGCCGGTGCTGATCCATGTGGTGACGCAGAAGGGCAAGGGCTACGCGCCCGCCGAAGCGGCTGCCGACAAGTATCACGGCGTCAACAAGTTCGACGTCATCACCGGCGCCCAGGCGAAGGTGAAGCCGAACGCCCCCTCCTACACCGCAGTCTTCGCCGAGGCGCTGATCGAGGAAGCCGCCCACGACGACAAGATCGTGGCGATCACCGCCGCCATGCCGAACGGCACCGGGCTCGACAAGTTTGGCGAGATCCATCCCGCCCGCCTGTTCGACGTCGGCATTGCCGAACAGCACGCCGTCACCTTCGCGGCGGGCCTTGCCGCGGAAGGCTACAAGCCGTTCGCGGCGCTCTATTCCACCTTCCTCCAGCGCGCCTACGACCAGGTGGTGCACGACGTGGCGATCCAGGGCCTGCCGGTGCGCTTCCCGATCGACCGCGCCGGCTTCGTCGGTGCCGACGGGCCGACCCATGCCGGATCGTTCGACACGACCTACCTCGCCTCGCTGCCCGGTTTCGTGGTGATGGCGGCGGCCGACGAGGCGGAGCTGAAGCACATGGTGCGCACGGCTGCGGCCTATGACGAAGGCCCGATCTCCTTCCGCTATCCGCGCGGCGAGGGCGTCGGCGTCGACCTGCCGGTGCGCGGCGAGATCCTTCAGATCGGCAAGGGCCGCGTCGTCAGGCAAGGGTCCAAGGTGGCGCTCCTGTCGTTCGGGACGCGGCTCGCCGACTGTCTCCTGGCCGCAGAGGATCTGGAGGCCGCCGGCCTTTCCACGACCGTCGCCGACGCCCGCTTCGCCAAGCCGCTCGACCACGACCTGATCCGCCAGCTGGCGCGCCACCACGACGTGCTGATCACCATCGAGGAAGGCTCGGTCGGCGGCTTCGGCAGCCACGTGCTGCAGTTCCTGGCACTCGAGGGGCTGCTGGAGACGGGGCTGAAGGTGCGGCCGCTGGTGCTGCCCGATCTCTGGATGGAACAGGCCAAGCCCGAGGCGATGTATGCCAAGGCCGGCCTCGATCGCGCCGGCATCGTCTCGACGGTGTTCAGGGCGCTCGGCCAGAAGGACGTCGGCGTCGGCGTCGCCGGCTGACGCCCCGGACGCCACCGGCCCCCGCTGCTCGAT
This sequence comes from Hyphomicrobiales bacterium, assembly GCA_900469965.1. GTDB lineage: Bacteria > Pseudomonadota > Alphaproteobacteria > Rhizobiales > Rhizobiaceae > Mycoplana. The sequence goes on along the minus strand of UBZP01000004.1, from coordinate 17,500 downwards.
CGCCGGCGCTTCCAACGCAATGAAAAAGCGAAACAGCGCGCCTGCGGGGGCGCGCCGTTTCATTTGCCGATCTGCCGTCCCAAAGGACTGCGAAGCGAGCGGTCCGTCAGCGCCGTGCACCTTATCGGTCCACGGCGCCTTTCGTCACGCGGCGCGGCGCTGGGGCGCAACCGTGGCGGCGACGGCGGTGCCGAGCTTGAACTGCGTCAAGAGCTCGTTGAGCGCGGCAGCCTCCTGGGCGAGGCTGTGGCTTGCGGCCGTCTGTTCCTCGACCATCGCGGCGTTCTGCTGGGTGCCCTGGTCCATCGTGTTGACGGCGGTGCTGATCTCCTGCAGGCCGGTTGCCTGCTCGCGCGTGGCGACGACGATCGAGGCGACGTGGCGGTTGATCTCCTGGACCTCGCCGACGATCGTCTCCAGCGCCTTGCCGGTGTCGCCGACGAGGGAGACGCCGGACTGGACCTGTTCGCCGGAGGTGGTGATCAGCGCCTTGATCTCCTTGGCGGCCTTGCCGGAGCGCTGGGCCAGTTCGCGGACTTCCTGGGCAACGACGGCAAAGCCCTTGCCGGCTTCGCCGGCGCGTGCGGCCTCGACGCCGGCGTTCAGCGCCAGCAGGTTGGTCTGGAAGGCGATGTCCTCGATGACGCCGATGATGTTGGAGATCTCGCCGGAGGACTTCTCGATCGCCTGCATGGCGGCGACCGCGTTGCGGACGATCTCGCCGGAACGCTCGGCGCCCTTGCGGGTGCGCTCGACGAGGCGGCCGGCCTCTTCGGCACCCTTGGCGCTGTCGCGGACGGTCGAGGTGACCTCTTCCAGCGCTGCCGCCGTCTGCTCGACGGAGGCCGCCTGCTGCTCGGTGCGGCGGGCGAGATCGTCGGCGGCGGACAGGATTTCCGAGGCGCCGGCGTGGATCGCCGCGGCATTGCTGCCGACCGACTGCAGCGCGCCGCGCAGCTTGTCGAGCGAGGCGTTGAAGTCCAGCCGCAGGCGATCGAGGTGCGGCGAGAACGGCGTTTCGATGCGGTAGCTGACGTCGCCGTCGGCAAGGCCCGCAAGACCGGCGGCGAGCGCCTCGACGGCCTGGTTGATCTCGAGCGCCTCCCGCTTCTTCTGTTCATCGGTGTCGCGGCGCTGACGCTCGGCGTCGTCGCGCATCCGCTCGGTCTCGCCGGAAAGCCGCAGCTTTTCGACGGCGGCCTGCTTGAAGACCAGCACCGCATTGGCCATGCGGCCGACCTCGTCGCTGCGGTCGAGGGCGGGAACGTCGATGTTGTTGTCGCCGCCGGCGAGCTTGTCCATGGCGGCGGTCATGCCGACGATCGGCCGGACGATCGCCTTCGACAGGGTCCAGGCGAGGAGCACGGCGATCGCAATCGCCGTCAGCGCGCCGACGACGAGGGCGAGCACGAGGCCGGAATTGGCCGCCTTCTGCTGGGCCACCTGCTCGGCCGCCCATTCGCCGGCCTGCTTCTTGATCGTCGCGGCCGAGACGCGGAACACGTCGAGCTGGCCCTTGGACTGGTTGCGGCCGATCTCGATCACTTCGGAGATCGGCTTCTCGGTCGTCTTGCGCGCTTCGAGCTGCGGCACGGTCAGCTGCTCGTGGAAGACGTTGGCGGCCGAAAGCATGGCGTCGATCGACTTCAGCATCTCGGGCTGGTCGGCGGCGAGCTGCTTGGCCTCGTCGATGGCCTTCAGCATCTTGTCGCGGTTCGCGAAGACGTCGCCATAGGTGCTGTCGCTGCGGAACAGCAGGAAGCCGCGCTGGTTGACGGCCTGCTCGAGCATCGCGTGCAGGGCGTTGTCGACGGTGTTGACCAGCCGTTCGGAGCGCAGCTGCCGCTCGGAGGCCTGCATCGCTTCGCGGGCCTTGACATAGACGATGCCGGAGACGGCGAGAAACACGAGGATGAGACCGGCGAACGTAACGCTGAGCTTGCCGCTCAGCGAGATATTCTTGAACTTCATGGTAGAACTCCTACTGAGCCGGCGCGGCAGGCAGTCGGGGTCGACCGCAGCCGTGCGCGAGCGTCATGGCGCTGAAAGACATGATTGGGGGACACAACGATGGGCGCCGGTCATGGCACGCGGGAGGGAGTCGTCAGCCTCGAAAATCAATATAGGTCATAACCATCCTGCCTAAAAATTTGGTGAATCCGGCCTTTCACCGGAACGGGGTCCGCGTCATGTCGGGGCACGGCGCCTGCCGGCTGCGGCCGGGCCCGGCAGGGGCGATATCGAGGCCTGCCGGGCGCGTTCGGACAATTCCGCGGCCACCGGACTTGCCAGCGCGGCCGGCAGGCGTCATTGAGGGGCGATGTCCGATCAGGCCCCTTCCACCCGTCTCGACCAGCTGCTCGTCTCGCGCGGGCTCTTCGACAGCCGCTCGCGCGCCCGCGACGCGATCGCGCGCGGCACCGTGAGCGTCGAGGGCAGGACGGTGACGAAGGCGGGCGCCGCGGTCGGCGCGGATGCCGCGATCACGATCGACGATCCGGCGCAGGACTACGTCTCCCGGGCGGCGCTGAAGCTGGTGGCGGCGCTCGACCGGTTCGGACTCGATCCTGCGGGGCGAGACTGTCTCGACATCGGCGCCTCGACCGGCGGCTTCACGCAAGTGCTGCTCGAACGCGGCGCGCGCCATGTCACGGCCGTCGACGTCGGCCACGGGCAGATGCATCCGCGCATCGGCGGCGACCCGCGCGTGACCAGTCTCGAAGGCCTGAACGCCCGCGCGCTCGCCGCCGGGCACATCGCCGGGCGGACGATCGGATGCGTCGTCTCCGACGTCTCCTTCATCTCGCTGAGGCTGGCCCTGCCGCCGGCACTTTCCCTCACAGCACCCGGCGCCTTCTGCGCGCTTCTGGTCAAGCCGCAATTCGAGGCCGGACGCGCCGCGATCGGCAAGGGCGGGCTCCTGAAGGATCCTTCGAGCGGCCCGGCGATCGCCGCCGGCCTGGAACGCTGGCTCACCGACGAGATCGGCTGGGAAAGCCTCGGCATCATCCCCTCCCCCATTGCCGGCGGCGACGGCAACCAGGAATATCTTCTCGCAGGACGCAGGACATGAGCACGCAGACGGTGACCATCGACAGGCTCGGCAGCGGCGGCGACGGGATCGCCGGAGGCCCCGACGGGCCGGTCTACGTTCCCTTCACCCTGCCCGGGGAGACGGTGGCGATCGCCAGGGTGAAGAGCCACGGCACGGTGATCTCGACATCCGTGGCCTCGCCCGAGCGGATCGCGCCGGCCTGTCCGCATTTCGGCCCGGACGGCAGGAACGGCACCTGCGGCGGCTGTTCGCTGCAGCATGCCTCCGACGCGCTCTACCATGCCTTCAAGCGCGGGCTCGTGGTCGATGCGCTGAAATCGAAGGGGCTGACGCCGGCGGTGGCGCCGCTGGTGATCGCCCGCCCGGCGGAGCGCCGGCGGGTGGTCTTCACCGCGCGCCAGACCGAGAAGGCGCTGCTGCTCGGCTTCAACCAGGCCGGCAGCCACCATATCGTCGACATCGGCGAATGTCCGATCAGCCGGCCCGGCATCGTCGCGCGGCTGGAGGCGATCCGGGCGATCGCGGCGGCGCTTGCGACCGACAGCCAGCCCTTCCGCGTCACCGTCCTGGAAACGCTGTCCGGCCTCGACCTCGCCTTCGAGGGCGTGCGCAAGCCGGGCGACCGCCAGCGCCGGGCGGTGACCGAATGCGTGCTGAAGCTGAAGGGCATCGCCCGTGTCACCCATGACGGCGAAATCCTGATCGAGCCGCAGAAACCGCTGCTCGATTTCGACGGCGTGGCGGTATCGCCACCGCCGGGCGGCTTCGTCCAGGCGACGAAGGAAGCCGAGGACGCGATGGCGGCGCTGGTGCTCGGCCATCTTTCCAAGGCGAAGCGGGTGGCCGATCTCTTTTCCGGCTCCGGCACCTTCGCGCTCAGGATCGCCCGGAACGCCCGGGTGCATGCGGTCGAGGGCGACGAGAAGGCGCTGCGGGCGCTCGATCACGCCGCCCGCCACGCGCAGGGCCTGAAGCCCGTCACCGTCGAGAAGCGCGACCTGTTCCGCCGGCCGCTGATGGCCTCGGAGCTGAAAGTCTTCGATGCCGTCGTGTTCGACCCGCCGCGGGCCGGCGCCGAGGACCAGTGTCGCGAGCTCGCCCGCTCGGGCGTGAAGACCATCGCCGCCGTCTCCTGCAATCCGGTGACGCTCGCCCGCGATCTTTCGATCCTGACGGCCGGCGGCTACCGCATCGCCGGGGTGACGCCGATTGACCAGTTCCTGTGGTCGTCGCATGTGGAGGCGGTGGCGCTGCTGCAGAAGTGAGCGTGGAATGCCGGCGGTGCCTGCCGGTCACCGTTCGGCGCGGGACGCGATGCGGCTGCCGTCGATCAAGGCCCTGACCCGCTCGGCATCTTCCGCCGTCGCCGGATTGTAAACGACCATGCCGAGATCGGGGCGGCCGTCGACCGAAAAGGCGGAATATTCGAAAGCGATCGGGCCGGCCGCCGGGTGATGCAGCTGCTTGAGACCCTCGCCATGTCGGCGCACGTCGTTGTCGCGCCACATGGCCGCGAACTCGGGGCTCGACCGGCAGAGTTCCTCCACCAGCACCTCGGCCTTCGCCGCCGCGCCGGCGCGCGCGACGTCGGCGCGGAATGCGGCCACGACGAAACGGGCGACGCCCTGCCAGTCGAATTGCGCCGCCCGCACGCGGGGATCGAGGAAGATAAGGCGGAGGATGTTGCGCGCCTCCGGCGGCAGCGCGCCGTAGTCGGTGAGCACGACCGCGGCGGCCCGGTTCCAGGCGACGACGTCCCAGGTCGGCGTCTTCACCAGCGCCGGGCTCAGCTCGAAAGCATCGAGCACGCGCTGCAACCGCGGCGTGACCCCTTCGGCCGCCGCGTAGCGGACCTCGGGCTGGCGCCCGAGCCCGACCAGGAACAGATGCTCGCGCTCGGCATCGGTCAGCATCAGGGCGCGGGCGATGCGGTCGAGCACGTCGGCCGACGGCGCGCCGCCGCGGCCCTGTTCCAGCCAGGTGTACCAGGTGGCGCTGATGTTGGCGCGCTGGGCCACCTCTTCCCGGCGCAGGCCGGGCGTGCGCCTTCGCCCCGACAGGCCGAAGGCCTTGGGGTCGAGCCTTGCGCGTCGATCCTTGAGGTAGAGCCCGAGCTGGTTTTCGGTCGTCACGGCCTGCGATCCCGTTGGTTATTATACCATGATAAAGTCACTACTTTACCAGCATATCACATCTGCCATGAGTGTCTCCATCATCAGAACGGAGACATTCACATGCGCATTCTTGTTACCGGTGCGACCGGTTTCGTCGGCTCGGCCGTCGTTGCGGACCTGATCGGCGCGGGCCACCGCGTCATCGGCCTCGCCCGCTCGGAAGCGGGCGCTGCCACGCTTTCGGCAGCCGGCGCCGAAGTCCACCATGGCGACCTGCGCGATCCCGACGGCCTGCGCCGCGCGGCCGCCTCGGTCGATGGCGTGATCCATACGGCCTTCGACCACGATTTCTCGAAATTCGCGGAAAACAGCCGGGTCGACATGCAGGCGATCGAGGCGCTCGGGTCGGCGCTGGAAGGCAGCGATCGCCCTCTGCTCGTCACCTCGGGCCTGGCGCGGCTGGCGCCAGGCCGCCTCGCCGTCGAGGCCGACCGGCCACCGGCTGCCAGCGCCGCCTATCCCCGCGCCTCGGAGGCGGCGGCGGCCGCGCTCGCCGCGCGCGGGGTGCGGGCTGCGGTCGTGCGCCTGCCGCCGTCGGTGCACGGCGCCGGCGACCACGGCTTCGTACCGTTCCTGATCCGTCTTGCCCGCGAGACCGGCGTGTCGGCCTATATCGGCGACGGCTCCAACCGCTGGGCGGCCGTCCACCGGCGCGATGCCGCCCGGGTCTTTCGCCTGGCGATCGAGCACGGCGGCAGCGGCGGTCCCTACCATGCGATCGACGAGGAAAGCGTGCCGTTCAGAAGGATCGCGGAGACGATCGGGCGCGGCCTGAACTTGCCCGTGGTGGCAAAGTCCGGCGAGGAGGCGGCCGCACACTTCACCTGGTTTGCCCATTTCGCCGGCATGGACGTACCGGCCTCGAGCGCTCACACCCGCGCCCTGCTCGGCTGGGCGCCGCGGGAGGCGGGCCTGATCGAGGATATCGCGACGGCAGGCTATTTCGGCTGAACCGCCGCCGCTGACAGCAGCCCGCCGAAATGTCGGAGGGCGGGGACCGCGCCGGTCACTTCCGCGCCATGAAGGCCTCGAAGGCGGCGCGGGCCTCGGCGCTGCGCAGCCGGACAGAGAACTGGTGCGCCTCCTCGTCGATCCGGCCGGCAACCTCCTCCCGGTCGCCGCGCATCAGGTCGCGCGCGGCCCGCAGGGCCTCGGGCGGCTTGGCGGCCAGGCTGGTCGCGATGGCCAGCGCCTCCGCCTCGGCCGCCTCGGCCACCTTCCAGACGAGACCGGCCGCATGCGCCGCCTCGGCGGTGAAGGCCTCGCCGGCGACGAGCAGCGCAAAGGCGCGCTGATGGCCCATCAGCCGCGGCGCGATCAGGCTGGATGCGGCCTCCGGCACCAGCGCCAGATCGACGAAGGGTGTCCGGAAAACCGACCGCGGCGAGGCGACCGTCATGTCGCAGTGCAGGTGGATCGTCGTGCCGATGCCGATCGCCAGGCCGTCGACGCCGGAGACGATCGGCTTGTTGTGCGCGGCGAGCGCATGGAGGAAGTCGACCACTTCCCGGCCCATCGTGCCGCCCATGGCGACGGCGAGGAAATCGGCCATGTCGTTGCCGGCGGAAAAGCAGCCCTCCGAGCCGAGCAGCAGGGTGGCCCGCACCGCCGGGTCGACGTCGGCGCTGCGCATCGCATCGGTCAGCGTCTGGTACATGGCGCGGGTGATGGCGTTCTTCTTCTCCGGCCGGTTCAGCCGGATCACCTGCACGCCGGGAGCGGATTGCGGCCGCTCGATCAGGATGTGATCGCTCATGTCGTTCCTTTCTTCGTGGGCGCAAATCGCGCCTGGCGTATCGTTCCGTGTAGCCGCGCTGCCTCCCCCTCGGTGGGGCAGCGAAGCTGCAGGTGGGTGTGACCGCGGCAGGCGCTGCCGCCGGCATCGCGCGACCTGTCACCGCCACCGTGCGGCCATGGCGGCAAAATCACCCCACCCCGGCGCTTCGCGCCGACCCTCCCCCTCGAGGGGAGGGTGCGGCTCCGCCGCTGCGATGCGCGCCGACCTCCCGTGAGGGCGGTCTGCCTTTCTCTCCCCTCCGGTCACACGAGGGTCAGTGAACTGCAGCGACCGATCCAGCGCGCGGGGGGTACCTCCGCGCCTAGTCCAGTGCCGCGCGGGCGGCCGCCAGGCTGGGGGCGCCGCGGACGACGCGGTCCTTTAGGGCGGCGGTCTCGGCCAGCATGTTCTCGGCGGCGAAGCGGCAGAGCGCGACGCGCTCGTCGCGGCGGCCGTCGCCGGCGTCGGCGAGCCCGCCCCTGGCGAGATAGGCGCCGGTCAGGGCGAGGCCGAATAGTCGCTGGTAGGGCGTGGCCCCGGCCAGCGCTTCCGCCTGCCGTCCTTCGGCCAATGCCCTGTCGAGCCATTCGGTGGCCGATTCCAGATCGGCCAGGCTCGCCTCCAGCCGCTCGGCGGTCTCGCCGAAGGCCGGGTCGTTCGAGGCGCGGACGGCCTCGGCGATCGCGCGCAACTCGGCGACGAAGCCGCGCAGTTGCGCGCCCTCCGACAGCGGCAGCTTGCGGGTGACGAGGTCGATCGCCTGGATGCCGTTCGTGCCTTCGTAGATCGGGGCGATGCGGGCATCGCGATAGAGGCGGGCGGCCCCCGTCTCCTCGATGAAGCCCATGCCGCCGTGCACCTGCACGCCGAGCGAGGCGACGTCGACGCCGGCATCGGTGGCGAAGCTCTTGGCGATCGGCGTCAGGAGGCTCGCGCGCTCGGCCCAGTGGCGGGCCTCGTCGCCCTTTGTCGCATGGGCCATGTCGACCGCATGGGCGCAGGCATAGGTGATGGCGCGCGCGCCCTGCGTCAGCGCCTTCATCGTCAGGAGCATGCGGGCGACGTCGGGATGCTCGATGATCGGGCTCATGCCCGAGCCCTGCCACCCCGGCGCCCGGCCCTGGGTCCGCTCCCTGGCATAGGCAAGCGCCTTCTGGGTGGCGGCCTCGGCGATCGCCACCCCCTGCATGCCGACGGCGAGCCGGGCGTTGTTCATCATCGTGAACATGCAGGCGAGCCCCCTGTTCTCCTCGCCGACCAGCCAGCCGATCGCGCCGGGCTCGTCGCCGAAACGGCCGTCGCCGTAGATCATCGTGCAGGTGGGCGAGCCGTGGATGCCGAGCTTGTGCTCGATGGAGTGGCAGTAGACGTCGTTGCGGGCGCCGAGCGAGCCATCGGCGTCGACGAGGAACTTCGGCACCAGGAACAGCGAGATGCCGCGGGTCCCGGCCGGCGCATCCGGCAGGCGCGCCAGCACCAGGTGGACGATGTTGTCGGTGAAGTCGTGCTCGCCGTAGGTGATGAAGATCTTCTGGCCGAAGATGCGGTAGGTGCCGTCGCCGCGCCGCTCCGCCCGCGTCTTCATCACGCCGAGGTCGGAGCCTGCATGCGGCTCGGTGAGGTTCATCGACCCCATCCACTCCCCGGACACCATCTTCGGCAGGTAGGTGCGCTTGAGCGCCTCGGCGCCATGGGCCGCCAGCGCCTCGACCGCGCCGATCGTCAGCGTCGGGCCGATCGCAAAGGCCATCGAGCCGCTGTTCCACATCTCCATCGTCGCGACGTGCAGCATGTGCGGCAGGCCCTGGCCGCCGAACTCCGCCGATGCGGTCAGCGAATTCCAGCCGCCCGCCGCCCAGGCCCTGTAGAGCGCCGCCCAGCCTTCCGGGGTCCGGACCTGGCCATCCTCGAGCACCGCGCCGCGGCGGTCGCCGATCTCGGCCAGCGGGGCGATCTCGTCGGAGGCAAAGCGCCCGGCCTCGACCAGGATCGCCTCGACGAGGTCGTCGGTGAGCCCGTCGAGACGGCCCTCGGCCATGGCGGCAGACAGGCCGGCAACGTGGCGAAGGGTGAACGCGATCTCGTCCACCGGAGCCTTGTACATATGATCCTCCCATTCCCCACCGTCGCCGTCCGTCATGGATGACGGCTGAGGGCGTCCGGTGCAATGCGCGGAAGATTATTTATTTTTACGTAAACGTCAATCGCGAATGGCCGGCCGAATTCCTGTGCCCGATGGGCGGCGGCGAAGTGGCGCGGGAGGGGTCAAAACCCCTTCCCAACCCCGGTCAGGCGTGTACATTAGACCCAACTGAATCGCGAGAGGGGATCGTCGAACCAGCCAGCATGCAACGAAAACGCCCCGGGACACCGGTCCCGGAGCGCGCGGAATTCATGACGCATGTGCCCGACCTGCAGCCGGAGCGCGCCGATCAGCCATAGGGCGAATAGCACTGCTGGCGCGGACCGCTATAGGGCTGGAACGTGTTGTCGAAAGCCCTGTAGGAGCGATAGCGGCTGTAGCACCACTGGGTGTGGGCGCTGCCGCCGCCGGAATAGACCGGGGCACGGGGGGCGGCGATCGCTCCGCCGATGATGGCGCCGGTGGCGAAGGCGGCCAGCGGGAACCAGTAGCCGTCGTGGTAGCGGTAGCCCGGTCGGGCGTAACGATAGCCGCGGTGGCCGTTGTAGTAGCCGTGGCGGTAACCACGATTGTAGTCGCGGCGCGCCTCACGGCGATCGTGGCGGAAGTCGCGGCAATGCCGCCCCTCGCAGCGAACGAGGTCGACGCCGGCTTCGCCTGCCTGGACCGGCTGGACGGCCATCTTCGGCATGGCCTGACCGGTGGCGGGCAGGATGGGGCTGACGGCGAAGAGCATGGACAGGGCGATGGCGATGGATCTGGTACCGAGCATTTCCGGCATTCCTCCTATGGATTTCGGCATGACTGCATTGCGGGGTGAAACGCAAGAAAGTGGCAAAAGTTTCGTGAACATGTGAAAAATCCAACCGGGCGTGGCCGTTAACGGCGCGGTAACCATGGCCGCACACAATTCGGGGTTCGGAGGTTGTTGGCGGAGCGGAGTACATGACGGGTAGGACCGGACTGCCGGCGCTTCTGGCCGGCCTCGTGTTTTTTCTGACCGCGCCGGGAACGGGCGCTGCCGCGGACGTCGAGCCGTGGCGGGACGCGGAGAAGGCGATCGTCATCGACGCCTACGAGATGAACGAGATCGACTGGCCGGTGATGCTGACCGACAAGCGCATCGCAGGCTTCATCTCCAAGGCCTCCGACGGCCTTCCGGAAAGTTTCGACTGCAAAGGCGAGCACGACGGCGACACGGTCGCCCACTGCAAGACCATGTGGCGCAAATACGCCGTCAGCCGCGAGCTCTACGAGACGCGGCGGCTGCTGGCCCGGGCGCACGGCCTGCTCTGGGGCGCCTATCATCTGGCCAGGCCCGGCAACCCGGTCGACCAGGCCAACCACTTTCTCGACTACGCGCGGCCCCGGCCCGACGAGCTGATGGTGCTCGACATCGAGGCGATCGACCCGAAGAAATTCATGTCGCTCGAGGATGCGCAGATCTTCGCCGGCCATATCAGGGCGCGCACGGGGCGGTATCCGGTGCTCTACACCAACCATTCCACCGCCAGGCACATCGCGGCCAACCGCCACAAATACCGCATCCTGTCCCGCCTGCCGCTCTGGTATGCCCGCTACAAGCCCGGCATCCGCAAAGTCTTCCCGATGGGCAACTGGGACAACTACGCGCTCTGGCAGTTCTCGGCCGCGGCCAACTGCAACAAGCGCCGCTGCCCCTACCGGGTGAAGGGCACCCTCAACGACATCGACGTCAACGTGGCGCCGATGGACCGGGCGACGCTGACGAAGATCTGGGCCTTCGGGGACCTCCTGCCCGAGAAGCCGTTCGAGAACGGCAAGATGCCGCTCGACGACGTCATGACGGCCTCGATCGCCCGGGGCGCCGCCGCAGACGAGCCCAAGTCCCTGCCCGTGAAAGCCGTGGCGGCGTCCTACGCCGGCCTGCTCGCATCGGCGGAAGCGACCGTTGTCGTCCGCAACCCCGCCCCTGCCAGCCCTGCAGCCGCTGCCGCTGCAGCCCCTGCAGCCGCTGCAGCCCCTGCCGCACCGCCCCAGATGGCCGACAGCCGCGTGTCGTCCGCGCCTGCCGCAGCCCCGACACTCGCCACGCCCTGACCGGGGGCTTCGCCCCTTCTGCCTTCCCGCACCTGCCCGCCAACATCGCCACACCTTGCAGAGCTGGCCAGACCTCGTGATTGCCCTTGCGGCGCGCGCCGGGCAAGGATGCCTGGCGCCGGTCGCGAAAATGCGCGCCGTGCGGCAGATTTCCATCCTTCGTTCAGCAAATCGGTATAGACAGCAAATCGGTATAGACAGGCGGCCTCGCCCCTGCACATGACGAGCAGATGACGCAGAAGATCGTAGTCACCAGCGACCGCACGACCCCCCTCTCCGTACGCGCGAGCGATACGGAGCTCGTCGTCGATGCCGGCGTGCACATCTCGACCGCGTCGACCAGCCTGATCGCCACCGGCGCGGCGACCGACTGCGCCTTCTACATCAACGGCGAACTTCTTGCCGGCTCCGGCTACGCGGTCACATTCGGCGAGAGCGGCGTCGCCGACAGCGACAGCCTGTTCGTCGTTGGCAAGACGGGCAAAATGTTCTGACGCGAGGTGCCCTGTGGTGAGTGATATTACCCCATATGTAGAAATTCTTGGGCAGTTTTGCAGAGGGGAAGTTTCCATGGGCGATTTTGAAATACGTTACATGTCCCTATTCAAATCGGATAAACAGTGCTTCCCTGAACAAAGGTATAATTTATTGAATGAGGTATTTATTACGATTAATGTGCATGTTCATGACGAAAACGGGTATGAATTAAATGAATACGAGATAAATGATAATCAATTTAAGGTTATTATTGAGGACATTTATTTAAAACTGAAGACATTTATTTGAATTAAATTTTGAATATAAATGTAAATATTAATCCGATATACCGCGAAGATATAAAATATTTATAATATAGAAAATTTCAGCAGATTTCTGCCTCATCGGGTATTTATGTCGATAGCTACAACCTAGACCAAGTTTTTGGGCTTGTCTGTGGATTTTATGCTGCAAGTGAACCCTCCGTCTTAGAGGAGGTTTCGCGAGTGGCACTTAGAAAACCATCCGCAATGTGATGGGCCGTTCGGTTGGACACTCTTAGCAACACAAATCCTACCGAGGGAATTGAAGGGGCGAGATGCAGTCGACGTCCATATCGACGGCCGGAACGGCGACAAAATCGTGCTGCAGGACGTCAGGATCGCCCACCTCGACAAGGGCGACTTCCTGTTCTGAGGGGGGGCGCGGCCTTGCCGGCCGGCGTCGCGTCCGCGACGCAAAAAGTGCTTATCGCGCAAGGACGTGCGCGGGTGGATGCCGGATCTGGTCCGGCATGACGGGTCCCGGGTGGCGGGAAAGCGACAACGGCGCCGCCCGCCCGCCATTGATACGGCCTCAAGCCTCGATCTGCACGTCGCCGATCGGGCGGGAGCAGCAGGCGAGGATGTAGCCTTCGGCGATCTCGTCGTCGAGGATGCCGCCGTTGTGGTTCATCTCGACTTCGCCGGAGACCTTCATGACGCGGCAGGTGCCGCAGAGGCCGCCCTCGCAGGCAGCCCCGATGCGCACGCCGGCGGAACGGGCGGTCTGCAGGATGGTCTGGCCGGGCGGGCAGGACGCCTCCTGGCCGGCCATGGTGAAGGTGACGGTGGCGATGGCTGCGGCATCGGCCTCGCCGGGGCCGGCGCGCACGGCGAGCTCCTCGGCGGCGGGGGCTGCGGCCGGCTGGAAGCTCTCCTCGTGGTAGCGGGCCATGTCGAAGCCGCAGACCTTGAGCATGTCGCGCACGCCGCGCATGAACGGCTCCGGACCGCAGCAAAAGACGGTGCGGTCGCGGAAGTCCGGGGCCAGCAGCGCAAGCCGCGCGCCGTCGATGCGACCGCGCAGGCCGTGCCAGCCGTCGCGCGGATTGCGGCCCTCGACGACAAAGCCGAGCGACAGGTTCGGCATCTGCGCCGACAGGCATTCGAGCTCGCTACGAAACAGGATGTCGTCCGGGGTGCGCGCGCAGGAGACGAAGGCGACGTCGGTCTGCGGCGCGCAATCGGCCATCCAGCGCGTCATCGACATCATCGGCGTGACGCCCGAGCCGGCGGAGATGAACAGGTACTTCTCGCCCGGGTGGCGGACGAAGGAGAAGTCGCCGAGCGGACCGAAGGCCTTCAGCTGCATGCCGGGCTTCAGGTGATCGAACATCCAGCGGGTGCCGACGCTGTCCTTCTGCGCCTTGACGGTGACGGCCACCGAAAACGGCCGCGACGGGGTCGAGGACAGCGTATAGGTGCGCATCACCGGATCGTCCGGCGTCACCGGCAGCTCCAGCGTCACGAACTGGCCGGGCAGGTAGCGGAACCAGTTCTCGCGGTCGGAGCGGAAGGTGAAGGTCATCACGTCGGCCGTCTCGGCCGTGACCGCGATGCACTCCAGCAGGTGCTGGCGGTCGTTCCAGGGCTGGAGCTCGTCGAAGTGCCGGAACTGGCTTGCGATCGTCATCTCAGGCCACCCGGATCAGAGGCTGCTTGTCGCCCTGCAGGCGCTGTTCCATGAAGGTGCAGTACCATTCGACGAACTGCATTACGCCGCCCTCGTCGACCGGCGAATAGGGGCCGGGCTCATAGGCGGGCGAGCGGATGCCGAAGGCGTTCTCCTCGACGATCCGGCGGTCCTGGTCGTTGGTCTCGGTCCAGACGTGGGTCAGTTCGTCGAGCGAATAGTCCACGCCCTCGACGGCGTCCTTGTTGACCAGCCACTTGGTCGTCACCTGCGTCAGCTCGGGGCCGAGCGGCAGGACGCGGAAGGTGATGGCATGGTCGGCGAGCACATGGTTCCAGGTCGTCGGGTAGTGGAACATCAAGAGCGTGCCGATGTGGCTCTCCTGCACGTCGCCGGACAGCGGCCGGCGGACGGCGCGGGCACCCGACATGGTGTAGCTCTCGGCATCGTCGATCAGCGGCATGCGGGCGAGGCGGAACTGGCCGGACGGCGACATGCGGAACTCGCTCGGCAATCCTGAAGCCTCGCATTTCGCCCAGTGGGCGGCGATCACCGGATCGTCCTTGGCGCCCTGCACGCCGGTGGCGCTCGGCGCCTCGGGATAGGTGCGGCAGAGCTCGGGATGGTTGGCCGCGCAGTGGTAGCACTCGCGGTTGTTCTCCCAGACGAGCTTCCAGTTGCCCTTCTCGACGATGGTGCTCTCGAAGGCGACCTTGGTCTCGCCGAGGCGATGGCGGACGAGATAGGGCTCGGCGAGGTCGCGATAGGGCGCGAAGTCCGGCGCCTCGTCGGCGAGGCAGATGAAGATGTAGCCGCCGACCGTCTCGCAATGGACGGGCTTCAGGCCGTGCTGGCTCTTGTCGAAGTCTTCGGCCATGTGGCGGGCGAAGAGCAGCGTGCCGTCGAGCTCGTAGGTCCACTGGTGGTAGGGACAGACGAGCTTGGCGGACGCCCCCCTGTGCTGGGTGCAGACGCGCGAGCCACGGTGGCGACAGGAATTGTGCAGCGCGCGGATGACGCCCTGGCGGTCGCGGGTGACGACGAGCGGGTAGTCGCCGACCTGCAGGGTGAAGTAGTTGCCGGCCCGCGGGATCTCGCAGTCGTGGCCAACGAACAGCCAGTCGCGATACCAGATCGTCTCCAGATCGAGCTTGTAGTAGTCCTGGTCGATGTAGAACGCCTGCTCGAGGCTGTAGCCCTCGCGCCGGTTCCTGATCTTGCGAAGTACGTCGCTGCGAATGTCCATTGCCGCTTCCTCAAAAAGCATTTGCTCGTCCGAAGCGGGCATGGGCAGTCGCGACCGTCGTGAAGACACGACTTCGCAGCGCCCCGGCTGCCCGCCGCAGCCAGTCACGTCATCTCTCTCCAAGGCTGGTTTCCGGGCTCGGGAGATGTCCTCTGCGGACCGCGCGGCGCCTTCCCGGACTTCTCCAGTGGCCTTTTGCCGCGATTTCTTCCCTTACCGTTGCGGGGGCAGCTCCGGATTTTCACCGGCTTCCCAATTATCCGCCCTCCCTAAAGAGGCAGCACCTTGAGCCTCTTCATCTAAGCGGAAAGGCGAGACGCCGTGCCGCTCAATTGCGACGTCGCCTTCCGCTTTGGCGACAGTGCACGTCTTGCGGTGCACAATAAAATAACGCTTTTATTTCAAGTGTTTGCCTCATCAAAAGCCGTCAACAGATCAACAAATGTGCGACAAGACCGCAAAAGAGGCAGATAGTCTCTTTGCGCCACAGCCGCGACCAGGTCGGGATCGGCCGGGCACCTCGGCAAGTGCAACCGGAACCGTTTCGTGGTAGCGTGACATTGCGCGGCCCACCCGCGCCGGACCTCGGCGGAGGGCGAGGCCCCGCACCGCCGCGCATAATCGCCTCTGTAGCGACAACCAGCATATCCTCAGCAGCAAATGTCGACCTGTCACGGGAGGGTGAGCCATGGCCACCGATAGCGCATGTGACGACAGCAGCCGCACGCATGAAGGCAGCGAACCGGCCCTGAGCCGACGGAGCCTGCTTCTGGCAGGAACCGCGCTCGCCGCCGCCTCGACACTCGGCGGAACCGGGTCGCCGGCCCAGGCCCAGGCCCAGACGCAGCCGGCTGCGCCGGCGAGCGGCAGGCCGCCGAACATCCTCGTCATCTGGGGCGACGACATCGGCATCTGGAACATTTCCGCCAACAGCCGCGGGATGATGGGATACAGGACGCCCAATATCGACCGGATCGCCGCGGAGGGCCTGTCGTTTTCGGACTACTACGGCCAGCAGAGCTGCACCGCCGGCCGCGCCGCCTTCCTCGGCGGTAACGTGCCGGTGCGCACGGGGATGACCAAGGTCGGCCTGCCGGGCGCGGCGCAGGGCTGGCAAATGACCGACGTGACCGTCGCCACCGTGCTCAAGGCGCAGGGCTATGCGACCGGACAGTTCGGCAAGAACCATCAGGGCGACCGCGACGAACACCTGCCGACGATGCACGGCTTCGACGAGTTCCTCGGCAACCTCTATCACCTCAATGCCGAGGAGGAGCCGGAGAACCGCGACTATCCGCGCGACCGGGTCCTCGCCAACGGCAAGACCTTCCTCGAGCAGTTCGGCCCGCGCGGCGTTCTGCACAGCTGGGCCAATCCCGACGGCACGCAGAAGATCGAGAACACCGGGCCGCTGACGAAGAAGCGGATGGAGACGATCGACGAGGAGACGCTGGCCGCCGCCAAGGACTTCATCACCCGGCAGAACCAGGCGGGGAAGCCCTTCTTCTGCTGGTGGAACGGCACGCGCATGCATTTCCGCACCCATGTGAAGGAGCAGAACAAGGGGATCTCCGGCCCGAGCGGCGACGAGTACCATGACGGCATGGTCGAGCACGACATGCATGTCGGCGAGCTCCTGAAGCTGCTCGACGACCTCGGCATCGCGCAGGACACGGTAGTGCTCTATTCCACCGACAACGGCCCGCATTACAACACCTGGCCCGACGCCGGCACGACGCCGTTCCGCAGCGAGAAGAACTCCAACTGGGAGGGGGCCTATCGCGTGCCGGCCTTCGCCCGCTGGCCGGGCCGGTTTCCGGCCGGAGAGACCCTGAACGGCATCGTCGCGCACGAGGACTGGCTGCCGACCTTCGCCGCGATCGCCGGCGATCCGGACATCAAGACGAAACTCGCCAACACCGTCGAGCTCAACGGCCGCAGCTACCGCAACTACATCGACGGCTACAACCAGCTCGACTATCTGAGCGGCAAGGCCGACCAGTCGCCGCGGCACGAATTCTGGTACGTCAACGACGACGGGCAGATCGTGGCGGCGCGCTACGACGACTGGAAGGCGGTGTTCCTGGAGAACCGCGGCCAGGCCTTCGGTGTCTGGCGCGAGCCGTTCACCGAACTGCGCGTGCCGCTGCTCTTCAATCTCAGGCGCGACCCGTTCGAGAAGGCGCAGCACAACTCCAACACCTACAACGACTGGTTCATCGACCGCGTCTTCGTGATCGTGCCGATCCAGGGCATGGCGGCGCAGTTCCTACAGACGATGAAGGACTATCCGCCGAGCCAGTCGCCGGGATCGTTCAACCTCAGCAAGATCGAGGCGCAACTGCGCGGATCGGGCGGCGGCGACTGACCGCTTGGCTCGCCGGATCCGGCCGCCGCGCGGCGGCCGGACTTCCGGCCGGTCAATCCGCAGGCCTGCGCTGCGGCGTAAGGGTGGCGTTAACCATAAGCGGGCATCATCCGGGCCAGACCGCCCTGCCCTCCGGAGCCCCGCCGTGCTGCCCACCCCCGCCCCGAAATTCAGATACTACGACGCCGTCGCCTACAAGCGGGCGCAGCGCGGCCGCTCGGTCGCCTA
>UBZP01000010.1 GCA_900469965.1 Hyphomicrobiales bacterium | reverse complement strand
GAGCCCCGCCGTGCTGCCCACCCCCGCCCCGAAATTCAGATACTACGACGCCGTCGCCTACAAGCGGGCGCAGCGCGGCCGCTCGGTCGCCTACACGGATTTCCTGAGGACGGGGAAGCTGGAGCGGCGCGAGTGGAACGAGACGGAGAAGCGCTACCTCACCTATCGCGAGGTGGCCGAGGCCACCGGGCGCAGGCTGGAGCAGGCCGGCACGGTCACGCACGAGCGCATCAACGGCTTCCACCGCTCGATCCGCTTTCCGAAGCTGATCTTCCACCGCACGCTGGCCACGATGCCGCATCTCGGCTACTGCCACGTCACCGTGTCGAACTCCCGCCTGCCGCAGCACGAGGACGTGCAGTGGTCCTTCTACATGGCGAACTTCTATTCGGAGATCGGCGACGGGGAGCGCTTCTTCGCCGGCATCAGCCCGAAGTTCAAGCGCATGTACTTCGCCGTCGCCATCCGCCCGGCGGAGGCCGAGGGCCGGCTGGAGATCGACCGCAAGGTCGGCGAGGACGGCGTCCTCTTCCATACCCACGACCCGAAGGAAGCGATGAAGAACGTGCTCCTGCTCGGCGCCCGCAACGAGGAACTGCGCAAGATCATCCGGGCGATCTGAACCGGCATCGTTCCCGCGTCTCAGCGGACGATCGGGCCATCCGCCTTCTTCCAGGCGGCGATGCCGCCCTCGATGTGGCAGGCGCCGAGAAGACCCGCCGCCTGCGCCGCCTCCACCGCCATCGCCGAACGTTCGCCATAGGCGCAGTAGAAGACGATCCGCTTGCCGGTGGCGGCGGCGAGCTCGTGCAGGATGCCGCCCTCGCCGATGTTCTCCGTCAGGTCCGCATAGGGGGCGTGCAGCGCGCCGGGGATGCTGCCGTGCTTGTCGCGCTCGCTCTTCTCGCGCAGGTCGACGAGGGCGATGCCGGCATTGCCGTGCAGCGCCATCGCCTCCTTTGCCGTCAGCGCCCAGCCGCGGCGCGCGATCTCGTCCTGGTGCAGGCCGACGCGGATGTTGGCGGGTACGGCCACGTCCATCATCTTCGGGTTCGGCAGGTTCAGGTTGTTCATCAGCTCGACATACTCGTCGACCGAGCCGACGCGCAGGCGCGGATTGAAATGCTTCTCCTCGCCGATGGTCGAGACGGTGTCGCCCTTGTAGTCGTGGGCGGGGTAGACCAGCGTCTCGTCGGGCAGCCGCAGGAGCTTGTTGAAGATCGAATCGTATTGCTGCCTGGGGTCGCCGTTCTGGAAGTCGGTGCGGCCGGTGCCGCGGATCAAAAGCGTGTCGCCGGTGAAGACCCGGCCGTCCATCAGGAAGGAATAGCTGTCGTCCGTGTGCCCGGGCGTATAGAGGACGTCGAGGCTCAGGCCCTCGATCGCGACCCGGTCGCCTTCGGCGACCCGCATCGACACCACGTCGGCGGCGGTCTGCTCACCCATGACGGTGATGCAGTGGGTGCGGTCGCGTAGCGCCCCGAGGCCGGTGACGTGATCGGCATGAAGGTGGGTATCGACCGCCTTGACGAGCTTCAGGTCGAGTTCCTCGACGAGCTTCAGGTAGCGGTCGACCTTTTCCAGCACGGGGTCGATGATGAGGGCCTCACCGCCGCGTCGGCTGGCGATGAGGTAGGTGTAGGTGCCGGAAACGCTGTCGAAAAGCTGGCGAAAGATCATCGGTCTCTCCAATCGACATGCGTGCCTATCGGAAGCCGGTCTTCGTTATTTCCCCGGCTGCGGCACGATCCGGATATAGGGCTTGGGCGCGCGCCAGCCGTCCGGATACTGCTTGCGGGCGTCCTCGTCGGAAACCGAGCCGGCGATGATCACATCCTCGCCGTTCTTCCAGTTGACCGGGGTCGCGACCTTGTGCCTGGCGGTCAGCTGCAGGCTGTCGATGACGCGCAGGACCTCGTCGAAGTTGCGCCCGGTGGTCATCGGATAGACGAGGATCAGCTTGATCTTCTTGTCGGGGCCGATGACGAAGACGTTGCGCACGGTCTGGTTGTCGGCCGGCGTGCGCACGGTCGGATCGCCGGAGACGGAGGCCGGCAGCATGCCGTAGGCCTTCGAGACGGCGAAATCCACGTCGGCGATCATCGGGAAGTTGGGCGCATGGCCCTGCGTCTCCTCGATGTCGCTCGCCCAGCCGGAATGGCGGTCGAGCGGATCGACCGACAGGCCGATGATCTTGACGCCGCGGCGGTCGAATTCCGGCTTGATGCGGGCCATGTAGCCGAGTTCGGTGGTGCAGACGGGCGTGAAGTCCTTCGGATGGGAGAAGAGCACCGCCCAGCTGTCGCCGATCCAGTCATGGAACTGGATGGGACCGTCCGTCGTTTCCGCCCTGAAATCGGGCGCCACGTCGTTGATTGCAAGTGTCACGGCAACCTCCTCTCGTTTGCGGCGGCCACCCGGGCGCTCCAGGAAAGACGCGCGCGACTGCGGGATGACCGCGTTCATCCGGGCAGGATCATTGTCACCAAATCTGACGATAGGCAATGTTAAATTGACGGCCCGCCCGACAACCATGGCGGGTCCGAAAGCTGCCTGTGGCGGGAAGGCTCAACCGGCCCTGTAGAGCATCCAGTCCTTGCCCTCGCCGCCACCCTCGCTGTCGCGGTGGACGACGATGCGGTTGCCGCCGGCGGCCAGCGCCTGCTGCAGCGCCTTCTCGGCCAGATTGACGAAGTCGAAGGCGTTTCCGGCCGAGCCCACCATGCAGACGCCGGCGGAAAAGGTCAGGCTGCCGAGGCTGCGCATGGTCTCGGGATGCTTCAGCGTCGCGGCGGCAAAGGCGGTGCGCAGCAGCGTCAGCAGCCGGCCGACCTCGACCTCCTCGACGGTGTGGAACAGGAAGCCGAAGCGGAAGCCGTCGAAGCGGCAGACGACATCGGTGGACGGCGTCGTGCGCTTGATCAGGGCGCCGTAGTGGCGGATCAGGTAGTCGTTCAGCGCCTCGACCTGGACCGGGGAGAAGCGCTTGCCGACATCGATCTCGACGACGGCCAGCGAGCAGGAAAGCGGCATGTCCACGTTCGCATAGACCTTGGCGACGGCCTTGTTGAACGCGCGGCGATTGCCGAGCCCGGTCGCGGCATCGGTGAACTTGGTGGCCTCGAAGGTGGCGAGATCGCGCTGGATGGCGTCCATGTTCTCCGACTGGGTGGCGACCCGCGCCTCCATCGCGGCATTGCGGGTGAACTGGCGTTCGGTCGCCTGCCGCAGCCGCTCGATCGAGCTGCCGAGGGCGGACTGGGCAGCCCCCTGGTCGGTGGAGAAGATCGCCTGCGAGGCCTCGCCGATCAGGCGGCCGTAGTCGCTGAGCGAGGTCTTCTCCTCCTGCAGCAGCACCATGAAGTTGCTCATTTCGTCGCGGACCGCACCGGCGGAGCGCTGCAGCACGGCTTCCTCGTGATGATGCGGGAGATACTTGCGGCCGAGTTCGTCCAGGGCGGCCTGGGTCTTGAACTTTCCGAGCGCGATGAATTCCCGCACCAGCTCCGGATTGGCGCCCGCATAGGCCTCGTAGACGAGCTCGTAGTTTCGCGGCAGACCGTCGATGCCCATCTGCTGCATGGCGGATGCGACGCGCAAGGCGATGTCGTTGGTCGAGGATCTTTTCTGGTTCATGTGTTCAGGCCCCACCCATCGTTTCCCCCCTTCTATCAGCGATCGGTTACGAACCATCTAACGCGGCAGCATATCAGGTGCACCCGACGCGAATTCGACACGCAGGGCGTGCGGCGTTCATTCGCCCTTGGCAGGCACCGGCCAAAGGCGCTAAAGCGGGCCGGAAACGGCGCAGATGGACGAGATGGCAGAGATAGTCGATACGGTCGCGGATGCGGACCACGCCCTTGAGCGGGCGACCGAAGTGCTCGGCCGCGGCCTTCCCGTGGCGATCCCCACGGAAACCGTCTACGGGCTCGCCGCCGATGCGACCAATCCCGAGGCGATCGCGCGCATCTACGAGACGAAGGGCCGGCCGCGCTTCAACCCGCTGATCTGCCACGTCGCCGACCTCGAGATGGCCGAGCGCCACGCCGTCTTCGATCCGATCTCGCGCAAGCTGGCCGAGGCCTTCTGGCCCGGGCCGCTGACGCTGATCCTGCCCGTGCGGCCGGACACGCCGATCCATCCGCTGGCGCGCGCCGGGCTCGACACGGTCGGCATCCGCGTGCCGGCCGGCTTCGCCGGGCGGCTCCTGAAAGCGTTCGACCGGCCGCTCGCAGCACCCAGCGCCAATACGTCCGGGCGGATCAGCCCGACACGCGCCGACCATGTCGAGGCCGACCTCGGCGGCGCGATCGAACTGATCCTCGACGCCGGCCCGGCCCGCGTCGGGGTCGAATCCACGATCCTCAAGGTCGTCGACGGGGCGATCCACCTCCTGCGTCCCGGCGGGCTTGAGGCGGGCGACATCGAGACGCTGGCCGGTCGCCCGGTCATCCGGCCGAGTGCGGCAGGGGCCACGATCGAGGCTCCCGGCATGCTCGCCTCGCATTATGCCCCCGACGCCGGCGTGCGCCTGAACGCGCGCGACGTCGCCCCCGGGGAAGCACTGATCCGCTTCGGCGGCACGGCGCTGCCCGGCGAGGACAAGGCCGCGATCGTGCTCGACCTCAGCCCCGGCGGCGACCTGCGCGAGGCGGCGGCCAACCTGTTCGGCTACATGCAGCAGGCCGACGCGACCGGCGCCCGCTCGATCGCCTTTGCGCCGATTCCCGCGACAGGGCTCGGCGAAGCCATCAACGACAGGCTGGAACGGGCCGCCGCGCCGCGAAGCTGAAGCAGGAGTTGCAGCATGTCCATTTCCGCCCCCGCAGCCGGCCTCGGCGCTGACCTCATCGCCCGCTTCGCCGCGATCACCGGTGCCGCCCATGCCCTGACCGACGTTGCTGCGATTGCACCCTATCTGGTGGAATCGCGCGGGCTCTATCACGGCACGACGCCTCTGGTGCTGCGGCCCGGCAGCGTGGCGGAAGTGTCGGCGATCCTGAAACTTGCGAGCGAGACGAAAACGGCGATCGTGCCGCAGGGCGGCAATACCGGCCATGTCGCCGGGCAGATCCCGCGCGAGGGACGGGCCGACGTGGTGCTGTCGCTGTCGCGGCTCAATCGGATCCGCGACGTCGACCCGGTCGGAAACGTCATCGTCGCCGATGCCGGCTGCGTGCTCGCCGACATCCAGAAGGCGGCGGAAGCGGTCGACCGACTGTTCCCGCTGTCGCTCGGCTCGGAGGGCAGCTGCCAGATCGGCGGCAACCTTTCCAGCAATGCCGGCGGCACGGCGGTGCTCGCCTATGGCAACACCCGCCAGCTCTGCCTCGGGCTCGAGGTGGTGCTGCCGACCGGCGAGATCTGGGACGGCCTGCGGCGGCTGAAGAAGGACAACACCGGCTACGACCTGCGCGATCTCTTCATCGGCGCGGAGGGCACGCTCGGGGTCATCACCGGCGCCGTGCTCAGGCTCGTGCCACGCCCGGCCGGCCACGAGGTCGCCTTTGCCGGCGTGCGCTCGGTCGAGGCGGCGCTCGCCCTGTTCGACAAGGCCTCGCAGCGCTGCGGCGCCGCCCTCACCGGCTTCGAGCTGATGCCGCGGATCGGCATCGACTTCACCACCCGGCACATTCCGGGCGTCCGCGACCCGCTGTCGACCCGGCACGACTGGTATGCGCTGATCGACGTCTCCACCTCCGATTCCGCCGAGACAGCGCGGACGATGGTCGAGACGCTGCTTTCGGACGCGATGGAGGCGGACCTCGTCCAGGATGCGGTGATCGCCGCGAGCGAAGAGCAGCGCCGCGCGATCTGGCACATGCGCGAGAGCATGTCGCCGGCGCAGAAGCCGGAGGGCGGGTCGATCAAGCACGACGTGTCGGTGCCGGTCTCCAGCATTCCCGCCTTCATGGCCGAGGCGGATGCGGCGGTGATGGCGATGATCCCCGGCGCGCGGATCTGCTCCTTCGGCCACATGGGCGACGGCAACATCCACTACAACATCTCCCAGCCGGTCGGCGCCGACAAGCAGGCCTTCCTCGACCGCTGGCGGGAGGTCAACGCGGTGGTGCACGGGATCGTGCTGAGCTATGGCGGGTCGATCTCGGCCGAGCACGGCATCGGCCAATTGAAGCGGGACGAGCTGGCCGCAGTGCGCGCGCCGATCGAGATCGACCTGATGGCCCGCATCAAGCACGCCTTCGACCCGGCCGGCATCATGAACCCGGACAAGGTGCTGCGCGCGGGAGCCTGACCCCCGCGCTTCGAACGGCCGGAACCGGCGTCAGATACCGCCGGTGCGCAGCTGCGCCAGGCTCAGGAGCGTGTCGGCGCTGATGCTCTGCGATCCGCCGGCGAGGATGGTGGCCGCGGACGAGGTCTGGGTGTTGTTCTCCAGATCGTAGAGAACCGCGAAGCGGACGATCATCTTGCTGACATATTCCGGATCCTGCAGGTCCTCCAGGTCCATCTGGCGCGTGATCATCTCGGCCTGGGCGTCGATGTCGGCATTGCCCACCTCGTCGGAGATGCTGAAGCTCGTCTTGAAGACCTCGTAGAGGGCGTCGTCGGCGAGGATGTCGTAGGCGCTCGTGATCGTCGGCGCCTTGCGCTCGAAATAGAGCGCCAGCCGGACGCCGGGGTTCTTCACGCCCTCGTCGGTCTCGATCGACTGGCGAACATAGTTGTCGATCGTCTGGTAGATGCCGCGACGGGACTGGATCGCCTTCTCCTCCGGCCGCTCGACGAGACCGTCGGCATTGAAATTGAACGAGGCGACCATGGCGCGGTACTTGCGCTCGGCCTGCTGGTTGGCGAAGCTCGTCGGGTCGTCGAGATCGGAGGCGAAGATCTGCTCCATGAAGCCTTCGGGCACCGTCTCCGGATCGATGCCGTTGGCGTGCAGAATGACGTTGACGAGCCGCTCGTCCGCCAGAAGCTCCTCCACCGACGAGATGGACTGCATCTGGGCGGCGTAGTAGCTCGCCTCCTCCTCCGCCTTCTCCTGGTCCTCGTCCGTTCCGAAGCGGGACATGGCGGTGACATAGGCGCGGGTGACCACCTGGATCTCCGCCTCGCTCTGGGCCAGGGTCGGCGGCTCGATATTGCCGTCGGCGTCAAAATTGAACGCTTTCGCCAGCTCGATGTAGCGCTCGTCGCCCAGGCGGTTGGCGTAGCTCTTCGGGTCGTTGAGGTCGCTGAGCAGCACCTGCTTGATGCGGTAGGTCGATTCGGTATCGGGATCGAGGCCGAAGGCCTGCAGGGCCAGGTCGTAGACGTTCAGCGAGGAGAAGAAGTCGTCGACGGTCTCGATGGCGTTGGCCTCGATCTTGTAGCGGCTGATCAGCTTCTCGTCGGCCTCGTCGTCCTCGTCGTTGTAGCGGCTCATATAGGCCGACCCGGTGGACGAGGTCTGCGCCGCCGTCTGCGCGGTATCGCCGGCCGCGAGCGTGCCGTCCGCCTGGAAGTTGAACGCCTTGTTCAGCGCGATGTAGCGCGGATCGTTGCCGCCGAACGTCTGGATGTAGCCTGCCGGATCGTCCGGATCGTCGGTCAGGATATTCTTCAGCGTCGCATCGACGACAGTGACGTCGTTCAGGTCGAAGGCGGTGCGGATGTACTCCTCGATGCGGCTGTCGGCGAGCAGTTCGTCCACGGTGGTGATGGAGGGGATCGCCCGCTCGAAATAGTCGCGGTTCAACAGCGCGCCCGCCGAGGTCATGCGCGGGCCCGAGATGATGTAGGCCTCGTTGGTCGCGGCCTTCTGGTCGGCGGTCTGCGCCAGCGTGCCCGTCGGCAGCGTCCCGTCCTCGCTGAACTCGTATGCGGCGGCGAGCGCCAGGTAGTTGCTGGCGCTGACGATCTCCGTGTTCCAGCTCGTGATCTTCGCCTCGAGCGCCGCCTTTTCCGCCGCCGAGAGCGTGCCGCTGTTGATCTTGGTGCGGGCATCGGCGACCAGGCCGGACAGCTCGGTGATACGGGCGCCGAAGGTGGTATTGACGTAGCTGTCGGGATCGTCGAGGTCGCTGGTCAGCGAATTGCGGACCATCTCCCGGGAATAGGTCTCGGGATCGATGTTGAAGGCGGTGAAGATATAGTCCCGCATGCGGTCGTTGTTCAGCAGCTGGTCGACATTCGTCACGCTGTCAATGACGATGTTGTAGTAGCGCGTCTCCTCGGTCTGCACGTCGCCGAGATTGGCCATCGCGGCGGTATAGAGGCCGATGATGTCGTCCATCTGCGCGTCCGACTGGGCTACCGCCGTCTCTTCCGCAAAGGAGAACGCCTGGGCGAACTCGCGGTAGCGCGTGTCCGTCAGGCGGTTGACGAAGCTGTTCTCGTCGGAGAGGTCGCTTTCCAGGACCTGCCGCATGAAGGCGGTGGCATAGGCCATGTCGTCGAGGCCGTAGGCCTTCATGGCATAGTTGAACAGGCGGTAGTCGCCGAGGAACTCGTCGACCGTCGAGACCTTGCCGATATTGTCGCGGTAGTACTGCGCCTCGCGCGCGTTGATGGTTTCCTCGGACTTCCTATTGAGCGTCGTCAGCATGTCTCGGGTGATGAGATTGTAGCTCGTATAGGTCGAAAGCATCCCGGAAATATCCCTTTGCATCGGCGCGGCGACGGAGAGGCCGCACGCGCGCGCATGTAACCTTTGCGATCATCGCAGGGGTCGCTTGCCCGGGGCTTTCGGGGCGGCGTTCACCAAACGGAAACCCTGCAGGACCGGCATTTGCTAACCATCCGGCCGGGCAAAGCTTTCTTAACCGCGATTTTTAAGCCGGGCGGAACGGGCGGCGCCTAAGCTTCCCGACATAGAGGACGAAAAGTCCCGCGGAGAAGGGAAACCTGCTCTCAAGGAAGACAAGGGTGAAAGACAATGCTGAACACCGTTACCAAGCCGGCATGGGCCGGAAGCACGCTGAGACTCGATCCCAAGCGATTTCCCCAGCAGATCAGCTATGCGATGCGCAACACCACCGGTGACGTGACGATCACGCTGGACGAACGGGGCGCGGTGATGCGCAAGATCCTTCCCACGAGCGGCCTGCCGCTGTCGATCGCCCTGCCGGCGCGCGCCTTCAAGGGCGTTGCCGCCCGCGCCATCGACCACGGCAACGGCGAGGTCACCGTCACACTCGAACTGCACCACGACGATCCGGAGCTGTGCATTCCGCTGCTCGTCGCCCACGACCTTTGCGACATCGCCGCCGACTGGCGGAGCTGGTCGGACGCCTACCGCATCCCGATGCTGATGGTGGAGGCCGACGGCGTGGCGCGTCCGCTGGAAATGCACCTCGGCAGCATTCCCGCCCGTCCGCCCCGGCAGCGGCGGCGCCATTCCTACTTCGCCGACCGGCGCCCGCGCTTCTTGGTGCGCCGCTCCACCGGCGATCTCGGCCTGATGATGCGGATCAACGGCGACGAGATCATCGCACGCAACTGACACTGCCGGCATAAAGGGGGCGTCTGGGCACCCGGAATGCGACGAGGCCGCCCCTTTTCGGGCGGCCTTTTCGTTTGCGCGATCAGGCGAAGGCGAGCGCCGCCAGGAGCCCGAGGAAGACGATCAGCCCGACGACGCCGTTGAACTTGAAGAGGGCGAGGCACTGCTCACCGTCGTCGATGTCGATCGTGACGATCTGCCAGGCGAGCAGGGCGGCGGCGACGGCAAGGCCGGCATAGGCGAGGATGCCGGTGCCGGCGAGCGCGAAGGACAGGCCGATCAGGACGATGGTGAGGCCGTAGAGCGCGATGAGCCACCGGCGCGTGCGATCGCCGAACAGGCGGGCGGTCGAACGCACCCCGATCAGCGCGTCGTCCTCCTTGTCCTGATGGGCATAGATCGTGTCGTAGCCGATGGTCCAGACGACGGCGCCGGCATAGAGGGCGACGGGGGCGAGCGCCAGCGCGCCGAACTGCGCCGCCCAGCCCATCAGGGCGCCCCAGGAAAAGGCGAGCCCGAGGAAGAACTGCGGCCAGTCGGTGAACCGCTTGGCGAAGGGATAGACCGCCACGACCGCCAGCGAAGCGAGCGCCAGAACCACCGAAAAAGTGTTAAACTGCAGGAGTACGATCAAGCCGACGAGCGCCTGCAGCACGATGAAGAGCTTCGCCTGGCTGCGCGACACCCGGCCCGACGGCAGCGGCCGGGAGCGGGTGCGGGCGACCGCCTTGTCGATCTCGTGGTCGACGAGATCGTTGTAGGTGCAGCCGGCGCCGCGCATGGCAATCGAACCGATGACGAAGAGCAGAAGATGCCAGGCGAACTGCGAGAAGGAATAGGCCGCCTCGGCGCGCGCGACGATCGCCGCCAGCGCCGCCGACCAGAGGCAGGGCCACATCAGGAGCTGCCAGCCGATCGGCCGGTCCCAGCGGGCGAGCTGCGCATAGGGCCAAAGCGGGCGCGGCAGAACCCGATAGACCCAGTTGTCGGACGGCGCATCGGCCACACGGCCATTGTCGGGGCCCCCCGCGTTGGAGGGCCTCGTGTTGGAGGGTCCGGGAGCGGAACGGCCGGAATCGGAAGGATTGGTGCTCATACCCCTTGGTTCGCAGCCTGCCGGCTCCGCGTCAAGCACCGATCCGGCACCGGTTCAACCGAAAGCCGCGGGCGTGCGGAACGAAACCGCCGCTGCGGCATTCCTGTCCCGGTTCAATGACGGGAGCGAATTTCATGAGTGCCAGCATGATGGAATTGAAGCTGAACGCCATCCGCTACGACGTCGGCCTCAGCCGCGGCGAGAAGATCGCCAAGCTCGAGCATCTGCGCAATGCCGCGAGCGCACTGAGGACGGCCGCCAGCACCAGCGCGCTAGCGCTCGAATACGGATGGTACGAGGAACTGCATCTCATCGACGAGGAACTGGCCGGCATGAGCGGCGGCAGCTACCAGGGTGCCACGATCACGTTTCGCTGAGAGCGGCCGCTCCGGGTCGGTCTTCCGGCCTTCGCCGGGACTTTGTCCCGAGGGCCGCCGTCGTCGCCCTTGACCTTTCGTCCCCGCCCGCTTAACCCGCGGGCACAGTTTGGCGGTTGCGGACGATGGGGGATCTGGCGATGAAGGTACTGTTGATCGGCGCGGGCGGACGCGAACACGCGCTCGCCTGGAAGCTCGCGCAGTCGCCGCTCGTCGAACAGCTGTTCGCCGCCCCCGGCAATCCCGGCATGGCGGAATGCGCACAACTCGTCCCCCTTGACGTCGAGGACCATGCCGCCGTTTCCGCCTTCTGCCGCGACAATGGCGTCGGCTTCGTCGTCGTCGGCCCCGAGGCGCCGCTGGTGGCCGGGCTTGCCGACCGGCTTCGCTCGGACGGCATCGACGTCTTCGGCCCCTCGGCCGCGGCCGCCCAGCTCGAAGGCTCCAAGGGCTTCACCAAGGATCTCTGCGCCAAGTACGACATCCCGACCGGCGCCTACCGCCGCTTCACCGACGCCGCTTCAGCAAAGGCCTATGTGGGCGAACAGGGCGCGCCGATCGTCATCAAGGCGGACGGGCTTGCCGCCGGCAAGGGCGTGACGGTGGCGATGACGGTGGACGAGGCGCTTTCGGCGATCGACGACTGCTTCGACGGCGCCTTCGGCGCGGCCGGCGCCGAGGTGGTGGTGGAGGCCTTCCTCGACGGCGAGGAGGCGAGCTTCTTCTGCCTCTGCGACGGCAAGAACGCGCTGCCGCTTGCCTCCGCCCAGGACCACAAGCGCGTCGGGGACGGCGACACCGGCCCGAACACCGGCGGCATGGGCGCCTATTCGCCGGCGCCGGTGATGACGGCGGAGATGGTCGAGCGGACGATGAAGGAGATCATCGAGCCGACGATCCGCGGCATGGCCGCCGACGGCCATCCCTTCTCCGGCGTGCTCTTCGCCGGGCTGATGATCACGAAGAAGGGCCCCGAACTGATCGAATACAACGTCCGCTTCGGCGACCCGGAATGCCAGGTGCTGATGATGCGGCTGAAAAGCGACCTGCTGCCGCTGCTGCATGCGGCGGCGACCGGCCGGCTCGACACGGTAACGGCGGAGTGGAAGGACGAGACGGCGCTGACCGTCGTTCTCGCCTCGAAGGGCTATCCGGGCGCCTACGAGAAGAACACCCCGATCCGCTCCATCCCCGCCGACGGCGCGGCGACCAAGGTGTTTCATGCCGGCACAGCCCTGAAGGACGGGCAGCTCGTCGCAACCGGCGGCCGGGTGCTGAACGCCACCGCCGTGGCCCCGAGCGTGGCCGAGGCACAGGCGGCCGCCTACGCGCTGGCCGACCGGGTGGAATGGGACAACGGCTTCTGCCGGCGCGACATCGGCTGGCGGGCGGTGGCGCGCGAGAGGGCCTGAGCGACAGCCGCGCGAAAATCGGCGTCTCATTCAATTTTTACCAATTCTCCTGACCGGAAGGTAACGGAAAACGCATAGTCTTTCCGTCGACCCTGGTGCATGACGTGCGCGCGAGGCCCTCCGGCTTTCACTCCGCCATGCACCGGACCCAAGCGGTGCCGCCGCCGGCCGGATGCGGCGCAACACGGAGAACAACGCATGCGCACCCTTCTGCCGACCCTTGCATTCGTGCTTCTTGCCGCACCCGCCATCGCATCCTCGATCGAGCCGATCGCCTCCGGCGGCACAGGCCGGGGCAGCGTCGCGACGATCTCCTGCGCGCAATGCCCGCCGCTGAAGGAACACGAGCGGGAACGCTCCTACCTGGTGCCCGAGCTCGCGCCCGGCACGCAGAAGGTCGAGATCCGCGAAGTGGACGGCGAGCGCAAGATGTTCCGCAGCGAGGCCTGGTTCGGCGGCTCGCCGGTCGTCTTCGTCAGCAAGGCGCCCGAGCAGGCTGCGGACGTGGCCGCGCAGGCCGCGGCCGAAGCGCCGGCCGAGCCGGTGGCCGCCATCGACACCGCAGCCACGACCGGCGCGCTCGACGCCGGCGCGGCCGGGCACGCCGTGACGGCTGCCGCCGCCGCCGAGCCCGCCCCCTCACAGGAGCTTGATCCGTCGACATTTGAACTGCGGCTCAACTGATCCTATATTTCCTCAGTTCCCTGCCCCATCGGTCCCCCGCGGGCTGATCGGGCATCCGCCCTGCAAAGGCGCGGATGTCTTGCGCCCCTGAAGAGAAGCAGGGGCGCAAGCTCTTTTTGGGCACGTCGCGATCCTTCGGGTTCGCTATCGCATGTCCCTATCGAAAACCGCTGCCCGCTCTTGCGCCACATGCTTCAGGGGGCCGCGTCCTCCGCTGCCAGCACCGCCACCAGGCGGTCCACCTCCCGGTCCGAATAGACGGCGATGCCGTGGCGCCTGAGCAGGGCCGCGGTGACCCCCTCGCCTTCGTGGCGCCGGCCGGAAAAACTGCCGTCATAGAGAAAGCCGGAGCCGCAGGACGGGCTGCCGTCGATCAGGAGCGCATGGCGACAGCCGTTTTCCTGCGCCACCGCCAGCGCACGTCGCGCGCCCTCGATGAAACCGTCCGAGACGTCGCGGCCGGTCGGCTCGACGACCTGGGCCACCCCGTCGAGCACGTCGCCTCCGTCCATGGCGCCGGCGATCTCGGCGGGCGGGCGCGGCACGGCAAAGCCGCCGGCAAGCTCGGGACAGAGCGAGACGAGCCGCCCCTCCTCCCGCCAGCGCGCCACCGCCGCGTGCAGCAGCGTCTTCGGCTTTCCGTCATAGCGCACGGGCAGGCCCATCAGGCAGGCACTGATCAGGATCTTTCCGGTCATGCGGATCGTCTCCCTGGTCGCGGTCGGCCCGGTCAACAGCCGACGACAAACGTTTGCGCCCGGAGCGGATCACCCCACCCCGGAGC
>UBZP01000001.1 GCA_900469965.1 Hyphomicrobiales bacterium | reverse complement strand
TTCATCAAGAACGACTTCGGACCGATCGCCAACGTCAAGGTCACCGGCAACCTGCTGCTCGGCGATTCCGGCTACCCGGTCTATGTCGACGGCCGCGCCAGCGGCGGGGCGATCACCGGCGTCTCGATCACCAACAACCACATCGAGAAGGGCTATTACGGCTACTACAACATCGAGAATTCCAACCCGACGGTCTCCGGCAACACCGAATATCCTCAGGGTGGCGCGCCCGAGCCGGGTGACGGGACGGTTTCGCCCACGCCGGAGCCGGAGCCCACGCCGACCCCGGATACGACAGTCTACAACGGCACCGCCGGCAATGACGTCATGCCCCGTTCCGGCCAGGCCAACGGCGGCAGCGAGACCTTGAACGGCCGCGACGGCAACGACACGCTCAAGGGCGGCGCCGGTGCCGACCATCTGAACGGCGGCGAAGGACGCGACACGGCGACCTATTCGGGTTCCAGCAAGGCCGTCGAGGTCAGCCTCAGGTCGGGCACCGGCGAGGGCGGCCATGCCCAGGGCGACAGGCTCTCCGGCATCGAGAACCTGACGGGCTCCAGCCACAACGACACGCTGAAGGGCAACAGCGGCAACAACGTCCTCAAGGGCGGCCTCGGCGCCGACAAGATGATGGGCGGCGGCGGCAACGACACCTATGGGGTCAACAGCTCCTGGGACAAGGTGATCGAGACCTCCGGCAACGGACACGATGTCGTCAAGGCGAGCGCCAGCTACAAGCTCGGCGGGAGCATTGAAGACCTGCGCTTGAGCGGCAATCACGACCTCAAGGGCACCGGCAACGGCAAGGCGAACGATATCGTCGGAAACAGCGGCGACAACGTCCTGTCCGGCGGCGGCGGCAGCGACGACATCAGGGGTGGTTCCGGCAACGACACGCTGACCGGCGGCACCGGCTATGACAAGCTGACCGGCGGCGGCGGCGCCGACAGGTTCGTCTTCCGCCAGGAGAGCCTGAAATCCGACCAGCCGGACCACATCACGGACTTCGCTTCGAACGACCTGATCCGTTTCGACGTCACGTCCGGCCACACGGGTGCCCTCGCCGACAGCGCCTTCCGCCTCGGCACGCACGCTGTCGACAGCAACGACCGCTTCATCTTCGACAAGAAGAGCGATGCGCTCTACTACGACCGGGACGGCAGCGGATCCGCGGCGCAGGTCAAGGTCGCCACGTTCGACAACGGCCACACGGTGTCTGCCGACGACATCTGGCTGTTCTGACGACGAAACGATTGCTTTCGGCTGAACGCCGAAAGCATCGACAAGGCTTGCAGCGCGCCGGGGGAAACCCCGGCGCGTTTTGTTTTTTGGCGAGGCGGCGAAGGACGATGGCCGCCGTCGACAGGCTACCCCGCCGCCCGTGCGCCGGTGGTGGCACGGCCTCCAGTGGGGTCACTCCTTCGAGCGAGGCGGCTAATCGCAGCCGCGAATACTGAGCATCTACCCCTGTCCGGATACACCTTTAGAGGAAACGACTACCGCGTTTTGTTTCCTTTACTCCCAGCCTGAAAAGAACTCTGCTGATCCGCAGAAGAACTTTGCCGTGGGCCGTGTCGCACATCGGTTCCGGTGCGCAGATGTTCTTGGGCTTTGGCGGGAACGGGGATCGATACGGAATGATCGCACCTTCAGTGACCCTCGGCGAGGGGGTCGTCATTCACCATCCCGATCTCGTCAATCTCTACGGCTGCACGATCGGGGCCGGCAGCCGCATCGGCACTTTCGTCGAGATCCAGAAGGGCGCTGCCATCGGCCGCGACTGCAAGATTTCCAGCCACTCCTTCATCTGCGAAGGCGTGACCATCGAGGACGGCGTCTTCATCGGTCACGGCGTGATGTTCACCAACGACATGTACCCCCGCGCCGTCAATCCGGACGGCAGCCTGCAGACCGACAGCGACTGGGAGCTTCTTCCCACCCGCGTCGGACACCGGGCCTCGATCGGCAGCAACGCCACCATCCTGCCGGGGATCGTGATCGGCGAGGGCGCTCAGGTCGGCGCAGGCGCCGTGGTGACCAAGGACGTGCCCCCTCATGCAATCGTCGCCGGGGTTCCGGCGCGTGTCATCGGCCGCGTCGCGGACGCGCCTTACGAGATCCGCTCTTCCGGGAGAAAATGATGATCGGCATCGCTGTAGTCGGCTACGGATACTGGGGCCCGAACCTGGTCCGCAACATCGCCGAAATCCCCAATGCGCGGGTGGTCTATGTCTGCGATCTCGCCAAGGAGCGGCTCGCGGGCGTCAAGCTGCGCTATCCGACGATCGAGATCACCGACGACTTCGAGGAGATCCTGCGCGATCCGCGGGTCGACGCGGTGGCGATCGCCACCCCGGTCTCGACCCACTACCCGCTCGCCATGAAGGCGATGATGGCGGGCAAGCACGTCTTCGTCGAAAAGCCGATGGCTGCGACGGGCGACGAGGCGCGGCGGATGGTGGAGGAGGCGGCCCGGCGCAAGCTCGTGCTGGCGGTCGACCACACCTTCATCCACACCGGCGCCGTCCGCAAGATGCGCGAGATCGTCGAGAACGGCCTCGGCGACATCTACTACTACGACAGTGTCCGGGTGAACCTCGGCCTGTTCCAGCACGACGTCAGCGTCATCTGGGATCTCGCCGTGCACGACCTGTCGATCATGGACTACGTGCTGCCGGAGAAGCCGGTCGCCGTCTGCGCGACGGGCATGAGCCATGTCGCCGGCGAGCCGGAGAACATCGCCTATCTGACGCTCTTCTTCGAAAGCAAGCTGATCGCGCACATTCACGTCAACTGGCTGGCACCGGTCAAGGTCCGGCGGACCCTCGTCGGCGGCAGCGGCAAGATGATCGTCTATGACGACCTCGAGGCCAGCGAGAAGATCAAGGTCTACGACAAGGGCATCACGCTGAACGGCAATCCGCAGAAGAACGGCGAGAAGGTCTACCAGATGCTGGTCGGCTACCGCACCGGCGACATGTACGCCCCGCAGCTCGACATGACCGAGGCGCTCGGACGCGAACTCAGGCAGTTCGTCGAATGCGTCGAGACCAACGGCCTGCCGGAGGCCGACGGCCTCGCCGGCCTGCGCGTCGTGCGCATCCTGGAAGCCGCCACCCAGTCGCTCGCCCAGCGCGGCCGCGTCATCGAACTCGAGCAGCAGAGGCGCATTGCATGATCCCGTTTCTCGATCTGAAGGCCCAGTACGCCTCGCTGAAGAGCGAGATCGACGCGGCGGTTCTCGGCGTGCTGGCCTCGGCCCAGTATGTGCTGGGCGAGGAGGTCGCCCAGTTCGAACGGGAGTTCGCCGCCTATTGCGGCACGAAGCACGCGATCGCCGTCAACACCGGCACCAGCGCGCTGCACCTTGCCCTGCTCGCAGCCGGCGTCGGCCCCGGCGACGAGGTGATCACCGTTCCCTTCACCTTCGTCGCCACCGCGTCCGCGATCTGCTACGTCGGTGCGACGCCCGTCTTCGTCGATGTCGAGCCGGTGACGCTGACCATGGATCCGCTGCAGCTCGAGGCGGCGATCACGCCGCGCACGAAGGCGATCCTGCCGGTTCATCTCTATGGCCAGATGGCCGATCTCGACGCGATCAAGGCGATCGCCGACCGGCATGGCATCCCGGTGATCGAGGATGCCTGCCAGGCGCATGGCGCGGAAGACAGGGGGCGCCGTGCGGGCAGCATCGGCGTCTCCGGCTGCTTCAGCTTCTATCCCGGCAAGAACCTCGGCGCCTGCGGCGAGGGCGGCATCGTCGTCACCAATGACGACGAACACGCCAGGACGATCCGCATGCTGCGCGACTGGGGCCAGGAGCAGCGCTATCACCATGCCCTGAAGGGCTTCAACTACCGCATGGACGGCATCCAGGGCGCGATCCTACGGGTCAAGCTCCGCCATCTCGAAGACTGGACCGAGGCGCGTCGCGCCCATGCGAAGCGCTATTCCAGCCTGCTGAAGGGGTCGCCGGAGGTGAAGACCCCCGTCGAGATCGAGGGCCGCCGGCACGTCTTTCACGTCTATGCCGTGCGCTGCCGCGATCGCGACGCGCTGCAGCGTCACCTGCAGGCCGAGGGCGTCCAGACGGGGCTGCACTATCCCATTCCCGTGCACCTGCAGAAGGCCCATGCCGACCTCGGCTACAAGGCGGGCGACTTCCCGGTCTCCGAGGCCGCGGCGCGCACCGTGCTGTCGCTGCCGATCTATCCGGAGATGACGGTCGGGCAGGTCGAGCAGGTGGTGGCCGCGATGGAGCAGGATGCCTATGTCGGTTGAACAACTCGCCGCCCGCATCGTCCCTTCGGTCCACGGCCGCCGCGAGGCGCCGGCCGATCCGGACCATCAGCGTGCGCTGGTGGAGGAACTGAAGCAGGCCTATACGCCCGCGGGCCTCGTCGAGCTCTACGGGCGCTTTGCCATGGGCGACGGCTTCCTCGATGCGATGATGCGCAAGCTGATCCTGAAGGCGCTGGCCCGGAGTTCCGGCTCCGGGCTGCAGGTCGGCAGCGGCGTCGGCTTCAAGCATGCCGAGACCTTCGAGATCGGCAGCGGCGTGTTCATCGGCGCCCAGGCCTACATCCAGGGCCGCTTCGACGGGACCTGCCGCATCGGCGACAACGTCTGGATCGGCCCGCAGGCCTATTTCGACGCGCGCAACCTGGTGCTGGAAGATCACGTCGGCTGGGGCCCGGGCGCCAAGGTGCTGGGCTCGAGCCATACCGCGATCCCCGTCGACGTGCCGATCATCCGCACCGATCTGGAGATCAAGCCCGTCAGGGTCGGCGCCTGGGCCGACATCGGCACCAATGCCACGATCCTCCCCGGGGTCACCATCGGCAAGGGTGCCATCGTCGGCGCCGGTGCCGTCGTCACCTCGGACGTCGAGCCCTTCTCGGTCGTTGCCGGCGTGCCGGCGAAATTCATCCGGTGGCGGCAGGAGCCAACGCCGGACCTCCCCTCGTGAACGGTGGACTGGTCATGAAGAACAAGCGGATTTTGATCACCGGCGGCGCGGGCCTGATCGGCTCGCATATTGCCGACCTCGTCGCGCTGGAGGAGCCGCGCGAGATCCTCGTGCTCGACAATTTCGTCCGCGGGCGCCGGGAGAACCTGGAAGCGGCGATCGCGGCCGCCCCGGTCACGATCGTCGAGGGCGACATCCGCGACCGCAAGCTGCTGGCCGAGATGTTCGAAGGCGTGGATATCGTCTTCCACCAGGCCGCAATCCGCATCACCCAGTGCGCCGAGGAGCCGCGGCTCGCCTTCGACGTGCTGGCCGGCGGCACGTTCGCCGTGATCGAGGCCGCGGTGAACGCCAAGGTTTCCAAGGTCGTCGCCGCCTCGTCGGCGTCGGTGCTGGGACTGGCCGAGAGCTTCCCGACGACCGAGGACCACCATCCCTACAATAACCGCACGATCTATGGCGCCGCCAAGGTGTTCAACGAAGCGCTGCTGCGCAGTTTCGCCGAGATGTACGGTCTCAACTACGTGGCGCTTCGCTATTTCAACGTCTACGGCCCGCGCATGGATGCCTACGGCGTCTATACCGAGGTGATGATCCGCTGGATGGAGCGGATCGCCGCCGGCCTGCCGCCGATCATCTTCGGCGACGGCCTGCAGACGATGGACTTCGTCAACGCCCGCGACATCGCCCGCGCCAACATGCTGGCCGCCAAGTCCGCGGTGACCGACGAGATCTTCAACGTCGCGAGCGGCACCGAGACGAGCCTGCTCGAGCTCGCGCAGATGCTGGTGCGGATCATGGATTCTTCGCTGGAGCCGCAGTTCCAGCCGGCCCGCAAGGTGAACGCGGTCACCCGCCGCCTGGCCGACACCAGCAAGGCGAAGCGCCTGCTCGGCTTCGAGACGGAGATCTCGCTGGAGGACGGTCTGCGTGAACTCGTCGCCTGGTGGCGCAGCGAGGTCGAGCGGGCAAAGGGCGAGGCAGCGTGATGGCCATGATCCCCGTCGCAAAACCGATGCTGGACGAGCGCGAGGTCGAGGCGGTCCGGCGTGTCGTCCTGTCCGGCTGGGTCACCCAGGGTCCGGAGGTCGCAGCCTTCGAGAGCGAGTTCGCAGCCTTCGTCGGCGCGGAGCATGCCTGTGCGGTGTCGAACTGCACGACCGCGCTGCACCTGGCGCTGAAGGCCGTCGGCGTCGGGCCGGGTGACGAGGTCGTCACCGTCAGCCATTCCTTCATCGCCACCGCCAACGCCGTGCGTTACTGCGGTGCCGTGCCGGTCTTCGTCGACATCGAGGAAGGCGGCTTCAACATCGATCCGGACAGGATCGAGGCGGCGATCACGCCGAGGACGATGGCGATCCTGTGTGTCCACCAGCTCGGAATGCCCTGCGACCTCGAGACGATCGTGGCGATCGGCAAGAAGCATTCCATCCCGGTCGTCGAGGACGCGGCCTGTGCGTCGGGCAGCGAGATCCTCTGGCAGGGCAACTGGGAGAAGATCGGCAAGCCGCATGGCGACGTCGCCTGCTTCTCCTTCCACCCGCGCAAGCTCCTGACCACTGGCGACGGCGGCATGCTGACGACGGCCAATGCCGAATACGACGCCAAGTTCCGCCTCTGGCGGCAGCATGGCATGAGCGTCACCGACGCAGTGCGTCACGGTTCCAAGCAGGTGATCTTCGAGAGCTATCCCGAGCTCGGCTACAACTACCGCATGACCGACATGCAGGCGGCGATCGGCCGGATCCAGCTCGAACGGCTTCCGGAGCTGATCGCGGCGCGCCGGCGGCTGGCGGAGCTCTATCGCCAGGGCCTGGAGACCGTCCCGGGCGTGGAACCCCCCTCCGAGCCGTCCTGGGCGCGCACCAACTGGCAGAGCTACTGCGTGCGCCTCACGGACGACGGGCTGGACCAACTGGAGGTCATGCAGCGGCTGCTCGATCGCGGCGTCTCCACCCGGCGCGGCATCATGAATAGCCATCGCGAGCCCGCCTATGCCGACGCCGCGACGCATCGCCTCGCCGGCAGCCTCGCCAACAGCGAGGCGGCGCAGGAGCGGTGCATCATCCTGCCGCTGTTTGCGCAGATGACGGAGGCGGACGTGGCGACGGTGATCGACGAACTGCGCGAAGTCTGCCGGCTGTCGCCGCGGCAGCGCCCGGTGGCGGCGGCCGAATAGGGCAAGCTGCCCGGCGAGGCAGCGCGGGGGAGGTTGTCTGCGGCATCCTCGCCGATGCCGACCATTTCAGGCAGGCACAGGCATTTCGACGAACGGAAGCCCCGGGGGATCCTGTCGGTTCCCGGGGCTTCTGTCGTTGCGGGCGGCTTCTCAGCCGAGCCTGGACGCCAGGACGCGGATCGGTGCCGGCAGCGAATCCGGCGGCAGGAGGCTGAGCAGGCGACGCAGCGCGTGGAGGCCGAGGATCAGCGTCACGAGCGTCCCCACCGCCATCGCCTGCCAGGCCGGCAGGTGGCGGTCGGTGCAGAAGACGAAGCCGGCGGCAGCGATGAAGAGGGCGCCTGTCCTGACATTGGCGGCCGACCAGCGGAACTGCGTCAGGCGCCTTGCGATGGCATAGACCATGAAGCCGTGCCAGACATACAGGCCGAGGAAGGCGACGGCCGCGCCGGTCGCCCCGAAACGGGGTACGAGGATCAGGGCCAGCACGACGTTCATCCCGTGCGAAACCACCTCGGACCAGAAGAAGATCACCTGCCGGCCCTTGGCGATGATCACATAGCCGAGCGGCCAGGACACGATGCGCAAGAGCACGCCGAGGCAGATCCAGCGCAGGATGTCCGCGGCCGGATAGAATGCCGGCGAGTAGAACAGCCATATCGCCACCGGCGCGAAGGTCAGCGTCGCCAGCACGCCCGGCCCCCCGAGCAGCAGGCTGATCTGCGTCTGCTCGTTCACCAGGCGGTTCGCGGCCTGATGATCGCCTGCGGCGGCGGTCAGCCGCGGATAGAAGTCCGCCCCCATCGCCTGCAGGATGAAGCCGGCATAGAGGCCGCCCAGCGCCCAGGCCGCCTGATACTGGCCGGCGGCGGCGACGCCGCCCTCCCAGGTCACGAGCAGCCTGACGACGTAGGCGGCGCCGAAGCCGAGGATCGCGCTCAGCATGAAGGCGAAGCCGAGTTTCAGGAGCGGTGCCACTTCCGCCGCCAGCTGGGCGGTCGACATCGGCGCCCGGCTGATCCGCAGGCGCCGGCCATACCACCAGCAGATTGTCAGCAGTGCTGCGGCACTGGCGACGATCGAGGGAGCAATGGCGGCCGGTCCGAAGACGAAGACGAGCGCGACCGTGATGGCGGTGGTGGCGAGACCGGAGAGGATCTGGATGCGGGCGAGGCTGGCGATGTCGCGCATGCCCTGCGTCAACGCGATCTGCCCGCCGGCCACGAGTTGCAGGAAGATCGCCAGCGACAGCAGTGCCACGCCGAGCGTGTGCTGGTCGTCGCCGAAAGTGAAGCTGGCGATTGGTGCGGCGAGCGCCGCGAGCAGGACGGCACCGAGCAGGCCGAGGACGATCGAGGTCCGCTTCAGCGCCGCTGCCGTGCGGGCGATCCGGTCGGTGTCGCCGGTGCCGGTGGATTCGGCGATCTGGCGCACGCCGCTGGATTGCACGCCGAAGCCCGCAAGCGCCTGGGCCAGGTCGACGATCGACATGTAGAGGCTCAACTGCCCGACGCCCGCGGGGCCGAGCAGGACGGCGAGTGCCTTGGTCCTGACGATCGAGAACAGCACGTTGATGGCCGACGATCCGCCGATCATCGCCATCGACCTGAGGATATGGAAATAGGACTGCTTCTCTACGTGCGGCGTGCTCATTGCCATCGATCCATGCAAACGCCCTCAAGGCGCCCGTCTCCCTGTCTCGTCAATCCTGCTGCAGCACGCGGCGGACAACCGCCGCGGTGCTCTCCTGCCAGGGCGGCGCGCGCCAGCCGAATGTCCGCTCGAATTTTCCGCAGCAGAGCCGCGAGTTCAGCGGCCGCCGCGCCCGCGTCGGGTATTCCGCCGAGGTGATGTCGTGGACCTCGGCGCAAGGGCCGCCGGCCGCCTTGCTGGAGGCGAAGATCGCCCGGGCGAAATTGGCCCAGTTCGTGTCGCCGCTGCCGGCCACATGATAGATCCCCGACCGTTCCCTTGCGGGATGCGTCGCGACCAGAAGGATCGCTTCTGCGAGGTCCAGCGCGCTGGTCGGGTTTCCCCACTGGTCGGCAACGACGGAAATGGCCGGGCGCTCGCCCGCAAGCCGCAACATGGTCTTGACGAAGTTCGTACCAAACGGACTGTGGACCCAGCTCGTCCTCAGGATGATGTGGCGCGGGTTGACGCTCGCCACCGCGTGCTCGCCGCGCAGCTTCGTGTAACCGTACACCGTTTTCGGCTCCGTATCGTCGTCTTCCGAATAGGGCCGTGCCGCATCGCCGGAAAAGACGTAGTCGGTGGAGATGTGGATCACCGGGATCCGCAGGGTCGCGGCCGCCTCCGCGACGGCGGCGGCGCCGATGACGTTCACCGCATAGGCGAGGTCCTGCTCGTCTTCCGCCCGGTCGACGGCCGTATAGGCGGCGGCAGAAACCACGATGTCGGGCCGCGCCGCAAGGATTTCCCGCTGGATGGAGGCCGGGTCCGAAAGGTCGAGCGCCGGCCGTCCGGCCGCCACGAGATCGATTCCGGGCATGGCCGCTGCGGCCTCCGCGAGGCTCGTCGCCAGCTGTCCATGCGTTCCCGTCACCAGGATCTTCATTATCCTGCAGCCAGTCTGCCGAGGCGGTCGCCGGCATAGGTGCCTTCGCGGATCGGCCGCCACCACCAGTCGTTGCCGAGATACCAGTCGACCGTGCGCGCGAGCCCGCTCGCAAAAGTCTCCTGCGGCGCCCAGCCGAGTTCGCGCTCGATCTTGGAGGTGTCCATGGCATAGCGCCGGTCATGGCCCGGCCGGTCGGCGACGAAGGCGATCAGTTCGCGGTAGCTCTTGCCGTTCCGGCGCGGCTGCCGCCTGTCGAGGGCGTCGCAGATCGCTTGCACGACCGCGAGATTGGTCAGTTCGGCGCCGCCGCCGATATTGTAGCTCTGCCCGATCCGGCCACGGGCGGCGACGAGCGCCAGCGCGCGGGCATGGTCTTCGACAAAGAGCCAGTCGCGGACGTTCGCTCCCGTGCCGTAGATCGGCAGCGGCTTCTCGTCGAGCGCGTTCAGGATGACGAGCGGGATGAGCTTTTCCGGGAAGTGGAAAGGCCCGTAGTTGTTCGAGCAGTTGGTGAGGACGACCGGCAGGCCGAACGTATGGTGCCAGGCGCGCACGAGGTGGTCGGAGGCGGCCTTGGAGGCGGAATAGGGCGAGGACGGCGCGTAGGGGGTGGCTTCGTGGAAGCTGCTGTCGTCGAAGGGAAGGTCGCCGAAGACCTCGTCCGTCGAGACGTGATGGAAGCGGAAGCGCTCCGCCGCCGGCGCCGGCAGGCCGCGCCAGTATTTCAGCACCGCCTGCAGCAGCCGGTAGGTGCCGACGATGTTGGTCTCGACGAAGGAGCCCGGCCCGTCGATCGAGCGGTCGACATGGGTCTCGGCAGCGAGGTGGATGACGCAGTCGATCGCCTCGGTCCGCAGCACCTCGCCGATCGCCGCCTCGTCGCAGATGTCGGCGCGGACGAACCGGTAGTTGGGCTGGCCCGAGATCGAGGACAGCGAGGCCAGGTTGCCGGCATAGGTCAGCTTGTCGACGTTGACCACCCGGTTTGCAGGATCGGCGGCGAGGTGACGGCAGAGTGCCGAACCGATGAAACCGGCGCCGCCGGTGACGAGTATGTTCATGGCCCGGTTCCCCCTGTTGGCCCGAAGACGTCCGCCTGCGCCAGGCGAGGTGCATTGCGGTCCTTGTCCGAAAGCTGGAATTGCGAGGCGGCGATCGGCCAGATGATGCCGATCTGCGGATCGTCGTAGCGGATGGAGCGGTCGTGCGCCGGTGAATAGGCATTGGTGACCTTGTAGATCACCTCGGTGTCCGGCTCGAGCGTGACGAAGCCGTGCGCGAAGCCCTTCGGCACCAGCAATTGGTTCCAGTCCGCCGCCGAGAGCCGCACCGCGCACCACCGGGCAAATGTCGGCGAGCCCTTGCGGATGTCGACGGCGACGTCGAAGATCGCCCCCCGGGTTACGCGGACGAGCTTGTCCTGCGCAAACGGCGGCAGCTGGTAGTGCAGCCCGCGAAGGACGCCGCGCGCGGCGGAATAGGAATGATTGTCCTGCACGAAATCGAGCGCGATCCCGGCGTCTGCGAAGGCTTGTGCGTTCCAGGTCTCGGAAAAGAAGCCGCGCGCGTCGCCGAACTTGCGCGGCCGTATCTCCAGCACGTCCTCGATCTCCAGCCGCCTGATTTCCAGCGTCATCCGGCACGTTCCTCGACGAGGCGGTTGAGGTAGGCGGCATAGGCCGTCTTGCCGAGCATGCCGGCGCGGCGGCTCACCGCCTCGACCCCGAGCCAGCCCATCTCCAGCGCGATCTCCTCGGGGCAGGCGATCTGCACGCCCTGGCGGCGTTCGACGGTGCGCACGAAGGAGGACGCGTCCTGCAGGCTGTCATAGGTCCCGGTGTCCAGCCAGGCATAGCCGCGTCCGAGCTGGCAGACATGCAGGTCGCCGCGCTCCAGGTAGATGTTGTTGACGGTGGTGATCTCCAGCTCGCCGCGAGCGGACGGCTTGATCGACTGGGCGATGTCGATGACGTCGTTGTCGTAGAAATAGAGGCCGGTGACCGCCCAGTTCGACTTCGGCTCCGCAGGCTTTTCCTCGATCGTCAGCGCCTTGCCGGTCTTGCGGTCGAAGCTGACGACGCCGTAGCGCTCCGGATCGTCGACATGGTAGGCGAACACCGAGGCGCCCTTCTTGCGCGCCGTCGCCTCGCGGCAGATACCCGGTAGGCCGTGGCCGAAGAAGATGTTGTCGCCGAGGATCATGGCGACGTTGTCCCAACCGATGAAGTTGCGGCCGATGATGAAGGCCTCGGCAAGGCCGTTCGGCTGCGGCTGTTCGGCGTAGGAGATGTCGAGGCCGAGGTCCGACCCGTCGCCGAACAGGGCCCGGAAGCAGGGCAGGTCGCGCGGGGTGGAGATGATCAGGATCTCGCGGATGCCGGCGAGCATGAGCACGCTCAGCGGATAGTAGATCATCGGCTTGTCGTAGATCGGCAGGATCTGCTTCGACACCGCGATCGTGAGCGGATAGAGCCTCGTGCCGCTGCCCCCCGCCAGAATGATGCCTTTCATCGCGCTTGC
The DNA here is from genome assembly GCA_900469965.1 of Hyphomicrobiales bacterium. Classification (GTDB taxonomy): domain Bacteria; phylum Pseudomonadota; class Alphaproteobacteria; order Rhizobiales; family Rhizobiaceae; genus Mycoplana. The sequence goes on along the minus strand of UBZP01000001.1, from coordinate 385,720 downwards.
CCCTCGTTGCCCCGTCTCGTCATTGACTGGCCTGTTCCGTCGGATTTTCCGTCGCCGGCACGCCCGCGGCCTCGTCCGGCGACGCCCCCGGGGCGGCCAGCCGCGTCCGCACCACGCGGACGACGTCGCCCGGTTGCACCGTCGTCGTTTCGTTTGCCGCGATCACGGCGACCTTGCCGTCGGTTCGCCGCGAGATGCTGTAGCTGGTGAGCGAGGGACTTGCCGCGCCGTCGCCGTTCGCATCGGCGCCCAGAGCGCCGGTGAGCACGTTGTTGCGGGTATCGCGACGCAGCTGCAGCTGTTTCAGCGCCCCTTTTTCCGCCTGCAGTTGCGCGGTCACGTCCACCTGCCGGTTGTCGGTCAGCCCTTCGAGGTTGCGCGTCGCCTCGGAGATGTTCTGGCGGGCGCGCATGATCGCCGTGACCATGTCGAGCCGCGTCGCCTGGTATCCGCGCAGCGAACGCTCCAGGTCGGTCTGCCGCGTCGGCAGGATCACGCCGCGTTCGACCATCGGCTTGACGGTCTCGAGCTCCTTGCGGACGGATTCGATGTCCTCGTCGTTGCTGTCGATCTTCTTTTCCAGCGTGTCGATCTCCTGGCCCATCAGGTCGCGAAGCTCGACGAAGGATCGGGACTGCCGCTCCACCACGGCCGCGCGCGCGGCGAAGATCTGCTGCTCCTGCTTGTAGATGGCTGTCGCGAGCGGATTGTCGCCATAGGGTTTCAGGTCGAAGGTGAAGTCCCTGGCGCCTGCCATCTCCGCCTCGAGCCGCGCCACGCGGATGCTGCTGCGCAGGATGGAATCGTTGAGTTCGCGCAGTTCGCCCGCATATTCCACGCCGCGCGCGCCGGTGAGGCCTTCCAGCCTGAATTCGCCGCCGGCCATGGCGAGCGTCTGCAGCACGGTCAGGCCGGGGCGGAAGCGATATTCGCCGGGCGAGGCGACGTCGCCGACCACATAGACGGGCGGATACTCGACCACCGCGATCGAGGCGTCGGGTCGTTCGACCAGCCCGATCCGGTTCTTCAGTTCTTCGGCGATCTTGGCGGCCAACTGGGCCTCGTCGAGATCGCCGACGGAGACATTGCCGAGAACCGGAAGCGAAAGGGTGCCTTCGTCGGAAATGACGAACTCGCCGCCGAGCGCATCCCAGCGCTCGTAGGTTCCCCGCGTCGGCATCCACTGGACTACCTGCAGCCGGATGCGCGTTTGCGGCGCGAGTTTCGATGCGAGCGCCGGGGCAGGCGCAAGCGAGCCCGCCACGAGGATCGCGGCGAGGACGATCCCGGCCTTGAGGGACCTTGTGCGATGCAGAATGGCGACTGGCATATGGTTCTCCAACCCGGGAGGTGCAGATGCGCGCTCGGTCAATGCTCACGGCTGCCTTCAAGACAGCTGTCCCAGTGTGCAAATTCCTGAAATATTGAGAAGGGGCAGGCGCTTGCTCGGGCTTCATCAATATTGGTGAAAGCGCATAGGCCGGGTCTACCCCCATCGCCGCTGCGTAGGCCCGGTCGGGACCGGTGCGACCTATGGGCGGTGCCGGGGATGGCGAGGTAGAAGCAAATTCGCGCCTGATGCCCAAGTTGGTGGGTAGGCTTCACCTTAGGTTAGTTCGTTTGGATGAATGTGCCTTGCCGGGCGCTTCCACATGCATTGCCCTTCGCCCCTTTTCTCAGCCCATTTGCGCCGTCGCGGTCGTTCGTATCGTGCGCTAAGGTCTTGCCAATGGTGCACGATTTCGTGCGTTTCGTCGGCGGTGACGATTGCCGGCGACAAAAGCCGGGATCGGGCCGCGCGGGTGAAGGATATGGTGCTTTTGGACGGGAACGACTACGCGGAAGCCGGACCGGGCGCGGCAGGTATCAGGGGTGGGCCTGAACCACAGCGCGTGATGCTGATAGTCACGAACACGGGGAGCGTGTCGAAGCGCCTGATCGAGGCGGTCGAGCGCGAGTTCCCCTGGGTTCTCGTCGAGCAGGTGGAGAGTGTCGTCGCCGGATGCCGGTCGTTTGCCCATCCGGTCGCCCTGATCCTCGTCGACGTCAGCCTGATGCATGAGGCCGAGGCCGCCGCGGCGATGCTGTCCAGGGTTCATCCGCATGCGCTGGCCGCTGTCATCGAGCCCTATGACAAGATGCAGACGACCTCCTTCTCGGCGATTGCCGATTCCGCGCTGTTCCGCAGCGTGCTGCCGATGGACATGCGGCTCGATATCTGGCTCTCGATCATCAGGCTCATGCTGTGCGGCGGCGAGTATCTGCCGCCGGGGTCGCTGGTCGGGGTGCGCGCGGGCGAGCCGGCCTCCCCGCCGCCAGCCCACAACGGCGTGCCGGTCGGCCAGCGCAAGGCGGAGAGCAGCGTGGCGGAATTGACGGCCAGGGAGCTGCAGATCCTGGAAATGGTCTCGCGCGGGCTCCAGAACAAGCTGATCGCAGCCGGCCTCGGCCTCTCCGAGCACACCGTCAAGATCCACCTGCACAACATCATCCGCAAGCTCGGCGTGCACAACAGGACGGAGGCGGCGGCGCGCTTCCGCAACGCGCGAAACAGCAACGCCGTCTTCGACTAGGCGTGCGACGGCCGTCATCCGGCCAACGCAGCAACGAGCACCATCGCCGTGCATCGCCGTCGAAGAGACAGGCACGGTGGCTGCTTGTCGACGTCATCCGGCCGACCGTTAGCTTGCCAACCGCCCGGCGCCCTGCGATCCTCCCCGGAATGGCCGCGCCAGGCTGATTCGTCAGCTCAAAATCGCGGCGGCTGCACATCCGGGGGGACGCGCATCATGAACATCAGAACCTGTTTTCTCGGCACGGCGGCCGGCCTCGTCTGGGTGTCGGCGGCCGGTGCGGCCGACGCCATCGTTGCGGCCGAGCCGGAACCGATGGACTATGTTCGCGTCTGCGATGCCTATGGCGAGGGACATTTCTTCATCCCGGGCACCGAGATCTGCCTGAAGATCGCCGGCTATGTGCGCGGCGAAGTCTATTTCGGCGATCCGAACGGGCAGGACACCTTCCCCGGCGGCGGCGGCGATTCGCTGTTCACCCGCTCCCGCCTCGATCTGCAGCTCAGCACGTCCCAGGAGACCGACTACGGCGTACTCGGCACGTATTTCGAGGTCGAGATCAACCGCGACGACAACACCGACGCCTATGACACGATGAAGGCCGCCTATATCGAACTCAGCGGTTTCCGCGTCGGCTTCAGCGATACGCTCTACACCGAGTTCACCGGATATGCCGGCAACGGCATCAACGACTACTACGAGGTCGACTACGGCGATTTCGGTCGCACCCAGCTCCGCTACACCTACGATACCGGCTCGGGCTTCAGCTTCGGATTTGCCGTCGAGGACAACGATCCGAGCAGCGACCGCGTCTACGACTTCGACGTGGCGGTCGACAGCTACATGCCGGATCTCGTGGCGGCGGCGGGCTATACCGCAGGCGACTTCATGATCCGCGCGGCCGGCGGATACGACGAATCGATGGAGGAGGGCGCCATCAAGGTCCGCATCGACGGCAAGGTGGGAATCGTCTCGCTCTTTGCGATGGGCGGCTGGAGCACCGATGGGGACCGGATCAACAGCTATGCGCTCTGGGACGGCGACTGGGCGGCCTGGCTGGGCGCCACGGCGGACATCTCCGAAAAGGCGCAGCTCAACGCCTCCATCAACTTCGACGACGGCGACGACATCGAAGCGGCGCTGAACGTGGTCTACACCATCGTTCCGGGACTGAGCATCACGCCGGAACTGAACTACGTCAACGACATGGACGAGAAGGCCGGACCGAAGGCCGAAAACTGGGGCGGGGTGATCCGGTTCCAGCGCGATTTCTGAGCCTGCTGCGACGAGCGCGGTAGCGCTACTTGCGCGCAAACCGCCCGATGTGCCGGGCGGTCCATTCCTCCCAGTAGTCGAGGCGCTCGCGATTGACCTTTCCGCGTGCGATGCCGGTATCGGCATCGGTCATCAGCGATCCCGGCCGATGGGCGCCGAAGGATAGCGGCTGGCGCAGCCGTCGCCATCCCCGCCATCCGAAGACGAGCTTCAACCGCGCGATATACTCGCTGTCGGCGCCGGTGCGGACATCTTCATAGTAGCCGGCGCGCGCGAGCGCCTCCTCGCGCCGGAACAGCGGCGAGGCGGGGTTGAGGCGTGTCAGCGGATAGATCTGCCGGGCATAGAACTGGCCGTGGTCGTCGACGCGGACCCAATTGGACAGCGTGAAGAACAGCCCCTTGTCCTTCAGGAGCGGCTTGACCTGGCGGGCGATCTTTTCCGGATGCGCCCAGTCGTCGGAATCCTGGCAGGTCACGAAGACGCCCCGCGCATTGGCGAGCGCCAGGTTGCGCGCCGGATAGGGACCGCCGTTCTGGTCGCGCCGGATCAGCCGGACGCGGTCGTCGCGCGCGGCCAGTGCCGCAACGACCGCAACCGTGTCGTCGGTGCTGGCGTCGTCGGCGACGAGCACCTCGATGTCCCGGTAGGTCTGGGCCAGCAGGGATTCGATCGAGCGGCCGATCCGCTCTGCGGTGTTGTAGGCCGGCATCGTCACCGTCACCAGCGGTCCGCGGACGCTGCCGGCGGCGACGCGGCTTGCCAGGTTCGAGGCCGAGATCGGCCGCTGCGGATCGAGCAGGGCGACCGGCGACAGCCCGTGGGCGGCAAGGAAATCGTTGGCGAGCGCCAGTGCCGCACTTTCGTCGCCCGTGGCATTGGCGAGCAGCAGGTGCAGGTCCGGCTCGCGCTTGCCCTCGCCGCGTCCGATGGCGGCCCTTGCCTCGCTCAGCGCCTCCTGCTGCTGCCCTCCGGCCAGAAGCAGGGCGATCCGCAGGCCGGTGCTGACCGGGGCGCCGGCGCGACAGAAGTCGACCGCCGTGTCCAGGCTATAGGGCGCGACGGCTTCCACCGCGGCCGCAAGCTGCCTTCCGCTGAACTGTCCGCCTTCCTGCGCCTTGCGCAGCAACGCGATCCCTGCCTCGTTCTCGCCCGAGGCGACGAGCGAGATGCCGAGCGCCAGCGCCTCCCGCCCCGAGCGCGGCTGGCGCAGCAGCGCGCTCGCCGACCTGTAGCAGCCGAGGCGATAGTAGGCCCAGGCGCGGCCTGCGCGGGTCGCCTCCGGATCCGCCTGCGACAGTGCGAGCGCTTCCGCAAACCGGTTGGTGGACAGGAGATAGTGAAATTGAAGTCGACGGAATTGCAGCACGATCCACCCGCTTGCCGAAATCCCCGAAGGAGAACAACCAGTACGGGTTTCGGCCGATCGAAGAAATTCCGCAGTAACCAATACTTTGTGGCATGGCAAGGTCGCCGGCGTCCGTGCTCCGGTCCGATCCTGCAGGAAAAAGGCCCTGCCCGGCATTTCGCAATTCCAAGTGGCAAGGCTGGTTGCATCCCCTGTTGACAAGGATCGCGGCGATGCGGCACCGATCGTCGATCATCAAGCGACGCATCCCGACGGCCAAACCATGTCCAAGACCACTCGCGCCACCCAGGCTCTGCAAAAGGCGGGCGTTCCCTTCACGGTCCATACCTACGACTACGACCCCTCCGCCGAGAAGGTCGGCCTGCAGGCGGCCGAGGCGCTGGGCGAGGTGCCGGATCGCGTGCTGAAGACCCTGATGGCGGAGGTGGACGGCAAGCCCGTCTGCGTCGTCGTGCCGTCCAACTGCGAGGTCAGCATGAAGAAGCTTGCCGCGGCTTTCGGGGGTAAGTCGGCAAGCATGATGAAGCCGGCGGACGCAGAGCGCCTGACGGGATATCATGTCGGCGGCATCAGCCCGTTCGGGCAGCGCAAGGCGGTTCCGACGGCGATCGAGGAGACCGCACTCGGGCATGAACGCGTCTACATCAATGGCGGGCAGCGGGGCCTGCAGGTCCGCCTTTCCCCGGAGGACGCCCGCAAGGCGCTTTCCGCCGTGAGCGCTTCCGTCGTCGCCTGAGAGGCTGCGGCAGGGCGAGCAGGCAGGAAGGCGGCCGCCTTATTTGCCTCCGCCTGTCGTCGTCGATCTTCTGTTTTCCGCCATTCCGTCCTAAGTAGAAGGCAACGCAATCGAAGACAGCAGGGTAGAGCGATGAACTCACCGCTTCGTACAGCAACCACGCCCGTCGATCCCGTCAAGCTCGATAGGCTCGCCGAAGTGGCCGTCAGGGTCGGCCTTCAACTGCAGAGGGGGCAGGATCTCGTGATGACGGCGCCGATCGCGGCACTTCCGCTGGTCCGCCTGATCACCAAGCATGCCTACATGGCCGGCGCCGGCCTCGTCAGCACCTTCTATGCCGATGAGGACGCCACGCTTGCGCGCTATCGCCATGCCCCCGACGAGAGCTTCGACCGGGCCACCGACTGGCTCTACGAGGGCATGGCGAAGGCCTATGCCGCCGGCGCCGCCAGGCTTGCGATCGCCGGCGACAATCCGATGCTTCTTTCCGGCGAGGATCCGGCCAAGGTCGCCCGCGCCAACAAGGCGAATTCGATCGCCTACAAGCCCGCGCTCGAAAAGATCGCCAACTTCGACATCAACTGGAACATCGTCTCCTATCCCAATCCGTCCTGGGCCAGGCAGGTGTTTCCGGACGATGCGGAGGACGTGGCGGTCGAGAAGCTGGCCAAAGCGATCTTCGCGGCGTCCCGCGTCGATCGCGACGATCCGGTCGGCGCCTGGAAGGCGCACAATGCCAACCTGCACAGCCGCTCGCGCTGGCTGAACGACGAGCGCTTCGCCGCCCTGCATTTCAGGGGGCCGGGCACCGACCTGACGGTCGGCCTCGCCGACGGGCACGAGTGGCATGGCGGCGCCTCGACGGCGAAGAACGGCATCACCTGCAATCCGAACATCCCGACCGAGGAAGTGTTCACGACGCCGCACGCCCTGCGCGTCGAGGGCCATGCATCGAGCACCAAGCCGCTGTCGCATCAGGGCACGCTGATCGACGACATCCGCGTTCGCTTCGAGGGCGGCCGCATCGTCGAGGCTCATGCCTCCAGGGGCGAAGCGGTGCTGAACAAGGTGCTCGACACGGACGAGGGCGCGCGCCGGCTCGGCGAGGTCGCGCTCGTGCCCCATTCCTCGCCGATCTCGGCGAGCGGGCTGTTGTTCTACAACACCCTCTTCGACGAGAACGCCGCCTGCCACATCGCGCTCGGCCAGTGCTACTCGAAGTGCTTCCTCGACGGCGCCAGCCTTTCCGCCGACCAGATCGCCGCACAGGGGGGCAATTCGAGCCTGATCCACATCGACTGGATGATCGGCTCGGGAGAGATCGATATCGACGGGATCCGTGCCGACGGCAGCCGCGTCCCTGTGATGCGCGCCGGCGAATGGGCCTGAGGCGGGCGTGGCGACGATCGGGGTCATCGGCGGCGGAGGCTGGCTTGCAGGCGCGTTGCTGACCCCTGCGCTGGAAGACGGCGTCATCCGGCCGCGCCAGTTGATCCTGTCCTCGAGGTCCGGCGAAATCGCCGGTTTCGAGGACTGGCCGGAGATCGTCACGACGAACGACAACGAGGCGCTGGTGGCGCGTGCCGATATCGTCGTCCTGTGCGTGCGCCCGCAGGACCTGGACGAGATCGACGTCGATCTGACGGACCGGCTGCTCGTTTCCGTGGTGGCCGGCGTCAGCGCGGCGGATCTTGCCGCGCGGTACGGCGCCACCCGCATCGTGCGTGCCATGCCCAATGCCTGCGCAGAGTATCGGCTGTCGTTTACGCCCTGGTTTGCGACCGACCGCGTGACCGACGCGGATGCGGATTTCGTTTTCCGTTTCTTTTCGGCCTCTGGGCAGGCGCACGGCATCACCGAAGAGGCGCAGCTCGACTATTTCACGGCGCTGACCGGTTCCGGACCGGCCTTCCCCGCCCTCTTTGCCGACGCGATGATCCGCCATGCGATCGGTGCCGGGCTCGATCCGGAGACGGCCGATGCCGCGGTGCGCCAGCTCTTTCTCGGCGCCGGCGTGCTGATGGCGCAGTCCGAGACGCCGCCGTCCGATCTGGTCGATGTCTTCCTTGAATACCGCGGCACGACGGCGGCCGGCCTGTCGGCGATGATCGAGGCCGACATCGCTTCACCGATCTTCCGTGGGCTTTCGGCCGCCCGCCGGCGCGCCGAAGAGGGGCTGCTCTAGCTGTGGAGCCTCAACAGGTTGTCCTCGGATAATTCGAGGCGACTGATGGGTGGCTTTGAGCTTAGACTGCCGTGCGGGCGATGCCAATTGTACATGTGGGTCCAGTTGGGCAGGCTCTGTTTTCGCTGCTCGGATGTGTCGTAGGCGCGGGCATAGGCCCATTCTCTGAGCGCTGTCTGGATGAAGCGCTCGGCCTTGCCGTTTGTCCTCGGCGTATAGGGTCTGGTGCGGATATGCTTGAGGCCGAGGTCCCGGCAGGCGTCGCGGAAGGCGTACGATTTGTAGCAGGAGCCGTTGTCGGTCATGACGCGGGTGACCGTGATCCCGAGCCTCCTGTAATAGGCGATTGCCGCCTTGAGGAAAGCGACCGCGCTCATCGCCTTCTCGTCGGGGAAGATATCGGTGAAGGCGATGCGGGAGGCATCGTCGATGGCCACATGCACATATTCCCAGCCCACGCCTCGGGAATTGCTCTGGCCGGTCCTGTCGCCGGTGATGCGGTGTCCGACCCGCTCGAAACGGCCCAGTCGCTTGATGTCGAGGTGGATCAGGCCACCAGGGTGGTCGTACTCATAGCGCACCGTCGGCGCCGCAGGCTCGATGTCCTTGAGCCGCGACAGGCCAGCGCGTTTGAGAACCCGGCTGACGGTCGCCGGAGAGACCCCGGTTTGGATGGCGATGTGCTTGCCGGTCAGGCGCTGGCGGCGAAGCGTGATGATGCGCTGCGCCAGCGCCTGACCGGCCTGCCTGGGAATGGCATGCGGCCGGGAGGAGCGATCCAGCATAGCCTGGCGCCCACCGGCCTTGAAGCGCTCGACCCAGCGGGCAACGATCTTGGCCGAGACGCCGTAGACCCGGGCTGCTTGGGCTTGCGACAGATAGCCCCCGATCACGGCAAGCGCCATTTCTTCTCGACGCAACGGCGTCAGTCGGGCATTCTTGTGAATGTCCATTCGGAGTGATCCTGGACTACTGTTGTGTGGTAACTCCAGTCTCCTCGATCTGCTCCGAATGGACAACCTGATGAAAGCTCACATCTAGAGCGTGCTGTTGTGATTTGGAAACAATTCTGTTGGTTCAAGCGGCGCCGTCTGATGTGCCGGCCGGCGCGCGTCGTAGCCAATGCATACGGCCAAGCCGGCCGGCACATCAGCCGGCTCGCTTCAACCAACCCGAAGGGCCGGGCATCTTTTCGTCAGGGCAGAGGCGAGCGCCTCGGACGTACCTTCCGGTATGCCCTTCGTCGCCCGCCTCTGCCCTGACGAAAACCTGCTCCGGCAGAATGGTTCCAAATCACAACAGCACGCTCTAGCATCGGGTCGGACCGCCCCGCTCCGGCCCGGTCGCATCTTCCGAACCTGATCCTTGCAGCGCGGCGAGTTGACGCAAACGGTTGACGTCCTGCATCCCGGCTTCTATTTTTAGAATAATTCTAAAAATAGGTTCAGACATGTTTTCCCGCCTCTTCCGTAGCGCCAAGCGCACCCTGGAATCGCTCAGCGAACAGGAAATTCTCGCTCTCGCCATCTCGTCCGAAGAGGACGACGGTCGCATCTATCTCGCCTATGCCGACGCTCTACGTGAGAGTTCCCCGCATACGGCAGGCATGTTCGAGGAGATGGCGCGGGAGGAGAACGGGCACCGCCGCATGCTGATCGACATGCATGTCCGCCGCTTCGGCGACCGGATTCCCCTGGTCCGCCGCGAATTCGTCCGCGACTTTCCGGAGCGAAAGCCGGACTGGCTGATCGCCAACATGTCGGCGCAAGCCGCCCGCGCCCAGGCAGAGGCGATGGAGGAAGCGGCGCATCGCTTCTATCTCGCGGCGGCGGCACGAACGACCGACGCATCGACGCGCAAGCTTCTCGGCGACCTCGCCATTGCGGAGAAATCGCACGAGGGCAAGGCGCGGCGGATGGGCGAGGGGGAGGAGAACCGCGCGGCGATCGCCGAGGAGGACGCGGCGGGGCGCCGGCAGTTCATCCTGACCTATGTGCAGCCGGGCCTTGCCGGGCTGATGGACGGATCCGTGTCCACCCTCGCCCCGATCTTCGCCGCCGCCTTCGCCACCCAGGATACCTGGCAGACCTTCCTCGTCGGTCTTTCCGCCTCCATAGGCGCGGGGATCTCCATGGGCTTCACGGAAGCCGCCCACGACGACGGCAAGATCTCCGGGCGCGGCTCGCCGGTCAGGCGCGGCCTGTCCTCCGGCATCATGACCGCCATCGGCGGCCTCGGCCACGCGCTGCCCTACCTGATCCCGAATTTCGTCGTCGCCACTGCGATTGCCGTCGCCGTCGTCTTCGTCGAACTGTGGGCGATCGCCTTCATCCAGAACCGCTTCATGGAGACGCCGTTCCTGCGCGCCGCCTTCCAGGTGGTTCTCGGCGGCGGACTGGTGTTTGCCTGCGGCGTGCTGATCGGTAACGCATGAAAAAAGCGGCTGAATACAACCGCTTCCGAAACCGGTGCCGGGAAGCTCCGGTTATTTTCCGACCGACGACACCATGACTGCATCGCCGTTCTCGATCGAGACCCAGCGGCCCGGATTGAAGGACGCCTGGCGCTTCAAATAGCGATAGGGCGTTTCGGTCCACAGCTTCACGCCGTCGTCCAGATTGTCGAGGACGAAGTCGCCGTCCGTCGAGCGGATCGTCAGGACCGCGTGTCCTTCCCCGTCGGGCTTGCGCACGACGGTGATCAGCAGGTCGGCGGGATCGAAGCCGTGTTCCATCAGCTTGCGGCGCTTCAGCAGGACGAAGTCCTCGCAGTCGCCGGCGGCTTCCGGATAGGACCAGTACTCGTCCCGGCCGTAGAGGTCCTTGTCGGTCATCGGGCTGACGTCACGATTGACCTCGGCATTGATGTCCCGGACGACCGACCAGCCGAACGTCGTGACCTTGGCCGCACCGGGATCGCGCTGCGATGTCTTGCATTCCGAGGGGTTGGACCGGCAGAACTCGTAGTGCCCGATCGGCTGCGAGGTCACGCTGCCCGTGCGCATGGAAAGGGACGATGCGGGGGCCGTCATGGCGACGGAAGAGGAAATGAACAGGGCTGAAAATGCCACAAAAATAGCCTTAGCACCAATCATTCGCGCCATGGGTGTCCCCTCAATCGTTAACAAAACGTTAAATTTTTAGGGGCCCGCTCGTCAATCACGATAATTCGCAATGCGACAACATGGTTAAAATGCGCCGCGCCGCGTGACCATTATGCAGCATTCACAAGGTGCGAAACCGCCTCCTTCAGCTTTTCGATGTCCTCCGGACGCGACAGGCGATGGTCGCCGTCGCGGATCAGCGTGAGCACGGCGTCGTCGCAGGCGAGGTGTTCCATCAGCCGGATGGCGTGCGTGTAGGGCACGTCCGGATCCTCCATGCCCTGCAGCACATGGATCGGGCAGCCGGTGTCGATCACCCCGTTCAGCACCCGGTTTCGGCGTCCGTCCTCGATCAGCTTCAGGGTATAGACGTTGGGGTCGGGACCATAGGGCGTCGGCTCTTCGAAATAGCCGCGAACAGAAAGCGAATGGCGTTCGGCATCCGTCAGGTGAGGCTCGATCAGTTCGCTGGTGAAGTCCGGCGCCGGCGCGATCAGGACCATGCCGGCGATGTCGGAGCCCTGTCCGCCCTGGCGCAGCTCCTGCGTCAGCCGCAGCGCGAGCCAGCCGCCCATCGACGAGCCGACGAGGATCATCCGCCGCATTCCGATCTGGTTGCGGGCGTGGCCGACGACGGCGAGCGCCTCCTCCAGCCAGCGCGAGATCGTGCCGTCCACGAAGGCGCCGCCGGAGGCGCCGTGGCCGGAATAGTCGAACCGGACGCAGCCGGTGCCGAGGTCGGCGGCAAGCCGCGCGAGCTCCTCGGCCTTCGTGCCGGTCATGTCCGAACGGTAGCCGCCGAGCCAGACGAGGTGCGGATGGGCATTGCCCTCCCGTTCGGCGAGAAGGCGCATGGCGATCGCGCGCTGGTCGTTGCCTGTGCCGACGGCCAGCATGCCGCTCGTTTCGGTAGTGTCCCCTGACGTCATGAAATGCTCCTGAAATGGTGGCGGCGACAGCTTGCCACACCTGCCTCTACCGCCTCTGTGGCTCCGATTTACACGATTTCGCACGGGGCGGCACAGGTGGTGATTTTTTCCGCGCGACGTGGTATTGACTTCGCCTCGGCGATCGACACATTGCCCGCAAGCAGCGCACCCGCGCGATGCGGCGGTGAAAATTGCCCCGAAAAATTGGAATGCCTATCCGAAACTATTCGAGGAGAATACGACCATTCGCAGACCCTTCAAAGCGGACGCCCCGGTCAAGGACGGCCCGCGCTCAAACCGAGAAATCCGGATTCCCCGGGTTCAGCTCATCGATGCCGAAGGCGTGAACCACGGCATCGTTCCCACCGATCAGGCCCTTCGCATGGCGGAAGACGCCGGCCTCGATCTCGTGGAGATTTCCCCGAACACCGATCCGCCGGTGTGTAAGATCCTCGACCTCGGCAAGCTGAAATACGCCAACCAGAAGAAGGCGGCCGAAGCGCGCAAGAAGCAGAAGATCGTCGAGATCAAGGAAATCAAGATGCGCCCGAACATCGACACGCACGACTACGACGTGAAGATGAAGGCGATGAACCGGTTCTTCGAAGACGGCGACAAGGTCAAGGTGACGCTCAAGTTCCGCGGGCGCGAAATGGCGCACCAGGAACTCGGCATGAAGCTTCTGCTGCAGGTCAAGGAAGACACGCAGACGATCGCCAAGGTCGAGGCCGAGCCGAAGCTCGAAGGCCGCCAGATGATGATGGTGCTGGCGCCCCGCTGAGGCGCGCGACGAGACGCATGAGCCGCCCCCCGGGCGGCTTTTTGCTTTTCCGGCGCAACCGCCCGGTTTTCAGGAATCCGGTTGCGCTTTCGGGGGACTTCGGTTACAAGCCCCCGTCCGAACGGTCCGGCAGGGCATGCCGTGGCCGTTCTTTACGCTGGAGACGAGCCTCGTCAGCCGTCTCGAAACCAAGAAGAATGGAGTAGCAAAATGCCCAAGATGAAGACGAAATCGTCTGCCAAGAAGCGGTTCAAGATCACCGCGACCGGCAAGGTCCGTGCTGCCGCCGCCGGCAAGCGCCACGGCATGATCAAGCGTACCAACAAGTTCATCCGCGACGCGCGTGGAACCATGGTTCTCGCCGAGCCCGACGGCAAGAAGGTCGTCAAGAACTACCTGCCGAACGGTCTCTGAGACTTTCGGGCTATTTGGATACGTTAAGGAGATCATGACATGGCACGTGTAAAACGCGGCGTTACCGCCCACGCCAAGCACAAGAAGACCCTCAAGGCAGCCAAGGGCTTTTACGGCCGCCGCAAGAACACCATCCGCGCCGCCAAGGCTGCGGTTGACCGCTCCAAGCAGTACGCCTACCGCGACCGCAAGGTGAACAAGCGCAACTTCCGCGCTCTGTGGATCCAGCGCATCAACGCTGCCGTCCGCGAATTCGGCCTGACCTATGGCCGCTTCATCGACGGCCTGAACAAGGCTGGCATCGAAGTCGACCGCAAGGTCCTCTCCGACATGGCGATCCACGAGCCGGCAGCCTTCGGCGCCCTCGTCGAAGCTTCCAAGAAGGCGCTCGCCTACCTCAAGGACGCCGGCACGAAGAACGAGTTTGAAAGCGCGGTTCGTTAAGACCAGCGCTTCCCAAGCCTTTGTATCTAGAATTGGGAAACCCGCGCTGGCAGGGCTGGCGCGGGTTTTTCTTATGGCCCAATGGATTTGAAACGATGTCCGATCTTGATTCCCTGAAACAGACCCTGTTGGCGGACGTCGGGGCCGCCGGCGATGAAGCGGCCATCGAGGCCGTGCGTGTCAACGCGCTCGGCAAGAAGGGCTCCGTCTCCGAGCTCCTGAAGACGCTGGGCACGATGACCCCGGAAGAGCGCCAGACGCGCGGCGCGGCGATCAATGCCTTGAAGAACGAGCTGACGGAGGCGATCACCGCCCGCAAGAGCGAGCTGCGCGACGCCGCGATCGCCGCAAGGCTTGCGGCCGAGACCGTCGACGTCAGCCTGCCGGTGCGGTCCTCGCCGGCCGAGCGCGGTCGCATCCATCCGATCAGCCAGATCATCGACGAGATCACCGCCATCTTCGCCGACATGGGCTTTTCGATCGCCGAAGGTCCGGACATCGAGACCGACTACTACAATTTCACCGCGCTGAACTTCCCCGAAGGCCATCCGGCGCGCGAGATGCACGACACCTTCTTCTTCCCGCCGGATGCAAACGGCGAGCGCAAGGTGCTGCGCACCCACACCTCGCCGGTGCAGGTCCGCACCATGGAGGCGCAGAAGCCGCCGATCCGCATCATCATCCCCGGCAAGACCTACCGGCAGGATTCGGATGCGACCCACTCGCCGATGTTCCACCAGGTGGAAGGCCTCGTGGTCGACAAGACCGCGAACGTCGCCAACATGCGCTGGGTGCTGGAAGAGTTCTGCAAGGCCTTCTTCGAGGTCGACGGCGTCACCATGCGTTTCCGTCCGTCCTTCTTCCCCTTCACCGAGCCCTCCTTCGAGGTCGACATCCAGTGCGACCGCTCGTCGGGACCGATCGTCAAGTTCGGCGAAGGCACCGACTGGATGGAGATCCTCGGCTGCGGCATGGTGCACCCGAACGTGCTGCGCGCCGGCGGGCTGGACCCGGACGAGTACCAGGGCTTCGCCTGGGGCATGGGGCTGGACCGCATCGCCATGCTGAAATACGGCATGCCGGACCTGCGCGACTTCTTCAACGCCGATGTCCGCTGGATGAACCACTACGGCTTCCGCCCGCTCGACGTCCCGACCCTGTTCGGCGGCCTCAGTGCTTAAGTCGCGCGCGTAAGGATCAGAAACGATGAAATTCACACTCTCCTGGCTGAAAGAGCATCTGGATACGGATGCGACGCTGGAACAGATCTGCGAACGCCTGACCGCGATCGGGCTCGAGGTCGAGGACGTCGACGACAAGGCTTCGTTCCGCCCCTTCGTGATCGCCAAGGTCGTCTCCGCCGAGCAGCACCCGAACGCCGACAAGCTGCGCGTGCTGATGGTCGACACCGGCGCCGGCGCACCTGTGCAGGTCGTCTGCGGCGCGCCGAACGCGCGCGCGGGCCTCGTCGGCGCCTTCGCATCGCCCGGCACCTACGTTCCCGGCATCGACGTGACCCTTTCCGTCGGCAACATCCGCGGCGTCGAGAGCCGCGGCATGATGTGCTCGGAGAAGGAACTCGAGATGTCGGACAATCACGACGGCATCATCGACCTGCCGGCCGATGCGCCGGTCGGCACGAGCTTCGCCGCCTATGCCGGCCTCGACGATCCGGTTATCGAGATCAACCTGACGCCCAACCGCCCGGATTGCACCAGCGTCTTCGGCATCGCCCGCGATCTCGCAGCCTCCGGCCTCGGCACCCTGAAGCACCCCGTTTCGCCGTCGTTCAAGGTCGAGGGCGAGACGCCGGTGAAGGTGAAGCTCGATCTGGGCGAGGATGCCCATCTCTGCCCGGGCTTCGCGCTCCGGCTTGTACGCGGCGTGAAGAACGGCCCCAGCCCGCGCTGGATGCAGCAGCGGCTGATCGCGATCGGCCTGCGCCCGATCAATGCGCTGGTCGACATCACCAACTACATGACCTTCGACCAGGGCCGGCCGATGCACGTCTTCGACGCGGCCAAGGTCAAGGGCGATCTCGTCGTCCGCCGGGCGAAGGAGGGCGAGAGCATCCTGGCGCTCGACCAGCGCGAGTACAAGCTGTCCCCCGCCAATGTCGTCATCGCCGACGACAACGGCCTGGAATCGATCGGCGGCGTCATGGGTGGCGAGCATTCGGGCTGCGACGAGTCCACCACCGACGTCCTGATCGAGTCCGCGCTCTGGGACCCGATGAACATCGCGCGCACCGGCCGCACGCTCGGCATCATCACCGATGCCCGCTACCGCTTCGAGCGCGGCGTCGACCCGGAATACATGGCGCCCGGTCTCGAGCGCACGACCGAGCTCGTGCTCGAGCTGTGTGGAGGTGTCGCGGCGAAGGCCGACGTCGTCGGCTACCGGGGCTACGAGCCGAAGGTCATCGATTTCCCGGTCTCCGAGGTCAGGCGCCTGACGGGTCTCGAAGTCTCGTCCGAGGAGAGCCGTGCGATCCTGACGAAGCTCGGCTTTGGCGTTTCCGGCTCGGGTGAACGGCTCTCGGTATCGGTCCCCTCCTGGCGTCCGGATGTCGACGGCAAGGCCGACCTCGTCGAAGAGGTGATGCGCATTCACGGCGTCGACAACATTCATGCGGCGCCGCTCGAGAACCATGCGAGCGTCAACGGCAAGATCCTGACGACGCTGCAGATCCGCTCGCGCCTCGCCAAGCGCGCACTGGCCGCCCGCGGCATGATGGAGGCCGTCACCTGGTCCTTCATTCCGAAGGCGCAGGCCGAGCTTTTCGGCGGTGGCGCGCCGGAACTGGCGCTGTCGAACCCGATCGCGGCCGACATGTCCGACATGCGGCCCTCGCTGCTGCCGGGCCTCCTGACGGCGGCGCAGCGCAATGCCGACAGGGGCTTCGGCGACGTCGCGATCTTCGAGGTTTCGGGCACCTACGAGAACGACCGGCCGGAAGGCCAGCGTCGCGTCGCCGGCGGTATCCGCCGCGCAACGGCCTCGCTGTCCGGGGCCGGGCGCCTCTGGTCGAATCCGGCCAAGGGTGGCGGCAAGCCGGTCGACGTCTTCGACGCCAAGGCCGATGCGCTCGCTGTGATCGAGGCCTGCGGCCTGCCGATGGCCAATGTCCAGATCGAGCCGGGCGGCCCGGACTGGTACCATCCCGGTCGCTCCGGCACCATCAAGATGGGTCCGAAGATCGTGCTCGGCCATTTCGGCGAGTTCCATCCGAAGACGCTGGCCGCCCTCGACGTCTCCGGCGCCCTCGCCGGCTTCGAGATCTTCATCGACGCCATGCCCGAGCCGAAGAAGAAGGCGACCCGCACCAAGCCGGCGCTGGAACTCTCGCCCTTCCAGGCGGTGAAGCGCGACTTCGCCTTCGTGGTCGACAAGACGGTGGAAGCCGGCGCCATCGTGCGGGCGGCCGCGGGCGCCGACCGCAAGCTGGTGACGGCCGTGACCGTCTTCGACGTGTTCGAGGGGGCCTCCGTCGGCGAAGGCAGGAAGTCGGTTGCGATCGAAGTGGTCATCCAGCCGTCGGACAAGACACTGACGGACGAGGACTTCGAGGCGCTGACCGCCAAGATCGTCGCAAGCGTCGCCAAGGCGACGGGCGGGGTCCTTCGCGCCTGATCGGGCGACGAATGGGAACGTAACGGAATGACGGGCGAGGGATCCGCCGGCCGCTTCGATGGCCTCCCCGCCCGTCATTCTTCATGCCCGGCCCGGTCGTTCGATCGGGTCCGGCGAAACGTCAGGCCGCCTTGGCGGCCTTCTTGTTGGAGGTCGCGACGGCGAGCCTGGTCAGGTCCTCGTCGGTCTGGCCTTCCTCCTGCAGCGTCGCATCGAGGAGCTTCACGGCCTCCTTGTGGCCGAGCGTCTGCGCCCAGGTCTTCAGCGTGCCGTAGCGGGAGATCTCGTAGTGCTCCACCGCCTGCGCGGCGGAGATCAGGCCGGCGTCGAGCGCCGCGGTGCCCTTGAATTCCTCCATCACCTCCTCGCCCTCGGCGAGAATGCCTTCGATCGCTTCGCAGGTCTTGCCCTGGGCGCGCTTGCCGATGATCTCGAACACCTTCTGAAGGCGCTCGATCTGGCCCTGCGTCTGATCCTTGTGCTTCTCGAAAGCCGCCTTCAGCTCCGGCGACTGGGCGCCGCGGGCCATCTTCGGCAGCGCCTTCAGGATCTGCCGCTCGGCGTAGTAGATGTCCTTCAGCGTGTCGTAGAACAGGTCGTCCAATGTCTTTTCCTTGGCCATCTGCCTCGTCCTCCTGGGGAAAATCTGGGAATGCCACGTCGCGGTGGCTCCCCGACAACGATGGTCGAACGCAGTTGTTCCGTCGTGTGGACGTTTTCCTGATGCGAGATCGCCCACCCGCACGGCAGGACCGGCCCGAAGGCGCGTCGGCCGGGCCATGCCGTTGCGGGGCGGCGGTTCGGTCAGGCGCCGGCGGCGTCCAGCGCCGCCATGTGTTCGTCCGAGAGCGCGAGACCGGCCGCCCTGGTCAGGCTCTTCAGTTGCTCGAGATTGGTTGCGCTGGCAATCGGCGCGGTGACGGCGGGCTTGGCGATCAGCCAGGCGAGAGCGATCTCGGCGGGCTTCGCGCCGGTCTCGGCGCTGACCTTGTCGAGGGCTGCGAGGATGCGCAGGCCCTTGTCGTCGAGATATCCGGCGACACCGCCGCCGCGCGCCTTGCCCTCGGTGTCGGCGATCGACCGGTACTTTCCGCTGAGGAAGCCGCGGGCCAGGCTGAAATAGGTGATGACGCCGATATGCTCGCGCGTGCAGAGTTCCGCAAGCGGGCCCTCGAATCCGGCCCGATCGTAGAGATTGTATTCGGGCTGCAGCGCGCCGTAACGCGGCAGGCCGGCCCGGTCGGCGGCTTCGAAGGATGCCTGCAACTGCGCGGCATTGAGATTGGAGGCTCCGAAGGCGCGGACCTTGCCGGCCGAAACGAGCGCGGCATGGGCCGCGAGCGTTTCCTCGTACGGGGTGCGGTCGTCCGGCCAATGCGAAAGATAAAGATCGATGTGGTCCGTCTGCAGCCGCCTCAGCGAAGCCTCGACCGCCTCCATGATCCAATTGCGCGACAGGTCGCGGTGGCCCTGGCCCATGTCCGAGCCGACCTTGGTGATCAGGACGACGCTGTCGCGCGGTCGACCGGATTGCTTCAGCCAGTTGCCGATGATGGTCTCGGACTCGCCGCCCCTGTTGCCCGGCACCCAGGACGAATAGACGTCGGCCGTGTCGATGGCGTTGAAGCCGGCATCCGTGAAGGCGTCGAGCAGCGTGAACGAGGTCTTCTCGTCGGCGGTCCAGCCGAACACGTTTCCGCCGAACACGAGCGGCGCGATGTCCAGGCCGGTTCGCCCGAGGTTGCGTTTCTGCATGGTGCATTCTCCATTGTCAGGTGGCGAGGCAGACGGGTGGCGCCTGCAAGCATAAGGCAGGCGGCGGACTTTTGAACCAGCGGCAAAGGAATTTCGCTGCAGGTCACCCTTGCTAGGCACGTACCTCAGGCATAGTCTGCGGCCGATTCAAGGAGGAGCCGCCATGTTGCGTTTCGGTATTCTGTCTACGGCCAAGATCGGCCGTGAACTGGTCGTGCCCGCGATCCAGGACGCGGAGAACTGCGTCGTCACCGCAATTGCCAGCCGCGATCTCGCCAAGGCCCGCGCCATGGCCGACCGCTTCTCGGTGCCGCACGCCTTCGGCTCCTACGAGGAGATGCTCGCCTCCGATCTGATCGACGCCGTCTACATCCCGCTGCCGACCTCGCAGCACGTCGAATGGACGATCAAGGCGGCCGATGCCGGCAAGCACGTGCTCTGCGAAAAGCCGATCGCGCTGCGCGCGTCCGAGATCGAGACCCTGATCGCCGCGCGCGACCGCAACAAGGTGCTGATCTCCGAGGCCTACATGGTCACCTATGCCCCGGTGTGGCGGAAGGTCCGCGAACTCTTGAAGGAGGGTGCCGTCGGCAGGCTTCGCCATGTCCAGGGCGCCTTCACCTATTTCAACCGCGACCCCGGCAACATGCGCAACATTCCCGCGCTCGGCGGGGGTGGTCTGCCGGACATCGGCGTCTATCCGACCATGACCACGCGCTTTGCCACCGGCAAGGAGCCGATCCGCGTCCAGGCGGCGACCGAGCGCGATCCCGACTTCGGCACCGACATTTATTCCACCGTGCGTGCCGACTTCGGCGACTTCGACCTGAGCTTCTATATCTCGACCCAGCTCGCCGCCCGCCAGGTGATGGTCTTCCACGGCGACAAGGGTTTCATCGAGGTCAAGTCGCCTTTCAACGCCGACCGCTACGGCGCCGAGGAAATCGAACTGACCAACCAGAACCACTCCCAATCGCAGCTGTTCCGGTTCCAGGATTCGCGACAGTACAAGCTGGAGGCCGAGGCCTTCGCGCGTGCGGCGCAAGGCGAGCCCGAGGAAGTGGTGACGCTCGAGAGCTCGATGAACAGCCAGAAGCTGATCGACGCCATCTACCGCGCCAGCGAGAAGGATGGCTGGGAAACGGTCTGACGCCCTGCAAGGCGTCGCGCTGCATACCCCATGCTGATGGCGGGCGTGCCAAATCAATCCCTGCTTCCCCGGCGACGAGGCGATGCGCGCCTATTTCGGGGAGGTGGGCGAGCCGAAGACGAGGCGGGAATAGCCGAACCACGACCAGAGCATCGCGATTGCCGAAGCGGCAGCCACGGCCAGGACCGGCGGTGTCGACGGCACTGCAAGCAGAGTTCCGGTATAAAGCAGGTAGTTGAGGACGGCCGCGGTCACACCGACGCCACCGTAACGGGTGCCTTCGGATACGAGCGACCGTCCGCTTCGGCCAAACGTCAGCTGGCGGTTGAGCACCCACGTCGCAGCCATCGCCGTAACGATGGAAAGGACGCGCGCGGTCAGCGGACCGAGCGGCGTCGCAGCCAACAGCAGCGCAAGCAGGCCCGCATCCAAGAGAAATCCGGTTCCGCCGGCAACGGCAAACCAGACGAGCCGCCTCATGCCGCATCCACCGACGCGGCGCCTTCTGCAAGAGGTGTTGCAAGCGGTGCGGTCAGGCCCGCGGGAAGCTTGGGCAGCGTCATGTAATGCATGCGCAGCTGCTCGTTTCGCGCACGGGCGAGCGAATCGAGGATGAGGCCGGCGGAGAAGACGAGGAAGGAAATCATCATCAGCGCCATCGACAGGATCCAGGTCGGCAGCCGTTGCACGAGGCCGGTCTCGAAATACTCGACGAGCACCGGCGCCATGAAGACGAAGCTCGCCAGCATGAACAGGCCGCTGAAAGCGCCGAAGAAGGTGAAGGGCCGCGTCTCCTTCATCAGCATGGCGAACATCCAGAGGATCTTGCCACCGTCGCGGAAGGTCGAGAGCTTCGAATGCGATCCCTCGGGCCGGCGGCCGTAGTCGAGTTCGATTTCGTGGATCGGCGCCCTCAGGCGGCTCGCATGGACGGACATCTCCGTCTCGATCTCGAATCCGGCGGACATAGCCGGGAAGCTCTTGGCAAAGCGCCGCGAAAAGGCGCGGTAGCCGGAGAAGATGTCGGTGAAGTCGGTGCCGAACAGTGTCCGATAGAGGCGGTTGAAGATCCGGTTGCCGAAGGCATGGCCCTGCCGGCCGGCATCGGCGCGCACGCCGCGCCGCGTTCCCACGACCATGTCGGCCCGTTCGGAGATCAGCGTGTCGATCAGTTGCCGGGCATCCTGCGGCGCATAGGTCCCGTCGCCGTCCGCCATGATGTAGACGTCGGCGTCGATGTCGGAAAACATCCGCCGCACCACGTTGCCCTTGCCCTGGCGCCGCTCGCGCGCCACGGTGGCGCCGGCAAGAAGGGCGCGGAGCGCCGTGCCGTCGGTCGAGTTGTTGTCGTAGACGTAGATGCGTGCGCCGGGGAGGGCTTCCCTGAAGCCCGACACGACCGCACCGATCGTCTGGGCCTCGTTGTAGCACGGCAGCAGGACTGCCACATCGAGCGGCAACTGCGACGAATCCGACATGGTCTGTTCCGTTGTGCCGTCAACGCAATACCGGCGGGGCCGCAGGCACCGGCGTCTCCCCCCGCTTTACTATTTCTTGAGAAGGTTAAGGCTAGGTTTCGCTGCGGGAAAATGCAGCGGCACGGGGAAGAGGAATGACGGACGGCACGGCGGTCTTGCAGGATGTCCCGGCCGCATGCGTGCCTGGTCCGAAGGACACCGAGAGGCTGCCGCTCCGACCGCTTGTCCTCTATGTGGCAGGCACGATCCTCTACATCCTCTCCGTCTGGCTGATCTTCGGCAACGACTATGTCGGGCGCGACAACGACGACGCGATGCGCCTCGTCGAGGTGCGCGATCTGCTCGCCGGCCAGGGCTGGTTCGACATGATGCAGTACCGGCTGGGGCTCGCCGGCGGCACGCCCATGCACTGGTCGCGCTTCGTCGACCTGCCGATCGCCAATCTCATCGATTTCTTCGGCCTGTTCCTGCCGAAAGAGCGCGCGGAGGCGGCCGCATTGGCGGCCTGGCCGCTCATGCTGATCGCCCCGTTCCTGCTCGGCATCGGCCTGGCTGCGTTCCGGCTCGGCGGGCGGCCCGCCATGCACGCCGCCCTGGTTCTGGCGGCAATCTATGTCATTGCCGTCGGCCGCTTCCGGCCCGGCGCGATCGATCACCACAACGTCCAGCTTGCGATCGTGGCGCTGCTCGCCGCGATGCTGCTCGATGCGCGGCATCGCGGCCGAAGCTATGCGCTCGCCGGCATCCTGTGCGGGCTGGCGATTGCGATCGGCGCCGAGACCACGCCCCTGATCGGCGTGATCTGCATCGTCATCGCTTTTCGCTGGGCCTGCCACGGCATGGTGTTCCGGCGGGCGGCGACCGCTTTCGGCCTGGCGTTTGCGGCAACGACCAGCTTCGCCTTCTTCGCCACGGTGCCGCCCTCGCACTATGGCCAGGTGACCTGCGACAGCCTGTCCTACGGCTTCTACGCACTTGCGACCTTTGGCGGCTCGGCGCTCTTCCTTGTGGCGTCGGTGGCGAGCGGATGGAGCGTCAGGATGCGCCTCCTCGCGCTGGCCGGGACCGGCGCCGTCCTGTCGCTGGCGGTCCTCGTCATCGCGCCGCAATGCCTGCGCAGCCCGCTCGCCGATCTCGATCCCATGTTGAACACCTTCTGGCTCTCCGGGGTCGTCGAGGCACAGTCGGTGTTCAGCCAGTGGCGCGGCAATCCGGTCCCGATCGGAAGCTTCTACATGCCGGGGCTCATTGCCATGGCCGTCTGCCTGTATCGGGCAAGGCGGCGGCAGCAGGCGGACGCCTATCTCGCGCTCTTGCCCCTCCTTGCCGTCTCCTTCGCGATCTCGCTGATTCAAGTGCGCGGCTATGTCTTTACCAACCTGCTCGCCATGCCGCCGCTTGCCGCTGCGATCGTCGACCTTCGCCGGCGCGCCAATGCGGACACGAAGAACTGGCGGCTTGGCCTCGGCTTTGCGGCGTTCACCCTGGCGAGCGTGCCGCCTGTCTGGGCGCTCGCAGGCTTTCTGGTATCGAAGGTGACGACGACGGAGAAGCCGGCGGCCGAGATCGTCAGCGAGGACGATGCGGCGGCCTGCGACAGCCGTGCGTCCCTTCTCGCCCTCGCAGCCGAGCCGACCGGCGTCGTCGCCGCGGCGACGGACCTCGGCACCGACATCCTCCGGTTCACCGGCCACCGGGTGCTGTCCGCGCCCTACCACCGCAACCAGGGCGGCATGCTGACCGAACTGCATATCGGCCTGTCCGAACCCCATCAGGCCGAAGCCTTTCTGCGCGGCGCCGGGGTGACGCTGCTGGCCTTCTGCCCGTCGGATCCCGGCGTGCGCAGCCTGGTCAGGGCAGAGCCGGGCGGGCTCTACGCGGAGCTGACCTCCGGCAACGTCCCGGACTATCTGGAGCCGGTCGACAATGGAGTGTCCCAACTGCGGATCTACCGCGTGCGGGCCGCGCAATAGGTCCGGCGCAAGCGCGCGCCTCCCCCTTTGCCGGGACGGGACGAGGGCTCCCTCTGGCCAGGCGGCGCGGAGCCGGTCAGAATGGGCCATGAGCATGTTTCCGGAAAACGATTCGCCCACCAACCTCGCCGAGTACTCCGTGTCGGAGCTTTCCGGCTCCATCAAGCGCACGGTCGAGCAGGCTTTCGATCAGGTGCGGGTGCGCGGCGAGATATCGGGCTATCGCGGGCCCCACTCTTCCGGCCACGCCTATTTCAGCCTCAAGGATGATCGTGCCCGCATCGACGCGGTGATCTGGAAGGGCAGCTTCTCCCGGCTTCGCTTCCGTCCCGAGGAAGGCATGGAGGTGATCGCCACCGGCAAGGTCACCACCTTCCCGGGCTCCTCCAAGTACCAGATCGTCATCGAGACGCTGGAGCCCGCCGGCGCCGGCGCGCTGATGGCGCTTCTGGAGGAACGACGGCGCAAGCTTGCGGCCGAGGGCCTGTTCGAGCAGGCGCGCAAGCGGCCGTTGCCGTTCATGCCGCATGTGATCGGCGTGGTCACCTCGCCGACCGGCGCCGTCATCCGCGATATCCTGCACCGCATTGCCGACCGCTTCCCGGTTCATGTGCTCGTCTGGCCGGTGAAGGTCCAGGGCGAGGGCTCGGGCGAGGAGGTCGCCGCCGCGATCAGGGGGTTCAATGCGTTGCAGCCGGGCGGGGCGATCGCGCGCCCCGACGTTCTGATCGTTGCGCGTGGCGGCGGCAGTCTGGAGGATCTCTGGAGCTTCAACGACGAGATCGTCGTGCGGGCCGCCGCGGCCTCGGCGATCCCGCTGATCTCGGCCGTCGGCCACGAGACCGACTGGACGCTGATCGACCATGCCGCCGACCGTCGCGCCCCGACGCCGACCGGCGCGGCCGAAATGGCCGTTCCGGTCAAGGCTGACCTGGAGGCGGCGGTATCGGCGCTGGCGGCACGGCTGCGCAATGCCGCAAGCCGCCAGATGGATGGGCGCCGGCAGGCCGTGCGCGCGCTGGCCCGGGCGCTGCCGTCGCTGGACCAGCTGCTGGCGCTGCCGCGACGGCGCTTCGACGAGGCGGCAGCCGGCCTCGGCCGCGGCCTGCGGATGAACACGGTCAACAAGCGCCGCGCCTTCGAGCGGGTCGCGGCGCATGTGCGTCCGGAGCTTCTGTCCGGCCGGATGGTCGAGCGCCGCCAGAAGCTGAGCGATGCCCTCCGCCGGGCGGATCGGCTCGTCGAGCGGCGGCTGGACCAGGGCCGCAGCCGGGTCGCTGCGCTGGATGCGGCATTGCGCACGGCCCCGTCGCGCATCCTGGCAAGAGCAGGCCGCTCGCGCGACCGGCTCGCGGGGCTCGCCCTTCGCGCCGACACGGCACTTTCGGCGGACCTTGCCCGCCGCAAGGCACTGCTTTCGGGGCAGGGCCGGATCCTGCAATCGCTGTCCTACAGGAACGTGTTGAAGCGCGGCTTCGCGCTGGTCCGCGATGAAGCCGGACATGCCGTCAAGCAGGCCGCGGACCTCTCGGAGGGAGCGGCCATCAGCCTCGAGTTCTCCGACGGCACGATCGAGGCCGTGGCCGGCAAGCCCTCGCAGGGCGGCGATACGCCGCCCACCACCCCGCCGGCACCGCAGAAGCGAAAGATCGCAAGGCCCGCCGACGCCGCGGCCGATCCGCCGAAGCAGGGCTCGCTGTTCTAGACGGCCACGCGCTGCCGCTGGTCCATAGATCCCGACGACGATCGCCCGCGGCACTCTTCCCGAGCTCAACGCGAAACGCGCACCCCGACGGGATGCGCGTTCATCAATCATGCGTTTGCGGTGATCAGCCCTGGCGCAGCGGCGAGATCGAGATTTCCACGCGGCGGTTCTGGGCGCGGCCGGCCTCGGTGGCATTGGAGGCGATCGGGCGGTCCTGCCCGTAGCCCATTGCCGAGATGCGCCGCTGGTCGACGCCGCGGGAGCCCAGATAGTTGGCGACCGAATAGGCGCGGCGCTCCGAAAGCGCCTGGTTGTGGGCGGCGGTGCCGGTGGAATCGGTGTGGCCGTCGACGTCGATCAGCGACTTGTTGAACTTGCGCAGCACGATCGCGACCGAATCGAGCGTCGGATAGAAGGCCGGCACGATCTGGTCCTGGTCGGTGGCGAACGTGATGTTGGAAGGCATGTTCAGGATGATGCGGTCGCCGGCGCGGGTGACCGAGACGCCGGTGCCCTGCAACTGCGCCCGCAGTTCGGCCTCCTGGTTGTCCATGTAGTTGCCGATGGCGCCGCCGGCGAGCGCGCCGACGCCCGCGCCGATCAGCGCGGCGTTGCGCCGCTGTACCGGGTTGTTGCCGACGAGAAGGCCGGTCGCCGCACCGAGGCCCGCACCGATCAGCGCGCCGCCGGCGGTGTTGGAGACCTTCTGTTCCCCCGTGTAGGGATCGGTGGTGGTGCAGGCGGAGAGGTAGATAGCGGAAAGGGAGACGATTGCGATCTTCTTGTACATGGAGAGGTGATTCCGAGCGTTTATCCTGATTCTGCTTCAAACTAGCGATTGCGGCGGCAAGATGGAACCGCCGCCGTCCTCCCCGGTTTTCCGGCACACGACGGCCCCGCCGTGTGGCCGGCCGGCCACCATGGCCCTCAGCCGGCGATGCCCTTCAGCACGTTTGCCACGTTCAGGCCGATCTCCGGTACGCCGTAGCCGCCTTCCATCACCACGAGGACCGGCACGCCGTTCGAAGCGATCTTGTGGCCCATGTCGATATAGTCCGGGGAGGTCAGCTTGAAGAAGGAGATCGGGTCCTTTTCGAACGTGTCGACGCCGAGGGAGACGACGATTGCCTCCGCGCCGAAAGCTGCGATCTGTTTCAGCGCGTCTTCCAGCGCGACCCGCCAGACCGAATAGGGCGTGCCCCGGCCCATCGGGTAGTTCCGCGTCGCCCCCGCCCCGGCACCCTTGCCGGTTTCCTCCTCGTAGCCGAGGAAATGCGGAAAGGCTTCGGCCGGGTCGCCGTGCAGTGAGGCGAAGAACACGTCGCCGCGTTCGTAGAAGATGTCCTGCGTGCCGTTGCCGTGATGGAAGTCGACGTCGAGGATCGCCACCTTGCCGGCGCCGGCGTCGAGCAGGCGCTGGGCGGCGACGGCGGCGTTGTTGATGAAGCAGTAGCCTCCGAACGTGTCGATGCCGGCGTGATGGCCCGGCGGCCGGCAGAGCGAGAAGGCGGCCCTGTGGCCCGCGGCGATCAATTCCGCGCCGTCGAGGGCCGACGCCATCGAGGAGAGCGCGGCCTCCCAGGTGCCGGGCGAAATCGCGGTCTCGGCGGCGTTGCAGTAGTAGCCGATCTGTCCGTCGATGTCGGTCGGGATGCGCGGCGAGGTGCGGCGCACGGGAAAGGAGGTGGCGATCGCCTCGCCCCGGTATCCGGCGGCCTGCCAGCGGTCCCATGCGGTCTCGAGGAATTTCAGGTAGCCGGCGTCGTGCACTTTCAGCGCCGTCTCCAGCCCGTGCCTTGCCGGTGCCACCACGTCGGTGAAGCCTGCCTCCTTCACCGCCGCAAGGATCCATTCCGCCCGGAACGGCGCCTCGAATGGCGGCACGAGCTCCCCGCCGTGCAGTTCGGTCCTGGCATTTCTGAGCTTATGATCCTCTGAGAAAACGACGCGCATGTGGAGCTCCCGGTTCGGTCGGCGCGAGGTTAGCCTCGAAGCCGACCGCAAGGCAAGGCGGCCGGGAGGCGGGTTTCCGGCCGCGATGGTGCCCTGCCATCCACAGAGGTGTCTGCTACCACAGATAGAAAGGCGTCGAGGTTCGAAAATTTCGATCGGCCCGTTCGGGGAACGTGTGCGCCGGACAGTCCGCTGCCGCCCGCAAACGAAAGATGAAGGCGACCGGCTTTCGCAATTCCACATATTACGTAAGCGGCAGTCCAGCATTCGAAAAATTGCGCGGCGGCCTTCGCGGGCCGTCGGCGTGCCCGCCCGCGATCGCGATGATCTGCTTTGAAACACGGCGCCGGGGAACGATCAGGCCTACAATCATGGCGTTCACCCTTCTGCGCGCCTTCGACCGATTTGGCGGGCCTCCGCGCAAAAATCCTTGCGTTTCCGGTCTTTCTGGCATTCACTTCGGCCTTCAAAGCAAAAACAACACGGGGAAGGTAACTTAAAATGACACCTCGAATTCTCAACCTGCGCGCAGCCCTCCTGCTCGGGGCAACCTTGCTCGCGAGCAGCCCGGCGCTGGCCGAAGCCGTCCTGCATCGCGGCAATGCCGGCGAGCCGCAGACGCTCGATCAGGCGCACACCTCGATCAACATCGAGGAATTCATCCTGAAGGATCTCTACGAGGGCCTGACGGTCTATGACGCCAGCGGCAAGATCGTGCCCGGCGCTGCCGAGACCTGGGACCTGTCCGACGACGGCCTGACCTACACGTTCAAGCTGCGCGCCGACGCCAAGTGGTCCGATGGATCGCCGCTCACGGCTGAGGACTTCGTCTTCTCCTATCAGCGCGTCGAGGATCCGAAGACCGCAGCCGGCTACGCCAACATCCTCTACCCGATCAAGAATGCCGAAAAGGTCAACAAGGGCGAGGTTCCGCCCGCCGAGCTCGGTGTGAAGGCGATCGACGAAAAGACGCTGGAAGTCACGCTGGAGCGCCCGACGCCCTTCTTCCTGGAACTGCTGGCGCACCAGACGGCGCTGCCGGTTTCGAAGGCCAGCGTCGAGAAGAACGGCGCCGATTTCGTCAAGCCGGGCACCATGGTTTCCAACGGCGCCTTCAAGCTCGTCAGCCACGTGCCGAACGACAATCTCGTCGTCGAGAAGAACGCCAGCTACTGGGATGCCGCCAACGTCAAGCTGGACAAGGTGATCTTCTACCCGATCGACGACCAGGCCGCCTCGGTCCGCCGTTTCGAGGCGAAGGAAATGGACCTCGTCTACAACTTCTCCGCCGACCAGATCGACCGGCTGCGCGGTGCCTACGGCGACCAGGTCCACGTCTCGCCGACGCTCGCGACCTACTACTACGCCTTCGACACCCGCCAGGAGCCCTATAGCGACGTCCGCGTGCGCCAGGCGCTGTCCATGGCCGTCGACCGCGACTTCCTCGCCAAGGAGATCTATTCGGGCTCGCAGATCCCGGCCTATTCGATGGTGCCCTCCGGCATCGAGACCTATGGCGAGCCGTCCAAGGCCGATTTCGGCACGATGTCGCAGCTCGATCGTGAGGACAAGGCGGTCGCGCTGATGAAGGAAGCGGGCTATGGCGAAGGCGGCAAGCCGCTGAACATCGAAATCCGCTACAACACCAACCCGAACCACGAGCGCGTGGCGACGGCGGTTGCCGACATGTGGAAGAACACCTTCGGCGCCAACGTCTCGCTGGTGAACCTCGACGTCTCCTCGCACTACGCCTACCTGCAGGAAGGCGGAAAGTTCAACGTCGCCCGCGCCGGCTGGGTGGCCGACTATGCCGACGCCGAGAACTTCCTGGCGCTGAGCCTCAGCTCGAACAAGACCTTCAACTACGGTCACTACGAGAACCCGGCGTTCGACGACCTGATGAAGAAGTCCTACGAGGAAACCGATCCCGCGGCCCGTTCGAAGCTGATGCACGAGGCCGAAGCCATGCTGATGAAGGACCAGCCGATCGCGCCGTTCCTCACCCAGGCGGATCTCTGGCTCGTTTCCGGCCGCGTGCAGGGCTGGCATGACAATGCCGCCAACCAGCACCTGAGCCGCTTCCTCAGCGTTTCCGAGTAACATTGCCATACGAGGCGGCGCGCGGATCTGCGCGCGCCGCCTCGCGGGAGAACGGGCATGATCGCCTTTGTCTTGCGCCGCCTTGCGAGCGCCGTGCCGACGCTGTTCATCGTCGTCACGATTTCCTTTTTCCTGATGCGGTTTGCCCCGGGCGGCCCCTTCAATCTCGAACGCCCGCTGCCTCCGGCCACGATGGAGAACCTGGTCCGCACCTACCAGCTCGACCAGCCGCTCTGGCGCCAGTACGTGACCTACATCACCAATGCGGTCACCGGCGATTTCGGCCCCAGCTATATCTACAAGGACAACACCGTCGCCGAACTGATCGGCAAGGGCCTGCCCTATTCGATGGAGCTCGGCTTCTACGCGCTGCTGCTCGCGCTGATCGGCGGCGTCACCATGGGGACGGTGGCCGCCCTGCGCCAGAACAGCGCCCTCGATTTCTCCATCATGTCGCTTGCGACCGTCGGCACCACGGTGCCGAACTTCGTCGTCGGCCCGGTGCTGACCTTGATCTTCGCCATCGCCCTGTCCTGGCTGCCGGCCGGCGGCTGGGGCGACGGTTCGCTGCGCTTTCTGATCCTGCCGATGATCGCGCTCGCCCTGCCGCAGCTCGCCGTCTTTGCCCGCCTCACGCGCGGGTCGATGATCGAAGCTCTGCACGCCGACCACATCCGCACTGCGCGCGCCTACGGCCTGCCGTCGCGGGTCGTCGTCGTCACCCATGCCATGCGCGGCGCCATGCTGCCGGTGGTCTCCTATCTCGCGCCCTGTGCCGCGGCACTGCTGACGGGCTCCGCCGTGGTCGAGACGATCTTCACCATCCCCGGCGTCGGTCGCTACTTCGTGCTCGGCGCCATCAACCGCGACTACACGCTGGTGATGGGGACGGTGATCCTGATCGCCATCTTCGTCATCGTCTTCAACCTCTTGGTCGACATCCTCTACGGCCTTCTCGATCCGAGGGTCCGCCATGACTGACCTTGCCGCAACCCCGATGCACGAGGCGCCGAAGACGGCGAGCCGCAGCCTGTTCCAGCTGGCGCTGATCCGCTTCCGCCGCAACAAGGCGGCGATGGCCGGCTGCGTCATGCTTCTGCTGATCGCGCTCTTCTCCTTCGTCGGGCCGCTCTTCGTCCCGCACACCTACGACCAGGTGTTCTCGTCCTACGTGACGGTCCCGCCGAGCCTGCAGCCACGGCCAGATATCTCGACGCTGCAGGAGGTGATGGAGGGGGTTGCCGCCCGCGCCCGCGTCAATCTCGACGCATTTGCCGTCGACGGGCAGACCTTCACCGCCACGATCAGCGCCGACGAACCGATCGACCCGCGTGCGACCCGCTACTTCGACCGCGCCAACGAGTTCAGGGAAACCACGGTGGCGGCGACGGAGAACGACGGCCGCGTCCTCAAGCTCACCGGCCAGGTGAACCGGGAATATTTCCCGTTCGGCACCGATCCCAACGGGCGCGACCTTCTGGCGCGCGTCATGCTGGGCGGGCAGATCTCGATCGCCGTCGGCCTGCTCGCAAGCCTCGTCTCGCTCGGCATCGGCGTCGTCTACGGCGCGACCTCGGGCTATATCGGCGGGCGCGTCGACAACGTCATGATGCGCTTCGTCGAAATCCTCTATTCGCTGCCCTTCGTCTTCCTCGTCGTCGTGCTGGTCGTCTTCTTCGGCCGCAGCTTCGTCCTGATCTTCCTGGTCATCGGCGCGGTCGAATGGCTCGACATGGCGCGCATCGTGCGCGGACAGACGCTGGCCCTGAAGCGGCGCGAGTTCGTCGGCGCCGCCCAGGCGCTGGGGCTGACCGACTGGCAGATCATCCGCCGCCACATCATTCCGAACACGATCGGCCCGGTCATCGTCTTCGTCACCGTCGTCGTGCCGAAGGTGATCCTGCTGGAGAGCTTCCTGTCCTTCCTCGGCCTCGGCGTCCAGGCGCCGCTGACGAGCTGGGGCGCGCTGATCTCCGAGGGCGCCAACAACATCCAGTCCGCGCCCTGGCTCCTGATCTTCCCCTCGATATTCTTCGTCGCCACCCTCTTCTCGCTGAATTTCGTCGGCGACGGCCTGCGCGATGCGTTCGATCCGAAGGACCGTTGAGATGGCAGACAAGAACGAAACCATCCTCGCCATCCGCGACCTGAAGGTGGACTTCACGACCCCGGACGGCACCGTGAACGCGGTCAAGGGCATCGACCTCGACGTCCGCGCCGGCGAGACGCTCGCCGTCGTCGGCGAATCCGGCTCCGGCAAGAGCCAGACCATGATGGGCATCATGGGGCTGCTCGCCCGCAACGGCGCCGTCACCGGCTCGGCCAGCTATCGCGGCAGGGAACTGATCGGCCTGCCGCCGGCCGAGCTGAACAAGGTGCGCGGCGCCAAGGTCACGATGATCTTCCAGGAGCCGATGACCTCGCTCGACCCGCTCTACCCGATCGGGCGGCAGATCGCCGAGCCGATCGTCCACCATCGCGGCGGCACCTACAAGGATGCGCGCAAGCGCGTGCTCGAACTCCTGGAGCTCGTTGGCATCCCCGAGCCGGGCCGACGCATCGACAGCTATCCGCACGAGCTTTCCGGCGGCCAGCGCCAGCGCGTGATGATCGCGATGGCGCTCGCCAACGATCCCGACATCCTGATTGCCGACGAGCCGACGACGGCCCTGGACGTCACCATCCAGGCCCAGATCCTCAAGCTCCTGCGCTCCCTGCAGGAACGCTTCGGCATGGCGATCGTGCTGATCACCCATGACCTCGGCATCGTCCGCCATTTCGCCGAGCGCGTCGCGGTGATGCGGCGCGGCCAGGTGGTGGAGCAGGGCACGACGGCCGATATTTTCGAGCGGCCGACGTCCGACTATACGAAGATGCTGCTCGCCGCCGAGCCGCACGGGCGCAAGGCGGCCCCCGCCGACACCGCGCCGATCATCCTGGAGGGCCGCGACGTCGTCGTCGACTACCGGATCGGCGGCGGCCTGTTCTCCGGCGGCAAGGCGATGTTCCGCGCCGTCGACCGGGTGACGGTGCGGCTCAGGGAGGGGCAGACGATCGGCATCGTCGGTGAATCCGGATCCGGCAAGTCGACGCTCGGCCGCGCGCTCCTGCGCCTCATCCCCGGCGCCGGCTACTACCGCTTCGGCACGACCGACATCTCGGGCTACGACCGGGCGCGCATGCGTCCCCTGCGCAAGGCGATGCAGCTTGTCTTCCAGGATCCCTACGGCTCGCTTTCGCCCCGGCAGACGGTCGGCGAGGTGATCACCGAGGGCCTGCTGGTGCACGAGCCGGATCTCGGCAGGGCCGAGCGCGACCGGCGCGCGATCGCCGCCCTGAAGGAGGTCGGCCTCGATCCCGATGCCCGCAATCGATATCCGCACGAGTTCTCCGGCGGCCAGCGCCAGCGCATCGCGATTGCCCGGGCGATGATCCTCAAGCCGAAGGTGGTCATCCTCGACGAGCCGACCTCGGCGCTCGACCGCTCCGTCCAGGGCCAGGTGATCGACCTTCTGCGCACGCTGCAGCAGAGCCACAGCCTGTCCTACATCTTCATCAGCCACGACCTGTCCGTCGTCAGGGCCATGTCGGACTATGTCGTGGTGATGAAGGACGGCCGGATCGTCGAGGAGGGAGAGACCGATCTGATCTTCGAGGCGCCGGCCGATGCATATACGAAGGCCCTGATCGGCGCGGCCTTCCACATCTGACGGGCTTGATGACGGGGGCAGCTCTCACCGGAACGCGCCGGATGGCGGCACGGCTTCACCTGTTGCTGTCCGGCTCGGGGTAGGAGTAGGGCTGGCGGGTCTGCCGGCCCTCCTGCTGGAACATCTTGAAGCTGAACGTCGAGCCGGATCGCATCGCCTGCCGCATGCTGGTCTTGCCGTGGACCACCACCGGGAGCTGGTAGGATGCATCCTCTTCCGGTTCGGGCGGGGCGGCCAGCGCGGTGCCGGCCATCGCCAGGGCGGCGGCGAGGACGAAAATGGTTCGCAAGTGCATCGTGACACCCCCTGGCCGGCAGCCGGCCGTCTGGCACCTCCGCATTCCTGCTTTCCGCGGCTCGGCGCCGATATCTTGATAAAAGATAGGCCCCCTTGCGCCCGGACGCCAGTATCCTGCGGATGAATGGACTGTACACCAAAGCACAGGCTTTCCCGATCGTGAACGCGCCGGCGTTGCCTCTTTGGCGCTGGCACTGTATCCCAGGGGCCGCGCGCCCTGTCGGCGCACCTGTTCCCCCCAAGATGAATGGACCAGACGTGGACGCACAGACCTTTCCGATCTTTGGCAAGACCTTCGACGCCTTCCTGTTCGATATGGACGGAACGCTTCTCAATTCCATCGCGTCGACCGAGCGGGTGTGGAGCAGATGGGCGCGCAAGCACGGTCTCGACGTGGAGGCCTTCCTGCCGACCATGCACGGCAAGCGCGGCATCGACACGATTACCGCGCTCGGCCTGCCGGGCATCGATCCGCGCGCCGAGGCCCTGGAGGTCGAGCGGGGCGAGATCGAGGATGTCGAGGGTGTGGTGGCGATCGATGGCGCGATCGCGTTCCTCTCCGCGCTGCCGAAGGATCGCTGGGCGATCGTGACCTCCGCGCCCGTGGCACTCGCAAGGCGCAGGCTGACCGCGGCCGGCATTGCCGTTCCGCAGACCATCGTGACGGCGGAGGACGTCAAGACCGGCAAGCCGTCGCCGGAAGGCTATCTCCTGGCGGCATCGCGGCTCGGCGTCGATCCCGCCCGCTGCCTCGTGTTCGAGGACGTCGAGGCCGGGGTCCAGGCCGGCGAACGGGCCGGGGCCGGCGTCGTGGTCGTCGCGGCGACGCATCGACACAGGATGGACACGCCCCATCTGACGATCGCAAGCTATCAGGACCTGCATCTGCAGTCTGTGCAGGGCGCATTGGCCCTGGCACCGTCGAAAAACTGAACCTGCGCCGGAGCGGCCGGTGTTCGTCAGAAGCGGCCGCAAGAGTTGCGGCCGCAATGCTCGACTAACCTGAGGCGATAAGTGATGGCGGATGACGGTCGTGGCACTGAGGACTTCGCGCACGATGCCGGCCGCTTTTTTCTCCTGTCAGGCTGTTCGGGCGGCGGAAAGTCGACGCTGCTCGCCGCCTTGCAGGAGCAAGGTCATCTCGCCTTCGAGGAACCCGGGCGACAGGTCGTCAAGGCGCAGATGCTGATTGACGGCCCTGGGCTGCCCTGGCGCGACCAGGCCCTCTTCGCCGAGCTGTGCGTGTTCTGCGCCATCCAGCAGATGGAGGCGGCCGTCTGCAGCACGGGACCGGTGTTCTTCGATCGCGGCATCGTCGATGCCGTCGCGTTCTTCGACTACCTCGGCCGCGAAGTCCCCGCCCATCTCGAACGGGCGGCGCAGCTGCTGCGCTACAATGCGACCGTCTTTCTCACCCCGCCCTGGCGAGCGATCTATGCCGGCGACAACGAGCGAAGGCATTCCTATGAAGAGGCCGTCGCGCAGTACCATGCGTCGCTGAAGACGTTTGCCAGGTTCGGCTACCGGCCGGTCGAACTGCCGAGGACCTCGGTCGGGGAACGGGTCGATTTTGTGCTTGCCTGTCTGGAAGCCGCTGCCGCGGTCTGATGTCGCACCGTGGCGTTTCTGCCGTGCAGACCAGGCCTCGAACGCCCGAAATCCCCGGGAGCCATGACAAAACGCAATGACGATATGTTAATGCCTGCCTGAAAAGCATGGCGTGACGCATGATCGCGTCGTTGGAACGGCATGAGGCCCGGAAACCAGAGGCTCTCATGCGTATCACCGACATCTCCATCAATCGGCGGCTTTGGCTTGCCGTCCTTCTTCCTCTCCTGGCGATGGGCTATCTCGCATCGCTCCAGGTTTCCGACATGTGGGCTTCCTACAAGCGTATGGAAGTGGTGGTGACCGTCAGCGACAACATGGCGATCATCGGCGAGATGGTGCACGCGATCCAGATCGAAAGAGCACGCAGCGCCGAGTTCGTCGGCTCTGCCGGACAGCGCGGCGCATCCGAGCTGAGCGCGGCGCGCAAGGAAAGCGACGCCGCACTGCGAAAGCTGCCGGCGTTCCAGAGTGGCGTCCGGACGCTCGAGGATGCGCGTCTTCAGGAGAAGGCGAAGGGGCTCGGCGACACGGTGAGGCTGCTGGAAACGACGCGGCAGGCGGTCGACGGCGCCGCCCTGTCCGGCCAGCAATCCTTCGAGGCCTACACCGGCATCATCGGCTCTTTGGCCGCATTGTCGAACGACCTGTCGATGCTGGGGCTGGGGTCGGCGATCTCAGCCGAGGTCGTCGCCTATACCCAGCTGATGCAGGCAAAGGAGATCGCAGGACAGGAGCGCGCCACCGGAACCGGCTTCATCAAGGCTGGGCGGCCCGATGCCGATCGTCTCGTCGCCTTCGCGCAGATGGCGGGTGCGCAGAGCGCCCTGCTCGACGATTTCCTCTCCCTCCAGGACCAGGACCTGCGCGGCAGCTATGCCGCCGGTCTCGACGTTGCCGCTCTCGGCGAGATCGAGGCCGTTCGCCGTACGATCGTCGTAGGCGGGGCGGCGGCCGACCTGACCGGCCTCGACAGCCTGAAGTGGTTTGCCGCGACCACGCAGCGCATCGACGCCATGCGGCAGGTCGAAGCCAGGAGCCTCGCGCATCTGTCGCAAATGGCGCAGTCCGATGCTGCCGGTGCGCTTGCAGGCCTGGTCACGATCCTGGTCCTGTGCGTCGGCGGCGGCATCGTCATGATCGGCCTGTCAGGCTTCATGGCCGCGACGATCGTTCGGCCGCTCAACAGGATGGTGGCGGCGATGCGGGCGCTGGCCGGCGGCGATCTCGAGGCGCGCGATACGGGCGCGGCTCGCAAGGACGAGATCGGCGACATGGCGCGTGCGGTCGACGTCTTCCGCGAAGCGGCCATTCGCAACGGCGCGCTCGAGGCGGAAGCGGCCGCGTCCCGGGAAAGGGCCGAGCAGGAGCGCATCGAGACGCAGCGCCGGGCCGAGGTGGAAGCGGAGGAGCGCCTGAACAGGGCCACCGGGACGCTGGCCGCCGGCCTCCGCAAACTGGCCGCCGGCGACCTGCTCTGCGAGATCGACGAGCCGTTCGCGCCACAGTTCGAGGCCCTTCGCCAGGACTTCAACAGCTCGGTCGGCCAGCTGCGCCGCACGCTTCTCAGCGTCGGTCGATCGGTCCTGACGGTCAACAGCGGCGCTGCCGAGGTGTCCGCCGCATCCGACGATCTGTCGCGCCGCACGGAACAGCAGGCCGCTTCGCTCGAGGAGACCGCAGCGGCGCTGGAGCAGATCACCGCCAACGTTGCGGCAACTTCGCGCCGGTCGACCGAAGCGCGCGACGTGACGCAGGAAGCGCATGCGAAGGCCGGACGGTCCGGCGAGGTCGTCCGCGAGGCCGTTGCGGCGATGGAGCGGATCGAGCACGCCTCGGGACAGATCAGCCAGATCATCAGCGTCATCGACGAGATCGCCTTCCAGACGAACCTCCTGGCCTTGAACGCCGGCGTCGAGGCGGCGCGCGCCGGCGACGCCGGCAAGGGCTTTGCGGTCGTGGCCCAGGAGGTGCGGGAGCTGGCCCAGCGTTCCGCCGCCGCGGCGCGCGAGATCAAGACGCTGATCGGCAATTCCGAGGTCGCCGTCGCCGAGGGCGTAAGGCTCGTCTCCGACACTGGCGAGGGGCTGGCGGACATCGTGCAGCTGGTGCAGCAGGTCAACATGCATATGGAGGCGATCGCGACGGCCGCCCACGAGCAGTCCGCCGGCCTTTCGCAGGTCAATACCGCCGTGAACCACATGGACCAGGCAACGCAGCAGAACGCCGCAATGGTGGAGGAGATGAATGCGGCCGGGGCCGGGCTGGCGCAGGAGAGCGGCACGCTGGAACGGCTGCTCGCCGGCTTCCGGCTGTCCGATCAGGCGCAAGCCGCCTCGGACTACCGCGCGCCCGAGCGGCTGCGCGCCTAGCCGACAGAAAGGGTCCGGGGATCCCGGTGCAGCGGCCCTCGGAGGGGCACGACAAACGAGCAAGGCCGCCCGCGGGTTCGATCGCGGGCGG
Source organism: Hyphomicrobiales bacterium (assembly GCA_900469965.1). GTDB lineage: Bacteria > Pseudomonadota > Alphaproteobacteria > Rhizobiales > Rhizobiaceae > Mycoplana. Next base: position 348,086 of record UBZP01000001.1, on the reverse strand, counting down.
CCTTGGTTCTGACTGCAAGAGAGGCCTTGTTCTCCGGAACCCGTCTCGATGCGCGCACGGGGCGCTCGGCGGGCCGGAGGCCGTTCGGGACGCTCAGCCCTCGAAGAATTCCTTCATCCGGGCGAAGAAGCCGGTCGATTCCGGATTGTTGTCCTTAGAGGAGATTTCCTCGAACTCCTTGAGCAGCTCGCGTTGCCGCTTGGTCAATTTCTGCGGCGTCTCGATCATGATCTGGATGTAGAGATCGCCGACCTGGCTCGAGCGCAGCACCGGCATGCCCTTGCCCTTCAGGCGGAACTGCCGGCCGTTCTGGGTGCCTTCCGGCACCGTCACGCGCGACTTCGTGCCGTCCAGCGTCGAGACGTCGAAGGTGCCGCCGAGTGCGGCCGTCGTCATGGAGATCGGCACGCTGCAATGCAGGTCCGCGCCGTCGCGCTGGAAGATCTCGTGCGGCTTGACCGAGAGGAAGATGTAGAGATCGCCCGCCGGCCCGCCGCGCACACCGGCCTCGCCTTCGCCGGCGAGCCGGATGCGGGTGCCGTCCTCGATCCCTTGCGGAATGTTGACCGACAGCGAACGCTCCTCGGTGACGCGGCCGTGGCCGTGGCACTTGGTGCAGGGGTCGGGAATGGTCGTCCCGCGGCCCTGGCATGTCGGACAGGTCCGCTCGATCGAAAAGAAGCCCTGTGCCGCACGTACGCGCCCCGCACCCTGGCAGGTCGAGCAGGTCTGCGGCTTGGTGCCGGGCTTGGCGCCCGAGCCTGCGCAGACGTCGCAGGTGATCGAGGTCGGCACGCGGATCTGCGCCGTCTTGCCGGTGAAGGCCTCTTCCAGCGAGATCTCCATGTTGTAGCGCAGGTCGGCGCCGCGTTCGCGGCCGCCGGAGGAGCGCCGCTGGCGACCGCCGCCCATCATCTCGCCGAAGATGTCCTCGAAGATGTCGGAGAAGCCGCCTGCGCCGAAACCGCCGCCGCCCATGCCGCCGCCGCCCATGCCGCCGTGCTCGAAGGCCGCATGGCCGTAGCGGTCGTAGGCCGCCCGCTTCTGCGGGTCCTTCAGGACCTCGTAGGCTTCGTTGACTTCCTTGAAGCGGATCTCGGCCGTCGCATCCCCGGGGTTCTTGTCGGGGTGGTATTTCATTGCCATCTTGCGAAAGGCGCTTTTCAGCTCCTTTTCATCGGCGGTCCGGGAAACGCCCAGCGTCTCGTAGAAGTCATTCTTAGCCATATTGGTGCCGCGCCCGTCTCGTGAACGGAGTTCTTGTTCGTTGAAGGTGGAAATGCCAGCCGTAGCTTGATGTATCCGGCTTCACGGCCAAAAAGCAAGGAGGCGGTGCCGTGGGAGCAAGTGAAGCCATGACATCGTCGCCGCCTCGAACGGGATGCATCATGGAAATCGCCCCTTGGTTTCTTCCGCCCCTGCTGAAAAAGACAGGCTGGCCGCGCCGTTTGCGCGGCCAGCGATCGTCATGATCAGGAAGCCGAACGCTTCCGGTCGTCGTCGTCCTTGACTTCCTCGTAGTCGGCATCGACGACGTTGTCGCCGGCGTCGGAGGACGAGGCGCCCGCCTCGGCCTGCTGGGCCTCGTAGATCGCCTGGCCGAGCTTCATCGAGGCTTCCATCAGCGTGTTCGTCTTCGCCTTGATGTCCTCGGCGTCGGGCTCGGAAGCCTCCACGGCCGTCTTCAGTGCGGCTATCGCGTCCTCGATGGCCTTGCGGTCATCGGCGGAGACCTTGTCGCCGTATTCCGTCAGCGACTTCTCGGACGAATGGATCAGGCTTTCGGCCTGGTTCTTCGCCTCGACGGCCTCGCGGCGCTTCTTGTCGGTCTCGGCATTGGCCTCGGCGTCCTTGACCATCTTCTCGATATCGGCGTCCGACAGGCCGCCCGATGCCTGGATGCGGATCTGGTGCTCCTTGCCGGTGCCCTTGTCCTTGGCCGAGACCTGCACGATGCCGTTGGCGTCGATGTCGAAGGTGACTTCGATCTGCGGCACGCCGCGCGGTGCCGGCGGAATGCCGACGAGGTCGAACTGGCCGAGCAGCTTGTTGTCCGCAGCCATCTCGCGCTCGCCCTGGGAGACGCGGATCGTCACGGCCGACTGGTTGTCCTCGGCGGTCGAGAAGGTCTGGCTCTTCTTCGTCGGGATCGTCGTGTTGCGCTCGATCAGGCGGGTGAACACGCCGCCGAGCGTTTCGATGCCGAGCGACAGCGGGGTGACGTCGAGAAGCAGCACGTCCTTGACGTCGCCCTGCAGGACGCCGGCCTGGATGGCAGCACCCATGGCGACCACTTCATCCGGGTTCACGCCCTTGTGCGGGTCCTTGCCGAACAGCTGCTTGACGACTTCCTGCACCTTCGGCATGCGGCTCATGCCGCCGACGAGAACGACTTCGTCGATCTCGGCTGCGGAAACGCCGGCATCCTTGAGCGCGGCCTTGCACGGGGCGACGGTGCGCTGGATCAGGTCGTCGACGAGGCTTTCGAACTTGGCGCGCGAGAGCTTCATCGTCAGGTGCTTCGGGCCGGACGCGTCGGCCGTGATGAACGGCAGGTTGATCTCGGTCTGCTGCGAGGAGGACAGCTCGATCTTCGCTTTTTCCGCAGCTTCCTTGAGGCGCTGCAGGGCGAGCTTGTCGTTCTTCAGGTCGATGCCCTGGTCCTTCTTGAACTCGGCCGAGAGGTACTCGACGAGGCGCATGTCGAAGTCTTCACCGCCGAGGAAGGTGTCGCCGTTGGTGGACTTCACCTCGAAGACGCCGTCGCCGATCTCGAGGACCGAGATGTCGAACGTGCCGCCGCCAAGGTCGTAGACGGCGATCGTCTTGCCGTCCTTCTTGTCGAGGCCGTAGGCGAGGGCTGCAGCCGTCGGCTCGTTGATGATGCGCAGCACGTCGAGGCCTGCGATCTTGCCGGCGTCCTTGGTGGCCTGACGCTGGGCGTCGTTGAAGTAGGCCGGAACGGTGATGACGGCCTGCGTGACCTTTTCACCGAGGTAGGATTCGGCGGTCTCCTTCATCTTCTGCAGGATCATCGCGGAGATCTGGGAGGGCGAATAGGTCTCGCCGTGCGCCTCGACCCAGGCGTCGCCGTTGGAGGCCTTGACGATCTTGTAGGGCACCATGCCCTTGTCCTTCTGGGTGGTCGGGTCCTCGAAGGTGCGGCCGATGAGGCGCTTGATCGCAAAGAGGGTGTTTTCCGGGTTCGTGACCGCCTGGCGCTTGGCCGGCTGGCCGACGAGGCGTTCTCCGTCGTCCGTAAAGGCGACCATGGAGGGCGTCGTGCGCGCGCCTTCGGCGTTTTCAATCACTTTCGCGTCCTTGCCATCCATGACGGCGACGCAGGAATTCGTTGTTCCGAGGTCGATACCGATAACTTTTGCCATGTCATTCTCTCCTTGAAGCGAACTGCCGGAACCCAATCAGGCATTCGTTTGGCAGTCCCTAGTGGGATGGTATTGCAGGAATTCGCGAACGGGGCCGCGGTTTCCGGCTATATAAGGATCAGTCTAGGTGACTGCAAGGCGTCAATCTCCCTGGAATGCGCCTTCCAGACCGGCGCGGACAGTCGAAAAAGGCCGATGCCTCCGGCTGAAATGTGGTGGGGCCGCCTGTCTCCGTCAAGGTTGCCGGCGCCTGCCGGACAGGCGGAACCGATGCCTCGTCGCCCGGCCCGATCATCCGCCGATGAGCACGTCCAGCAGGCTGGAGCGCCGCGGTCGTGCCGGCTGCGCGCCGACATCGGCCGGCGGGACGGGCAGATCGCCGCCGATGCCGCCGGTCTGTTCCGGCGCCACGGCTGTCTCGCCGCCGCCGTCGCGGCTGCTCGTGCCCAGCGCGCGCGCCACCATCTCCGCCAGCGATTCCTCGCCTTCCCCGGCAGCCGGTGAAGGTTCGGTGCCCGCCACCGGCAGTCCACCGCCGGTGGTGCCGAACAGCGGCGACGGCGAAAGCCCGTCATGTGCGGCGATCATGAACCGGCTCCAGGCCTTCGCGGGCAGCCCGCCGCCGGTCACCTTCTTCATCGACTTGCCGTCGTCGTTGCCGAACCAGACGCCGGTGGTCAGGTTGCTGGTGTAGCCGACGAACAGCGCATCGCGGAAGGACTGGGTGGTGCCGCTCTTGCCGGCCGCCTCCCAGCCCGGGATTTTCGCGTTCTTGCCCGTCCCCTCGGTGATGACGCGCGTCATCATCCCGTTCATCATGGCGACGATCTCGGGCTGGAGCACGCGCGGCGGGTTGTCATAGGTATTCTCGTAGAGGACCCGGCCCTCGACGGTGGAGATGCGGCGGATGATGTGCGGCGTCGCCTTGTATCCGCCGTTCATGAACGGCGCATAGGCCGATGTCAGCTCGACGAGCGAGACTTCCGAGGTGCCGAGCGCGATCGAGGCGTTCGACTGCATCTCGGATTCGATGCCGAGCCGGTGGGCGAGCTTGATGACGTTGTCCGGCCCGACCTCCATCACAAGCTGGGCGGCGATCGTGTTCAGCGAGTTGGCCAGGGCGGTCGAAAGCGTGACTTCGCCGCGATACTTCTGGTCGTAGTTCTCCGGCGTCCACTTGCCGATGCGCACCGGTGCGTCGTTGCGGATCGACAGCGGCGAACGGCCCATTTCCAGCGCGGTGGCATAGACGAACGGCTTGAAGGCCGAGCCCGGCTGGCGCTTGGCCCTGGAGGCACGGTCGAACTGGCTTTCGGCATAGTCGCGGCCGCCGACGAGCGCCCGGATCGCGCCGGTGCCGTCGATCGAGACGAGGGCGGCCTGCGAGGCGTTGAGCTTGGTGCCTTCGGCGTCGAGCACGGCGGCAATCGCATCCTCCGCCTTCTTCTCCAGGTCGAGATCGATCGTCGTCTCGACGACGAGGTCTTCGGTGATGTCGCCGATCAGCGCCGGCACCTGGTCCATGACGAGGTCCGCCGCATAGTGCTCGGCCCCCGACCAGTAGCTCTTCGCCCGTGTCGGCGGCTGCGACATGGCGGTGGTGATCTCCCGCTCGGTCACGAAGCCGGCGTCGCGCATCGCGCCGAGCACGACCTGCGCCCGCTCTTCCGCCGCTTCCGGATCGCGCGCCGGCGAAAGCCGCGAGGGCGCCTTCAACAGGCCCGCGAGCATCGCCGCCTCGCCGAGGTTCACGTCGCGGGCGGACTTGTTGAAGTAGCGGCGCGACGCGGCCTCGACGCCATAGGCGTTCGAGCCGAAGAACACGCGGTTCAGGTACATCGCCAGGATCTCGTCCTTGGTGTACTTGTGCTCCAGCCAGAAGGAGAGCAGCACCTCCTGGACCTTTCGTTCCAGCGTCCGTTCCGGCGAGAGGAAGAGGTTCTTGGCGAGCTGCTGGGTCAGCGTCGAGCCGCCCTGGACCATGCGTCCGGTCGCAATGTTCGTCACCATGGCGCGGGCGAGCCCCAGCGGGTCGATGCCGAAATGCGAGTAGAAGCGGCGATCCTCGATGGCGATCACCGCCTGCGGGATGTAGGGCGACATCTGTTCCAGCGCCAGCGCTTCGCCGCCGGTGGTGCCGCGGTTGGCGATCGCCGTGCCGTCGGTCGAGATGATCTTGACGTTCGGCGGGCGCGCCGGAATGTTCCAGGTCGTCGCGCTCGGCATCTGCGCGCCGTAGTAGAGGACGAGCGCGCCGATCGCCATGCCGCCCCAGATGCCGAGCACGACGCACCAGTAGGCGAGGAACCGGACGGCACCGAGGAGGCCCCCGCCGCCGCTGCTGTGGCGGCGCTTGCGGGCCGGCGTTCTCCGACGCGACGCCGACACCTTTCGGGCCGCGGGCTTCGCCTTGCGCGTCGCAGATCGGGTCACGCGATCCTCCTCGTCGATGCGCAGATCGTCATCGTCGTAGTCGTCCTCGTCGTTGAACGAGGGCTCGATCCGCTGTGATTTGCGCCGGCCTGCCATCCTGGAAGAAATATGCCTTTCGTGTCCGTGCCGCTCGAGCCGGGTCCGCAGCGCGGACAGGGCGTTACGGTAGCGCCTTTATTCTGAAGAGCGGCCGCGAAGGCTGGGCTCTCGGTCCGTTGAACTTTAAATGCGGCGATTTAAGGGGTGGTTAAGGACGACTTAATGGGGAGGGAGAGCGGGGGCGCTCTCCCCTTGATTGTGCTGTCGCGACGTTCATCTGACGGGATGCGCGCGCAAACGTGATTTCCGCTTTGCGGTCTGCGCCGATATCCTCTCGCTGCAACGAACAAGGAGACGATTGATGAAACGCATCCTCGTATTTGCATGCGCGCTCGGCCTGTCGGCTCCCATGGCTTTTGCCGATTGCGCCTATCACCAGACCAACGCCAAGGCCGACGTCGACACGACGACCACGACGGCCAGCATTGCGGAAAAATCCACGCCCGCTTCGGATGAGGTCGTTCTCCTGAAGAAGAACGACACGGCTGCCGAACAGCAGCAGCCGGCAGAGTAGACGGGCTCAGACGCGTGCCAAGGGAAAGGGCGGCCTTCCGGGCCGCCCTTCGCTGTTTCAGTAGTAGGGCGACAGGCACTGCTGGCGCGGCCCGCCATAGGGCTGGAAGGTGTTGTCATAGGCGCGATACGAGCGGTAGCGCGCGGCACACCATTCGAAATGCCGCGGATTGACGCCGCCGTCGACGTAGCGCGGCTGGCTGGCGATCGCCCCGCCGATGATCGCACCTGCGCCAAAGGCGGCCAGCGGATACCAGTAGCCGTCGTCGTACCGGCGGTAGCCCTCGCGATAGTAGGGATAGCCGCGGTAGCCGCGATAGTAGCCGCTGCGATAGTAGCGCGAACCGCCGTAGTGGGGCGGCGGCGGACGATAGCCGCGGCGGACATAGTAGTCGACGTTCTCGACGTCCGACTGGACGGTGACGTCGGCACGCGGCATTCCGGCCGCCTGCGCCGGCACCAGGCTGGCTGCGAGCGTTGCCGCTGATAGCGCGGCCGCCATGAGGCCGCTGACGATCTTTCTCATCTTTTCACTCCTGAGAGCCATCAAACCTTCCAATGACGTGTCGGATGATGCAGGAATTCGGCTGAACGGGCGATGAACCGCCTATCCCTGCCGACGGTTGCTCTCTTCCCGCCGCATTTGCGTATAGCGTGCATGCTCGAACACCAGCACGGCGCCGAGGCCGAGCACGAACGGAATGATCAGATAGAACACCCGGAAGACGGCGAGCGCAGCCAGGACGTCGACGGGATCGAGTTCCGGCAGGCCCGCGATGAAGATCAGCTCCAGCACGCCGATGCCCCCGGGCGCATGCGAGAGCAGGGCTGCGGAAAACGAGGCGAGGAAGATGCCGAGCACGACGAGATAGCCCGGATTGTTGGCCTCCGGCAGGACGAAATAGATGATCGCCGCCGCCGCCACCAGTTCGACCGGCGCGATCAGGAGTTGCCGGAAGGCCACCGACGGCCGGGGATATTCCAGTTTCAGCCAGCGGGTCCTGACCGGCCGGAACCCGACTAGGCTGCCGGTGAGGTAGATCGCGACCAGCGTCAGGATCAGCACGCCGGTCGAGAATGCCGCTTCCACCGGCAGGAACTTCGACACCCGTTCGATGATCTCCGGCTCGATGATCAGCACCAGTCCCATCAGCACCGCCGTCCCGAGCGCGAAGGTGAACGAGCAGAAGGCGACGAGCACCCCGACCTCGCTCGCCGACAGGCCCTTGGAGGTGTAGGCGCGGTAGCGCACGACGGCGCCGGAGAAGACGGATGCGCCGATATTGTGGGCCAGCGCATAGGCGGTGAACGAGGCGACCGTGATGAACCAGAGCGATATCCGGTGGCCGAGGTGCTCGAGCGCCAGATGGTCGTAGGCGGCAAGCGCCGCATAGGCCGCGATCGTCGCAACAGCCGCGAGCGCCCATCCCGAAGGCGGAATGGCGAGAAGGCTGTCGCGGAACTCGTGGAACGACAGCCCCCTGAGGTCGTGGTACAGGATCCAGAGGGAGAAGATGATCGCGGCCCCGCCGACGAGGGGCCAGAAGAGCTTGCCGAGTTTCATGCGCCCGGTGCCTGCCCGGACCGGCGACGGCTGCGTCGCGGCAGGCCGGTTCGCAGGCGATGTCCAGGATTGTCGTTCATGCCGTTGCTTCCCTTCCGGGCCGTCTTCTGTCGCGGCAGCGACCCCGCCGGGGTCTGCTCCCGTCCCCGGTTCCCATCCGCTCGACGTTAACCACTCTCGGCCAACCGGACAACGATGCGACCGCGAGCGCGCGCGATTTGCGCGCCCTCGACGGTCAACAATTCGTCACCGTGCCGCCAGGGCCGAAAGGATGCGCACCCAGGAGCGGATGCCCTTCTCGAAGGACCGCAACTCGTATTTCTCGTTCGGCGAGTGGATGCGGTCGTCGGAGAGCCCGAAGCCCACCAGAAGCGATTCCATGCCGAGCATCTTCTGGAAGTCGCCCACGATCGGGATGGAGCCGCCCATGCCGACCATCACGGCGGGCTGTGGCCATTCCTGCGAAAGCGCATCCTTCGCCTTGTTCAGGAGTGGCGAATCATAGGGCAGCTGGATCGCCGGCGAACCGCCGTGGGCGTGGAAGCTCACCGAGCAGTCGGCCGGTATCTTCGCGCGGACATAGGCGCGGAAGGCGTCGCGGATCTTTCCCGGGTCCTGCTTGCCGACGAGCCGGAACGAGACCTTCGCCGTGGCCTCGGCGGCGATCACCGTCTTGAAGCCGTCGCCCGTATAGCCGCCGATGATGCCGTTGACCTCCGCCGTCGGCCGCGCCCAGGTCAGCTCCAGCACCGAGCGGTTCTTCTCGCCCGAGGGAACGGCCAGGCCGATCTCGCCCAGGAATTTTTCCGCCGTCTGGCCGAGCTTGTCCCAGGTGGCCTTGATGTCGGCAGGCGTCTCCTCGACGCCGTCGTAGAAGCCCTTCAGCGTCACGCGCCCGTCCTGGTCGTGCAGTCCGGCGAGGATGTCGGCGAGGATATGGATCGGATTGGCCGCGGCCCCGCCGAAATAGCCCGAATGCAGGTCGCGGTCCGCCGCCTTGACGACGACTTCCTCGCCGACCAGCCCGCGCAGCCCCGCCGAGATCGCCGGCGTCTCGGCATCCCACATGTTGGTGTCGCAGACGAGCGCATAGTCGGCCTTCAGCTCGGCCGCATTGGCCTCCAGGAAGGGCTTGAGCGACGGCGAACCGGACTCCTCCTCCCCCTCGAACAGGATCGTGACCTTGCAGGGCAACGTTCCGGCCGTCTCCTTGTAGGCGCGGCACGCCTCGACGAACGTCATCAGCTGGCCCTTGTCGTCGGAGGTGCCGCGGCCGGTGATGATCCGGCGTCCGCCGCCGATGTCGCGCACCGCCGGCTCGAACGGGTCGTGCTCCCAGAGCTCCAGCGGATCGACCGGCTGCACGTCGTAGTGGCCGTAGAAGAGAACGTGCGGCGCGTCGGCGCTGGCCCCCTCGTGGTGGGCGACCACCATCGGGTGCCCGGCCGTATCGCGCACGGTGGCGTCGAACCCGAGCGTGCGCAGTTCGCTCACCAGCCACTCCGCGCCGCGCCGCACATCGGCCTTGTAGGCCGGGTCGGTCGAGATCGATTTGATACGGACGAGATCGAACAGGCGCTCCAGGGCGGCGGGCACGTTCGCGGCGGCGTGGTCGAGTACGGGTAACAGGTTGGTCATGGTCGAATCCTCTTTGCGGACGGACCATAATGCATGTCTGCCGAAAGTGGGAACGGGGAAAAGCGATGGGTGCGCACAAAGCCACGACGGTTGCCGTGGGCGCGGCTTCGTCGTGGGGCCGGGCGGGGACGTATGCCGGGGCGGGGAAAACGAAAAGGGCCGCTTCGGACGGGAGGTGCGTTCGAAGCGGCCCTTATGAATTGTGGACAAAGGCCCGGAGAGGGGGATAAGGCCTTTGTCCTCTGGTCTGGCGCGGCGGGGGACAGGCCGGGATGCCAGACCACGGCTTGATCAGGTGCCGATGACTGTCATTTGGGCCTCGGAATGTGGCTTTTCAAGGGATTTGCGCGGCACCGGAAATTACAAATTGGTAACGTTTGTGTGAGGCTCCAAAGCGGTTTGGCAAGCCTGGTGGCAAGCGCAATGGACGATGGACGCGGGGACCCGCGCACGCTATCCCTAACGCCATGAAAAATGGTGACCATCTCTTCCTCGTCGACGGCTCGGGCTTCATCTTCCGCGCCTTTCACGCGATCCCGCCGCTGAACCGCAAGTCGGACGGCTTGCCGGTCAATGCCGTCTCCGGCTTCTGCAACATGCTGTGGAAGCTCCTGAAGGATGCGCGCAACACCGACGTCGGCGTGACGCCCACCCATTTCGCCGTCATCTTCGACTATTCCTCGAAGACCTTCCGCAACGAGCTCTACGACCAGTACAAGGCGAACCGCACGGCGCCGCCGGAAGACCTGATCCCGCAGTTCGGGCTGATCCGCCACGCGACGCGCGCCTTCAACCTGCCCTGCATCGAAAAGGAGGGGTTCGAGGCCGACGACCTGATCGCCACCTATGCGCGGCTGGCCGAGGCGGCCGGGGCCGACGTCACCATCGTGTCGTCCGACAAGGACCTGATGCAGCTCGTCACCCCGAAGGTGTCGATGTACGACAGCATGAAGGACAAGCAGATTTCGATCCCCGAGGTGATCGAGAAATGGGGCGTGACCCCGGACAAGATGATCGACCTGCAGGCGATGACCGGCGATTCGACCGACAACGTGCCGGGCATCCCCGGCATCGGGCCGAAGACCGCAGCCCAGCTCCTGGAGGAATATGGCGATCTCGACACGCTGCTCGCGCGCGCGGAGGAGATCAAGCAGCAGAAGCGCCGCGAGAACATCATCGCCAACCGCGCCCAGGCGCTTTTGTCGCGCCAGCTCGTGACGCTGAGGACCGACACGCCGCTCGACGTGCCGCTGGAGGATCTGGTCCTCGAGACGCAGGACGGCCCGAAGCTGATCGCCTTCCTCAAGGCGATGGAGTTCACCACGCTGACGCGGCGGGTTGCCGAGGCCTGTGACTGCGACGCGTCTGCGATCGATCCCGCCGACGTGCCGGTGGAATGGGGCGCCGAGGCCCATGGCCCGGACCTCGACAAGGGCGGGGCTTCCGGACCGGATGCTGCCGGCGTGCCGGAGGAGAGTGCCGCCGAGGCGGCCGAAACCTTGTTGCCGGTCGCATCGGCCGACGGGCACGAACCCGCAACGCTCGCCCGGACGCGCGCGGCCCGCCTCTCCGGCCAGCCGATCGATCATTCCGCCTATGTCACGATCCGCGACCTCGACACCCTGGACCGCTGGATCGCGGCCGCGCGCGAGACCGGGCTCGTCGGCTTCGACACCGAGACGACGTCGCTCGATGCGATGCAGGCGGAGCTCTGCGGCTTCTCCCTGGCCATCGCCGACAACGGCAGGGACCCGTCCGGCATTTCGATCCGCGCGGCCTACGTGCCGCTCTTGCACAAGTCGGGCGTCGGCGACCTTCTGGGCGGCGGGCTCGTCGACGGGCAGATCCCGATGCGCGACGCGCTGTCGCGGCTGAAGGACCTGCTGGAGGACGCCTCTGTCCTCAAGGTGGTGCAGAACCTGAAATACGACTACCTGGTGATGAAGCGCCACGGCGTCACCATGCAGGGTTTCGACGACACGATGCTGATGTCCTATGCGCTCGATGCCGGCGCCGGCACGCATGGCATGGATTCGCTCTCCGAGCGCTGGCTCGGCCACAAGCCGATCGCCTACAAGGATGTCGCCGGCAGCGGCAAGGGCGCGCAGACCTTCGATCTGGTCGATATCGACCGGGCGACGGCCTATGCCGCCGAGGATGCCGACGTGACGCTGCGGCTGTGGCACGTCCTGAAGCCGCGGCTCGCCGCGGAGAAGATGACGACGGTCTACGAGCGCCTGGAACGGCCGCTGGTGCCGGTCTTGGCGCGGATGGAGGAGCGGGGCATCACCATCGACCGCCAGATCCTGTCGCGCCTGTCGGGAGAGCTGGCGCAGGGTGCAGCCGCGCTCGAGGACGAGATCTACGCGCTCGCCGGCGAACGCTTCACGATCGGCTCGCCGAAGCAGCTCGGCGACATCCTGTTCGGCAAGATGGGCCTGCCCGGCGGCTCGAAGACGAAGACCGGCCAGTGGTCGACCTCCGCACAGGTGCTGGAGGACCTGGCCGCCCAGGGCGTGCCGTTGCCGCGCAAGATCGTCGACTGGCGCCAGCTGACCAAGCTGAAGTCCACCTATACCGACGCGCTGCCGGGCTTCGTCCACCCCGAGACGAAGCGGGTGCACACTTCCTACGCGCTGGCGGCGACCACGACCGGCCGCCTGTCGTCGTCCGACCCGAACCTGCAGAACATCCCGGTGCGCAATGCCGAGGGCCGCAAGATCCGGACCGCCTTCATCGCGACCCCCGGCCACAAGCTGGTCTCCGCCGACTACAGCCAGATCGAGCTGCGCGTGCTGGCCCATGTCGCCGACATCCCGCAACTCAGGCAGGCCTTTGCCGACGGTGTCGACATTCATGCGATGACGGCATCGGAGATGTTCGGCGTGCCGGTCGAGGGCATGCCCGCAGACGTCCGCCGCCGCGCCAAGGCGATCAATTTCGGCATCATCTACGGCATCTCCGCCTTCGGCCTTGCCAACCAGCTGTCGATCGAGCGCTCCGAGGCCGGCGACTACATCAAGCGCTATTTCGAGCGCTTCCCCGGCATCAAGGACTACATGGACGAGACCAAGGCCTTTGCCCGCGAGCATGGCTATGTCGAGACGATCTTCGGCCGCCGCGCGCACTATCCCGAGATCCGCTCCTCCAATCCCTCGGTGCGCGCCTTCAACGAGCGGGCGGCGATCAATGCCCCGATCCAGGGCTCGGCCGCCGACATCATCCGCCGGGCCATGATCAAGATGGAGCCGGCGCTTGCCGACAACGGCCTGTCGGCCCGCATGCTGCTGCAGGTGCACGACGAGCTCGTCTTCGAGGTCGAGGACGCGGAGGTGGAACGCGCCATTCCCGTCATCGTCGGCGTGATGGAGCACGCGTCCATGCCGGCCTTGTCGATGAAGGTACCGTTGAAGGTGGATGCGCGCGCGGCCCTCAACTGGGACGAAGCGCACTAGGCGTTTCGCCAGTGCAGCCGGTGCAACTGTTGCGGGTCCGTTTACCACGTACCGACGTTTCGCGCGGAACTCAGCCCCGGCCGGCCGGCCTTAACGCGGCCTTAAGGGCTTCCTGCGCTTCTGCGGAAGGCTTGGGGGGCGCGTGTCATCGACCGGCGCCTGGAAATTGCGGATGACCCGCAATGCGATGCGGCACGGATGACGGCATGGACGCATTTCTGCAAGGCAGTCTTTCCAGCGATCCTGACAGGCGCGCGCCGCTGGCCGTGCAGGTCGTGCGCCAGTTTCCGCCGAGCCGCGGCGGGCTGGAGGATGTCGTCCTCAACCTGTCACGCCAGCTTTGCGCGCGCGGCTACCGCGTTCGCGTCGTGACGCTCGATCGCCTCTTCACCGCCCCCGATCGCAAGTTGCCGGACCGCGAGACTGTCGACGGGATCGAGGTGGTGCGCATTCCGTTCTCCGGCAGCTCCCGCTATCCCATCGCGCCGGGCGTATTCCGGCATCTGAAGGATGCCGACCTCGTGCACGTGCATGCCATCGATTTCTTCTTCGACGCGCTCGCCTGGGGCAAGCTCCTGCATGGCAAGCCGCTGGTCGCCACGACCCATGGCGGCTTCTTTCACACCGACCGCTATGCGGCAATCAAGCTCGCCTGGTTCAACGTCACGACGCGCCTGTCGGCGCTCGCCTACCGTCGGCTGATCGCCTGCAGCGCGCAGGACGCTCGGCTGTTCCGCAAGATCGCCGGACGCCGGGTCGTCGAGGTCGACAACGGCGCCGACGTCGCCAAATTCCGCAACGCGGGCGCCGGCAAGCCGCTGCGCCGCATCGTCACCATCGGCCGCTTCTCGTCCAACAAGCGGCTCGACCGTCTTTTCGAAGCCCTGTCGCGGCTCGTCGTGCACGAGCCGGACTGGCGCCTCTCGGTCGTGGGTGTCCCGGGCGACCTGACCGAGGCGGACCTTGAGCGGATGATCGGCCAGCGGGCGCTCGAGGACCATATCGAGCTGCATGTCGGCCTGTCGAACGAAGAGATCCGGACGCTGATCTCGGGATGCTCGCTGTTTGCCTCCGCCTCCGAATACGAGGGCTTCGGCCTCGTGGCGGTCGAGGCGATGAGCGCGGGTCTCATGCCCCTGCTGCATCCGAACCAGGCCTACGAGGACCTCGCCGCCAAGCATCCGGAGATTCGCCTCTGCGACTTCGAGGACGCGGAAGCGGCCGCCGGAACGATCCACTCGGCCTTCCTGGCGCTCGCCCGCGACGTCGCCGGCTACCGGACGCGGGCCATGCGCGCGGCAGACGGCTATGCGTGGGATCATGTGGCCCGGCGCTATGCCGAGATCTACACTGAGATACTGGGGGGCGTCGCCCCGCCCGAATGGGATCCGGCGGCAAAGGGCAGTGAAGGCAATGAAGTGGCGGCCAATGGCTGAGCGCCGGCGTACCGGGCGGATCGCATCCCGGTCCGCGCATGCCAGACGTGGGGCACTGCGGATCGGCGGGCTGGCGCTGGCCCTGATCCTTCCGCTCGAGGCCTCCGCCGCCTGCATGCGCGGCGTCAACTTCGCCGGCGCCGAGTTCGGCGACCCGCCGGGCGTCTACGGCAAGGACTACATCTATCCCGGTGACGAGACGATCGCGTATTTCGCCGGCAAGGGGTTCAATGGCGCGCGGCTGCCGTTCCGCTGGGAGCGTCTCCAGCCGAGGCTCGGCCGGGCGTTCGCGATGGGCGAGCGCCGGCGCCTCGTCGACACCGTCAAGCGCCTGAAGGCGGCCGGCTTCACGGTGGTTCTCGATCCGCACAACTACGCCTATCACGCCGGCCGGCAGATCGGTTCCGACGAGGTCCCAGTGGAGGCCTTCGCCGACTTCTGGCGCAGGCTAGCCACGGAGTTCGCCAACGACCCGGCCGTGCAGTTCGGCCTGATGAACGAGCCTCACGACATTCCGGCCGATCAATGGCTCGTTGCGGCCAACGCCGCCATCGCCGCGATCCGCAGCACGGGGGCGGACAATCTCGTCTACGTCCCCGGCACGATCTGGACCGGCGCCCACAGCTGGGAGAGCGACCGGCCCGGCGGCTCGAACGCCCGCGTGATGCTGGGCGTCGAGGATCCGGCGAAGAACTACGCCTATGAGGTCCACCAGTATCTCGACGACGATTTCTCCGGCACGCACGACACCTGCGAGGGCGCGGAGAGCGCCGTCGCGGCACTCGAGCGCTTCACCGCCTGGCTGCGCGAGAACGGCAAGCGTGGCTTTCTCGGCGAGTTCGGCGCATCCGCCAAGACCGAATGCCTGACGGCGCTGTCCCGCATGACCGCCGTGGTCGACGGCGCCCCGGACGTGTGGACCGGCTGGACCTACTGGGCGGCCGGCGACTGGTGGCCGCCGACCGAGGCACTCAACATCCAGCCGACCAAGGACGGCGACCGGCTGCAGCTGCGCGCCCTCGAATATGGCGGCAGCATCCCGGCGAAGACCGGCGCCTGCCCGGCGCTCGGCCAGACCGAGTAGGAGCCGTCACGCGTGCCGTGGCAGGGTCGGTGCGACCCGCCGCACCGGCGTCTTCGCGAGGACGGGCCGTCGCGGCGGGGTCGCATCCCGGCAGGCGCCGGCGGTGCCCACCAGGAACCACATCAGGGCGGCGGTCTTGATCGAATAGAACGAGTCGCTGATCAGCATCAGCAGCAGCAGGTAGACGATCATCATCGAGTGGAAGCGCCAGGCCCGCGCCTCCTTCAACGGTGCGTGCACGAACATCGTCCAAAGCCCGATGAAGCCGAAGATGCCGAACGCGGTCAGCGAGTAGGAGATGCCGGAATCGGCGGTGAATGCATCGGTCGTCTCCGAGCCGAGCACGACGCCGAGGTCGAGCTGCGTCAGGATATGCGCGGTGACGGCGAAGCGTCCGGCGAGATCGTTCGGGCCGCCGCCGGAGACCGAGGTGATGCCGTAGATCGTCAGCACGGCGAGCAGGAAGAAGGGCAGGACCACCCAGACCAGTCGCGGCAGGAACGAATAGACCGGATAGAGCAGCGTGATCAGCACGCAGCTGTAGAGCCCGAAGCGGGCGTCGGCCAGAGCGATCACGGTGACGGCCAGCGCGAACACCAGCCACCGGCCCGGAAAGGCGCGCCCGCGATAGAGCGCCCATGAATAGATGATCACGGCGAAATTGCCCATCGAGACCGGCTCCAGGAAGACGGAGGAGACGCGGTGCTGGCCGAGGAAGGGCAGGATCGTGCGGGCCTCGGGGCGCTGGCCGGAGATGAACAGACCCTTGGTCTGACCGAACACCTGGTCCAGCGTCACCGTGCCGCGCGCCAGGTAGTAGCCGATCACGTTGAAGTATTCGAGGAAGGTCTCGAGGAAGAGATATTCGAAGAGCCCGAAGCCGACGACGATCAGGCCGCTTGCCATCACGAGCTTGTCGGCGAGCTTCGCATCCGCGATGCGGGCGGCCATGAAATAGAAGGTCAGCGGGATCAGGATGTCGCGGACGGCCTTCGGGTTCACCTGCCCGCGCAGCATGAACAGGAACATCATGTAGCTGACGAAGACGCCGAGGATCACGTAGAGCGTCGATCGTCGCGTCATTGCCGCGAGAAACGCACAGCCGACGATCGCAAGCTCCGACATGATGACGTGGCGGTCGGCCGTCCCCATGAAACGGGTGTTGACCAGGCAGAGGAGAGCGTTGAACACCAGGCCGCCGATCACCGTCACGATCGCCGCAATGCGCACGGGATCGATCCCGGCCGGCACAGCAGCGTCGTGGCGCACATCGGGGCTGCTGCGGCCGAACCGGTTGCCGAAACCCGTCCCGGTGCCGATCGTTTCCGTGCGGGCCATCCTCGCGTCTCCTATGAGGCCTTGCCCGACAGGAGGACGTTGCCGAGGATCTTGTCGCGCCACGGGCCGATCTCCGCCATCAGCGTATCGAGCGCATCGCCCCCCGAAACGCCGACCGTCGAGACGATGATGACGGCGTCGCCGTGCCTGAGCACGGTGGGGATCACCGTTTCGGCGGGCGTGCCGCTGCAATCGACGACGGCGAAGTCGACGGGCTCGGACCGGGGCGCGGTACTGACGCGGGAGGATCCGAGCGCCGCGATCCTTCTCAGTCCGCCGGAACCGATGCGTTCGAAGTGCAAGATATCCTGAAGCGCATGGTCGCGCGGCGCTGCGGCATCGAGGCGGATCTTGACGCTCGCGGACGGTCGTGCGGCCAGATGGTCCCTGCGGCGAAGTTCGCCGCCGCAGAAGAGCACGACCTCGCCGGCCAGATGCAGCTCGCGCGCCACCGCGGCGGCGACCTCGTTCCGGCCGCTGCCGTCGGGCGACAGGAAGGCGATGGTGGCGGGTCGGGTCGTGCCGAATTCCGCTTCGAGCAGCTGGCGCAGCCTGCGGATCCCGGCCTCGTGCGGCAAGGCTTCCGGTGCGGCCGGCCGTGCGAACGGCATCCGGCGCGCCAGCCTGTCGAGGCGGCTTGCGGGGGAGGGCTCGCTGCCCGTCATCACGGCCAGCATGGGTGCGCCGGTCCTGGCGACGAGGCTCCGTTCGATGCGCCGGGTGCCGCCGAGCAGCTCCCGCAGGACCGCGAGCGCCGCTCCGGCGGCCGCACCGAACAGAATGGCGGCGATCAGCACCAGCAGCTTCGGCGCCTGCACGGCCTTGTCCGACGGCACGGCTTCGGAAATGACCCGTGAGTTGCCGTTGCCGAGATCCTGCTGGCGGCTCAGTTCCTCCGCCCGGGTGAGGAAGGCCTTGTAGACCGCATCGATGGCCTGCGCTTCGCTCGTCAGCTGCACCAGCTGGAAGCGGAGCTTGCCGCTGTCCTTCGTCGAGGCCGCCTGCTCGTCGAAGCGTTTTTCCAGCGAGGCGAGGTTCGCCCGGCTGCGCTCGTAGGTATTGGCCGACAGCTGGCGGATACGCTCCAGCTCGATCTCGATGGCGTTGCGGATGCTGGCGATCTGGGAGCGGATGGCACGCATCTGCGGATGGTCGTTGCCGAGGTTGGCCGCCAGTTCGGCCTGCCGGTCGAGCGCCTGCGAATAGCGGCTGCGAAGCCCGGAGAGTGCGCCTGAATTCAGCGTTTCGGGAATGGCGCCCGCCTCGACATTGGACACGTTGAGCTGGCGCGCCTGTTCGTAGGCCGTCTTCAGTTGCTCCACCTGCTGGCGCGCGGTCAGCAATTGCTGGTTCAGGCCGGCGAGCTGCTGGTCGGTGATCAGACCCTGGTCGCCGGCGCTGATCATGCCGTTCTCGGCCCGGAAGTCCTCCACCGCCTTCTGTGCGTCCAGCGCCCGCTGGCGCAGCTCTTCCGCCTGCTCGGCGATCGTGCGGGTGGTCTTCAGGCTGACGTCCAGGCGTGCCTTGTCGGCGACCGCCAGATAGCTTTCGGCAATCGCATTGGCGATCTTCGCGGCCATCTCGCTGTTTCCGTGCTTAACGGTGATGGTGAAGACGAAGCTGTCGCCGTTGCGCGCGACGCTCAGGTTCTCCAGAAGCGCATTGATGACGCCGTCGACCGTCGCGGCATCGGCCTTGGCGCCCCCCAGCAACCGGGACAGGAGCCCGCGGTGGTTGAAATAGGGATCGCTGGTGAGGTTGAGCTTGGTGACGACCTGGTGCAGCACGTCGCGCGACTGGATCAGATAGACCTGGCTGCCGATCACCTGCTGCACGTTGAGGGAACCGCCCGTGTCGGTGCCGACGACGGGCCCCGCCCCGATGTCGACGAAGATCTCCGCGGTCGAGCGGTAGAAGGGCTTCTGGGTGAGGACGAAGGCCATTCCCAGCAGGGCGCAGACCACCGCGGCGAGGATCACGTAGTGGATCCTCTTCCTCACGATGCCCGGCAACTGAAAAATGTCGATGTCCATCACATGCCCGATTGCCGGTCCCTCTCGGAAGCGGCCGAATCCACGGTCCCCGCCGCCGCCCGATCGCGCGGCGCTTCCCGAGAACCGTCCCGCAACCTCTCAGATTATGGTTAACAACCTCTCAACCGGCGCGCAGGAAAGACGGCGGCGGCAGGGGCGGGGGGACATATAAAGGATATTGAAAATACGATGCTTTTCGGGGCGGCCGGTCTCAGGGCGGCCGCCGTTCCCCGGCCAGATGCGCCAGCCGGGCCGCCTTCATGGAATCTTATCCATGTCCCTTCAAGCGTTCTTATCTCTCGTTCTGTATGCCTCTGGTTGAACGAGACCGGGCGGGCGGCGTGGCCTGCCGACAAGAAAACAGCACGGGAGAGTGTCGCCATGAAGCAGAAAATCCGTGAGTTGCTCGCCAAGCATGGCGGCCTGCCTGTCGCCGTCGACCAGATCGCCGACGACCAGGACCTCTACGCGGCGGGCCTGTCCTCCTTCGCCTCCGTCCAGATCATGCTGGCGATCGAGGAGGCCTTCGACCTGGAGTTTCCCGACAATCTTCTCAACCGCAAGTCGTTCCAGAGCATTGCGACCATCACGCGCACGGTGGAAGGGCTGACCGGCAACGCGGAGGCCGCCGAATGAACATGTCCACCGGGGCGGGCCTAGCCGAACGGGCCGCCCGCGTTGCCGCGGTAGCCGAAGCGCACGCCGACGACGTCGACGCCAAGGGGCGTTTCCCGCAGGAGGCGGTGGATGCCATGCGCGCCGAACGCCTGCTGTCCATCCAGATCGCTGTCGAACTGGGCGGCGAGGGGGCGAGCATCGCCGAGATCGCCGAGGTCTGCTCCATTCTGGGCCAGTCCTGCGCTGCCGCCGCCATGGTCTTCGCCATGCATCAGATCAAGGCGTCGAGCCTCGTCTCGCATGGGGCGGACGCAGCCTGGCACCGCGCCTTCATGCGCCGCATCGCCGACGAACAGCTGCTTCTGGCCTCCGCCACGACGGAAGGCGGCATCGGCGGCAACCTGCGCAACAGCATCTGCGCCATCGAAGTCGAGGGCGGCCGCTGCCGGCTGGAGAAGGACGCGACCGTCATCTCCTACGGCGCAAACGCCGATGCGATCCTGATCACCTCGCGCAGCCATGCCGAAGCCGCATCCACCGACCAGGTCATGACCGTCTTCACGAAGGACCAGTATACGCTCGAGCGCACCCATGTCTGGGATACGCTCGGCATGCGCGGCACCTGCTCGGACGGCTACCTGTTCAAGGGCGAGGCCCCGGCCGAGCAGATCCTGCCGAAGCCCTTTGCGGAAATCGCCGCCCAGTCGATGCTGGCCACCTCGCACCTGCTCTGGAGTGCCGTCTGGTACGGCATCGCCGTCAACGCGTTTGCCCGCGCACAGGCCTTCGTCCGGGCCGCCGCCCGCAAGGCGCCGGGGCAGACGCCGCCCGGCGCGCTCAGGCTCGCCGAAGCCTCCAGTCTGCTGCAGCTTCTGAAATCCAACGTGGTCGCCGGTCTGAACGCCTTCGAGGCGGCAAAGACGGATCAGGACGTCCTGTCCTCGATGGGTTTCGCCGTCGCCATGAACAATCTGAAGATCGGCTCGTCGGAAACGATCCTGACGATCATCAACCACGCCATGCTGATCTGCGGCATCATGGGCTACAAGAACGGCACGCCCTACAGCCTCGGCCGGCACCTGCGCGACGCGCATTCGGCCCAGCTGATGATCTCCAACGACCGCATTCTCGGCAACACGTCCAATCTCCTGCTCGTCCACAAGCAGGACACCAGTCTTCTGGGGTGAAGAACCATGGATATGCAGACCTCGTTTCTCGACCGCCTGTTCGATGCCGGCCTGCTGATCGATACCGGCGTTGACGGGCTCTACGGCCGCAGCGGTCGCTTCGAGGACGTCATCGTCGCATTCGAGCGGCTGATCGATCGCTTCGGCGGGGCCGACGGCGCGGAAGCCATGCGCTTCCCGCCGGGCATGAACCGCGCCTTCTTCGAAAAGAGCGGCTACATGAAGAGCTTCCCGCAGCTCGCGGGCACCGTCCATTCCTTCTGCGGCAACGAGCTCGACCATATGAGCCTGCTCAAGTGCATGGAGGTGGGCGAGGAGGACTGGACGAAGGACCAGAAGGCGACCGACATCGTGCTGACGCCGGCCGCCTGCTATCCGCTCTACCCGACGGTGGCAAAGCGTGGGCCGGTTCCGGCCAAGGGTGCGCTCTACGACCTGCAGTCCTACTGCTTCCGCCACGAGCCCTCGCAGGACCCGGCGCGCCAGCAGCTCTTCCGCATGCGCGAATATGTCTGCATGGGCACGGAGACGCATGTCACCGATTTCCGCCAGTCCTGGATGGACCGCGGCGTTGCCATGATGAAGGAGGTCGGCCTCGAGGTTGCAATCGATGTCGCCAACGATCCCTTCTTCGGCCGCGCCGGCAAGATGCTGGCCAACAACCAGCGCGACCAGAACCTGAAGTTCGAGCTGCTGATCCCGATCACCTCGGTCGCGAAGCCCACGGCCTGCATGAGCTTCAACTATCACCAGGATGCGTTCGGCACGAAGTGGGGCCTGGCCATGGAGGATGGCAGCGTGGCGCACACCGCCTGCGTCGGCTTCGGCCTGGAACGGATCGCATTGGCGCTGTTCCATACCCACGGCCTCGACGTCGCCGACTGGCCCGAGAGCGTCCGCAAGACCCTCTGGGGCTGACCTTGGCAGCGCCTTCCGTCTTTCCCGGGCTCGATCCCGCCACCTACCGGCCGCACGCGCTGCACGATCACGAGCGCATGTGGCCGGAGACCAACTGCTATGTCGACCTGTGGATCGAGGTGCTGAACGCCCGCGCCCTGCCGCCGGAGGCCATGCTGGGCTTCACCCTGACGCAGGATTTCGAGGGCGACCAGTTCACCTTCTTCAAGGTGCCGCTGGAGGACCTCGAGGTCCTCTACGGCATCCGCTGCACCGAGCTTGCGATCTACGACCGGGTGGAGCACCACGTCCTGGAACAGATCGGTCGCGGCCGTCTCTGCCTGGTGGAGATGGACAGTTTCTACATGCCCGATACGCGCGGCGTCGCCTACCGGCTGGAACACGGCAAGACGACGGTGGCGATCAACCGGCTCGACCTTGCCACCCGCACGCTCGACTATTTCCACAATGCCGGCTTTTTCCGGCTGGAAGGCGAGGATTTCGACGGGCTGTTCCAGCTCGACGCGCCGGCCGATGCGCTGCCGTTCCTGCCGTACACGGAATTCGTCAAGTTCCCCGCCGCGCGCCCTGCCGTGGCCGACATGGCAAGAGCCGCCCGTCGCCTGCTGCGGTTCCACCTGCAGCGCCGGCCGCCGGAAAACCCCGTTGCCGCCTTCGCGGCCGTCTTCCCGGCTCAGGTCGAGGCCGTCGCGGAACGCCCGTTCGGTTTCTTCCATAAATATGCCTTCAACACGCTGCGCCAGCTCGGCGCCAATTTCGAGCTCGCCGCGAGCCACCTGGACTGGCTTGCCCCGGACGGCACGCTGTCGGATGCAGCGGCAGCCGCCCGCCGTATCGCCGAGACCGCCAAGTCCGTGCAGTTCCAGCTCGCCCGCGCGGTGACCCGCAAGCGCTTCGAGCCGCTTGCGACCGCGCTCGACCCGGCGGCCGCCGCCTGGGACGAGATGATGGCCGTGCTCGAACGCCGGCTCGACTGAGGCTGGAGGATGCGCATGAGCGAGCCGGCAGAGCGCACGTCTCCGTCCACGATCGAGCTGGACAGGGGCTGGAAGCTGTGCCTGACGGCGGCCGGCGCCTGGTCCGACCCGTCGATGATCGACCGCGACGCCGAGAGGCTGGATGCGCCGGTTCCGGGAACGGTCGCGGGCGCCCTGGAGCACGCCGGCCGCTTCGACCGCGACGAGCCGATGCCGCTCGACGGATACGATGCATGGTACCTGCTCGATCTGTCCGGTGAGCGGCCGGGCCCGGCCGTGCTCGAGCTGGAAGGCCTGGCGACGATCGCGGAGGTCTACTGGAACGGCGCGCTCCTGCTTGCCTCGGATTCGATGTTCGTCGGCCATCGGATCGACGTGCAGGTCAGCGGGAAGGACCATCTGGCGATCTGCTTTCGCGCGCTCGCGCCGCATCTGGAGCGACGCGGCCCGCGCGCCCGCTGGCGCCCGCAGATGATCGTTCCGCAGGGCCTTCGGCTCACCCGCACGACCCTGCTCGGCCGGATGCCGGGCTGGTGCCCGTCTGTGCACGCCGTCGGTCCCTATCGCCCCGTCCGGCTCTTGCGGCCGCAGCCGGGCCGTCCGCGGGATATCCGCATCGCTTCGAGCCTTGCGCCGGACGGCGCCGGGCATCTTGCCGTTTCGTTTTCGGCGGACGCGGGCACACGCACGGCCGTGCTGCACTGTGCCGGCACTGCCGTGCCCATGCATCGCACCGCCGACGGCCGCTGGAGCGGCGAGCTCCGGATCATGGACGTCGCCGCCTGGTGGCCGCACACCCACGGTCGCCCGGTCCTCCATGCGGTGGAGGCCGAACTCGATGGCGAACGCCATGCGCTCGGTCGCACCGGCTTCCGCCGCATCGATATCGACACCGGTCCCGATGGCAGCGGTTTCGGCTTGCGGGTGAACGGCGTCCCGGTCTTCTGCCGCGGTGCCGTCTGGACGAATGCGGACATCGTCGACCTGCCGGGCACGCGGGCGGGCTACGCGCCGACCCTGCGGCTTGCGGCCGAAGCCGGCATGAACATGCTGCGCATCGGCGGCACCATGGCCTATGAGACCAATGCCTTCTTTGAGCTGTGCGACGAGCTCGGCATTCTCGTCTGGCAGGACGTCATGCTGGCGAATTTCGACTATCCGGCCGCCGATGAGCATTTCGTCGCCCTGCTGCAAACCGAAGTCGAGCAGTTGCTGCTGCGCACCGCCCCCTCGCCGTCGCTGGCCGTCCTTTGCGGCGGCAGCGAGGTGTTCCAGCAGGCGGCGATGCTCGGCCTGCCGGCGGACGCATGGCGCGGGCCGCTGACGGAGACGGTGCTGCCCGAGGGCGTGCGAACGCTCCGCCCGGACGTTCCCTTCGTTCCCAACTCGCCCTTTGGCGGTGCCATGCCGTTCTCCCCAAATGCCGGCGTCGCGCACTACTACGGCGTCGGTGCCTATTGCCGGCCGCTCGAGGATGCGCGCCGGGCGGCGGTGCGCTTCGCAGCCGAAGCGCTGGCGTTCGCCAACGTGCCGGAGCAGGCGACGCTCGATGCGCATCTGCCCGTCCCCGCCGTTCACGATCCCCGCTGGAAGGCGCGGGTCCCGCGCGATCGCGGCGCTTCGTGGGACTTCGAGGACGTGCGCGACCACTATCTCGGCCTGCTCTACGACCATGATCCGGCGCGCCTGCGCCGCGAGGATCCTGCGCGCTACCTCGACCTCTCCCGCGCCGTCACCGGCGAGGTCATGGAGGCGACCTATTCCGAATGGCGTCGGCCGCAATCGACCTGCAACGGCGCGCTGGTCTGGACGCTTCAGGATCTCCAGCCGGGCGCGGGGTGGGGCATCGTCGACGCCACCGGCCTGCCGAAGCCGGCCTGGCATGCGCTGCGGCGCGCTTTCCGTCCGCTCCAGGTGCTGCTGTCGGACGAGGGCACCAACGGTCTCGACGTGCACGTGATCAACGAGACGGGTAGCGGCCGCGCGCTTGTCCTCGAGCTCGCCTGCCTGCGTGACGGTCGCCAGCCCGTCGTCAGCGGCCGCCGCGCCCTGACGCTTGCGGCCCACGGCACCGCCACCATCGCCGCCACCGATCTCTTCGGCGCGTTCTTCGACACGACCTATGCCTTCCGCTTCGGCCCGCCCTCGCATGACGTCACGATCGCGAGCCTGCGGGAGGAGACGGACGGATCGGCGATCCTCGCCGAAGCCTTCCATTTCCCGCAAGGCCGGACCCGCGCCCTTCATTCGGCAGCGGCGACGGTTGTCTTGGAAGAGGGGGACGAGGGCTGGCAACTGCGGGTCGCTGCGGACCGGCTGCTGCAGTCGGCCCATATCGCCTGTCCTGGCTTCCTGCCTTCGGACAACTGGTTCCATCTTGCGCCGGGGCGGGAGCGCGTGATCCGGCTGGCGCAGCTCGGTGCCGTGGATCGCCCCGCCGGCGAGTTCTCCGCCCTGAACCTGCAGGCTCCGGTCTCCTTCTGAGCCGGCGCCACCACGCCTGTCGTTTCGGTCAGGTCAGCCCTCGCCGCTCAGTCGTCGGCCAGCGCGGCCTCGACGATCCGCCGTTGCAGGAGGGCTCTGGCGGCAGGCGGCGACATGTTGTGGTCGGCATCGCGGACGACCTCGACTGAGACGTTCGCAAACGCCCTCAGGCCCGCCCCGTCCGCCCCGAAATAGGCGTGGTATCGTTCGAGCCCCACGTCGGTCTCGCTGTAGATCAGCCGCACGGGCGTCCGCCGCCCGGCAAGGGTGCGGAAGGCGGACAGCACCGACCGCTGCAGCCGGCCGTACTTCGTCAGGTGTCCCAGCAGGCCCGGTGCCGCCGCGGCCGCCCGGCGGCCGAGCTGTTTGCCGATATTGGCTGCGGCACGCCCGAGATCGATCTGGCCGGCGGCGAGCCGGCGCAAGGTGTCCAGCCGCAGCGCCCGCTTGCGGTAATCGCCCAGCGAGCGCGGATTGTACCGCAGGGCCTCGTCGACGCTGTCGTCGGGGTCCCAGACGAAGGTGAAGGGGTTGACGGCGACGACGCCGCGGCAGCGTGGCTCGTCTAGCGAACTCTGGAAGGCGAGATAGGCGCCGCTGCATCGCCCGGCAAGAACGGCCGGCGCGAGCTGACGCGCGGCCATCAGGTCGAAGGCGGCTTGCACGTCATCCTTCTGGTTTTCCGAAAAGAGCACCTGCCCCGGCGCGCCCTCGACCGGCGGGCTGTCGCCGACATTGGCGGCATCGAACCGCAGCGAGGCGATGCCCTGCAGCGCAAGGCACCTGGCCGTCTCCACGGTCGAGCGCGCCCATCCGGCGTGCCGGTCGTAGGCGGTGCCGAGCAGGATGACGGATGCGCCGCGCCGCGCCGCGGCCGGCGTGCAGAGGACGCCGGAAAGCCGGCTCCGGGGCCCGAACCGCAGCGGCTCCTCGAAGAAGCCGTCGCCGCCCAGAACGGCTGTGCCGGGCGACGACCATGATCCGCTCGCAGGTCCGGCCGCGGCCGCCAGCGTCCCGACCCATTCGGCAACGCGTGTCGCGACCGCGTCGGGCTGGGTCGCGATGGTCGGGTTGGAGACGAGCTCGTCGTAGCCGAGATAGGGTTGTCGGGAGACGGCGGCACCGAGCTCTTCCAGCCGGGTGGCGAGTGCCGTCTCGTTCTCCCGGGCAGGCCTGTGCACCATCAGGATCGACGGGGCCGGTGCGATCTCCGTGGCCTGGAGATTGATCCTGCGCACCGCGTCCGCGACGTCGTCCGGCATGACCAGGCCGGCGATCGAGGTCTTCGACGTGATGCGCTGGTCCTCGCCAAGCCCCAGGCCGTCGTCCACCATCTTCGACCAGGCCGAGAGTTCGCGCAGGTAGAAGCGCCCGCTGACCACCGGCGCCATCAGCGCCATTCCTTCTACGGCTCCGAGTTTGCCCGCCGAGAGGACCGCGAGCGTCGCGCCGAGCCCGTGCCCCACGAGGACCAGCTTCGAGGCGCCGGACAGGCGGCGCAGTTCGGCCGCCGCGGCCTCGATCGCCGCCTGCCACACCGGCAGGCCGCCGGAAAACTCCATCGCGTCGAGAGAGTCGCCCGTCCCCGGATAGTCGAAGCGGAGGCTCGCAACCCCGAGGCCCGAGAACCGTTCCGCGAGCTGCCGCCAGAGCTTGCGCGTGCACATCTCCTCGAAGCCCCATGGGCTGAGGAAGAGCACGGCGCAGTCGGAGGGTGCCGCCCCCGGCCCCGGCGGCGTGAAGAGGCCGACAGTCCTGGCGAAAGAAACGGGCAGGGCCGCCGACCCTGGCGTCCAGGTGGCGCTTTCGTCGGCCGCCGCCGCAAGGTCGTTGGACCGCAGCATGGTCGTCACTCTGCCGCCCTCCGCCATCCGTCCAGACGGCCGATCATGATCTGTTGCGAGCGCCGCGCCATCGCCGGGCGGCCCGTCAGCGCGTAGACGCTCATTCCCGCGAGCGGCCGCAGCAGGCGCGGCAGGAAACCGGAAAGGCCGAAGCCGTGCTTGCGCATCACATAGCCGAGGCCGGCGCTGTAGCAGCGGATCTTGGCGATGTTCGCCGGCACGGTCTGGTCGGTCATGTCCTCGGGATGGTGTCCGGCAAGCGTCGGATCGTACCGGCCCGTGAGCCCGCGCTCCAGCAGCGTCAGCACGAAATCCTGCACCTCGTAGGCGCCCCACGGCGTGCCCGAGCCCGGCCCGATCCTCTCGTCGAACCCGCCCGCCGCGGTGAAGTCGTGCTTTCGCACCGCCAGCATCCATTCGATCAGCGTCGTCCAGACGTTGTCGCGCCGGATCCGCACCGGGCGGGTCTCGAACGTGCCCATGATCGTCTGTCCGGCCGCGTTGGTGGCGCGGCCGCAGTAGAAGTCGGCGGGCATCGTCTCGGTCACGTGCCGATAGCGCTCCAGAAGGCTTTCCGGGTACCAGCAGTCGTCGTCCGGAAACATCAGCCATTCGCCGCGTGCCACCGACGCGCCGAGGTTGCGCGCGCGGCAGACGCCTTTCCTCGGCGTCCTGACATGCACGATCTCGAGGCGGCGGCTGTGCTGCGCGATCGGGCCGAGCACGCGATCGTCGCTGTTCTGGTCGACGATGATCACCTCGAAGTCCGACACCGTCTGTGCTGCGAGCGAGCCCAGCAGTCGCGTCAGCTCGTCCGAGCGGCCGAGCGTGGCGACCACGAGCGAGAGACGGAATGAGCGGTCGTTTGGCTGCATGAAGATCCTGGGGGTGAGCCGGCCCCAACAGGCGGCGGATACGGCCGCGACATTGTCCCGACGAGGCGTTAAGGCCCGGTGAACGGACTTGCCGATTTGCAAGAATGGGTTGCGCCGGACGGGCGGGCTTGCCTTGGCGCCCGCTTCGGCATAGCTCTCTGGCGAAAGATCCGGATGCCGATGCCTCACAAGGTCACCATTTTCAGTCTGAAGCTGCACGATTTTCGCAACTATGCGTCGATCGCGCTCGGGCTCGATGGTCGCCATGTCGTGCTGACCGGCGCGAACGGCGCCGGCAAGACCAACCTGATGGAGGCGGTCTCCTTCCTCACCCCCGGCCGCGGCCTGCGCCGCGCCGCCTATGCCGACGTCGCCCGCGAGGGGGCGCCGGGCGGCTTCAGCGTCTTTGCGGCGATCGACGGCATGCAGGGCGAAGTCGAGATCGGCACGGGCACGGAGGCCGGCGAGGAGGGCCAGTCGCGCCGCCTCCGGCTGAACGGAACCGCGGCCCGGTCGGTCGACGAGCTCCTGGAGCACCTGCGCGTCGTCTGGCTGACGCCGTCCATGGACGGGCTCTTCACCGGGGCGTCGTCGGACCGCCGCCGCTTCCTCGATCGCCTGGTTCTGTCGCTCGATCCCGACCACGGCCGCCGTGCTGCGGACTTCGACAAGGCCATGCGTGGCCGCAACCGGCTGCTGTCGGAGCCGCGGCCCGACGCGCGCTGGCTGGACGCGCTCGAGCTGCAGATGGCCGAGCTCGGCGTGGCCATGGCGCTGGCGCGGCGCGAGCTCGTGGGCCTCCTGGCCGGCATCGTCGAGGCGGCGCGCGACGAAGGGCCCTTCCCCTCCGCAGCGATGGCGCTCAGCGGCTTTCTGGACGACGAACTCGATCGGCCGGCCTACGAGATCGAGGAGGTCTATGCCGCCATGCTGCGCGACGGCCGGTTCCGCGACGCCGCCGCGGGCCGCACGCTCGACGGCCCGCATCGGGTCGATCTGATGATCCGCCACCGCGAGAAGGACATGGATGCCGCGCGCTGTTCGACCGGCGAGCAGAAGGCGCTGCTCGTCGGCATGGTGCTCGCCCATGCCGGCCTCGTCGCGGGCATGACCGGGCATGCGCCCATCCTGCTGTTGGACGAGATTTCCGCCCATCTCGACGAGGGCCGCAGGGCGGCGTTGTTCGACCGCGTCGACGCGCTCGGCGGTCAGGCCTTCATGACCGGGACCGATCGTGCCATGTTCGAGGCGCTCGGCGATCGCGCCCGCTTCCTGACGGTGGCGAACGGTGCGATTGCGGGATAGCAGACCGACGGAGTGCGCGCGTGACGACCGAAGAGCCCCTTGGACCGGATGAGATTGAGCGCTACCGGCGCCATATCGTGCTGGCCGAGATCGGCGGCGCGGGTCAGCAGAGGTTGAAGAACGCCGCCGTGCTGGTGATCGGCGCCGGCGGCCTGGGCGCGCCGGTGCTGCAGTATCTCGCAGCCGCCGGCATCGGGCACATCGGCATCGTCGACGACGACACCGTCTCGTTGTCGAACCTGCAGCGGCAGGTGATCCACGGCACCGACAGCATCGGCCGCAGCAAGATCGAGAGTGCCGAGGCGGCGATCGCCGCGATCAATCCGCATGTCCGCGTCACGGGCTTCAGGACGCGATTCACGCCTGAGGCGGCCCCGGGCCTCCTGGCGGGTTTCGACCTCCTGATCGACGGTTCCGACAATTTCGAGACCCGCTATGCCGCCGCCGACGCGGCGGAGGCGGCGCGCCTGCCGCTGGTGACCGGCGCGGTCGGCCGCTTCGATGGCTCGCTCACGGTGCTGAAGCCGTGGGAGACCGATCCCGACGGACGGCTGAACCCCGGCTACCGCGACCTCTTCCCGCAGGCGCCGCCGCCTGGCGTCGTCCCGTCCTGCGCCGAGGCCGGCATCGTAGGAGCGCTGACCGGCGTCATCGGCACGCTGATGGCGATGGAGGCGATCAAGGTCGTCACCGGCGCCGGCGAACCTCTCGTTGGTCGCTTGATGCTCTATGACGGCCTCGCGGCCCGCTTCGACGTGATGCGCTATCGGCGGCGCAGACAGTAGGATCGGGGACGGGCGGCTCAGGTGCGTCCGGGCAGCACCCTGTCCGGCGGCCGGTGTCCGTCGAAGAAGGTGCGGATGTTGATCACCACCTTCTCGCCCATGTCGATGCGGCCCTCCAGCGTTGCCGAGCCCATGTGCGGCAGGAGCACTACCTTGCCCTCGGTCGCGAGCTTGACGAGCTTCGGGTTGACCGCCGGTTCGTGTTCGAACACGTCGAGCCCGGCGCCTGCGATCTTGCCTTCGCGGAGGGACTTGATCAGCGCCGCCTCGTCGATGATGCCGCCGCGCGCGGTGTTGACGATGTAGCTGGACGGCTGCATCAGCGCCAGCCGCCGCGCCGAGAGCAGGTGGTAGGTCGCAGGCGTGGACGGGCAATTGACCGAGACGATGTCGACGCGCGCCAGCATCTGGTCGAGGCTGTCCCAGTAGGTCGCCTCCAGCGCCTCCTCGGTCGCCGGGCTGACGCGATGGCGGTTGTGGTAGTGGATCGAGAGGCCGAAGGCCTTGGCGCGACGGGCGACCGCGGTGCCGATCCGGCCCATGCCCACGATGCCGAGCCGCTTGCCCCAGATCCGGTGACCGAGCATCCAGGTCGGCGACCAGCCGGCCCACTCGCCCTTGCGGTCCGTCAGCAGGTGCGCGCCCTCGGCGAGTCGGCGCGGTACGGCGAGGATCAGCGCCATCGTCATGTCGGCGGTGTCCTCGGTCAGGACGTTCGGGGTGTTGGTGACGGTGATGCCACGGCGCGCCGCCGCGTCGACGTCGATGTGGTCGACGCCGTTGGAGAAGCTGGCAATCAGCTTCAGCTGCGGTCCGGCCTGCTCGATCAGGGCCGCGTCGATCCGGTCGGTGACGGTCGGCACCAGCACATCATGCGTCCTGACCGCGGCGACGAGCTCCGGCTGCGAGCGCGGCGTGTCCTCGATGTTGAGCTCCGCGTCGAACAGTTCGCGCATGCGCGTTTCCACAACGTCTGGCAGGCGGCGTGTCAGATAGACCTTCGGTTTTTTCTTGTTCGTCATGGTCCGATCGGCGTCCTGTTGACGGGTCCTTAACCAAGATAGGCAAGACTTGCTTCATCAAGGGCATTTTCTACCAGACCCCGTCGCGAAGACAATCCGCTCTGAAAGCCGGACTTGCGAATTGCCTGGTCCGGCCAGGTCCGGTTGCCGGATGCCCGCATGTTTTTGAGTGGATCACGTCATGCATCGCTTACCCATCCGCGTTTGCACCTTCGCGCTCGCCGCCCTGTCCCTTCTGGCCTCCCATGGCGTCCCTGCCGCCTTCGCCCAAGGAGCGAAGGGCACGAGCGGCCTGCCGCTGCCGCGCTTTGTCAGCCTGAAGGCCAAGAGCGTCAATCTGCGTGTCGGCCCGAGCGTCGACTATGCGATCGCCTGGCGCTACATGAAGTCCGGCGTGCCGGTCGAGATCATCCAGGAATACGACAACTGGCGGCATGTCCGCGATGCGGACGGCACCGAGGGCTGGGTCAACCAGGCGCTACTTTCGGGGGAACGCACGGCGGTGACGGCGCCCTGGATGCGCGGCAAGGGCGCCGACATCTACGTCAACATGCGCCGCGATCCGCAGTCCTCCAGCGCGATCGTCGCCAAGCTCGAACCCGGCGTCGTCATCAAGGTCGGGGAATGCAACGGCGACTGGTGCCGCGCCGAGGTGGACGGCACCGAGGGCTGGGTGGCCCAGGCCGAGATCTGGGGCGCCTATCCCGGAGAGGCTTTCAAGTAGCAGAAAGGCTCAGGCGAGCCTTGCCTGCGCGGCCGCCGCGGCGAGCGAGCATATCGGTCGCGGCCCGATCTGCTCGATGACGATCCCTGCCGCGAGGCTGCCGAGCTTGCCGCAATCCTCCAGCGAGCGCCCCTGCGTATAGCCATGGAGGAAGCCGGCCGCATAGAGGTCGCCGGCGCCGGTCGTGTCCACCACCCGCTCGATATGCGAGGCATGAACCCGTGTCCGCTCGCTGCCCTTCAGGATCACCGATCCTTCCTCGCTCATGGTGACGATGGCGAGACGGCAATCGTTGGCGATCCGCTGGAGCGCGTGGTCGAAGTCGTCCGTCTCGTAGAGCGCCAGCGCTTCGGCCCGGTTGGCGAAGACGATGTCGACGGTGCCCGAGCGCATCAGCTCGAGGAACTCGTCGCGATAGCGATGGACGCAGAAACTGTCCGACAGCGTCATCGAGACTTCCCGGCCGTTCGCATGGGCGATGCGCGCGCAGGCGCGGATGGCCTCCTTCGCGCGCGGCGGGTCCCAGAGATAGCCCTCGAAATAGGTGACCTTGGCGGCCGCCACCACGGCCTCCTCGACGTCTTCCGGCCCGAGCTCGACGCAGGCGCCGAGATAGGTGTTCATCGACCGCTCGCCATCCTCGGTGACGAAGATCATCGACCGCGCGGTCGGCGGGAAACGGTCGAGCGGCTTCGTGGCGAAATGGACGCCCTGGGCATGGATGTCGTGGGTGAAGATCTCGCCGAGCTGGTCCTTCGCCACCTTGCCGAAATAGGCGGCGCGTCCGCCGAAGCTCGCAATGCCGGCCGCCGTGTTGCCGGCGCTGCCGCCGGAGGCTTCCACCGCGGGTCCCATCCGCGAGTAGAGCAGCTCGGCGCGCTCGGCGTCGATCAGGTTCATCGCGCCCTTGATGATGGCATTGTCTGTGAGGAAGTCGTCGTCGCAGCGGGCGATGATGTCGACGATGGCATTGCCGACCGTCAGCACGTCGAATTGGGTCATGCGGTATCAGATCCGTCTCGTTGGGGTAAGAGCCGGATACCGGTCATAGCGGATTTTCGACGGATTGTAAGGGGTGCCGCCCGATCGGGTCCCGCCGGGCGGCCGAAATGGGCTCAGTCCTTGGCGCGCTCGACGTAGGAGCCGTCCTCGGTGGCGATGACGACGCGGGTACCGGCCTGGATGTGCGGCGGAACGAGCGTGCGCACGCCGTTGGACAGCATGGCGGGCTTGTAGGAGGAAGATGCCGTCTGGCCCTTCACGACCGGCTCGGTCTCGGTGATCTCGAGCGTGACGTGGCGCGGCAGGTCGAGCGCGATCGCGACGCCCTCGTGCGTCGACAGGATCACGGCCATGCCTTCCTGGAGATAGGCCTTGGCGTCGCCGACGTCTTCGGCCGACATGGTCAGCTGGTCGTAGCTCTCCGGGTTCATGAAGTGGAAGCCGTCGCCGTCTTCATAGAGGAAGGTGTGCTCGCGGTCCTCCACATGGGCGCGCTCGACCTGCTCGGTCGTGCGGTAGCGCTCCGAGACCTTCACGCCGTCGGAGATGCGGCGCATGTCGATCTGCGTCACGGGCGTACCCTTGCCCGGATGGAAGTTCTGCGCCGTCAGAACCACGTAGAGTTTTCCGTCGACGTCGAGCACGTTGCCCTTGCGGACGGAAGAAGCGATGATCTTTGCCATAAGTCTTCCTTGTATCTGGAGCGGCCGCGTCGTAGAGGACACGGCAAGTGTCGTCCCGGGCCGCCGGAAAGCGGGTTCGGGCCGCAACTACCCTAAATTCCGCCAAAAGGCCAGCGCGTCCGCCGGAATCTGATAGAAACTTGCCATGACCGCGAGCACCCCCGCACCGTCCCCCTGGTGGACGCCAGACGTCCATGCCGATCGTCGCCCGTTCCTGATGGCGCGCAACCGCATCCAGGCGGCCCTGAGGGGATATTTTGCCGATCGCGATTTCGTCGAGGTCGACACCGCGACCTTGCAGGTCTCGCCCGGCAACGAGGCGCATCTGCATGCCTTTCGCACCGAGGCGATCGGGCACTCGGGCGCCGAAACCCCGCTCTACCTGCACACCTCGCCCGAATTCGCCTGCAAGAAGCTGCTCGCCGCCGGCGAACGGCGCATTGCCTGCTTCGCCCATGTCTATCGCAATCGCGAGCGCGGCCCCCTGCATCATCCCGAGTTCACGATGCTCGAATGGTATCGGGCGGGGGCGACCTATGACGAACTGATGCGGGACTGCGCGGAGATCCTGGCGATCGCCGCGAAAACGGCCGGGGCGCAGCAGCTGTCCTGGCGCGGCCGTGCCTGCGATCCCTTTGCCGAGCCCGAGCGGCTGACCGTTGCGGCGGCCTTCGAACGCCATGCCGGCCTCGACCTGCTGGCGAGCATCGGCCCCGAGGGGGCGACCGACCGCGCGGTGCTCGCAAGCGCGATGGGCAGAGCCGGCATCCGCGTGGCGCCCGACGATACCTGGGCCGACCTGTTCAGCCGGGTGCTGGTGGAGCGCATCGAGCCGAACCTCGGTTTCGGCAGGGCGACGATCCTTTGCGAGTATCCGGTCTCCGAGGCCGCCCTGGCGCGTCCGGCGGCGCATGATCCCCGCGTCGCCGAGCGCTTCGAGCTCTATGCCTGTGGCGTCGAGCTCGCCAACGCCTTCGGCGAACTGACCGACCCGGCCGAGCAGCGCCGCCGCTTCGGCCTGGAGATGGCGGAGAAGCAGCGGGTCTACGGCGAGACCTATCCGCTCGACGAGGATTTCCTCGCAGCGCTGCGGTTCATGCCGGAGGCGAGCGGCATCGCGCTCGGCTTCGATCGCCTGGTGATGCTGGCAACGGGGGCCGCCCGCATCGACCAGGTGATCTGGGCGCCGGTGCCGGATACGGCGCCATGACGACGGCAAGGACGCTTCGCTCGGTCGCCGAACTGGTGGATGCCGGCCTGATGCCGCCCGAAGCCCAGCATGCGGGAGCGGCGAAAGTCGGTGAGCGCTATGCGATCGCGCTGACGCCTGCGGTCGCAGCCTTGATCGACCCGGACGATCCGCACGACCCGATTGCCCGGCAGTTTCTCCCCGATCCGGCCGAACTCCTCGTTCGCGCCGAAGAGCGGGCCGATCCGATCGGCGACCTCGCCCACAGCCCCGTGGCGGGCATCGTCCACCGCTATCCGGACCGGGTGCTGCTGAAGGCCGTGCATGTCTGCCCGGTCTATTGCCGCTTCTGCTTCCGCCGCGAGATGGTCGGGCCGTCGGGACTGGGCACGCTCGCACCCGACGAGCTCGACGCGGCCATCGCCTATGTCGCCGCACGGCCGGAGATCTGGGAGGTGATCCTCACCGGCGGCGATCCGCTGGTTCTCTCCGCTCGACGCCTGCGCGACCTGATGGAACGGCTGGCGGCGATCGACCACGTCAAGGTCGTCCGCTTCCACACCCGCGTCCCGGTCGTGGAACCCGACCGCATCGACGCCGAACTCGTGGAGGCGCTGAAGGCGTCCGGCAAGACGACCTATGTGGCGCTCCACGCCAACCATCCGCGCGAGCTGACGGCACAGGCGCGAGCGGCCTGCGCCCGGCTCGTCGACGCCGGGATCGCGATGATCAGCCAGACGGTGCTCCTGAAGGGCGTCAACGACGACGCCGGCGTGCTGGCCGAACTGATGCGCGCCTTCGTCGAGAACCGTATCAGGCCCTACTATCTCCACCACCCGGATCTGGCGCCGGGCACCGGCCACTTCCGCCTCGGCCTCGCCGAGGGCAGGGCGCTGGTGGAGCAGCTGCGCGGCCGCATTTCCGGCCTCTGCCAGCCCACCTATATCCTCGACATACCGGGCGGGCACGGCAAGGTGCCGGTGCTTTCCGATGCCGTCCGCGAGAGCGATGACGGCTGCTTCCGCATCCGCGATTTCCGCGGCGGCGAGCACAGCTATCCGCCGCGCCACGACTGACGGACAAGAGGCACCGCCTCAACGCAGGAACCCCGGAAGCCAGTAGGCCCTCGGGCCTGCCTCACCGGGAGCGCCTGCCGCCGCCGCAGTCGCGGACGATCAGAATTCTTCCCAGTCGCCGTCCTTGGTGTCGGCCTGCCTTGCCCCCAGTGCGCCCGCCAGCTTCTGGTTCAGCAGATGGGCCGGCGAGGTGACGGCCCGCGATGTCTTGCTGGCGGCCTTGATGTTCCACTGGCCGGCCGACTTGCGCGGCAGCTGGGAGACCACGCCCTTGGAGGGCGCGCGCGCCGCGTCGGCCGGTGCCGTTCCGGCCGGTGCGGTTCTGGGGGAAGCCGTTCCGGGCGGCAAGGCAGACGGCGTCGGGCCGGCCGCTGCGGGTTCCGCTCCGGGCACCACATGCAGTTGCGGTCCGCGCGAGGCCTGGCTCATCGAGCCGCCGACGTTGAAGCGGCCGATCAGGGCGTTGAGCGCCTGCACGTCGCTGGCCAGTCCGTGGCTTGCCGCCGTCGTTTCCTCGACCATGGCGGCATTCTGCTGCGTGCCCTGGTCCATGGCCCCGACGGCGGTGTTGATTTCCGAAAGGCCGAGTGCCTGTTCGCGCGCCGCCATGACGATCGCCTGGACGTGCCCGTTGATCTCCTCGACCTCCACGACGATCGTCTCCAGCGCCTTGCCGGTCTCGCCGACGAGCGCCACGCCGTTCTGCACCTGGCTGCTCGAGGTGGTGATGAGTGCCTTGATCTCGCGCGCGGCCTTGGCCGAGCGCTGCGCCAGTTCGCGGACTTCCTGGGCCACGACGGCGAAACCCTTGCCCGCCTCGCCGGCGCGCGCGGCCTCGACGCCGGCGTTCAGGGCCAGGAGGTTGGTCTGGAAGGCGATGTCGTCGATGACGCCGATGATGTTGCCGATCTCGCCGGACGACCGCTCGATCTGCTGCATGGCTTCAATCGCCCGGCGCACCACCTCGCCCGATTTTTCCGCGCCGGCGCGGGTGCGCCCGACGAGGTCGCCGGCCTCCTCGGCGCGCTTGGTGGAATCGCGCACCGTCGTCGTGATCTGGTCCAGTGCCGCCGCCGTTTCCTCGACGGAGGCCGCCTGCTGCTCGGTGCGCCGGGCCAGCGCATCGGCGGCCGCGCGGATCTCCCGGGCGCCGGAATCGATGGCGCGCGCATTGTCGCCGACCTCGCAGAGCGCCTCGCGCAGCCGCGCCACCGACGTGTTGAAGTCCTGCCGCAGCCGGTCGAGCTCGCCTTCGAACGGCGCGTCGATCGCACATGTCATGTCGCCCGAGGCCAGCCGGCCGAGCGCGTCGCCGAGCGAGCCCACCGCCGCCTCGACCTTGCCGCTTTCCCGGTTGCGTTCGGCATCCCGTGCCATCCGCTCGCTCTCGGCGCTGGCGCGATCGGCGGCGGCCTGGCGCTCCAGGCGCATCCGCTCGCCGGCGTTGTCGCGGAAGATGGCGACGGCCGCGGCCATCTCGCCGATCTCGTCGCCGCGCTCCGCGTGCGGAATGTCCTGGTGGATGTCGCCGTCGGCCACCTTCTTCATCGCAGCCGCGATGCCGTCGAGCGGACGCACGACGCGTCTGTGGACGATGAAGATCGCAGCGATCGCGAGACTGACCGACAGAACGAGCGAGGCGATCGTCAAGAGATAGGCGGAATCCTGCTCGGCCTGCGCAGCGTCGATGGCCTCGGACGTCAGAGATTGGTTGGTGGCCACGAGGTTCTTCAGGCCGGCATCGATCGTGTCGGCCTGCTGCTTCATCGCGCCATGGAAGATCTCCAGCGCCGGACCCTTGGCGGCAATCGCGGAGAACTGTTTCAGCTTTTCGGACTCGGCCAGATAGGCCGCCAGGCTGTCCTTGATGCCGGCGACCGTGCCGGCGGCTGCCGGATCGCCCGACACGGCGCCCGCATAGGCATCGATCCTCTGGTTCAGGACGGCGGCATCGTCGGCGATCTTCTTTTCGATCGCCGTCAGCTCGTCCGGGTCCATCGACAGCAGATGTTCGGAGAAGGTGCCGTTCAGGACGGAGAAATCGTTGCTGATCTGCAGGATCTCGCTCATCTGGGGCATGCGTTCCTGCCCGATGCGTTCGAACTGGCCGGTGATCGTCGAGAGCGAACGGAAGGCCACCGCACCCTGCAGTCCGCCGAGCAGCACCATCAGGACGAAGAGGGCGGGAAGGAGCCTGCTGATCTTGATGCTGCGCATTTTTCAAACACCCGGACTGGAATTTCGACCTCGACTGACGTGAGGTGAACTCTAGATCCGGCCCTTTAACGCCGGCTTAAACTGCATGGTCAAAAGCCACGGCTTGCGGGCCGGTTTTCCACACCCTACATCGGTCGGCACAACAGGGAGTATAGGGATGATCCTCGACGCGGCGCGCCTGGCACTCGGCAATCTCTTTGCGCCGGACACGCGCCGCGTGTTCTGGAAGGTGCTCGGCCTGACGATCCTGGTCCTGATCGGCCTCTGGTTCGCGCTGCGCGAAAGCTTCATCGCCTACGCCTTGCCCTGGGTCTCGGGCTACATGCCCACGGTGCCCGACTGGGCGGGCTGGCTGACGGTGGTCTTCGGGGTCGTGGCCAGCATCGGGCTGGCCCTGTCGCTGGCCCTGCTGCTCGCACCGGTGACGGCGATCATCGCCGGCTTCTTTCTCGACGATGTGGCCGAGGTGGTCGAGGCGCACGACTACCCGGACGATCCGCCGGGCAAGGCGCTGCCGCTGTGGCCGGCGATCGCCGGCTCGGTCAAGTTTCTCGGCGTGGTGCTGGTCGGCAACCTGATCGCCCTGTTTCTCCTCTTCATCCCCGGCATCAACCTCATCGCCTTCTTCCTGGTCAACGGCTACCTGCTCGGGCGCGAGTTCTTCGAATTCGCCGCCATGCGCTTCCGCTCGCCGGAGGAGGCGCGGCTGTTCCGGGCCAAGCACGCCTCCACCGTCTTCCTCGCCGGCCTCGTCATCGCCGCCTTCCTCGCCGTGCCCATCGTCAACCTGCTGACGCCGCTCTTTGCGGCGAGCCTGATGGTCCACCTGCACAAGCTCCTGTCCCGCGCCGATCCCGGCTTTCGCGGCTGAGGGTCAGGACGGCAGGGCGGAGGCGTCGTATAGCGCGGCGAAGTCCGCGCTCGGCGCAATCGGCTTGATGACGTCGATCAATACGCCGTTGGGATCGGCCGTGATGAAATGCCGTTGGCCGA
This sequence comes from Hyphomicrobiales bacterium, assembly GCA_900469965.1. Taxonomy (GTDB): domain Bacteria; phylum Pseudomonadota; class Alphaproteobacteria; order Rhizobiales; family Rhizobiaceae; genus Mycoplana. The sequence goes on along the minus strand of UBZP01000001.1, from coordinate 309,208 downwards.
AATCCTCGTCGCAGAGCGGCTTCAGGATCGGCAGGCCGGCGGCGCGGCAGGCCTCGTGGACCGCATCGGGATCCTCCACCTCGAAATTCAGGACCAGGCCGGACACCGTGCCGCGACCGGCCTGCGGGATCGTCTCATGCTGCCCGTCCAGGATGGCGAGCGTCACATGCTCGTCCTCCGTCGACTGCAGGTGGACGTACCAGTCGCTGGTAAAGAGCGGCCGGAAACGGAAATGCGCGCAATAAAAGGCGGCCGTGCCGGCGACGTCGTCGGTCATGATCACGGGATAGTAGCTGGTGCATTTCATGGCTTCTCATCCTCTGTCGATCAACATACAATCTGCATGTTTTTATCTATCATACGTGCAGAATGTATGTAAAGGAGCAATCGTGGCCCGCAGCAACAGGGACAGGACCGAGGCGACCCGCGCAGCACTCATCGAGGCGGCGCGGGCGCTGTTCGTCGATCGGGGATACGCGGAAACCGCAACGCCCGACGTCGTCGCCGCGGCCGGCTTGACCCGCGGCGCGCTCTATCACCATTTCGAGGACAAGAAGGCGCTGTTCCTCGCGGTCATCGAGCGGGAGGCGCAGGCGGTGGCAGAGGAAATCGAAGCGCAGGCCGCACCGGAGGCGGATGCCCGCAAGGCGCTGCTCCTCGGGGCGAAAGGCTACTTCGATGCGATGCAGAAAAAGGGCAGGACACGTCTTCTGCTTCTCGATGCGCCGGCCGTCCTCGGTCCCGAGGCGGTCACGGCACTCGATCGTCGCCACGCCGAGGCGTCTCTGCGCGCCGGCCTGTCCGCCCTGCTCGGGCCATCGGACGGCCCAGAGCCGTTGCTGGATCAACTGACGGCCCTGCTGTCCGCAGCCTTCGATCGCGCAGCGATCGAGATCGCAGAGGGCGGCGACCGCGCCGCCTACGAGGCAGCCGTCGTCCGCCTGATCGACGGCCTCCGATAGGTGCCGTTCACTGGGCGGCGGCAATCGCCTGCGGCGGCAGCTCCACGAGCGGCGCCGGTATGTCGCAGGTCTTTTCCGGCGCCTTGCAGATGTCGGCGATCACGCAACGCTCGCATTCCGGCTTGCGCGCCTTGCAGACGTAGCGCCCGTGCAGGATCAGCCAGTGGTGGGCGTGATAGAGGTAGTCGTCGGGAATGACCTGCATCAGCCGGGCCTCGACCTCGTCCGGGGTCTTGCCCGGTGCCAGACAGATGCGGTTGGCGATCCGGAAGATATGCGTATCGACCGCGATCGTCGCCTGCCCGAACGCCATCGACAAGACGACGTTGGCCGTCTTGCGCCCCACGCCCGGCAGTGTCACCAGCTCTTCGCGGCTGCGCGGTACCTCGCCGCCGAAGTCGTCGACGAGCTTGCGGCTGAGGGCGATGACGTTCTTCGCCTTGTTGCGGAACAGCCCGATCGTCTTGATGTAGTCGCGCACCCGGTCCTCGCCGAGCGCCAGCATCTTCTCCGGCGTGTCGGCGACCGCAAACAGCGCACGCGTCGCCTTGTTCACCCCGGCATCGGTCGCCTGCGCGGAAAGTGCCACGGCGACCACGAGGGTGAAGGGGTTGACGTGCTCGAGCTCGCCCTTCGGCTCCGGCCGCTGGATCGAGAAGCGCCGGAAGATCTCGCGGATCTCGTCCTTGGAATAGGCGCTCCTAGGTCGGCTCACCCGGCGTTTCGCTGCGCCGGCAGGAGCAACCTTCGATTTCGGTTTCGTGTTTTTCATCCTGCCTCTATAGTCATCGGCCATGAGCGATGGCAACGATGATATCGGTGCGAACGAACGGCCTGTGTTCCTCGCCGAACTCAGGCCGCACCGCTCGCTCGGCCGTAAAGGCCACCTCGTTTTCTTCCTCATCGCCGGCGCTCTCACCTTCGCGCACATGGCCGTGTTCCTTCTCTCCGGCGCCTGGCCGGTGATGATGTTCTTCGGCGCCGACTTCCTGATCCTGTTCGGCGCCTTCTGGCTGAACAACCGCGCGGCCCGCGCTTGCGAGCGGATCGCCCTGTCGCGCACCAACATCTCGATCCGCAAGCGCGATCCGGCCGGCCGCGAGAGCGCGCATGACTTCAATCCCTTCTGGGCGCGCTTCAACGTCGCGCGCAAGGCGGAGATCGGCATCACCGGCATGTCGGTGAGCGGGCAGGGACGCTGGACGGATGTCGGCGGCTTCCTGCATCTCGACGATCGGGAGCGCTTCGCCGCCGCCTTTGCCGGCGCGCTCGCGCGCGTCAAGCGCGGGAACTGAGGCGCCCGGTCAGTTTCGGGTGCAAGTTTCGGGTGGCGGCCGCCGCCGCGGCATGGTTTCCTGAAGCTCAGGAGAATGAGCCATGAACATTGCCGCCACGCTGAAATCCGACATCACCCCGGAAGGCTCGGACTACGAGACCGTCCGGCGCGTCATCGAATTGATCACCGAGGACTATCGCGACCAGCCCTCGCTGGACGAGATCGCCGCCCGCCTGAAGCAGCCGCCGACGCAACTGCAGAAGACCTTCACCCGCTGGGCAGGCCTGTCGCCGAAGGCCTTCCTGCAGGCGGTCACCCTGGATCATGCCAAGCGGCTGCTGGGCCAGGAGAAGATGCCGCTGCTCGAGACCAGCCTCGAGGTCGGACTGTCCGGCCCCGGCCGGCTGCACGACCTGTTCGTCACCCACGAGGCCATGTCGCCCGGCGAGTGGAAGGCGCGCGGCGCCGGCCTGACGATCCGCTACGGCTTCCATGTCTCGCCCTTCGGCCAGGCGCTGGTGATGATCACCGACCGCGGCCTCGCCGGCCTCGCCTTCGCCGACGACGGCGACGAGCAGGCCTGCCTCGACGACATGACCTGCCGCTGGCCGAACGCGACTTACATCCGCGACGACGAGGCGACGACGGCCTATGCCGCGCGCATATTCGATCCGGAGCGCTGGCATCCGGAGGAACCGCTGCGCATCGTCCTGATCGGCTCGGATTTCCAGATACGCGTCTGGGAGGCGCTGCTGCGCATACCGCTCGGCAAGGCCGTCACCTATTCCGACATCGCCGGGCAACTGGGCCAGCCGACCGCCTCGCGCGCCGTCGGCGCCGCCGTCGGCCGCAACCCCATCTCCTTCGTCGTCCCCTGCCATCGCGCCCTCGGCAAGAGCGGTGCGCTCACCGGCTACCACTGGGGCCTCACCCGCAAGCGGGCGATGCTGGGCTGGGAAGCCGGCAAGGCGTAGGCGCTGCGCCGCGCGGAGGTCGTCGGCCGAGCATAAAAGAATGGCCTCCGGAAAAGAGATCTTTCCGGAGGCCATGGTGTTTGTGGAAGACAGGAAGCGCTCAGTGTGCCCCGGACATGTCGCCCAGCACGTCCTTCGACGCCACGGTCGAATCGGCGTTCAGCCTGTAGACCATCGGAACGCCGGTCGCGAGGTTGAGGTTCAGCACCTGTTCCTTCGTCAGCCGGTCGAGCACCATCACGAGCGCGCGCAGCGAGTTGCCATGCGCGGCGACCAGCACCGTCTGGCCGGCCAGCACGCGCGGCAGGATGTCGGTCAGGTAGTAGGGCCAGACGCGGGCGCCGGTGTCGCGCAGGCTTTCGCCGCCCGGCGGCGGCACGTCATAGGAGCGGCGCCAGATGTGAACCTGCTCCTCGCCCCACCTGGCGCGGGCGTCGTCCTTGTTGAGCCCGGAGAGGTCGCCGTAGTCGCGTTCGTTCAGGGCCTGGTTGCGGATCGTCTCGAGGTTCGGCTGGCCGACCTTGTCCAGCACGATCTGGCAGGTCTTCTGCGCGCGCGACAGGTCGGAGGTGAACGCGATGTCGAACTTGATGCCGGTGTCGGCGAGCGCCTTGCCCCCGGCATTGGCCTCCTCGATGCCGAGCGGCGTCAGGTCCGGGTCCTTCCAGCCGGTGAACAGGTTCTTCAGGTTCCATTCGCTCTGGCCGTGGCGAACAAGGACAAGGGTTCCGCTCATGTGGTCTTCGCTCCTCGCTTTGGAGATGGGGGGATCAGTTGAGCCCGAGCACGTCGAGCATGGAGTAGAGGCCGGGCTTCCTGTCACGCGCCCACAGCGCCGCCTTGACCGCGCCGCGCGCGAAGATGGCGCGGTCGCCGGCACTGTGCGACAGGGTCACCAGTTCGCCCTCGCCGGCCAAGAGCACCGAATGCTCGCCGACGACCGAGCCGCCGCGCAGCGTCGCAAAGCCGATGGTGCCGGGTGCGCGGGCGCCGGTGTGGCCGTCGCGCACCCGGACGGAATGGTCGGCCAGCGCGATGCCGCGCCCGCGCGCGGCCGCCTCGCCCAGCAGCAGCGCCGTGCCGGACGGCGCGTCCACCTTGTGGCGGTGATGCATTTCGAGGATCTCGATGTCCCAGTCGGCGGCGTCGAGCGCGCGCGCCGCCTGCTCGGCCATGACCGAAAGCAGGTTGACGCCGAGGCTCATGTTGCCCGACTTGACGATGCGGGCATGGCGGGCGGCCGCGGCGATCTTGGCGTCGTCGTCCGCCGAGCAGCCCGTCGTGCCGATCACATGGACGATCCGCGCCTGTGCGGCGAGGCCTGCGAACTCGACCGTTGCGGCGGGCGCCGTGAAGTCCAGCACCCCTTCCGCCTCGACGAAGGCCTCCAGCGGCCGGTCCGTCACTTCGACGCCGATCGGCCCGAGCCCCGCGAGTTCGCCCGCGTCCTTGCCCACGAAGGGGGAGCCTGGGCGTTCGACCGCGGCAAACAGCCGTGCGCCCGCGATCGCATGGATCGTGCGGATCAACGTCTGGCCCATGCGGCCACCGGCACCGACCACGACCAGCTTCATGTCCCCTGCCGTCATTCTCCTGTTTCCTTCCCCGCTTCCTGCGGATTTCCGCCGGGTCCCTGCAGATTGTGCAGCCGAGCGTAGAGACCGTCGGGACGCCCGGCAAGGACGTCGTGCGAGCCCTCCTCGGCGACGGTGCCGCTCTGCATCACGATGATCTTGTCGGCGTTGACGATCGTGGACAGCCTGTGGGCGATGACGACCACGGTCCGCCCGCTCATCGCATGCTCCAGCGCCTTTTGCACCGCCTGTTCGGATTCGGTGTCGAGCGCCGAGGTCGCCTCGTCGAGCAGCAGGATCGGCGCGTTGCGCACCAGCGCGCGGGCGATCGACAGGCGCTGGCGCTGGCCGCCCGACAGCGTGATGCCGTTCTCGCCGACCGGCGTGTCGTAGCCCTGCGGCTGGCCGAGGATGAACTCGTGCGCATAGGCGAGCCGTGCGGCTTCCTCCACCTCCGCATCGGTCGCATCCGGACGGCCGTAGCGGATGTTGTCGCGGATCGTGCCCTCGAACAGGTACGGCTGCTGCGAGACGTAGGCGAGATTGTTGCGCAGGGACTGCTTGGTCACATGCGCGATGTCCTGGCCGTCGATGAGGATCTCGCCTTCCGCCGGATCGTAGAAGCGCGGGATCAGGCTGATCACCGTCGACTTTCCCGCGCCCGACGGCCCGACGAGCGCCGTCGTCCTGCCGCCCTCGGCGACGAAGCTGACGCCGTTCAGGATGCTCTTGCCGCTGCCGTAGGCGAAGGAGACGTTGCGGAACGCGATCTCGGCCTTCTCGATCCGGATCGGCTTTGCATCCGGCCGGTCGCGCTGGTGCGGCTCGATGTCGAGGATCTCGTAGATCATCCGCGCATTGACGACGGCCCGTTCCATCGACACCTGCAGCCGTGCGAGCCGCCTGGCCGGGTCGTAGGCCATCAGGAGCGCGGCGATGAAGGCGAAGAAGGCGCCCGGCAGCACGCCGCCATAGATCGCCTGGTAGGCCGAGTAGCCGAGCACGCTCGCGATCGCCACCCCGGCAAAGGTTTCCGTCATCGGCGCGGTTCGCTCGGACAGCCGCGCGATGCGGTTGGAACGCTTCTCCGCCTGCTCGATGATCGTCTCGACCTTGGCGCGGAGCTGGTCCTCCATCGTGAAGGCCTTGACGATGCTGATGCCCTGGATGGTCTCCTGGATGGCGCCCAGCACATGGCTGTTGATCAGCACCGATTCCCGCGTGGCCGACTTCAGCCGCTTGGAGACGTAGCGCAGCCCGAGCAGCAGCGGCGGCGCCACGAAAAAGACGATCGCCGTGAGCAGCGCGTCCTTCGAGATCATCACGCCGATCAGCGACACCAGCGTCAGGAAATCGCGGGCGATCGACGTCACCGTCATGTTCAGGACGTCGCGGATGCCGTTGATGTTCTGGTTGATCTGAGCCGCCAGCCGCGCCGAGCGCGCCTCGCTGAAGAAGCCGACGCTGAGGCTCATCAGGTGCGAATAGAGCCGGCGCTGGTAGTTGGCGACGATGTTGTTGCCGATCTTGGACAGCGTCACCGCCTGGCCGTAGGTGGCAAAGCCGCGCAGGATGAAGGCAACGAGGATCGCGCCGCAGATCCAAGCGACGAGATCCGCGCGACGGTTGGCGAAGGCCTCGTTGACGACCGCCTCCATGATCCAGGCGGTAAAGGCGGTGGAGCCGGCGACGACGACGAGGCAGAAGATCGCGAAGATGTAGCCGCGAATGTGATCGCGCCCGTTCTCCGCAATGACGCGCTTCAGAACGCCCGTGATCGTTTCGGCACTGACGTGACGATCGCTACGGTGCTTTTCGCTCAATAACCCATCTTTCCTGCAGCGGCGTTCGGCGCCCTTGGCATCCGGGACGCCTGTTGCGGCGCTCTATAGTGCGTTGCGTCGCGTTTGGCGAGTCTGGCGTTGAGGACGTGCGAGCCTCTACCTCTTCCAGCGGCGTCCTTCGCTTGCCACGCCAAAGCGGTCGGGCATGCGGGCAAAGGCGGCGAGCCCGGCGAGTGCGGCCATCGGATGCGTGACCACGAAGGTGGGCATCTCGCGCAGCATTTCCGTGTGCGGGGCCTTGTCCTCGAACCCGGCCCGGAATTCGGGCCCCCGCAGCGCCGGCAGGATCTTCTGCGAGATGCCGCCGGAGAGATAGACGCCGCCCTTGGCCATGAAGATCATGGCGATGTCGCCGGCCACGCGCCCGAGATAGGTCGAAAACAGCGACACCGTCTCGATGGCGTCCGGGTCGGACTTCGACAGTGCGGCGCCGGTGACGGCAGCCGGCGTGTCCAGCGTGGCGTCGCGGCGTTCGGCTGCGCAGATCGCGCGGTAGATGTTCATGATGCCCCGCCCGCAGATCACCTGCTCGGCGGACATGCGGCCCTCGATCGGCTCGAGGAACGGCCAGATCTGGTAGTCGCGCTCGCTGCGCGGCCCGATGTCGATATGGCCGCCTTCGCCGGGAACGGGGATCCAGGTGTGCATGGCATGCACGAGCCCGGCCACGCCCAGGCCTGTGCCGGGGCCGAGCACGGCGCGGGATGCCGTGAAATTCTCCACCCCGCCGCCGATCTGCTCGCGGTCGCCGTCGGAAAGCGCGGCGACTGCCAAAGCCTGGGCTTCGAAATCGTTGACGAGCAACACGTCTTCCAGCCCGAGATTGGCGATCATGTCGTGCGGGCGGACGACCCAGTCGCAGTTCGTCAGCGGCACCTCGTTGCCCTGGATCGGGCCCGCGAGCGCCAGGATGGCCGAACGCGGCTGGACCGAGCTCTTGTCGAGGATCGAGCGCTGCAGCGCCTCGTCGATGGTCTCGAACTGCGCCGTCTGGACGATCGGGAATTCCTTCGGCGGGGCGAAGGCGTCGAGCAGCAGTGCGAAGCGGGCATTGGTGCCGCCAATGTCGCCGATCAGGATGGGAAAGGGCAGGGCGTTCTCGCCGTGGGTCGACTTTACCATGATGTCTCGTTTTCCCGCCGGCCCGCAGGCCGCGATTTGAATCTCACCCGAAGGCTTTTGCCACTGTTGTCAGCCGCCCGCAACCAGCCGCTCGGCGGTTGCGAGATTGAGCGCCATCGGGATGTCGTAGACGATCGCAAGCCGCATCAGGGCCTTGACGTCGACGTCGTGCGGCATGGCCGTCAGCGGGTCGACGAAGAACACCAGCATGTCGACCTCGCCGGTGGCGATCAGCGCGCCGATCTGCTGGTCACCGCCGAGCGGCCCGCTCTTCAGCGGCGTCACGTCGAGGTGCGGGCAGGCCGCCTGCACCCGGGCGCCGGTGGTGCCGGTGGCGAAGATCCTGCAGGGCTTCAGGGCAGCCTCGTTCCGCCTGGCGAATTCCGCCATCTCGTCCTTCTTCTCGTCGTGGGCAATGAGCGCGATGGTCTTCGGAAGCGGCATGGACGCGGTCACCTCAAGCAGCATGGTCGTCGGTTTAAATCGATTAGACGCTGTGTACAGCAGGGCGCCCTGCATGAAAAGCCGCTTTCGACGCCGCAAGCAGCCTCACTGCAGCGAGGGCCGCGGCAGGGGGACGGGGACGACGCCTGCCGGCTCTGCACCGCCATCGGCGGCGATCACCGCGGCGATCCCGTCGTCGGCCGCGGGCGGCGCTGCAAAGGCCATCGCCGCACCGCCGCCATAGGTGACCGCCTGCTCGGAGGACGGCGCGGGTCCCGCCAGCACCGCCGCGCAGGACTTCGGCAGGTCCGAGAGTTTGACGTAGCGCGGCTTCACCGGCTTCGGGCTCGGCTTCGGCTTCGCCCAGGGCTCCTTGGTGAACCACCAGGCGAGCGACTTGTCGCAGCCGTCGCCGGCCGGCACAGCAGCCTGGCCCTTGCAGTTGCTCGACCCCGCCGGGCATTTGATGCGGATGTGGAAGTGCTCGTCGTGGCCGTAGATCGGGCGCACCTTGCCGAGCAGGGAGCGGTCGCCCTGCCAGGTGTCGCAAAGCTTCTTCTTGATCGCCGGATTGACGAAGACTCGCTCGACCTGCGGATAGCTGGCGGCCTTCATCACGAGGCGGGCATGCGTCGCAGTCCAGCGGCGGGAATCGACCGTCAGGAACTTGCTCTTGTCGAGCATGGAGGTGAAGGGCAGCTGTTCGCGTTCCTGGGCGCTCATCCGGTGGTCCGGCATCGGCGTGAACCAGATGTCGGCGTCGAGCCCCATCTGGTGCGAGGCGTGGCCTGAGAGCATCGGACCGCCGCGCGGCTGCGAGATGTCGCCGAGCAGCAGTCCCGGCCAGCCGAGCTTTTGCGCATCCTGCGAGAACTGCTCCAGAAGGGCGATCATCTGCGGATGGCCCCAGCGCCGGTTGCGCGACAGCCGCATCGCCTGCCAGGCCGGCCCGTCCGTCGGGATGGCCACGGCGCCGCCGATGCAGCCCTTGGCATAGGAACCATAGGCCTGCGGCTGCATCACCGTGGGCAGCGTCTTTGCGCCGAACAGTTCCTTGGCCGGCCGCTCCTCCGCATGCAGCGGAGCGGCGACGGCGGCGAGCAGCGCGGCCGCGGCGCCGAGGCGGGAGAGGAGCGTCATGAGCATGGAAGACATCGGGCTGTCCGGAATCGATTGCGTGTTTTCGTTCGTTGCGAAATAGCACGACGCGCTTTCGCGGAAATGGATTTGTGAGTCGGGAGGGGGCCGCAAAAAATCGCCGCTTTCATGGCGGCTTGTGTCCTTTGCCCGGAATTCGTCTAATCTTTCCGGCAGACGACAGCAACGAACAAGGACAAGGGGCTTGGCATGAAGTTACGCAGATCCGCAAAATTCGTTGGGCTCATCCTTGCCGCGGCGGCTGCGTCTTCGCTGTTCGCCCCCGCAAGCGCCGAAGAGACGGCCCCCGAATGGCGGATCGGCATTTCCACGGTCGGCGATCTGAAGTACCGGCCCGGCTTTGCGCATTTCGACTACGTCAACCCGAAGGCGCCGAAGGGCGGCACGCTCCGGCTGTCCGATGCCGGCACGTTCGACACCTTCAACCCGCTGCTCGCCAAGGGTGAGGCGGCGGTCGGCGTCTCCCTGGTCTTCGACACGCTGATGAAATCCTCCGAAGACGAGGTCACCACCTCCTACGGCCTGCTGGCGGAGGGTGTTTCCTATCCCGACGACATCTCGTCTGCGACCTTTCGCCTGCGCCCGGAGGCGAAATGGGCGGACGGCCAGCCGGTGACGCCGGAGGATGTGATCTTCTCCTTCGAGAAGGTGATCGAGCACAATCCGCTCTACACCAACTACTACCAGCACGTCGTCTCGGCGGAGAAGTCCGGCGAGCGCGACGTCACCTTCCGTTTCGACGAGAAGAACAATCGCGAGCTGCCGCAGATCCTCGGCCAGTTCCCGGTCGTGCCGAAGCACTGGTGGGAGGGCAAGGACGCCGCCGGCAAGCAGCGCGACATCTCCCGCACAACGCTCGAGCCGGTGATGGGCTCCGGCCCCTACAGGATCGCCGCCTTCTCGCCGGGCGCGACGATCACCTACGAGCTGCGCGACGACTATTGGGGCAAGGACCTCAACGTCAACGTCGGCCAGAACAATTTCGGCCGGATCGAATATTCCTTCTTCGGCGACCGCAACGTCGAGTTCGAGGCCTTTCGCGCCGGCAATGTCGACTACTGGTTCGAGAACCAGGCGAGCCGCTGGGCGACGGGCTATGACTTCCCCGCCGTCAAGGACGGCCGCGTCAAACGCGAGGAGATCGAAAACCCCTATCGCGCCACCGGCATCATGCAGGCCATGGTTCCGAACATGCGCAAGGAGATGTTCAAGGACGAGCGCGTGCGCGAGGCTCTGGGCTATGCCTTCGATTTCGAGGAGCTGAACAAGACCGTCTTCTACGAGCAGTACAAGCGGGTCAACAGCTTCTTCTTCGGGACCGAGCTGGCCTCCTCCGGCCTGCCCGAGGGCAAGGAGCTGGAAATCCTGAACGAGTACAGGGATCTGCTGCCGCCGAGCGTCTTTACCGAGCCCTTCGAAAATCCGGTCGGCGGCGATCCGGGCAGGCAGCGCGAGAACCTGCGCAAGGCGGTCGCCCTCCTGAAGGACGCCGGCTACGTGCTGAAGGGCAACCGGATGGTGAAGGCCGATAGCGGTCAGCCGCTCTCCTTCGAGATCCTGCTGTCGAGCCCGACGCTCGAGCGTGTCGCCGTGCCCTACGCCAACAACCTCAAGCGCATCGGCATCAATGCGCGCGTGCGCACCGTCGATCCGTCGCAGTACACCAATCGCACCCGCGCCTTCGACTACGACATGACCTGGATCGTCTGGGGCCAGACCCTGCATCCCGGCAACGAGCAGAGCGACTATTGGGGCTCGACCTCGGTGGCGCGGGAAGGCTCGAAGAACTATGCCGGCATCGCCGATCCGGCGATCGATGCGCTCATCAAGCGCGTCGTCTTCGCCAAGGACCGGGAGGAGCTCGTCGCTGCCACGAAGGCGCTGGACCGGGTGCTGCTGGCTCATCACTATGTGATTCCGATGTACTATCGCATGGCGGCGCCGATCGCCTACTGGAACCGGATCACCCGGCCGGCAGAATTGCCCACCTATGGCCTCGGCTTCCCCGACGCCTGGTGGTCGACCGAGGTCAAGCAGGACTGAGCGCTTGCATTGGGGCGCTCCGGCGCCCCAAATGACGCAAACACGAATCACCGCGGACAGCGGGACGAGAATCGGGGATCGGGCGGTTTTGACAGCTGACAGGGCGACAGGACGCGGCGTGGCATCCGCAGACGAGCGGGGGCGGGGCTGATGGGCGCCTATATCCTCCGGCGGCTGCTGCTGATGATCCCGACGATCGTGGGCATCATGGCGATCTCCTTCATCGTGGTGCAGTTCGCCCCCGGCGGCCCGGTCGAGCAGGTCATTTCCGACCTCACCAGCCAGGGTGGCGGCGACCGCCTGTCGGGCGGCGGCGACATGCTGCAGGACTTCTCGCAGGATGCCTCCTCCGGCTATCGCGGCGCGCGCGGCCTGGACCCCGAATTCATCGCCAAGCTCGAGCAGCAGTTCGGCTTCGACAAGCCGCCGCTCGAACGCTTCCTGACGATGATGGGCAACTATATCCGCTTCGATTTCGGCGAGAGCTTCTTTCGCAACACCTCCGTCGTCGACCTGATCGTCGAGAAGATGCCGGTGTCGATCTCGCTCGGCGTGTGGATCCTGGTCCTCTCCTACGCGATCTCCATCCCGCTCGGCATCAAGAAGGCGGTCTCCGACGGCTCGCCCTTCGACATGTGGACCTCCGCCATCATCGTCGTCGGCTATGCGGTGCCGAGCTTCCTGTTCGGCATCCTGCTGATCGTCGTCTTCGCCGGCGGCTCCTTCTTCGACTGGTTCCCGTTGCGCGGCATCGTCTCCGACGATTTCTGGCAGCTGCCCTGGTGGCAGAAGCCGCTCGACTACCTCTGGCACATGACCTTGCCGCTGATCACGCTGCTGCTTTCGGCCTTCGCCACCACGACGCTTTTGACGAAGAACTCCTTCATCGACGAGATCAAGAAGCAGTATGTCGTCACCGCCCGCGCCAAGGGGCTGACGGAGCGGCAGGTGCTCTACGGCCACGTGTTCCGCAACGCCATGCTGATCATCATCGCCGGCTTCCCCGGCGCCTTCATCTCGGCCTTCTTCACCGGCTCGCTTCTGATCGAATACATCTTCTCGCTCGATGGCCTCGGGCGTCTCGGCTATGACGCCGTCGTCCGCCGCGACTATCCGATCGTCTTTGCCACCCTCTACATCTTCTCGCTGATGGGCCTGGTCGTCAGCCTGATCTCCGACCTCATCTACACCTGGGTCGACCCGCGCATCGACTTCGAGCGGAGGGACGTCTGATGGCGGCCGTCCCCGATACCCGCAAGGCGCTTCCGACCGAACCGCCGCGGCGCGGCCTGCTGTCGCCGACCAACAAGAGGCGCTGGGAGAATTTTCGCGCCAACCGCCGTGGCTACTGGTCGCTCTGGATCTTCCTCGTCCTCTTCGGCATCAGTCTCTGCGCCGAATTCGTCGCCAACGACCGGCCGGTGATCGCCTCCTACAAGGGCGAGATCCTGTTTCCGGTGCTGGTGAATTACCCGGAGGAGAAGTTCGGCGGCTTCCTTGCCGAGACCGACTACAAGTCGGATTTCATCCGCGACGAGATCGAGGCGAACGGCTGGATGATCTGGCCGCCGATCCGCTATTCCTACCGCACCGTCAATTCCAACATCCCCCATTCCGCGCCGACGAAACCGTTCTGGCTGATGGGCGAGGAGCAGCGCTGCGCGGGCTATCCGAACGGTGCGGCCGATCGCAACTGCACGCTGGGCAACCTCAACTGGCTCGGCACCGACGACCAGGCCCGCGACGTGCTCGCCCGCGTCATCTACGGCTTCCGCATCTCGGTCCTGTTCGGGCTGGCGCTGACGATCGCCTCCGCCGTCGTCGGCGTCTCCGCCGGGGCCGTGCAGGGCTATTTCGGCGGCTGGACCGATCTTTTGATGCAGCGCTTCATCGAGATCTGGTCGTCGATGCCGGTGCTCTACATCCTGCTGATCATCTCGGCGATCCTGCCGCCCGGCTTCTGGATCCTGCTCTCGATCATGCTTTTGTTTTCCTGGGTCGGCTTCGTCGGCGTGGTGCGCGCGGAATTCCTGCGGGCGCGCAATTTCGAATACGTCAATGCCGCGCGCGCCCTCGGCGTCGGCAACGGCACCATCATGGTGCGGCACCTGCTGCCGAACGCCATGGTCGCCACCCTGACCTTCCTGCCCTTCATCCTGTCCGGCTCGATCACGACCCTGACCTCGCTCGACTTCCTGGGCTTCGGCATGCCGCCCGGCTCGCCGTCGTTGGGCGAACTGATCGCCCAGGGCAAGCAGAATCTGCAGGCGCCCTGGCTCGGCCTGACCGCCTTCGTCATCATGTCGCTGATGCTGTCGCTCCTGATCTTCGTCGGCGAGGCGACCCGCGATGCCTTCGATCCGAGGAAGACCTTCCGGTGAGCGCTGCCATGAACGAGAAGAAAAGCGAGCCGATCCTCAAGGTCGAGGATCTGTCGGTCGCCTTCCACCAGGGCGGCAAGACATCGGTCGCCGTCGACCACGTCTCCTTCGAGATCGGCCGGGGCGAGGTGGTGGCGCTCGTGGGCGAATCCGGGTCGGGAAAGTCGGTGACCGCCAATTCGGTGCTGAAGCTCCTGCCCTATCCGGCCGCAAGCCATCCCTCCGGCTCGGTGCATTTCAAGGGCCAGGACCTGATGAACGCATCGGAGGCGGAGCTGCGCCGGGTGCGCGGCAACGACATCACGATGATCTTCCAGGAGCCGATGACCTCGCTCAATCCGCTGCATCCGATCGAGCGGCAGATCGGCGAGATCCTCGAGCTGCACCAGAACATCAAGGGGGCGGCGGCGCGCACGCGCACGCTGGAGCTCCTGAACCAGGTCGGCATCCGCGAGCCGGAGAAGCGGCTTTCGGCCTATCCGCACGAGCTTTCCGGCGGCCAGCGTCAGCGCGTCATGATCGCCATGGCGCTCGCCAACAGGCCCGAGCTCCTGATCGCCGACGAGCCGACGACAGCGCTCGACGTCACGGTCCAGGCGCAGATCCTCGAGCTTCTGAAGCAGCTCAAGGACCAGCACGGCATGTCCATGCTCTTCATCACCCACGACCTCGGCATCGTGCGCAAATTCGCCGACCGGGTCTGCGTGATGACCAAGGGCAGGATCGTCGAAAGCGGCCCGGTCGAGGCGATCTTCACCGATCCGCAGCACGACTACACCCGCCACCTGCTCGCCTCCGAACCGCGCGGCAAGCCGTTGCCGGCCGACGACGGCAAGCCCGTCATCATGGAAGCCGACGATGTCAGGGTCTGGTTCCCGATCAAGGCCGGGTTCATGCGCAAGGTCGTCGACCATGTGAAGGCGGTCGACGGCATCGATCTCAGGCTCCGCGCCGGCCACACGCTGGGCGTCGTCGGCGAATCCGGCTCCGGCAAGACGACGCTCGGCCTGGCGCTGACGCGACTGATCGCCTCGAAGGGCAGGATCGCCTTCGTCGGCAAGGACATCGCCGACTATTCCTTCCGCGAGATGCGGCCGCTCAGGAACCGCATGCAGATCGTCTTCCAGGACCCCTACGGCTCGCTGTCGCCGCGGATGTCCGTCGCAGACATCGTCGGCGAGGGACTCGCGATCCACGAACCGGCGCTTTCGGCCGACGAGCGCGACCGCCGCGTCGCCGCAGCCCTGGAGGAGACCGGCCTCGACGCGACCACCCGCTGGCGCTACCCGCACGAATTCTCCGGCGGCCAGCGCCAGCGCATCGCGATTGCCCGCGCCATGGTGCTGAAGCCCGAATTCGTCATGCTGGACGAGCCGACCTCGGCGCTCGACATGAGCGTGCAGGCCCAGGTGGTGGACCTCCTGCGCGACCTGCAGGCAAAACACAATCTCGCCTATCTCTTCATCAGTCATGACCTGAAGGTCGTGCGCGCGCTGGCAAACGAGATCATCGTCATGCGCGCCGGCAAGGTGGTCGAGAAGGGACCGGCGGAGCGCATCATCGAAGCCCCGGAAATGCCGTATACGAAGGCGCTGATGGCCGCTGCCTTCGACCTTGCGGCCGTGAAGTCCGACGTGATCCGCCAATAGCAGGTAGCGCAACGTGCAGAAGAAGAGCCCCGTCATCCTCGATCTGAAATTCGACCGGGAGCAGGTATCCGCCGCGCTCAAGGGAGCGTTCGCCGGCCGGGAGGTGATCGACCTGGCGCTTCCGGCCCATCGCAGCCGCGATCTTTCCGGGATCGACTATGCCGTCGTCTGGCGGCCCTCGGCCGATCTCTTCACCCGGGCTTCCAACCTCAAGGTGGTCTTTTCCGGCGGCGCCGGCGTCGATCATGTCATGACCCTGCCGGGTCTGCCGGATGTTCCGGTCGTCCGCTTCGTCGACCCGACGCTGACGAACCGGATGAGCGAATGGATCGTCATGCAGTGCCTGCTGCACCTGCGCCAGTTCAAGGCCTACGAGGCGCAGAACCGCAAGCGCTTCTGGCACGAGCTGGCCCAGCCGGAGGCGGCCGAGGTGACGGTCGGCATCATGGGCATGGGCGTGCTCGGCCAGGATGCGGCGCGCAAGCTCAAGATCATGGGCTTCGACGTCATCGGCTGGTCGCGGCGCAAGAAGGAGATCGAAGGCATCGAGACCTTCGACACGGCCGGGCTCGACGCATTCCTGGCCCGCACCGACATCCTGGTCGGACTGCTGCCGCTGACCGCCGAAACGCGCGGTCTTTTCAACGCTGCCCTGTTCGCGCGGCTTCGCCGCAGGGGAGCCCTCGGCGGGCCGGTCTTCGTCAATGCCGGCCGCGGCGGCAGCCAGGTCGAGGCGGACGTGCTGGCAGCACTCGATCGTGGCGTCCTGGCCGGCGCCTCGCTCGACGTCTTCGAGACGGAGCCGCTGCCGCTGCAAAGCCCGCTCTGGACCCACGAGAAGATCTTTGTCACGCCGCATGCGGCCGCCGCATCCGATGTCGGCGCCCTGTTCGCCCATGTCGAGCGCCAGATGGCCCGCGTCGAAGCCGGCCAGCCGCTGGAGCACGTCGTCGACCGCGCCGCCGGCTACTGACCGCCGCGCGGAACGCTCAGGACGGGCCGGTCAGGGCCTGCGGTAGCCGGTCGGTTGCTGATGCAGCCAGCCGATCCGTTCGATGGCGGCCGAAAGGCCCTCCCGGGCTACGTTCATCGTGTTGCCGTTGGCATGCAGGATCGTCTCTTCGTCCTCCATGATCGCCACGTGGCCTTTCCAGAACACCAGGTCGCCGCGCCGGAGGTCGGCCCGCTCGATCGGGCTTCCGAGCCCGGCCGCCTGCATGTCGGAATCGCGTGGCACGGATCGGCCCGTCATCAGCATCGCGAGCTGGACCAGCCCGGAGCAGTCGATGCCGAAGCCGCTCCGGCCGCCCCACAGGTAGGGCGTCTCCAGAAGCCGCGCGGCGATCGAAACGTAGTCGTCGCCGATCGGCCGGCCAGCCGCTGCGCAATGGGCGGCCACGACATGTTGTCCGCCGTCGAGCGTCAGGTAGCGCGTGCCCCGGGTTTCGGTCTCGCCGATGACGTTTAGCCGGCTGCCGAGCGAGAGCGCGAAGGCGGCGGGCGTGCGCAGGTCCGCGCCGCTGTAGGCAAAGGTCCGCGGGACAGCAACGACGTGCGTCGCATCCGGGGCGGCCTCGCGGAGGGCGCTTTCCGGCAGATATCCGACATAGCCGTCGAGATCCGCCTTGACCCAGGCCCAGCCGTCCGCCCTGTCCAGCACGCGCAGGGTCTCCCCGTAGAGGAGTTCGGTATCGATGCCGGCGCCGGCGTCCGGTCGGGGTCGCAGCGCCACGACGGCCGCCGAAACCGTCGCCGGCGTGCCGGCCGTATAGCGCGGGGCGTCGAGGCGTCCCCGCAGCGCCTCTTCGGCGAGATCGGGGCGATAGGCGTTCAGACGGCGATCGGGCAGGGCGTTCATGACGGTCTCACTGGGTCAGCGAACGGCCGCGCCCGATGATCAGGTCGCCGAGCCGTTCAAGATAGATCGCACCGTCGATGGTGCGCTTGATGATGACGTTGCGCCGGTCGCGCTCGTCGCGTTCGCGGGTTACCAGTCCGAGCGCGCCCATCGTATCCAGCGCCCGGGTGATGACCGGCTTCGTCACGTCGAGCTTGGCGGCGAGGCCGCGGACGGTGTGCGGCGGCGGCACGAGGTAGATCTCGAGGAGGATCGCCAGCTGCCGCAGGCTGAGATCGCGTTCGTCGAGCCTGACCTGCTGCATCGATACGGAATGCCATAGGCCGAGCGCCTGCGAGGCAGAGAGTTCCAGGGGCAAGACGGTCTCCGGTCGGGTATCGCAACGTCGTTACGGTACCGGATCGTTCCCGCCATGGGAATAGGCTTGATTTGGCCCCGCCCGGACCCCTTGCTCGTAAGCGCGCCCGGCGACGCCGCTATCCCGCCAGCGACCGCAGGTGATGGTAGAGCGCCCGGATCGCCTGGGCTTCGCCGCCGATCGGCGAATGCGGCCGCTCGGTGGGGGCCCAGCCGTAGATGTCGAAATGCGCCCAGCTCTTCGTCCGCGTCACGAAGCGCTTGAGGAAGAGCGCGGCCGTGATCGCGCCGGCCATGCCGCCGGCGGGTGCATTCGTGATGTCGGCGATCCGGGCGGAGATGTCCTTGTCGTAGCCCATGTAGAGCGGCATCCGCCAGAGCGGGTCGTCGACCGAGAGGCTGGCGTCCCTCAACTCGCGCGCAAGGTCGTCGTCGTCGGTGAAGAACGGCGGCAGGTCGGGTCCGAGCGCCACACGCGCGGCCCCGGTCAGCGTCGCCATGTCGATCAGCAGCTCCGGCTCCTCCTCGTCGGCGAGCGCAAGCGCATCGGCCAGGATCAGCCGGCCTTCGGCATCGGTGTTGTCGATCTGCACGGTCAGGCCCTTGCGGCTGCGATAGATGTCGCCGGGCCTGAAGGCATTGGCGGAAATCGAGTTCTCGACCACCGGCAGGAGCACCCGCAGGTCGATCTTCAGCTTGGCATCCATGATCATCAGGGCGAGCCCCATGACGTTCGCCGCCCCGCCCATGTCCTTCTTCATCAGGAGCATGGAGGCGGCAGGCTTGATGTCGAGGCCGCCGGTGTCGAAGCAGACGCCCTTGCCGACCAGCGTCACCCTGCGGTGGCCCTTCTTGCCCCAGCGCAGCTCGAGCAGGCGCGGTGCCTCGGCCGAGGCGCGGCCGACGGTGTGGATCAGCGGGAAGTTCTCCTTCAGCAGGTCGTCGCCGCGGACGACCGTGACCTTGGCCTTGTAGTGCTCGGCGAGCGCGCGGAAGGCGTCCTCGAGCGCATCCGGGCCCATGTCGTTCGTCGGCGTGTTGATCAGGTCGCGGGCGAGGAAGACCCCGGCGAGCTGGCGCTTGATGTCGGCGGCGTCGGCATCGGTGGGGATCATCAGCGTCGGCGCGTCCTTGTTCGCCTCGCGATAGCGCTCGAAGCGGTAGCTGCCGAGGCCGTAGCCGAGCGCGAGCCGGTTTGCCGTCAGCGGCGCGGTCTCGACATGCCAGTCGCCGGCCGGCAGCGTGCGGGCCAGCTTTCCGGCCAGGAACGGTGTCTCCGAGGGCGTCTTGCCGAGGCCGAACAGCGCGCCGCCCAGATGGCCGTCGTCCGTCGGGACGAGCAGCAGCGAACCCACGTCGGCCTTGAAGCCCGCCTTGCGGGCCCAGTCCAGCGCCACCGGATCGATCGTGCCGGTCTCGATATGCGCCGGGGTGATGGCGAAGATCGGAAGCGTCTTTCCGCCGCGGCTGTTGAAGGGGGACGGGCGGTCGATGAACTGGTAGGGAGCCATGGCAGAGCCTTTGCGGTACGGTCCGGGAATCGGCGAATTAACACTCCGTTAGGGTTAACAGAATATTGCTGGAGTGAGGATTGCGGCGTGATTCTTCGAAGGGGCGCCGCAGGAGACATTCTGGGGAACGCACATGCCTGGCTCCGCACATTCACGATCGCTTGGCCGAAAACTTGCCCTGACGACGGCGACCGCCCTCCTGGCGGCGACGCTCGCGGGATGTCAGACCGGACCCAGCCGGGAGACGACCGGCTCCATCCCGAAGATGTCGAAGCCGGTGACCGAGATGAATGCCGGCGAACTGGCGAGGGCGGCCGAAAGCGTCGGAAAGGCCTACGAAAAGAACCCCAAGGATCGCCAGGCCGGTCTCAACTATGCGAACCTCCTGCGCATGACCGGCCGCAACGACCAGGCGCTTGCCGTCATGCAGCAGGTGGCGATCTTCCACCCGACCGATCGCGAGGTGCTTGCGGCCTACGGAAAATCGCAGGCCGCCGCCGGCCAGCTCGAGCAGGCGCTCGGCACGATCCAGCGGGCGCAGACGCCGGATCGTCCCGACTGGCGGCTGAAGTCCGCCGAGGGCGCGATCCTGGACCAGCTCGGCCGTGCGCCCGAGGCCCGCAGCCGCTATCGCGAGGCGCTCGACCTGAAGCCGAACGAACCCTCGGTGCTGTCCAACCTCGGCATGTCCTATCTTCTCGTGCGCGACCTGAAGACCGCCGAAACCTACCTGCGCTCCGCCGCGCAGCAGCCCGGCGCGGATTCCAGCGTCCGGCAGAACCTGGCGCTCGCGATCGGCCTGCAGGGCCGCTTCGACGAGGCGCAGCAGATCGCACGGCAGGAGCTCAGCGCCGAACAGGCGGAGGCGAACGTCGCCTATCTCCGCGGCATGCTTTCGCAGCAGAACGCCTGGAAGCAGCTCGCCCAGAACGACGACAACAACACCAACTGATTGCACAATCGGCCGTTGCTGCAGATGTGCGCTGCGGACCGGGCGTTGGCGCCCGGCCGCGCGCACCAGTGCGTTGCCTTGCCAATGATCGTTGACCGTTGCGGCGGGAAACCAGCGCGGCTTGTCCGGAATTGGCGTCGTGCGGGGGCGGGCGTGGCTGCATGTTCAGCCGCCGCCGCTTTTACGGGCAGCGCACCCGACCCTCGGGCGGCTGCTTAGAACGTATCCGCCACCTGGATTCCGGCGGGGCCGAGAATGACGGCGATCAGCACCGGCAGGAAGAACACGATCATCGGCACGGTGAGCTTCGGCGGCAGGGCCGCCGCCTTCTTCTCTGCCTCGTTCATGCGCTGGTCGCGGCTTTCCTGCGCCAGCACGCGCAGCGCCTGGGCGATCGGTGTGCCGTAGCGCTCGGCCTGGATCAGCGCCTGCATCACCGCCTTGACGATGTCGAGGCCCGTGCGGGTGCCGAGGTTCTCATAGGCGACGCGCCGGTCCTGCAGGAAGGAGAGCTCCGCGGTCGTCAGCACCAGTTCCTCGGCAAGCTCGGACGAGGCCGCGGCGATTTCGTCGGCCACGCGGCGCAGCGCCACCTCCATCGACACGCCCGATTCCACGCAGATCAGCAGCAGGTCGAGGGCGTCCGGCCAGGCGCGCTTGATCGACAGCTGCCGCTTGGAGACACGGTTGGAGATGAAGATGTTCGGAGCATAGAAGCCGAGATAGGCGGCGCCGATCGCCGCCAGGATGCGGATGGCGAGCGGCTTGTCCCCCAGATGCCCGAGATAGAAGATGTAGAAGGCGCCGACGGCGAAGAACACGAAGGGCAGGACGAAGCGGGCGAAGAGGAAGATGTTCAGCGCGTTCTGCGACCGATAGCCTGCCTGGCGCAGCCGGTTGATCGTGCCGCTGTCGACCAGCGCCTCCCTCAGGTTCAGCCGCTCGACCACCTGGCGGACCGAGCTGTTCTGCTGCGAGCGCAGCGAGCCGCGTCCCTGCGGCCCCTCGGCGTTCAGCCGGGCCCGTTCCCGCGCGCGGATCTGGTCGCGCTCGAGTGCCACCGACTTCATGCGCTTGTCGAGGTCGCCGCGCTCGAAATAGGGCGCCGCCAGCGTGTAGAAGGTCGCCAGCACCGCGATGACCACGAACACCGGCAGCAGGATGTCGGGATTGGTGAGGGTCGCCGCCAGTTCCTTCATCGCGCCAATTCCTTCCTCAGATGTCGAAGTTGATCATCTTGCGCATCATCAGGATGCCGATCGTCATCCAGACGGCGGAAGCGCCGAGGATGAGATGGCCGCGCGGATCGATGAAGATGACCTTGATGTAGTCGGGCGTCGTCAGGTAGACGAGCAGCATCACGATCAGCGGCAGCGCGCCGATGATGACCGCGGACGCCTTGGCCTCCATCGACAGCGCATCGACCTTCGCCCGCATCTTGCGCCGCTCGCGCAAGACGCGCGACAGGTTGCCGAGAGCTTCGGAGAGATTGCCGCCGGCCTGGCTCTGGATCGCGATCACGATCGAGAAGAAGTTCACCTCCTGCAGGGGAATGTAGGTGAACATGCGGGCGCAGGCGTCCGGAACGCTGAGGCCCATCTGCTGGGATTCGACGACGCGGCGGAACTCGGACCGGACCGGTTCCTGGCCCTCGGCCGCGATCAGGCGCAATGCGTCCGTCAGCGGCAGGCCGGACTTGATCGAGCGCACCATCACGTCGAGCGAGTTCGGAAATTCTTCCAGAAACTTGTTCATCCGCCGCTTGACCATGAAGTTCAGCACCCAGCGGGGGACACCGACGCCGGCGATGAAGAGAAGCCCGCCGGCGACGACGGCAGGCGCGCCGGCGACGAAGGCGGCGGCCGCCATGAACAGGCCGAAGCCGATGCCGATCAGGGTGAACTGCGTCGGGCTCAGCGACAGGCCGGCCTGCGACAGCTTCGACTTCAGGGTAGGCGCCGCCTTCTTGCTGCGCTCCTGCTGCTTTTTCTCCAGATCCTTCAGCGAATCCTGGACGGATTTGCGCCGCTTCGACATCTCCTGCATGCGCTCGCGCGCTGCCTTGACCTTGTTCTGGTCGGTCTCGGCGGATTTCACCTTATTGACGCGGCTTTCGGCCTTTTTCTCGGTCTCGATGCGGGAGAACAGCAGGCCGTAGCCGAGCGCGCCGGCGGCCACGGCCGCGAGCGCGATGATCGCTACGATGGTGAGATCCAGTCCGAACATCGGTCCCCCGCGGCTATGCCACTTTTTCCATCATGTCGAGCGTCGAGGCGAGGCGTCGCTCCTCGTTGAAGTAACGTGCGCGGTCCCAGAAGTTGGGCTTGCCGATGCCGGTGCCGACATGCCGGCCGATGATGCGGCCGTTGGCGTCCTCGCCCTCCATCTCGAAGCGCATCAGGTCCTGGGTGACGATGACGTCGCCCTCCATGCCGACCACCTCGGTGATGTGGGTGATGCGGCGCGAGCCGTCGCGCAGGCGCGAGGCCTGGATGATCACGTCGATCGAGCCGGCGATGATCTCGCGCACCGTCTTGGCCGGCAGCGTGTAGCCGCCCATCGCGATCATCGATTCCATGCGGCTTAAGCATTCGCGCGGCGAGTTGGCGTGGATCGTGCCCATCGAGCCGTCGTGACCGGTGTTCATCGCCTGCAGCAGGTCGAACACCTCCGGTCCGCGCACTTCGCCGACGATGATCCGCTCCGGACGCATGCGCAGGCAGTTCTTGATCAGGTCGCGCATGGTGATCTCGCCCTCGCCCTCGATGTTCGGGGGGCGGGTTTCGAGGCGCACCACATGCGGCTGCTGCAGCTGCAGTTCCGCCGAGTCCTCGCAGGTGATCACGCGCTCGTCGGCATCGATGTAGCGGGTCATGCAGTTCAGGAGCGTCGTCTTGCCCGAGCCGGTACCGCCGGAAATGACGAGATTGCAGCGGACCCGGCCGATGATCTGCAGAAGCGTGGAGCCCTCCGGCGTGATCGAGCCGAACTTCACGAGCTGGTCGAGGGTCAGCTTGTCCTTCTTGAACTTGCGGATGGTGAGCGCCGTGCCGTCGATCGCCAGCGGCGGGGCGATGACGTTGACGCGCGAGCCGTCGGGAAGGCGCGCGTCGCAGATCGGGCTCGATTCGTCGACGCGGCGGCCGACCTGGCTGACGATGCGCTGGCAGATCGACAGGAGCTGCGCGTTGTCGCGGAAGCGGATCTCCGATTCCTGCACCTTGCCGCCCACTTCGATATAGGTCCGCCCCGCGCCGTTGACCATGATGTCGGCGATGTCGTCGCGGGCGAGCAGCGGCTCGAGCGGGCCGTAGCCGAGCACGTCGTTGCAGATGTCGTCGAGCAGTTCCTCCTGCTCGGAGATCGACATCGCGAAGTTCTTGATGGTGATGATGTCGTTGACGATGTCGCGGATTTCCTCGCGCGCGCTCTCCGTATCGAGCTTGGCGAGCTGCGACAGGTCGATCGTGTCGATCAGCGCCGAGAACACCTGCGACTTGGTATCGTAGTAGTCCTCCGTGCGCGGCATCTTCTTGCGCGCGATCGGCGAGGGCTGGTGGGGCGGAGGTGCCGAAGCGACCGCGGCTTCCCGCACCGGCTCGGCAGCCACCGGCGCCGCCGCGCGCTCGACCGGAGCCGGGGTCGGGGCGGCCTGCGGCGGATGGCCGGCGGGGCCGCCACTCTTTCCAAAGCCTTCGTTTCCGCGTCTACCGAACATGCCGTTTCATCCAGTCCTGTGCCGGGCCTTGCCGGGTGTCATTTGCGGCCGAGCATTCCCAGCACCTTGCCGAGTCCGCCCTTCTTGGGTTTCTTGACCGTGGCGCGCCCGGTGACGACGTGCGCGATCTGGGAGAAGGTCTCCGCAGCCGGTGATTTCCTGTCCATCTCGGCGATCATCCGCCCGCTGTTGGCAGCGGCGCCGAAGAGCTGCGCGTCGAAGGGGATGATGGCGATCGGCTGAGTTTCCAGCGGATCGCAGAAGTCGTTCGGCGCGATCTCCGGGCGCTTCGGCATGCCGACCTGGTTGAGGATCAGATGCGGCGTGCGGTCGTTCGGCCTGAGCTTCTTCAAGGCGTCGAAGATGTTCTTCGCGTTGCGCAGGTTCGCCAGGTCCGGAACGGCGGTGACGACCACCTCGTCGACCTCCGCAAGCAGGGCGCGCGTCCATTCCGACCAGGCATGCGGAACGTCGAGCACGTTCACCGGTGCGCTTCTCTGCAGCACCTCCATCATCGGCTGGAAGGAGCCGCGCTCCAGTTCGTAGGCCCGGTCGAGCGTCGACGGTGCGGCCAGCAGTGACAGGTGATCGGAGCATTTCGCCAGCAGGCGGTCGAGGAACACCTCGTCCAGCCGCTCCGGCGTATAGACCGCCTCGGCCATGCCCTGGGCCGGGTCCTGGTCGAAATTGATGTTGGCGGTGCCGAAGGGCAGGTCGAGGTCGGCGAGCACCACCTCGGTGGAAAACAGGTTCGAGATGTCCCAGGCGCAGTTGTGGGCGATGGTGGACGAGCCGACGCCGCCCTTGGCGCCGACGAAGGCGATGGTGCGTCCCAGCGGTTCGGCCTCGGGGTCGACGAAGATCGCCGAGACGGCGTTCAGCACCTCCGCCATGGCGACGGGAGCGACCAGATATTCGGAAATGCCGTTGCGGATCAGTTCGCGATAGAGCGAGATGTCGTTGTAGTGGCCGACGATGACGACCTTGGTGCTCGGGTCGCAGACCTCGGCCAGCGGCGCCAGCTCCTGCAGGATCGCCGAAGGCTCGGTGGAGCTCTCGAGGATGATCAGGTTCGGGGTCGGGGCGGTGGTGAACATGTTCACCGCGGTCTGGATCGTGCCGCTGTTGATCCGCAGGCTGACCTTCGACATCCGCCGGTCGCTGGCGCAGCGCTCCATCGTCTGCAGCATGCCGTCGCTTTCGCAGAAGGCGTGGATGGAGATGCGCGGAAGCGGGCGCACATGGTCGAGCTCGCCGGTGGCCGTACCTTCGTCGAGGTAGGCGTCGGAGGGTTGTCTCGCCTCTATTCCGTACTGGATGCTCGTCATCGTTGATGCCCCGTTACTGTCTGGTCAGCCGTGCGCCGCTCCGTCAGTCGTCCGTTCCGTTTTCGCGATAGTCCTGGATCGCCGTCGCCCGCCGCTCCGCATCGATCGGCGTCATGCCGCGCGGCCCGACCAGATCCATCGGGTTGGCGATCTGCGCTGCGAGATTGGCCTGCGTCGCGCATCCGAAATTGTAGTACTGCCTGTTTTCCATCGTGTTCAGCGTCAGATCCTCCGGCCACTGGCCGCAGGTGTTCGTCTTGGCCGTCGTCGAGACGAAGGCGAGGCGGATCGGGGCGGCGTCGCCCTGTCCGGCCGCGCCGTAGCCCGTCTCGATGATGAGCTTGTTCGGTACGCCCTCGTTGACGAGCGTCGCGCGCACCTGCTTGCGCAGCGCGGCGGCGGCACCCGCATTCGCCGAGCCCTGCGGCAGCATGATCTGCACGGTGCCCTTGGACTTCGACTTGTAGTCCTGCGCGAAGCCGCGGATGTTGTCGCGCATCGGAAGGGTCAGCGAACGGTCGCCGGAGGCGACGGGAACGTCCAGCGTATGCTCGGCCTCGGTCAGCACGATCGGGTGGCGCGTGCGGTAGTCGTCCGGGATCGATGACGTCGTGACCGCATCCTTGGAGGCGCAGCCGGCGAGCATCGCCGCGGAGAGGACGAGCGTCAGCGGAAGAATGCGACGGAACACCATCGGGCGGAGCCTTTCGGAAGGGGGCTGGAAGCGTGTGTGTGCGGTCATGTCCGTTCCCCGGTCACTTGTAGATGAAGCCGACGGCGCCGTTGTAGGTCCCGGCGGGCACGCCGGCCTCCTTGCGGCCGTAGATCTGGTTGACCCGGCCGAGGAAGAAGCTTGCCGCATCGTTCGTCGGGTTGAAGTTGTCGTCCGGCCGGTTCAGCTCGTTGCGGGCCACTGGGCGCACGAGATAGGGTGTCGCGATGATGACCATTTCCGTCTCGTTGCGCAGGAAGTCCTTGGAGCGGAACAGCGTGCCGAGCACCGGGATCTTGGACAGTCCGGGGAAACCGGACATCGCCTGGCGGATTTCTTCCCTGACGAGGCCGGCGATCACGATCGATCCGCCCGAAGGAAGCTCGACGCTGGTCGAAGCTTCGCGGCGCCGGATGGACATGACAGTTGCGCCGGGGGCACCCAGGTTGCTGAGGGTACTGACCGACCCTTCAAACGTTGGCTCGGACACCTCGGTTTCGACGCGCAAACTAATCCGACCGGCCGAAAGCACCACGGGCTTGAAATTCAAACGAATTCCGTACTCGACCTCCTCGTTGGTGCGCTTGATCTCGTCTTTCTCGTTGTCGATTTCCTGCTCGACGGGACGCCAGAATTCGCCGCCGACATAGAAACTGGCGGCTTCACCCGAGATCGCGGTCAGGCTCGGCTCGGCAAGTGTGCGCATCACGCCTGCCTGTTCCATGGCGTTGACGTAGGTGGCGATGTCGGTGCCTCCCACCGTCCCGGACAGTACGGCATTGGCAGTCCAGTCGATCGCGCCGCCGAGATTGGAGGGATTGCGGAAGGCGATATAGCCGTCGCTTCCGCTGACCGAGCCGTTGAAGCCCAGCTGCTTCAGCACCTGCCGGCTGACCTCGGCGACGGTGATCTTCAGCGTGACCTGGTCCTCGCCGTCGATCTTCAGCATGTTGACGACCTGCGACTTCTGCCGTTCCTCGCCGAAGATCGCCGCATCGCCGTTGTTGCCCTGGGCCGTCACGGTACGGGTGGTCGCCTCACCGCCGGTGAGGAAGATGTCGGCGAGGCGGGCGGCCTGCAGCGCGTCCTGCGGCGTGCGCACCGTGCCGGTCAGCACGATGTTGTCGGAGATGATCTCGACCGAGATATTGGAATCCGGAATGAACCGGCGCAGATGCTCTTCGAGGCCGGTGATGTCGCGCTCGACGGCGAGATCGAGGCTGACGATCTCCTCGCCGTTCGGCCCGAAGATGAAGACGTTGGTCTGGCCGATCTCCTTGCCGAAGATGTAGATGCGTCGCGAGGTACGGGTGACCGCGTCCGCCTTCATCGGGTCGGCGACCAGGATGTCGTGCGCGTCGGTCGGCAGGTCCACGACGATCGCCTTGTTGAGCCCGAGTTTCAGCGACTTGCGTGCCCCCGGGCCTGCGTCGGTGATCCGGACCAGGCTGGTCGAGGCGGCGGCTCGCGCCATGTCGATGGCATGGCCGCCATTGACCACCGCTGCCGGCATGCCCGAGAAGGCAAGGCAGAAGGTCATCCCGCCGGCGACCGAAGCCCGAAATTTCTTTCCGATTCCTCGCACTGTGCGCTCCTGCTTCACTGGTTGGCCGCGGGCGTACCCGACCTGACGATTTCACCGGACTTGATGACCTGGATGATGGGGGAGCCCTCGCCTCCGCTCAGCAGGTAGTCGGCCGCCTTCGTGTCTTCTTCCTGCGCGTCGGCGACGCTGCGCAACGCCAGCTGCAGCCGCTCGGCCATCTGCTGCGCGACCGTGATCACCTTGGACTGATCCGGCGTGAGCTCGAGCGTCGCCGTCGTTCCTACCACCGTCTTCTTGCCGTCCTCGCTCTCCTGGATCTGCTGGTCGATCGCGAGCACCCGCACGTTGCTGAGGATGGTCTCGGTGATCTTGGCGTCGTCGTCGCCTTCGCGGACCATGATCACGTCGACGCGGTCGTTCGGCAGGATGAAGCCGCCGGCGCCGGTCGCAACCGAGATCTCCGTCGATACCGCGCGCTTTCCGGCCGGCAGCAGCGACGACATGATCTTGCTGTTCGAATCGGCGATCTTCTCCTGGCGGATCGGTTCGCCGTTGAAGATCGGCATGCGCACGACGGCGCCCGCGAGCTTCTCCACCGCGTCCGGTCGGTTCTCCTCGGTGATGAAGCCCTCGACGACGTTCTTCTCCGGCCAGGCGCTCCAGCCGAACGAGTCGCCGTTGAGGCGCGCGCCGATCGGCAGGCTCTGCGTTGCCACGAGCACGTTGATGGTCGGCTCCCGTTCGACGACGGGCTTGGCAACCGAGATGCGGTTGCCGCGGGCGAGCTGCAGGGCGAGATAGCCCGCAACGCCCGCCGAAAGGACGGCGACTGCCAGAATGATGATTCGCGCCGGTTTCATGGTTGGCCCCTGGACGTGCGAGATTGCATCGTCACATTGACCACCAATTGGTATAATTATGGTTAATGACTTGCTTATGAGCGTGGTTAACGTCGGCTTAAACGCCGCTCACCACGGGGCTATCGCGTTCTGCTAATGCAATCGACGGCTGAAAGGCGTATGCGCGCTGCAGGCGGCAACGGGGCGGCGGGCAAGGTCACCGGTGACCATGCGCTTCAAGTCTTCGACGGTGTCAGTGGAGGCGGGCGAGCGCGGCCTGCATCAGCGGCGAAGCCGGATAGGCCACGAAGGCGGCAAAGCCGATCGCAATGCCGTAGGGCACCTTCCTGGCAGTCAGCAGATGGTTCGGGACCGGCAGGCCTGACGCCATGATCATCGTGGCGCGGGAGCGCAGGGCCAGGAGAATAAGCGTCAGCACCCCGCCGAAGATGGAAACATACATCAGGTAGGAGACGAGCGCGGGCGTGAGGCCGAACCAGACGGCACTCGCGGTCAGAAGCTTGGCGTCGCCCCCGCCCATGACATTGATCGCGAACAGGGCGAAGCAGACGCCGAAGACGGCGAGGCCGGCCAGAAGATGAAGCCCGATTGCGGTCAGGCTCAGTCCGGCAAGCGGCGCAACGACGATGAAGGTGGCCAAAAGGATCGCGGAAACGCGATTCGGGATGGTCATGGTGAGAAGATCGGAGAAGGCCGCGATCGCCAGGCAGAGCGGAAAGACGACAAAGATGGCTGCTTCCGTCATGGCAATTCCCCCTTGTGGTCCCCGTTCGTGCCGGACAGCATGAACGCAATCGATGAAGGCTTTCTAAAAAACAAGGACCGCCTCCGTGTGGAAGGCGGTCCCTGGACAATACGGCGGCTGACGCCGCCGGTGTCTGCGATTAGTGCGCGCTGTTGGCGTTGGTCATTTCGCCGCTGAGCGTGTTGAACGTGTCGGACAGCTCGTCGCCGAGGGTGCTTGCGCCGGCGATGATGGCGACGGAGATGAGGGCTGCGATCAGGCCGTATTCGATGGCGGTCGCGCCGGATTCGTCTTTCAGGAAGCGAGCGAAGATCTTGGTCATGGGGTTTCTCCTATCCACGGTGTTGGTTCAGCACGTCCGACAACTGTTTTCCGCTGTTCGGATGACTGCAACCTACACGCGCCGCATTGCCACCTGCTTAAGGAAGGCGGTTACCGTTCCGTTAACGCGGGCTGACCGATATTGTGGTAAACAAAGGCGCAACGCAGCGCGCCGGAACGGCGGATGCACGGGAACCGCAGGCGAGCGACCGATTGGGCGGACATATTCGGCCCCCGCGAAATCGGGGCGCGATTCGTCGACATCGCCCGGCGGACCAGCAAAGGATTGAGGAAAAGCGGAACCGCTTAAGGGTTCATTCACCATTCGCAGCCATTCTCGGCCAAGGCCGCAGCTTCAGGATTCTGCCAGATGAGAACCGTCGGGACATTCGCCACCTCCAGGGCCATGCGTCTGGGTATCGGGCTTCTGCTCGCGCAGTCCTGCATGATCGCGGGCGGCGCCCGGGCGGAAGACGGCGAAATGATGCGCGTCTACATGGATCACGCGCGCGTGCTGAAGCTGGACCGCCCCGTCAGCAAGGTCATCGTCGGCAATGCGGAGGTGGCCGACGCGACCGTCGCCGACGCCACGACGATCGTGTTGACCGGCCGGAATTTCGGCACCACCAATCTCGTGCTCCTCGATGCCGACGGCAATGCCATCGTCGACGAGCGCATCCTCGTCTCCATCGACGAGGGCAACACCGTCCGCGTGTTCCGCCAGACCGAACGCTCGGTCCTCTCCTGCACGCCGATCTGCGAACAGCACGCCAAGCGCGCCACCAGTTCCTCTCCCTGACGCCTGTGGCGTTCGAAACCGGGAAGCCGGTCGAATGCCAGCCTTCCCGCAAACGGAAAATAAACGGTCGATCGTTTAGTCTCGCGCCCATGCGCGGTCGAATGGTCGATGAAGGACCTTTTGGAACGACGCTTGGGGAAGGTGCCCTGCGCCCCCGAAAGGGCCGGAGCGCGAGCGGAAGGTGAATCGGATCCATGACGGGAACGACCAGGCGACATGACGGGCCTACCGGCCGGCTGAGGCGCTTCTTCTGCACGCGTGAAGGCGCCTCCTCGCTGGAGTTCGCCATTCTGGCTCCGGTGTTCTTCGGTATCGTCTTCGCGATCATCGAGACCTTCGTCGCCTATGCCGCGGAGCAGGTTCTGCTCAACGCCAACGATTCGATGGCGCGCAGGATCCGCATGGGCGAGATCACATTCGAGATGGACCGTCCGACGGACGTGGACGCGCGGGAGTTCCGCACGCTCTTCTGCGAGGAGCTCGTCGTCCTGCTGAGTTGCGACGAGAGCACCGACGAGCCGTCGCGTCTCCACATCGATGTGCGCAGCCTTGCGAATTTCGGGGGAGCCGCCGACGTCATGGAATGCCCGGACGCCGACACCTTCGCGCCCGGCGGCAAGCAGTCGACCAACATCGTGCGCGCCTGCTACCGATGGCCGATCATCGTTGACTACCTGCGGATGGTGTCCCGTCTGTACGGCCCCTCGGGCGAAACAATAGACGGGCAAAATCTGGTTGCCACGGCCGTGTTCCGGAACGAGGACTACCAATGAAGGCAGATGCGGGTCGCATGCGCAGGATCATCGCCTCCCGGATGCCGACCGCGCTGCGGCGTCTGGCACGCAGGCGCGACGGCGCCGGAGCGGTGGAGTTCGCCATCCTCGTGCCGTTGCTTCTGGTCGGATATATCGGCGCCTACGAGATCTCGGTGGCGATGTCGGTCTACAACAAGGTCGGCCGCGCATCCTCGACGATCTCCGACCTGCTGGCTCAGTTCAGCAGCCTCGGCAATACGGAATTTGCCGACGCGAGGATGGCGGCCAACAGCATGCTCGCACCCTACGCGGTCGACGCCACAAACCTCGGCTACGAGATCGTCGGCATTCAAGTCGACGATGCCCAGAACGCCACGGTTGCCTGGTCGCGCGACGAGAACGATCAGACGGTGACGGGCATGACCAAGGGAACGCCGATACCGCTCGCGGATGACATGAAGACGGTGAAGAGCTTCCTCGTCATGACCACGGTGACGATGGAATACAGGATCGATCTTGTCGATCGGTTCCTCCCGTTCCTGCGCGGGTCCTCGACGACGGAGATCGTGAATCCCACGCTCAAGCGCACCAGCTACAGCCGTCTGCGCAAGGGCAACGAGCTTCCCTGCAGCGTTTGCAGCTGATACTTGCATTCGGCGTCGCTCGCTGTCGCCCAGCTGGCCTGAGCCGGCGATTTCTCTTGAGCCGTCATCGAATTCCATGTCATTCCGGCGATGGGAGGATCGCCGTCGGCGCAGGATGACGCCATCGCGCTTTCGGCCGCAGGTCGATCGTCTCCCGTTCCGCGGCCCCGTGCGCGCTGCGTAGGATCGACAGGTGAAGCATGGCCAGAGCGTTTCTTTTCGTACTTGATTCCTTCGGCATCGGCGGCGGCCCGGATGCGGCGGACTTCGGCGACGACGGCGCCGATACCCTTGGGCACATCGCCGAGTTCTGTGCGGCCGGTGCCGGAGATCGGGAGGGCCTGCGGCAGGGGCCGCTCAGGCTTCCCAACATGTCCGCCCTCGGGCTGCTTCACGCCGCCCACGCCGCCACTGGCCGTTTCCCCGACGGGATGGAGGTGCCTTCCCGCGTTTTCGGCCAGCATGGCGCCGCAAGCGAGATCTCCCGCGGCAAGGACACACCGTCGGGCCACTGGGAAATCGCCGGGACCCCGGTGATGTTCGACTGGGGCTACTTCCCCTCCGAAGGCGACGCCTTCCCGCCGGAACTGGTTGCGGCCATCTGCGAGATCGGCCAGGTCCCGGGCATCCTCGGCAACTGCCACGCCTCTGGAACGGACATCATCGCTCGGTGCGGGGAAGAGCACATCGCGACGGGCAAGCCGATCTGCTACACCTCGTCGGATTCCGTCTTCCAGGTCGCAGCACATGAGGCGCATTTCGGCCTGGATCGGCTCCTGTCGTTCTGCCAGGCCGTTCGGGCCATTCTCGACGACCGGCCCGGCGGCAGGATCGGCCGGGTGATCGCGCGGCCCTTCGTCGGCGAAGGCCCTGGGAGTTTCGAGCGCACCGGCAACCGGCGCGACTACTCCGTGCTTCCGCCCGAGCCGACGCTACTGGACCGGCTGACCGAGGCCGGGCGCACGGTGCATGCGGTGGGCAAGATCGCCGACATCTTCGCCCATCAGGGCATCGGCCGGCTGTTGAAGGCGAACGGCAACATGGCGCTGTTCGACGCCACCCTGCAGGCGATGGACGAGGCCCAGGATGGCGACCTGGTCTTCACCAATTTCGTCGATTTCGACAT
The DNA here is from genome assembly GCA_900469965.1 of Hyphomicrobiales bacterium. Lineage (GTDB taxonomy): Bacteria > Pseudomonadota > Alphaproteobacteria > Rhizobiales > Rhizobiaceae > Mycoplana. The sequence continues at coordinate 276,549 of UBZP01000001.1, read as the reverse complement.
GCTCTACGGCCATCGCCGCGACGTGGCCGGCTATGCCGCAGCCCTCGAGGCGTTCGACCGGCGCCTGCCGGAGGTGGATCGCAAGCTGCATCCGGGCGATCTCGTCCTGCTCACGGCCGACCACGGCTGCGACCCGACCTGGCGCGGCACCGACCACACGCGCGAGCGCGTGCCGATCATGAGTTTCGGCCCCGGCATCCGCTCGCGATTGCTGGACACCCGGACGACCTTCGCCGACATCGGCGAGACGATCGCAAGGCATCTCGGCCTGCCGCCGGGACCCTACGGGAGAAGCTTCCTGTGATGCGGCAGATGAAGAAGGCCGAAATTCACTGCCACCTCGAGGGCGCAGTTCCGCCGGCGCTGGCTTTGTCGCAGGCGTGCAGATACGGCGTCGAAACCGATGCCTTCCTCCGGGACGGCGCCTATGTCTGGCGGGACTTCACGAGCTTCCTGGCCGCCTATGATGCCGTCGCCGGTCTCTTTCGCACCGAGGACGACTATGCGCTCCTGACCGAGACCTATCTGGACGAACTGGCCGCTGCGGGCGCCATCTACAGCGAACTGTTCGTCTCGCCCGACCACGCCGAGACCGTCGGCCTCGGCGCCGGCGCCTACATCGCCGGCATCGCGCGCGGGATCGAGGCGGCCCGTGCAAGGACCGGCATCGAGTGCCGGATGATCGTCGTCGGTCTCCGGCACCGCGGACCCGAGCGGGTCGAATGGGCGGCCCGCTTTGCCGCCGCAATCGGGCATCCGCTGGTGACCGGCTTCAACATGGCGGGCGACGAGCGCATCGGCGCGGTATCCGACTTCGTCCGCGCCTTCGACATCGCCCGCGAGGCGGGCCTCGGGATCACCATCCATGCCGGCGAGGTCTGCGGGGCGGAAAGCGTGCGCGATGCGCTCGATTTCGTTCGTCCTGCCCGCATCGGTCATGGCGTGCGGGCGATCGAGGATCCGGGCCTGGTGGAGCGGCTGGCCGAGGCGGGCGTCGTGCTGGAAGTGTGCCCCGGATCGAACGTGGCGCTCGGCGTGTTCGAGAGCTTCCAGGCTCATCCCTTGCGCCGCCTCCAGGCCGCCGGGGTGAAGGTGACGCTCAATTCCGACGATCCGCCCTTCTTCCATACCTCGCTTCAACGCGAATACGAGGTCGCTTCGCAGGCGATGGGATATTCCGAGAGTGAACTGGACGGCGTGACGAGAACGGCGATCGAGGCCGCCTTTGTGGACGAGGAGACCCGCGGCCGGCTGCTGTCGCAGCTTTGACGTGGCTTTCGGCCGTCCCTCGCCCGGCAACCGGGGATGAACGGCAGGTGTCCCATCCAGTCTCTTGCGGGACGGGGCGCGATTGTGAAAGAAGAGAAGATCAACGAAATCGAGGGAAGGTTTGGCCATGGACGGCGTAACAGTCATCGATCACCCGCTCGTGCAGCACAAGCTGACCATCATGCGCAAGAAGGACACCTCGACGGGCAGCTTCCGGCGGCTCTTGCGCGAGATTTCGACGCTGCTGTGCTACGAGGTGACGCGCGACCTCGAATTGACGACCGAGCGGATCGAGACGCCGCTTCAGGTCATCGACGCCCCGGTCCTCGAGGGCAAGAAGCTCGTATTCGCTTCGATCCTGCGCGCCGGCAACGGCCTGCTCGAGGGCATGCTGGAGCTCGTCCCTTCCGCCCGCGTCTCGCACATCGGCGTCTACCGCGACCATGAGACGCTGGAAGCCGTCGAGTATTTCTTCAAGGCCCCGGACCTGCTGAACGAACGGCTGGTCATCGTCGTCGACCCGATGCTCGCCACCGGCAATTCGGCGATCGCGGCGATCGAGAAGCTGAAGGAGCGGGGCGCCACCAACATCCGCTTCCTCTGCCTGCTGGCGGCCCCCGAGGGCATCCGCAATTTCCGCTCCGCCCATCCCGACGTCAGGGTCTACACGGCGTCGATCGACAGCCACCTGAACGACAAGGGCTACATCATGCCCGGCCTCGGCGATGCCGGAGACCGCATGTACGGTACGAAGTAGTATCAGCGCAGGTTGGTATGCCGCGTTAACCGGGCGTTAGCTACCCTGCGCTTTCGCTGCGGCAAATCCCGCGATCGGGCTCCATTTTTCCGGTCCGTCAACATTGGCATGGTCTACTGCCTGGCACGTCCGGTTCGGCGCACCGTCCCGCGCCATCGGGGCGTGCGCAAGGTCGGGGATGATCCCCGCAGGAGATGCCCATGTTCGCCCGCAGTCTGTTCGTCGTTGCCGCCATTGCCGCCGTGGCCGTCTACGTGCCGGGCATTGCCAACAGCTATCTGTCCGCCGGTCGGAGCGAGGGCAGCACGAACGGCGCAGAAACGGCCACCGTCGAGCCGGTCTCGACCGCCCGCTACACCGGCAACCGCGGCGTCACGCTGGAGGCGGATGCCGCCGGTCACTTCTCCGGCTTGTTCACGGTCAACGGCCGCAAGCAGAAGGGCATGATCGACACCGGCGCCAGCATGGTCGCGATCAACGTCTCGATGGCCGAACGGCTGGGGATCGCGCGCAAGGAACTCGATTTCCGCTACGCGGTCAATACGGCCAACGGCAAGGCGCGCGCAGCCTATGTCCGCCTCGACAGTGTTGCCATCGGCTCGATCAGCGTTTCGGATGTCGGGGCCATGGTGCTGGAGGACAAGGCGCTCTCCGGCATGCTGGTCGGCATGACCTTCCTCAAGGGTCTGTCGTCCTATCAGGTCGACGGCGGCCGGATGCGCCTCATTCGCTGATCCGGCCGATGATCGGATAGTCCGGCAGCGGCGCGGCATCTTCGATCGCGTACAGCGCGCGCAGGCGCGCAACGCCGGCCTGGGCCTCTTCCAGCGTTCGCGCATGGACCCGCCCGATCTCGTCGCCCGCCTCGATGCGCGTACCGAGTGGCCTCAGCCGGTCGAAGCCGACGCGGTGATCGATGGTCTGGTCCGGCCTGGTCCGTCCGCCACCCATTTCGATCACGGCCATCCCCATGCCGCGCGCGTCGCAGGCCGCAAGGTAGCCCGACGTCACGGCGGTGACCGGCAGGATGACCGGGGCCCTCGCCAGGATGCCGGCCGGATTGTCGAGAAGGTCGGCGGGCCCGCCGAGCGACCGCACCATCGTCGAAAACACCTCGGCGGCCCGTCCGTCCGCGACGGCCCGCTGCGCACGCGCATGCGCGGCCGCCGTATCCGTCTCGATGCCGCCGCTGACCAGCATTTCCGCAGCCAGCGACAGCACGATCCGCTCCAGCCGCGTCCCCGCCTTCTCGCCCCGGAGAAAGGCGATGCAGTTTTCCAGTTCGACGACGTTGCCGACCGCGTCCGCGAGCGGCTGGTTCATGTCGGTGATAAGCGCAGTCGCCCGCAGGCCCGCGCCGTTGGCGACCTCCACGAGCGCTCGCGCCAGCCGCTCGGCATCCGGCCGGCTGGTCATGAAGGCGCCGTTGCCGAGCTTCACGTCGAGCACGAGCGAATGCAGCCCCGCGGCCAGCTTCTTCGACAGGATGGAAGCGGTGATCAGCGGCACCGAATCGACCGTGGCCGTGACGTCGCGGATGGCGTAGAGACGCCGGTCCGCCGGCGCGAGGTCGGCTGTCTGGCCGATGATCGCGCAACCCGCCTCCTTCACCGTCCTGCGAAACAGGGCCGGCGTCGGGGTGACCGTGTAGCCGGGGATCGATTCGAGCTTGTCGAGCGTGCCGCCGGTGTGCCCCAGTCCGCGGCCGGAGATCATCGGCACGGCCAGCCCGCAGGCCGCCGCGATCGGCGCCAGCATCAGCGAGACGTTGTCGCCGATGCCGCCGGTCGAATGCTTGTCCGCCACCGGCCGGTCGAGGTCGCGCCAGTCGAGCACCTCCCCGGAATCGCGCATCGCTTCGGTCAAGGCAACGGTCTCGCGCGCGTCCATCCCGCGAAACCACACGGCCATGGCGAAGGCTGCGACCTGGCCTTCGCTCGCCGTTCCCTCCGTCAGCGCCGCGATGAAGGCGCTGATTTCCTCCGCCGCCAGCACCTCGCCGTCGCGCTTTCGCCGTATGGTCTCCTGCGGCAGCATGGTCAGTAGGCCGCGCTCTGGTCGCCGGCCTCGCGGCCCTCGAGCACGGCGATGATGTCGCCGAGAAGGCCGGAGGCGCCGAAGCGGAAGGTCGAGGGCGACGCCCAGTCGGGACCGTGGATCGTCGCGGCGAGGTCCAGGTAGAGGGTCGCATCCGCAACGGTGCGCACGCCGCCTGCCGGCTTGAAGCCGACATTGCGGCCGCTCTCGCGGATGGCGTTGAGCATGATGTCGGCCGCGCCCAGGGTGGCGTTCACCGCCACCTTGCCGGTCGAGGTCTTGATGAAGTCGGCGCCCGACGAGATCGCCAGATGCGACGCATTGCGGATCAGGTCGCGGTCCTTCAGCTCGCCGGTCTCGAGAATCGTCTTCAGCACGACAGGCGGCTTGCAGGCCGTGCGCACCGCGCGGATCATCTCGCGCACGGCGTCCTCGTTGCCGGCCATCAGCGCCCTGTAGGGAATGACGAGATCGATCTCGTCGGCACCGTCGGCGATCGCCTGCTCCGTCTCGGAGACGACAGTGTCGACCGGCAGGTCGCCGGAGGGGAAGTTGACCACCGTGGCGATGCGGATGGGGCTGTCCGGGCCGAGAAGGGCCCGGGCCTGGGCAACGAAGCGCGGCCAGATGCAGATGGCCGCCGTCGGGCCGAACGGCGTGTTCGCCTGCGCGCACAGCGTTTCGATTGCGGTTGCGTCGCACGTGTCGGAGAGATCGGTCAGGTCGAGCAGCGACAGCGCCTTGGCGGCGACGAGGCGGGGTGTGGTCTCATTCATCGGCAGTTTCTCCGGCCGCGATCATCTCGGCAAGGATGGCGGCGAGCCGCGCACCGCCGACCGGGGCCATGTCCTTGGTTTCGTGATGGCTGAGTTCGGAGCCGGTCATGCCGGCACCGTAGTTGGTGATCACCGACGCCGCGGCCACCTTCAGCCCGAGGTGGCGGGCGATCAGCACCTCCGGCACGGTCGACATGCCGACGGCGTCGGCGCCGAGGACCCGCGCCATGCGGATTTCCGCCGGCGTCTCGAAGCTCGGCCCCGAGAACCACATGTAGACGCCCTGGTGGAGCGGCGTTCCGGTCTTCCGCGCCGCCGCCTCCATCTGCGCCGCAAGGCCCGCATCGTAGGCCTGGGTCATGCCGACGAACCGGTCGTCGTCTTCGATCCCGATCAGCGGATTGGCGCCGGAGAAGTTGATGTGGTCGGAAATGCGCATCACCGAGCCGGGCGGCATGTCTTCGCGCAGCGAACCGGCGGAATTGGTCAGGATCAGCGAGGTGACGCCGAGCCCCTTCAGCACCTCGATCGGCCCGCGCATCGCGTTCGCGTCACCCTTCTCGTAGTAGTGCGCCCGGCCGGACAGCATGATGACCGGCACGCCGCCGACGAGCCCGATCACCATTTCGCCGGCATGGCCCGAGACGGTGCTGACCGGAAAGCTGCGAAGCTCCGAATAGGGAATGCGCACGCTGCCCTCGACGGTCTCCACGAGCGAGCCGAGCCCGGATCCCAGGATGATGCCGTAGCGCGGCACGCGCCCCCCCAGATGCGGGAACAGCTGGTCGACCGTGTCCTTCATCCGATCACCTCCGTCGCGAAGCTGTGCGGCAAGAGCTCGTCCATCGTCAGCGTCTTCTTCACGCCCGTCTCGTCGCACAGATAGATGCGCGTCGACGGCGAGGCGAATTCGGCGATCTTCTGCCGGCAGCCGCCGCACGGCGGGCAGAGCGGCAGCTTCTCGGCGATCACGGCGATCTCGACGATCTTCTTCGCGCCGCCCATGATCATCGCGCCGATCGCCGTCGGCTCGGCGCACCAGCCTTGCGGGAACGAGATGTTCTCGATGTTGGCGCCACGATAGACCTTGCCGTCCTCCGCACGGATCGCCGCCCCCACCGGAAACTTCGAATAGGGCGCATGCGCAAACGCCATGGCGTCGCGCGCCGCTTCGAACAGGTCGTGGGACATTCTTACCGCTCCTTCACGTAGGGGACGCCACCGGCCTTCGGCGGGATGGCCTTGCCGATGAAGCCGGCCAACAGCACCACGGTGAGGATATAGGGCAGGGCCTGCATCAGTTGTACCGGCACCTTGCCGATCAACGGCAGCGGCGTGCTCTGGTAGCGGATGGCGAAGGCGTCGAGGAAGCCGAACAGCAGGCAGGCCAGCATCACCGGTACCGGCCGCCACTTGGCGAAGATCAGCGCCGCGAGCGCGATGTAGCCCTTGCCGGCGGTCATCCCCTTCGTCCAGCCGGCATTGGCGGCGAGCGACAGATAGGCGCCGGCGATGCCGCACAGGATGCCGCAGCAGATGACGGCGCGGTAGCGCATCCACAGAACCGAGATGCCGGCCGTATCGACCGCTCCCGGGTTCTCGCCGACCGCCCTGAGCCGCAAGCCAAAGCGGGTGCGGTAGAGGATCCACCAGCTCGCCGGCACCATCAGGAAGGCGAGGTAGGTCAGCGCCTGGTGGCCGGAGATGAGCTCGGCATAGATCGGCCCCAGCAACGGCACGCCGCGCAGCGTCTCGGCGAAGGGAAGCGTGATCTCCTGGAAGCGCGCGCCTTCGGCCAGCGCCGGCGTGCGCCCGCCCTGCCGGAACCAGGCTTCCCCGAGGATGACGGTGGCGCCGGCGACGATGAAGTTGATGGCGACGCCCGAGACGATCTGGTTGCCGCGCTGAGTGATCGAGGCGTAGCCGTGCACGAGCGACAGCAGCACCGAGACGACGACGGCGGCGAGCAGCCCCGCCATGGCCGACTGGGCGACGAAGGCGACGCAGCCGGCGGCAAACGCGCCGCCGAGCATCTTGCCTTCCAGGCCGATGTCGAAGACGCCGGCGCGCTCGGTGAAGAGACCGGCAAGGGCGGCCAGGATCAGCGGCGTCGACAGACGCACGGTCGACTGCGCGAGCTCGAGGAAGAGCTGGAGATAGTCCATGGCCTCAGGCTCCCTTGACGGCTGCTTGCGTGCGCCCGCGCCCGGACAGACCGAGGACGGCGCGGGTGATGGCGGGCCGGAACATGTGCTCCAGCGCGCCGGCGAAGAGGATCACCAGCCCCTGGATGATGACGATCATGTCGCGCGAGATCGACGGCATCTCGAAGGCGATCTCGGCGCCGCCCTGGTAGAGCACGCCGAACAGGATCGCGGCGGGAATGATGCCGGCCGGATGCGAGCGCCCCATCAGCGCCACGGCGATGCCGACGAAGCCGGCGCCCTGCACGAAGTCGAGCTGCATGCGGTAGGTCTCGCCCATGATCGGGTTCAGCGCCATCATGCCGGCGAGCGCGCCGGAGATCATCATGGTGATGACGATGATCCGTGCCTCCTTGATGCCGGCATAGCGCGCCGCCTGCGGGCTGTGACCCATGGTGCGCATCTCGTAGCCGAGCTTGGTCCGCCAGATCAGCACCCAGACGCCGAAGCTGGCCGCAAGCGCCAGGAGGAAGGTGACGTTGAAGGGCGAGGTGCCGACGCTCAAACCGAAGATCGCCATTAGCCAGTCGAGCTTCGGCAGTTGGCCGCCGGCGTCGAAGGTGCGCGTCTCCAGCGACATCGAGCCGAGCGGCTTCATCACCCGGTTGAGCATGTAGTTCATCAGGCTCGCGGCGATGAAGTTGAACATGATCGTGGTGATGACGATGTGGCTGCCGCGCTTGGCCTGGAACCAGCCGGGCAGGAAGGCCCAGGCGGCGCCGAACAGCGCCGCACCGAGGATCGCGATCGGAAACACCACGTACCAGGGCATCAGGCGGTCGAGCCAGAGGCAGGCCAGCGCCACGCCGATGCCGGCGACATAGGCCTGGCCCTCGCCGCCGATGTTGAACAGCCCGGCATGGAAGGCGACGGCGACCGCGAGCCCAGTGAAGATGAAGGTGGTGGCGTAGTAGAGCGTGAAGCCGATGTATTCGCCGCGCCCGAAGGCGCCGTTGATCATGTGGTAGGCCGCTTCCAGCGGGCTCTCGCCGACGAGCAGCACGACGAGGCCGGCGACCGCAAAGGCGACGACGAGATTGACGAGCGGGATGAGGCCGTATTCGACCCAGCCCGGCAGTTTCGCATAAGGGGTACTCATTGCGCGGCCTCCTTCGGGCCTTCGACGCCGGCCATCAAAAGGCCGATCTCGCCTTCGGAGGCATCGGGTTCACGTTCGCCGACGACGCGGCCGGCAAACATGACGAGGATCCGGTCGGACAGCGCCCGGATCTCGTCGAGCTCGACCGAGACGAGCAGCACCGCCTTGCCCTGGTCGCGCATCTCGATGATGCGCCGGTGGATGAATTCGATCGCGCCGACGTCGACGCCGCGGGTCGGCTGGCCGATGATCAGCACGTCCGGGTCCCGCTCCATCTCGCGGGCGAGCACGATCTTCTGCTGGTTGCCGCCGGAGAAGTTGGCGGTCTTCAGCCGCGCATTCGGCGGCCGGATGTCGTATTTGCGGATGTTGTCCTCCGCGTCCGCCCGGATCGCATCGATGTCGAGCAGCAGGCCTTTGCGGTATTTCGGGTCGTCGTGATAGCCGAGGATGGCGTTCTCGCTTTCCTCGAACTTCAAGACCAGCCCGACATGGTGGCGGTCCTCCGGCACATGCGCCAGCCCGCGCTGGCGCAACTCGGCCGGATCGGCATGGCCGGTGACGTCGATCGCCCGGCCGTTCAGTTCGACGCTGCCGGCGACCGCCCGGCGGATGCCGGCGATCGCCTCGAGGAGCTCGGACTGGCCGTTGCCGGCGACGCCGGCGATGCCGACGATCTCGCCTGCGCGCAGATCGAAGGAGACGTCGTCGACCATGGTCACGCCGCGGCTGTCGCGCACCGTCAGGTCCTTCACCGAGAGCTTCACGGCGCCGGGACGCGCTTCGCCCTTCTCGACCCGCAGCAGCACCCGCCGGCCGACCATCAGTTCGGCCAGTTCCTCCACCGAGGTCTTGTTCGTCTGCCGCGTCGCCACCATCTCGCCGCGGCGCATGACCGACACCTCGTCGGTGATCGCCATGATCTCGCGCAGCTTGTGAGTGATGAGGATGACGGTCTTTCCCTGCGCCTTCAGCTGTCCGAGGATGCGGAACAGGTGGTCGGCCTCGGCCGGGGTGAGAACCCCCGTCGGCTCGTCGAGGATCAGGATGTCCGCCTTGCGGTAGAGCGCCTTCAGGATCTCGACGCGCTGCTGCAGCCCGACCGGCAGCTCCTCGATCACCGCATCCGGATCGACCTCCAGCGCGTATTCCTTCTCCAGCCGCTTCAGCTCGCTGCGCGCCTTGGTGATGCCGGCGTTCAGGATCCAGCTTTCCTCCGCCCCCAGCATCACGTTCTCGAGCACGGTGAAGTTCTCCACCAGCATGAAGTGCTGGTGGACCATGCCGATGCCGGCCGAGATCGCCGTGTTCGGATCGCGGATGTCGATCGGCCTGCCATCGACCAGGATCTCGCCGCGATCGGCCTGGTAGAAGCCGTAGAGGATCGACATCAGCGTCGACTTGCCGGCGCCGTTCTCGCCGATGATGCCGTGAATGGTCCCTTTTCGGACCTTCAGGTTGATGTCCTTGTTGGCATGGACGAGGCCGAAGCTCTTGTCGATGCCCTTCAGTTCGATTGCCAGTTCACCCATGACGATCCGTTGTTCTTGTGTGGGGAAGCCGTCGTCCGCATGGCGGGTCTGCTGGCTTCTCACGTCCGGCCGCTCTCTGCCGGTTCAGTCTTGTTGCTTCCGTTGCGCTTGTCCAGCATCATTGCGGCCCGCGCCGTCATTCGTTAGATCCGTCACAACGAAGCGCAAGGCCGAAGCACCATGACAGATCCCGCCGACACTGCCGAAGACCATTCGGCCCGCATCGCCGCCCTCGAGGAGCACATCGCCCATCAGGACCGCACCATCGAGGAACTGTCCGATCAGATTGCCGGGCAGTGGAAGGTCGTGGAGCAGATGCGGGCAAAGCTGGACCAGTTGGCCGAGCGCTTCCTCGCGTTGGAGGAGAATGCCCTCGAGGCGCCGCCGGTCACCCGCCCGCCGCACTACTGACGCGCCCGCAGAATCAGAGGGCCCGCCGGGCTCGATGCGAACCCGGCGGGCCCTCCAGGACTGCTATGATCAGTAGGGGCAGGTCTCGTCCGACATGTAGTCGTGGACGGTGACCGTGCCGGCAATGATGTCGGCCTTGGCCTTGTCGACGGCGGCCTTCATCTCGGGCGTGATCAGCGGTGCGTTGTTGTCGTCCATGGCGACGCCGACGCCGTCTTCCTTCAGGCCGAGCACGTTGATGCCGGGCGTGAAGTTGCCGTCGTTCGCCGACTTGAAGGCGTCATAGACGGCGACGTCGACGCGCTTCAGCATCGAAGTCAGCACCTTGCCGGGATGCAGCATGTTCTGGTTGGAATCGACGCCGATGCCGAGCTTGCCGGCATCTGCCGCCGCCTGCAGCACGCCGACGCCGGTCCCGCCGGCCGCGTGGTAGACGACGTCCGAGCCCTGGTCGAACTGCGACTTGGCGATCTCGCCGCCCTTGACCGGGTCGTTCCAGGCGTCGGGCGTGGTGCCGGTATAGGCCTCGAGCACGTTGACGTCGGAGCCGACCGATTTCGCGCCGCCGATATAGCCGCAGGCGAACTTGTGGATCAGCGGGATGTCCATGCCGCCGACGAAGGAGACGGTCTTCGACTTCGACGCCATGGCGGCGAGGATGCCGGCGAGCCAGGAGCCTTCCTCTTCCTTGAAGACGACGGAGCGGATGTTCGGCTTGTCGACCACCATGTCGATGATCGCGAACTTGGTGTCCGGATATTCGGCTGCGACCTTCTCCAGCGTGGCGGCCCAGGAGAAGCCGGCCATCACGATCGGGTTGTTGCCGTCGCCGGCGAAGCGGCGCAGCGCCTGCTCGCGCTGGGCGTCGTTGGCGATCTCGAAGTCGCGGTATTCGATGCCGGTCTCGGCCTTGAACTTTTCGGCGCCGTTGAAGGCTGCTTCGTTGAAGGATTTGTCGAACTTGCCGCCGAGGTCGTAGATGATGGCCGGCTTGATGTCCGCTGCGAGCGCCGTCGCCGACATGGCCGCAGTGGCAAGGAGAGTAAGCAAGGTTTTTTTCATCGTGCAGCCCTGTTGCTATTGATTTTTTTGGGTCCTCCCGCACGTCCGTGAATGACGGTCTGCGGAGCGCCAACCCTGTTCCCGAGGATCAGACGGGGCGATCCTTGCATGCCCGCCGCAAAATTTCACGAGAATTTTTTCAGTTGGTAAAAAAACGTTGCGGGCCCGAATGGGCCCGCCCTGAAGGATTTCGATGCGGCGGCGAGACGCAAGCGCCGTCAACCGATGGCGCAGGATACGCCCGTCCCGCGCAGGCCGCAGGTGCCGCCGGGATTCTTGGCCAGATACTGCTGGTGATAGGGCTCGGCGAAATAGAACGCACCGGCCGGCGCGATTTCCGTCGTGATCCTGCTGCGGTGCCCGGCCGCATCGAGGGCGGCCTGATACCGGTCGCGCACCTTCCGGGCGGTCTGCAACTGGCCGTCGTCGGTCGCATAGATCGCCGAACGGTAGGTCGTTCCGATATCGTTGCCCTGGCGCATGCCCTGGGTGGGGTCGTGCTGCTCGAAGAACACCTTCAAGAGGCTCTCGAGGGAGACGGCCTGCGGATCGTAGACGACGCGAACCACCTCGGCATGCCCGGTCAGCCCCGTCGTCGTCTCCTGGTAGGTCGGGTTCGGCGTGTAGCCGCCGGAATAGCCGACCGCGGTGACGTAGACGCCCGGGATCTGCCAGAAGAGCCGCTCGGCGCCCCAGAAGCAGCCGAGCCCGAGCAGGATGCTGCGGGTGTCGTCGGGATAGGGCGCCTGGAGCGGCCGCCCATTGACGAAATGCGTCTCCGCCGTCGGGATCGGGTCGGCGCGACCGGGAAGCGCGCCGTCCGGCGCGGGCAACGTCGTCTTCCTGTTGAACATGTCGATCAGAAACACGCGAACTCCTCCGTTCCAGCCCGGATGGCCGGGCAACTGTCATGGGCGTTCGGGACGCCGCTCTCAGGCGGTGAAGCGGCCGGCGAACGGCCGGCGCTTGTAGCCGATCATCCAGAGCAGCAGCGCCAGCACGAGCAGCACGATCGCCGCCGGCTGCGACAGCACCCACAGTGCTGCCGGATCCCACAGCAGCGGGTGCACCCGGTTCATCAGCGTGTCGGCGACGAAGGCGATCGATTCGGGGCTGGCCGCGCTCCAGGCCACCGCCAGCGGCGTCAGCACGGGTGTGGACGCGGCCACGGACTGGATCGCATCGAGCGTCGCCGCCATCACGGCGAGCACGAGCGCCACGAGGCTGAGCATCCTGAAAACGAAGCGTATCATCGACGGTATCACTCCGGCGGGACCATCGGCCCGATCCCCTGCGTCGGCCTATAGATAAGAGGCGCCGCCATCCCTTGCAATCGGCGTTGCGCCGACGCGATCGGACGCGGTCAAAAATCTGTCAGAAAGCGGTTGATCCGGCGGCCATCATCGGTATATATCGCGCCGTCCCGCCAACTGGAAACAGCAAAGCGGTCCGCGCCGGATTGACCGCCGGCCGTCAGCGGATGGACAGGTGGCCGAGTGGTTGAAGGCGCACGCCTGGAACGCGTGTATACGTGAAAGCGTATCGAGGGTTCGAATCCCTCTCTGTCCGCCATCCTTCTCCCGGCAACCGGTGTCGTCTTGCTGGCCCTGGATAGAGCGATCGATGCGGCCACGGATGGCGGGGCCTGCTATTTCGGGCCAGCTTTTTCATCTCCCTTCCCCAAGGCGTCAAAGAACTCGCGAGTCTCGGCGTCGATTGTCTCGTAGTACCGATCGCGGAAAGCCTGGAAGTTGGCGACCCAGGTCTCACTTCCGATCGGCTGTCCTATCTGTGCAATCCGATAGTCGTTTCTGGCGCGCTTGATTGCCGATCTCGCCCAGTAGATGGCGACCCAACGCCGATCAAATCGAAATATTCTCTTCAATCCTTCGGCGATGGATAAAATTATGGTAACAATCACCGCAGCGATCTTTATCGCTACATCGCTCATATAGAACGCTTGGTCCAATGATGAGCCAACAACAAGAAGCAGGGCAAATACGCTACACAACATTACAATTACTGAAATTAGTCTCTGTTGCTTCCAGGTATTGTTTAGCTTCTTCGCATAATTTTCTAACGTTGCGGTGACTTCTCTATTGAATTTGTCCTCCCTGAATTCCCATGAATAGGGCTCAGTTGCCCCGATATCAGAAGCCATTCATTCATTCCCTCGTCCCCCAGTATAAATCAAAACTATTCTATGACATCACATGCAGTATTGATCAAGCCTGAAGTAGTCTATCTGCGATATCCATCTCTCCGCAGGCATTGGAAAGCATCGCCGTCGCGTCGACGGTCCCATGTCTAAGTCGTTGTTATTTTGCAATAATCAAAAAATGCGGCAAGACGCTCGGCATATTCGCCGCGCCACGATGGCAGCCTGATCCGATCCGCAACGCGGGCGTGCGGCAAAGCACCTCACCGGCTTTACTATTCGACCGTCGGCGCTATCTTCTTCCTATCCGTGAGGGCGAGATGGCTGAAATTCCTACAGAACACTCTGTCTTGGCCGAGAAACGTTCTCGGCGCCGCGCCGAATTGATCGCCTTCTTCGTGCTGGCCTTCGGTATCTGGCCGCTGGTCGCCGTCGGTGTCGTCGGCGGCTATGGCTTCCTGGTCTGGATGTTCCAGATCGTCTATGGCCCGCCCGGGCCGCTTGGCCATTGAGGTCCGACATGCGCGAGGACGCGATCTCCAGACGGGAGCTCTTCTTCGGCCGGCCGGTCGCCCGCAAGGCGGGGATCTGTCCGCCGGGGGCGACGCCCGAGAGCCTCGTGGCGTGCACGGGGTGCGGGCTCTGCGCCGAACGATGTCCGAGCGGCGTCATCGATCTGGCAGGCGGCGTGCCGTCGATCGATTTTTCGCGCGGCGAATGCACCTTCTGCGGGGAATGCGCCGCCGCCTGTCCCGCGCCCGTCTTCGTCGAGAAGGGGGCTGCACGCTTCCCGCATGTGGCCAGCGTCGACGATGCCTGCCTGGCGCGGCGGAACGTCGCCTGCCAGTCCTGCGGCGAATGCTGTCCGGTGCAGGCGATCCGTTTTCGCCCGCGCATCGGCGGGGCGTTCCTTCCCGAACTGAACGAAGCGTTGTGCAGCGGATGCGGTGCGTGCCTCGGCGTCTGCCCGGTCGGGGCGATCGGCCTTCATGCACGAGAATTGCAGGTGGCCGATGCCTGAGGGAACCTATCACATTTCCAGCGCCGTGATCGCGACCATGCCGGCGCGCACCGCGGCGGTGCTGGCCGAGATCAACAAGATGGAACACGTCGAAGTCCACGGAGAAGGCGGCGGCAAGATCGTCGTCGTGATCGAGGGGACGTCGACGGGCATGCTCGGGGAATGCCTGACGCGCATGTCGCTCCTGGACGGGGTGATCTCCGCAAACATGGTTTTCGAGCACGTCGAGACAGAGGAGACTGGAAGCGATGACCGGAACATTGACGCGACGTGACATTCTGAAGGCCCACGCCGCCGGCATCGCCGCGGCCACGGCCAGTGTCGCGCTTCCCGCGGCCGCCCAGCCGGTGCCGGGCGGGGTCGAGGCGCTCGAGATCAAGTGGTCGAAGGCGCCGTGCCGGTTCTGCGGCACGGGCTGCGGCGTCATGGTCGGCGTCAAGGAGGGGCAGGTCGTCGCCACCCATGGCGACATGCAGGCCGAGGTCAACCGCGGCCTGAACTGCATCAAGGGCTATTTCCTCTCCAAGATCATGTACGGGCAGGATCGCCTGCAGACCCCGCTCTTGCGCAAGCGCAACGGCGTCTACGCCAAGGACGGCGAGTTCGAGCCGGTGAGCTGGGACGAGGCCTTCGACGTGATGGCCGAGCAGTGCAAGAAGGTGCTGAAGGAAAAGGGGCCGACCGCCGTCGGCATGTTCGGCTCCGGCCAGTGGACCATCTTCGAGGGCTATGCCGCCACCAAGCTGATGCGGGCGGGCTTCCGCTCCAACAACCTCGATCCGAACGCGCGCCACTGCATGGCGTCTGCCGCCTACGCCTTCATGCGCACCTTCGGCATGGACGAGCCGATGGGCTGCTACGACGATTTCGAGCATGCCGACGCCTTCGTGCTCTGGGGCTCGAACATGGCGGAGATGCATCCGATCCTCTGGACGCGTGTCGCCGACCGCCGCCTCGGCCATCCGCATGTGCGGGTCGCGGTGCTGTCGACCTTCACCCACCGCAGCATGGATCTCGCCGACATCCCGGTCGTGTTCAAGCCGGGAACGGACCTGGTCATCCTCAACTACATCGCCAACCACATCATCCAGACCGGGCGGGTGAACGAGGACTTCGTCCGCCAGCACGCGAAGTTCGCCCGCGGCGCCACCGACATCGGCTACGGCCTCAGGCCGGACGATCCGCAGGAGACGAAGGCTGCGAATGCGGCCGAACCGGGCAAGTCCGAACCGATCGACTTCGAGGCGTTCAAGCAGTTCGTTTCCGAATACACGCTGGAAAAGACGGCGGAAATGACCGGCGTCGACCCCGGGTTCCTCCAGGAGCTGGCGGAGCTCTATGCCGATCCCGACCGCAAGGTGATGTCGCTCTGGACCATGGGGTTCAACCAGCATGTCCGCGGCGTCTGGGCCAACCAGATGGTCTATAACCTGCATCTCCTGACCGGCAAGATCTCCGAGCCCGGCAACAGCCCGTTCTCGCTGACCGGCCAGCCGTCCGCCTGCGGCACCGCCCGCGAGGTCGGCACCTTCGCCCACCGCCTGCCGGCGGACATGACGGTGACGAACCCCGAGCACCGCAAGCACGCCGAGGAGATCTGGCGCATCCCGCACGGCATCATTCCGGAGAAGCCGGGCTACCATGCCGTCCAGCAGGACCGGATGCTCAAGGACGGCAAGCTCAACTTCTACTGGGTGCAGGTGAACAACAACGTCCAGGCCGGCCCCAACACCAGCAACGAGACCTGGCAGGGCTATCGCAACCCGGACAATTTCATCGTCGTCTCGGACGCCTATCCGACGGTCACCGCGATGAGCGCCGACCTGATCCTGCCGGCCGCGATGTGGGTGGAAAAGGAAGGCGCCTACGGCAATGCCGAGCGCCGCACCCATGTCTGGCATCAGCTCGTCCAGGCCAAGGGCGAGGCGCGCTCCGACCTGTGGCAGATGGTGGAGTTCTCCAAGCGGTTCACGACCGACGAGGTCTGGCCCGCCGAGATCCTGGAGGCGAACCCGCAGTACCGCGGCAAGACGCTCTTTGAGGTTCTGTACAGGAACGGCGAAGTCGACCGCTTCCCGCTGAGCGGGATCAACCCCGAATACGACAACAACGAAGCGGAAGCCTTTGGCTTCTACATCCAGAAGGGACTGTTCGAGGAATATGCCGCCTTCGGCCGCGGCCACGGCCACGATCTCGCGCCCTACGACATGTACCACGAGGTCCGCGGGCTGCGTTGGCCGGTGGTCGACGGCAAGGAGACCCTCTGGCGCTACCGCGAGGGCTACGATCCCTACGTCAAGCCGGGCGAGGGCCTGAAATTCTATGGCCAGAAGGACGGCAGGGCGGTCATTCTCGCCGTGCCGTACGAGCCGCCGGCAGAGTCCCCCGATGAGGAGTTCGACGTCTGGCTCGTGACCGGGCGGGTGCTGGAGCACTGGCATTCCGGCTCGATGACGATGCGCGTGCCGGAGCTCTA
Organism: Hyphomicrobiales bacterium; assembly: GCA_900469965.1. Classification (GTDB taxonomy): domain Bacteria; phylum Pseudomonadota; class Alphaproteobacteria; order Rhizobiales; family Rhizobiaceae; genus Mycoplana. The sequence continues at coordinate 259,747 of UBZP01000001.1, read as the reverse complement.
CAAGGCCTTCCCGGGCGCCCGCGTCTTCATGAATGCCGACGATGCGCGCAAGCGCGGGATCAACCAGGGCGCGGAAGTCCGCATCGTCTCCCGGCGCGGCGAGATCCGCTCCCGGGTGGAGACGCGCGGTCGCAACCGCATGCCGCCGGGCGTTGTCTTCGTCCCCTGGTTCGATGCGAGCCAGCTCATCAACAAGGTCACCCTGGACGCAACCGATCCCATTTCCAAACAGACGGATTTCAAAAAATGCGCGGTCAAGATTGTTCCCGTCGCCGTCTGAGGCGGCCTGAATGGACGGCCATCGCAGCGGGGCTTCTCATCTTCGTTGCGACGGCTGCGATTGCCCAGGTGGTGACGAAAACCCCGCCGCAGCTGGAGGGGCCGACGCCGTCGATGGCGACCGAGGCGGCGGCGCCGCTGCCGAAATGGGTGGTCGACGATCAGCGCAAGATGCGCGCCTATCCCGATCAGCCGCCGGTCATTCCGCACTCGATCGAGGGCTATGAGCTGTCGGTCAACGCCAACCGCTGCCTGTCCTGCCACAAGCGGGAGTTCACGCAGGATTCCGGCGCGCCGATGATCAGCGTCACGCACTACATGACCCGCGAAGGCCAGATGCTCGCCGATGTCTCGCCGCGGCGCTATTTCTGCACCGCCTGCCACGTGCCGCAGGCGGACACGCGCCCCCTGGTGCCGAACGGCTTCAGGGACATGAGCGAGATGGGCGTCAAGCCCGCCGGAAGCGAGTGACGCCATGATCAAATGGATAAAGGGCGTCATCCTCTGGGCATGGAAGATTGTCGCCACCCCGGCCGGCACGCTGGGCCTCGGCTTCCTCACCCTGGGCGGGTTCGTCGGCGGGGTGATGTTCTGGGGCGCCTTCAACACGGCGCTGGAACTGACAAACACCGAGAAGTTCTGCACCTCGTGCCACGAGATGCGTGACAACGTCTACCAGGAACTGACGCGGACGATCCATTTCTCCAACCGCTCGGGCGTGCGCGCCTCGTGCCCGGACTGCCACGTTCCGCATCAGTGGACCGACAAAATCGCCCGCAAGATGCAGGCCTCCAAGGAGGTCTGGGGCAAGATCTTCGGTACGATCAACACCCGGCCGAAGTTCCTGGAACACCGGCTGGAGCTCGCGCAGCATGAATGGGCGCGCCTGAAGGCCAACGACAGCCTCGAATGCCGCAACTGCCACTCCTCGGTGGCCATGGACCTGCAGAAGCAGACCCAGCGCGCGGCCGAGATCCACACGCGCTACCTGCTGCCGGGCAAGGCGACCTGCATCGATTGCCACAAGGGGATCGCGCACGAACTGCCCAACATGCAGGGCGTCGATCCGGGCTGGAAGATGCCGCCGGAGCTTCAGGGCAAGCCGTCGGCCGGCCTGACCCCGATCGACGACCTGAGCCGCGCCATGGCGGAACTCCATGCTGAGGCGAACTAGGAGCATCCCCCGGCGCACCGGGGGCGTGTCCCGGCGTGACCTCGCGCCGACCGGTGTCGGCGGTTCGTGCTGGTTGTCTCCGGCGCGGGCGCATCGCGGGATGGAAACGGACTTCGCATCCCAACAGGCAAAAGAAGAGGGCCCGGCATTCCGCCCAATGCCGGGCCCCCGAGCGACCGGCCTCGTCGCTCGTCATCGCGGATGCTTGCCCCCTATGCCGTCAGTCCGCGATAGATCGTGGGCAGCGCCACCGGCAGTTTCGAGATGTCGCCGACGAGCGCGTATCCGTTCCTGCCGAAGAGTGCCGGAAGGTAGTTGTTTGCGTCCCGGTCGACGGTGACGGCAAAGACGCTCACCCCAGTGCGCCGGGCCTCCTGCACCGCCTTGCGGGTATCCTCCAGCGCAAACCGGCCCTCGTAGTGGTCGATATCGTTCGGCTTGCCGTCGGTGAGGACGAGCAGCAGCTTCTTCCGGCTCGGCTGCTTGCGAAGATCGGCTGCGGCGTGACGGATGGCAGCACCCATGCGCGTGTAGTAGCCGGGCTTCAATCCGGCGATCCGTTCCTCGGTCGCAGCGCTGATCGTCTCGTCGAACCCCTTCACCGTCTCGATGCGCACCCACGACCGGCGGCGCGACGTGAAGGTCAGGATCGAATGCATGCTGCCGCAGGCGGCAAGGCCGTGCGCCAGCACCAGCAGGGCCTCCTTCTCGACGTCCAGGACGCGGCGGTTGTCGATCCAGGCGTCGGTGGAGAGCGAGACGTCGACCAGGATCGTGGTCGCGAGATCCGGCGCGAGCGGTCGGCTCGCCAGGTGGATCCGGTCGCTGCCCTGTCCGCCGGCGGCGAGGTCCGCCCGCGAGCGGATGACGGCGTCGAGATCGAGCTCCGAGCCGTCCAGCTGCGCCTTCAACAGCTCGTGGCGCGGCCGCAGCACCTCGAACTGGCGCCGCACCTTGCGGACGAGCGACTGGGTCTCGCTGTCCAGCGCGCTCCGTTCGCCGAGGTTCTCGGCCGGCACGGCGAGCACGTTCGTGTAGCTCTCCAGATAGCGGCCCTTGCGATAGTCCCATTCGGGGTAGCTGATCTCGGCCGTCATCTCCGACAGGTCGATCATTTCCGGCGGCAGGTCGAGATCGAAGCGGAACTTCGAGGACGGCCGCTCCCGGCGCCGGCCGAGCTTCATCTCGTCCAGGTCGTCGGCCGCCTTGCTGTCGTTGTCCTCGCTGTCGTCCGTCGGTCGGTCGACGTTGACCATTTCGGCCATCGCCAGGATCTTCTCGAAGCGGTTCAGGATGAACGGGCTGCGCTCGCCCTTCCGTTCCTCCCGGGTCTGCCGCGTCGCCAGATAGCGCGCATTGCCGGCAAGTCCTTGCTCCTGCGTCCCGTCCGGCGCCGCATCCTCGATCGTCGTGTCGGCTTCCGAGCGCACATGGAATTCGGGCCAGAGCGGCACGCCCATCATGGGCTGGTAGCCCGCGGGGGCATGGTGCGGGAAGATCGCCGGCAGCGTATCGTCCTTGATGCCGGCCCCCTTCTTCAGGAGCGCGAGGATGCGGTTTTCGACGAGCTGCTCGACGGCCGGCAGGATGCCGCGGCTTCGCTCCTTCAGCGTCGCCGCGCAAAGGCGCCGGTAGGTCGCGCTCAGGCCGGGAAACGCGGCGGTCACGCGCAGGACCATGGCCTGCGCCGTCTCGATCCGGCGCAAATCCCGCCGCAGCGGGTCCGTGCCGTCCGGCGCCTCCAGGTCCATCAGCGCCATGGCGGCGGCGAGCCAGATGTAGAGATCGCGGTTGAGCTGCCGGTCCGGAAAGTGGTCGATCACCGGCGGCAGCATCGCGGTGGCGAGGTCGCGGCTGGCGCCCGCCACCTTTTCCTCGCCGAGCCCCACCAGCTGGCGCAGGCGCAGCCGGTGCCGCGACGTCTTCGCATGCGCCGGGGTCAGCTGAACCGCCGGCGCGCCGCCGAATCCCCGGAAGCAGGCGCTGAGGATCGGCTTCAGTTCCTCGAAGGATACGGCATGGTCGGGATAGCGCGGCATGCTGGCGGTCGACCCCACCAGCCGATGCCAGAACTTGCCGACCGTTTCTTCCAGTTCGAGAAAGTCCAGCATGGATGCCCCCTAGGCGATCACGGCGTGCGCGATTTCCCGCAGTGCCGCCCGCACGTCCGACTCGTCGGTCAAAGGCTCGATCAGGGCGGCGAGAACCGCTTCCTTGGCCGGCATGCCGCTGTCGATCAGGCAGGCGCAGTAGACGAGCAGCCGGGTGGAGACGCCTTCCTCGAGATCGTGCCCCTTCATCGCCCGCAGGCGGTGGGCGAGCTCGACGAGCGGGGCGACCTTCGCCGCCTCGAGGCCGCTTTCGGTCGAGACCACCGCGATCTCCTGCTCCTTCGGCAGGAAGTCGAACTCGATCGCGACGAAGCGCTGCTTGGTCGAAGGCTTCAGCGCCTTCAGGATGTTCTGGTAGCCCGGATTGTAGGAGACGACGAGCATGAAGCCCGGCGGCGCCTCCAGGATCTCGCCGGTTCGCTCGAGCGGCAGGATGCGGCGGTCGTCGGTGAGCGGATGCAGCACGACGGCGACGTCCTTGCGCGCCTCGACGATCTCGTCGAGATAGCAGACACCGCCGGAGCGCACCGCGCGCGTCAGCGGCCCGTCCACCCAGACCGTGTCGCCACCCTTGAGAAGATAGCGGCCGGTCAGGTCGGCGGCGGCGAGGTCGTCATGGCAGGAGACGGTCGTGAGCGACAGGCCGAGCCGGGCCGCCATGTGGCTGACGAAACGGGTCTTGCCGCAGCCGGTCGGCCCCTTCAGAAGCAGCGGCAGTTGCCTGACGAGCGCGGTCTCGAACAGGGCGCACTCGTTGCCCTGGGGAACATAGGGAGGAATTTCCGGCTGGGCCTGAAACGGGGTCGAGGTCAGAACAGTCATGACGGGTTTCCTTGAGGAAGGGAGAGCGCGGCTCCGGCGGTGCCGGAGCCGCATCGTTCATTCGGCGGGCTGCACGGTGGCGGCGACGCTGGGATTGCGCGCCTTGCCCGGCACGAACAGCGCCCAGAGGAACATCATCGCCGAGATCAGCACGAACACGCCGGAGCCGAGCCTGATCCAGTAGAACATCGCCAGCTGGTCCTGCACGTCCATGTAGCCTTCGCCGAGCACGCGCTGGAGGTGGACCTGCAGCACGCCGGCAAAGGTCAGCGCGAAAGTCATCACCGACATGGCCGTGCACATGATCCAGAAGCTTGCGATCGAGAGCCACTGGTTGTAGGGCGCGCGGCCGCGGATCTCCGGCACCGCATAGGCCATGATGGCGAGGTTGAGCATCACGTAGGCGCCGAAGAAGGCGAGGTGACCGTGGGCGGCGGTGACCTGCGTGCCGTGGGTGTAGTAGTTCACCGACGACAGGGTGTGCAGGAAGCCCCAGACGCCGGCGCCGAAGAACGCCATCACCGAGCAGCCGATCGACCAGAGCAGCGCTGCGCGGTTCGGATGCTTGCGGCCAGCCTTCCAGGTCATCACGAAGGTGAAGACGACCATGGTGAAGAAGGGGGCGACCTCGAGGGTGGAGAACAGCGAGCCGATCCACTGCCAGTAGCCCGGGGCGCCGATCCAGTAATAGTGGTGGCCGGTGCCGAGGATGCCCGAGAACAGCGCCAGGCCGACGATGACGTAGAGCCACTTCTCGACGACCTCGCGGTCGATGCCGTTCAGCTTGATCATCAGGAACGCCAGGACGGAAGCCATGATCAGCTCCCACACGCCTTCGACCCACAGGTGCACGACGTACCACCAGTACATCTTGTCGAGCGCCAGGTTGGCCGGGTTGTAGAAGGCGAACAGGAAGAAGATCGCGACACCCCAGAGCCCGAAGACCAGGATGTTGGTCACGACCGTCTTGCGGCCCTTCAGGATCGTCAGCGTCACGTTGTAGAGGAACATCAGCGCGACGACGACGATGCCGACCTTGATCGCGAAGGGTTGCTCGAGAAACTCGCGGCCCTCGTGGATGTGCAGCAGGTAGCCGACCACGGCGATCGCGGCGGCGACGAGGAAGAGCCAGAACTGCACCACGGCGATCCTGGTGCTGTAGAGTTCGGTCTCGGCCTCTTCCGGCAGCAGGTAGTAGGTCGCCCCCATGAAGCCCATCAGCAGCCAGACGATCAGGGCATTGGTGTGCACCATGCGGACGATGTTGAAGGGCAGCAGTTCGGAGAGCGTGTTGGGCAGGACGTAGATCGTGCCCGCGAGGACGCCGAACAGGACCTGGGCGAGAAACAGGCCGAGCGCGCCGTAGAAATACAGCATGGCGACCTTTTGCGTTTGATACTTCATCTCAGTCTTCCTTTCCCCTGATCAACCGGCATCGTTCGGCGGCCAGCTCTGCGTCTTGATGCGGCTGGTCCATTCCAGGAAGTCCGCCAGATCGTTCAGCTCCTGCTCGGTGAGATTGAACTGGGGCATCTGGCGCCGGCCCTCGATCCCGGAGGGCTGCGCGGCCATCCAGCCCTTCAGCGTCTCGCGGGCGGTTTCCGGGTCGGTGTCGCCGCCCCAGCGCTTCCACACGTTGCCGAGTTCCGGCGCGAAGTAGGCGCCTTCGCCGAGCAGCGTGTGGCAGTTGATACAGGAGTTCTTTTCCCACACGTGCTTGCCGCGGGCGACGGAGTCCGTCAGCGTCGTCTCATCCGTGGATGTCGTGCGCATGTAGTAGTGGCTATGGGCGGTGAGCCCGATGAATATTGCGAAGAAGAACGCCGAGCCGCCGTAGAAGACGTTTCGGGCCCCTGTCTTTGTCAGGCGTTCAGCCATTCGGAGGTCCCCTTGAATTGCGGGCCGCATCGAACCGCGGCCTGCAGCGAGGATCTTCGCCGGCAGCCGGGAGCAATGTGGCGCATACGACCTTCAGTTTATTGAGGTTTTTCCCGGCGCTCTTCTTTGTGATTTTGCAAACAAGAACGCGTTGGGAAGACGAAGCCGGCGCTAGAACAGGGCGGGGACCGCGATCTTCGCCAGGACGGCGATGCAGAACAGGATCGGCCAGGCAAGCAGCGCCGCAGCGAGCGCCGGCCGTTCGCGCAGGTGCATGAAGTCGAGGATGATGAGGCGGGCCTTGAACACCGTCAGCAGCACTATCGCGGCCAGTGCGACGATCGGTAGCGCCTCGTGCTTCCATTGCGCGGAGATGATGCCGGAGACGACACCCATCATCAAAATCCAGTTGGTGCTGGCAAACAGCGAGCCGGAGGTCTTGGGGTTCATGGGTCTCACCCGAAGTAGATCAGCGGGAACATGACGAGCCAGACGATGTCGATCACGTGCCAGACGGTCGTCAGCATCACGATGTTGGCCCGCACCGGCCGCAGGGCCGCCACGACGAACAGGCCGGCGACGAAGGCGACATGCGCGAGATGAAAGCCGGTGATCATGAAGTAGAGCTCGAAGAAGGTCGCAAACCGGTCGTCTCCCGCAAATGGCAGCTCCGCGCCGTATTCCAGCGCTTTCAGAGCGACGAACACGAAGCCGAGTGCGGCGGCGATGAGGAGCGCGATGCGCTGCTGCCCGACGCTGGCGCCTGCGCGGGCCGCCAGCGCCGCCTGCCAGCCGCTGGCGAGCAGGACGACCGTATTGAAGCCGGCCAGGCGCGCCGACAGGTGCAGCTTCGCCGCGCCGAAGCTTTCCGGATGAATCAGGGACATGACGAGGAATCCGCCGAGGAGGATCCCGAAGGCGGCGAGCTCGCTAAAGACGAGGATCCATAGAAGCAGGTCGCCGCCTTCGTCGGAGGCATCGTCCTGGGATAGCTGCGCCACGGTCATTCTGGATCTCCGGCTCTGTTCCACCGGATGCTTGGCACCTCGGGGCGGTCCGATCTTTGCGCTTTCGCAAAGAACGACATCGCCGGGCGGATAGGATCGGCTCAATCGATAGGACTGATCAGAATGTCTGACGCTCAAGCCGGCCTGCTCGTGGCCACGCCGATCATCATCGTCTTTGCGGTCGCGCTCCATCGGATGGGCGTGCTGCAGCGCTACAGCGCGGTCGCGGCCGTGCTGTTTTCGGTTGCGATCGCCGCGGTGCTGTTCGTGCAGCAATAGCCGTCCCGGCGACCGGTCCGATCCGAAAATCGTAGCTGTTTGATCCAGAGCAAACAGTGCTGCCCCTGATCGCGCATAAACATGACCCGTTATCTCATATTAACGGGGACATCTCATGCGCCTATCTCGCTCGCTTTCCCTCGCCGGCATCGGCCTTCTCGGCCTGCCGCTCCAGTCCGCCTTCGCTGCGGAGTATCCGATCGGTGAGCCGAAGCTCGTCAGTGGCATGGAGATCGCGGCCGTCTATCTCCAGCCGATCGAAATGGAGCCGGAAGGCATGATGGCGCCGGCCAGCGAGACCGATATCCACCTGGAGGCCGACATCCACGCCACCGCGGACAACACGAACGGCTTTGCCGAAGGTGACTGGCTGCCGAACCTTGCCATCGATTATCGGCTGACCAGGATCGACGACGGACAGGAGGTCAGCGGCACCCTCATGACCATGGTGGCGAGCGACGGTCCCCACTACGGCGACAACGTCAAGCTGAAGGGGCCCGGCAAGTACCGCCTGGAGCTCGTCGTCAACAGCAGCGCCGAAGGGCACGGCCATTTCGGCCGGCATGTCGACAAGGAGACGGGCGTCGCCCCCTGGCCCGAACCCGTGACCTTGTCCTACGAATTCGCCTTCACCGGCACCGGCAAGAAGGGCGGGTATTGAGATGCGCCGGCTGGTTGCGACCCTTCTCGCGACCGTCCTCCCCCTGGCGGCATCGATCGGCAGCGCCCGCGCCGACGACGATCCCGTCTTCGTCATCGAGTTCAAGGACGGCGCGATCGCGCCGTCCGAGCTCGTCGTGCCGGCCGACACGCGCTTCAAGCTCGAGCTTCACAACGTCGGCGAAAGCCCCGTCGAGTTCGAGAGCATCGTCCTCCGCAAGGAGAAGGTGCTGGGCCCCGGTGCGTCCAGTTTCATCGTCATCCGCAGGCTGGATCCGGGCGAATACGAGTTCTTCGACGATTTCCACCTCGATATGCCGCCGGCAAGGCTGATTGCCAGGTAAGGAACGGACCGATGTCAGGCACCATGATCCAGATTGCCCTCGTCGTATGGCGCGAGAGCGTGGAGGCACTGCTGGTCATCGGCGTCCTGCATGCCTGGCTGCAGCGCCAGCCGGCCGCAGACAGGACGAGGGGTGCGCTCTGGCTGCGCGCCGGCATCGTCACCGGCTTGCTGGCGGCCCTGTTGATCGCCTGCGTGATCCTCTTCGTCGGCGAGTGGCTCGACGGCGACCGCCAGGACTATTTCCAGGCGACGATGGTGCTCGTCGCCGCAGCGCTCATCCTGCAGATGGTCTACTGGATGCGGCGGCAGGGTCCGGGTGCGCGGCGGGCATTGGAGGGGCGTGCCAGCCAGGCCCTGTCTGCCGCCAGCGGCTGGGGACTGCTGCTGATCCCGGCGCTGGCCATCGCGCGCGAAGGCAGCGAGACGACGATCTTTCTCTACGGCATCCTCGCCTCGTCCGGACGCGGCGTCGATCTCGCGGCGGTGACCGCCGCCGGGCTCGGGTTCGCCGCGGCGATCGGCCTCTATGTCGCCCTGCAGTTCGGCGCCCGCGCGCTGAGCTGGAAGGCGTTCTTCCGCGTCAGCGAGGCGATGCTGTTGGTCCTCGCCGGCTCGCTCCTGATGAATGGCCTCGACAGGCTGATTTCGCTGGACGTTCTGTCGCCGCTCTCGCAGCCCTTGTGGGATACGTCCTGGCTCCTGGACGACGCGCGCGGCGTCGGCGGCTTGCTCGCCACCCTCACCGGCTATCGCGCCCGGCCGGAATTGCTGCCGGTGATCGTCTTCGGCGGCTACTGGTTCGTCGTCAGCCTGCTCGGGTCCTGGCTGCCGCGAAGGGCTGCGGCCGTGTCATGAACATGTACCATGCGCCACCATTGCGGGCCGATCCGTGGAGACGGATCGGCGACTGGCTGTTCCGCCATCGCCGTCACATACAACGGGCCCAATGGGCGGTGGTGGTGCTCTATCTGTGCCTTCTCGTCGTGCCGCTGTGGCTGCCGTTGCCGGACCGCACCGCCACCGTGTGGAACAACCTCACCCGCTTCGCGCAACTGATGTTCTGGGGCATCTGGTGGCCCTTCGTCATCCTCGGCACCGCTTTGGTCGGGCGCATGTGGTGCGGCCTGCTCTGCCCGGAAGGCTCGCTCTCGGAGTTCGCCAGCCGGCACGGCCGGGGCGGCGCGATCCCGAAATGGCTGCAATGGTCCGGCTGGCCGACGACGGCATTCGCGCTGACGACCGTCTACGGCCAGATGACGAGCGTTTATCAGTACCCGAAGCCCGTGGCCCTCATCCTCGGCGGATCGACCGTGGCGGCGATGGCGGTCGGCTATGCCTATGGCCGCAACAAGCGCGTCTGGTGCCGCTATCTCTGCCCGGTCGGGGGCGTCTTCGCCCTGATGGCCAAGCTGGCCCCGCTGCATTTCCGTTCCGATCCCTTTCTCTGGCGGCTGTCGCAGGAGCGGGGCGAGAAGCCGGGCGCGGTCGAGTGTGCGCCGCTCGTACCGTTGCGGACGATGCGGGGGGCGAGCGACTGCCACATGTGCGGCCGCTGCAGCGGCTTCCGCGGCGCCATTTCGCTGACGCGTCGGTCGCCGAACCACGAGATCATCCACGTCGCGGGCTCCACGCCGAAGCCGGCCGAGACGGTCCTGATCCTGGCGGGCCTGCTGGGCCTGGCGGTCGGCGCCTTCCACTGGAGCGCAAGCCCCTGGTTCGTTTCCGCAAAGCAGGCGCTGGGGTTGTATTTGATCGACATCGGATGGGTGGCGCCGCTCGAACAGGCGCTGCCCTGGTGGATCCTGACCAATTATCCGGGGCGCAACGACGTCCTGACGATCGTCGATGGCGCGCTGTTGTTGACCTATATCCTGATCTCCGCCATCGCCCTGGGGGTCATGCTTTCGCTGTCGGTGGCCCTGTCCGCCCGTTGCCTTGGCCGCTGGGATGGCCGCCGTTTTCACCATCTGGCGCAGACCCTGATCCCGCTCGCCGGGGCAGGCCTGTTCCTCGGGCTCTCCGCAATGACCGTCACCCAGTTGCGGTCGGACGGCATCGTCATCCCCTTCGTCGCGGAGTTGCGGGCGGGCTTTCTGCTTCTGGCTGCGGTCTGGAGCGCCTATCTCGGATGGCGCGTCAGCGCGCTCTACACGGCAAGCCGCGCTCGACGCATCGCCGCGATGGCCTGCCTGTCGCTGGCCTGGGCGATCGCGGCCGGGGCGTGGATCCTGTTCTTCTGGGTCTGGTAGCCGGCGCGCATCTCTTCGGTTATGGCGAAGGAGCGCCGATGCGCGCGCTGAACACCGGCCTGGGCGCCGGACGCAGCAGCGACCGGAGGTGGGCACAGAGGAAGAGGGCCCAGCCGGCGACCCAGAAGAGCGCTGCAAGCCGCAGTGGCGTTTCCGCAGTGGCGCTTCCGGCGGCGATCCTGATGAGGGCCGACAGCCAGACGAGGGCGAAGGCTGACGCAAGCACAGGCGACAGCACGAGCCGGTCGCCCTGCCGGGCCATGGCGGCGCGGCTCATGATGGCGAGCATCATCGTTCCCATGGCCCCCATGGTCAGCGCGTGCAACGCCGCAGGGAGCGTCAGGGTCTGCGGTGACAGCAGCGCCAGGCCGGCCAGCGCCAGGCCGGCCGGGAGCCAGAGCCAGGCGAGATGGAGGAGCAGAAGGGCAGGATAGTGCACCGTGCGAAAACTCCGCCAGCCGGCCATGCGGGCGAGTTGCAAGGTTCCGGAGAGAACGAGGAGGATCCCGGCAGCGGTGCCCGCATCGGCGAGCGCCGCCACCCCGCCTGCCATGAGCGCGCCGATTCCCAGGCGGCCGAGCCAACGGCCATCGCGAAAATCGGTCACAGTCTTGCGCCGTTCGAGCCAGCTGCGCGTGAAGGCGGGCACCGCGCGTCCGCCGATCGCGCTGATCAGCAGGGCAAAGAGCAGGACGCCGCAGAGGCCGGTCCGCCCCTGCGCGGCACCGGAAACCAGCAGACCATCCGCCAGCATCAATCCCAGGATGGGCGCGACGACCCAGAGCCTGGACCAGAGCCGGGACGTCAGAAGCTCACACAGGATGAAGGCGCCGAGCACCACGAGATAGGCCGATGTCGCGGCTGCGGTGGCGATCGGCGGCACCATTTCCGACAGCAGGAAGCCGAGACGCCCGACGATCCAGAGCAATGACAGCGCAAGCACGATCCCCGCCGGCGCCGGGCCTTTCCCGGTCCAGGCCGGCAGCGCCGTGAGCAGATAGCCGCCGGCTGCAGCCCCGCCCGTTCCGAACATCAGCTCGTGCAGGTGCCAGCCGACAGGATCGGTCGCGATCCCGTCGGGCAGAAGCCAGACCAGCGGCGCAACCACTGCCCACAGTCCGGCAAAGGCGAACAGCGGCCGATGCGGCGCCCGCCAGAACGGGCGAACTATCGCGCGTCTGCGCACGGCATCAGGCGGAAGCGGCCTTCTGCTCGAAGCGCGGGAACAGCACGGCGTCTTCCAGCAGCATGTGGGTCACGAGGTCGTCGCAGAACTTGCGCAGGCCCGTATAGAGCGCCGTCCAGGAACCGCAGGCCCCCTGCGGCAGGTTCAGACCGTTGGTCGCGCGTTCGATCACGCCGAGGAGCTTGGCGGCGTCGCCATGCTCGTGGCGCATCTGCGCCAGCGGATCCCCGATCGTCGCGCTGCCGCCGCGCTTCATCATCGGAAAGAGCACCTGCTCCTCCTGCCGCATATGGCTCTCGAGTTCCTCGCGCAGCGCGATCAGCGCATTCGCCAGGCCGTTCGGGGCATTCGGACTGTCGCCGTGAACGCGCTCGACCTTCTGGGCGAGCGGAATGAGCCATTCCAGTTCACTCCGGTGGACGAGGTGGTAGCGGTTGATCAGGTGCTCGATCAGCAGCCCCGTCTCTTCCGGCGCGTCGCGCCGGGCTGCGGCCACCAGCGCCTTGAGGTCCGCGACCAGCGCCTCGGGCGAAAGCCCGGCCTCGGTTGCCGCATCCGCCAGCGTCACGTGTCCGCCGCAGCAGAAATTGATGCCGGCGCGGCGGAACAGTTCCGCAGCACCCGGCAGCGTCGCCGAAATCGCGCTGACGGGCTTGTCCGGGGTTATCTCGATCATTTTTGTCTCCTTGTGTGCTGTGGGGCCCCTAGCGGCTCGGCCTGAAACTGACGATGCGCGAAGGATCGGTCTCGATGTGCCCGGCGCCGATCAGGTCCAGGCAGTAGGGAATGGAGGGAAAGACGGCGTTGAGGCTCAGCCGGATCGACGCGGGCCGTCCCGGCAGATTGACGATCAGGGTCCTGCCGCGCACGCCTGCCAATTGGCGCGACAGAATCGCGGTCGGCGTCTGCGCGAGGCCGGCCTGGCGCAGCAACTCGCCGAAGCCCGGCAGTTCCTTGTCCAGCACCGCCTTCGTGCCCTCGGGCGTCTCGTCGCGCGGCGAGGGGCCCGTCCCGCCCGTCGTCAGCACGAGATCGACCTCCTCCTCGTCGCAGAGCGAAATAAGTGCGCTGCGCACGGACTCCTTGCCGTCCGGGATCAGCCGCCGGATCGTCTCGAAGGGGGTGACGATGGCGTAGCGCAGCCAGGCATCGATCTCGGGCCCGCCTACATCGGCATACTCGCCCCGGCTTGCCCGGTCGGACACCGTGACGATCGCGATCCTGACCGCTGTTTCCTTCGGCATTGCGCTTCTCCTGTTTGCTATTGGCCCTGCCAGGGCAGGGCGATCGGACCGGAGGGAAGCGCCAGGAGATCGATCGCGCGGGTGGCCAGGTGATCGACGATCTCGTCCACCGTACGCGGCCGATGGTAGAATGCCGGCACCGGCGGCATGATGATCGCTCCCATCTCCGTCGCCGCGCACATGCTGCGCAGATGGCCGAGGTGAAGCGGTGTTTCCCGCGCCAGCAGGACCAGCCGGCGCCGCTCCTTCAGTTGCACGTCCGCCGCACGCGTCAGAAGCGTGTCGGCCCGCCCGGTGGCGATCGCAGACAGCGTCTGCATCGAGCAGGGTGCCACGATCATGCCCCGGACCGGGAAGGAGCCGCTGGCGATCGACGCGCCCACGTCGGTGATGGAATGGTGCTTGTGGACGCGTGCCCGCAGACGATCCAGGGCATCGGCACCGCACTCGAGATCGAGCGTCCGCCGGGCCGCGTCGGAGACGACCAGATGCGTCTCGACATCCGGCATCGACGCGAGCCGCTCGACGATCCGCACCGCGATTGCCGCGCCCGACGCGCCGGAGATGCCGACGATGACGCGCTCGGTCATGACCCGGCCTCGCCGAGCCCCAGCGAGGCCCAGATGCCGTCCACCCTGGCCTTCACCTCTGGCGACATCGCCAGCACCCGCCCCCATTCGCGGTCGGTCTCGGCGCCGATCTTCGTCGTGGCATCGAGGCCCAGCTTGCCGCCGAGGCCGGATTTCGGCGAGGCGAAGTCGAGATAGTCGATCGGGGTGTTTTCGACGAGCACGAGGTCGCGACTGGCGTCGAAGCGCGTGGACAGCGCCCAGATCACGTCGTCCCAGCGCCTGACGTTGATGTCGCCGTCCACGGCGATGATCATCTTGGTGTAGTTGAACTGCGGCAGAATCGACCAGAGCCCCATCATGATACGCCGGGCCTGACCGGGGTAGCGCTTGTCGATCGCCACCACCATGACGCGGTAGGAGCATCCTTCCGGCGGCATCCACAGGTCGCGGATCTCGGGAAACTGGCGCTTGACCAGCGGCACGAACAGTTCCGTCATCGCCTCGCCGAGGCGTGAGGGCTCGTCCGGCGGGCGGCCGGTATAGGTGGAGAGATAGAGCGGGTTCCTCCGCATGGTGATCGCCGACAGCGTCATCACCGGAAAGGTCTCGACGCTGTTGTAGTAGCCGGTATGGTCGCCGAAGGGACCCTCCTCCGCCGTCTCGCTTGCGGAGACCGTGCCCTCGAGCACGATCTCGGCGGTGGCGGGGACCGGCAGCGGAACACTCACGCCGGTTGCGACGTGCTGCCGCCTGCCCTTCAGCAATCCCGCGAAGTTCAGTTCGCTCATGCCGTCGGGCAGCGGCATGACGGCGGAGAGAATGGTGGCGGGATCCGCGCCGATGACGACGGCGACGGGCATGTCGCGCCCGCTCGCCTGCCACAGCCGGTGGTGGCGCGCGCCGCCGCGATGGGCCAGCCATCGCATGATGAGGCGGTCCGGCCCCAGCTTCTGCATCCGGTAGATGCCGACGTTGACGTCCGCGGGGTCGTCGGGCGCCCTGGTGATCACCAGCGGCCAGCTCACCAGCGGCCCGGGCTCGCCCGGCCAGCAGGTCTGGATCGGCAGGCGATCGAGGTCGAGCGCGTCGCCGCGCCAGATCACCTGCTGGCAGGGTGCGCGTCCGACCGGACGCGGGTTCATGGCGAGTGCGGCCCGCAGGTGCGGCAGCTTCTGCCAGGCGTCGCGCATCGAGCGCGGGGGCCTCGGATCGCGCAGGTCCGCCAAGAGCTCGGCAAGGCGGGAGAGCTCGCCGCTTTCCAGGCCCAGTCCCCATTCGATGCGCTCCCGCGTCCCGAACAGATTGGCAAGGAGCGGAATGGGCTGGACGTTGCCGGCCGCATCGACCGGCTTTTCGAAGAGAAGGGCAGGCCCTACGTCGTGCAGGACGCGCCGATGGATTTCGGTGATCTCGTGCACCAGCGACACCGGGCGCGTGACGCGCTTCAGCCTGGCCCTGCTTTCCAGCAGGGCGACGAAATCCTGAAGGCTGTCGAATCGGCGCGGAACGGGGACATCGGCTTTCATTCGCGAAGAATTGCCGTCGAAAAATTGGAGCGTCTTTGTCCTGGCTCAAACTGCAACGGGACGCCTGTCCCTAGTCTTGGGGCGACCGTACACTGTCGAAAGCCTTTCGCATGACCCTTCCGCCCGCCTTGGTTGCGCCCGTCGATCTTGCGCCTCTCTGGCTGATCGAACGTGTCGCCAGGACGATCTTTTCCGGCGTCCTCCGCTCCCATCCCGATCTCTTCGAACGCCTCGGCGACTACCGGCAGACCCGGTATCTCTTCTGCCCGCTCGATCTGCCGTTGAACTTCCTCGTCGTCCCGGCCGCAAGGACGGTGCAGGTTTCGCGCAAGGCCAAGCGGCCCCTGTCGGATGCCTGCATCGAGGGGCCGCTGGTGCTGCTTCTCGGCCTGCTGGAAGGGCGATGCGACGCGGATGCGCTGTTCTTCTCGCGCGAGCTTTCGGTCACGGGAGACATGGAGGCGATGCTGGCGCTCCGCAACGCGCTCGATGACAGCGCGATCGACCTTCCGACCGAAATCGGCAGCCTCGCCGGCCCGCTCGCACCGTTCGTCGCGCGAGCGGCGCGCCACGTCCGCAAGCGGGCCTTCGAGGAAAGGGATGCAACATGGAACTGATCTGCCCTGCAGGCACGCCCTCGGCCTTCCGCGAGGCGGTCGATGCCGGGGCGGACGCCGTCTATTGCGGCTTCCGCGACGAGACCAATGCCCGCAATTTTCCCGGCCTGAACTTCAGCCGGCCCGAACTGAGGGAATCGATCGGCTATGCCAGGAGCAAGGCGGTCCAGACCTTCGTCGCGCTCAACACCTTCATGCGGGCGGGCAGCGAAGCCCTGTGGTACCAGGCCGCCGACGACGCCGTCGCCCTGGGCGCCGATGCCCTGATCCTCGCCGATTTCGGCCTGATGGCCTATGTCGCCGAGAAATACCCCGACCAGCGCCTGCATGTCTCGGTCCAGGCCTCGGCCTCCAATCGCGACGCCATCCGTTTCCTGGTCGAGGCGTTCGGGGCGAAGCGGGTGGTGCTGCCGCGTATCCTGACGGTCCAGGACATCGCCCGGCTGACGCGGCAGATCGATTGCGAGGTCGAGGTCTTCGCCTTCGGAGGGCTCTGCGTCATGGCGGAAGGGCGCTGTTCGCTGTCGTCCTACGCCACGGGAAAATCGCCGAACATGAACGGCGTCTGCTCGCCGGCGAGCCACGTGAAGTACCGGCAGGACGGCGACACCATGGTGTCCGAACTCGGCGCCTACACCATCAATCGCTTCGGCCCCGACGAGGCCTCCGGCTATCCGACGCTCTGCAAGGGACGCTTCGAGATCGGCGATGCGCACGGCTATGCCTTCGAGGACCCGGTGTCGCTCGACGTCGTCGACCAGCTCGACGCGCTGCGGGAGGCCGGCGTCTCGGCGCTCAAGATCGAGGGACGCCAGCGCGGCAAGGCCTATGTCGCCGAAGTCGTCTCTTCGATGAAGAAGGCGCTCGCCGCCCCGGCCAGCGAACGCAATGCCCTGGTGGCGCGCCTGCGATCGATGAGCGAGGGCCAGCGCACGACCGCAGGCGCCTACGACAAGCGCTGGCGATAGGAGACATCATGACCGACGCACGCACGCCGGCGCTCAGCCTGGGCCCGGTCTACTATCTTTGGGACGGTCCGAAGTGGCGGGACTTCTATTTCCGGATCGCCGATGAGGCGCCGGTGGAACACGTCACGCTCGGCGAGACGGTCTGCTCGAAGCGCCAGCATTTCACCGAGCCCCATGTCGCCGAGGTCGTGGAGCGGCTGGAGGCGGCGGGCAAGACGGTGACGCTGTCGACGCTGGCCATGGTCACGCTCGAGCGCGAGAGCCGCCATGTGCGCGATCTGATCGGTGACAGCGACCATCCGGTCGAGGCCAACGATCTTTCCGCGCTCGGGCTCGTCAAGGACAAGGCGCACTCGATCGGACCGCTGGTCAATGTCTACAATGCCGTGACCGCGAAGGTCCTGGCGGCGCGCGGCGCCGAGAACATCTGCCTGCCGCCCGAACTGCCGATGAACTCCATCGAACGGATCCTGCAGGAGATGCCGGGCTTCTCGTTCGAGATCTTCGCCTTCGGCCGCATGCCGCTCGCCATCTCGGCGCGCTGCGCCCATGCGCGGTCGAAGGGACTGAGCAAGGACAACTGCCAGTTCATCTGCGGGCAGGAGCCGGACGGACTGCCGCTTAAGACCCTCGACCGGCAGTCGTTCCTCGTCCTGAACGGCGTGCAGACCATGTCGAACAGCTGTGTCGTTCTGCTCGACGAACTGGCGGCGTTGAAGGCCGCCGGGATTGCGCGGGTCCGTCTTTCGCCGCAGGACTGCGACATGGTCGCAGTCGCCGTCCTCTATCGCGCCGTGCTGGACGGCCAGATGGAGAGCGAGGAGGCCATTCGCAGGCTCGCCGGGATCTACCCGGGCGTGGACTTTTCCAACGGCTTCTTCCACCAGCGGGAAGGGGCCGCCTGGATCGCCAGGGGCCGAAACGCCGCGATGGGCCACGGTTGAGGGGCGGGCACCTGGTGGGCCGGGGCGGGTGAATGTCCCGCGCCGCCGCCGGTGTCAGGTCCGCGTCGCCCTGGCCTCGGCGGCATTGCGCCGTGCATGCTGGGCGCGCACGCCTGCCGTTTCGCCGTAACCCACTTCCTTCTCCAGGAGGTCGATGAACTGAGCGGTTTCGGCCGGCGCGAAGGATGGCGCCATCAGGAGTTCGAGCAGGTGGTCCCGGTCGTTGTGCGGATGCGGTCTCATCGCGGCGCTCCTTGCGGGGCCGGGGCGGACGTCTCCCGCAGGCCGGCCAGTTCGTGCAGCAGGCTCGATCCCAGCCGCGCCTCGGACGCGATGTCGTCGAGGAGCAGGCTGGCCTCGGAAAGCTCCCCTTCGTCGGCCGTTGCGGGATCGAAATCCGCGAGGAGTTCGAGAAGGGCTGCGATCTTGCGCCGCTGGATCCGCGCGGCCTCCGTCAGGCGCTTTCGCTCGCGCCGCTGCTCGAAGTCCTCCAGGCCGTTGATCGCCTCGGCGACCCGCTCGCGGCAGCGGCAATCCCGGGCGCTTTCCAGAACGATCCGGCGAACACGCCTGATCGTGCTCAGGGCGTTGCCCTGCGTGCGGTGGCCATCGCCGGCGACGGCCGTAAGCTCTGCTTCGCTCATGAACTGTCTCCAGCCGCCAGAAGCGGGCGGCCTCTCGTTTTCTGCTCGATCGGGTGCAAGACGCGCGTGGCCTTCCGGAGCAGACTACTGCTTTGCCACGGTCGCTCTTTGGTATTGCGCAAACAGGAGAGGCGGCGACAGGCGGTCGCGTGCGGTTTTTCCTATGCCGACTGTCCGCATCGCGGTCGCGGCAGGGCGAGGCTTGCGGCCGATGAGGCGATCGTCAGGTGGCCGACCAGTCCGCGATGTCGTCGCGCGCGCCGATCAGGGCGAGGCCATGGGCGATGGAGAGCAATTCGCCGCCGCTCTCGATGCGGCTCCGGTCGAAGCGCTGCTCGAAGATCCGCCGGACGGCGGGGACGAACGACGTGCCGCCGGTCAGGAACACCTTGCCGATATCGCCGGCTGCCGTGTGCGTCTTGGTCAGCACGTCGTCCAGCGCGTTCTCGATCTGCTGGAGTTCCGGGGCGATCCAGCTCTCGAAATCGCTGCGCCGGACGACTTGGCGTGCCGACGCGCCGAGCGGCGGAAAGAAGAACTCCGTCTCCTCGGCGGCCGAAAGCCGCATCTTGGTGGCGGATACCGCCTGATAGAGCGGATAGCCCTCGTCCATCTCGATCAGCTCGACGAAGGTCTCGAGCTTCTCCGGTTCCAGGCTGGTCTGGACGAGCTTCTTCAGCTCCGCGAAATCGCGCAGCGTCTTGAAGATCGACAGCTGGTTCCAGCGCCCGAAGTTCGCATAGTAGCTCGAGGGCACCTCGAGCAGCTTGTCGAAGCTCCTGAACATCGTGCCCTTGCCGATGATCGGCGAGACGATGTTGTCGATGATGCGGAAGTCGAAATTGTCGCCGGCCACGCCCACGCCGGAATGGCCGAGCGGCGTCGCCGTCATCCGCCCCGCATGGCGCTCGAAGCGGATCAGCGAATAGTCCGTCGTGCCGCCGCCGAAATCGGCGACCAGCACGGTCGTGTCGCGATCGAGGTTGCGCGCGAAGTAGAAGGCGGCGGCAACCGGCTCGTAGACGTGATGGACCTCGGGGAAGCCGAAGCGGCCCAGCGCTGCGTTGTATCGCTCCGTGGCGAGCCGCTCGTCCGGATTGCTGCCGGCAAAGCGCACCGGACGCCCCACGACGATCCGTTCCGCGCGCCGGTCCAGCGCCGCCCCGGCATAGTCGCGCAGCCGCGACAGGAAGGCATGCATGATGTCTTCGAAGCTGTAGCGCTTGGAGAAGATCAGCGTGCCCTGGAACAACGGCGAGGCGGCGAACGTCTTGATCGACTGCAGGAACCGACACTCGCCCGGATGGTCGATGAACTGGGCGATGGCGGCCGGCCCCGCCTCGCAGGTCAGCTCGCGCGGGCCGTCTTTCATGAAGGAGAGCGCGGTCCTGAGCGTGTCCGTCTCACCAGCCGGCGTGCGCAGGACGACGGACTGCGTCGCACCTTCCCTGGCGGTCGCAAGGACGGAATTCGTGGTGCCGAAATCGAGGCCGTAGGCGATCGTCATGACGGATCCGGTGTGTCGCGAAGGCGGGAAGGGAGCGCCTCCTCCCATGTCCGCGCGGCAAATGCAAGCCCGCACGTCCGGCGGCGTCGTACACGGCGCCTGTGGCATGGCGACGACGGTGCGGCGCTCGCGGTGCTTCCGCAATCGCGCTGAGCGGCTAGCCTTCCGGCGCGTAGTAGGCCTCGAAGGTCTCCCAGCTCTCGTCCATCGCATAGGCCGACGACAGGTGCGGGATGCCCACATGGCCGAAGTAGAACGACAACTGCCGCTCCGCCTCGCTTTCGCGGCGGCCGGCGACGCGCAGGCTGTAGAGCGCCGACGCCAGTCCGGTGCGGTCGGATCCCGCCTGGCAGTGGATGAGGATCGGCTTCTCCGCCGCCGCCATGATGGCCACGAGTTCGTCCGCCCGGCGTGTCGAAAGCTCCTTCGAGGCCGACATGCGGAAATCGACGTGATGGATGCCGAGCGCGCGGGCGGTCTCGCGCTCCGCCGCGTACCAGGGCGCGTCGGTATTCTCGCCGCGAAGGTTGATGACGGTCCTGATGCCGTGCTCCCTGACATAGCTCTCGAGCTGCGCCGGGCTCGGCTGGGCCGATCGGTAGAGCTCGTCCGCGATGACGGTATGGAAATTGCCGGTCGCCTGCAGACTTGCCGCGTAGCCGCCGAGAATGACCCCTGAGAGCAGGCAGAGCCTTGCCAATGCCGTCAGGGATTTACGGGCAGGAAGAAGACGCATGCTCGCACTCACGCCGTGGAAGACCACCCGTTGAATGCAGCCTTTGCCTGACAGCCACCTGAAGGGGTGGCGCGCAGACGATTTTCAGGATCTCATCGCGCGCCCGCCAGCGCGCCCGCCCCAGGCCGCGGGACGCTTCATCCTTACGGGCACCACGGCTCCCGCTGGCCCGTCCAGGGGCGCGCCAGCCCCCGCGCCACCATGGCATCGCCGATCGACCTGCCGTCGCGGATCACGACCCGCAGCTTGCGGCCGTACTGGTCCTCGTCGATCGGCTTCCAGGTCGCAAGCTCGAAATCGCCCGCGTTGAGCAGGATCCGCAGCGCTTCTTTCGCGTCGCCGCCGAGGAGGCGCTCGCGGTCGCATTTCGCCTCCTTGGTCGCCGGCACATAGATGTCGGCCAGGCGGATCTTCGCGCCGCGATAGATGAAGTTGGCGCCGTCGACGACGCAGTTGTCCTCCTTGATGCCGCAATAGAAGAAGGCCGCACTTCCGCCGGCGCCGGGGATGGCCTCGGGCGGCCGCGGGTCCGGGGTCGGCGCATCGGCCGCGGCGGGAGCGGCGGGAGCGTCCCGGCGCTCCGCGGAGGCGACGGCGCGCTTGGGCACGCTCCGCGGCGGTTCGGGCGGTTTCGGCCTGGAGGCGACCGCCGGCTGTGCGGTGGAGCGGATCGTGTTGCCGGGGCGCAGCCATGCCGCGAGGTCGTCGAGGTTTTCGCGGGCGACGATGGCGGCGACGATGGTGAAGGCCAGGACATACCATGGCCACATGCGACCGCGTGCCGCGGTCGTTCGCCGGGCTGTCGAACGGCGCTTGCGCTGTTTCTTCGGGGGCATGGCCTGTCCGGAATCGATCGTGAATGGGCAGCCGTTGGTACCCTCGCTTCGAGCCCGATGTCAAAGGCCTGGCTCGGCGAAAGGCGCGCGGGATCAGACAGGGGCGGGTCGCACATGACAGGCGTATATTTTTCGTTACTTTCCCCGATAACGGTTTTTTGTTCATCTGGTGTTCAGAAAGCGCCGACGCGGCCATCCGCCATGGTGTAGCCTGATCCCTTGAAAGGAAGGCCGATATGATTCGCACCACCCTATCCGTGACGGTCTTCGTCACGTTCGTCGCCGTCATGTTCGGATTGGCGCTCGTTCCGGATCTCGTCGATCACTATTCGCAGTTGAGCGAAGCTGAGCAGGTTGCGGCGGCCGAATAGCCGGACGGAAGAATTTCACCGAAGGCAGTGCAGCGCCGGGCCGGAGAGCTATAGAACTCGATAATTCGAGCTAGAGCGTGTAATTCTACTTGGAGCAAATGCTGATTGCATTTAAATTCTCATACGTGGCGCCGGCGTCACCCCAGAAAATGCCCCAACCTGTACCTCCCGGCGCCCGCACAGCGCCGGGTTCTTCCTTTTGGGGCATGGTGGCCCGTTGTGAATGGTGCCCTCCAGGCAGCATCATCACCTCCTTGACGGCATGACGGACGATATCGAGGCGCTGTCTGATCCGGAGCGCGGAGCGGAACCGCAATGCCGCTTCGGTCGTTCTGTCGGTGTCGCGGGCATTGTGGCCCTGGCGATCCGTTCCCGTCGGCCGCCCGGCAGCCGTCAGGCTTGCTTGCCACCCACGGGCGAACGCTGATCGATCCTCGAGAGGAGATAGAGACATGGCAGAATTTGACGCCCAGGCGCAGCTTGCGAGCCTTCGCGAGGAAATCGACCGGTTGCGCCGGGAAGTGGCGGCGCAGTCGTCGCAGGCGATCGAGGAGGTCCGGGATCGTGCCGGCAAGGCGGGACGGTCCGTGCGCGCGGCCGCGAGGCAGGGCGCGGGCTATGTCCGCTCGGAAGGCGCCGCAGTCGCCGACGCCGCCCGCGAGCATCCGGCCGCGGTGTCGACGCTGGTGCTGACGGCGGGACTGGCCGGCGTCGTGCTCGGCTATCTGCTGGGCAGCGCCGAAGATCGGGCGCCGCGCAGCCGCTATTGGCGATAGAATGCCACGAGCGCCGCCCGCGAGGGCGGCGCTCGACGTGCGGGAGCCTTGTCGCGCGGATGTTCAGCGGCGCCGAAGCCCGAGCAGGTAGCCCACCAGTGCGGCGCCGAACAGCGCGCCGAGCGGATTGGCCGCAACGGCGACGCGCACCTCCTCCCGCACCGAGTTCACGCGCGAGACCGCGTACTGGCCGCTGCTTTCCGCGATCACGCCGAGGCTTTCACGCAGACGGGCGACTTCCTCCTTCAGGATGGCCACCTGCTCGGTGATCGCGGCCTTTGCCGCTTCGGCGTCCGCCGCTTCCGCAGACAGGGTATCCGCGGCATCCTCGATCGCCTTGCCTGTCTTCTTGTCGCCGGCGACGACGCCGAGTGACGCGCGCCGGGGCGGCTGCTTTTCATCTACCATGAGAAATCTCCTGATCCGGGGTTTACAGGCAAGAAACTGGCAATGGCGGCCCCGGGTTCCCCAGGGCTCGGATTTCGGTCCGCCATGCCAGTTTATCATCGAAGCGAAGGGTGCGTTAACCGGCCGTTAACCAAACCCGATGATGCTGAGGCCATCGATGCCGGGCCGGAACATGTCACACGGCTGTAACCGTGGGTGACTAGAAAACCTGCAAAGGCGCCCGCCGCGAGGCGGACAGAGATTTGTCCGACGATGCTGACCACGGATGTACTGGCAGCCGGCGGATATCGTCCCGGACGTCTCCGGGAATGAGGAAGCGGGGTTACGGCCCCGCTTTTTTCAGTTTGGCCGGGCTGCGAGGTGGACCGGGCCGGCCGCATGCTTTAGGCATCGAAGGCAGGCGCCGGCTTCCGCGCCGCTTCGATCCCCTTCGCCACGCTCCCTTGCTCTTTCCCCATGGCCGATGTCGCACTGAACGTAGTCCCGCTGTTCGCCCTGATCCTTTTGGGCTGGCTTCTTGTCCGCACCGGTTATCTGACCGCCTCGATCGGCGATGCGCTCGGCGAGTTCGTCTTCCGCGTCGCCGTGCCGGTGCTGCTCTTCCGCACCATTGCCGAAGCGACGTTCGCCGGAGACGCGCCCTGGCGGATCTGGGTCGCCTATTTCTCGGGCGTCGCCGTGACGTGGGCCGTCGCCCATTTCGTCGCCACGCTCGCCTTCCGCCGCGACCGCCGCGTCGGCGTGCTTGCCGGCGTGTCGTCGGCCTTCGCCAACACGATCTTCATCGGCCTGCCGCTGGTCTCCAATATCGTCGGCAAGGACGGCCTGGTGGCAATCTCCGTGCTGCTGTCGGTTCACCTGCCCGTCATGATGATCGCGGGCACGCTGCTGATGGAGCTCGCCGAGCAGCGGGAGGGTACGCGCCCACCACAGAGCGTCTCCAACGTGGTCATGGGGCTGAGCCGGAGCCTCGTGCGCAATCCGCTGGTGATCGGGCTCGTCTGCGGCGCGCTCTTTCACCTGGGCGGCGTGCCGCTGCAGGGGCCGGGGAAGGTCATCGTCGACCAGATCGCCCTGATCGCATCGCCGGCCGCGCTGATCTCGGTCGGCATGGCGCTGGTGAAGTACGGAATCCGCGGCAACGTGGCGCCTGCGGTGGCGATGTCGCTGTTCAAGCTCTTCCTGCTGCCGGCCTGCGTGTACCTGGCCTGCCGGCTGATCGGCCTGGATCAGGACTGGACCGCCGCGATGGTGCTGACGGCCTCGGTTCCGACCGGCGTGAACGCCTGGTTGCTCGCCAACCACTTCAACGTCGGCCACGGCCTCGCCTCCTCGACCATCACCCTGACGACGATGGCGGGGGCCCTTAGCGTCTCCTTCTGGACCTGGCTCCTGGTGGCTTAGCGGCCCGAGACCCCGGCAGGCATTGCGCGGGGGGACTGGACAGGCCTCCGACGCTTGTCGACGACGGACAAAAAGAAAACCCGGCCAATGGCCGGGTTCCGATTTCAGGCGATCTCGACGTTGTTACTGCGCCGGTGCGGCCGGTGCCGCACCCTCGGCAGCGGCCGGCGGCGTTGCCGCGGCACCTTCGGCGGACGGCGAGGGCAGCGGTGCCGGGTTGTCGGAGAGCGTGCGCAGGTAGGCGATCAGGTTCGCGCGCTCGTCGTCCTTCTTCAGACCGGCAAAGCCCATGGCCGTTCCGGCGACATACTTCTTCGGTGCCATAAGGAAATGGTTGAGGTGATCGAAGTCCCAGACCTTGCCGCCTTCGGCGAAGGTCTTCATGCCGGCCGAATAGCTGAAGCCCTCATGCGCGCCGACCGGGCGGTTGACGATGTCCCAGAGATCGGGGCCGACCTTGTTCGGTCCGCCCTTCTCTCCGCTATGACAGGCCTGACACTTCTTGAAGACGGCTTCGCCGGCGCCGGCGTCGGCCGAGGCGAGCAGCGTGGCGATGGGCGTGACGGCCGCTTCTCCAGCGCCGGCGGCCTCTTCGCCGCCTTCGGCAGCGCCCTCAGCGGCGACGATGGCGAATCCTTCCTTTTCGGGAGCCTCCGAATGGAATATGCCTTCCGAAGCTATCGAGACCGACATCAGCACGAAAACGGTGCCGAGCAGGGCTCCCACACCCATGTTCACATAAGGATTCATCCACCACTCCCCAGGGACACGGCGGCATGGCCGCCAGTCTTGAAATCGCGCGGAACCTATGTCTTTTGCTGCTTCGTTGCAACAGTGATTGTGCAGCCAGAGATGGGACCTTTTGACACTCGTTCCGCGATCGTGAAGGGCAGAGCATGAAATCCCCGAAGTTTGAAGAGACGCTTGTGCTGATTCCGGCGCGCATGGCCTCGACCCGCCTGCCCGGAAAGCCGCTCGCCGATATCGCAGGCGCGCCGATGATCGTGCAGGTCGCCCGGCGTGCCGCCGAATCGGGCGCCGGCCGTGTCGTGGTCGCCGTCGACCATCAGGACACCTTCGATGCCGTCGCCGCGGCCGGCTTCGAGGTCGTCATGACCAGGGTCGAGCACCAGTCCGGCTCCGACCGGATTCATGAAGCGCTGCTGAAATGCGACCCCGATCGCCTGGCGCAGGTCATCATCAACGTCCAGGGCGACCTGCCGACGATCGATCCGGCCACGATCCTCGCCGCGCTGAACCCGCTTTCCGATCCCGCAACCGATATCGCCACGCTCACGACCGAGATCACCGATCCGGAGGAGAAGGTGAACCCCAACGTGGTGAAGGTCGTGGGCTCGCCGATCGGCCAAAGCCGCCTGCGCGCCCTCTACTTCACCCGCGCGACGGCCCCCTACGGCGCCGGTCCGCTCTACCATCACATCGGCCTCTATGCCTATCGCCGGAAGGCGCTGGAGACCTTCGTCGCGCTGCCGCCGTCGACGCTGGAAAAGCGGGAATCGCTGGAACAGCTGCGTGCGCTGGAGGCGGGCCTGCGCATCGATGCCGAGATCGTTGACACCGTTCCCCTCGGTGTCGATACTCCCGCCGATCTCGAAAAGGCCCGCCGGATGCTCTCGGTCGCGCCCCGCTGATGGACGGCCCCATGATACAGAAGAACAACAGGATCGCCTTTCAGGGCGAGTTCGGCGCGAACTCCGACATGGCCTGCCGGGACATGTTCCCGCAAATGGAACCGTTGCCGTGCCAGACCTTCGAGGAAGCCTTCCTCGCGGTCGAAAACGGCGAGGCAGACCTTGCGATGATCCCGATCGAGAACACGCTCGCCGGGCGCGTCGCCGACATCCATCACCTGCTGCCGGAATCGCGGCTCCACATCGTCGGCGAGTATTTCATGCCGATCCGCTTCCAGCTGATGGTCCTGCCGGGGGTGACGAAGGACGAGATCCGCACCGTCCACAGCCATATCCATGCGCTCGGCCAGTGCCGCCGGATCGTGCGGATGAACGGCTGGAAGCCGGTGATCGCCGGCGATACCGCCGGTGCCGCCAAGCTCGTTGCCGAGAGCGGCGACCGCAGCATGGCGGCGCTGGCCCCGCGCCTGGCGGCCGATCTCTATGGACTCGAGATCATCGCCGAGAACGTCGAGGATTCGGAAAGCAACGTCACCCGCTTCGTCGTCCTCGCCCGCGACGAGGACGTGCCCGCCCGAAAGGCTCCGGATGACGTCATCGTCACCACCTTCGTCTTCAACGTGCGCAACATCCCGGCAGCCCTCTACAAGGCGCTCGGCGGTTTTGCGACCAACGGCATCAACATGACGAAGCTGGAGAGCTACCAGATCGGCGGCAAGTTCTTTGCCACGCAGTTCTACGCCGACATCGAAGGCCACCCCGACGACGCCAACGTGCGCCGCGCGCTGGAGGAGCTTCGCTTCTTCTCCGAGAAGGTCCGCATCCTCGGCGCCTATCGGGCACATCCGATGCGTCTGAACATGTAGCTGCCCCGCCCGGGCGTCGGCCGGCCGCCGTTCAGGCTGGCCGGTTCAGGCGGGCCAGTCGAGCCAGTCGCGCATGAGCCGGTGGGCGATCGCCCCCTTCGGCGGCGAGGTGATGGCGCCGGTGACCGGGTCGGTGACGGCCGTGCGGGCCAGCATCTCCACGGTCTCCGCGCGGCTGAACCAGCGGCAGTCCTCCAGTTCCTGCTCGTCGCGATGGATCTCGAACGACTTCGCCTCCGCATAGCAGCCGATCATCATCGAGTGCGGCATCGGCCAGGGCTGGGAAGCATGATAGCGCACGCGCCCGAGCCGGATGCCCGACTCCTCCAGCGTCTCGCGGCGGACCGCATGCTCGATCGTCTCGCCCGGCTCGACGAAGCCGGCAAGGCAGGAATACATGCCCGGCGGAAAATGCGGCGAGCGCCCGAGCAGGCAGCGATCCCGCTCCAGGTCGATCGCCAGCATGATGACGACCGGATCGGTGCGCGGAAAGGTCTGGTGCCCGCAGGCCGTGCACACCCGGCGATAGCCGCCGATCTCCATCCGGTTCGGCGCACCGCACCTGCCGCAGAACCGGTTGTTGCCGTTCCAGGTCAGAAGCGCCGAGGCCTGTGCGAACTGGCCGAGCAGGTCGTCGTCCAGCATCTGCTGACGGTAGAGCGTGCGCCCGTCGGCAGCCCTGAGCGGCTCGTGCAGCGTGTCCGGATCGGCGCGGACCGGCACCGCCACCCGCGGTTCGCCGTTCTTCAGGTAGCCGAGCAGGATCGTCTCCTCGACGATCGGGTCCAGCCCGGCAAGCTCGTAGGGCGCAAACAACGGATCGATGATCTTCTCGTCGTGCTTGACGACGAGCTTGCCGCCGGCAAAGGCGAAGGCATGCACGCCCTCGGCCTCGAAGGCCCGCTCCACGCAGTCGTCGGCCCGATACTCCGAGCGCCTGTCCAGGCTGTTCTCGGCAAAGGCGACCATGGTGCTGGGTTCGGCATGCGGCAGGTGCAGGTCGAAGATCGAAGATGTCATGAGTCGAGATGTTCCAGCAGCTTGGTCGTGAACGCGGTCTTGTCGGCGTCGCCCCAGGCCTCGGCACTGCCGAAGCCCCAGACAGGTCCCGGCCAGTTCGGGTCGCCCTCGCTGCGGGCGATCACGTGGACGTGCAACTGCCTGACGATGTTGCCGAGCGCGCCGACATTGATCTTGGTGGCGCCGGTGGTCCGCTTCAGGGCATCGGCAACGAGATTGACCTCGAAGGTCAGCATCGTCTGGTCGAGGGGCGTGAGGTCGAACATCTCGCAGACGTCCGTCCGCTGCGGCACGAGCACCAGCCACGGCCAGCGCGCATCCTTCATCAGTCGCAGCTCGCAAAGTCCGATCCGCGTCAGGAGCTCGCTGTCCCGAGCCAGCCGCGCGTCAGCCTCGAATGGGGTCAAGTCCGTCGCTCCCATGTTGCTCCTCACCCTGACTCATGCCACGGCTTGGTGCCGGCACCAACAGTTTTTTGGTATGCCTGCTTGCATTCTGATCCATTATTGCCGATATGAAAGCCGGGAGGTTGGTGGTGGACGAGCCACTCGCCAACCGGGTCAGGTCCGGAAGGAAGCAGCCCTAACGAGCCCCGGCACGGGTCATCGTGCCAGCCTCCCACCCAACGTCCTGTCGGGACGCGAATTTCAGGCGATACGGCAGGGGCGATGAGCGACGACACTCCACTTCCGTCAGGTGATAGGCCCGCCGCATACCGGGTTCTGGCGCGCAAGTATCGTCCCAAGGATTTCACGGACCTCATGGTCGGCCAGGAGCCGATGGTCCGCACGCTCACCAACGCCTTCGAGGCCGGCCGCATCGCCCAGGCCTACATGCTCACCGGCGTTCGCGGGGTCGGCAAGACGACGACCGCCCGCATTCTCGCCCGCGCCCTCAACTACAAGACCGCCGACATCGACCGCCCGACGATCGACCTCAAGGTCCCCGGCGAGCATTGCCAGGCGATCATGGAAGGCCGCCACGTCGACGTCATCGAGATGGACGCGGCCTCCCATACCGGCATCGACGACATCCGCGAGATCATCGAGCAGGTGCGCTACCGGCCGGTCTCGGCGCGCTACAAGGTCTACATCATCGACGAGGTGCACATGCTCTCGACGCAGGCCTTCAACGGCCTGCTGAAGACGCTCGAGGAGCCGCCGGAGCATGTGAAGTTCATCTTCGCCACCACCGAGATCCGCAAGGTTCCGATCACCGTCCTGTCGCGCTGCCAGCGCTTCGATCTGCGCCGCATCGCCGCCACCGACCTCGTCGGCCTGTTCTCCACGATCCTTCAGAAGGAAGGCGTGCAGGCTGAGCCGGATGCGCTCGCGATGATCGCCCGCGCGGCCGAGGGCTCGGCCCGCGACGGCCTGTCGCTGCTCGACCAGGCGATCGCCCATGGCGGCGGCGTGGTCGAGGCGTCGGCGGTGCGCTCCATGCTGGGCCTTGCCGACCGGGCCCGCATCGTCGATCTCTTCGGCCACATCGTCCGTGGCGATGTCGCAGCCGCTCTTGCCGAGTTCGCCGCACAGTACGAGGCTGGCGCCAGCCCGCCCGTCGTCCTGACCGACCTGGCCGATTTCACCCACCTCGTCACCCGCATGAAATATGTACCGGATGCGGCAGGCGACCAGTCGCTGAGCGAGATCGAGCGGGTGCGCGGGGCCGAGCTTTCGCAGAGCGTCGCCGTCAGCGCGCTGTCGCGCATCTGGCAGATGCTGCTGAAGGGAATTCCGGAGACCGAAGCCTCGAGCCGCCCCGCGGGTGCTGCCGAGATGGTGCTGATCCGGCTGGCGCATGCCGCCCATCTGCCCTCTCCCGAGGATGCGGCGCGAAGGCTGGCTGAGCTGTCCGCCGGTGCGGGCATCGGCGGCGGCAACGGCCAGCGCGCGCCGTCCGGTTCCAGTTATTCGAGCGCGCCGCAGGCGTCGGGTCCCGTCGCCGCAGTCGGCCGCGGCCCCGACCAGCCGGTGATGCGCAGCGGCGGCGGCGCCACCATGCTGCGCCCGGTTCCGTCCGAGGAGACGCAGCAGCAGTCGTCCGCGCAGGCCGTGCCGCACACAGAGCCGGCCGAGGCCGCACCGCAGCCGAAGGTTCCGGTGCGTTCGCTGGAAGACATTTCCGAACTCTGCACGAAGAACCGCGACATCCGCTTGCGGGCGCTCTTGCGCAACTTCGTCCGCCCGGGCCGGTTCGAGCCGGGGCGCGCCGAGATCGGCCTTGGCGACGACGCGCCGAAAGCGCTGGTCGGCGACCTGCAGCGCCGGCTCGAGGAATGGACCGGCATCCGCTGGATGGTCATCGTCTCGCGCGAGGCGACGGGCCCGACGCTCGCCGAAGCCGAGGTGAAGGCGCAGGAGGAGCGCGTCGCCGATGCCAGGCAGGATCCCGACGTCGCCGCCATCCTGCAGCGCTTTCCGGGCGCCAGGATCACCGACGTGCGCATCAAGGCGCCGGAGGTGGAGAGCGAGACCGTCGAGGTGGCCGCGGCCGCCGAATCGGCCGAAGGCGACATCCTGCCCGGCGACGACATCGAATTCTAAGAGCATGACGAGAACGACGAAAAGGAGCGGCCGATGCGCGACATCATGGGCATGATGGGCAAGGTCAAGGAAATGCAGGCCAAGATGGAGCAGTTGCAGGAGGAGATCGCGGCGCTGACCGTCGACGGCACCTCCGGCGGCGGCCTCGTCACGGTCACGCTCGACGGCAAGGGCGGCATGCGCGGCCTGAAGGTCGATCCCTCGCTCTTCAAGGAAGACGACGTCGAGATCCTCGAGGACCTCATCGTCGCCGCCCACAAGGATGCCAAGGACAAGGCCGAGGCGCTGGCCGCCGAAAAGACCAAGGCGCTGACGGCAGGCCTGCCGATCCCCCCGGGCTTCAAGCTGCCGTTCTGATGTCTCAGCCGGCCGGCCGCGGTCAGCTCTTGCGCGGAGCCGCCGCCGGCTCGACGGGCGGCGCGGGCGCGCTGGTCTCCATGCTGGCGGTGATGCGCAGGTTGGCCTTCTGCGTCGTGGCGCTCGCCTCCGCCTCCTTGGGGATCTTCGCGCCGATCGCCGCGAGCTTCTCTGCCAAGGCCTTCAGCCTCTCCCGCGTCACCATCGGCCGGTCGACAAAGGCGGTAGGCTGGTAGGAGGAGAGGATGGCCGCATAGTCCAGCACCTCCGGGTCGAGGTCGTTGAGATCCGGGCCCGGTGCCGCACCGTAGCGTTCATGCAGCTTCCGCAGCGACTGCGCCAGGGTCGGAAGTGCCGTGGCGGCGCGCCGCCAGCGATGTTCGTTGAAGTGGAAGTTCTGCCGGATCGTGCCGCCCGCCTCCTTGCCGAGGTCGGTCAGCGTCTTGATGGTCCGTTCGTCCATGTCGAGGTTCAGGCCGCCCTCCTTGCTGTCGTCCAGGCGGATTTCCACGATGCGCTCGCTGTAGCCGTGCAGCTGGCTCTGCAGCGTATCCTGCCAGTTGCGGGCGGTGGACAGGATGGCGGAAACGAAGCCGAGCAGCCCGCCCACCGGCAGAATCGGCGTCCGGTCGGTGTCGTCGGCGCCGCCCTCCCGGGTGTTCGGCATGTGGACGCGGCGATCGTGCCGCTTCGGGTCGTAGCTTGCGAGCGAGATGCCGAAGGTCGGACGGCCCGGCAGCAGGCTGTCGAACAGGTGGATCGGGAAGTTGCTGGTGATGCCTCCGTCCGAGAACAGGCAGCGCACCGGCGCAAGCTGCAGTTTCTCGCCGCTCGTCAAGAGCGACTGATCATAGCGATAGAGCGGAACGGCGCGAATGAGGCCGGGAAAGCTGAGGCTCATCCGCGCGATCATCGCGACCGGCAGCGCCTTCTTTTCCGGAAGCTGGTAGAAGTCGCGGGCACCGCCATAGGCCACCACCGGAAGTTCGCGGCTGACCCGGAGGAGGTAGTTCATGATCCAGTCGGGGAACAGGAGCTCGAATTCGGACCTGCGGAAGCAGAACACGTCCGAACCGAAGGGCAGTTCGTAGGGCCGGCGCGACGAGAGGTCGGTGGTGACGCTCGCGACCTGGATGTCCTCCTCGTCCAGATCCCCGATCGTCAGCGGATCGTCCGTCGTCTTCCGCCCGGCGACGGCCTGGATCTCGCCGGCGATCCAGTCGGTGAAGCCGGGCTTGCTGTTGTTCGGCTGGGTGAGGCCGCTGCAAAGGCCGAAGTCGTGCTGCGGAATGGTGATGGTCACAGCCTTGTAGAGCGCATGGCCGACCACGGCCACAGCCCCCATCAGCGCCAGCAGCAGTCCGAGCAGCAGGCCCGCAATGTTGTCGGTGGCGATCGAGACCGCAAGGACCAGCAGCCCGAGGATGGCGCCCTTCATCGCCTCCCGCCGGAACACCCAGAGGGTCTGGCGCAGCGCCGCCCGGGCCTTGCTGCCTTGGGTGCGGATCGCCGCCATGCCGATGTCGAACAGCGGCCTGGTCTCCTGCGACGGCTGGAAGAAGGTCGGCAGGTTCGCGGCAAGCGCGGCGGGCATTGCGGCGATCCGGTCGAAGCCGGCGCCCTGCTTGGCCGGGTCGTCGATGTTCTTCCGGCGGCAGTATTCCGCCGCCGCCGCCATGACGGCGCCGATCGCGCCGGCGGACGTGCCGCCGATGCAGACGAAGCGGTATTCGCGGGCAAGCTCGCAGATGGCCTGGGGAAAGACGACGCCGGAGGTGATGCCGCCCTTCATGATCAGGTCGCATTTCTTCGGCGGATTGGCAAAGGGGTGCACTGCGCTGCTGTCGACCATGCCGGCTCCTCCAAATTGGATTG
The DNA here is from genome assembly GCA_900469965.1 of Hyphomicrobiales bacterium. Taxonomy (GTDB): domain Bacteria; phylum Pseudomonadota; class Alphaproteobacteria; order Rhizobiales; family Rhizobiaceae; genus Mycoplana. The sequence goes on along the minus strand of UBZP01000001.1, from coordinate 226,887 downwards.
CCTACCATAGATTGTACGTGCACATGATACACGTTGGATTGTGTTAGTCTATCAGCATCCTTCGTCTACGCTCAGCCAGAGCGGCCGATGGAACTGTCGAACGTCGGGAGCAGATCCCGCCATCGTGACCGGCCGCCAATTTTCATCCCGCGACCACGCCTTCCAGGTTTCCGTTCGCCGGGGATATGGGGTAGAAACCGCCCATGGCAAAACGAGTCACCGGCCCCGAAATCGAAAAACTCATCCAGCTTTTGGCAAAGGTGCCGGGGCTCGGGCCGCGGTCCGCCCGGCGCGCCGCCCTCCACCTCGTCAAGAAGAAGGACCAGCTGCTCGGGCCGCTGGCCGAGGCGATGGGCGAGGCGCATCGCAAGGTCAGGATCTGCTCCTGCTGCGGCAATGTCGACACCATCGATCCCTGCACGGTCTGCACCGACGAGCGCCGCGACCAGTCGGTGATCATCGTCGTCGAGGACGTCTCCGACCTCTGGGCGCTGGAGCGCGCGGGCGCGATGAACGCCGCCTATCACGTGCTCGGCGGCACGTTGTCGCCGCTCGACGGCGTCGGCCCGGAGGATCTCAACATCCGCGGCCTGATCAACCGGGTGTCGGCAGGCGGCGTGCGCGAGCTGATTATCGCCGTCAACGCCACCGTCGAGGGGCAGACGACCGCCCACTACATCACCGACCAGCTCCAGGGGCTGGACGTCAAGATCACCCGCCTCGCCCATGGCGTGCCCGTTGGCGGCGAGCTCGACTACCTCGACGAGGGCACCCTGACGGCGGCGCTGCGCGCACGCACGACGATCTGAGGACGAAGGATGCGATCTTTAAGCCCGCTCCGCCGCTTCGTGACATGTCCCCTTCGAGGGGGAGGACCAGAGGGGGCGCCGGGCGCCCGTTCTCTGCCGATCTCACCCCTCGAGGCGGCGATGCCCGGCAGGGCAGGGGGCATGCTGCGCCGCTCGGCGGTCGCCGTGGCCCTCCTGCTCGCCGCCCTTCTGCCGCTTCCTGCGGCCGCCCAGAGCAGGCCGGACGTCGAGCGCCAGTTCCAGGCGTGGCTGCGGGACGATCTCTGGCCGGAGGCCGCCAAGGCCGGGGTGTCGCAGAAGGCCTTCGACTCGGCCCTGGACGGCGTCCGCCTGAACTGGGATCTTCCCGACCTCGTTCCGCCCGGTTCGGCGCCGAAGAAGGAACAGAAGCAGAGCCAGGCGGAGTTTTCTTCGCCGGGCGCCTACTTCTCCGAAAAGCGGCTGCAGGGCCTGGCCGCCTCCGGGCGCACGCTCGCCAAGTCCCATGCCGCGACGCTCCGCAGGGTCGAGCAGGCCTATGGCGTTCCCGGCGAGATCATCCTTGCCATCTGGGGCCGCGAATCCGGCTACGGTCGCGCCGACATCCCGCACCCGGCGATCGAGGTGCTGGCGACCAAGGCCTTCATGTCGACGCGCAAGGACATGTTCCGGCGCGAACTGATCGCCGCCCTGCACATCGTCGACGGCGGCGACCGCACGCCCGCCCAGCTCAAGGGCTCCTGGGCCGGCGCGATGGGCCAGCCGCAGTTCATGCCGACGAGCTACCTGAAATATGCCGTCGATTTCGACGGCGACGGCGTCCGCGACATCTGGGACTCGGTGCCCGACAGCCTGGCCTCGATTGCCAACTATCTGCGCAAGAAGGGCTGGGAGGCCGGCCGGGGCTGGGGCTACGAGGTGCGCATTCCGGACGGGGTCTCCTGCGCCCAGGAGGGACCGGATCTGGCGCGACCGATCGGACAATGGGCGGCAACCGGCATCGCGCGCATCTCCGGCAAGCCGTTTCCCCGCGGCGAGGCGGGCGCATCCGGCATGATGCTGGTGCCGGCCGGCACCCACGGCCCGGAATTCATCGTCACGCCCAACTTCTACGTGATCAAGGAATACAACAACTCCGACCTCTACGCGCTCTTCATCGGCAATCTCGCCGATCGCATCGCCTTCGGCAGCGGCCCGTTCGCCGGCGCCTGGGGCGACGTCGGCAGGATGTTGCGCTCCGACGTCCTCGCCATGCAGAAGGCGCTGGTCGCCAAGGGCTACGACGTCGGCAAGGTCGATGGCCTGCCGGGCTACAAGACCCGTCGGTCGCTCGGCGACTGGCAGGCGAAATCCGGCCTCGCGCCGACCTGCTACCCGGATGCGTCGCTGAAGACTAAACTGCGCTGAGACGATCCGCGACGCCTGCGGGCCGTTCGTGTCGGGCCTTCGAAACCCGGCCGCGCCTCAGTGGTGCATGTCCATCTTGTAGCGTTCGTATTCGGTCGGAAGGATCGTCTGGCGCTCGATCATCCGGTGGACGCGCGGCGCCTCGGCGCCGCGATGGAGCGCCCGCAGGAGGTCGCCGTTCTCGGCGTCGGCCTGGGTGCGCCGCTGGTTGTGGCGGACATATTCGATCCAGGTCGGCACGTGGTAGGTCTCCGTCCAGACCGTCGGGTTCTCCAGGTCGCGCATCAGCGTCCACTGGCCGGCCCCGTCGCGGATGCGGATGCGCCGGCGCTCCGTCATCGCCGTCAGGAAGGTCTGGATGTCCTCCTCGGCGATCTCGTAGTCGATCAGGATGACGATCGGCCCGCTGCGCGGCTTGAGGTCGAGCGGCAGCTGCGGCTCGCTGAAGCGGTTGAGCGGATCGAGGTTCAAGGATTCGAATTGCGGCAGGCCGTAGCGCAGGCCGAGCGCCCCGCCGGCGAGCATCGCCGCGGCGGCCCACAGCAGCGCATTCGCGGCCCCCTGCATGTCGGCGAGCGTGCCCCAGAGCCAGCTGCCGCCGGCAATGCCGCCGAAGGTCGTGGTCTGGTAGAGCGAGAGCGCCCGCGCCACGACCCAGCGCGGCGTCGACAGTTGCACCGTCGTGTTGAACAGCGACAGCGCCAGCACCCAACAGCCGCCGGCCAGGAACAGCGCGGGGCCGGTGATTGCGGCATGGCCGCTGACGGCGGTGACGATCGCGCTCGTGGCAAAGCCGGCAAACGCCATGCGGACGATGGCTTCGCTGGAAAACCGCTCGCGCGCCCAGGCGCTGCCGAGCGCGCCGCCAATCGCGCCGACCCCGAAACAGCCGAGAAGGACGCCGTAGGTCAGCGGCCCGCCGGCGACCAGGTCGCGCGCCACCAGCGGCAGCAGCGCCAGGATGGCGCTCGACGAGAGCCCGAAGGCGAAGCCGCGCAGCAGCACCTTGCCGATGTTGGGCGACATCGAGACGTAGCGGAAACCGGCCGAGATGGCCCGCCCGAAGCTCTCCCGCGGCAGCGGGTTCGCCGGCACGACCGGCTTCCAGCGCAAGAGCGCGAAGATCAGCGCGAGATAGCTGCCGGCATTGGCGGCGAACGCGGCCGCCGCCCCCGCCGCCGCCACGATCGCGCCGCCGACCGCCGGGCCGACGCTGCGGGTGATGTTGAAGCCCATCGAGTTCAGCGCGACCGCCGCCGGCAGGTCCTCGCGGGGCACCATGTCGCCGACGGAGGCCTGCCAGGCCGGATTGTTCAGGGCCGTGCCACAACCGATCAGAAAGGTGAAGAACAAGAGCAGCCACGGCGTGATCAGCCCGTACCAGGCGCAGAGCGTCAGCGAGATGGAGACCACAAGCATGAAACACTGGGCGGACAGCATGATGCGGCGGCGGTCGAAACTGTCCGCCAGCGCGCCGGAGGCGAGCGAGAACAGCATGATCGGCAGCGAGGTCGAGGCCTGGACCAAGGCGACCATGTTGGCCGAATTCGAGATCGAGGCCATCATCCAGGCCGCGCCGACCGACTGGATCAGGGCGCCGAAGTTGGAGACGAGGCTCGCCCCCCAGATGAGCCGGAAGATGTCGTGCCTGAAGGGCGCAAGCGGGGATTTGCGATCGGGCACTGCTGAAGTCTCGCCGTTCTTGTTCTTCGTTCGCGAGACAAGATAGCGAGGTCATCGCAGGCGGCAAGGAAAACCCGGCAGCCGCACACGCATTTTTCCGCCTCTCCGCCCTGCCCGGCCCGCCGATCTTGCAAACGCCGGCGAAGGCGTATATATCAGCGTCAAATTCTTGATCGGTTTGATGAAGAGTGGGGCCGCACCGGACCCGCTCTTTTTTATTGGCCCGGTCGGGCGCATGATGAACGATGCCTTGGAGACCGGCCGGTGCCGGCAATGGTTTTCAAGGGCTTGCACCGCCGCGCATCCCTTGAGGGGCAGACGGCGAGGGACGTGACGATGACGGAACTTGAGAGCGAACCGCGGCTGATCGTCGAAACCGGTCTCGACCGGCGCGTGGCCGATATCATCGAGCCGACGATCGAGCAGATCGGCTATCGGCTGGTGCGCGTTCGCCTGTCTTCGCAGCACGGCATGACGCTGCAGATCATGTGCGAGCGCAACGACGGGACGATGACGGTCGAGGACTGCGAAGCGGTCTCCATGGCGATCTCGCCGGTCCTCGACGTTGAGGATCCGATCGACAAGGCGTATCATCTCGAGGTTTCGTCGCCCGGCATCGATCGGCCGATGGTCCGCAAGTCGGACTTTTCCCGCTGGCAGGGTCACCTCGTCAAATGCGAGACGTCGATCCTGATCGACGGCCGCAAGCGCTTCCGCGGCAAGATCGTTTCCGCCGATGGCGATGGCTTCACGGTCGACCGCGACCAGCCTGCCTACGGCGAGGCGCCGACCGTGACGATCCCGTTTTCGGCCCTGGCCGAGGCGAAGCTGATCCTGACCGACGATCTGATCCGCGACGCCTTGCGCGCCGACAAGGCCGCGAAGGCGCAGGCCGCGAACCAGAACGACGAAGACGGCGAATAATGGATTGAGTGCGCCGCCATGTCGGACACCTGTTCCGATCGAGGGCGGCGTTGAGGATGGAACCGGAGCGGCGCGCCCGCTCCCCTTGGCCGGCGGTAGCGACCGGCATCACAACGGAGACTTGAGACAATGGCAGTCAGCGCTAACCGGCTCGAACTTCTGCAGATCGCGGATGCCGTGGCCCGCGAAAAGGTCATCGACCGCGAAATCGTTCTGGCTGCGATGGCCGACGCCATCCAGAAGGCCGCGCGCTCGCGCTACGGTTCGGAATCGAACATCCGCGCCGACATCAATTCCAAGACCGGCGAGATCCGGCTCCAGCGCCTGCTGGAAGTCGTCGAGCACGCCGAAGACTACTCCACCCAGATCCCGCTGGAACTGGCGCGCGACCGCAACCCGGACGCCAAGATCGGCGACTTCATGGCCGATCCGCTGCCGCCGATGGATTTCGGCCGCATCGCCGCCCAGTCCGCCAAGCAGGTGATCGTGCAGAAGGTGCGCGAGGCCGAGCGTGACCGCCAGTTCGACGAATACAAGGACCGCGTCGGCGAGATCGTCAACGGCACCGTCAAGCGCGTCGAATACGGCAACGTCATCGTCGACCTCGGCCGCGGCGAAGGCATCATCCGCCGCGACGAGATGATCCCGCGCGAGAACATGCGCTACGGCGACCGCGTCCGCGCCTATGTCTACGACGTCCGCCGCGAGCAGCGCGGGCCGCAGATCTTCCTGTCGCGCACCCATCCGCAGTTCATGGTCAAGCTGTTCACCATGGAAGTGCCGGAAATCTACGACGGCATCATCCAGATCAAGTCGGTCGCCCGTGACCCGGGCTCGCGCGCCAAGATCGCCGTCATCTCGAACGATAGCTCGATCGATCCGGTCGGCGCCTGCGTCGGTATGCGCGGCTCCCGCGTCCAGGCCGTCGTCGGCGAACTGCAGGGCGAGAAGATCGACATCATCCCGTGGAGCCAGGATCCGGCGTCCTTCATCGTCAACGCCCTGCAGCCGGCCGAAGTCGCCAAGGTCGTTCTGGATGAAGATGCCGAGCGTATCGAGGTCGTGGTTCCGGACGAGCAGCTCTCGCTCGCCATCGGCCGTCGCGGCCAGAACGTCCGCCTCGCCTCGCAGCTGACCGGATGGGATATCGACATCCTCACCGAGCAGGAAGAGAGCGAGCGCCGCCAGAAGGAATTCAACGAGCGCACGGCGCTGTTCATGGACGCGCTCGACGTCGACGAGATGGTCGGCCAGGTGCTGGCTTCCGAGGGCTTCGCCGCCGTCGAGGAGCTGGCCTATGTCGATCTCGACGAAATCGCCTCGATCGACGGTTTCGACGAGGACACGGCGACCGAGATCCAGACCCGTGCCCGCGAGTTCCTCGAGCGCCTGGAAGCCGAGATGGATGCCAAGCGCAAGGAACTCGGCGTCGCCGACGAGCTGCGCCAGATCGACGGCATGACCTCGCAGATGATGGTCGCGCTCGGCGAGGACGGCATCAAGACGATCGAGGACTTTGCCGGCTGCGCCGCAGACGACCTCGTCGGCTGGTCGGAGCGCAAGGACGGCGAGACGAAGAAGTTCGAGGGCCTGTTCTCGAAGTTCGAGGTTTCCCGTGCGGAAGCCGAGGCGATGATCGTCCAGGCGCGGCTTGCCGCCGGCTGGATCACCGAGGAGGACCTCGCAGCCGAGGACGCCCCGGTCGAGGTCGTGGAAGGTGCGGAGCAGGACGCCTGACGGGCGTCCTCTTCCCGCAAAGCAGCAGCCGGAGAAGCCGTTGCCCGAGAGAAACAGGAAGGACGACGGCGAAAACGGCCGCATGTGCATCGTCACCCGCGAGAGCGGGGATCCCGATGCGCTCATCCGTTTCGTCGCCGGTCCGGACGGCAGCGTCGTACCGGACCTGAAGCGCCAGTTGCCGGGCCGCGGCTGCTGGGTGAAGGCCGAGCGCGCGCTGGTCGACAAGGCGGTGGCGAAGAAGGCGTTCGCCAGGGCGCTGAAGGCGGACGTGAAGGCCTCCGCCGACCTCGGCGCCGACGTCGAGCGGCTGCTGGTCGCCCAGCTCGCCGGCATGATGAACCTCGCCCGCAAGGCCGGCCAGTTCGTCACCGGCGGCATGAACGTCGACAAGGCGGTGCGCAGCGGCGCGGCCCTTGCCGTCTTCCATGCGGCCGATGCGGCCGCCGACGGCGTGCGCAAGATCGACCAGGCGCGCAAGGCCTTCATGCACGCCGCCGACGAGGATGAGGAGATCCCCTCCTTCCGCTTCGCCACCGCGGCGGAAATGGAAGGGCTTTTGGGCCAGAATGCTTTTATCCATGCTTGCGCGCTTGCAGGGCAGGCGGGTGAGGGTGTAGTGAAGCGCGCAATCATGCTCGAAAAGTACCGTGGCGGTGGCTCGGTCCGGGCGCAGGGCGACGCTCGCCAGCCAAAGTCATGACGCGGGTGACCGGCCGAAACCGGCATCAAGCGCGTCGATCGACAGGAATTGAACGACAGGGTCTGGTGATACGCATCCGACCCTGATCCAACGGAACGGATACGGAATGACCGATAACAAAGACGACAAGACGATCAGCGTAGCGGGCAAGAAGACGCTGACCCTGAAACCCTCCGGGGTTCAGCAGGGTACCGTGCGTCAGGACATGGGCCGTGGCCGCACCAAGGCTGTCGTGGTCGAGACCCGCAAGCGCCGTCCGTCGCGCCCCGAGGACGAGCGGCCGCCGATCCAGCCGGTGACGCCGGCGCCGCGCGTGGCCGAGCAGGCGCCCGTGCGCCAGCAGCCGTCTCCGCCGCCGCGTCCGGAGCCGCAGCGTCCGCGCGTCGGCGTCGTCCTGAACCAGCTTTCGCCGGAAGAGGTTGAGGCCCGTCGCCGCGCGCTCGCCGATGCGCAGGTGCGCGAGGCCGAGGACGCCCGCCGCCGCGCCGAGGAGGAAGCCCGCCGCAAGGTCGAGGAAGAGGCCCGCCGCAAGGCCGAGGAAGAAGCCCGCATCCAGCGTGAGAAGGAAGAGGCCGAGCGCAAGGCAGCCGCAGAGGCCCGCGGCGAGACCGTCGAGGCGGAAGCCGCAGCTCCGGTTGCAGCCGCGGAAGCCGCGCCCGCCGTCGCCCCGCGCCCGGCCGTCGCCCGGCCGGCGACGCCGGCTGCAGCGACCCCGGCGCCCGCCGGCGTGCGCGGCCGTCGCGAGATCGACGAGGACGACAGCCGTGGCCCGCGTGGCGCGGGTGCCCCCGTGCGCGGCAAGGTCACGCGTCCGGAGCCGGCCAAGGTTCCGGCCCGCCCCAAGGGCGACGAAGGCCGCCGCCAGGGCAAGCTGACGCTCACGACGGCGTCGACCGACGAGGACGGCGCGCAGCGCGGCCGCTCGCTGGCTTCGATCCGCCGCCGCCAGGAGAAGTTCAAGCGCTCCATGATGCAGGAGACGCGTGAGAAGATCTCGCGCGAGGTCATCCTGCCCGAGACCATCACCATTCAGGAACTGTCGCAGCGCATGTCCGAACGCGCCGTCGACGTCATCAAGTACCTGATGAAGGAAGGTCAGATGATGAAGCCGGGCGACCTGATCGACGCCGACCTGGCCGAGCTCATCGCCGGCGAATTCGGCCACACCGTCAAGCGCGTCTCCGAATCCGACGTCGAGGAAGGCATCTTCAACGTCGCCGACGCCGACGCCGAGATGCAGCCGCGCCCGCCGATCGTCACCATCATGGGCCACGTCGACCACGGCAAGACCTCGCTTCTCGATGCGATCCGCCATGCCAACGTGGTCGCCGGCGAAGCCGGTGGCATCACCCAGCACATCGGCGCCTATCAGGTCGAGCAGGACGGCAACAAGATCACCTTCATCGACACGCCCGGCCACGCCGCGTTCACCGCCATGCGTGCCCGCGGCGCGCAGGCGACCGACATCGCCATCCTGGTCGTCGCCGCCGACGACAGCGTGATGCCGCAGACGATCGAGTCCATCAACCACGCCAAGGCGGCCGGCGTGCCGATCATCGTGGCGATCAACAAGATCGACAAGCCGACGGCCAATGCCCAGAAGGTCCGCACGGAGCTGCTGCAGCACGAGGTCTTCGTCGAATCCATGGGCGGCGAGGTGCTCGACGTCGAGGTCTCGGCCAAGAACGGCACCAATCTCGACAAGCTGCTCGAGGCGATCCTGCTGCAGTCCGAAATCCTCGATCTCAAGGCCAATCCGGACCGCACCGCCGAGGGCGTCGTCGTCGAAGCCGAGCTGGACCGCGGTCGCGGTGCGGTTGCGACGGTGCTCGTCCAGAAGGGCACGCTGACGCCCGGCCAGATCATCGTCGCCGGCGACCAGTGGGGTCGCGTGCGTGCGCTGGTCAACGACCGGGGCGAACACGTGAAGTCCGCCGGCCCGTCCACCCCGGTGGAGGTCCTCGGCCTGTCCGGCACGCCGGCTGCGGGCGACAAGTTCGCCGTGGTCGAGAACGAGAGCCGCGCCCGCGAGATCTCCGAGTACCGCCAGCGCCTCGCCCGCGAGAAGCAGGTTGCCCGCCAGTCCGGTTCGCGCGGCTCGCTCGAGCAGATGATGACCCAGCTCCACACCTCCGGCATGAAGGAGTTCCCGCTGGTCATCAAGGGCGACGTGCAGGGCTCGATCGAGGCGATCGCCGGCGCGCTGGAGAAGCTCGGGACCGACGAGGTCCGTGCCCGCATCGTCCATTCCGGCGCAGGCGGCATCACCGAATCCGACATCTCGCTCGCCGAGGCGTCGAACGCGGCGATCATCGGCTTCAACGTCCGTGCGAATGCCCAGGCGCGCAGCCTGGCCGAGCGCCAGGGCATCGAGATCCGCTACTACAACATCATCTACGACCTGGTGGATGACGTGAAGTCGGCGATGTCGGGCCTCTTGTCGCCGGAACGGCGCGAGACCTTCCTCGGCAATGCCGAGATCCTGGAGGTGTTCAACATCACCAAGGTCGGCAAGGTCGCAGGCTGCCGTGTCACGGAAGGCAAGGTCGAGCGTGGGGTGGGCGTCCGTCTCGTGCGCGACAACGTCGTCATCCACGAAGGCAAGCTCAAGACGCTCAAGCGCTTCAAGGACGAGGTCTCCGAAGTCCAGTCCGGCCAGGAGTGCGGCATGGCCTTCGAGAATTACGAGGACATCCGCGCCGGCGACACGATCGAGTGCTTCCGCGTGGAGCATGTGACGCGCACGCTGTAAGAGGCATGTCGAACGTAAGAGCTGAATATCTTCCGGAGCCATCCGCCAGATTGGTGGATGGCTCTTGGCATATTGACGCACCGTGGACCATGAAGGACGTCAAGCAGAGCAAATGGCAGCTTGATGCCTACAGGCGGAAGCGATCCCTCTTCGGAAGAGCTTTCTTTTGGTTGTTCGATGTCTTTGTCATTGCCTTGTATGGCCTGTTCCTTGCTGTCGTTTCCCTAGTTCTGCTGCCCTTGGCTCAGGGTCTCGTTCAATTTTTCATTGGTGAAACGGTCTCTGGGTATTATTCTTTCACGTTGTTTTTTGTTATTTTATTGATAGTTGGCGTCATTGTTCCATATACATGTTCCTTTCGGCAAAATAACTTATTGAAATCTTTGCCGCTTCGAATGGAAGTAGATGCTCAAGTTGTTGTCGGTGAGGTCACTGGCTTGAGGAGCGTGTTGAGCTGGAAACAGGTTTCAGATTTTGTCGAATTGCCTGCGTATTTCGTGATAGTACATTCGCTTGATTACTACATTGCGGTGCCGCGCTCGGCCTTTTCTTCCACAGAAGATGATGACGCCTTTCTTCGCTTCTGTCGGGCTGCGTTACGAAATGGACAGATCAATGCTTGACGTATCCATAAAAAGAGTTCATTTGCCCAGCCTTTGATGGGTTCGACCCCCGTGGCCGATTGTCGGCAAACAGAGAAGAACAATGACCAGAGCAACGTCCTCCGCGCCCTCGCAGCGCATGCTGCGCGTCGGCGAACAGGTCCGTGCCGCGATTACCCAGGTGCTGCAGCGCGGCGAAGTGCGCGACCCGCTGATCGAGAAGACCGTGATCTCGATTTCCGAGGTGCGCATGTCGCCCGACCTGAAGCATGCGACCGCCTACGTCACCCCGCTCGGCGTGCCCGACCACGCGGCCGTGATCGAGGCGCTCAACCGCAATGCCAGGTTCATCCGCGGCCGGCTCGGCCCGCAGCTCAGGCAGATGAAATACATGCCCGAGGTGCGTTTCCGCGACGACACCAGCTTCGACAACTACAAGAAGATCGACGAGCTCCTGCGCTCGCCGGAGGTCGCACGCGACCTCGACGACACCGACGAAGAACAACAGAAATAACGATGTCCAAACCTCGCAAACCCAAGGGCCGCCCGGTCTCCGGCTGGCTGATCCTCGACAAGCCGTTCGACTTCGGTTCCACCGAGGCCGTCTCCAAGATCAAGTGGCTGTTCAAGGCCCAGAAGGCCGGCCATGCCGGCACGCTCGATCCGCTCGCCTCCGGCATGCTGCCGATCGCACTCGGCGATGCGACCAAGACCGTCCCCTATGTCATGGACGGGCGGAAGATCTACGAATTCACGGTCACCTGGGGCGAGGAGCGCGCGACCGACGATCTCGAGGGCGACGTGACCCGTTCCTCGGACAAGCGTCCGACGGCGGACGAGATCCAGGCCCTGCTGCCCGGTTACACCGGCGTGATCCAGCAGGTGCCGCCGCAGTTCTCGGCGATCAAGATCGACGGCGAGCGGGCCTATGACATCGCCCGCGACGGCGAGACCGTGGAGATCCCCTCGCGCGAGGTGGAGATCCATCGCCTGACCCTTCTCGGCTGCCCGGATGCGAATTCCGCCCGGTTCGAGGTCGAGTGCGGCAAGGGCACCTATGTGCGCGCGCTCGCCCGCGACTTCGGCCGCGACCTCGGTTGCTTCGGCCACATCTCCGAGCTGCGCCGCACCTACGTCGCGCCCTTCGGCGAGGACGCGATGGTGCCGCTGTCCGACCTGACCGCGTTGGAAGAGATCGAGGACGAGGCCGAGCGGCTCGCAGCGCTCGATGCGTTCCTGATCGATACCGGCGAGGCGCTGTCGAACCTGCCGCAGATCGTCGTCAACGACGACCAGGCCCACCGCCTGCGCATGGGCAACCCGATCATCCTGCGTGGCCGCGACGCCCCGGTCTCCGCCGACGAGGCCTATGCGACCGCGCGCGGCAGGCTGGTGGCGATCGGCGAGGTCGGCGGCGGCGAATTCCGTCCGAAGCGCGTGTTCGCCGGCTAAGGAATTTGCCCGCAGCACATTCGCTCGGGACTTGATCGGCGCCGGTGGACCGCCGATATTCCTCCCGCGTCGAACATTGATCGACGTTGCGCCTTGATTTCGCGCATCCCCACGGGCTCAATAGAGCCGCAGACGGATTCCGGTCCGCCATCGGCGGCCGGTCGCCGGTCGCCGAAAGCATGTCCCGCACGAGCGCACAGCGGTCTTGCGACAGCGACATGCGACAAAACAGGGACTTGAAGCGCGGAAAGCGAACCCGGAGGCTCGCGACGCGCTTTGGGACGCGCCGGAGTGGAAGGGAGATCGGGTGACGATCTTGGGCACGAAGGAACGGGTATCGGCACCCGCGACCGGCAAGGGAGTGGCGGACTGGCGCGCCCGCATGCGTCATCCGGTCGTCTTCTACCTGGTCTGGCTGATCCTGCTCGCCATCGTTCCGGCCTTCATTTTTGCCGCCATCGTCCTGAACCGCGCCAACGAGGCGCAGGAACGCGTGCAGGAATCGCTGCTGCGGACCTCCACCGGCGCCGTGAGCCGGGTGGTGGAGCGGGAGATCACCTCCATGCTGTCCACGCTCGCCTTCTTCACCACTTCCGAGCAACTGGCGCGCAACGACCTGCCCGGCCTGCAGGAGCAGGCGGAAAAGGCGCTGGCCGGAACGAATTCCTATCTGTTGGTGATCGACCGGAACTACCGGCAGCGCCTGAACACCCGCGTGCCCTATGGCACCTTTCTCGGCGAGACGCCGGATCGGGTGACCGCCGACAAGGCCTTTGCCAGCGGCGAGCCCGCCGTCTCGAACATCTTCTTCGGACAGACGGCGCAGAAGTGGGTGTTCAACGTCCACATGCCGGTGACGCTGCCGACCGGCGAGCAGGTGCTGCTGACGCTCACGCAGAACGCCGAGAGCTTCACCAGTGTCGTGAACAGGGAGATCCTGTCGCCGGGATGGAACGCGGCGGTGGTCGACGATGCCGGCACCGTGATCGTTTCCACCGATGGCGCGGCGGCCGTCGGCAGGCCGTTCTTCCTGCCGCTCGTGCCGGCGCTGAGGATCGGCGTCGCCAATATCCGGCACGACAACACCGACTACCAGATCGTGACGGATTTCTCGGCGCTCACCGGCTGGCGCATCGTCGCCTGGGCCAAGGCGTCCGACGTGCAGGCGCCGGCCACCTCCTCCTTCGTCTGGCTGGCCGCGGGCGGCGCCATCTTCGCCGGCCTTGCCGCCGGTGCGGCCATGCTGATCGCCCGGGTGGTCTCGCGCGACGTCAAGCTCCTGGCGAGCGATGCGACGCGGCTCGGTATGGGCGAAGGCGTGCCGCCGCGCCGCCATGTCATCACCGAGCTCGACACCGTCTCGCGGGCCCTCTCGGAGGCTGCCGAGGCGCGCGTCCGGGCGGAGAACGAGGTGCGCTTCCTGATGCGCGAGGTGGCGCATCGCTCGAAGAACCAGCTGACGGTGATCCAAGCCATGCTGAACCAGTCGGCCGGCACCGCCGAATCCGCCACCGCCTTTGCCGACGCCTTCCGCAAGCGTGTCGCCGGACTGGCCCGCTCCACCGACCTGATGATCGCCCATGCGGCCCAGGGCGTGGAACTGGCCGAACTGGCGCGCAACCAGCTGAAACCCTTCACGCCCGACGATGCCGCCCGCGTGCGCATCGTCGGGCCGTCCGTCCGCCTCGACAGCCAGACCGCCCAGACGCTCGGCATGGCGCTGCACGAGCTCGCCACCAACGCCTCGAAATACGGCGCCTTCGCCAATGATCGCGGCACGGTGGACCTGTCCTGGTCGATCGCCGACGACCGGCTTGCCCTCGCCTGGCGCGAGCGCGGCGCCGATATCGGACCGCCCGCCGAAGGCCCCGAGCGCAAGGGCTTCGGCAGCCTCGTGCTGGAGCGCATGCTCGGCATGGCGCTGCAGGCCGAGCTGGAACGGCTGATGCACGCCGACGGCATCGAATGGCGGGTCTGGATCCCGCTCTCGCAGTTGCGGAACGATCTCGCCTCCGGGGATGAGGCGGACGGCGAAGGCTGAGGGGCGCGGCCCATCGCCCGCCGGAATGCACAATCTGACGGCCCTTCCATTTCCTCATTGAATGGTTTATAGGCAGCGCCAGCACGCGGACCCGGTCCGTCTGCCTTCATGGCCATCGCTGGACGACATCCCGGCGATTGGCGACCCAAGTCCTCCATTTCAGAAAGGATCATCCGATGTCGATCACTGCCGAGCGCAAGGCTGCGCTGATCAAGGAATACGCGACCGTCGAAGGCGATACCGGTTCTCCGGAAGTCCAGGTTGCCATCCTCACCGAGCGCATCAACAACCTGACGGAACACTTCAAGGGTCATAAGAAGGACAACCACTCCCGTCGTGGCCTTCTGACGATGGTGTCCAGCCGCCGCTCGCTTCTTGACTACCTCAAGAAGAAGGACGAAGCCCGCTACAGCAAGCTGATTGCTGCCCTGGGCATCCGCCGCTAACCAATTCTGACGGGCGTTCCTCGCGGGACGCCCGTCAGCGCTATCTGCGGGACTGTTTCCGCAGACGTTCCGGACATCGGAACTCGAAACTCCAGCAGGCCGGATGGGCCGGACCTGCGGAACAACCGATGACCTGTCATGGGGCAGGATTGCAGGATGCTTCAGGCGCTCGCCTGTATCCGGCGCGGCGGGAAGCGCCGTTTGCCGGGTGGCGTGGCCAGGATGCGAAGCCTCCCGTTGTCTTGCCCATGATGCGTCATGCATGCGGATAGAGCCACCTGCGCCGACAAGGCGGCGGTGCGCATCTCCGCAACCACGTAAGGACAAGACATGTTCGATACCCATACGGTTGAAATCGAATGGGCGGGTCGTCCGCTCAAGCTCGAGACCGGCAAGATCGCCCGCCAGGCTGACGGCGCCGTTCTCGCCACCTACGGCGAGACCGTGGTCCTCGCCACCGTCGTCTCGGCCAAGGCGCCGAAGCCCGGCCAGGACTTCTTCCCGCTGACCGTCAACTACCAGGAAAAGACCTACGCCGCCGGCAAGATCCCGGGCGGCTACTTCAAGCGCGAAGGCCGGCCGAGCGAAAACGAAACCCTCGTTTCGCGCCTGATCGACCGCCCGATCCGCCCGCTCTTCCCGGAAGGCTACAAGAATGACACCCAGGTCGTCGTCACCGTCGTCCAGCATGACCTCGAGAACAACCCGGACGTCCTGTCGATGGTCGCCGCCTCGGCTGCCCTGACGCTCTCCGGCGTTCCGTTCATGGGCCCGGTCGGTGGCGCCCGCGTCGGCTACATCAACGGCGAGTACGTCCTGAACCCGCACCTCGACGAGATGGACGAGTCGGTGCTCGACCTCGTCGTCGCCGGTACCCAGGACGCCGTTCTGATGGTGGAATCGGAAGCCAAGGAACTGAACGAAGAGGTCATGCTCGGCGCCGTCATGTTCGGCCACAAGGGCTTCCAGCCGGTCATCGACGCGATCATCAAGCTCGCCGAAGTGGCTGCCAAGGAGCCGCGCGAGTTCACCCCCGAAGACTATTCGGAACTCGAAGCCGAAATGCTGGGCCTTGCCGAAGCCGATCTTCGCGCCGCCTACAAGATCACCCAGAAGGCCGACCGCTACGCTGCCGTCGACGCCGTCAAGGCCAAGGTCAAGGCACACTTCCTGCCCGAAGGCGTTGAGCCGAAGTACAATGCCGAAGTGATCGCCGCCGTCTTCAAGCATCTGCAGGCCAAGATCGTCCGCTGGAACATCCTCGACACCAAGAGCCGCATCGACGGCCGCGATCTCGAGACCGTCCGCACGATCGTTTCCGAAGTCGGCATCCTGCCGCGCACCCACGGTTCGGCGCTGTTCACCCGCGGCGAGACCCAGGCGATCGTCGTCGCCACCCTCGGCACCGGCGAGGACGAGCAGTATGTCGACAGCCTGACCGGCATGTACAAGGAACGCTTCCTGCTGCACTACAACTTCCCGCCCTATTCGGTCGGTGAGACCGGCCGCATGGGTTCCCCGGGCCGCCGCGAAATCGGTCACGGCAAGCTCGCATGGCGCGCCATCCGCCCGATGCTGCCGACCGCCGAGCAGTTCCCCTACACGCTGCGCGTCGTCTCCGAGATCACCGAATCCAACGGTTCGTCCTCGATGGCAACCGTCTGCGGCACCTCGCTCGCCCTGATGGACGCCGGCGTTCCGCTGGCAAAGCCGGTCGCCGGTATCGCCATGGGCCTGATCCTCGAAGGCGACCGCTTTGCGGTTCTCTCCGACATCCTGGGTGACGAAGACCACCTCGGCGACATGGACTTCAAGGTCGCCGGCACGGCCGACGGCATCACCTCGCTGCAGATGGACATCAAGATCGCCGGCATCACCGAGGAGATCATGAAGGTCGCGCTGCACCAGGCGCAGGGTGGCCGCAAGCACATCCTCGGCGAAATGGCCAAGGCCATCACCGAGGGCCGCTCCGAACTCGGCGAGTTCGCGCCGCGCATCGAAGTGATGAACATCCCGGTCGACAAGATCCGCGAAGTCATCGGCTCGGGCGGCAAGGTCATCCGCGAGATCGTCGAAAAGACCGGCGCCAAGGTCAACATCGAAGACGACGGCACCATCAAGATCGCCTCGTCCTCGGCCAAGGAGATCGAGGCGGCCCGCAAGTGGATCCACTCGATCGTCGCGGAACCGGAAGTCGGCCAGATCTACGAAGGCACGGTCGTCAAGACCGCCGACTTCGGCGCCTTCGTCAACTTCTTCGGCCCGCGTGACGGCCTCGTGCACATCTCGCAGCTCGCTTCCGAGCGCGTCGCCAAGACCTCCGACGTGGTCAAGGAAGGCGACAAGGTCTGGGTCAAGCTGATGGGCTTCGACGAGCGCGGCAAGGTCCGCCTCTCCATGAAGGTCGTCGACCAGGCAACCGGCAAGGAACTCGCAGCTGAAAAGAAGAGCGACGGCGGCGAAGCTGCCGAGTAAGCTCTGACTGACCGATCCATGGGGCGCGGAGCGAATGCTCCGCGCCTCTTTTCGTATCAGCACCACCCGATACCGATGACGCGGACCTGCCGCGCTCGCCCCCGAACAAAGAGAACCCGTGATGAGCCGCGACGCGCTTAAGACCCTCTACCATCCCTTCGCCGCCGGTCTGCTGGACCTGCCGGGGGAGGGGCAGCGCTTCCTTTTCCTGAACGCCGAGGCCGGGCAACGCCTGCCCGAGGGATTTGCGGCCGGCATCGAGGCCGTGCAGCCGCTCCGCCCGCTCTACCGGGCGCTGGAGGCCGCGCGCGCCGATGTGACGCCGACGGTCGCGGGCGAGGGTTACGACGGCGCGCTGGTGCTCTGCGGCAAGCACAAGGGCGCAAACGAGAACAACATCGCCGAGGCGCTCAAGCGCGTGCGCGCGGGCGGGACGATCGTGATTGCCGGCGGCAAGGAAGACGGCATCCAGTCGCTGCGCAAGCGCATCGACCGCTTCGGCTTCGGCGGCGACCACGCGCCGAAATACCATGGCGTCGCCTTCTGGTTCACCCGCCCGGCGGATGTCGCAGAGCCGGTGCAGGCCTTGGCCGCGCGCGCCGTTCGCGTCGAGGGTCGCTTCACCGCGGCACCCGGCATGTTCTCGCACGACCGCATCGACGAGGGCTCGGAACTGCTGGCAACCCGCATCCCGGAGGATTTCCGCGGCCATGCCGCCGATTTCGGCGCCGGCTGGGGCTATCTCTCCGTGCTGCTCGCCGAGCGCGCGCCCGGCCTGAAGGGGATCGACCTGTTCGAGGCCGACTACAATGCCCTGGAGGCGGCGAAGGAGAACATGGCCGAGAACTGCCCGGACGTGCCGACCCGCTTCTATTGGCAGGACCTGACGGCCGAGCAGCCGCGCGACCACTACGACCTGATCGTCATGAACCCGCCCTTCCACGAAGGCCACGCGGCCGACCACGGGCTGGGTGCCGGCATGATCCGCATGGCCGCAACGTCGCTCAAGGCGGGCGGGCGCCTGCTCCTCGTCGCCAATCGCGGCCTCCCCTACGAGCCGGTGCTCAAGGAAGCCTTTAAGGAGAGCGGTGAAGTCTGCCGCAACGCCCGCTTCAAGGTTCTGTGGGGCCGGCGCTGACGCGTCCCCCGGTCGCGAAGGTGGCAATAAAGGCGGCAAGGCGGGCGGGCGATCACATCGATGTCATGGCCCGGCATGCTGCCGGGCCTTTTCATGACAGGGCCCGCATGTTTCCCTTTGGCGCATCGATTCGGCATCCGGCCGGACCTTTGCCGTCGACGGAGCACCATTGAGCTACTACGCATCCAAGTTCTTCTGGCTTGCCGCCCAGCCGCTGTCGCTGGCGTTCTTCGCCGTCGTCATCGCCCTCGTGCTCGGATGGCTCGGCTGGCGACGCCTGCAGGCCACATTCCTCCTGCTCTCCGCCGGCATCCTCTTCGTCACGCTCTATACCAGCGCGGGAACGGTGATGCTGCAGGCGCTGGAAAACCGCTTTGCCCGGTCGGCCCTGCCCGTCGAGGGGCCGCGCTGCATCATCGTGCTCGGTGGCAGCTTCGAGGCCGAGGTGATCGCCGCCCGCGGCGGCGTCGAGCTGAACCAGGCCGGCGACCGCTTCGTCGAAACCCTTCGCCTGCTGCAGGCCTATCCCGAGGCGCGGGTGCTGGTCTCCGGCGGTGACGGGTCCTTCAGCGGCCGGTATGCCGGCGATGCCGCGGTATCGGCGGCCTTCTTCGGCGCCTACGGTATCTCGCCGGCCCGGCTGATCCAGGAAGAGGCCTCGCGCACCACCTTCGAAAACGTCGAAAACACCAGGGACCTGCTCCGGCGGCACGGGCTCGACGGCTGCCTGCTCGTGACCTCCGCCTTCCACATGCCGCGCGCCGTCGGACTGTTCCGCAAGGCGGGGCTGTCGGCCGTCCCCTGGCCGACCGACTACCGCACGAGCGGCGTCGCGTCGCTGAAGCTCGATTTCACCCAGCCGTCGGCCAATGCCCAGCTGACGACCACCGCCATCCGCGAATGGATCGGGCTTGCGGCCTACTATCTCGCGGGCCGCACGGAGACGCTCCTGCCGGAATGACCGGCTTCACCGCTTGGAGATCGTGTCGAAGCGCAGGCCCCGCACACGGGTGGTGATGATGCAGTATTCGCCGTCGTCGCGGTCGCAGGACACGGCATTGGCCTTCATCTCGAAGACGAGGTTGCCGTAGCGCTTCTTCAGTTCGTAGCCGTAGAGATCCGCGCTGCCGATCAGCACGTAGCCGCCCTCGGCGACCCCGACGTAGAAATTGTGCGGGCAGCCGACCTCGCCGCAGAGCTTGCCGTCGACCCCATCGCAGTTGACCGCGCCCAGGTTGGTGATGACGTCTTCGATGCCGTCATTGTTGAAGTCGATGGGGCGGGCGAAATCGCCGCCGTAGCTTGCCGTCCTGCACTGCTCGCCGACCGCCGCCTTCTCGTGGGCGATGGCGTCGTCGAGAATCGGCGCCGCCTGGGCTGCCGGGGAAAGAAGCAGGGCTGCGGGCAGGAGGAGAATGCGAAGCACCGAACGGGAAAACATCATTCAGGGCCTTTCCTTGATATCCGGATCGGTCAAAATAGCGTCTGGCGGCGACCTGGCGCCCCGGGCAGGCTGCATCTTTGCCCGACCAAGCTGTCGCGAGGCTTGGCTGCGGACCGTATGGGGAGGGATGCGTGACGATCCTGGAACTGCTCGACTATGCCGGCGTTGCGGTCTTCGCGGCGACCGGGGCGCTGTCGGCCTCGCGCAAGCAGCTCGACATCATCGGCTTTCTCTTCCTGGCGGCCGCGACCGGTGTCGGCGGCGGCACCTTCCGCGATCTCGTCCTCGGTGCTGCGCCGGTGTTCTGGGTGACGAACCCGACCTATCTGCTCGTCTGCTGCGGCGTCGGGCTGATCGTCTATTTCACCGCGCACCTGTTCGAATCCCGATACCGGCTGCTGCTCTGGCTCGATGCGATCGGGCTTTCGGCCTACAGCGTCATGGGGGCGGCGAAGGGACTGGCGGCCACCGGATCGCCGACGGTGGCGATCACCACCGGCGTCATGACGGCGAGCGTCGGCGGCATCCTGCGCGATCTCCTCGCCGGCGAGCCGTCCGTGCTGCTCCGCCCCGAGATCTACGTGACGGCAGCCCTCTGCGGGGCAGCGGTCTTCACCGCCCTGACTTTCGCCGGCGCGTCGCTCGCGATGGCTTCGGTGATCGGCGCGCTGGCGGCCTTTGCCGTGCGCGGCGGGGCCCTGCGCTTCGCCTGGTGCATCCCGGTCTACAGGCATCAGCCGGGACGCCATCCCGACGATGTCATGTAGGTGTATTGCGCTGGATTGTGCTTGCGCTGGATGTGCTGGCGGGCTCGCCCGGGAGCCGTCAGCGGTCCTTCTTCGGCCGCAGGCGGATGATGACGTCGACATGGGAGACCTCCATGCCTTCCGGGGGCTCCGGCAGATTGCCGATCTCGATGCTGCTGACCGGAATGTCCAGAACCTCGTTGTCACCCTCGATGAAGAAGTGATGGTGGTCGGAGGTGTTGGTGTCGAAATAGGTGCGCGAGCCCTCGACCGCAAGCACGCGGACAAGCCCGGCTTCCGTGAACTGATGCAGGGTGTTGTAGACGGTCGCCAGCGAAACCGGCACGCCGGCATCGACCGCTTCCTCGTGCAGTTCTTCCACCGTCAGGTGCCGGTCGCCCTTCGCAAAGAGCAGGTCGGCCAGCGCGATGCGCTGGCGCGTGGGCCTAAGCCCACAGTCCCGCAACCGGGTCTCCACACTCAATTCTCCGACATGCACCATGGTTGACGAATCCGTTCGCCCGATCTTGCAGAACAATCTTGACGTTTCGATATAACTTTTGCTGCGAACGGATTCAATAGTTTTGCGCGGCGCGACAATGTTGCAGGATGCGGAAAACCAATGCTTTGCGCCGCAAGCGAGCACTTAGGACTAGCTGTAAGGCCGGTCATCATGTATGCGAAACGCAAAATCCACTCTGGCATGCCCCGCAACGGGGAGGCCGGGCGCAGCCGGTGCAGCGAGCGGCCAAAGCTTCATTTTGGCCCGGTCCTGCTCTAAAGCTAGAACAAAGAACCAAGGACCGGGAAGAAACAGCCCATGACGACCAGGCAATCGAGCTTCACCTACGAAGAGATCCTCACCTGTGCACACGGCGAACTGTTCGGCCCCGGCAACGCGCAGCTCCCGCTGCCGCCGATGCTCATGGTCCACCGCATCACCGAAATCTCGGAAACGGGCGGCGCGCACGACAAGGGCTATATTCGCGCCGAGTACGACGTGAAGCCGGACGACTGGTATTTCCCGTGCCACTTCGAGGGCAACCCCATCATGCCGGGCTGCCTCGGGCTGGACGGCATGTGGCAGCTGACGGGGTTCTTCCTCGGCTGGCTCGGCGAGGAAGGGCGCGGCATGGCGCTCTCCACCGGCGAGGTGAAGTTCAAGGGCATGGTTCGCCCGCACACCAAGCTTCTGCAGTATGGCATCGATTTCAAGCGCGTCATGCGCGGCAGGCTCGTGCTCGGCACGGCCGATGGCTGGCTGAAGGCCGACGGCGAGACCATTTACCAGGCAACCGATCTGCGCGTCGGCCTGTCGAAGGAAAAGGCCGCCTGAGGCCGTCACACGGTCGTCAGCCGGGCTCAATGATCACAGAGGTTTAAGCAGATGAGACGGGTAGTTGTCACGGGTCTTGGTATTGTATCGTCGATCGGAAACGACGCGGCGGAGGTGACCGAATCGTTGCGTCAGGCAAAGTCCGGCATCAGCTTCTCCAAGGATTTCGCCGAGCACGGCTTCAAGTGCCAGGTCTGGGGTGCGCCGAACATCGACACGACCGAACTGGTGGATCGCCGTGCCATGCGTTTCCTGTCGCAGGGCGGCGCGTGGAACCATGTCGCCATGAAGCAGGCGATCGCCGATTCCGGCCTCGAGGAGAAGGACTACGCGCTGAACGAGCGTGTCGGCATCATCATGGGCTCGGGCGGCCCGTCCACCCGGACGATCGTCGAGGCCTCCGACATCACCTTGAAGAACGGCAGCCCGAAGCGCATCGGCCCGTTCGCCGTGCCGAAGGCGATGTCGTCCACCGCATCGGCGACGCTCGCCACCTGGTTCAAGATCCATGGCGTCAACTATTCGATCTCGTCGGCCTGCTCGACCTCGGCGCATTGCATCGGCAATGCCGCGGAGATGATCCAGTGGGGCAAGCAGGACATCATGTTCGCCGGCGGCCACGAGGACCTCGACTGGTCGATGTCGAACCTCTTCGACGCCATGGGCGCCATGTCCTCCAAGTTCAATGATGCGCCCGATACCGCCTCGCGCGCCTATGACGTCAACCGCGACGGCTTCGTCATCGCCGGCGGCGCCGGCGTGCTGGTCCTGGAAGAGCTCGAGCATGCCAAGGCCCGCGGCGCCCGTATCTATGCCGAGATCGTCGGCTACGGCGCCACGTCGGACGGCTACGACATGGTCGCTCCCTCCGGCGAGGGTGCGGTGCGCTGCATGCGCCAGGCGCTGTCGACCGTGAAGGGCGACGTCGACTACATCAACACCCACGGCACCTCCACGCCCGTCGGCGACAGCAAGGAGATCGGCGCGATCCGCGAAGTCTTCGGCGATCGTGTCCCGCACATCCAGTCGACCAAGTCGCTCACCGGCCACTCGCTGGGTGCTGCCGGCGTGCAGGAATCGATTTACAGCCTCCTGATGATGCAGGCCGGCTTCATCGGCGAAAGCGCGCATATCCAGGAACTCGATCCGGAATTCGAGGGGATGCCGATCGTGCGCAAGCGTATCGACGACGCCAAGATCGACATCGCGCTCTCCAACTCTTTCGGCTTCGGCGGGACGAACGCGACGCTCGTCTTCCAGCGCTACAACGGATAACGGACCAATGACGGGGATCATGAAGGGAAAACGCGGCCTGATCATGGGGGTCGCGAACAATCATTCCATCGCCTGGGGAATTGCGAAGGCACTGGCGGGCCAGGGCGCAGAACTCTGCTTCACCTATCAGGGCGAGGCACTGGGCAAGCGCGTCAAGCCGCTCGCAGCCGAGCTCGGTTCGGAGTTCCTGCTGCCCTGCGACGTCGAGGACATCGCCTCGGTGGATGCCGTGGTGGCCGATATCAGGGCGCGCTGGGGCCGGCTGGACTTCATCGTCCATGCCATCGGCTTTTCCGACAAGAACGAGCTGAAGGGTCTCTACGCCGATACCTCGCGGGACAATTTCACCCGCACCATGCTCATCTCCTGCTTCTCCTTCACCGAGATCGCCCGCCGTGCGGCCGATCTGATGACCGAGGGCGGCACCATGCTGACGCTGACCTATGGCGGCTCGGTCCGGGTGATGCCGAACTACAACGTCATGGGCGTCGCCAAGGCGGCGCTGGAGGCTTCGGTTCGCTATCTCGCGGCCGACTACGGTCCGCGCGGCATCCGCGTCAACGCCATTTCGGCCGGTCCGATCCGCACGCTGGCCGGCGCCGGCATCGCCGATGCCCGCGCGATGCTCTCCTGGCAGCAGAAAAACTCGCCGCTGCGCCGCACCGTCACGATCGATGATGTCGGCAACTCGGCGATGTACCTGCTGTCGGACCTGTCGAGCGGCGTCACCGGCGAGATCCACTACGTCGATTCCGGCTACAACATCACCTCGATGCCGACGCTGGAAACGCTCTCCCGCGCCGACAGCGAGTAGGCTGCGGCCTGCGGCGCGCGCGGACAAACGCGCGCCGTCGTCAGCGCAAGAGCAGAACGACGATCAGCGCCAGCATCGCAAGCAGGATGCCGAGCAGCACCCGGCGCACGCGCGGGTGCATGTCGACGGCGACCGTCGGATCGATCTTGCGCCGGATGAAGGCGATCGGTGTCTCGGAAGGCGGGGTATGGTCCTCGCTTCCCTTGACGTCCTTGGCGATGACTTCCGCCACATCTTCTGTGATGGGCGGCCTTGAAGGTCCGAAAACCATCCTGCGCGCTCCTCGTTGGGATGCGGGCGGATGGTGAACCCGAAACGTTGTTTTGGCAATCGCAAATGCAACCATGGGACGGCATGACGCGCCCCTGCGAACCGGCCACCGGGTCGAGCCGGCCGGCCGCCCGTCCGCGCGCAGGTCAGGCGGTTGCCGCGCCGCTACCGACCCGCTTGTAGAACAGCGTCGTGCTGCAGAAGCGACCGTCGGGATAGAGCGCATAGTCGGGGATGACTCCGACCCATTGCCAGCCGAGCTTGCGGTAGACGGTCTCCGCCGGGCTGCCGGTCGCCGTGTCGAGGACCAGCACCGTCTTGCCGCCGGCCGCCGCCGCGTCCTCCGCCGCATCCATCAGCCGCCGGGCAAGGCCGGAGCCGCGTTCGCTCTCCTTGACCAGCAGCTTCTTGATGTCGGCCCGGTGTCCCTGGTTCGGCATCTGCCGCATGCCGACCTGCACCGTTCCGGCGATGCGGCCGTTCCGCTCGGCGACAAAGAGCAGCGTCGCGCCGTCCGCCACCGTCTCGATCACCCCCTGCCAGAAGGACAGCGCGTCCGCGCGGCCATAGGGCGCCATGAACCCGACGGAGGCGCCGCCCATCACGCAATCCACCAGCACGTCGGCAAGCTCCT
This sequence comes from Hyphomicrobiales bacterium, assembly GCA_900469965.1. Lineage (GTDB taxonomy): Bacteria > Pseudomonadota > Alphaproteobacteria > Rhizobiales > Rhizobiaceae > Mycoplana. The sequence continues at coordinate 202,220 of UBZP01000001.1, read as the reverse complement.
CGATCCGCTGACTTGCTTCCTCACGCCCAAGCATCCTGATCTCGTCCATGGTTCCCTCTTCAGTTGCGGCCACGATCAAGCACGACGGCATAATGCGCCGGCGCCTGGCCCGGATTGTGAAAGACGTGCCCCTCGGTGATGCTCATGTAGAGGCAGTCGCCCGGCTCCAGCCGGTAGGTGGTCTCGGCGATCGTCATCTCGAGCATGCCGGAGAACAGCCAGACATGCTGGGTCATGCCCTCGCGCGCGGTCTCCGGCGGATAGAAGACCCGGGCGCCCGGCGGGAAGACGACGTCGATCACCTCGACGCGCGAAGGCGTTGCCGGCGGGGAGACGGCCCGGCGCTCGTAGCCGCTTTCCGGATCGCGCCAGACCGGCTGCTCGGCGCGGCGGGACAGCGGGTTCGGCGCGTCGCCTTCGGGCGCGAAGAAGGCCGACAGCGTCACCTCGAGGGCCGCGCAGAGCCGCGACAGCAATTGCGCGGTCGGGCTCGCCTCGCCGCGCTCGATGCGCGAGATCATCGCCCGGCTGACGCCGGAACGTCCGGCCAGCTCGTCTAGCGTCAGTTCGCGACGGTTGCGGAGCACGCGCAGGCGCTCGGCAATCGCGGCATCGATCGGGGGTTCGCTCTGTTCCATTATTGTGGATTTAATTGTCTACTATAATGGAGTCAAGCCGGATCAACGCCGCCGGGTAACAATTCCGGCCCTGCCGGCTCCGGGCCCGGGCGGCCCGGAAGTCGAGGCATCGCGCCGAAGCGCAACAGCCTGAAATTTGGGAGAACGGCCGGTCAATTACCGCTTTGCGCCCGCAAGGCGCACTGCTATATGGCGCCCATGAGCACCAATTCGTCGACGCCCCTTGACCATATCCGCAACTTCTCGATCGTGGCCCACATCGACCACGGCAAGTCGACGCTGGCCGACCGGCTGATCCAGTCGACGGGCGGGCTGGCGGACCGGGAAATGTCCGAGCAGGTGCTGGACAACATGGAGATCGAGCGCGAGCGCGGCATCACCATCAAGGCCCAGACCGTGCGCCTGCACTACAAGGCGAACAACGGCGAAACCTATGTGCTCAACCTGATCGACACGCCCGGCCACGTCGACTTCGCCTACGAGGTCTCGCGCTCGCTCTCGGCCTGCGAGGGTTCGCTGCTGGTCGTCGACGCTTCGCAAGGGGTGGAAGCCCAGACGCTCGCCAACGTCTACCAGGCGATCGACAACAACCACGAGCTCGTCACCGTCCTCAACAAGATCGACCTGCCGGCGGCCGAGCCCGACCGCATCAAGGAGCAGATCGAGGAGGTGATCGGCATCGACGCGTCCGACGCCGTGCTGATCTCCGCCAAGACCGGCCTCGGCATCCCCGACGTGCTGGAGGCGATCGTCCACAAGCTGCCGGCGCCCAGGAGCCCCGGTGGCGAGACGGCGCCGCTGAAGGCGCTGCTGGTGGACAGCTGGTACGACACCTATCTCGGCGTCATGGTGCTGGTGCGCGTCATCGAAGGCCGCCTGACCAAGGGCCAGACCATCCGCATGATGGGCACCGGCGCCAAGTATTCGATCGAGCGCGTCGGCGTGCTGACGCCGAAGATGGTGGCGATGGAAAGCCTTGGCCCCGGCGAGATCGGCTTCATCACCGCCTCGATCAAGGAAGTGGCCGACACCCGCGTCGGCGACACGATCACCGAAGACAAGCGCCCGACCGCCGAGGCGCTCCCGGGCTTCAAGCCGGCGCAGCCGGTGGTCTTCTGCGGCCTGTTTCCGGTCGACGCCGCCGACTTCGAGGAACTGCGTTCGGCCATGGGCAAGCTGCGTCTGAACGACGCCTCGTTCTCCTTCGAAATGGAGAGCTCGGCAGCCCTCGGCTTCGGCTTCCGCTGCGGCTTCCTCGGCCTCTTGCACCTCGAGATCATCCAGGAGCGGCTGTCGCGCGAGTTCGATCTCGACCTGATCGCCACCGCCCCCTCGGTCGTCTACCAGCTGACGATGACGGACGGCACCGAGAAGGAACTGCACAACCCGGCCGACATGCCGGACGTGGTCAAGATCGCCGAATTCCGCGAGCCCTGGATCAAGGCGACGATCCTCACCCCCGACGAATATCTCGGCGGCATCCTGAAACTCTGCCAGGACCGCCGCGGCATCCAGACCGAGCTGACCTATGTCGGCAACCGCGCGATGCTGACCTACGAGCTGCCGCTCAACGAGGTGGTCTTCGACTTCTACGACCGGCTGAAGTCGATCTCCAAGGGCTACGCCTCCTTCGACTACAACCTCTTCGGCTACCGCGAGAGCGACCTCGTCAAGATGTCGATCCTCGTCAATGCCGAGCCGGTCGATGCGCTCTCCATGCTCGTCCACCGCTCGGCGGCCGAAAAGCGCGGCCGCGTCATGTGCGAGAAGCTGAAGGACCTGATCCCGCAGCACATGTTCCAGATCCCGATCCAGGCCGCGATCGGCGGCCGCATCATCGCCCGCGAGACGGTGCGCGCGCTGCGCAAGGACGTGACCGCCAAGTGCTACGGCGGCGACGCCACCCGCAAGCGCAAGCTTCTGGAAAAGCAGAAGGAAGGCAAGAAGCGCATGCGCCAGTTCGGCAAGGTCGAGATCCCGCAGGAAGCCTTCATCGCCGCGCTGAAGATGGGCGACGAGTGAGGGTTTGCAGTCCGGATTGATGCGCACAATATATGCGCATCGAACCGGAGTCCGGCCATGTCTCGATCCACTCGCAAGCCGACCAATCTATCGTTGGACGAAGACCTTGTGTCCGCCGCGCGCGCGCTGAACGTGAACGTCTCCCGGGCCGCCGAAGAGGGGATCGCCCGCGCGATCCGCGCCGAGCGTGAGCGCCGGTGGCGCGAGGAGAATGCCGAAGCGGTCAGGCAATCCAACGACTATGTCGAGAAGCACGGTCTGCCGCTCGCGCCTCATCGGCAGTTCTGATGGCCCGTTTCGACATCTACCGGCTCAGGACGGGAGAGATGCTGGTGGTCGACTGTAGGCCGATCTGCTGGACGCTCTGGATACGCGCGTCGTTGCGCCGCTGCTTCGCGCGGAAGCCTTTTCGAAGCCGATCACACGCCTCAACCCGCTCATCGAACTTGCGGGCGGTTCCTATGTTTTGGCGGTTCACCTGATGGGCACGATATCGGTGAAGGAAATTGCCGAGACGCTGGGCAGCCTCGGCGCGCGCCATGATGACGTCACCGCCGCCACGGACTTTCTGTTCAGCGGCTTCTGACGGAAGCGACGCTGCGCGTCGCCTCACTCCACCTTCACCTCCCGGAGCCGCGCCTCGAACTCCTGCCGCAGCGCCCGGCGGCCCTCGGCGGCCTTGGCGCGCCGCCTCTTGGCCTCCGTGTCGAGCACGAGCTGCGGCACCGGGATCGGCTTGCCGTCGGCGTCGACGGCGACCATGGTGAAGTAGCAGGAATTGGTGTGGCGGCGTTCGCCGGTGCGGATGTTCTCCGCCTCCACCCTGATGCCGATCTCCATCGAGGTGCGGCCGGCATAGTTCACCGAGGCCCGGAAGGTCACGAGCTCGCCGACATGGATCGGCTGGCGGAACACCACCTGGTCGACCGAGAGTGTCACCGCATATTGCTGGGAGAAGCGCGAGGCACAGGAATAGGCGACCCGGTCGAGCAGGTTCAGCAACGCTCCGCCATGCACCTTGCCGGAAAAATTCGCCATGTCCGGCGTCATCAGCACCACCATTTCGAGCTGGCTGGGGTCGTGGGCGCGGTCCATGGGCGGTCCTTTCGAGGGTGCGGTCGGGCGAAAAGAGCGCCCTAAGCCTACCCGCTGCGGCATGCAAGGAAAAGAACCCGCGCCGTGGTGAGCCCGATGCCCCGGCCGATTGTCGCCGGAGGCCCGGCCGGTCCTGTTGCCTGCGCCGTTCCGCCGCGATACGGTCCCGGCGCGCCGCACCGGGCCGCGCATGCCGTTTCGTCTCCTGTCCCCGAAGCCGTTTCCCATGACCCGCATCGACACCGCCACCCTCGAAGCCACCGTCAAGGCGCTGCCGGATCGCTATCCCGGTCCTGGCGGCGTCGTGGGCGTCGTTTGCGACGGCGCGGTGATCCTGCGCCACGCCTGGGGCTTCGCCGATCTCGACCGGCGCCTGCCGATGACGGCGGAGACGCTGCTGCCGATCTGCTCGATCAGCAAGCAGTTCACCTGTGCCGCGCTGCTGGACGTCGCCGGCGATCCGGCGAGGCTCGACGGGGCGCTTGCCCGCCATCTGCCGAACATCGAAGGGCGTCGCCCGACGGTGGCGGAGCTCTGCGCCAACCAGTCGGGCCTGCGCGACTACTGGGCGCTGACGGTGCTGCACGGCGCGCTGGCCGACGGCGTCTTTGCCCGCGAGGATGCCGCCAGATTGTTCTCGCGCATGCGTCGCACCCATTTCGAGCCCGGCAGCCACTATTCCTATTCCAACGGCAATTTCCGCATCCTCGGCGAACTGGTCGAGGAGGTTGCAGGCATGCCGCTGGGGGAGGTCTATCGCACGCGTCTGTTCGAGCCGGCCGGCATGGCGACCGCGATCCTCGCAGCCGACACCGCAGATCCGCTGAACGGCGTCGTCGGGTACGAGGGCAATGCCAACCTCGGCTATTTTGCCGCCGTCAACCGCATCTTCTGGTCCGGCGATGCCGGCATCGCCGCCTCGCTCGACGACATGCTGGCCTGGGAGGCCTTCATCGACCGCAGCCGCGACGATCCGGACGGCCTCTACAACCGCATATCGGTGCCGCAGCCGTTTTCCGATGGCCGGGCCTCGCGCTACGGCTTCGGCCTCGCCCGCGAGAGCGTCGACGGGATCGCGCTGACCGGGCATGGCGGCGCGCTGCGCGGCTTTCGCGCCAGGCGCCTGCATGCGGCGGCCGAGCGCCTCTCCGTCGTGGTCATGTTCAATCACGAGGCCGATGCCCATGCCGCCGCGAACGCCGTGCTGCGCGCGGCCCTCGGCCGGCCGCAGGCGCCGGTCGCACGGATGCGGCCCGCGCCGGAATGGGCCGGCAGCTATCTCGAGCCGTCGACCGGCCTGCTGCTGCGCCTGTCCACCGTGCATGACGGGCTGAAGGCGCGCTTCGCCACCGCGCCCGATACGCTTGCGCTCGGTGCCGATGGCGTCGCCCGTTCGGCGACGATGACGCTTGTCCGCGACGGCGATGCGATCCGCATGGAGCGTCCCGGCGACAACCTCTCCGCCGTTGCCACCCGTATCCGGCCGGGCCTGCGCGACGACATCGCCGGCCGCTACGTTTCGGAAGAACTGCAGGCTTCCTTCGAGATCGTCTCGGCCGGTGGCGCCTGGTTCGGCGCCTTCGAGGGCTTCCTCGGCACGGGCGCCATGCATCCGGTCCACCCGGTCGGCGAGGACGTCTGGCGGCTCTCCTGCCGTCGCTCGATGGACGCGCCCGCCCCCGGCGACTGGACGATCCTCGTGCACCGCGACGATGCGGGCGCGGTGAGCGGGCTTACCCTCGGCTGCTGGCTGGCCCGCAAGATCGCCTATTCGAAAGCCGACTAATGACCTGACCGATGCAGTCGGCACCTGAGCGACCGCCGACCGCGGAGCGCCGAGGCACGGGCCAAGCGATGTGCCGGGGCGCAACGGCGCCGACCGATCCGGCCTCAGACGTTCCGCCGCCGCCCTTCCAGCAGGTCCAGCACCGAGTTGGCCGCATCGATGACATTGGTGCCCGGCCCGAAGACCGCGGCCACGCCATGGTCCTGCAGGAACTGGTAGTCCTGCCGCGGGATGACGCCGCCGCAGACGACGATCACCTCGCCGCCGCCCCGCTTCTTCAGGTCGTCGATGAGTTGCGGCAGAAGCGTCTTGTGGCCGGCCGCAAGCGAGGACACGCCGATCACGTTGACGTCCTCGGACAGCGCCATCGCGGCGGCTTCCTCCGGCGTCTGGAACAGCGGCCCGGCAAGCACGTCAAAGCCGATGTCGCCGAAGGCCGAGGCGATCACCTTGGCGCCGCGGTCGTGCCCGTCCTGGCCGAGCTTGGCGACCATGATCTTCGGCCGCCGGCCGAGCCTGTCGGCGACGCCGGCCATGCGTGACTTCAGCACGGCGAGCTCCGGCTCGTCGCGATAGGCCTCGCCGTAGACGTCGCGGATGACCTCCGGCTGCGCGGCATGGTCGCCGAAGGCCCGCCGCATCGCGTCGGAAATCTCGCCGACGGTGGCCCGTTCCCGCGCCGCCTCCACCGCCGCGGCAAGCAGGTTGCCGTTGCCGGTGCGGGCGACGTCTGCGAGCGCCTCGAGCGCTGCGTTCACGCGAGGCCCGTCGCGGCGCCGCTTCGTCTCCTCGATCCGCCGGATCTGTGCGGCGCGCACCGCGCTGTTGTCGATCTGAAGGATGTCGATCGGATGCTCGTTTTCCAGCCGGTATTTGTTGACGCCGACGATCACCTCCTCGCCCTTGTCGACCGCCGCCTGCCGCCGTGCCGCCGCCTCCTCGATCATCCGCTTCGGCAGGCCCTCGGCAACCGCCTTCGTCATGCCGCCGAGCGCCTCGACCTCGCCGATCAGCGCCCAGGCCTTCTCCGCCAGCTCGCTGGTCAGGCTCTCCACGTAGTATGAGCCGGCCAGCGGATCGACGACCCTGGTCACCCCGGTCTCGTGCTGCAGGATCAGCTGCGTGTTGCGGGCGATGCGGGCGGAAAACTCCGTCGGCAGCGCGATCGCCTCGTCGAAGGAGTTGGTATGCAGCGACTGCGTGCCGCCGAGTGCGGCCGACATCGCCTCGAAGGCGGTGCGCACGATGTTGTTGTAGGGATCCTGCTCGGCCAGCGACACGCCGGAGGTCTGGCAGTGGGTGCGCAGCATCAGGGACGACGCCTTCTTCGGCTGGAACTCCTCCATGATGCGCGTCCACAAGAGCCGCGCCGCGCGCAGCTTCGCCGCCTCCATGAAGAAGTTCATGCCGATGGCGAAGAAGAAGGACAGGCGGCCCGCGAAATCGTCGACGTTCAGGCCCTTGGCCAGCGCGGCCCGCACATATTCGCGCCCGTCGGCGAGCGTGAACGCCAGCTCCTGCACGAGCGTCGCACCCGCCTCCTGCATGTGGTAGCCGGAGATGGAGATGGAGTTGAACTTCGGCATCTCCTTCGCCGTGAACGCGATAATGTCGGCGACGATCCGCATCGAGGGCTCCGGCGGGTAGATATAGGTGTTGCGGACCATGAACTCCTTGAGGATGTCGTTCTGGATCGTCCCGGAGAGGGCGGCGCGCGGCACACCCTGCTCCTCGCCGGCGACGATGAAGCTCGCAAGGATCGGGATGACCGCGCCGTTCATCGTCATCGACACCGACATCTCGTCGAGCGGGATGCCGTCGAACAGGATTTTCATGTCCTCGACCGAATCGATCGCGACACCGGCCTTGCCGACGTCGCCCAGGACGCGCGGATGATCGCTGTCATAGCCGCGATGGGTGGCAAGGTCGAAGGCGACGGACAGGCCCTTCTGCCCGGCCGCGAGGTTCTTCCGGTAGAAGGCGTTGGATTCCTCCGCCGTCGAGAAGCCGGCATATTGCCGGATCGTCCAGGGCCGGCCGGCATACATGGTCGCCCGCGGCCCGCGCACGAACGGCGCCATGCCGGGCAGGGAGCCGAGATGGTCGATGCCTTCCAGGTCCTCGGCCGTATAGAGCGGCTTGACGGCGATCCCCTCCGGCGTCTGCCAGGTGAGCGTCTCGGGCGAGGCCTTCAGCTCGCGCTCGGCGAGGGCCTCCCAGTGTTCAAGCCGGTGTTCGCGGCCGCGCGTGTCGCCCTTCCCGTTGCCTGGGCCTTGAGCCTTCGAGCTTTCGTCTGACACGGACTTCTCCTCCTGAATACGCGATCGCGTTCACACGCGCCCGAAAGCGCCGTGGTGATCGACATGGACTGCGGACGGGGCGCTGAAAGCTGCCTCGTTTATTGGTATGAAAGTGATACCTCTCAGCGCCCCGTTCGGCGGCGCGGCCCCGCATCCTGTGCGCCGAATAGGCGCCGGCCGCGTCCGAAGATCGCGACACCAGTATAGGACCGGGCCGGGGGCATGGGCATGAAGCGGGGAAAGATTTTTTGGCCGCGTTTGATTCGGATGCTACCTGGTAGTATCTTTCGCCGACACAGGAGACACCCCATGTCCGTGAAAGCTTCCGTATCGATTTCCGACCAGCAGGATGCCTTTGCCCGGAAACTCGTCGAGGACGGGCGCTATGCGAGCCTGAGCGCCGTCGTCCAGCGCGGCCTCGAACTGCTGCGCGAGGAGACCGAGTTGAAGGACGCAGAGCGGGCGGCGCTGAAACAGCTCGTGGAAGACCGCATGAAGGGTGAATTTCTGACGATGGAGGAGAGTGATCGCCAGATCGCGGCGATGATCGAGGCCAACAGAAAAGCCTATGGCCTATAGGGTCATCCGCTCCAAAGACAGTGACCGGGATCTGAACCTGATCTTCAGGCACTTGGTCGATTCCCATGTTGCGCTCGGAGCGCCGGTGTCCGATGCCTTTCAGGCAGCAATCCGTCGGGTGGACACCCTCAAGGAAGACATGAGGGCCCTGGCGCTCGCACCGCACCAGGGAAGCCTTCATCCGGACATTGGTCCCGGCTTGCGTCACGTCACGAAGAACCGCGCGATCATCTATTTTCATGTCGACGACACTGCCGAAATCATCCGCGTCATCGCTGTCTTCTTCGGTGGCCAGGATCACCAGCGTCATATGCTGAAGCGTCTCTTGCGACCGGAGGATTGACGGCCGGCGGCGACGCATCGTCCCCTCACTCGAACTCCATGATGATCTCGTCGACGGCGAGGCTGGCGCCGACGGAGACGGGGACGTGCTTGACCACCGCCCGCTTTTCGGCGCGCAGGATGTTCTCCATCTTCATCGCCTCGATCGTCGCCAGCGCCTGTCCCGCCTCCACCGTGTCGCCCACGGCGACCGCGATCGCGGTGACCAGCCCCGGCATCGGGCAGAGCAGCATCCGCGATGTATCGGGCGGCACCTTCACCGGCATCAGCTTGGCGAGCTCCGCCACCCGCGGCTCCCGCACCCGGGCGGTCACGTCGATGCCGCTCCAGCGCAGCCGCAGCGCATAGCCGATCTTGTTGACCTTCACGCCCATCGACGCCTCGTCGACGAAGAAGGTCGCGTGCGTCTGGCCCGGCAGCCAGTCGCTGCGGATCGCCACCGTCGCGCCGTCGTCGAAGGTGATACGGGAGGCGTCGCCTTCCTGCGAGAGCGTGAGCGCGATCGGCTCGCCGCCGAGCGCCACCACCCAGTCCGCACCCACCCGGCGGCGGTGGTTGCCGATCGTGCCGGAAATCTTGGTCGCCCGGCGCTGCAGCCGGTCGTTGATGAGGGCCGCGACCGCGGCGAGCTTCCGGCGCGACGCCGCGTCCGGGGTGACGCCCTCGAACCCGTCCGGAAATTCCTCGGCGATGAAGGCCGTCGTCAGCCGCCCTTCGCGAAACCGGTCGTTGCGCATCACCGCCGACAGGAAGGGCAGGTTATGGCCGATGCCCTCCACCTCGAAATCGTCCAGCGCCCGGGCCATGGCGTCCACAGCCGCCGCCCGATCGGGCCCCCAGCTGCAGAGCTTGGCCACCATCGGGTCGTAGTACATCGAGATCTCGCCGCCCTCGTAGACGCCGGTGTCGTTGCGCACGACGGTGCCGTCCGTGTGCCGTCCTTCCGCCGGCGGCCGGTAGCGCGTCAGCCGGCCGATCGAGGGCAGGAAGTTGCGGTAGGGATCCTCGGCATAGAGCCGGCTTTCGATCGCCCAGCCGGTCAGCGTCACGTCGTCCTGCCCGAAGGAGAGTTTTTCGCCGGCCGCCACCCGGATCATCTGCTCGACCAGGTCGATCCCGGTGATGAGCTCGGTGACCGGGTGCTCCACCTGCAGCCGCGTGTTCATTTCGAGGAAGTAGAAGTTCCGCTCGCCGTCGACGATGAACTCGACCGTGCCGGCCGAGTGGTAGCCGACGGCCTTGGCGAGCGCTACCGCCTGCCCGCCCATGGCGCGGCGGGTGGCCTCGTCGAGGAAGGGCGAGGGCGCTTCCTCGATCACCTTCTGGTTTCGCCGCTGGATCGAGCATTCGCGCTCGCCGAGATAGAGGGTATTGCCGTGCTTGTCGCCGAGCACCTGGATCTCGATGTGGCGCGGCTGGGTGACGAATTTCTCGATGAAGATGCGGTCGTCGCCGAACGAGCTCTTCGCCTCGTTCTTCGAGGACTGGAAGCCCTCGCGCGCCTCCTGGTCGTTCCAGGCGATGCGCATGCCCTTGCCGCCGCCGCCGGCGGACGCCTTGATCATCACCGGGTAGCCGATCTTCGCCGCGATCTTCACCGCCTCGTCGGCGTCCTCGATCAGGCCCATATGGCCGGGGACGGTGGAGACGCCGGCTTCGGCCGCGAGCTTCTTGGAGGTGATCTTGTCGCCCATCGCCTGGATCGCACCGACCGGCGGGCCGATGAAGGTGACGCCTTCCTTCTCCAGCGCCTCGGCGAAGGCCGCGTTCTCCGACAGGAAGCCGTAGCCCGGATGCACCGCATCAGCGCCCGTCTGCCGGATCGCCCCCAGGATCTTCTCGATGACGATGTAGGACTGGCTGGACGGCGCGGGCCCGATATGCACGGCCTCGTCGGCCATCTGCACATGCAGCGCGTCGCGGTCGGCGTCGGAATGGACGGCGACGGTGGCAATGCCCATCTTCCGCGCCGTCCGGATGACGCGGCAGGCGATCTCGCCGCGGTTGGCAATGAGGATTTTCTGGATCATGGACGTGCCGATTGCTGCCTGTGGGGCGTGCACGCCTCAACAAACTGAACGCCGAAGGATGTCAGCGAGTAATAGTGTACCCAAATGTCGTATCCTCCTACATTCACGCTTCGAATATAGCTTTCTGCGAGTATGTTCAGGCTCACTAGTGCGTCCGGAATGTTCTGAGTGTGGTCAGAAAGACCATCGCCATCAAACTCGTAGATGTCATCATTGTTAACATAGAGCCCAGATCCGGTGTATATTATTCCTTTTACATCAAGTATTTCGTTAATGCTGTTTTCAATGTATTCTATACTATCTTGATTGTCTATTTTTTTTGCCTCTTCGAGGGTGGCGACAATTCGCTCGACTATGGATGCTTCGTCGAAGTCCAGTGGTACATCTTCAAACGGTCGCCCGGCCGGCTTCGTGACGGTGGCATTCAGCAATTTTATGTGAGATGAGTCGAGCTTACTAAGTATATCTAGGGCGATTCCGTGGTTTGGATTCGCCCTTGCCGATGTGTGTGAAAGTAAATTTGCCCAAGCATCTATTAAGTCCATGTCCGTGGGGTCTGTCCATGAAGATTTCTCCATCAATGGTATTAATATTTTATTCGGAACGGGTTGCGGCGACAGGCCTTCCAAGGCGAGCCGAGCCTGGGCCCTTCGCGCAATCTCGATCATCACATCCTCCCGCTGTAAGCGGATTAAGTCTGATCTAAGGCCTCTTGCTTCGGAAAATGGCCTAATAATATCAGTCAAGGCGTCAACTAATCTTCCCATCGAAGAGGCTGGTACTTCGGCTTTCACTTCCGCTTTGGCGGAAAGGCCCACGTCAATTTTTACAGAGTTCTCTTGGCTCACTTGTTTCCCTCTCACAACGGAATCGTGTCGTGCTTGCGCCAACGCGCGTCCACCTGCTTGTTGCGCAGGCTCGCGAACGCCCGGGCGATCCGCTTGCGCGAGGAATGCGGCATGATCACCTCGTCGATGAAGCCGCGTTCGGCGGCGACGAACGGATTGGCGAAGCGCTCCTCGTACTCCTGCGTCCGCGCCGCGATCTTCTCCGGATGGCCGAGTTCGGAGCGGTAGAGGATCTCGGTGGCGCCCTTTGCGCCCATCACGGCGATCTCGGCGGTCGGCCAGGCGTAGTTGATGTCCGCGCCGATATGCTTCGAGGCCATGACGTCATAGGCGCCGCCATAGGCCTTCCGCGTGATCAGCGTCACCATCGGCACCGTCGCCTGGCTGTAGGCGAACAGCAGCTTGGCACCGTGCTTGATGACGCCGCCATATTCCTGGGCGACGCCCGGCAGGAAGCCGGGCACGTCCACCAGCGTCAGAAGCGGAATGTTGAAGGCGTCGCAGAAGCGGACGAACTTCGCAGCCTTGCGCGAGGAGTCGATGTCCAGGCACCCGGCCAGCACCATCGGCTGGTTGGCGACGACGCCGACCGTCTGGCCCTCCAGCCTTATGAAGCCGGTGATGATGTTCTTCGCGAAATTCTCCTGCAGCTCGAAGAAGTCGCCCTCGTCGGCGACGGCGAGGATCAGCTCCTTCATGTCGTAGGGCTTGCTGGACGTATCCGGGATCAGTGTGTCGAGCCGGGCCTCCAGCCGTGCCGGATCGTCGTGGAACGGACGGACGGGCGGCTTCTCGCGGTTGTTGAGCGGCAGGAAATCGAACAGCAGCCGGACGTTCTCCAGCGTCTCGATGTCGTTCTCATAGGCGCCGTCGGCGACCGAGGATTTCTTCGTGTGCGTGCCCGCACCGCCGAGCTCCTCGGCCGAAACGATCTCGTTGGTCACCGTCTTCACCACGTCCGGGCCGGTGACGAACATGTAGGAAGAATCCCGCACCATGAAGATGAAGTCGGTCATCGCCGGCGAATAGACCGCCCCGCCCGCGCAGGGGCCCATGATGACGGAGATCTGCGGGATCACGCCCGAGGCCTCCGCATTGCGGCGGAACACCTCGGCATAGCCGGCGAGCGAAGCGACCCCCTCCTGGATCCGCGCCCCGCCGCTGTCGTTCAGCCCGATCACCGGCGCGCCGTTGCGAACCGCCATGTCCATGATCTTGCAGATCTTCTGCGCATGCGTCTCCGACAGCGAGCCGCCGAGCACGGTGAAGTCCTGGGAAAACACGTAGACCTGCCGGCCGTTGATCGTCCCCCACCCGGTGACGACGCCGTCGCCGGCGATCTTCTGCGCCGCCATGCCGAAATCGACCGCGCGATGGGTCACGTACATGTCGTATTCCTCGAACGAGCCGGGATCGAGCAGCACCTCCAGCCGCTCGCGCGCCGTCAGCTTGCCCTTGCCGTGCTGGGCCTCGATCCGCTTCTCGCCGCCGCCGAGATAGGCCTCGTCGCGCCGGGCCTGCAACTGTTCGAGTATCGGGCGCATCCTCACTCCCTCTGGACTTTCTTCAGCGCGCATTATGCCGATATTTGCCACTTTAAAACAGTTGAACAGGTGCAAATGTGGCAATATAAAAAAGCAAAATTGAAAATGCGAATTTGCAAATCCGGTGGACCATGGCGATCGGCAAACTCTTCATCGGCCGCAAGGTCCGCGATCTCAGGCTGGCGAGCGGCACGACGCAGAGCCAGTTCGCCGAGCGCATCGGCATTTCCACAAGCTACCTGAACCAGATCGAGAACAACCAGCGTCCGGTCTCCGCAGCGGTGCTGCTGGCGCTCGCCGACAAGTTCCGGCTCGACATCGCGGAGCTCTCGGTCGGCGAGAACGACCGGCTGCTCTCGGCGCTGTCGGAGGCGCTGACGGACCCGCTGTTCGAGACCTACACGCCGAGCCTGCAGGAATTGAAGCTCGTCACCCAGAACGCGCCGGGGCTGGCGCACGCGCTGATCGCCTGCCACCAGGCCTACCGCCGCAGCAGCGAGCGGCTCGCAAGCTTCGACGCCACCTTGGGCCGCGCCGGCGGCCCGGCCGAGACGACGCCCTACGAGGAGGTGCGCGACTTCTTCCATTTCGTCGACAACTACATCCACGAGCTCGACCTGGCTGCCGAGCGGCTGGCGGGCGAACTCGGCATCGGCAGGGGTGACAACCACGCCGTGCTGGCGGACCATCTGGACAGCGCCTTCGGCGTCCGCCTCGCGCGCGGCGTGGCCGGCGACGACGCGATCCGCCGCTACGATCCGCAGGCGCGCGTACTGACGATCAGCCCCTATGCCGCAGCCCCGACCCGCGATTTCCAGCTGGCGCTGCAGATCGCGCAGCTCAAGGTGCCCCGCGAGATCGACGCGGTGGTGCAGGCGGCCGGCTTCCGCTCGGAGGAGGCGATGGAGATCTGTCGCATGGGGCTGGAGAACTATGTCGCCGGCGCCCTGCTTCTGCCCTATGGCGCCTTCCTCCAGGCCGCCCAAGAGCTGCGGCACGACCTGGAGCTGCTCGCCGCCCGCTTCGGCGCCTCGATCGAGCAGGTCTGCCATCGCCTCAGTACGCTGCAGCGTCCGGGGCAGAAGGGCGTGCCGATCTTCTTTGCCCGCATCGATCGCGCCGGCAACATCACCAAGCGCCACAGCGCGGCGAAATTCCAGTTCGCCCGCTTCGGGGCCGCCTGTCCGCTGTGGAACGCCCACGAGGCGTTCGAGCGTCCCGGCCGCATCCTGCGCCAGCTCGCCGAGACGCCGGACGGCGTGCGCTACCTCTGTCTCGCCACCAACGCCACGAAGGGCAGCGGCGGCTTCCGTTCGGCGCGGCCGGAATATGCGCTGGCGCTCGGCTGCGAGGTCTCCTACGCCCGCGCCTTCGTCTATGCCGACGACCTCGACCTCGAAAACGCCGGCGCCTTCGCCCCGATCGGGATTTCCTGCCGCATCTGCGAGCGCGCCAACTGCGCCAGCCGCGCCGTCCCCCCCTTCAAGCGCCGCCTGCACGTCGACCACCACGTGCGCCGGATCGTGCCCTACGGATTGGAGGGATGAGGCTGGGGACGCGTTCGCTGTTCGGCGCGACGCGAGTGCAATGACGGTTGCGCTATCGGGGCGGATGGATAATGTCGCGGGCTGCGAAGAAACGTGGGAGAGCGGAGCGACATGCGCTGGGGTCTTGTCAAGAAGAAAGAAGTTGTGGCGAAGCCCACGGCGACGGTAATTCCCGCCTATGAAACCATTGGAGACTTGCTGCAGGCAGGCTTCGGCGCCTGTGGCCATTACTTCTTTCACAACAACGATCAGAAGAGGTACATTCTCGTTTTCTTCAATGGCGCGATGAATCGCAAGTCCTACACCGAAACACCCACATTCAATCGTTGGTCGTGGGGTGCCAGATGCAAGTATCCCGTCATCTGCGTCAGCGATTCTGCGGTTTCTCCCTCAAGCGGCCTCCACATCGACTGGTATCTCGGGCGTCGGGACGACTGGACGCTGGAGAACGTGTGGAACACCCTTTACCAGATGCGCTCGGTGATCGCTCCCGAGGCCGAATTCATCGTCATGGGATCTTCCGGCGGTGGCTTTGCCGCCCTTCAGTCGACGATGATGGGGCACGCCAAACAGTGCTTTTGCATCAATCCGCAAATCGAGCTTTGGCGTTTCCAGACGCAATCGCGTTATTTCAAGGCGTTGGAATACTACAATGGCGGCAGCGGCCATGAAATTCCGCCGGAGCATCTGCATCGCTTCTCGATCATAGAAGCCGGCAAGAACCCTGCCCATCGCGGGTCAACGATCTACTATGCCCAGAACAGTGCCGACGGTTCCCACTACAGCGACCATTTCCTGCCGTTCCTGAGCGAGTTCTCCGCAAAACCCTTCAATCGTACGCGCAAGATCCATCACATCTCGTTCCGGGACAGGACCTTGAAGCACATGCCGCCAAGCTACCAGCAGACGCTCAATATCTTTGGCCATCCGTTCAAGCGCCTGATGAAGTAAGTGTCTTCCGACGAGATCGCCCCTCGACCGATTGCGCTTGGCCACCGGCGGCCACGGGACGCCGCCGTGTGCGAGCACGCTTGTCGATAGGGCCGACCGAGGAAGCAGAAACGAAAAAACCCCGGCGGGCCGGGGTCTTTCAGGTCATTTCAAGATACCGCAAGCGATAATCTGAAATGGGAAATGGTGCCCAGAAGAGGACTCGAACCTCCACGCCTCGCGGCACAGGTACCTGAAACCTGCGCGTCTACCAATTCCGCCATCTGGGCGACGGACGCGGATGTAAGGGGCGCTGCCGTTGGTGTCAACTGGCTTTTTGAAGTTTTTGCAAAGGCATGCGCTTTTCCCTCGTTTCCGTGGAGCGGGCGTCAGTCTTTGCGCTTTTCCGCCCAGGCGCGGATCAGCGCCAGACCCTCTGCAAGCAGGCCCTGTGCGGCCGCTTCGTCGCCCGCCTCCACATAGCAGCGCATCTCCGGGGCGTTGCCGGAGGGGCGGAAGTGGATGATGCGGCCATCTTCCAGCGTCACGCGCAGCCCGTCGATGTCGCTCGTGCCTGCGGGCGTGCCGATCGGCGCGAGGAAGGCGGCGAGCGCCTGCGGACCGGAGCGCAGTTCGGCCATCAGCGCGGCACTCGTCTCGACCGGGAAATTCTCCAGCCTGTCGGCGGCGGCGGCCGGCAGGCGGAAGCTCGCGGCTACCGCCGACAGCGGCTGTCCGCGTTCGACGGACAGGGCGAGTACGGCAAGCGCCGGAAGGAAACTGTCGCGGGTCGGAAGCGCTGCGAGCGTCGTGCCGTTGGCGGCGCAGGCCGTGCCCGTCAGGGTGCCGCCGTTCGCCTCGAAGCCGACCACGGCCCTTGCGCCGCTGGCCACGGCCTCGTCCATCGCGCCGATCACGAAGGGCGAGCCGACGCGGGTGCGCCTGACCGCGAACCGGCCCGCCGCCTCGATGCCGGAATTGGAGGTGACCGGCGTCGCCACCACGTCCGCGTCCAGGAAGCCGGCGGTGATCAGGCCGAGCAGGTCGCCGCGCAGCGGCGTGCCGGTCTCGTCGGCGACGAGCGGCCGGTCGCCGTCGCCGTCGGCCGAGACGATCGCGTCGAGCCCGTGTTCGGCAGCCCAGCGCTGCAGCATGGCGACGGTTTCCGCCGGAACGGCCTCGGTGTCGACGGGAATGAAGGTCTGCGAACGGCCGAGCGGCACGCAATCGGCGCCGAAGCTGGAAAGCACCGTGACGAACAGGTCGCGCGCCACAGTGCTGTGCTGGTAGACGCCGATCCGCCTGCCCGTGAGCGCGTCCGGCGCGAGCAGCCCCTCATAGCGCTGCAGGAAGAGCGTTTCGGCCTCGGCGGACGCGTCGGGGGCCGTCGCGGGCGTGGCGTCGATCGTCTCGCCGGCCGATATCGACGCGGCGATCTGCGTGATCGCCGCCTCGTCCGCCTTGCCGATCTCGCCGTCGGGGCGATAGAACTTGATGCCGTTGCGGTCGGCGGGGATGTGCGAGCCGGTGACCATCAGGCTGGCGGCCCCCTTCTCCAGCCCGAACAGGGCCAGCGCCGGCGTCGGGATCGTGCCGCAGTCGAGCGGCGAGAGGCCTGCGCGGCGCAGCGCACCGGCAGCGATCGCGGCGATCGCCGGGCTCGAGGGCCGGAAGTCGCGTCCGATCAACACCGTATCGCCCTTCCGGCTCAGCCCGCTTTCGAGCAGGTATCGAGCAAACGCGGTTGCATAGAGGGCGGCAGGCGGCCCCTCCAGGTCGCTGGAAAGGCCGCGCAGTCCGCTGGTTCCGAATTTCAGACTCATCTCATGCTCCGAATTATAGTATGCTGGCGCTCGCCCATGACATGTCCGATCTGTCATGCCCGATTTTTGACGGCTTGTCCCGCCCGACCTTGTTCGACCCGGCTTCGCCACCACCAGCCATCGGCGATCCGGATCGCACGGCAGGACACCGAGCCCGGCGGGAGGCCATGTTCAGGAACGTATGCTCCGCGCACGCCTAGTCCGCAAACGCACAGGGGATCGAAATGTTCAGCTTGCGTAACATCCTGCTTACCGTTGCGGCCGCGCTGGCCGTTTCGTCCGGCCTGCCGTCCACGGTTGCCGCCGGACCGATGGCGATCCCGGAACCCCTTGCCGCTGACAGGGACGGCGCCGTCGTGCCGGTCGCATTCGTGTGCAACGGCTACAGTTGCTGGAACACCGGCCCCTATTACAGTCCCGTCTATCGGCCGTACTACCGGCCCTATTCCTGGCCGATCTACCGGCCTTATCGTCCCTATGTGCCGCCGTACTACGGGCCGGGCTATCGATCCTACAACCGGGGCGCCACCATCTATCGCCCCTATGGCGGACCGTACTATGCCCCGGCCGTTCGCAGCGGTTACGGCACCCATGTCGACTGGTGCACCAACCGCTATCGCACCTACAATCCAGCCACGAACCGCTACCACGCCGGCGGCGGCGTCTATCGGGTCTGCGTCTCGCCGTATCGCTGAGGGATAGGATGGCGCCGGATCTGCCGGCGATCCGGGACCGTCAGCCCGGCATCGCCCGCCTCACGGCCTGTCGACGTGTCCGAGATCGCGCTCGGGCTCGACGATGTCGCGCACGCGCTGCTTGAGCTCCTTCGGCCCCGGAAAACCGCCGTCGCGCTTGCGTTCCCAGACGAGCTCGCCATCCACCCGGATCTCGAAATTGCCGCCGGTACCGGGGATGAGCGCCACCTCGCCAAGCGTGTCGCCGAAGGTCTGCAGGAGCTCCTGCGCCATCCAGCCGGAGCGGAGCAGCCAGTTGCACTGCGTGCAGTAGAGGATGGTGATCCGGGGCTTCTGGCTCATGTCTGCCTTTCCTTGCTTCCGCTGCCAATTCGGGGCCGAAGGCGGCCAGCGCACGCCGACCTCACGGAATTGTCAACTGCGTTTATCATCTTTTGCGCGGGCACCCGCTTGCGCTCGAAAGGATGACCGAGACAAGGATGCAGCGCAACATCCTTGGAGCGGACCCGCATGACCGATATCACCACCACCCATCGCCCCGGCCTCATCCTGCCGTTTCTGCGGCCCCTCTATGCCACGCTGAACGAGAGCGCGGAGACGCTGCTGCGCCTCGTCGCCGGCGGTCTTCTCGTCACCCATGGCTACGGCAAGATCATGAACCCCTTCGGCGCGGTGGGGATGGTCGAGGGGCTGGGCTTCTATCCCGGCGTCTTCTGGTCGCCGCTCCTGGCTGCGACCGAATTCTTCGGCGGGATCCTGGTGGCGATCGGGCTGTTCACCCGGCCGGCAGCGCTTGCCTCGGCGATCGTCCTGGCGGTGACGATCTATTTCCATGGCATCGTGAAGATGGAGGGCCTGGGCGGCGCGGAAAAATCCATACTGTGGACGGCCATCATGCTCTATTTCGCCGTGCGCGGATCGAACGGCCAGTCGGTCGACGCCCGCATCGGCCGTCAGTTCTGACGGCACCGGGCGTCGGCGAGCATCTGCCGCACGACCGCAAGCAGGACGTCGTCATAGGGCTTCATGACGACGGGAACCCCTTCGAAGCCCGGCGCGCCGCTGCGGTGCAGATCGGACGCCGACGTGAAGGCGAAGGCGACCCCGATTTCCTCCAGCCGCGCGGCCAGGGCGAGGGCACCTGTCGCCTCGGTCGGCAGGTCGATCAGGCAGAGATCGAGCGCGGCCAGATCCGATGGCGTCCACCGCATCATCTCGTCCTCGCGGGCGATGGTGACGCGGCAGTCCAGCGCTTCGCTGATCAGATATTCGGCATCGACCGCGATCAGGAACTCCTGTTCGACGATCGCGACGTGCGGATGGGCCTTGCTCATTCAGCGGCGCTTTCAACGGCATGCGGAAGCGGAAACGGGGACGTGCCAAGCAATGGGCACGATGCCGTTCCAGCGCGCCAGTCTCCCCCGCCGCCGCGAAATCGTCATTTAAAAAAGACATAGGACGCCGCTGTTTTCCGGAACCGCTGCCGGGCCTACGCGTTCTCCGCCGAAGGGTCGAGACCGGAAGGGCGCGGGATGAATCAGGTGAAAACGGCGCGGCGTCACAAGCCCGCGGGACCATGTCGATGACGGCGGCGGGGCCTGCGTCGGGCAAGTGGCACACGCCTTGCGAAAAGTGTCCCTTGCGCGGGCTGAAGCATTTTCGCGATTTCTCCGCCCGGGAACTGGAGTTCGTCTCGCAGTTCAAGGTCGGCGAGCTGTCCGTCGAGCGCGGCGCGACGGTGTTGGTCGAGGGCACGCACAGCCCGCACATCTATACTGTCCTGAACGGCCTCGGCTTTCGCTACAAGCTGCTCTCCGACGGCCGCCGGCAGATCATGAACTATGCCTTCCCCGGCGACCTCGTGGGCCTGCAGGGCGTGCTGATGGGGGAGCTGGATCATTCGGTGGAGGCGCTGACGCCGATCACGCTCTGCGTCTTCGAGCGCTCGAAGCTCGACCGCCTGTTCACCCGCCATGCGTCCCTGGCCTACGACCTCACCTGGATCGCAGCGCACGAGGAGCGCATCCTCGACGAGCACCTGCTGAGCATCGGCCGCCGCTCGGCGGTCGAGCGCACGGCCTATCTCCTGTCCTATATCCACCAGCGCGCGCGGGCCGTCGGTCTCGTCAACGGCGGGCGAAAGGCGATCCCGCTCACCCAGCAGCACCTGGCCGATACGCTCGGCCTGTCCCTGGTGCATACCAACAAGACCATCCGCAAGCTTGCCGACCGCAAACTCGTGCGCTGGCAGGACGGCGGCTGCGAGGTGCTGGAGCCGGACGGGCTCCTGAAGCTATCGGGCTGGGAGGGGCTGAAGGAGAGCGGGCGCCCCTTCATTTGACACGCCGGCACGCCGGTACGCCATTGCTGCGGCCGGCGATCAGGCCACGTCCCAGTGCAGCGCAAACATCGGGTTGAACACAGTGACCGGGCCGGCCCCGGTCTCGATCCTGGCCGGAAAGACGACCGGTTGCGCGCGACGCACCAGCGTGATCGTCTCCTCGTTGGCCGGCAGGCCGTACCAGGCCGGGCCGTTCAGCGAGGTGAAGGCCTCGAGCCTGTCCAGCGCGCCCTCGTCCTCGAAGACGTGGGCCAGGCAGCTCATCGTGTTGATCGCGGTGTAGATGCCGGCGCAACCGCAGGCGCATTCCTTCAGGGGGTCGACATGCGGGGCGGAATCGGTGCCGAGGAAGAAGCGGCGATCGCCGGAGACGGCGGCCGCGCGCAGGGCGAGCCGGTGATGCTCGCGCTTGGCGACCGGCAGGCAGTAGTAGTGCGGGCGGATGCCGCCGACCAGGATGGCGTTGCGGTTGATGATCAGGTGATGGGTGGTGATCGAACCGGCGAGATTGGCTTTCGCTTCCTTGATGTAGTCGATGCCGTCCTTCGTCGTGACGTGTTCCATCGTCACCTTAAGCTCCGGCAGCCGCCGGCGCAGCGGATCGAGCACCGTCTCGATGAAGACGGCCTCGCGGTCGAAGATGTCGACCTCCGGGGTGGTCACCTCGCCATGGACGCAGAGCGGCAGGCCGATCTTCGCCATCCGTTCCAGCACCGGCATCGCCTTTTCGATGTCGCGCACGCCGCCATGCGAATTGGTGGTCGCCCCGGCGGGATAGAGCTTCACCGCGGTGATGAGCCCGCTCGTCTTGCCGGCTTCGACATCGTCCGGGTTCGTCTGTTCGGTGAGGTACAGCGTCATCAGCGGCTGGAAGCGGTCGCCGGCGGGCAGCGCCGCCATGATCCGCTCACGATAGGCCGCGGCATCGGCCGTCGTCACCACCGGCGGCACGAGGTTCGGCATGATGATGGCGCGTGCGAAGTGCCGGCTCGTATCGCCGATCACGCCCTGAAGCATCGCGCCGTCCCGCAGGTGCAGATGCCAGTCGTCGGGGCGGCGAAGGGTGATCGTTTGCATGGGCCGGGACTCCGCGGGGCTCAGGTGGGTCTCTGTGCCGCGGGCATTATACCCTTGCGCCGTTCGTGGCAAACGCTTTGCGGGAGGGTCAGGCCGGCGGTCCGAACTGGTTCGCCCCCGGGGTCCCTTCGCTCGCGTACCAGTAGACCAGCACGATCCAGCCGATCACCGGAACCAGGCCGATCAGCAGCCACCAGCCGGAGCGGTCGGTGTCGTGAAGTCTGCGCACGGCGACGGCTAGCCCTGGCAGCAGCACCGCGAGCGCATAGACGATGCTGACGACCTCGTGCCCGAAAAGCGCCTGGTCGACCATCCCGGTGACCAGCGACGCGATGACGTTGAAAAGCGCGAACCACCAGAATTCGGGCCGAGCGGCGCGTCCGGTGAAGGTGGCGTATTTGGACAAGACGGTCGATACGGCCTGCGTGAAGTTCATGCGCTCCCCCTGACGGTCCCCGACTATGGCGAGGCTGCGCCGATTCGGCTGCGAATGCAACGAGGGATGGCGGGATCAGGCGATTGCAAGCGTGATGTCGGCGGGGCGGCGGTTCTCCAGGATCAACCGCCCGTTCGGCAGGTCGTTTTCGTAGACCTTAGCGCGGGCCGCCTCCTCGCTCAGCCTGTAGCCGCGCCAGCGGTCCCAGAGCCGTTCCTCCAGCACCTCGATCGGCGGCGCGAGCATGATCGAAAAGTCGAACATGCCCTCCAGCTCCGCCCACTTGCCGCGGCTGAAGAGAAGGTAGTTGCCCTCGACGATGATGAAGCGGTGGTCCGGCGAGACCACCCGCGCCGAGGCGATCGCCAGTTCCCGCGACCGGTCGAACACCGGCACCAGCACCTCCTGGTCGGCGGGGCGGACGGCGCGGACGATGTCGATGAAGCCGCGCACGTCGAAGGTCTCGGGGATGCCCTTGCGCGCCAGCAGGCCGCGCTCGATCAGGATGGCGTTGTCCATGTGGAAGCCGTCCATCGGCAGCACTTCCGCGCTCTCGCCCCGCGCCCTGAGGGCTGCGGCGAGACTGTCGGCCATCGTCGACTTGCCGGCCCCCGGCGGGCCGGCAATGGCGACGAGGAAGCGCTTCGCGCCATCGGCCCGGCGGACGAGGTCGCCCGCGATCTCCTCGATCGTCGCGCTCATGCGGCCAGCGCTTCCCGCGGCGGCTCCTTGGCGCCGGTCATGAAGGCGACGGCGTCGGACATGGTGTACTCCTTCGGATTGATCACGCACAGGCGCCGTCCGAGGCGGTGGACATGGATGCGGTCCGAAACCTCGAAGACGTGCGGCATGTTGTGCGAGATCAGGACGATGGGCAGGCCGCGCGAGCGCACGTCGAGGATCAGTTCCAGCACCTTGCGGCTTTCCTTCACGCCGAGCGCCGCCGTCGGCTCGTCGAGGATGATCACCTTGGAGCCGAAGGCCGCCGCGCGGGCGACGGCGACGCCCTGGCGCTGGCCGCCCGAAAGCGTCTCGACCGCCTGGTTGATGTTCTGGATGGTCATCAGCCCGAGCTCGGAAAGCTTGTTGCGGGCGAACTTCTCCATCGCCGAATGGTCGAGCTTGCGGAACCACTTGCCGAGCACGCCGGGCTTGCGGATCTCGCGGCCGAGAAACATGTTGTCGGCGATCGACAGCGCCGGCGACAGCGCGAGGTTCTGGTAGACGGTCTCGATGCCGGCGCGGCGGGCCTCGATCGGCGAGCGGAAGTGCACCGCCTCGCCCTCGAGCCGGATCTCGCCCTCGTCGGGGGTGACGGCGCCGGAGATCGCCTTGATCAGGGTCGACTTGCCCGCGCCGTTGTCGCCGATCACGGCGAGGATCTCGCCGGGATAGAGGTCGAAATCGGCATTGTCGAGGGCGGTCACGCGGCCGTAGCGCTTGACGAGACCGCGGGCGGTGAGGATGGGTTCGCTAGCCATCAGCCTGCTACCTTTCTGATCCACTGGTCGACGGCGACAGCCGTGATGATGAGGACGCCGGTCAAAAAGACCTTCCACTGCGGGTCGGCGCCGAGCATGTTCAGCCCCATCGAGACGACGCCGACGATCATGGCGCCGATCAGCGTGCCGAGGATCGAGCCGCGTCCGCCGAAGAGCGAGATGCCGCCGATCACCGCCGCGGTGATGGCCTGGAGATTGTAGTCGGTGACGGCGGCGGACGGCGAGATCGAGCCGTTGCGGCCGATCGAGACCCAGGCGGCGAGCGAGGCGATCAGGCCGGCCAGCGTATAGGCGCCGAGCAGCACGCGGTCGACGCGGATGCCCGAGAGCTTGGCGGCTTCCGGATCATCGCCGACGGCATAGAGGTGCCGGCCCCAGGCGGTGTGGTTCAGCGCATACCAGAGCCCGAACACCAGCAGCACCATCATGACGACACCGACCGTGAAGACGGCCGAGCCGACCTTGAAGCTGAGGCCGAACAGGTGCAGCACCGGCGTCACCGCGGTTACGTCGGCTTCGCGGATCGTCGCGTTCTCGGAGTAGATGAAGTTGGTCGACATGATGACGTACCATGTCCCGAGCGTGACGATGAACGGCGGCAGCTTGACGCGCGAGACGAGGAAGCCGTTGACGAAGCCGCAAATGCCGCCGACGCCGAAGCCGGCCAGGATGGCGAGCGGCGCAGGCAGGCCGTAGGTCACGGCGAAGTTGCCCATCACCACCGCCGAGAACACCATGATGACGCCGATCGAAAGGTCGATGCCGGCGGTCAGGATGACGAGCGTCTGCGCCGCGCCCAGGATGCCGACGATGGCGATCTGCTGCAGGATCAGCGTCAGCGTGTAGGACGAGAAGAAGCGGCTGCCGAGCGCGATGCCGAAGATGATGACGGCGGCGATCAGCACGATGAAGGGGATCGCTGCCGGTGTCGAGTGCAGGAAATGCTGGATCTTCTGCACGGCCGTCTTGTCGTGGGTATCGAACGACGCCACTTGCGTCGAACTCTGGGCCAGGACCTTTTCGAACTCCTGCGCCGAATGTGCGGCTGTAGGCTCGCCCATGGATTTTCCTCCCGAAGACCCCGCTGCCGAGGGGTCGTGATCCGTTCCGCGCGTAGCCCGCCAGAAACCAGGCGAGGCCCGGCGCTGAAAAGAGGCTGCGCGGCTTTCGCCTTCTTGTCAAAGGCGCGCGTTTTGATGTGTGGGAGGGGCGGCAGAACCGCCCCTCGACCGGTAGCCGGGTTGACGCCGTGTCAGCCCCAGCACTTCTCGCCGCCGACCTTGGTGTCGATCGATTCGACGCCCGCGGCCGGCTTGTCGGTGACGAGAGCCACGCCGGTGTCGAAGAAATCCTTGCCTTCGGTCGGCTTCGGCTTCTCGCCGGTGTCGGCGAACTTCTTGATCGCCTCGACGCCGAGTGCGGCCATCATCAGCGGGTACTGCTGCGAGGTGGCGCCGATCACGCCTTCGGTCACCGACTTCACGCCCGGGCAACCGCCGTCGACGGAGACGATCAGCACGTCGTTTTCCTTGCCCACGGCCTTGAGCGCCTGGTAGGCGCCGACGGCTGCCGGCTCGTTGATGGTGTGGATGACGTTGATGTCCGGGTCCTTCTGGAGAAGGTTCTCCATGGCGGTGCGGCCGCCTTCCTCGTTGCCGTTCGTCACGTCATGGCCGACGATGCGCGGGTCGTCCTCGTCGCCGATCTTGTTCGGGTCCTTCGGGTCGATGCCGAAGCCGATCATGAAGCCCTGGTCGCGCAGGACGTCGACCGTCGGCTGCGACGGGGTGAGGTCGAGGAAGCCGACCTTGGCGTCCTTCGCCTTGTCGCCCATGGTGGCGGCCGCCCACTGGCCGATCAGCTTGCCGGCGAGCAGGTTGTCGGTCGCAAAGGTGGCGTCCGCAGCGGTGGCCGGGTCGAGCGGGGTATCCAGCGCGATCACCAGCAGTCCGGCCGCCTGGGCCTTCTTGACCTGATCGACGATCGCCTTGGTGTCGGAGGCGGCGATCAGGATGCCCTTGGCCCCGTCGGCAATGCAGGATTCGACCGCAGCCACCTGGCTGTCGTGGTCGCCGTCGATCTTGCCGGCATAGGCCTTCAGCGTCACGCCGAGTTCCTGGGCCTTGGCGGTCGCGCCTTCCTTCATCTTGACGAAGAAGGGGTTGGTGTCGGTCTTGGTGATCAGGCAGGCGGTGACGTCCGCCGCCGCGGCCGGCGTGGAAAAGGCAACGCCAAGCGCAAGTGCGCCGAGAGCGGCGCTCACAATCGTGGTCTTCATGCAATCCTCCCAAGGACAAAACGGAACGGCGCAGCGCCGTCCGGATGCCGATCCGCGCCGCTCCTCTGCGGCCGTCGATCAGGCTTCCGTCACAAAAGGAACCACTGAAAAATGTTTCTGTCAATAAATAAATCGAATTGAATTATTAATTCGATGTGGCATGCTGCGGCAAACCAGGGCGTAGGCCGAGGCGGACGTCGCCGCTCCTTCTTGCGGCGGCGGAGACGACACGGCGGACAATTCGAAAGGCCCGGTTCGGGAGGAATTCGCATGCCTGAGGACAGCGTATCGGCAGCATCGCCGGCGACGATCCTCGACCCGTCCGGCGGGTCGAACCAGGTGCGCGTGCGGGCCTATAACGAGCGGCTCGTCATGTCGCTGGTCCGCCGCCACGGCGCGCTTTCGAAGGCCGAGATCGCGCGGCGCAGCGGCCTGTCGGCCCAGACCGTCACCGTCATCATGCGCGCGCTGGAGGCCGACGGGCTGTTGATCCGCGGCGAGCCCACCCGCGGCCGGGTCGGCCAGCCGTCGACGCCGATGCGGCTCAATCCCGACGCGGTCTATTCCTTCGGGGTCAAGATCGGCCGGCGCAGCGCCGAGCTCGCGGTCATGGATTTCGTCGGCAGGGTGCGGCTGCAGGTGCGCCGGATCTACGCCTATCCCATGCCGGACGAGGTCCTGGCGTTCATCGTCGACGGCATCGCCGAGCTCGAGGCAAGGCTGGATCAGGATCAGCGCGCCCGCATCGCCGGCGTCGGCGTCGCCGCGCCGTTCGAGCTGTGGAACTGGGCCGAGGAGGTCGGCGCACCGCAGAAGGACATGGACCTGTGGCACGGCATGGACCTGCAGCGCGAAGTCGCGGCCAGGGTGTCCCATCCGGTCTTCCTGCACAACGATGCCACCAGCGCCTGCGCCGCCGAGCTGGTGTTCGGCCTCGGCCAGCGCTACCCGGATTTCATCTATCTCTTCATCGGCTCCTTCATCGGCGGCGGTGTCGTGCTCAATTCGGCGCTGTTTTCCGGGCGCACTGGCACGGCCGGCGCCATCGGCCCGCTTCCTGTCCAGGGCCGCGACGGCAGGACCGTGCAGCTCCTGAAGATCGCCTCGATCTTCGTCCTGGAGAATCAGTTGCGTGCCAGCGGCATCGATCCGAAGCCGCTCTGGTACTCGCCGGACGACTGGATCGATTTCGGCGCGCCGCTGGAGACCTGGATCCAGGACACGGCCGCCGCACTGGCCCAGGCCGTCATCGCGGCCGCCTCGGTGATCGACTTCTCCGCCGCCGTCATCGACGGCGGCTTCCCCGCCTGGGTGCGCGAACGCATCGTCGCGGCCACGCGTGCGGCCCTCGATCAGCACGACCTGCAGGGCGTGATCATGCCGGAGATCCTGGAAGGGGAGGCGGGCAGCCATGCGCGCACCATCGGCGCCGCCAGCCTGCCGCTGTTCGCCCGCTATCTCCTCGACCAGAACGTCCTGTTCAAGGGGCCTGCTTGACGGCGTGCTGGCGTCCTTGAACGCGATCCCGCCCCGTGCTTGTCTGGCGCACAGGATTCGGGAGAGGCCCATGCGCGTACTGGTGGTGGAGAACGACAGGCATACCGCCCTCGGGCAGATCGAGCTGGCGCTGCTGGAGGCGGGCGCGGAGATCGTCCGCTGCCGGCCGCATGCCGGAGAATCGCTCCCCGAGGACGAGGCCGGCCACGATGCGCTGGTCGTGATGGGCGGGCCGCAGTCCGCCGTCGACGACGAAAACTTTCCCTACCTGCCCGCCCTCTGCGCGCTGATGCGCAGGTTCGGCGATGCCGGCCGGTCGGTTCTCGGCGTCTGCCTCGGCAGTCAGCTGCTGGCGCGAAGCTACGGCTCGGACAACCTGATCGGCGCGGCGACCGAGTTCGGCTGGCACGAGATCCAGCCGACCGAAGAGGGCCTGGCGGATCCGCTGCTTTCAGCCGTCGGCGGCCCGTTTCCGATCTTCCAGTGGCACAACGACACCTTCACGCTCCCGCACGGCGCCGTGCGGCTGGCCGGAAATGCCGCCGCCGCCAACCAGGCCTACCGGATCGGCAGGGCGACCTATGGAACGCAGTTTCATTTCGAGGTGGACCGGACGGTGGCCGCGTGGTGGCGCGATACCTTTCCCGAGCAGATCGAGCGCATGGCTCCCGGCTGGATCGGCCGCTTCGACGAGATCGCATCAACACACGGCCCGGCCGCCGATGCGGCGGGCCTGGCCATCGCCCGGGCCTGGGTGGCGACCATCAGGGCG
The DNA here is from genome assembly GCA_900469965.1 of Hyphomicrobiales bacterium. Taxonomy (GTDB): domain Bacteria; phylum Pseudomonadota; class Alphaproteobacteria; order Rhizobiales; family Rhizobiaceae; genus Mycoplana. Next base: position 174,138 of record UBZP01000001.1, on the reverse strand, counting down.
GTGGCAACCGCCGCGGACGATGCGGTGAGCTCGGCTGCCTGAAAGCCGCGGGCGACGCATCGTCGCGCACGACGAGCGATGGTCAGTTCACGCTGACGGGCCGCGAGCGCATCCGCGACACGGTTTCCCGCTCGGCCCGCTTGCAGCGCATCGGCGGCAGGCCGCGGTCCATTAGCGCCATGTCCTCCAGCACCATGTCGCCCATCTTCTTGAAGGCGCTGTCGAGCGCACCGGCCCGGTGCGCCGAGCGGATGAAGCCCTTCAGGCGGCGGACGGGGTGATCGGCGGCAAGCGGCTCTTCGGGAAAGACGTCGCTTGCCGCCACGATATGGCCCCGCTCGACCGCCGCCGTCAGCGCGTCGAAATCGACCACGTCGGCGCGGCTGAGCAGGATGAAGGCCGCCCCCTGGCGCATCCGAGAAAAGGCTTCGCTGCCGAGAAACCCTTTGTTCTCGCTGGTGACCGCGGCCACCACGAACAGGAAGTCGCTTTCGGAAAGGACCGTGTCGAGCGAGGAAGGCTCGACGCCGGCATCCGCCAGCATCGACGGCGGCAGCCATGGATCGAACACGCGCACGCGGGCGCGGAACCCCGAAAGCACCCGGGCGAGCGCCTTGCCGAGGTCGCCGAAGCCGACGATGCCGATATCGGAACCGGAAAGCAGCCGGGCGCCCGCGTTGCCCTCGCCGCCCCAGCGCTCGCGTCCCTCGCGAAAATCGAGATCGGCGTCGATCACGCCGCGCGCGAGATTGAGCGCCATCGCGAGCCCCAGTTCCGCCACCGGCTCGGCGAACACCTGTCCGGTGGTCACCACATGGATGCCGCGGGCAAACAGGATGTCGTAGGGCATGTTGTTGATCAGGTTGCTCTCGACGTTGAGGATGCAGCGCAGGTTCGGCATCCGGGCCAGTGTCTCGGCGGTCAGCGGCGGCTGGCCGATGATGTAGCGGGCCTCCGACAGGGTCGCATCGCCGAGCCCGGCGATATCCTCCGGATCCGCCTCGACGATGCGGTAGGTCTCCTTCAGCCGCGTCAGCGCGTCCGGCGAAAAGATCAGGTCGAGCGTGCGCGGCTCCGGCGCGCTGATGGCCACTGGCTTGCTATCGGTCATGGTCTCCTCCCATCCGGCGACGCCGATGTGACGGCGCCGGTCTTTCGGAGGATTGATAGCATGAATCCGGCAAACGCAAGCCGTCCGGTCGGACCCTACCAGCCGATGCCGCGCAGGTCGCGCTCGCGCGACAGCGGTGGCCGCTCGCTGGAAAAGGTCCTGCCGTTCTGCGTGCAGGTATAGACCGGGCGGCTCGCTTCGCCGAAGCGCCGCATCCGGTTGTCGTCCGTATCGAAGGTCTGGGTGCACACCACCGCGTCGGCCGCCTCGGCCTCGTCCTGCGTGGTGACGCCCGGCAGGTCGGTGAACGGATAGCGCCGGTCGGCGAAGGCGCCGGGCTGCTGGGCGAGGCCAGGCGATGGCTGCATCGTCAGGAGCAGCGCCACGATCAGCGTCAGGAGTGAGCCCGCTATGCCGGTTGTCCGCTGGATTTTCATGTCAGTCCGTTCGATTGAGCCGCAATGGCGCCATTCGGCAGTACCCCGTCGGGCAAACATGCGATATAGCGCGTTCACGTTCGATGCACATTCATGTGGGGTGCCCTATGGCCAATGCAATACGATATCACGAGGGCGACATTTCAGCCGCGGATGCCGCGCGCTACAACGGCGCCATCGCCATCGACACCGAGACGCTGGGGCTGATTCCGCGTCGCGACCGGCTGTGCGTCGTCCAGCTCTCGCCGGGCGACGGCACGGCCGACGTCATCAAGATCGCCGCCGGCCAGACGCGCGCGCCCAATCTCGTCGCCATGCTGAGCGATCCCTCGCGCCAGAAGATCTTCCACTACGGCCGGTTCGACATCGCCGTCCTGTTCCACACCTTCGGCGTCACCTGTTCCCCAGTCTTCTGCACCAAGATCGCCTCGCGGCTGACGCGCACCTACACCGACCGCCACGGGCTGAAGGACAATCTGAAGGAGCTTCTGGAGGTCGATATCTCCAAGCAGCAGCAATCCTCCGACTGGGCGGCGGAGACGCTGTCGCCGGCACAGCTCGAATACGCGGCCTCCGACGTGCTGCACCTGCATGCGCTGCGCGACAAGCTGATGGCGCGGCTCGTCCGCGACGGCCGCCTGCAGCATGCCGAGGCCTGCTTCGCCTTCCTGCCGACACGGGCCAAGCTCGACCTGCTCGGCTGGGAGGAGACCGACATCTTCGCCCACAGCTGACCGCTGTCCCGTTGCAAGAAGCAGGAGGCCCGTCGTTACTTCTGCTTAACCCTGTCTCTCTATCTTCGGCTGCAGAATCGATCGATCTTGCAGCCAGGATAGCGTCATGCTCCCGCCCCTTCAGTCATCGGTAGGTCAGTTCGCGACCACGCAGCTGGGCTCGATGCTCGAAAACATCGAGGCCCGCCGGCGCGAGGAAGACGACAAGGCGAAGGGCCGGGAACGGGAGGACAAGGTCGTCGCGACCTCCCCCGATCCGCCGACGGTTGCGGCGAACGAGAAGATCAACGCCTATTTCTTCGGCGCCCTGAAGATCGATCCCGACCCGTTTGCCACCCTTGTCGCCCGTTTCTCCGACGCGCTCGGCCTCACCCAGCAGGCCGACGAATCGAGCCGCGACTTCGCGCGCCGGCTGAGCGATGCGGTGACGATGCTCGGCTTTTCCAAGACCGATTCGCTCGGCCAGCCGGTGAAGATCACGCTCGAATCGCTGGATGTCACCGCAGACGACGTCATCGCCGTGCTGCGCGACGGCGCGAACGGATCGACCGACCCGATGGCCGCGCTTGCCGCGCGCGTTGCCGAAGGCGCCGGGCTGACGGGCGAGGAGGAGGATTTCGAGGCGCAGCTGTCCACGGCACTGACGGAGACGCGGCTGGCCCTGCCGAAGAGCGTCACGGCGCTGGAGGAGGCCACCGGCCTTGCCGAGCTCGGCCTCAGCGCCGAGGACATGATCGCCGCGATCGCCAACCCCTGGAGCGATACCGGGCTGAAGGTGAAGAACGCGCTGTCCGAAAAGGTCGAGAGCGAGCGGTCGATGACGCGCGAGATGCGCAAGGTCATCCAGCGGCTCGAGGACGTCGCCGATCCGAAGACGCTCGAAGAACTGAAGCAGGCCCGCACGAAGTCCGAGCCCGGCCGGATCGAGGACGAGGAGACGAAGGCGGAGCGCGAGCAGAAGATCCAGGACCTGGAGGCTTCGGAGAAACTCGAGGACGTCCAGGACCTGCAGGAAGCCGTCAAGGAACATCTCGACGGGGCCGAAGAGACAGAGTCGGACGAGGAGCCGAAGACGCCTGCCGAAGGCAGCATCGAACTGATCCAGATCCTCGCTGCCGTGCCGTCCGGAAACGAGAAGGCGACCGACGAGCTGTCCGGCGAAGCGAAGGCCGGCACCGAAGCGGACGCGGCCGGCCAGACGGCCGAAGGTCTCTCCGAAGCGGGCGGCGGGGCGGCGGCAGCGCCGCTCGAGGACATCGAGCGTCAGGAGCGCACCGGTGCGCTCGATCCGATCCTCGTGCTTCCGGTCGACGAGATCGGCATCTACGAACTGCTGCGCCGCGAGGCCGCCTGAGCGGCGTCAGGACCGCCCGGGTTCAGGCTTGCGGACGATCCCGACCCGCGCCAGCACCTCTTTCGGGATTTCATAGCGGCGGATGAGGTCGCGCTGATCGCGCAGCCCGCAGATCTCGCGCTGGATGAAGAAGGCCCAGACGGCATCGGCGGCCGCATCCAGAAGCGCCTGCCGCTGGTCCGCGCCGCACCCCGCGGCCGTCCTCTCCCGGAGCTGCTCCAGCGCCTTCTCCACCTTGAGCCCATGACGACCGAGCGCATCGGCGCGCTCCGACAGGAGCTCGTATTCGAGCACGTTCAGTCCGGTGGAGTGGTGCCGGTCGAAAAACCGGGGCGGACGCACGGACATGATCCATCAACCTTCCGATCGCGGCGCGGGCAGCAGGGCGGCCCTCGCCAGCCGTCCGGCGATCATCGGCGATCGCCCGCCGGCCCGCAAGCCCCGGCGGTGCCGCAGCCATTCCCGCGTGTCCGCTAACGATTTGTTAACCATAATCTGTCATTTCATGGTCATTGGTGCGTACCCGACGCGAATGCATGGCATTCTGGTCGGCAGCGAAGGTGCCGGGGCCTCGTTCCGGCAGACGTTTCGGCACCGCGGGCCGAGATCCGAGGCGAAGCCTCCCGCCGCGCGGACTGCCAGCAGCCAGTCAATCTCTTTGGCGCGCATGATGCCTCGCCAGCCTGAAAATGGATCGTTGGAGAGCGGCATCGTGCCTGCCGGACGGCAGCACTGCGAAGATGCCTCATGGAGATGGTGATGCTGCCGCGCATTGCGACGCCTGTCACAGTCCCGATCCCTTCGGCGCAGGACCCGGCGACCGAGGCGACGCCGGTGCCCGCTCGGCAACAACTGTCCCCAGAGGCCCTGGCGAACCTGCGCGCCGCCGTCCTGCTGCGCCTGCTCGAGGCGATGATGCGCCAGCTCGAGCAGGGCGGCGACAAGGGCAATGTCGCCCGGCAACTGCTCGAGGTGCTGCTGGAGGCGATGAAGGCGCTTCCTCCCCGCGAGGGGACGGACGGCGATGCGACGAAGCGCCTGGCGCTGCTCATCGCCCGGCTGCCCGCCGAGATGCGCCCTGCCGCCGAGCGGCTGCTGGCGACCGTGCTCGCCACCGCGCCGACCCGGATCCTGATGGAGATCATCCGCAATCCCGCCGGCCCGGACGCCCAGCGTCTGGCGCAGGCGCTGCTGGCCGCCGTCAAGGAGCCGGCCGGAAAGCCGGCCGGTCCGGCGGCCTCGCAACCCCGGTTCATTCCCGGCGAGGCGCAGCTTGCCGTCGCTACGAAGAACGACCGCCAGCGGCAAAGAGAGGCGGGCGGCGACGGCCGTTCGCTGCAGGCAGCGCTGCGCCGGCTCTTCGAAGGCGGCTCCGAGCCCCTGTCCGACCGCCCGGCGCGGACCGGCTCCCGTTCCGCTTTCGCCCCGCCGCCGCCGCAGCAGGATGCGGCGGCGACGACGGGAAAGCGCATGGACGCCGGCCAGCCGCAGCAGCGAACGCCGGAAGCGCCTGCCGCGCCAGCGCGTGCCCCGGCCATGCCCGCGAACGCCGAGGCAGGCCGCCTGCCGGCAAACGGGCCGGCGCCTGCCCGCGCCGAAGCCACGGACCGGGGACAGCCCGCGATCGCAGACAGGAGCACGACGGCCCCCGAGGCCGCGCGCGGCTCGGCCATTTCGACGACCCTCCCCGCTTCTGCCGCCGGCCGTGAATATGAGGGCGTGTTGCGCATGATCGCGGGCATCGTCGCCGATCTCACCGCCGACGAGGCGCTTGTGCTGCGCCTGCTGCTCCAGGCGCCTCTGCCGGACCTGCCGGAATCCGCCACGCCGGCGACGGCCAGGCCGGACGTGGCCGAGGACGGCGATGATCCGGCCGCAAGGCTACGCCGCGAGGACACCATGGCGGAGCGGCCGGCCGTCGCGGCCGGCGATCCTATGCGGGGTCCCTCGACGACCGAGGCCGCGCGTGCGACGACGCCCGCCGCCCAGCCCCAGGGGACCCTCGAGGACGAGGCGCCGGCCAGCCGGCCGCCCGTTGCGCCAGAGGATGGCGAAGCGCTGGCGCGCCCGTCGGCCATGCCGCTGCCGCCGCAACTGCCCGAGCGGGCCGCCCTACCGCAGTTCCGCGACGGCTTCGCCGTCCCCTTCGTGCCCTACCTGCCCGCACAGGACGATCTGGAGACGGAGGATCGCCGCCGCCGCGAGCCGTCCGGGGACGAGGAAGACACGAGCGATACGGCCGGAGAGAACGGGACGGACGGGGAGACGGGCGGCGGCGATGCGGGCGAGGGGGCCGAGGGCCAGGCCGCGGACGAAGCCGATACGCCGGAGATGGCAAGGCGCCGCCAGAAGATCGACGATCTCGTCGGCCCACCGGATCCCGGCTTCGCCTTCTACCAGAAACTCGGCGAGTACTGGACCTGACCGAGCCGCGCCCTCAACCGGGAAGCTGCAAACGAAAAAGCCCGCGGGGATCGCTCCCCGCGGGCTTCGCATTCATGCGGTCAGAAAACGATTACTCGTTGTTCTGGCGGTTCTTCAGGGCCGCGCCCAGGATGTCGCCGAGCGAAGCGCCGGAGTCGGACGAACCGAACTGTGCGACGGCTTCCTTCTCTTCGGCGATTTCCAGAGCCTTGATCGACAGCTGGATCTTGCGGTCCTTCTTGGAGAAGTTCAGCACGCGGGCGTCGACGACCTGGCCGACCGAGAACCGCTCCGGACGCTGCTCGTCACGGTCGCGCGACAGGTCGGCGCGGCGGATGAACGAGGAGATGTCCTCATGGTTCACGAGACGGACTTCGATGCCGCCGTCGTTGATCGCGGTGACTTCGCACGAGACGACGGCGTTCTTGCGCAGGTCGCCGGACGCGGCAGCTTCGCCGACCGAATCGCGGCCGAGCTGCTTGATGCCGAGCGAGATGCGCTCCTTGTCGACGTCCACGTCGAGAACGACAGCCTTGACGACGTCGCCCTTGTTGTACTCCTCGATGACCTGCTCGCCCGGACGGTTCCAGTCGAGGTCGGAGAGGTGGACCATGCCGTCGACGTCGCCGTCGAGGCCGATGAACAGGCCGAACTCGGTCTTGTTCTTGACTTCGCCTTCAACCTCGGTGCCAGCCGGATGGCTGTGCGCGAAGGCTTCCCACGGGTTCTCGAGCGTCTGCTTGAGGCCGAGCGAGATGCGGCGCTTGGTCGGGTCGACTTCGAGAACGACAACGTCGACTTCCTGGCTCGTGGACAGGATCTTGCCGGGGTGTACGTTCTTCTTGGTCCAGGACATCTCGGAGATGTGGATCAGGCCTTCGATGCCCGGCTCCAGCTCGACGAACGCACCGTAGTCGGTGATGTTCGTGACGGTACCGGAGATCTTCTTGCCGACCGGGTACTTGGTGCCGATGCCATCCCACGGATCGCTCTCGAGCTGCTTCATGCCGAGCGAGATGCGGTGGGTTTCCTGGTTGATGCGGATGATCTGAACCTTGACCTGCTGGCCGATGGACAGGATCTCCGACGGATGGTTGACGCGGCGCCAGGCCATGTCGGTGACGTGCAGCAGGCCGTCGATGCCGCCGAGGTCGACGAACGCACCGTAGTCGGTGATGTTCTTGACGACGCCGTCAACAACCTGGCCTTCTTCGAGGTTCTGAACGATCTCGGAACGCTGCTCGGCACGGGACTCTTCGAGAACCGTACGACGCGAAACGACGATGTTGCCGCGGCGCTTGTCCATCTTGAGGATTTCGAAGGGCTGCGGGTTGTGCATGAGCGGCGTGACGTCGCGGATCGGACGGATGTCGACCTGCGAACGCGGCAGGAAGGCGACGGCGCCGTCGAGATCGACGGTGAAGCCACCCTTGACCTGGTTGAAGATGACGCCTTCGACGCGCTCGCCGGCCTCGAACTTGACTTCGAGCTTGGCCCAGCTCTCTTCGCGGCGAGCCTTCTCGCGCGACAGAACGGCTTCGCCGAGAGCGTTTTCGATGCGCTCGACATAGACTTCGACTTCGTCGCCGACCTTCAGCGTGCCGTCCTTGGACTTGGCGCCGAATTCCTTGAGCGCGATGCGCCCTTCGACCTTGAGGCCGACGTCAACGATCGCGACGTCCTTCTCGATGGCGGTGATGAGGCCCTTGGTGACATAGCCTTCGGCCAGGTCGTGGGTGGCGAAGGATTCCTGCAGCAGGGCTGCGAAATCGTCGCGCGTGGGATTAGCTTGGGACATGGAAACTCCTGGTGTGCCAGAGAAGGCACGGGCGCCGGGGGTTAGCGTTGACAATGAGCGAGGCACGTCCGCTTCCATGATCGGAAGCAAAACCGGCGCGGGGACGGCTTGTCGCTCTAGTGCTTAAGGGCAGCGTCGATGATGGATTTCGCCGCCGAAAACGCCGCCTCTATACTCATTTCGGACGTATCAAGCAAGTGCGCGTTTTCCGCCGGCCGCAAGGGGCTGTCGACGCGCCCCATGTCGCGCGCATCGCGGCGGCGGACGTCTTCGAAGACCGCGTCGTAGTCCGCAGTCCCGCCGCCGGCGATGATCTCGTCATAGCGCCGCCGGGCGCGGATGTCGGCAGACGCCGTCACGTAGAGCTTCACCGTGGCGTCCGGGCAGACGACGGTGCCGATGTCGCGGCCGTCGAGGACCGTTCCCGGCTCGCGCGCGGCGAACTCCCGCTGCGCCTCGACCAGGGCGCGGCGGACAGCCGGCATGACGGCGATCTTCGAGGCTGCCTCGCCGATCCCGTGCGCGGAGAGAACGGCGCGGTCGAGGCCGGAAAGGTCGAGATTGCGCGCGACGTCGGCGGCGATCGCCTCGTCATCGAGCGGCAGGCCGCGATCGAGCAGCGCTTTTGCCGTCGCGCGATAGGTCAGGCCGGTATCGAGATGGTGATAGCCGTAGGCCTCGGCAATCCGGCGCGACAACGTACCCTTGCCGGCAGCCGCTGGACCGTCGATGGCAATCGTCGTCATTTCGCATCCTTGCGTCATATCCGCTTCACGAAGCGTGTTAGCGGAAAACGGCGTGTGATGCCAAGGGTTCGCCACACATTCTGCCGTTGCGACCGGTCACATGTGGCTGGCATCTTCGTGAAGCGCAGGCCGCGCACCTGCGGCAACCGCGCAAGACGGCCAGGTCCCGATCCTAGGCCGGCTGCTGCTCGATCCTGGCCCCGAGCCCCGTCATCAGCCCCATGAACTCGGGAAAGCTGGTCGCGATCATCGTCGCGTCGTCCACCGTGACCGGATGCTCGGAGACGAGCCCCATGACGAGGAAGCTCATGGCGATGCGGTGGTCGAGATGGGTGGCGACGGCCGCGCCCGTGGCATTGCCGAGCCCCTTGCCGTCCGGGCGGCCGCGCACGACGAGCGAGGCTTCGCCCTCGTCGCAGTCGACGCCGTTCAGCTTCAGCCCGTCCGCGACCGCGGACAGCCGGTCGCTTTCCTTCACCCGCAGTTCCTCCAGCCCGTTCATCACCGTCGCTCCTTCCGCGAAGGCCGCGGCGACCGCGAGGATCGGGTATTCGTCGATCATCGACGGCGCGCGCTCTTCCGGCACGGTGACGCCCTTGAGGTGGGAATGGCGCACGCGCAGGTCCGCCACGTCCTCGCCGCCGGCGAGCCGCGCGTTCAGCACCTCGATGTTGGCGCCCATTTCCTGCAGCGTCAGGATCAGGCCGGTGCGGGTCGGGTTCATCAGGACGTTGAGGATCGTCACGTCCGAGCCCGGCACCAGCAGCGCCGCGACCAGCGGGAAGGCGGTGGAGGAGGGGTCGCCCGGCACGTCGATGACCTGGCCGGTCAGCTTGCCCTGTCCTTCCAGCCGGATCGTGCGGACGCCGTCGGCATCGGTCTCGACCGTGAGATTGGCGCCGAAGCCCTGCAGCATCTTCTCGGTGTGGTCGCGCGTCATGACCGGCTCGATGACGGTCGTGATACCCGGGGTGTTGAGGCCGGCGAGCAGCACGGCCGACTTCACCTGGGCGGACGCCATCGGGACGCGGTAGGTGATCGGCGTCGGCGTCGTCGGCCCGCGCAGCGTCACCGGCAGGCGGTCGCCTTCGGCGGCCTTCACCTGCACGCCCATCTCGCGCAAGGGATTGAGCACGCGCCCCATCGGCCGCTTCGTCAGCGAGGCATCGCCGATGAAGGTGGTGTCGAAATCATAGACGCCGACGAGGCCCATGGTCAGCCGGCAGCCGGTGCCGGCATTGCCGAAGTCGAGCGGCGCTTCGGGCGCCAGAAGCGCGCCGTTGCCGACACCGTTGATGATCCAGGTGTCGCCCTCTTTCCGGATCGTGGCCCCCATCGCCTGCATGGCCTTGCCGGTGTTGATGACGTCCTCGCCCTCCAGGAGCCCGGTGATCCGCGTCTCGCCGCTGGCAAGCCCCCCGAACATGAAGGAACGGTGCGAGATCGACTTGTCGCCGGGGATGCGCACGGTGCCGGACAGGGCTTGCGACGTGCGGGCGGTTGCGGGCTTTGCCTGGGCGCCATGCGACATGGAGCTGGATCCTTCATAGGTAGAGAGGTGCCTGGGCGGGCAGGCGCCAGCCAGCCCGCACGCGCGTGCGTTCTGGTTGCCGTTCCGCCGCCGGAAGTTCTGCGGGGTGCTATCACAAAGCTTGCCGAGCGTCATCCACCCGCCGGCGAAAATCCCTCAAGTCCCGCGCCTGCCGCCGCAACCGGCGCAAAACCCGACGAAGTTTGGCTTTGACAGCGGCGGGCAAGACGATTAAGGGGACCGGCTAATTCTTATTCCCGACCATCCGCCGGTTATCCGGCTTCGCCGGAAATATTCGGCCATTCAAGAGGCTTTGACTGTGGCAAAACCGGAACTTGGAACCAAGCGCATCGACCCGGAGACGGGCCGTAAGTTCTACGACCTCAACCGCGACCCGATCGTCTCGCCCTATACGGGCAAGTCCTATCCGCTCTCCTTCTTCGAGGAAACCTCGGCTGCGGCCGTCATGGAGAAGGACGAGGACGAAGAGGTCAACGAGGTCGATACCGAGAACACGGAAGTCGAGCTGGTTTCGCTGGAGGACGCCGACGACGAGGCATCGGGCGGCGACGACCTGCCGGATCTGGGCGACGACGACGTCGAGATCGGCGATGACGACGACGACACCTTCCTCGAGCAGGACGAGGACGACGACAACGACGACATGACCGGCATCATCGGCGTCACCGGCGACGACGAGGAAGTCTAAACCGATGATTTTCCGGCCGAATTCAAAAAGTTCGGCCGGAACGGATTTTTCGGCTTGCCATCTTTCGAAACCGGAAGTATGAAGCCGCACCGCCCGGGGGAAACCCCGGTTCGGTATCCCGGAACCGGCCACGCCGGACCCTTGATGGGGCTATAGCTCAGCTGGGAGAGCGCTTGCATGGCATGCAAGAGGTCAGCGGTTCGATCCCGCTTAGCTCCACCAAATCCCTCCCGCTTCGATCCGAACGCAACGATGCTCCACCCGGAGCGCGTCTTCCTGCCTATGGCGACTGGATGCCGGCCCCTGCTGACGGATGGCTCCCTGAGGCGCTTCGGCTAAGCAAGTTCCGCCATTTGGTCCCGGAAGGAACTGAATATCTCCTGGGTCTCCGCCGCGGAGTGGCCGCCCTCCTTGTCGAACATGATCAGCTTGCATCGGCGGGTCGCATAGCCGTTCTCCGCCTTTAGCCGCATCTTCTTCGCAAAGGGGCGCATATGATGGTTGATATGGAAGTGATCCGTCCGGTTCTGATAGTAGAGGATCCGCGTGTTGCGGAGCAGGTCGACGTTCTCGATGATGCTGAACCGCCGCGGAAAGCGCTGGAGCGCTTCCTCCGGCGAGAGGCCGCCGAGGCAGCTGTCGAGATAGGCCTGGACGAGCCGCGGGCGGTAGCGCGTGACGTCGGTCTGCGGGTTGATCGCCACCACGCTCAGCTCCGGCACCAGCGTGGCGGCCCTGAGTGCGGCGAAACCGCCGCCGCTGGAGCCGTATGCCAGGAGATTGGCAGGCGCGATGCCCAGGCGGCCGGCTACGTCGAGGGCCAGCTCGGCAATGACCGGCATCGGATCGATGGCGGTGGTTCCGCAATACCAGGACAGGCCGAAATTGGTACCGAGATGGAGCGTCGGGTCGGAAAAATAGAGGCAATGGCCCGCGAATTTCCTTGCCCAGCTCCATCTCTGGAAAACGGGCGGCTGCATCTTTTCCCGGTCCATGTTCCCGGAAAACAGCAGGAAGAGCTCGCTTGAAGGCTGTGCGGCGGGGCTCACGATGAAGTCATAGGTCAGCCCGTCGCGCTGACATTGATAGAGGGCCGGCTTGTCGAGGCGCACGTCATCGGCCGAGCGATAGTCGACGCGCGGCAACTGGGCGAGGGCGCCTATGCTCGTCTTTGTCGCGACCAGATCACGTGTCATGCGCGAGCGTCGCCCACGCTTCGCGTCGCGGCCGCATGGTTCGGCATGTTGCGACGGCTGCGATTTTCAAAGTCCGTTGGCTGGACGATGCTCGTCCACATCACGAAGGAAACGCCGGTCATCAGGGGCCTGCCTGGACGCGTCGGGTGCCGCCGCTGGAGGTAAAGGGTTCCAGGCGCTGGGCCAGGCTCTTCTGGTTGCAGTTCCGCAGGACGAAGTCACGCCCGCGCTGCGCCTGCTCCCGATAGGCCGCTTCGTCGTTCCAGTAGCGGCGCACCGTCGCCAGTACGTCCTCCGCCGCACAATAGACGGCCGCATCGCCGAAGGTTTCTTCGAACTGCGGCGGCAGGATCACGACCTTGCCGATCGCCATTCCCTCCATCGGCGCGCGGCCGAATTCCTCGATATAGAGTTCGTGCGGGAAATGGATGAAGAAATCCAGGCTTTCCAGGAAGCCGGCGACCGGGATCGCATCGAAATGCTGGACCTCCCAGTTCTGCGGCGAATAGCCGAGCATGGAGCGAGCATGCTTCGCCCCGCCCTGGAACTTCACGTCGACATCCGTGTCGACGCAGTATGCGGCTTTCAGCGCTTCGACCGTCTGGGGCCATTTCGTGTAGGCGTCCCTGCCGTGCCGGCCGAGGACCGGACGACGGTCCCCGCCGCCGCGCCACACGATGGGCGCGCTGCACCATCTGTCGGTATCGACCATCGGATGCCAGGGATCGGGATAAGGCTCGGGGTAGCTCGGGTCCTCCTGCATCAGCCGTTTCACCCAATGGGAGATCGGTATCCAGGTGCCGGACGTTCCGAACAGCTCGATCAGGTGCTGCCGGATCACTTCGGGTTCGTACTGGCGATCGGAGCCATCGACCAGTCGCGTCGCGAACTGGTTGATCAGCACGATCACATTGTCCGTCTCGATCTTGGGGAACCGGTCGGGCATGTTCTGCAGGACCGCAGGATAGCCGACGAGAACGGTCGAGGTCTTGACCTCGTCGCCGGGCGTCAGGATGGCGATGTCGTATTTCAGGCAGGCGTCGTAGAATGCGGGATTGAGCGGAGACTCGACGTTCAGCTCATACTTGCGCCAGTGAACCGCGGCGATCTTCAGCCCGGCCCGGGCGGCGGCTGCAATATAGTTCATCGTCGAGACGAACGCGCCGCCCTTCAGGACGAAGTCGCAGATCACCACGAGATCGAACGTGCGGTCGCCTTCGGTCGCGCGACGGTTGCCGAGCGGGACCGGAAAGCGCCCGTTGGTGCGGGGAAGGTGCGGGTCGCCGCCCTGCTGCAGGCTCAGGTGCCAGTTGCGGTAGGCATCGCGATACTGGCCGCGAACGCCGTGGAAGAGCGACCGCATGTGGGTCGCCTTGGAGCGGGTCAGCGAATCCTCGCGTGCGAGCGAAAAGGACAGGATGTTGTTGTGCTTGACCTTGCAGATCGACGCTTCGCCATAGACGGAAAGAATGCGCGACCGGAACTCGGCGTCGCCGGTGACCTTGACCTCGTCCCAGCCGCGAAGGCGGTCGAAGACCTCGCGCCGCATCAGCAGCGACGAGAAGTTCATGTCGAGCAGGCTCTTCTTCGGTATCCACGAGCCGACCACGCCGAGATCCTCGTCGACGCGCAGCCAATGGGACAGGACGGCCACGCATTCCGGATTTGCCGCCAGCTCTTTGACCTGCCGCTCGATCTTTTCCGGATGCGACCAGTCATCGCTGTCGCACACCGTGATGAGATCGCCGGTCGCGACCTCCACGCCGTCGTTCCGGGCAGGATAGGCGCCGCCGTTGATGGTGCGCCGCACGAGGCGGACGCGTGGATCGGTAGCGGCGAAGCTTTCGACGAGCGCGCAGGTGCCGTCCGTGCTGCAGTCGTCGACGACGATGACCTCGATGTTCCTCCACGTCTGCGAAAGAAGGCTGTCCAGCACCATGGTCAGCGTCTTTTCGGCGTTGAAGGCGGGTACGATGATGGAAACCTTCGACGTCTGCGCAGCCGTGCTGGCAGGCGCGCGGGAGACGATGTTCCAGATGCTGAGCGGCTTGGCGGGATCGGCCAGCTCGATGGGGGCCATGCCGGAAGGCGCCATTGCGACGTTCAGCCCATCCAGGTAGACGCGGTCGCTCTCGGCGACGGAGCGGCCGTCCAGAAGTGCCCTGCGGCGGGCGATGTCGGCCCGCATGACGGTATAGTCGATGAACTCGTTCACCTTGGATTGGATGTGGCCAAACACGGCTTCCGCCTCGGCCACCCGGCCGGCCTGCGCCAGGCACATCAGCTGGCAGAGGCGCTTTTCGCGGAGGTTGTCGCGGTGCAGCTTGATGCTGCGCTCCATCAGGTCCGCCGCCGCGCCGAAATCGCCGTCGACGAAACTCCAGCGCGCCAGCGCATGTGCGGCGGCCGACCGGTCCCTGGAGGCGAGCTTGCTGTCTTCCAGGCAGTGCACGAGCTCGGCATGGGCGTATTTCGCAAAGCCGCCCCACATCTTCGCTTCGAGATCGCCGATGTCGCGATGGAGTTCGTCCCCGCGTTTGGATCGGGTGCCGCCCGCCTTGAAGTCAGCATAGGTCCGCCGCAGGGTCAGCGGCAGCTTGAGCATCGCGGGCAGGGAGCGGGCGGCGACGATATCCGCGCCGATGCGGTAGGCGAGCTGCCGCTGGATCTGCTTGATGGCGTCGTTGGAGAGCCGCTTGGCACGATCCGCCTGGTCGGCGCGCTCCAGAAGCAAGGCGTTGTCCTTCTGCAGCGTGGCGATCTGCTGCTCCAGGGTCTCCATCGGCTCGGGCTTTGCCGGCGCGCGATCCGCCGCGACGGGGCTGGGTGCGAGCGTCATGTCGCCGTCCGGATCCTGCTGCCGTTTCGAAAGGTCGCTCCTGAATTCCCGGTAGGCGCGACGAAGCGAGACGGGCAGGCCGACAAGCCGCGAGACCGAGCGGGTGGCTGCGATGACCTCGGTGCCGAGCCGGTAGGCCAGCTGTTCCCGCTGCCGGTCGATTGCGGCTGCGGCATGGCGCATGGCACGTTCGGAGGCATCTGCACGAAGGCGGAGGGCCGTGTTCAGCTCCAGCAGCGACCGCAGCTGCTCTTCTAGCGCGGCGCTCTGCACTTGCGGCACATGGGCGGTCTTGTCGTCAGGCAGGAGACGTTCCGGGGCGTCAAGCGCATGGCTGTCATACTGCGTCTGATGCTTGCCTGTCATGCATGCCTCTTGTGTTTGGCAAAGACTCACTGCAACGATGACGTTTGCAGGATCGCCCGATAGTTGTGGCGCCGTCCGCCGAAATAGCGCCACATGCATAGTGGAGCCCCTGGCCTAAGTCAAAATCGATGGGGTCGCCTTGGGCCATTTTTTAACGAATTTCGGCGATTGATTCGGCTTGAAGGCGACCTGTGCCACCCAGAGGGCCGGTCGCCAGATGCTGGGCTGGTGCGCGTACATCTGACTTCGGAGGGGCAAGCGGCAAAAGTATGGCGATCCTTCGCGATTGCGCGCCGCGTATTCCTGCTTCATGCAACCGACGTGTGCTTCTTCTAATCTTCCCGGTGGGTCTTCCCGAACCGAACTTGTAAAAGGCGGCAACGAAATTGGCGACACAATTCATTGAACTCGGCACGTCAGCTGCCGAAATCGAGACCATCATCAAGAACGCGGCCGCGAACACGGTGATCCAGTTTCGGGCGGGCACCTACAACTTCGACGACAAAGTCCAGATCACGCGCAGCGACATCACCATTCTGGGCGCCGGCGTCGGCAAGACCAACATTGTGGTCGATGCGAAGAACACCAACAATGCCACGGCCTTCGACGTTCAGGGCGGCAGCGTGACCACGTTGACTGCGAAGCTTGAGACCACGACGGTCAAGGGCAGCACGACGGTGCTGAAGCTGTCGAGCGTGGCGGGCATCACGAAGGGGACCATTCTCCAGCTGCAGCAGGCCAACGACCGCGCCTGGCTCGACTCACAAGGCAACACCCACGTGGCAGTGGACGTGGATCCGTTGCGTGAAATGCTCGCGAAAGTGATTGCTGTCGATGCTGCAAAGGGTACTGTGACCCTGGCGAGCAAGACGCCGTACAATTTCCAGGCCGGAAAGACGACCATCAGCACGTTGGACAAGGTGATCAAGAACGTCGAACTCGGCGGTTTTTCGATCAAGACCAATTTGGGAGCTGCCGACAAGTTTGACTTTACCAACAGTTACTATGACAAGTATAAAAAGTATGACAACGCTTCAACGGTCGAGGTGACCCGTGCAACCGATGTCAATATTCACGACATCGAGGTGAAGGATAATGCCTCGCATGGCTTTTCCTTCAGCTCGGTGTACGGGATTACAGGCGACAAGCTGACAACCATCGGGGCCCACAACAAGGGGGGAGAAGGCAACGGTTACGCCTTCCTCCTGAAGCACGCCTTCAACAACACCTTCACCAACCTGACCGACATGGACATGCGCCATTCGGTGCTGTTCGGCTCCTGGAGTGCGGAGCACTACAACAAGATCAGCGTCCTCTACACCAACCGTGACATCAACTTCCACGGCAGCCCCGATGATGGCAACACGGTCTATGTCGATCGCGCCGTCCTGAGCTATACCAGCCAGTATGCCCACGGTGGTGTTTCTCCCGGAAACCTGGCCAGGCACCCCAACTCGACGATTGACGCAAATGATGTGAAGTTCAAGTACTTCAGGGGGAGTTCGGCTCAGGACAACATCCACGGCGCTGACACCGGCAGCGATCTCGCCGGCTATGCCGACATGGACGAACTGACCGGCGGCAAGGCCGGCGACCGCATCTCCGGCGGCGCGGACAACGACATTTTGACGGGGAACGCCGGCGCCGACACGTTCATCTTCGCCCGCTCGTTCGATGCGGACACGATCCGGGACTTCAAGACATCTGAGAAGGACAAGATCGATCTTTCCGGCACCGGCGTCACCAACCTGTCCGACCTGGCGCGTCGCCAGGTCGGCTCGGACACGGTGCTCTCGCTCGGCGGCGGTGATGAACTGGTCCTGAAGGGCGTCAAGGTCAGCGGCCTCACCAGCAGCCAGTTCACGTTCAGCAAGGCGTTGACCGCCGGTGTCACCATCACGATGACCGGTCAGGAGCGCGGTGCCACCGGAACGAACGCAAGCGACCTGATCCAGGTGGCGCCGGGCTTTCTCGGGGACGACAAGCTTCACA
Organism: Hyphomicrobiales bacterium; assembly: GCA_900469965.1. Lineage (GTDB taxonomy): Bacteria > Pseudomonadota > Alphaproteobacteria > Rhizobiales > Rhizobiaceae > Mycoplana. The sequence continues at coordinate 156,901 of UBZP01000001.1, read as the reverse complement.
TCGTCGGTGGCGCGGGGACCGATACGCTGCAGGTGGTCAAGGGCAGCGGGATCGACTTGCGTCTGGCAGGACGGCTCGACGGCATCGAAGTGATCGACATGACCAAGACCCCCAGCGCCGGCACGCTCACCTTGAACAAGAGTGCCGCCACGCAGGGCGACCGCGACTACCTGACCGTCAAGATCGACGGCACGGGTGCCAAGCTGAAGACGACCGACATCACGGACTGGGACCTCGTTCGGATCGTTGGAACCGGGCTGCTCAAGCTCGACAACAGCGGCGCCGATCTGAGCGCCGGCAGCGGCGCGAAGCTCAACGTGGTCGGCGGCACGGGAGCCGACCGCATCAAGGGCGGTTCCTCCAATGACAAGATCCTGGGGAGCAGCGGCAACGACGTCATCGAAGGCGGCTCCGGAAAGGACGTTCTCGAGGGCGGCTCCGGCGACGACCGCATCACCGGCGGCAGCGGGGCCGATGTCATGACCGGCAACTCGGGCGCCGATCGCTTCATCTTCAAGTCGGCGAAGGATTCCACGTCGAGTGCGCGCGACACCCTCAAGGAGTTCTGGTCTTCGCAGAAGGACAAGGTCGATCTGTCGGCCATCGATGCGCGCGCGGACAAGTCGGGCAACCAGAGCTTCAAGTTCATCGGCGACAAGGCCTTCAGCGGCACGGACGGCCAGCTGCGCGCCTCGAAGTCCGGCGACGGCACGGTGATCGCCGGCGACATCAACGGCGACAAGAAGGCGGATTTCTCGATCTTCGTCGACCAGGCCGTCACATTCAAGGACGCCGACTTCATTCTCTAGTCGCGTGCTTTAAGGGGCTGGCAAGGGGCGCGTTCCAGGACGCGCCCTTTTCATTTGGGCACGCCGGAGCATGTCCATGCCCGGACGACGCAGGCGATCAGGCGCGGGCAGCAATTCGCGCGCGCCTGTGCAAAGATGAAGAAGGGGAAATGGCGCACCCGAAGAGATTCGAACTCCTGACCCCCAGATTCGTAGTCTGGTGCTCTATCCAGCTGAGCTACGGGTGCGTTTTCAGCGGTGGGCGTGTTGCCCGGCTGCGAGCGATCTCCTACTGGGTCCGTCGCGCTAATGCAAGCGCCTTCTGCGAAAAAAATGAGATTCCCCATCGGCCTGACACCGGGCACCGTGCTGGGACACGTGCCGGCCCCGCCAAGCCCCGTGCCGAGCCTCGCGCCGGTCGGTCGTCGTGACAGACAGGTCGGGCCCGGAGCGCAGACAGGTGCGGCGGTCTTGCGCCGCGCCTGTTCACCACATGGCCGGCTTGTGCAGTGTCGTGCCGAAGGATCGCCTGCGTTCAGGACGCCCGGTTGCGGAATGCCGCCAGGGGGACGGGCCGGTCCGGCAGCTCGATGCGGAACTGCGTGCCGTCCGTCGCCTTCTCCACCAGGGCGATCGTCCCGCCATGGGCAAGGACGAGCTCGCGGGCGATCGCGAGCCCGAGCCCGGTGCCGCCGGAGCGGGCCGATCCGCGGAACGCCGCAAACAGGTTCTCGCGCGCCTTGGGCGGCATGCCGGGGCCGGTATCGTCGACGGTGATCGAGACGACGCTGCCGGTGCGGACCGCCGAGACGGTGAGGCAGCCGGGATCGCGGCCCGGATGCTGCGTCAGCGCCTCGACGGCGTTGCGGCAGAGATTGTGGATCACCCGGAAGAGCTGCTCGCTGTCGGCGTCCACCTCCAGCCCCGCCTCGACCTCCATGACGAATGTGATGCCGGAGAGCGGATCGATCGAGAGCATTTCGGACACGTCGGCGACGAGCGGGGCGAGCGGCACGAAGCGGCGCCGCGGTGCGGGCTCCTGCATCCGGCCGTAGGAAAGCACGTCCGTCGTGTAGCCGACCGCGCGGCCGATGGTCCTCAGCAGCTTGGGCGCGAAGCGCTTGACGACCGGATCGTCGACGGCCGCCAGCCTGTCCGACATCAATTGCGCCGAAGACAGGATGTTGCGCATGTCGTGGTTGATCTTCGAAACCGCCAGCCCGAGGTCGGCGAGGTTCTTCTGTTCCTTCAGCGTCCCCTGCAGCGCCCGCTGCATCTCCGCCAGGTGGACGCCGGCGACCGCGAGCTCGTCATGGCCGCCGGACGGCTTGAGGATCCGGGACGGGTCGGAGGGGTCGGCGGCGAAGTCGCGCATGTTGCCGGTCATGCTGCGGATCGGGCGCACGAGCATCCGGTTGATGGTCAAAAAGATCAGGCCGCCGGTGATCGCCGACAGCACCGTCGTGAGCAGGAAGACGGTCCAGGCATAGGAGAGCATCGCCTTGCGCAGCGCCTTGTCGGTGAGCACCACCTCGATCGTCGTGTCGCTGTCGCCGAGCGGGCCATAGGCGCGGATGATGCGGTCGCCGCCGAAGAACAGCGTGTCCAGGGCGGCGCAGATCGCCGAAAGCGGCTCGACGGCGGAAAGGTCGTATTGGGCGTCGACCTTGGGCGGGATGTCGGCGACGGCGACGAGGCGGGCGGCGTCATGGCGGCGCAGCACGATCGCCTTGGTCCCCGTCGCCATCAAGGTCTCGTCCTGCAGCGCGCGCGACAGGTCCTGCTGCGGGAAACCGTCTGCCACGATCGCAGCGGCCGCGGCGACGTTCAGCCGATCGGTCAGCCAGCGCACCCGCATGTTGGCGATCGAAGGCGCGAAGATCAGGATTTCGGCGAGCACGATGAAGGCGACCGTCAGAAGCAGCAGACGCCCGGACAGTCCCTTCAGGGAACTCGGCATCGGCACGTTGCCCAGCATCGGGGCGGCTTCGTCTTCCTTCATCGCGAACTCCCGGCCGTGTCGCGGGGCCTGGCGGCATTTCAGCACAGAATTCTTCTCGTCGTTCGAGGGGCCCGCCACGCCCGGCCGCGCCGGTTGCTGCGTCTGCGGAGGCGCTGCCGGCGGATCGCCCTCACGCAATCACAATCATAGCGGATATGAGGGGCCTGTCCAATGACATGGCTCCTGCGCCGGTTCCGCCGCGCCGCCCGGCCAAGAAAAAAGGTGGCGGAAGTCATCCGCCACCTTCGTGTCGTGTTCTCGGTTTCAGTCGGGATCAGAACTCTTCCCACCCCTCCGGGGTCGCGGCGACGGCGGCGTTGCCCCCGCGGCTGGTGAAGGCCCGGGCGACGTTGCCCATGATCCGCCGTGCCGGCGATTCGACGGGGCGGTGCGCCGCCTGCGCGACGGCGACATGGCCCTCGCCGGTGCGGAAGCGCGAGACCAGGCTCGCCAGGCTGTCGGCCTCGGCCTTCAGCTTGTGGGTCGCGGCCGAGCTTTCCTCCACCATCGCGGCATTGTGCTGCGTCACCTGGTCCATCTGGTTGACGGCGGTCGAGACCTCCTGCAGGCCGGTGGCCTGCTCGCGAGCCGCGGTTGCAATCGAGTGGATGTGGTCGTTGATCTTCAGCACGCGCTGCTCGATGTCGGCGAGCGAGGTGCCGGTCGCCTGGACGTAGCGCACGCCGGTGGCGACTTCCTCGCTCGACTTGTTGATCAGCCCCTTGATGTCCTTGGCGGCGCTGGCGGCCCGCTGGGCCAGTTCGCGCACTTCCTGGGCGACGACGGCAAAGCCCTTGCCCGCGTCGCCGGCGCGTGCCGCCTCGACGCCTGCGTTCAGCGCCAACAGGTTGGTCTGGAAGGCGATCTCGTCGATCACGTTGATGATCTGCGTGATCTCGTTCGATGCCTGCTCGATGCGGCCCATGGCATCGACCGCATTGCGCACGACCTCGCCGGACTGCTTGGCGCTCTGGGTCGCCTCGCCGACCATGACGGTGGCCTCCTGGGCCCGGTCGGTCGAGTTCTTGACGGCGGCGGTGATCTCCTCGAGCGCCGCGGAGGTCTCTTCGAGCGCTGCGGCCTGCTGTTCCGTGCGCTTGGACAGGTCGTCGGAGGCGTTGCGCAGTTCGCCGGAGTTGGCGTTGATCGAGTCGGTCGAGGCCCGGACCTCGCGCATCGCCTTCTGCAGCGTCGCCAGCGTGTTGTTGACGTTGGTCTGCAGTTCGGCGAACGCGCCCTGGAAGGAGCCGTTCATCGAGCCGGTGAGGTCGCCCTCTGCCAGTGCTGCGATCACGCGGCGGGTTTCGTTGATGCCGGTGTCGACGCTGCTGACGAGTTCGTTGACGCTGGCGGCGAAGCGGTTCAGGTCGTCGTTGCCATAGTCCTTGTCGATGCGCTGCTTGAAGTCGCCTGCGGCCGCGGCGTGCACGACGGTGGCGATCGAGGACTGCAGGTCGGCGCTCTTCTCGCGCAGCGCCTGCTCCTGGGCGTTCAGGTCGCGCACCTCGATGGCGTTCTGGCGGAAGACGGAGACGGCCGCGGCCATCTCGCCGATCTCGTCCTTGCGGCCGGCATAGGGCACTTCGGTGGAAAGATCACCGGCGGCCAGTTGCTTCATGGTCGAGGTGACGTTCTGGATCGGCCGGCTGATCTGGTTCGTCGCCACGTAGAAGGCGGCACCACCGCCGGCGGCAAGACCGATCACGACGGTGGCCAGCACGATTGCGAGCATCATCGACTTGAAGTTCGCTATGTCCGCCTTGATCACGGCGAGGTCGTCGCGGTCGACCTTCACGACGGCGTCGATTTCCTGCTGGAAAGCCTTGCGGTTGGCGCGGTTGGCGTCGTTGTTGCCCTGCTCGTTCGCCGCCTTCGGCGACACCTCGGTGCCGAGCCGTGCCGTCTCCATGCGGAACATGCGGAACTCCGCGGCCCGGCTCACGACGGCCTCGAAGACGGCGAGCTGGTCGGCGGGGACTTTCGGACGCCAGCTGGTCAGGGTCTGGTCGATCGCGTCGAGTTCCTTGCGGATGCCGTCGGCAAACTTGGCGGCCTGCTCCGTCGTCGTCGAGCTGTAGATGCCGCGGGATTCCATCACCACCGCGGTGACCTGCCGGTTGAGGGTCTCTCCGAGGTAGGCGCGATCGGCGGCCGTCTCGTATTCACGCAGTTCCTGGTCGTACTGATGCACGACGCCCAGCGCCATCGCGCCCATGAGGACGGACAACATCCCCATGACGCCGACGATGAGGTAGATCTTGGCACGTATCTTCATGTCCGGTTCTCCCGTTGCCACTGTCGACCGAATGCAGCGGCGGGCCGCACCGTGTACTTTTTTCGTTTTACTCTTTAAAAGTTAATGAGAATTGTAATGAAAGCTAATATTGGGGCCGTCCCGCCGCATTTCCGACTTGATATTCGTTAGGAAAAACAGCGGCTTCGCCTCACGTAACGTGAGGCGGGCAAGGGCGCCTGGCCACGCCGAGAACAAGAAATGGCCGCGTTTGCGTTAATCATTTCGGCCAGACGGCGATCTTCAGCCCGGAATTGACTTTTCCCGGCCTTTCCCCTTATAAGCCGCGCACGTCCGGACGAGCCGTCACTTCGGCGACGGCGAATGCGTCCGCAAACGTAACGCTCCTTGCTTAAACGCAAACCCAAGAAGGGCCGCACACCGCGGTGTTAAAATAAATGTCGAAGCGTACCTACCAACCCTCCAAGCTTGTTCGCAAGCGTCGTCACGGCTTCCGTGCCCGTATGGCCACCAAGGGCGGTCGCGCGGTTCTTTCCGCTCGCCGTGCACGCGGTCGCAAGCGTCTTTCGGCCTAAAGGCCGCGCTTGCCCGAAGCGAGAGCCGGGCAATGACCAAAGATGACGAGAAAATGACTGTCGGACGGCTGAAAAGCCGCCCGCAGTTTCTTTATGTGCGGGAGGGTGAAAAGCGCAAAGGGCCGCTGTTCCTCCTCGAGATGCGCGACCGGCACGAGCCGGATACTCCGCCGCGCGTCGGTTTCACCGTTACCAAGAAGCATGGCAATGCCGTCGAGCGGAACCGGATGCGCCGGCGCCTGAAAGAGGCGGTCCGTCTTTCCGCCGGGTTTGCAATGGCGCCCGGACACGACTATGTCATCGTCGCCAGGCGCGACATACTCCATGCGCCTTTTGCAGAACTCCAGGACCGCCTTCGCGAGCGCATCGGCAACAGGCAGAAACACAAGAGGCCGGCTCCCTCCGGCCCCGGGAAAGAATGATGGAAAACAACCGCAATTATATCGTGGCGATTGCGCTGTCGGTGCTGATCCTGATCGCCTGGCAGTTCCTCTACGTCAATCCGAAGATCGAACGCGAGCGTTCGGTCGCCGAGATGCAGGCGGAACTGGACAAGGACAATCCGGTGACCCCGCAGGGGACGACGGCGGCATCGACGCCGGCATCGACGCCGGCCGCAGGCGCCGTCCCCGGTGCTGCCACGGAGAGCGGCCAGGCCGCAGCGGTCCAGAGCGCGCGCGTCAAGATCGAGACCACCTCGCTGCTCGGCTCCATCAATCTCACCGGCGCGCGCTTCGACGACCTGAAGCTGCGCGAGTATCATGAGACGGTCGATCGCTCGAGCCCGATCATCACCCTTCTGAGCCCCGCCGAGACGGAGCACGGCTATTTTGCCGAGGTCGCCTATGTCGGCAACGAGACCACCGGCCAGGTGCCCGGGCCGCAGACGGTCTGGACGCAGGAAGGCACCGGCAGCCTCACCACCACCACGCCGGTCACGCTCAGCTACACCAACGACAAGGGCATCCGCTTCGTCCGCACCATCTCGGTGGACGAGCACTACATGTTCCAGGTCACCGACCAGATCGAAAACACCACCGGCGCGCCGCTGTCGCTCTCCAGCTACGGCCGCGTCACCCGCTTCTCCAAGCCGACGACGCCGAGCGTCTACGTCCTGCACGAGGGCTTCATCGGCTATCTCGGCGAGCTCGGCCTGCACGAGGTCAAGTACTCCGCCGCCGAGGAAGACACCACGATCGCGCCCGGCAAGGCCACGAGCGGCTGGCTCGGCATCACCGACAAGTACTGGGCGACCGCGCTGGTTCCGACGCAGACGGTTCCCTACGAGACCCGCTTCTCCCACTTCACCGACGGTCGTCCGCGCTTCCAGGCCGACTTCCGCCAGGATGCGATCACGATTGCGCCGGGGCAGAAGGGCGAGGTCAAGAACATGCTGTTCGGCGGCGCCAAGGAAGTGCCGGTCATCGACGGCTACAAGACGTCCCTTTCCATTCCGCGCTTCGACCTGATGATCGACTGGGGCTGGTTCTGGTTCTTCACCAAGCCGATGTTCCAGATGCTGGACTTCTTCTTCCGCTACTTCGGCAATTTCGGCGTGGCGATCCTGATCACCACCATCGTCGTCAAGGGCGTGTTCTTCCCGCTGGCCAGCAAGCAGTACGCCTCGATGGCAAACATGAAGCGGCTGCAGCCGAAGATGGAAGAGCTGAAGGCCAAGTTCGGCGACGACAAGATGGGCCTGCAGCAGGCGATGATGGCGCTCTACAAGGAGGAGAAGATCAATCCTCTGGCGGGCTGCTGGCCGATCCTGCTGCAGATCCCAGTGTTCTTCGCGCTCTACAAGGTCATCTACATCACCATCGAGATGCGTCATGCGCCGTTCTTCGGCTGGATCCAGGACCTGTCGGCACCCGATCCGACCTCGCTGTTCAACCTGTTCGGCCTGCTGCCGTTCGACGTGCCGCATGCGCTGCTGATCGGCGTCTGGCCGCTGATCATGGGCGTCACCATGTTCCTGCAGATGCGCATGAACCCGACGCCGCCGGATCCGACCCAGGCGATGATCTTCACCTGGATGCCGGTCGTCTTCACCTTCATGCTGGCGAGCTTCCCGGCCGGCCTCGTCATCTACTGGGCCTGGAACAACACCCTCTCCATCATCCAGCAGGCGATCATCATGAAGCGCCATGGCGTCAAGGTGGAGCTGTTCAGCAATCTGAAGGGGATGTTCGGCAAGAAACCGGATCCGGCGAAGTAGCCGGCCCCCGCGACCGAAAGACCCATAGCGCCATCGCGATGGACCCCGGCTTGCCGGGGTCTTCTCATTTTCGCCCGATCGTGAATGTGCCCGTTGCGACGTCGCCGCGTCGCTGCCGCATGCGCCTGCATGCCGCCGGCCTGCCACTATCGCACGATCAGCCTCTACGAGCACCTCATGCCCGCACCCGTGGTATCTACGCCCTCCGCCAGTGTCGATGCCCACGGCCAGGGCTACGGCGCTGTCCTCGTGCTCGCCGCGGCGATCGCCTGGAGTTTCGGCGGCGTGCTCGCGCGGCTCCTGGACATGGACGACGGCTGGACGCTGATCTTCTGGCGATCGCTGTTCGCGTCCCTGTTCCTCCTGACCTTCATGCTGTGGCGGGACGGTCCGCGCGGCACGCGGATGCTCTTCTCCCGCATGGGCCTGCCCGGCCTTGCGGTCGGCGTGTGCTTTGCCACCGCGTCGACCTCGTTCATCCTGGCGCTGGCGCACACGACGGTTGCCAATGTCGTGCTCATCCAGGCGAGCGTGCCGCTGATCGCTGCCCTGATGTGCCGGGTCCTCTATGGCGAGCGCATCGCCTCGGCCACCTGGGTCGCGATTGCGGCCGTGATCGTCGGTGTCGGGATCATGATGTCCGGTTCGCTGACCGGACGCGTCTCGCCGATCGGCGACGCGCTGGCGCTGCTGATCGCCTTTTCCTTCTCTACCGCCACCATCATCACCCGGCGCTACGCGCATGTGGCGATGACGCCAGCCGTCTTCACCGGCACGGTCATCGCCGGCACCGTCGCGGCCACCCAGGCCGCGGGCTTCGCCGTTTCCGCGCCGCAGCTCGGCATCCTCGCCGTCTTCGGCGCCATGAGCTTCGGCCTCGGCCTTGCCCTGTTCGTCACCGGAGCAAGGCTGATCCCTGCGGCGCTCGCCGCCCTTCTCAGTACCGCAGAGACGGTGCTGGCGCCGCTCTGGGTGGCGTTGTTCCACGGCGAAGTGCCGAGCGAGCACACGGTCGTCGGCGGTGCCATCGTTCTGGCCGCCCTTTTGTGCTACCTCGGCCGGGAGGCGTGGCGCCAGCGGCGGGCGGGCCTGACCGGCTCGGGCGCTTGACATTGCCCGCCAAAAACGGGAAGCCGGGCGAAAAGCTCGGGAAGGCCAGACGATGACAGCGACAAACTCCGGCGACGACAAGCCGCTCTTCGGCCGTCCGTGGATCTTCATCCGCGGCGTACCGGCGATGAAGTTCCTGCCGCCGGAAGGTCCGCCGGAGATCGCCTTCGCCGGCCGCTCGAACGTCGGCAAGTCCTCGCTGATCAACGCGCTCGTCGGCCACAAGGGTCTGGCGCGCACGTCCAACACGCCGGGCCGCACCCAGGAACTGAACTATTTCGTGCCCGACGGCTATTCCGGCGCCGAGGGCGATCTGCCGCCGATGGCGCTGGTCGACATGCCGGGCTACGGCTACGCCCAGGCGCCGAAGGAGCAGGTCGACGCCTGGACCAAGCTCGTCTTCGACTACCTGCGCGGCCGCTCCACGCTGAAGCGCGTCTATGTCCTCGTCGACAGCCGCCACGGCATCAAGAAGAACGACGAGGAGGTCTTCGACCTGCTGGACAAGGCCGCCGTCTCCTACCAGATCGTCCTGACCAAGACGGACAAGATCAAGGAAGCCGGCGTGCCCCGCCTCGTGGCGGAAACGACCGAGAAGGTTCGCAAGCGGCCGGCCGCCTACCCGGAAGTGCTTTCGACCTCCTCCGAAAAAGGCCGTGGCCTGGACACACTGCGTGCGGCCATCGAGGCCACGATCGCGCGCTGAGGGCGGCAATCTCCAACAACAGTTGACCTGCGTCACTGGCCCGTCATCGAACGTGCCCTATGTGCTAGTCCATCACGCGTCCCCATCGACGCGCGAGAGATGATGCACGAGTGTCCTGCGCAGGGCCCTTCGAGGACCGACAAGATCTCAAAGGGGGATTGCGCGCGTTTTACGCGGTCGGCGCCCGCCGATGCGAATTCAAGAGGGAGCACACCGATGTCCGATCTGATCGTAGTGGGATTCGATACGCCGGACGAGGCCGACAAGGTCCTCGTGAAGCTGGCGGGCCTGAAGAAGGAGTACCTGATCGACCTCGAGGATGCCGTCGTCGTCGTTCGCGACGAGGCCGGAAAGGTCCATCTGAAGCAGAGCCTCAACCTGACCGCCATCGGCGCCTCGTCCGGACTTCTCTCCGGCGCGCTGTGGGGCGGCCTCGTCGGGCTGCTGTTCCTGAACCCGCTGGCGGGCTTTGCCATCGGCGGCGCCGTCGGCGCCGGTGCGGGCGCCCTGTCCGGCTCGCTGAGCGACTACGGCATCGACGACAATTTCATCAAGTCGCTGGGCGAGACGATCCCGAACAATTCCTCCGCCCTGTTCGTGCTCGTCCGCAAGGTGCAGCCGGAGAAGGTGCTGGCCGAACTCCAGGGGCTGCGGGGTCGGGTTCTCAAGACGTCGCTTTCGCCGGATCAGGAAAAGCGGCTTCAGGAGGCGCTCTCCGGCGTCACCGGTGCGGCCCCGCCGCCGCCCGCGGCCTGATCTGGCACCTCGCGGGGCCGCTGCAGTTTGCCGGCGGCGGCCCCTCGGTCTTGTCTTCGGCGCAATGGGGTCGATCAGAAGCGTCTCGCCCGGCCGGAGGCGATCACCGACCCGGTCGGGGTGCCGGTCGGCGAACCGCCCAGCGGTTCGACGCTGACGGAGAGGACGGCGCCGGACCGGATCCTCGGCCGCATGGCCTCGGGAATCGTCAGCGTTCCGTCGCCGGACTGCGAAAGGACGCCCAGCGAAACCGGCGTCTTTCCATCCTCCACCAGCCACAGTTCGAGCGACTTGCCGCCGTCCTGCCTGGTTGCCGCCGGTGTCATGGTGAACATGCCGCGGGACGCGTCGTAGTGGGCCATCAGGCTGATCGGGCCGTCCAGGCCGGAGAGTTCGGCGATGATCGCCTGCGACGGCGGCGCCGGTGCGAAGATGTCCGGCCCCAGCGCCAGCAATGCCGCGGAGAATGCGAAGGCCAGCAACGCCGCCGACCGCCAGAATGCCAGCGACGTCCAGACGCCGCGGCGCGCCCCGGTCGAACCCGTCAGGGGCGCTTCGAAGAGCCGCTGCTCGACGGCCGTGTAGACGCGCGTCGGCGGCGACATCGTCTCCAGTTCGTTGTTGATCGCCGAAAGGTTCTCCTCCCACCGGTTCACCATGGCGGCGAAGGCCCGGTCGCTCTGGAGACGGACCTCCACCTTGCGCCGGTCCTCGGCCGAAAGGACGCCAAGAACATATTCGCCCGCGATCACTTCGTCGCGGCGCGGATCCTTGCTGTTCTGGTCGGGCGATGTCATGGCTCCAGGCACTCTCCCAATTTCGGCAGGCTTCGGTGAAGCCAGGTCTTCGTCATGGCGGGCGGCGAACGCCGCATCGCGCGGGCGCTCCGCGCAGCCGGACCCTCCCGCCGCGGCCCATTCGGCCCCGGCCGGTTCCTGCAGCCATCGATGCGCCGGCCTTCCGATTTCAGGATGGACGCCTCCTCCGGGTCACGCGCCGCGCCGGCGATATCATATGCTTCCTCGGTGCCGCTTGCCACTGGTCTTCGCGCGCGGATCGGGCAGATCGCGAGAGCATTGCCCCCATCTTTCGTCATTCCATCGTCACGCGACATGCGCTAAACAGGCGCCGACAAAATTGCGAGGTCCCCATGTCCCCGACCGATACCCTGACCGATAGCGAAATGCAGGCCCGGCTGCTGACGCAGGCCCTGCCATACATGCAGCGCTACGAGAACAAGACCATCGTCGTGAAGTACGGCGGTCATGCCATGGGCAATGCGGAACTGGGCAAGGCCTTTGCCAGCGACATCGCGCTGCTCAAGCAGTCGGGCGTCAACCCGATCGTCGTCCACGGCGGCGGCCCGCAGATCGGCGCCATGCTGGCGAAGATGGGCATCGAATCGAAGTTCGAGGGGGGCCTGCGCGTCACCGACCAGAAGACGGTCGAGATCGTCGAGATGGTGCTGGCCGGCTCGATCAACAAGGAGATCGTCGCGCTGATCAACCAGACCGGCGAATGGGCGATCGGGCTCTGCGGCAAGGACGGCAACATGGTCTTCGCCGAGAAGGCCAAGAAGACCGTGGTCGATCCGGACAGCAATATCGAGCGCATCCTCGATCTCGGCTTCGTCGGCGAAGTGGTCGAGGTCGACCGCACACTGATCGACCTTCTGGCGAAGTCAGAGATGATCCCCGTCATCGCCCCGGTCGCGCCCGGCCGCGACGGCCACACCTACAACATCAACGCCGACACGTTTGCCGGCGCGATCGCCGGTGCGCTGAACGCCACCCGCCTGCTGTTCCTCACCGATGTTCCCGGCGTCCTCAACAAGCAGGGCGAACTGATCAAGGAGCTCTCGGTCGCCGAAGCCCGCGCGCTGATCAAGGACGGCACCATCTCCGGCGGCATGATCCCGAAGGTCGAGACCTGCATCGACGCCATCAAGGCCGGTGTCCAGGGCGTCGTCATCCTCAACGGCAAGACCGCCCATTCCGTGCTGCTCGAGATCTTCACCGAGCGCGGCGCCGGGACGCTGATCGTCCCCTGACGGCTGTCCTTTCGGCCGGAATGTCGTGAACGCGATTGCCGGAGGCGGGTCGCAAACCCGCCTGCCTTGCAGCGCGGACGTCCCTCACGCCGCTCCGTAGACGGCCGCGGCCTGCTTGCCGAGCCAGTCGATCATCGCGCGATAGGGGCCGGGACCGTAGCTGATCCGCGCGACGCCCGACTTGGCGAGCGTCTTCGCATCCGGGGCGCCGGGCTTCATCATCACGTTGACCGGAAGCGGCACCGCCTCGCAGATGCGGCCGATCAGCTCCGGATCCGCCAGCCAGGGCACGAAGAAGCCGTTGGCGCCGGCCTCCGCATAGGCAAGCCCGCGCTCGATCGCAGCCGGCACCAGCCCGCCATGCTTTGCCGCATCCCCCTCCTTCAGGAACAGGTCGGTGCGGGCGTTGATGAAGAACGGCAGGTCGCGCCTGTCCGCCATCTGCCGGATGGCGCGGATGCGCCGCGCCTGCAGCTCGATCGGATGCAGCCCGGTGCCGCCCACGACCTGGTCCTCGAAATTGATGCCGATGGCACCGGTGTCGGCGACCTGCGCCACGTTCAGCGCGACCGCGTCGGGCTCGACTGCATAGGCGCCTTCGAAGTCGATGCTCACCGGCAGTTCGGTCGCCGCTACGATCGCCCGCGCGACGTCCAACAGCGCCGGAAGCGGGATCGCCTGGCCGTCCGCATAGCCGCCGGCTACGGCAACCGACCAGCTGCCGCTCGCGATCGCCTTGGCGCCGGCGCCCGCGACGGCCTTCGCCGAGCCGGCATCCCAGACGTTGTAGAGGATGACCGGATCGCCCTTGCGATGCAGTGCGAAAAAGGCCTCGGCTTTTTGCTTCTGATTCATGTCCTATCCTCCCAGGGCAATGGTCGGGCCGATTCATAGCCGCCATCGCCGGCGCCATCAATCGCTGCGTGCAACCGTGCGGCGGCCAGCTATTTCCACATCAGAAGCAAAAGGATGCCGGCAACGATCATGAGGCAGCCGGAAAGCTCCATGCGGTTGATCTTCTCGCGGAAGACGAAGACGGAGGCGGCGAAGGTGAACAGCAGCTCGATCTGCCCGAGCGCGCGCACATAGGCCACCTGCTGCAGCGCCATCGCCGTGAACCAGCAGGCCGAGCCGGTGACGCCGGCCAGCCCGACGAGCGACGAGGAGCGCCAGGAGCGGGCGACGCGGCCGATCTCGGAGGGATCCTTGATCATCATCCAAACGAGCATGAATGCCGTCTGGAAGGTGGTGACGCAGGCCAGCGTGACGGCTGCCTGCATCACGGCGTTGGGACCGTCGAGCGAGAGCGCCGCCGAGCGGTAGGCGACGGCCGAGATGCCGAAGACCGCGCCCGAGGCGATGCCGATCAGCGCCGTCCGGCCGGTCATGGCCGAAAGCAGGTTGCGGGCCGATAGCGGCATCCGCGCCACCGAGATCAACATGACGCCCGCCACGCCGACGACGATCGCGCCGACGGCGCCGGGCGTCAGCCGCTCACCGAGCAGGATCAGCCCGAAGATCGCCGCCTGCACCGGTTCGGTCTTCGAATAGGCGGTGCCGACGGCGAAATTGCGCAGCGAGAACAGGTAGACGAGCAGGATGGTGGCGAAGATCTGCGCCAGCCCGCCGATCACCGACCAGACGGCGAAGCGCGCATTTAGGGCCGGAAAGGCATAGCCCGCGAAATGATGGAGCGCCGCCACATAGGCGATCGCCACCGGGAAGCCGTAGCCGAAGCGCACGAAGCTCGCCCCCGTCGTCCCGAGCGACGAGCGCAGGTACTTCTGCAGCGCCGAGCGCAGGTTCTGCAGGAACGCGGCGCAGATGGTGATGACGACCCAGGCTTCCATGACCGCCGGTTTGAGACATGTCCGCCGAAGGTCGCAAAACGGTCTCGGGAAAAGACATGCGTGAGAGGGATAGCAAAGACACGCGGAGCGGGACGCCCCGGTGCAGCAAGCCCTAGCACGCGCCTGGAGGCCCTGGCCACGCCAAACCATTTCCCGCTGCGGCCGCGTCGATTCCTTTTTGCTTCCTGTTGCAGCCGTGTCATAAGGGCGCCCATGACTCCGATGACCGAAGCTCACGCGACCCATCCGCTGCCGGACAAGGCCGAATTCGCCCATGTCAGGGACTGGGTGTTCGACCTCGACAACACGCTCTATCCGCATCACGTCGATCTCTTCGCCCAGATCGACGTCAACATGACCGGCTACGTCGCAGCCCTGCTCGGCCTGTCGCGCGAGGACGCCCGCGTCCTGCAGAAGCGCTACTACCAGGACCACGGCACGACGCTGAAGGGGCTGATGATCCACCACGGCATCGATCCGGTCGACTTCCTAGAGAAGGCGCATGCGATCGACTACGGCGTACTGACGCCGGACCTCGCGCTCGGCGAGGCGATCAAGGCGCTGCCGGGGCGCAAGTTCATCTTTACCAACGGCAGCGTCAAGCACGCCGAGATGACGGCCCGCGCGCTGGGCATCCTCGATCATTTCGACGACATCTTCGACATCGTCGCCGCCGAATATGTGCCCAAGCCCGCCGGCAGCACCTACGACAAGTTCATGGCGCTGCACCGGGTGGACACGACCCACGCCGCCATGTTCGAGGACCTGCCGCGCAATCTCCTGGTGCCCAAGGCGCTCGGGATGAAGACGGTGCTGCTCTTGCCGCGCGACGAGGGCCACGAGTTCACCGACGCCTGGGAGAAGCGCAGCGACGACGACGTGCACATCGACTACACGACGTCCGACCTCACCGGCTTCCTCGCCCGCCTGACCGACGGGTGAGGGCAGGGGCGGCGAAAGCCGCCGCCATCACTTCGCGACCGCCACCGCCTCCGTGTCGAGCTTCTCGTAGAAGCTGTCGATGATCGCCCAGGCCTCCTCGGCGGTGTCGACGAAGTTCATCAGCTCGACGTCGCCGGGCGAGATCGTGCCGAACTCGGCGAGCGCCTCCAGGTTGATGATCGAGTTCCAGAATTCCTTCCCGAACAGGACGAGCGGCACCAGCGCCATGCGGCCGGTCTGCATCAGCGTCACCGTCTCGAACAGCTCGTCGAGCGTGCCGAAGCCGCCCGGAAAGACGGTCACGGCCTTGGCGCGCAGCAGAAAGTGCATCTTGCGCACGGCGAAATAGTGGAAGTTGAAGCTGAGTTCGGGGGTCACGTAGGCATTCGGCGCCTGCTCGTGCGGCAGCACGATATTGAGCCCGATCGACGGCGCGCCGACATCGGCCGCACCGCGGTTTCCCGCCTCCATGACGCCAGGCCCGCCGCCGGTGACGACGACGAATTCCTTGAAGCCGGTTTCCGCCGAGCGCTCCGAGCAGAGCTTTGCGAACTTGCGCGCCTCGTCATAGTAGACCGACGCCGCCTCGAGGTTCTTGCGCTGCGTCTCGTTGCGGGCGGCCCATGCCTCCATGCCGGGGGCGGGGATGCGGGCGCCGCCGAACATCACGACCGTGGAATTGATGCCGCGCTCGGCGAGCATCATCTCGACCTTCAGCAGTTCGAGCTGCAGGCGCACCGGCCGCAGTTCCTCGCGGCAGAGGAATTCGTCGTCGACATAGGCGAGCCGGTAGGCGGACGACATCGATTGCGGTGTCTGGGGAACGACGGAAGCCCTGTGCTTGTCGAACGCGCTGTCTGCGAGCGGATCCCATACGCCGTCCTTGCGCCGCAGATTCTTCTTCTTCAGTCGTGCCATGTCGTTCTTCCATCATGCGGCCGGCGCCTGGTTGCGACCTTCGGCGCGGACCCGTTCTTCACTTTCGTTCGGGCGATGCCGGGCTGTAGCATCTTGCCGTCGCCGTCGCGACATCATCGGCCGGAAAAGGGCTTCAACTTTCCGGGATCATGCTCTAGGACTGCTGCCGACAATAGATGTGCCCCCTCCGGCGTCCCGATGGACCAGAATAGTGGTCGAAGTTTAAGGAATTCCGATGAACAGCTCCAATCTTGCCGCCCTGGAAACCACGATCGAACGCGCCTTCGAGGCCCGTGACCAGGTCAATACTTCGACCCGCGGCGAGGTTCGCGACGCCGTCGAAACGGCGCTGAACCTGCTCGACAGCGGCAAGGCGCGCGTGGCGGAGAAAGGTGCGGACGGCAACTGGACGGTCAATCAGTGGCTCAAGAAGGCGGTGCTGCTGTCCTTCCGCCTGAACCCGATGGAGATCGTTCCCGGCGGCCCGGGCGCGTCCGTCTGGTGGGACAAGGTGCCCTCCAAGTTCGACGGCTGGAGCGTCAACGAGTTCGAGCGCGCCGGCTTCCGTGCCGTGCCGAACTGCGTCGTCCGCCACTCGGCCTACGTCGCCCCGAACGCCATCCTGATGCCGTCCTTCGTCAATCTCGGCGCCTATGTCGGCGAGGGCACGATGGTCGACACCTGGGCGACCGTCGGATCCTGCGCCCAGATCGGCAAGCACGTCCACCTCTCCGGCGGCGTCGGCATCGGCGGCGTGCTGGAGCCGATGCAGGCCGGCCCGACCATCATCGAGGACAACTGCTTCATCGGCGCGCGCTCCGAGGTCGTCGAAGGCTGCATCGTCCGCGAGGGCTCGGTGCTCGGCATGGGCGTCTTCATCGGCAAGTCGACGAAGATCGTCGACCGCGCCACCGGCGAGATCACCTATGGCGAGGTCCCGCCCTATTCGGTCGTCGTCGCCGGCTCGCTGCCGTCCGACAAGGTCATGCCGAACGGCCAGCCCGCGCCGAACCTCTACTGCGCCGTGATCGTCAAGCGTGTCGACGCGCAGACCCGCTCGAAGACCGGCATCAACGAGCTGCTCCGGGACTGATGCATGAGCGATGACGCGGACCGGCCGCCAAGCCTCAGCTGGTTCTTTTTCGGCTGGTCCGGCCGCGTCTCCCGCATGCCGTTCGCACTTGGCTGGGGCTTCTGGCTCATGCTGGTGTCGGCCTTCCTGACCCGGCTCGTCATGACGCCGCAGGAAGAGCCGATGTTTGCCGTGTGGACCATGCTGTTCCTGGCCGTCGGCGTCGTTTCCTCCATCTCCACGGTCATGCTCAGCGTCAAGCGGCTGCATGACATGGCGCTGCCTTCGCCGCTGGTGCTGTGCCTGTTCGTGCCGGCCGTCTCGCTGTTCGCGCTGGTCGCCTTTCTGGTCTGGCCCGGCACGCCCGGCGCCAACGCCCATGGCGCGGTCACCAACCGGCCGAAAGAGTGATCCCAATTCGCGCCGGTATCGACCGAAGGCGTTGCTTTGATGGGTGATGACAGCGCTGGTCCGATAAGCTAGACCGGAAGGCGAGGCCGGCGACGCATTTCGCGCGTTGAACCCGCCGGCAGGCAGTCCATCCGATGACCACGATCGATCCCGTCGAAAATCTCGCCACCCTCATCCGCTGCCCGTCGGTGACGCCCGCCGAAGGCGGCGCGCTGGCGGCGCTCGAGGCTATGCTCGCCCCGCTCGGCTTCGCCGTCGAGCGCGTGGTCATGTCCGAGCCGGGCATGCCCGACATCGAGAACCTCTATGCCCGCATCGGCACGGATGGCCCGCACCTGATGTTCGCCGGCCACACGGACGTCGTCCCCGTCGGCGATGCGGCCGCCTGGACGCACGACCCCTTCGCAGCCGAGATCGCAGATGGGCAGATGTATGGCCGCGGCGCCGTCGACATGAAGGGCGGCATCGCCTGCTTCGTCGCAGCCGTCGCCCGCCACATCGAGAAGCATGGTCCGCCGAAGGGTTCCGTCTCCTTCCTGATCACCGGCGACGAGGAAGGCCCGGCGGTCAACGGCACCATCAAGCTGCTCGAGTGGGCGGCCGCCCGCGGCGAACGCTGGGACGCCTGCCTGGTGGGCGAGCCGACCAACCCCGACACGCTGGGCGACATGATCAAGATCGGCCGGCGCGGCTCGGTCTCGGGCGCGCTCACCGTGTTCGGCGTGCAGGGGCATGCCGCCTACCCGCACCTGGCCGACAATCCGGTTCGCGCCGTCATCGCGCTCGCCGATGCGCTGATGGATCCGCCCTTCGACGCCGGCACCGACGATTTCCAGCCCTCCAATCTGGAGGTGACGACGATCGATGTCGGCAATCCGGCCGTCAACGTGGTTCCCGCCAAGGCGCAGGCGAGCTTCAACATCCGCTTCAACGACCGCTGGACGGCGGACATGGTGAAGGCCGAGATCGTCCGGCGCCTCGATGCCGCCGCCGCCGACCAGCGCCTCAGGCCCGGGCGGGCGCCGATCCGCTACGAGATCCGCTGGGCCGAGCGGCCGAGCCATGTCTTCCTCACCCGCGACGACCGGCTGATCGCCTCGCTGTCCTCGGCCATCGAGGCGGCGATCGGCCGGGTGCCGAAGCTGTCCACCACCGGCGGCACCTCGGATGCGCGCTTCATCAAGGACTATTGCCCCGTCGTCGAGTTCGGCCTCGTCGGCCAGACCATGCACATGGTCGACGAGCGCGTCGCCGTCGCCGATCTGGAAACGCTGACGGTCATCTACGAGACCTTCCTCGCACGCTGGTTTGCCAATGCCGGGACTTGACGAGGTCCTCTACTACCTGACCGGAATCTGGCATCTCGTCCGGAAGCGGCAGGACGGGTTCGGCTGGCTCGACCTCAGCTGGCGCGGCCTGGTGCGCTCGTTCTGGGCCTTCGTGTGGAGCCTGCCGGCGCTCGCCGTGATCTGGGCCTCGTGGCGGCTCTATTTCCTGGCCCGCATGCCGGAGGGAACGGGCGCGGGCATCGATTTCGTCTTCAAGATGTTCGTCATCGACGCCGTCGGCTGGATGCTGCCCCTGGCGCTCGTGGCGGTGCTGGCCCGCCCGTTGGGCTACGCCCATCAGGTGGCGACGATGATCATCGCCAGCAACTGGATCGGCGTGCCGTTTGCCTACGCCACCGCGATCCCCTTCGCCATATCGCTGGTGATCCCGGATTTTTCCGCCTTCTCGGGGCTACTGCTCTACGCGGTCTTCGGCGCTTCCATCGCCTTGCAGTACCGGCTCCTGTGGATGTGCGTCGGCAAGCAGTCGATGCTGGCGGCGACGCTGACCGCACTCTTCGTGCTGCCGCCGCTGCTCGCCGGGCAGGGCCTGCAGGTGCTGTTCGGCACCCTTCCCCCGTAAGGCCGGGCGGGTCCGCAGATCAGTAGTCGACCTGCAGGAAGTACAGCCCTTCCGGCGGCGCCACCGGCCCGCAGGCCTTGCGGTCGCGGGCTTCGAGCGCCGCCCGCACGTCCTCGACGCTCCATTTGCCCTCGCCGGCCAGCTTCAGCGTTCCCGCAAAGGAGCGGATCTGGTTGTGCAGGAAGCTCTGCGCGCTGGCGCGGATCTCGATCAGGTCGCCGGTCCGGGTCACGTCCAGCCGGTCGATCGTGCGCACCGGGCTGTTCGCCTGGCAGTGGGCGGAGCGGAAGGTGGTGAAGTCGTGCTTGCCGACCAGCACCTGCGCTGCCGCATGCATCGCGTCGTGATCGAGCGGCTTGGCCACGAACCAGGCGCGCTTCGCTTCCAGCGCCAGCGGTGCCCGGCGGGCGATGATCCGGTAGAGATAGTGCCGCCGCACCGCCGAGAAGCGCGCGTCGAAGCCCTCGTCCACCTGCGCGGCATCGAGAATGGCGACCCGCTCGCCGGCCTGCGCCAGATGCGCATTCAGCGCGTTGCGCAGCGTGTGGTCCTTCCAGACGCGGGTCAGGTCGGCATGCGCGACCTGGCCCATGGCATGGACGCCGGAATCGGTCCGTCCCGCGCCGCGGATCGACACTGTCTCCCCGGTCAGGGACAGGATCGCCTTCTCGACCGCGCCCTGCACGGACGGCCCGTTCTCCTGCCGCTGCCAGCCGACATAGGGCGTGCCGTCATATTCGATGACGAGGCGATAGCGCGGCATCAGGCGATCACCGTGCCGGCGGGCACCTGAGTGCCGCGCAGGAAGTCGGCAACATCCATCGGCTTGCCGCCGGCCCTCTGCAGGCGCTTCAGCGCGACCGCGCCGTTGCCGCAGGCGACGACGAAGCCGTCGGACGAAAGCACCGTGCCGGGTGCGGCCATGCCGTCGCCAAGGCTCGAGCCCAGCACCTTGACCCGCTCCGTCCCGCCGGCAGCCGGGAGTTCGAACCAGGCGCCGGGCAAGGGCGACAGCGCGCGGATGTGGTTATGCACCTCCGCGGCCGGACGCCGGAAGTCGATGCGGGTCTCGGCCTTGTCGATCTTGGCCGCATAGGTCATGCCGGCGTCCTCCTGCGGCGTCAGCGGCAGGTGCCCGGCCTCGAGCCGTTCCATCGCATCCGCCATCAGCGCGCCGCCGACCTGCATCAGCCGGTCGTGCAGTTCGCCGCCCGTCATGTCCCGTCCGATCGCGACACGTTGGGTGAGTGCGACCGGGCCGGTGTCCAGCCCCTTGTCCATCTTCATCACCATCATGCCGGTCTCGCTGTCGCCGGCAATGATCGCCCGCTGGATGGGGGCCGCACCCCGCCAGCGCGGCAGCAGCGAGGCGTGCCCGTTGTAGCAGCCGAGCCGGGTGCCGGTCAGGATCGCCTCGGGCAGAAGCAGCCCGTAGGCAACGACCACGGCGACGTCGGCTTGGTGCGCCTGGAATGCGGCCCGATCCTCCTCCGCCTTGAAGTTCAGTGGCGTGAAGACCGGGATGCCGAGTTCCTCGGCGCGCCGGTGGACCGGTGATTTCTGCAGCTCCAGCCCGCGCCGCCCGGCGGGCCGTGGCGGTTGCGAATAGGCGGCGACGATCGTGTGCCCGGCCTCGAAAAGCGCGTTCAGCGTCGCCACCGAAAATTCGGGCGTGCCCATGAAGATGATACGAAGCGCCATGCCCCGATGCTCCCGTCCGGCGCATGGCCCGGCTCGGGTCCGTCGCCGGATCGGCGCATGCGCGGGTTCAAGTGTTACCGTGCCCCTTCAAACGGGTTTACGAGCTTCAGATCAAGCCCCTCGAAGTCTTTTACGTTGCGCGTCGCCAGCGTCGCGCCGTGATGGAGGCAGATGGCGGCGATCATGGCGTCCGAGACGGCGATCGGCCGGCCGGCGCTTTCGCGCCGTGCCCGCAGCTTTCCAGTCAGGATCGCGGCATCGAGCGGCAGGCCGAGCACCCTGCCGCGAAAGAGGGCGAGCAAATCCGTCAGCGTGCGCAGGTATCGGTCGGAGCCGGCGCGGTGCAAGGTACGCTCTGCGCCGAAGCAAAGCTCCATCACCACGATGTCGCAGAGGAAGAGGTCCGTCTCGTTGGTCTCTTGCATCCAGAGGGCAACTGCCGGATCAGGGCGTTCCTTGATGCCTTCCGAAATCACATTCGTGTCGAGCACGATCATTCCGGAAACTCGACCGGTCGCCCCGTATCTTTCTTCCGGTCGGCTTCGATCCCGCGCATGATCTCGGCGAACGCGTCATCCGGTTCACCCGACATGGCGATTTTTCGAAGCGCCTCCCAGCCAGACCGCGCTCGGCTCCGCAGATCGGCCTGCTCCTGCCTTAGCCCTTGGCGAAGGAGGTCCTTCGCCTTGTCGGACAGGCTCACGCCCGCCCGCTCGGCGGCGGCCGCCAGTTCGTGTTTCATGGCATCCGGAATATTTCGCACCAGCAGGTCGCCCATGGGCAGCACCTCCGCCTTGATATCGGTGATATCATAGCGCCTGCGCGATCCGCTTTCAATGGCGCGTTCAGATCGCCTTGGCGCCGCGGGTCTTGGAGGCCTTGGTGAACTTGCGGATCACCATGTCGCGCTTCAGCTTGGAAATGTGGTCGATGAAGAGCACGCCGTTGAGGTGGTCGATCTCGTGCTGCAGGCAGGTGGCGAGCAGCCCGTCGGCCTCGATCGTCTGTTCCCTGCCGTCACGGTCGAGGTAGCGCACCGTGATGCCGGCCGGGCGTTCTACCTCGGCATAGTAATCCGGGATGGACAGGCAGCCTTCCTCGTAGACCGAACGCTGATCGGAAGAGGCGATGATCTCGGGATTGATGAACACGAGCGGCGTCTTCTCCTCGCCCTCCTTGGAGACGTCCAGCACCAGCATCCGCCGCGGCACGCCGATCTGGATCGCCGCCAGTCCGATGCCGGGCGCGTCGTACATCGTCTCCAGCATGTCGTCGGCCAGGCGCCGCGCCTCGTCGTTGATCGCCTCCAGCGGCTGTGAGACCTGGCGCAGGATGGGGTCGGGCAGGATAATCAGCGGTTTGATCGTCATGCGCCTCACTTAGCGGTTTGTCGGGCCGCTTTCAATTGTCTTGCGCCGCGCCGGGCCGGGAGGTCGGCGGCGGTTCGTTTGTTCACGTTATGATCTATCTTCCCCGGCAAATGCTGCTATGTTTGCCGCATGAATGCGGAACCATCGCTCGACAACGCACTGATTCGGCTGGCAGACGCGCTGATGCGCGAGCCGGCGCTGCAGCTTGCGTGCATCATCGCGACCCTCGTCGTCCTCGGCTGGGCGATCGCCTCCCGCCGCGCCGCCGTCCGCCAGCGCGAAGCGGCGGCCGCCGCGGAGATGCGGCTTGGCGAGCTGCTGCGCGCCCAGAACGAGATGCAGGGCCGCGTCGCGGCCATGGCCGAGGTGTTCGGGGCACGGCAGGCGGAGACGAACCAGGCGATCAACCAGCGTCTCGACGGGCTGACCCAGCGGCTCGGCCAGTCGATCAGCGAGCAGACGCGCACGACCCACGAGAACCTGCGCCGCCTGCAGGAGCGGCTCGCCGTGATCGACACGGCGCAGGCCAATATCCAGTCGCTGGCGAAGGACGTCGTCGGCCTGCAGGCGATCCTGTCCAACAAGCAGACCCGCGGCGCCTTCGGCCAGGCGCGGATGGAGGCGATCGTCGCCGACGGGCTGCCGATCGGCGCCTACGAGTTCCAGGCGCAACTGGCAAACGGGATGCGCCCCGATTGCGTGATCCGCATGCCGAACGGCCAGCCGCCGCTGGTGATCGACGCGAAGTTTCCGCTGGAGGCCTGGAACGCCATGGGCGCCGCCGGCACGCCGGAGGCCGCCAAGGCCGCGGCCCAGCAGTTCCGCAGGGACATGGAGGTTCACATCCGCGATATCGCCGAGAAATACCTGCAGCCCGGCGAGACGCAGGATACCGCCTTCCTCTTCGTGCCGTCCGAATCGATCTTCGCCGCGATCCATGAGAGCTTCGAGGCGATCGTCCAGCGCGCCCATCGCGCCCGGGTCGTGATTGTCTCCCCCTCTCTGCTACTCCTGTCGATCCAGGTGCTGCAGGCGCTGTTGAAGGATCAGCGCATGCGCGAGCAGGCGCATGTGATCCAGGGCGAGGTCGTGCGGCTGATGGAGGATCTCGGCCGCCTCGACGATCGCGTCCGCAAGCTGCACGGCCATTTCACCTCTGCCCAGAAGGATGTCGACCAGATCCTGACGTCGACGGAAAAGCTCGCCCGCCGCGGCACGCGCATCGGCGAGATGGAATTCGAGGTCCTCGCCACGCAGGGCGCCACGGCGCCGTCGCCGCCGGTGGCCGAGCGTGCGGTCGAAAGCCGCACCGGCCAATTGAAGCTGAGAGTTGTTGACGAGGACTGAGGGCCTCAGGCAGTGTCGGCCGGAGCAATGCCGGAGGATACCTGCCCCATGATTACCGTCTTCGGATCCATCAACATGGATCTCATCGCCACGACCGCCCGCCTGCCGAGACCGGGCGAGACCGTGGCCGGACACAGCTTCACGACAGCAGCGGGCGGCAAGGGCGCCAACCAGGCGCTCGCGGCCAGGCGCGCCGGCGCCACGGTCCGCATGGCGGGCGCGGTCGGCGGCGACAGCTTCGCCGCGGAATCGCTGGTGCTGCTGACCCAGGCCGCCGTCAACCTCGATTTCGTCAAGATCGCCGACGAGCCGACCGGCACGGCGCATATCACGGTCGCCGACGATGGCGAGAACGTCATCGTCGTGGTCCCCGGCGCCAATGGCGACGTGACCGCGGCCGACGCCAGGGCGGCGGTGTCGCAGATGTCCGCCGGCGACGTCCTCATGCTGCAATTGGAAGTGCCGCCGGAGGCGGTCGAGGCAGCGCTGGATTCGGCAAGGGCTCGGCGGGTCACCTCCGTGATCAACCTCGCCCCCTTCACCGCCGACGGCGCAAGGCTCGGCGCCAAGGCAGACATCGTGGTGACGAACGAGAGCGAATTCGAGCTCTTCGCCGGAAAGTCGGGCTTTTCCGATGCCCAGCGCGAGGCCGAGATGCGCGCCATCCACGAGCGGACCGGCCAGACGATCATCGTCACCCTCGGTGCCGACGGCGTCATCGCCATCCGCAAGGGCAACATCTTCCGTGCGCCCGGCCTGAAGGTCGATCCGGTCGACACCGTCGGCGCCGGCGACAGTTTCTGCGGCTATCTCGCAGCCTCTCTCGATGCTGGCCTTCCCTTTGCGGACTGCCTGCGCCGCGCCGCGGTCGCGGGCTCGCTCGCCTGCACCAAGCGGGGCGCCCAGCCCGCGATCCCGGATGCCGTCGAAGTCGACGCCCGCATGGAGGCGAGGGGCTAGGCAACGCCTGATCGGACGTGCCGCCGGCACGGGCGGCGCCATCCGCATTGGACGGCCTCAGACCCGCTCCAGCGCGATCGCGATGCCCTGGCCGACGCCGATGCACATGGTGGCGAGCGCCAGCCGGCCGCCGGTCAATTTGAGTTCGAGCGCGGCCGTGCCGGCGATGCGCGCGCCCGACATGCCGAGCGGGTGGCCGAGCGCGATCGCCCCGCCATTGCGGTTCACGCGCTGATCGTCGTCGGCGATCCCCAGTTGGCGCAGCGTCGCCAGTCCCTGGCTGGCGAAGGCCTCGTTGAGCTCGATCACATCGAAGCGGTCCTGCGTCAGGCCAAGGCGAGCCATCAGCTTCTGCGAGGCCGGCGCCGGGCCGATGCCCATGATCCGCGGCGGCACGCCGGCCGTGGCACCACCGAGAATGCGCGCGATCGGCGTCAGGCCATGCCTTCGGGCGGCTGCTTCGGAGGCGATCACCAGCGCCGCGGCGCCGTCGTTGACGCCGGAGGCGTTGCCGGCCGTGACCGTGCCGCCATCCGCCCGGAAGGGCGTGCCGAGCCTGGCGAGCGCTTCCAGCGTCGTCGCGCGCGGATGTTCGTCCCGCTCGACCACGACCGGCTCGGCCTTGCGCTGCGGGATCGTGACCGGCGTGATCTCCCGTGCCAGCCGCCCGTTCGCCTGCGCCTCGGCCGCCTTCGCCTGGCTTCGAAGGGCGAAGAGATCCTGGTCCGCGCGGCTCACCTTGAACTCTTCGGCGACGTTCTCGCCGGTCTCGGGCATCGAATCGACGCCGTACTGCTTCTTCATCAGCGGGTTGACGAAACGCCAGCCGATCGTCGTATCGTGGATCTCCGCCGTGCGGGAGAAGGCCGTCTCGGCTTTCGGCAACACGAACGGCGCCCGGCTCATGCTCTCGACGCCGCCGGCGATCATCAGGTCCGCCTCGCCGGCCTTGATCGCGCGGGCAGCGGTGATGACGGCATCCATGCCCGAGCCGCAGAGACGGTTGATCGTGGTGCCGGATACGCCGACCGGCAGGCCCGCGAGCAGCGACGACATCCGCGCGACGTTGCGGTTGTCCTCGCCCGCCTGGTTGGCGCAGCCGAAGACGACGTCGTCGACCGCCTCCCAGTCGACCGACCCGTTGCGCGCCATCAGCGCCTTGAGCGGGACGGCGCCGAGATCGTCGGCACGCACGGAGGAAAGGGCGCCGCCGAAGCGGCCGATCGGGGTGCGGATATAGTCGCAGATAAAGGCTTCGCTCATGTCTCTCCCCTCAGAGCTCCGGCACGATGAGATCGGCCACGGTCCCTTCGACGTGCAGCGGGGCACCCGTCATGGACTGCAGCCTGTCGAGCGGCAGGCCCGCGAGCTTCTCGCGCAGCACGAACCGGCCGCCCCTGACGTCGACGACGGCGAGGCTCGTGTAGATGCGGGTGATGCAGGCGACGCCGGTCAGCGGGAAGGTGCACGTCTCGACGAGCTTCGGGGCGCCGTCCTTGGTCACGTGTTCGGTGATGACGAACACCTGCTTCGCGCCATGGACCAGGTCCATCGCGCCGCCGACGGCCGGCACGCCCTTGCTGCCCACCCGCCAGTTGGCGAGGTCGCCGTTCTGGGCCACCTGGTAGGCGCCGAGGATGGCGACGTCGAGATGGCCGCCGCGCACCATGGCGAAGCTGTCGGCATGATGGAAGAAGGCGGCGCCCGGCTTCAGCGTCACGGCCTTCTTGCCGGCGTTGATCAGGTCCCAGTCCTCCTCGCCCGCGGGCGGCGCCTCGCCGAAGTCGAGGATGCCGTTCTCGGTGTGAAAGATCGCCTGCCGACCCGGCGGCTGGTAGCGCGCCACCATCTCGGGAAAGCCGATGCCGAGGTTCACATAGGCGCCATCCTCGATGTCCTGGGCGGCGCGCCAGGCGATCTGGGCGTTGGAGAGCTTGATGTCTTCGCGGGTATGGATCGTCATGCGTAGGCCACTCCTGCCCGGATGAGTTCTTCTTCCTGCTGCGGATCGGCGACCTCGACGACACGGTCGACGAAGATGCCGGGGGTGACGACGTGCTCGGGATCGATGCCGCCGAGCGGCACGATCCGGGAGACCTGGGCGATCGTCCTCTCTGCCGCCATGCACATCAGCGGATTGAAGTTGCGCGCGGCCTTGTTGTAGGTGAGGTTGCCGTGCACGTCCCCGACATGGGCCTTCACGAGGGCGAAGTCGGCCTTTAGCCAGCGCTCCTGCACGTAGCTGCGGCCATCAAACTCCGCGATCGGCTTGCCTTCCGCCAGTTCCGTGCCGTAGCCCGTGGGCGTGTAGAAGGCCGGAATGCCGGCCCCGCCGGCGCGGATGCGCTCCGCAAGCGTCCCCTGCGGCACCAGCTCCAGCTCGATCTCGCCGGCCAGATACTTCTCGGTGAAGGCGCGCGGATCGGATGAGCGCGGGAAGGAGCAGATCATCTTCCGCACCATGCCGGCGTCGATCATCGCGGCAATTCCGATGCGCCCGTTGCCGGCGTTGTTGTTGATGACCGTGAGGTTTTTCGGCCCCTTGTCGATCAGCGCATGGATGAGCTCGATCGGTGCGCCGGAGCCGCCGAAACCGCCGATCATCACCGTGGCGCCGTCGCCGATCCCGGCCACGGCGTCCGCCAGGCGCGCGATTGTCTTGTCCATCTGGTTCTCCCGCTGTCGCGCCATCCGGCGCGTTCTCGAACGCCCTGTCGTCAAAACCGGGCGCTTCCCGTGCTTCAGACATAAGTCCGGGGGATCGAACCGGCAATCATTTTGTGCGATAATTGACATTTGTTCAAATATCGCACAAAATCGCCCGATCATTGAGGAGAGGGCGACATGCGGGAAACGGACTTCGTCGGCGGCTTCGCCAAGGGCTTGAAGGTGATCGAGGCGTTCGACGAGGCGCAGCCGCGCCTGACGATATCGGACGTCGCCCGGACGACCGGCCTCGACCGGGCGACCGCGCGGCGCTGCCTCTTAACGCTGGCCGAGCTCGGCTATGCGCATTTCGACGGCAAGTTCTTCGAGCTGACGCCGCGCATCCTCAGGCTCGGTCATGCCTATCTGTCGGCGACGCCGTTGCCGCGGCTGGTCCAGCCGCATCTCGACTGGCTGTCGGAGCGGGTGGGGCAGAGCGCGTCGGCCTCGGTTCTCGACGGCACCGAGATCGTCTATGTCGCGCGCGCGGCCCAGCGGCGGGTGATGTCGATCAGCCTCGTGCCCGGCTCGCGCCTTCCGGCCTATTGCGCCTCGATGGGACGGGTGCTGCTGGCGAGCCTGCCGGAGGCGGATGCGCGCGCCCGGATCGAGAACACCGACCGCAAGGCGAATACCGCGCACACGAAGACCGATCCGGAAGAACTGATGGCGGAACTGGCACGCGTTCGCGCCCAGGGCTTTGCCGTCATCGACCAGGAACTCGAAATCGGGCTGCGCTCCATTGCGGTGCCGTTGGAGAATGCCCGCGGCCGCGTGGTCGCGGCCCTCAACATCGGCGCACCGGCGGCGGCCGTGCCGGTGGAGGAGATGACGGCGCGCTTCCTGCCGGCCATGCGCGAGGTTCAGGCCACGCTCCGCTCGCTGTTGCCGTAGACCCCGCGCTTGACAGACGTCAAGGGCCGGTGCTTGCTGCATCGCGGCAAGGAGAGCGACGATGGACGACGGTGACGGGGCTCCCGAAAGCAAGCTGACGCGGACCAAGCGAAGCTGGGCCGAGCAGGGCCGGTTCCTGACCGGCCGCATCGCCGGGCTGCAGACCGATCGCCTGCCGCCGGGCCAGCATTTGGTGAAAAACTGGCCGGTCCTCGATCTCGGCCAGCAGCCGGTGGTCCGGCCGGAGAGCTGGCGGCTCGACATCGCCGGCGAGATGGAGAACCCGGTGTCGCTCGACTGGCGCGCCTTCCATGCGTTGCCGCAGTCCGACAGACTGTCCGACATCCATTGCGTGACCACCTGGTCGCGCTACGACAACCGCTGGCAGGGCGTGTCCACCCGCGACCTGCTCGACCTGGTCATGCCGAGGCCGTCGGCCACCCATGTGATGCTGTCGAGCTACGACGGATACACGACCAATCTGCCGCTCGCCGATTTCGCCGTCGAGGACGCGCTGCTCGCAACCCATTGGGAAGGCGAGCCGCTGACGGGCGAACACGGCGGGCCCGTTCGCGTCGTCGTGCCGCATCTCTATTTCTGGAAGAGCGCCAAGTGGGTCAACCGCATCGAGGTCCTGACCGCCGACCGCGCCGGCTTCTGGGAGCGCAACGGCTACCACATGCGCGGTGATCCCTGGGCCGAGGAGCGCTACTCGGGCGACTGATCCGCCGGCTGCCCCCGCGGCGGCCTGTGCGCCTGTGCCTTGAGCCCCGCCATCGAAGCCGCCTCCCGGATCGTCTGCATCAGGATCGACTGAGGCAGCGAGGGCACGGCGTCGGCGCGCACCGTCAGCCCCACCGGTCCCTTTGTCTCGCTGGTGTCGACCGAAAGCGCCGTCAAGTGCCCGGCCTCGATGTCGCCCGCCACTACCCCCGAAGAAATGATCCAGACCGCATCGCTCGCCTGCACGAAGGCGCGCCCGAAAGCGTCGGAGACGGTCTCGATCAGGTTCGGCAGCTCGGCGACGCCATTTGCGATCAGCAGACGGTCGACAAAAGGACGGATGATCGAGCCGCTGGTCGGCATCAGGACGGGAAAGTCGGCGAGCCCGGCGAAGACGGAGCGGCCGGGGGCCGTGAGCGGATGGCCGGCGCGGGCGCAGAAGACGACCTGCTCGGAATAGAGATGTTCGAAGGAAAAGCCCGTCATCCGTTCCGGTGCCGCCAGCCGGCCGACGACCAGGTCGAGGTCGCCGACGCGCAACTGCTCCAAGAGCACCGCGTTCTCGCCGGTGACGATCTTGATGCGCACGCCCGTCTCCTCGGCCAGGAAAAGGGCGATCGCACGCGGCATGATCCGGGTCGAGACGGTGGGCAGCGCGCCGATGCGGATCGGCGGCGCCAGGCCGTGGCGCGCCTGGGAAACCGAATCGAAGCCCTGCCGGATCGCCGTCAGCGCCGCGCCGGCATGGCGCAGAAAGGCCTCGCCGGTGCGCGTGATCCGGATGCCGCGGCCGTCGCGCTCGAAAACCGCCACGCCCAGCACCTGCTCCAGTTCCCGAATGGTCTTCGTCACCGCCGGCTGGCTGACATTCAGCACGCCGGCCGCCTTCATCACGCTCTTCTGGCGGGCCACCTCGACAAAGGTCTGGAGATGGCGGAACTTGATGCGACTGTCGATCATCGCGCGCCTCGCTCAATGATAACCGTATGGTTATTCGGTTGCGCGGAAAATATCATTTTACCTAACCAGATCAAGAGATCACTCTGCGACGTCGGGAGGAGACACACTTGCAGTTCGCGCGCGTCAACGACATCACGCTCCATCACCAGGTCATCGGCGGTCCGGAAGGCCGCCCGGTGCTCGTCTTCATCAATTCGCTCGGGACGGACTACCGCATCTGGCGCGACGTCATCGTGCGCCTTGCCGGCGAGTTTCCGATGATCCTCTACGACAAGCGCGGCCACGGCCTCTCCGATGTCGGCCAGGCGCCCTATGCGATCGACGACCATGTCAGCGATCTCGCCGGCCTGCTTGAAGTCTACGCGGTGAAAGAGGCCGTCATCGTCGGCCTCTCCGTCGGCGGCCTGATCGCCCAGGGCCTCTATGCGGCAAGGCCGGACCTGGTGCGGGCGCTCGTCCTGTGCGACACCGCCCACAAGATCGGCACCGCCGAGCTCTGGGATGCGCGCATCGCCGCCGTCGAGCGCGACGGCATCGAGAGCATCGCCGACAACGTGATAGAACGCTGGTTCACGCCCGCCTTCCGGCGTCCGGAAAACACCGCCTATCACGGCTACTGGAACATGCTGGTCCGCCAGCCGGCGGTCGGCTACGCCGCGACCTGCGCGGCGATCCGCGATGCCGATTTCACCGAAGCCACCGCACGCATCAAGGTTCCGACGCTCTGCGTCGTCGGCGACCAGGACGGCTCGACGCCGCCCGATGTCGTGCTCGCCACCGCCAAGCTCATTCCGGGCGCGCGCTACGAGGTCATTGCTGGCGCGGGACACATCCCCTGCGTCGAGCAGCCCGAGGCGCTGACGGCGATCCTGAGCGCTTTCATCGAACCGCTCGTCAAGGGAGAATAGCCACATGGCAGACGCGCAGGCTGGTTCCGACCGTTACCGCCAGGGCATGCTCACGCGCCGCACTGTGCTCGGCGACAGCCATGTCGACCGCGCGCAGGCCGCCGCTACCGCCTTCGATCGTCCGTTTCAGGAGCTGATCACCGAGGCGGCCTGGGGAACGGTCTGGTCGCGCCCGACCTGGACGCTGCGCGAGCGCTCCATGGTGACGATCGCGCTCTTGGCCGCCCTCGGCCAGGACGAGGAGGTCGCCATGCACGTGCGGGCCACGGCGAACACGGGCGCGACGCGCGAAGATATTCGCGAGGCGCTTCTGCATGTGGCAATCTATGCGGGCGTTCCCGCCGCCAATCACGCGATCAAGATCGCCAAGCGGGTCTTCGAGGAGATGGATGCCGCCGGGATGGCGAAGGACGAGACGGGGAGGTAGATGATGACGGACATCGCAAACCGCAGGCCGGAGACGGGGGCCTTCTTCCCGCGCGACCGCAACTGGCATCCGCCGGCCTTCGCGCCGGGCTACAAGACCACCGTCCTTCGCTCGCCGCAAAAGCCGCTCCTGTCCCTGGATGGAACGGTCTCGGAGATCACCGGCCCGGTGTTCGGCCACACGATCCTGGGCGAGCTCGACAACGACCTGATCCACAATTTCGCCAGGCCCGGCGAGAGCGCCATCGGCGAGCGCATCATCGTCCATGGCCGCGTCCTCGACGAGCGCGGCCGGCCGGTGCCGGGCGCGCTGCTCGAGTTCTGGCAGGCCAATGCCGGCGGGCGCTATCGCCACAAGAAGGAAGGCTATCTCGCCCCGCTCGATCCCAATTTCGGCGGCTGCGGGCGGGCGATCACCGACGAGGCGGGTGCCTATGCCTTCCGCACCGTCAGGCCGGGGGCCTATCCCTGGCCGAACGGCGTCAACGACTGGCGCCCGGCGCACATCCACTTTTCCGTCTTCGGCCACGGTTTCGCCCAGCGCCTGATCACGCAGATGTATTTCGAGGGGGATCCGATGATCTGGAAATGTCCGATCGTCATGACGATCCCCGACCGTGCGGCGGTCGAGCAGCTGATCGCGCCGCTCGACTGGGCCAACACCATCCCGATGGACGCGCGCGCCTACAAGTTCGACATCGTGCTGCGCGGCCGAAGGTCGACCCTGTTCGAGAACCGGCTGGAGGGCAACTGAAGATGGCGCAGCCCCTGGACTACCTGAAGGAAACGCCCTCGCAGACCGCGGGGCCCTATGTCCATATCGGCCTCACCCCGAATGCCTGCGGCATCGAGGGGGTCTATGCCGAGTATCTCGGCGTCGCGATGGTCAACGACCGGACGCTCGGCCAGCGCATCACCATCACCGGCCGCGTGCTGGACGGGACGGGGACGCCGCTGAAGGACGCGCTCGTCGAGATCTGGCAGGCCGATGCGGCGGGCCTGTACAACAGCCCGTCGGAACTGCGCGGCACCGCCGATCCGAATTTCACCGGCTGGGGCCGCTGCGGCTGCGACGGCGTCACCGGCGAGTTTCGCTTCGACACCGTCAAGCCCGGCCGGGTTCCCTTCAGGGACGGCCGCAAGATGGCGCCGCACGTCAGCTTCTGGATCGTCGCCCGCGGTATCAACGTGGGCCTCCATACGCGCATGTATTTCGGCGACGAGGCGGCGGCCAATGCCGAGGATCCGGTGCTGCTGCGCATCGAGCACCGCATGCGCGTCCCGACGCTGGTTGCCGCCGTAGACGGATCGACCTATCGCTTCGACATCCATCTGCAGGGCGAGAAGGAAACGGTCTTCTTCGATATCTAGGCCGGCCCGCGGAGGACGCGAGACCGCATGCGCAGGGGACATCTTGATCGGCCGCAGCCATGCGCCATCTTTACCGAAAGAGCGCGCCTGGCGAAGCTGCGCAAGGCCGGTGGCTGAAACGACATTGTCAGGACGATAGCGATGACCGTATCTCCGTTCGACCACCCCTATCTCTCCGGCCTGTTGGGCGACGAGGAAATGGCGGAACTCTTCTCCGCAGCCGCCGAGCTCGAGGCAATGCTCGCCTTCGAGGTGGCGCTCGCCCGCGCCGAGGCGGCGGAGGGCATCATTCCATCGTCGGCGGCCGCAGCGATCGCCGAGGCGGCCCACCAGTTTTCGCCCGATGTCGTCCTTCTGCGCCAGGCCACCGCCCGGGATGGCGTCGTGGTGCCGGAATTCGTGCGTCAGCTGCGCCAGGCCGTCGGCGGCGAGGCGGCCGCCCACGTCCATTTCGGCGCCACCAGCCAGGACGTGATCGACAGTGCGCTGATGGTGCGCCTGACCCGCGTCGCCGCCATCCTCATCCACCGCATCGGCGCCATCGTCGACGAACTGAACGAACTCGAGGCCCGCCATGGCGGCCGCGTCCTGATGGGGCGCACCCGCATGCAGGCCGCCATCGAGATCGCCGTCGCCGACCGCATCGCCGCCTGGCGACAACCGCTCGAGCGTCACTTCGAGGAGCTCGGACTTGCGGTGGAGCAGCGGTTCCCGGTCCAGTTCGGCGGTGCGGCCGGCACACTGGACAGGTTCGCCGACCGCGGGCCGGCGCTCCGCGCAAAACTGGCCGATGCGCTCGGCCTCGCCGACGTTCCGCAATGGCATAGCCAGCGCGACCGCATCGTCTCGTTCGGCGGCCTGCTGTCGCTGATCACGGGCAGCCTTGGCAAGCTCGGGCAGGATATCGCGCTGATGGCCCAGGACGGCGGCGAGATTGTCCTTTCCGGGGGCGGGGCGTCATCGGCCATGGCGCACAAGCAGAACCCGGTCTCTGCCGAGGCGCTGGTGACGCTGGCCCGCTTCAACGCCACCGCGCTCGCCGGCCTGCACCAGTCGCTCGTCCACGAGCAGGAGCGGTCCGGAAGCGCGTGGACGCTCGAATGGCTGCTCCTGCCGCAGATGGCCGTGGCTGCCGGCAGCGCCACGCGGCTTGCAGGCTCCGTCGTGCGATCGATCGAGGACATGGGCAGCGTCCGATAGCGCCTTGTCCTGCCCCGGAAAATCCGCGGGGCATCGCCCGTTAGAGGTAGGCTGCCCTTCATCGACAGTACCGGCCGGCATCCGTATATTAGGCTTTCCTTATTGTTGGAGGATGGCCGATGGCAACCTACACGGTGTATTTTCCCGGCAGCAAATATCCCCAGAGCTACAGCCCCGCGATTTCGGGCTTCGACTACAACCCGATGTTCGGTGAGCTCGTCGACTTCTCGCAAGCCGATGTGCTGAGCCGGTCGTCGAGCGTCTACAGCCTGAAGCTGGAGAACGGATTGAAGCTTCGCCTCGTCGGCACCGGCTTCACCTTCGACACGGCGGGGGCTGCGACGGGCGGGACGGTCACGCGGTTCGAACTGTTGAAATCGGACGGCACGACGCTTGTTTCGAAGCTGGAGGGCCTGAACCTGTCGCTCGAAGCGCTGGAGAACGCGGCCGACATCTTCGATCCGTGGAACCTGCAGGCCTGGATCCTCAACCGCAACGACACGCTCAACGGGTCTGACGGCAATGACGACCTGGAAGGCTTCGGCGGCAACGACACGATCAACGCCAAGGGCGGCGATGACTTCGTCATCGGCGGAGAGGGCAGGGACAGCTATGACGGCGGCAAGGGCTGGGACAATCTCAGCTTCCAGGATGCCCGCCACAACCCCGATGCGTTCGGCGGCGTCGTCCTCGACGCGGCCGAGGGCAAGGTGAAGGATCCCTACGGCAACACGGAGGAGTTCCAGAATTTCGAGACCTTCCGCGGCACCCAGTTCAGGGACATCCTGAAAGGATCGGCACGGGACGAGGATTTCCAGGGGGTCGGCGGCCGTGACGCGATCGACGGCCGCGGCGGCTTCGACACGGTCAGCTATCACCGCGACGAGAACAACGGCGGCGCTGCCAAGGGCGTGACCGTCGATCTGAAGGACGGCACGGCCATCGACGGTTTCGGCAAGACCGATACCTTGAACAGCATCGAGGGGGTGCGCGGGACGGGCTATGCCGACAAGCTCACCGGCAGTTCGGGCGACAACTGGCTGCGTGGCGACGGCGGCAACGACACGATCGCCGGCGGTCTCGGCAACGATCAGCTCCGCGGCGATGCGGGCCAAGATTACTTTGTGTTCAACACCAAGCTCAGCACCAAGGACAACATTGACGAGATCGAGGATTTCAGCGTCGCCTCCGATACCATCAAGCTGGAGAACGGGATCTTCACCAAGCTGGTCGGAACCGGCACGCTGTCTGCGTCCCAGTTCGTGGCCAACGACAGCGGCACCGCCAAGGACAAGTCCGACCGCATCATCTACGAGAAGGACACCGGCAACATCTACTATGACAGCAACGGCAGCGCCTCCGGCGAGCGCAAGCTCTTCGCGATCGTCGCCGACGAGTTGAAGATCGCAGCCGACGACTTCTTCATCATCTGAGGATGCCGCCCGCCGGTTCCGCGCGGCCCCGGGGAACCTCGTTTGCGCCCGGGCGACGCGCGGCTGCCTTGACGGCCGTGGCGTCACTCCGCGAATGCGGTCTCGTAGGCATCCGGCTTGAAGCCGGCCAGCAGCTTTCCGTCGAGGTCGAGGATCGGCCGCTTGATCATCGACGGCTGCGCGAGCATGAGGGCCGTGGCCTTCGCCGCGTCGAGGTCGGCCTTGTCGGCCTCCGGCAGGGCGCGGAAGGTGGTGCCGGCACGGTTCAGCACCGTCTCCCAGCCGAGCGCATCGATCCAGCGGCGGAGCGAGCCCGCATCGATGCCCTCTGCCTTGTAGTCATGGAAGCGGTAGGGAATGTCGCGGCTGTCCAGCCAGGTCCGGGCCTTCTTCATCGTGTCGCAGTTCTTGATGCCGTAGATCGTCACGGGCATGACGCTCGTCCTTTCGATTGCTTTCACCGGCATGCCGGCGCCGGTCAGAGGCTCAGAAACTTCTCGACGACGGTATCGACCTCGGCCGTCTTCAACCCGGCGATGTTGATGCGGGCGGAGCCGGGCATGTAGATCCCGTGGTCGTGGCGAAGCCGCAGCACGTCGGCCTCCGCGAGCGGCAGCAGCGAGAACATGCCTTCCTGCTCCGCCATCGCCGTCAGCACCTGCCATCGGCGTGCGAGGCCCGCCGCCAGCTTCTCCCTGATCGAGGCGACCCGGCGCCGCATCGTCTCGAGTTCGGCCATCCAATCCGCCTTCAGCGCCTCGTCGCCGAGAATCGTGCTGACGATCGCAGCACCGTGATCCGGCGGCATCGAGTAGTTGGCGCGGGCGAGGCTGACGAAATTGGTCCGGACCGTCTCGGCCGCCTCCTTCGAGGCGGCCACGCCGTAGACCGCCCCGGTGCGCTCGCGGTAGAGCCCGAAGTTCTTGGAGCAGGAGACGGCCACGAGCGCCTCGGGGACGGCGGCAAGCACGCCGCGGAGCCCCGCCGCATCCGCGTCCAGTCCCTTGCCGAACCCCTGGTAGGCGCTGTCGATCAGCGGAATCAGGCCGCGCTCGGCCATCAGCGCCGACAGCGCGGCCCACTGCTCCGGCGACAGGACGCCGCCGCTCGGATTGTGGCAGCTCGCATGCAGCAGCACCGCATCGCCTGCTTCTGCCGCCTTCAATGCCTCCGTCATCTGCTCGAACAGGATCGCCTGCGACGGCACGTCGAAATAGGGGTGCGTCGCGACCTCCAGCCCGGCCGCCTTGAAGATCGCCGGATGGTTCGGCCAGGTCGGAAGGCCGAGCCAGATGCGCTTGACGCCCATGCGCGCCAGCAGGTCGGCCGCGAGCCTGACGGCACCGGAGCCGCCCGGCGTCTGGATGCCGGCGACCGGCCGCTCCCGCGCTGCGGGGCCGGCGGTCAGCTCCCACAGGCGCTCGACGAAGACGGGGTCGCCCTCCGGACCGACATAGGCCTTGGTCGCCTGGTTCTGCAGCAGCCGCTGCTCGGCCGCCTTCACCGCCCGGAAGATCGGCGTGGCGCCGTCTTCGTCGCGATAGACGCCGACGCCGAGGTCGACTTTGCCCGCCCGCGTGTCCGCACGGTAGAGCCCGATCAGGGCGAGCAGCGGATCGTCGGGCTGGCGTGTGAGCTTGTCGAACATGGCGGTCCTCCTCCTAGGCGTTGCGCTGGGTTTAGGCGAAAACGCGCGCGAATTCGAGCCCGAACTTTCGGGCCGTCGCGCCGGAATCGACGCAGCTTTCGGGAACCAACCTTTCCGTGAGACGGTTGCGGGGCCGGAGCGTGTCGCTTATCTTCGGCGCGCACAGTCGTGCGAGGGAAGGGTCCTTGAGAAAGCTGAACGAGAAGGTGAGCGCCGCCGCCCTGTCTGCGATCCGCAATCGGCGCGGGCACAGGCCGTTCTCCGCCAACCGTGACGGCGGCGACACCGTCATCGCTTCCTACAACGTCCACAAGTGCGTCGGCGTCGACCGAAGGTTCGACCCGGAGCGCGTGGCCGAGGTGATCTCCGAGATCGACGCCGATGTCATTGCGATCCAGGAGGCCGACAAGCGCTTCGGCGATCGCTCCGGCCTGCTGGACCTGGCCTCGCTCGAGCGCGACTGCGGGCTGGTGCCGGTGCCGATCACGACGCTCTCCTCGGGCAGCCACGGCTGGCACGGCAACATGCTGATGATCCGCAAGGGCACCGTGCAGAACGTGCGCCAGCTGAAGCTGCCGGGCGTGGAGCCGCGCGGCGCACTCGTCGTCAATTTCGAATTTCCGACCGGCCGGCTGCGCGTCGTCGCCGCCCATTTCGGCCTTCTCAAGCGATCGCGGGAACTGCAGGCGAAGGCGGTTCTGGCCTCCGTGGCCCAGGAGGAGGAGATGCCGACCGTGCTGATCGGCGACCTCAACGAATGGCGGGTCGGCCGCAAGTCCTCGCTGTCGCCGCTGTCGCCGGTCTTCGATCCGGCCTCCGGTGCGGTGCCGAGCTTCCCCTCGCGGTTTCCGGTGCTGGCGCTCGACCGGGTGCTCGGCCATCCCCACGACCTCGTGGCCGCGGTCGCGGTGCACGACAGCCCGCTGGCCCGCATCGCCTCCGACCATCTGCCGATCAAGGCGCACATCGATCTGCAGGCGATCTGGGAGCGTTCCTACGGCAGCGATGCTCAGGTGCGGATGACGGCCGTTTCGTCGTAGACCGCGGCGGGCTCCAGCTAGAGATAGGGCGAACCGAGCCAGGTGATCCGCTCGACCAGCCTGCGCGAGAAGGGGCGGGCGCGCAGCGCCTGCAGGTCCACCGGCTCGGACGACTTCAGCGTGCGGCCGATCTTCTCCTCGATCTGCGCTGCGAAGAAGGTGTCGAACACCTCGATGTCGATCTCGAAATTCAGCCGCAGCGACCGCGGGTCGAGGTTCGACGAGCCGATATAGGACCAGACGCCATCGACGACCGTGAGCTTGGAGTGGTTGAAGGTTCCGCCGGCCCGCCAGATCCTGCAGCCGGCCTTCAGCAACTGGTCGAACTGCGCCGTCATCGCAAGATCGACGAGCTTGAGGTTGTTCGTGCCGGGCACCACGATGTCGATGTGCACACCGCGGCGCGCCGCCGTCGCCAGCGCGCTGATCAGGTCGCGCTCGGGCAGGAAATAGGGCGACATCATGCGGATGTGGTTCTTGGCGATCGAGATCGCCCCCATCAGCATGCGCTGGTTGGCCTCCAGGTTGCGGTCCGGGCCGGAGGCGACCGCGCGTGCCAGCAGGGCGGCGTTCGGCGCAGCCGCCGGTGCCTCCAGCTGCCAGGCCTCGCCGTCGAGCGCGGCCCCGCCGGAGAACCGCCAGTCCTCGTAGGCGACGTGGAAGATGTCGCCGACGATCGGTCCCGTCACGCGGAAATGCGTATCCTTGGCGACGCTCTCGCCGGAGAACTCGGTGGTGAAGGCGGCGCGGATGTTCAGCCCGCCGGTGAAGGCGATGCTGCCGTCGACGACGAGGATCTTGCGGTGGGTGCGCAGATTGGCATAGGGCAGCCGCAGGCCCATGACGATGTTGCCGTTGAAGACGCGCGCGGAGACGCCGCCCTGGCGCAGCGTCGGCATGATGCTGGGCGTCGAATAGCGCGCCCCGACGGCGTCGATCAGCACATGCACCTCGACGCCGCGGGCGACCGCCGCCGAAAGCGCCTCGGCAAAGCGCATGCCCATGCCGTCGCGATCGAAGATATAGGTTTCCAGCAGGATGCTGCGCCTCGCGCCCCTGATCGCCTCCAGCATGGCGGCATAGGCGGCATCGCCCGTCTCCAGCATCAGGATCGTGTTGCCGGAGGTCATCGGGAACCGCGAGACGGTGTCGCCGAGGTGCTTCATCGCCGTCAGCGCGCCGCCATATCGGCTGTGCACGATCTCGTCGGAGACGTCGTGTTGGACGGTATGGTGCCGCCCCTTCTTGGCGATGGGGCCGGCGCGCTGCAGCGTCAGCGTCTTCCGGCGGATGCGGTTGATGCCGACGACATAGTAGAGCACCGCGCCGATGACCGGCGAAAGCAGGATGACGCCGACCCAGCCGATCGCCGCCCGCACCTCGTCCTTGGTCATTGCGGCATGGATCGCCGCCGGCGTGCCGAGCAGTATCGAGAGCACGATGAGGACATGTGGCCAGTAGGCGGAGAAGGTCTGCAGCATGCCGCTTCCGTCGAGCACCCCTTGATCGTTGGACGGGATTTCCGTTCACCTTAGCGCATATCCCGCAAGACGAGTATGGGCTTTCCGAACGGATTGCACGCAGATTCAAGGCTTTATATCAGCGCGGAGCGGTCGTGCCTCAGCGCCGGAAGCAGCCTCAGTCCTCCAGCGTGCCGGGCGCGCGGTCGAGCCGGATCCGGTCCTTGCAGACAATCTTCATCAGGTCGTCGCCGCGGCGGACGAACCGGTCGGAGGTGCGGGTGGCGACCAGCCCGCTCCGTTCGGCGCGCATTTCGTAGAGGCCGTCGTCCAGCCCCGGACGGGTGATGATCGTCGCGAGCATCTCGCCGGCCTCTACCGTGTCTCCGATGTCCTTGTGGAACAGCACCGTCCCCGGTTCCAGCGCCCGCACCATGTCAATGTTGTCGAGCGGAACCGCGGGCCCCGTGAAGGCCGGCGCATGTGGTTCGGATGCGCGCACCACGCCACGCCCGGCCAGGAAGCGGAACAGGCCGTCCGCATCCGCCTTCGCGGTGTCCGGGTGGACGTCGCGCCGCCCCCGCAGCTCCACCGTGACGGCGAGCCTGCCCGGCACCTTTGCGAGCTTGCCCTCGCCGCGGTGCTTGAAGGCATGGCCGACCGCCTCCTCGAACGCCGTGCTCTCGCCGTCCGAAAGGAACACCGCCGCCATCGACAGGCAGGAAGCGAGATCCGCGGCCTCCGGCCAGAAGGCCTCGTCGATATAGGCGTACTGGATGGATTCGTCGTCGCAATGCAGGTCCAGCACCAGCTCGGCGCCGAGCGCCATGTGCAACAGCCTCCGCTTCAGCCGCTTTACCGCCGTTTCCCGGTCGAGGTCCGCCAGCAGCGCGTCGCGCTCGGCGAGCGTGACCAGCGGAAAGTCCCGGTTGAAATTCGTACGGGAGGCGAGATCGAAGCGACCCTGCATCTCGCCGAAATGCGCCTGCGCCGCCCCGATCGGGTTGGCCTGCGGAACGATCGTCACGTCGCCGGCAAGCGCGCCCTCGGCCTCCGCCTTGCGGAGCCTGTCGCACAGGAAATGAAGCACCGCCGTGCCCGGCAGTTCGTTCGCATGCAGCGCCGCCTGCAGGTAGACCTTGGGCGCCGTCTTCGTATCGCCGCGAAAATGCAGCACGGGCAGGCGCCATTCGACGCCGGGCGTATCCCCGGCAATGGTGATTTCCGATTGCTCCATGTCGTCTCCTCGCCTTTTCTCCGCTGACCGCGGTTTATGCGGATTGCGCGTGATCGGCGCAAGCCCGCAATTGCGGCAGGGCCGGCGGAAAACGGGTTGAAATTCGCCCCGCGAACCCCGATTCTGTCCCGGACGGAGGGCGAACGGGAGCTGCGCCATGGCGGATACGACCGGCTATCTGATCTTCGAGACCGAAGGCGGCTTCTGCGGCATCGCCTGGAACGGGGCCGGCGTGGCGCGTTTCCAGCTTCCGGGCGGGGACGCGGCGACCACCCGCCGACTGCTGCTGCGCCGCATGCCCGATGCGGTGCCGCGCGAGCCGCCCGATTTCGTCGTGGCGGCGGTCGAGGCCGTGCGGCGTTATTTTGCCGGCGAGCCGGCGGACTTCTCCGCCGTGCCGCTCGATCTTTCCGGACAGGACGATTTCTTCAGGGCGGTCTATGACGCCGCCCGCAAGGTGCCATGGGGCCGGACCACCACCTATGGCGCCCTTGCCCGCGAGCTCGGCGCCGGGCCGGAGGCGGCCCGCGACGTCGGCCAGGCCATGGCGAAGAACCCCGTGGCCCTGATCATCCCGTGCCATCGGGTGCTGGCCGCCGGCGGCAAGGTCGGCGGCTTCTCCGCCCCGGGCGGCACGACATCCAAGCTGCGGATGCTGGCGCTGGAGGGCATCTCCTTCGAGCCGCCGCCGCCCGCCCAGCAATCTTTCGGCTTCTAGACGGCCCAAGGTAGCTCCCACGGTCGGGCATTGACGTTCTCCCTACTAGTTGGTAGGGAGGGGCATGAACACGCCATCGACCAAGGCCGACGACATTCTGCGTTGCGCGCGCACCCTCATCGTCAGGGGCGGCTACAACAGCTTCAGCTATGCCGACATCTCCGGCGTGGTCGGCATTCGCAACGCGAGCATCCACCACCATTTTCCCAGCAAGGCGGACCTGGTCCGAAGGCTGGTGGCGCAGTACCGGCAGGAGGCGGAAGCCGGGCTCACCGAACTGGAGCGGAACGTCGCCGATCCGCTGGAGCAATTGCGCGCCTATGTCGGCTATTGGGAGGGGTGCATCGCCGACGCAAGCCACCCGTTCTGTGTCTGCGCCATGCTCGCCGGCGAGATCCCGGTTCTTCCCGAAGCCGTCGCCGTCGAAGTCCGCGCCCATTTTCGAGGGCTCTCGGCCTGGCTCGCCTCCGTCCTGGAGCGGGGCGTCGCAGAAGCTCGGCTCACCCTGACCGGGTCTGCCGGCGACAACGCCGAGATCTTCATGGCCACCGTGCATGGCGCGATGCTCTCAGCGCGCGCCTATGGCGACCCCGGGATGTTCGGCGCCATAACCCGCCCCCTTTTGCAGCGTCTCGCGGCCTGAATGTGAGCGCGTCAGGGAGGGCAATCGCGACCATGAAGCCTACCGATTAGTAGATAGACAACGGCGGCCCCGGACTTGTCAGCCGCGGCCTGCCGGCTCGAACAACCCCAGATGAGAAAGGCACTCTCGCATGTTCGGAATTTCTCCGCTTGGCTGGATCCACACCCTCGGCAGCCTGCCGGCCATCCCCGTCGCCTTCTACATGCTTGCCCGCCACGGCCGGATCGTCCCGCGCTCAACGCTCGGCGTCGTCTATCTCGTTTCCATGCTCGTCGGCGCCAGCACAGTCTTTCTCGTGACACATCAGCCGGTCGGCTACGGCCTCGGCGCCGTGACGATTCTGCTCCTGCTTGCCGGCTATGGGATCGAACCCATTCTCGGACAGGTGCGCCCGGCCCGATACATCGAAACCGTCTGTCTGAGCCTGACCGCGTTTCTGCTGATGCTGCCGACCGTCACCGAGATCCTGCGCCGCGTTCCGGACGGCCACCCTTTCGTCACCGACCTGAGCTCGCCGCTGCTTCTCGGTGCCCAGGGGACGCTGCTGGCCATCCTCGTGGTCGGCCTGACCGCCCAGATCGTCTCCCTGGCGCGGCGGGGCAAGAAAGAAGCGACCGGCAACCTAAGGGTCCTGCCCTGACCAACGCCGAGTTTACCGCCCTTGGAGGCTTGCCGAGATAATGGATGTGCGCACCGGCCTGTTGAGCAACTGCTTTCTTCGACAGGAACGCGTTCCGTGTCCCCGGTCGCGCCGGTCACCCCGTTCGACCTTTCGGGGACCTCTGCATGAGACCTGGTCCCCGCTCGCGGGCGAACGAGGACCAGCGGCAGACGAAGCGGCTCAGGCAGGTGCCTTGACCAGGCTGCGCAGGGCCGGCAGCAGCTCTTCGGGATCGGGGCGCACAGTGTAGTCGGGGTTCACCTCGGCATAGGCGATCACGCCATCCTGACCGATCAGGAAACGGGCCGGCATGGGCAGCGTCCAGCTTGCATCACCGTTGACGACAGAAAGGTCGTTCTTGAACGCGTCTCTGTAGAGGTCTTGCAAGTAGTCCGGCAGGGTGAAGCGCAGGCCGAAGCTGTCGGCGACGTCGTTGTGCGTGTCCGAGAGGATCGGGAAGCTCAGCTTGTTCTCGCGCATCGAACGGCGGCTGTTCGGGGCCGTCTGCGGCGAAATCGCCACGAGATTGGCGCCGAGCCCCTGGAAGGTGGGGAGTACCGCCTGCAATGCCTGTAGATCCATGTTGCAGTAGGGGCACCATACGCCGCGATAGAAGGTCACGATCAGCGGCCCCTTGGCGAGAAGCTCGTCCGACGAGACAGCGTGGCCTTCTGGATCGTTCAGGACGAACGACGGGGCGGACTCTCCGGCCTTCCTGGCGCCTGCGGCAGCCCCCGAGGCGATGAGTTCGTCGGTCGCGCGATGCATCGGCTCATGTATCCAGTTCGGGGCATTGTAGGGAGGCCCACCGGCCTCAAAGTTCGCTTTAAATTCTGCGAGTTTTTCACGAAGGCCCATTGTTGATCTCCTTGTCAGGGCGCTGTTCGGTCTGCCTCGGTGGCGCGCCGGAGCGAGAGACTGTCTCCCGTTA
The DNA here is from genome assembly GCA_900469965.1 of Hyphomicrobiales bacterium. GTDB lineage: Bacteria > Pseudomonadota > Alphaproteobacteria > Rhizobiales > Rhizobiaceae > Mycoplana. Next base: position 113,001 of record UBZP01000001.1, on the reverse strand, counting down.
GAGCCAGACTTAGACATGTTGGTTTCCTGCCAGAAGTGATGCTAAAAGCATAGTATTCATGCGCATCAGGAATGAATGGAGGATGAAATGGATCTCTACCAGGCCATGGCGACATTCGTGCGGGTGGTAGAAACCGGCTCCTTCTCCGCCGCCGCCAGACATCTCGGCGTCGGTCAGCCATCGGTCTCCAAGACAATCGCCCAGCTCGAGGACTGGCTCAAGGTCGCCCTGCTCATCCGCTCGACACGGCGATTGACCCCAACCGAGGCCGGCCACCGCTTCTATGAGCGGGCGTGTGCGGCCATCGAGGAGGCGGATGAGGCCGTCCTGGCAGCGCGTGGAGCGGGTGCCGGACTGGCAGGGCGCCTGCGCATATCGGCGGCGACCACTTTCGCACGGCTCCACATCGTACCGCTGCTGCCCGAGTTTCTTGCTCAGCATCCCGCCCTGGAGATCGATGTCGTTCTCGACGACCGGGTTATCGACCATGTCGCTGAGGGGATAGATCTCTCGTTCCGTATGGGACCGATGCCCGACTCGTCCGCCGTCGCACGTAAGATCGCGCGCGGGCATCTTTGCGTCGTTGCTACACCGGCTTATTTCGATCGAATGGGCCGCCCGCAACATCCTGCCGATCTCGCTGCGCACGAAATGATCGTCTACACGCAACTGCCGACCACCTGGTCGTTCGAGCGCGGTGGCGCTCAGACGTCGATCGTGGCCACCGGGCGACTGAGAATGAGCGCGGCCGAAGGGGCCCGCGAAGCGGTACTGGCGCACATGGGTCCGACAATCGGTTCGACCTGGATGTTCTCACCCGAATTGGCGAGCGGCGCGGTTGAGCAAGTCTTGGCCGAGTGGTCTATTAGGGACGTCGACGTCTGGGCCGTGTTTCCCGTAGGCCGCATGCCGACCGCCAAGGCACGCCACTTCGCCGCCTTCATCGAGGCGGCTCTGGGTCGAAGTCGTTGAAGGATACCAGATCGCGGCCGCATTCGTCATCCAGGCGACAGGAGCGGTCTTCGCCTATCGGAGGCCCGCACGCGGCCCAGTGCGGTCAATGGGCCTGCCGTAAAGATGTAAGTTCAACGCTATAGCGTTCCAGGCTCTGCTCCCCCCTCACTCCCATTCGATCGTGCCGGGCGGCTTGCTCGTCACGTCGTAGACGACGCGGTTGATGCCGCGCACCTCGTTGATGATGCGGGTCGCCGTGCGGCCGAGGAAACTCATGTCGTAGGGATAGAAGTCCGCCGTCATGCCGTCGACCGAGGTGACGGCGCGCAGCGCGCAGACGAAGTCATAGGTGCGGTAGTCGCCCATCACGCCGACCGTCTGCACCGGCAGCAGGACCGCGAACGCCTGCCAGATCGTGTCGTAGAGGCCGGCCTTGCGGATCTCGTCGAGATAGATCGCATCCGCCTTGCGCAGGATGTCGAGCTTCTCGCGGGTCACCGCACCGGGGCAGCGGATGGCGAGGCCCGGGCCCGGGAAGGGGTGGCGGCCGATGAAGCTCTCGGGCAGGCCGAGCTCGCGGCCGAGCGCGCGCACCTCGTCCTTGAAGAGCTCGCGCAACGGTTCCACGAGCTTCATGTTCATCCGCTCGGGCAGGCCGCCGACATTGTGGTGGCTCTTGATCGTCACCGACGGGCCGCCGGAGAAGGAGACGCTCTCGATGACGTCCGGATAGAGCGTACCCTGGGCCAGAAACTTCGGCGCACCCTTGCCGTCGGCGGCGATCTTGCCGGCTTCGGCCTCGAACACCTCGATGAACAGACGGCCGATCGTCTTGCGCTTGACCTCCGGGTCGGTGACGCCGGCAAGTTCGGTGAGGAACAGGTCCGAGGCGTCCACGTGCACGAGCGGGATGTTGTAGTGGTCGCGGAACATACCGACCACCTGCTCGCTCTCGCCCTGGCGCATCAGGCCGTGGTCGACGTAGATGCAGGTCAGCTGGTCGCCGATCGCCTCGTGGATCAGGACGGCCGCGACGGAGCTGTCGACGCCGCCGGACAGGCCGCAGATGACGCGCTCGCTGCCGACCTGCTCGCGGATCTTGCGGATCATCTCGGCGCGGTAGGCGGCCATCGTCCAGTCGGACTTCAGCCCGACGATCTTGTGCACGAAGTTGGAGAGCAGCTTGGCGCCGTCCGGGGTGTGGATCACTTCCGGGTGAAACATCGTCGTGTAGTAGCGCCGGCCCTCGTGGACCGCGATCGCGTAGGGCGCGTTCTCGGAGGTGGCGACGACTTCGAAGCCTTCGGGCAGCTGCGTGACGCGGTCGCCGTGGCTCATCCAGACAGGGTAGCGTTCACCGACGGCCCAGAAGCCGTCGAACAGCGGGCTGGTCTTCTTGATCTCCACGTCGGCGCGGCCGAACTCCGCCGCATGGCCGCCCTCGACGACGCCGCCGAGCTGCGTCGCCAGCGTCTGCTGGCCATAGCAGATGCCGAGGATCGGAATGCCGGCATCGAACACCGCCTGCGGGGCGCGGGGGCTGCCTTCCGTCGTGACCGAAGCCGGTCCGCCGGAGAAGATCACGCCCTTCGGCTGCAACTTCTCGAAGGCCGCGGCGGCGTTCTGGAAGGGATGGATTTCGCAGTAGACGCCGGATTCGCGGATGCGCCGGGCGATCAGCTGCGTCACCTGGCTGCCGAAATCGATGATGAGGATGCTGTCGGGATGAGCTGTCTGGGTCATGGCGAGCCTTTAATGAAATTTGCTGCCCTGCGCAACGGGTCACGCGGCAAAATCCGGGCTTGCGGCTGCAGCTCAGAGTGCGACCGTGCCCTCGGCCACCGCCTTTTCCAGCTGTGCTGTCGCGTCAGCCAGCTTTTCGTCGATGACATGCAGATACTCGGTCCAGTCGCCGACATGCTTGAGCTCGGCCTTGCCGTCGGAAATGCCGCGCAGGCCGACGAGCGGGACGCCGAACGTCTGGCAGGCGCGCAGGATCGCGAAGGTCTCCATCTCCACCATGTCGGCGTCGATGCCGTCATAGGCGGCGCCGGAGACGATGTTCGCCCCCGTCGAAAGCCGGGCCGTGGCGATCCCCGGCACCCTGATCGGCATGGGCACGACGACGGGCAGGTCGAGAAACGGCGTGGCGCCCTTCGCAAAGCCCAGCGGCGAGGCGTCCATGTCGCGGTAGGAGACGGAGGATGCCTGGTAGACGGCCGTCTGCTCCAGGCTCGCCGATCCGGCCGAGCCGAGCGAGACGACGAGGTCCGGCAGGCTGCCCTGCGCCTCCAGACGGGTGAGCGCCCGCGTCACCTGCACTGCCGCCTCGACGGGGCCGACGCCCGTCATCAAGGGCGAGATCCGCGCGCGCAGGTGCGCGCCGTACTCGGCGTCCACCGCCATCACGTAGAGCAGCCGCTTGCCGCCCACCGGCTTGAGTTCGTAAGTCATCGGCTCGCTGCTCATCCGGCGACGTCCTCGCGGCCGCGCACCACCATCATCGTTCCCGTCATCGAGGCGATCAGCTTTGCCGGGCCGTCGCCGACCGCGTAGGCGCGGCCGTCGGCGACGATGATGTTGGAGCCCGGCTTCGTCACCTCGCCGCGAAAGAGAAAGCGCTCGCCGCGGCCGGGTGACATCAGGTTGACCTTGAATTCGATCGTCAACAGCGAAGCGACCGGATCGATGATCGTATAGGCGGCATAGGTGCAGGCGGTGTCGAGCGCGGCCGATATGACGCCGGCATGCAGGAAGCCGTGCTGCTGGGTCAGCTTCTCGTCGAAGGGCAGCTCGATCTCCACCGTGCCGTGTTCGATCCGGGTCAGCTCGGCGCCGATCAGTCGCATGGCCGCCTGCCGCTGGAAGCTGGATGTGATGCGTTCGCGGAAATCCGCAGGCGGTCGGTCGGTCATGTCTCGTTCGGTTCTGCTGGGCTGGGCGACAGGACCGAGACCCTCGCATGCGCGCGCTCATGCTGCAAGGCATCAATTGAGCGCGACGATCGCGGCGTTCAGGACCGAGGCGAACGACGTCCAGGCGAGGTAGGGCAGGAACAGGATCGCCGACATCCTGTCGCTTCGCCATGAAAAGGCGATGAAGAGCAGGATCGCCACGATGAGGCCGAAGATGACGATCATCGCCAGGGCCGGTTCATGCAGGCCGAAGAACAGCGGCGACCAGGCGAAGTTCAAGAGCAGCGCCGCCCACCAGAGCCGCATCGCGGCGCTCCTGCGGTGGTCGATGAAAATGCGGGCGCCGGCGATGGCGATCACCACGTAGAGCGCCGTCCAGACCGGTGCGAAGATCCAGTTCGGCGGCGTGAAGCCCGGCTTGGAAAGCGACAGATACCAGTCGTCCGGGCGGTTCAGGACGCCGATCAGGAGACCGCCGCCGACGACGAGGACGAGGAAGCAGAGGTGGGTTGCGGTTTTGCGCATTGCCGTCTTGCTGTTCATCGCCCTCCACCTAGGGCGGAAAGCTGCCGCGTCCACCCGCGCCGGCGAGCATTGTCTGGCTCGTCTCGCCGCCCTACATCCTTGTCATGGTAGCTGGAATCGAGATCAGAAAGGGCCGGACCGCCGATGTGTTCGCGATCGGCCGGGTGCTCGTCGAAACCTGGAGGGCCACGTTCCGGGGCCTGCTGAACGACGGCTTTCTCGACCGGATGTCGCCGGCCGAGCAGGCGCTGCGCCACATGGAGCGGCGCAATTCTCTGGGCGTCGGCCACTTCGTCGCGATCGACCGCAACACCGGCGCACTCGTCGGCTTCGCCAATTTCGGGCCGGCACGCTACGCAACGCCCACGCCGGTCGGCGAGATCTATGCGCTCTACGTCCTTCCCGCCTATCAGGGGCGCGGCATCGGCGAGGCGCTGGTCCGCGCGGTCGCCCGCTGGATGGTCGAGGGCGGCACGGTGACGCTGCTTGCCTGGGTGTTGTCCACCAATCCCAACCGCGCCTTCTACGAGCGTCTCGGCGCCACGCCGGTCGAGACCGGCATGGTCGGCATCGGTGGACACCGCTATGAGCAGGTCGCCTATGCCTGGCGCGACCTGCACCTGCTGATCGCCCGCGACGCGGGCGCGGTCTGAGCGTCCATGTCAACGCAGGCTGGTGTCAGAGCCTTCCAAGACGGATGATGTGCTGGTCCCAGGCGACATCGGCGGTGCTGCGCTCGAACCGCCCGTCATAGGAGGAGACGGCGAAACCCTGCGGCGAGGGCGCGATCCCCGCCGCGTCGCTCACGCGCGTCTCGCCGGTGACCCGGCCGGTTGCGGCGTCGATCGTGACCGCATACCCGCCCTTGGGCGAGGTCAGCCCGACGAGCCCCTGAGCGCGATTGACGGCGATGGCGCCGACATAGTTCGCAAGCCGCAGCGTCGTCTGCTCCGGCAGGTCCAGGAAGCGGATGTCCTCGCCCTTTGCGAAGTGGCCGGCGAGCGGCGGCAGGTCGTTGCGCGGCCCCTCGTACTGGCAGGCGAACCACACCCGGCCCCTGGCGTCGATGTCGACGTGGCGGGTGGAAAGCTGCCGCAGCGCCGGCGGAAGCGCATGCCGCTCGATCAGCGCGCCCGTGGCGGCGTCGACCAGCGCCAGCGATGGCTCCATGTGGTCGAGGTTCAGCTTGGTGCGGCCGAAATCGGGATGGGTCTCGATGCCGCCGTTGGCGATCACCAGCATGCCGCCGTCGTCCGACACGGTCATGTCGTGCGTGCCGATCCCGTGGGTGTCGAATTCGCCGATGCGCCGGTAGCCGTCGGTCGCGTCGTAGAGGCCGATGACGCCGCGATTGGCCTCGAAGTCGTTCTCGCTCGCATAGAGCAGCCGCCCGTCCGGGGAGAAGCTGCCATGCCCGAAGAAGTGCCGGTCCTCGCCGGCATGGATGATGACGGGCTCCTGCCTGTGGCGCGTGTCGAAGACCAGTGCGAAGGTGCCGGGCCTGCGGGCGAAGGCGACGGCACGGCCGCTGACTGCGCTGTAGGCCATGCCATGGCTTCTGGCCGGCAGCGCCACCCGCTCGATGATCGTCCCGTCCTCGGCGAGGATCGCCATCCCGAAGCGCCCGTCATGCGCCTTGAAGCCGGAGGCAAAGACGGCCTCCGCCCGTTCCAGCGCATGCAGGGAAGCCGGTGCCAGCGTCGCCGCCCAGGCGGCACCCGCCATCCGCATGAAGCTGCGGCGGTCGAGAAGCGGCGTCCTCATCGCTGGTCCCTTTCCCGTAGTCCCGGCCGCGCCGGCCGATCAGTCACCGTCGGCAAAGGAGAACCCGGCGCCAAGCCCGATTGCCCCGCCATACTGGTCGCTGAGCCGCAGCACCAGGTCGCGCGCGTTGATGATGAGAAAGTCCATCTTGTGCCGTTCCGAGGGGTCGCCGACGGCTTTCTCGATATCCGGATCGACGTTCGCCACGACGCGCTCGAGCGAGGCGATGACGAATTCGACTGAGCCGGCGATCGAGGCCTCGGCCGGGTCCAGCAGGTCCTCCATCCCCGACGTCCGAAACAGCGTCCGCAGGCCGTCGAGATTGCCCCTGATCGAGTTCCAGGTGTTGCCCGAGCGCCAGTAGATGGCCGACTTCGGCCGCGCCGGGACGTCCTCGCCCTTGTAGAAGGCCTCGATCCGCTGGTCGCGCACCGTCTCGGCGCCGTGGACGAGAATGCCGAGCAGGGCGGTGATCGCCTCCTTGCCGTCGCGGAAGGCGGGGTTGTCGGGACCCGGATGCTTCCAGTCGCGCTGCACGCCGTCCGGCTTCTCCCAGTCGGCGCTCAGCGACGCCGCCGTCGCCGCGATGTTCTTCGCCACCGCCGCGCCGTAGCGGCAGCGGAAACTGTCCTTCTGGCCGTCGAGGGTCTCCGCGCCGGTCCCGAACAGCACGTATTCCAGCGCGCCCAGCCCCTGCACGGCGACGCTCTTGCCGGGCAGCGCCGCGGCCGTGGCGTCCTTCTTGTCCTGCTTGACCAACAACGCCTGCACCTGCTTCAAGCCGGTGCTCTTGCGGTCGGGATAGAACAGGATGCGTTCGAAGCGGTTTTCCTGCAGCACCGGCCCGTCGCGCACGATCTCGATGAAGGACCATTTGGCCACCGTGTCGTTGAAGGCGGCATGGGCGGCGGCCTTCGTATCGGGGGAGGGTGCCGCGCAATAGGCCGAGACGGCATCCGCAAGTCGCGTCGCAGAAGCGTGCATGTCGCGGTAACCCGGCCGGATCACGTCGTCGACGGCGCGGGTCATGACCGCCGAGATCGCCTCCTCCGTGAGGACCACGGGCGGCAGCGGATTGGAATCCTGTGCCGATCCCGGCAGGGCCCCGATCGTCATCGCGGGAAGAAGCGCCAGGCCGAAAAGGGCGGAGCGAAGTCTGGAACGCAGCAGGCAAGGCATCATAGGGACTCCAGGAAAGTCAGAAGCGCGTCACGGTCGGCCGCTTCCAGATCGGCAAATCGGTCCCGGGCGGCCTGCGCCTCGCCGCCGTGCCAGAGGATGGCTTCGGTCAGGTTGCGTGCGCGCCCGTCATGCAGAAAGAAGGTGTGGCCGCTGACGGTCTTCGTCAGTCCGATACCCCATAGCGGCGGCGTGCGCCACTCCTGCCCGTCGGCGAGCCCCACCTGCTGCCCGTCCGCCAGGCCATCGCCCATGTCGTGCAGCAGGAAGTCCGAATAGGGCCAGATCAGCTGGAACGACTGCGCCTTGTCGCGGGCGTCGCGGCGGGTGACGAACTTCGGCGTGTGGCAGGCGGTGCAGCCGGTCTCGTAGAACAGCCTCTTGCCGGCAAGCGTCTCCCGGGCGCTGGTCCTGCGTCTGGCCGGAACGGCGAGATTTTCGGCGTAGAAGGTGACGAGGTCCAGCACCGGATCGGGTGCCTCCGTGTCGCCGAGGCGCTTCTGTACCCCGTCCGGCATGTCGAGACAGGCCCTCTGCGCGGCCGTGCAGTCGCCCTGGCTTGCCGGCGCAAGCGGATTGGAGATCCCGATGTCGTTGGCAAAGGCTTCCGCCGTCTGCCGGCGCACGCTGGCGTTCTGCGCCTTCCAGCCGAAGCGGCCGAGTTCCAGCTGCCCGGTGGCGGGGTCGCGGACCAGCGCCGCCTTGCCGCTGATGCCGTCGCCGTCCGCGTCGTCCGGATCGGCCAGCGCCATGATGTCGGCCTCGTGGATTGCCTCGACCAGTCCGAGCCCGATCATCGGCGGGGTCATCCGCGGCGAGATCGTCGTCGTCGCATCCATCGGCCCGAAGGCGAGCGCGCCGACGCTGTAGTGCGGCCGGCGCAGCAGGACGGTCTCGCCGCCCTTCAGCCGCACCGGCTCCTCCGACCAGTCGACCTGCATCCGGCCCTCGGCGGCGAGGCCGGGGACGGCGAAATCCTGCAGCTGGCCGCCATAGACGGGATCGGGAAAGTTCGCCACCGCCAGCGTCTCGAGCTTTTGCCTTTCCGCATCATTGGCGGGCGGGCGGGCGAGCCGCAGGAAGGTGGTGCTGGTGTCGTCGCCGGGCTGCGGCGGATGCCCGCGCCCGTCCTTCAAATGGCAGTTCTGGCAGGCGCGCGCGTTGAAAAGCGGTCCGAGCCCGTCGGAAGCCTGCGTGGAGGAGGGGGAGGAGACCCATACCTTGCGAAAGAGTGCATTGCCGAGCTTGAAGCCCTCCTCCTGCTGGAAGGTCAGGTTCTCGGAGAAGTGCGAGAAGCTGTCGGCGTTGACCGCGGCCGTCGAGGTCGCCGCACCGCCGGACATCGCCTCGTATGGCTCCGCCTTGGAGAAGTCCGTGGTGGGGCGGGTCACCGCCGCGACCCTCGCCCTGTCCCTGTCGGAAAGATCGGTGCGGCCTTCGCCGCCCGGCAGGGGTTCGGTTCCGGCAGAGCCGGCGCCAAGCAACAGCAGCACGCCCCCGAGAGCGGACAGCAGGCTTGAGGAAGGCGCTCGCTTCATGTCGGGACCGGGCCGCGTTCGAGGGAACGCTGCCCGCCTTTGCATTCTTACTGGAAGACCGCGTTGGGATTGTCCAGGCTGTCGGACCCTTCGAGCTCGATCTGGCCGAGGTCCAGCGCCGAGATGACGCGCTCGATGGACTTGGTCTGGGCGACCAGGCCGTCGACCGCCGCCTGCACCACCGCATTGCCCTCGGTGTTGCCCTCGCCGATCATCTGGTCGTAGGCCTCGACCGTCTCGCCGCGCTTCACCATCGCCTGCATGGCGGCGATGGTCGTGTCGAGCTTGCCCTTCACTTCCGTGTCGAGCGCCGCATCCTTGGCGGCGACCAGTTCCGAAAGCGACGCGCCGGACATCTTCGTGCCGTCGGGGCGGACATACTCGCCGGTATAGGCGCTCTGGATGCCCAGCGCGTCGTAATAGTGCGAGTTGTACGTATTGTCGGAGAAGCAATCATGTTCTTCTTCCGGGTCGTGCAGCAGCAGGCCGAGCTTCATGCGCTCGCCGGCGAGTTCGCCATAGGAGAGCGAGCCCATGCCGGTCAGGATCGCCGAGATGCCGGCCTTCGGATCGGCGCTGACGGTCTTGGCGGCGCCGCCGTCGGGCGCCCACTGCGCGACCATCTCTTCCAGGTCGGAGACGAGCAGGTCGGTCGCGGCCTTCAGGTAGGCGACGCGGCGGTCGCAATTGCCGCCCGTGCAGTTCTTGGTGTCGAAGTCCGTCGCCGGGCGGTTGCCGGCGCCCTTGCCGGTGCCGTTCAGGTCCTGGCCCCACAGCAGGAACTCGATCGCGTGGTAGCCCGTCGCCACGTTCGCCTCGACGCCGCCGGCCTCCTGCAGCGTGCCCGCCAGGAATTCCGGGGTGATGTCGGTCGCGTCGATGTCCTTGCCGTCGATCTTGATCTTCGGGTTGGCGATGACGTTGGCGACGAACAGCGCGTTCTCGTCGCTCTCGGTGCCGTAGGCGGCGTCGACATAGTCGATCAGGCCTTCGTCCAGCGGCCAGGCGTTGACCTTTCCTTCCCATTCGTCGACCGCGGCATTGCCGAAGCGGTAGACTTCCGTCTGCTGATAGGGCACGCGCGCCTTGATCCAGGCTGCGCGGGCCGCCTTCAGCGTGTCGTCGGTCGGATTGGCGATCAGCGCGTCGACGGCGGTCGCAAGTTCCTTGGCGGTCGCAAGCGAGTCCGAATACTTGGCATAGGCGACATCGACATAGTGCTTGACGACGGCGGCTTCGTCGGTGGCGGCGAGCGCCGGCTGGACGGCAAGCGCGCAGGTGGCGGTCGAAAGCGCCAGCACGGCCGCGCGAAGGAAGGAGGTCTTCATGTTGTCTCCTGGGGTCCCACTAGAGTTCATCACCTTCCCGGCGCCCCTCTCCCCTTGGGCGATGATGGCCGGGACCTCGCCCGGAGCCGGGCGACGGAAATTTTCAGGCGCGCTTGTCTTCGCGCAAAAACAAACTGGTGTCAAAGCGTATAGTTTAGAATAATTCGATACTTGCAACCGTGCCCGCGCCGCAGGCAGGGCGCAGGCCGGGCGACGCCGCCCGGTGCGCCGGCTGCCCTATGCCTTGCGCTCCATGGCACAGAAGAAGAAGCCGTCCGTTCCGGTCGAGGCCGGCGTCAGCGTCACCGTCTTCATGTCCGCCGACCAGGGCTTCGGCTTGTCGGTGCCGAAGAGGTCCTCCCAGGCTTCCGCCGCCGACAGGATCTCGAATTCCGGGTTGTCCTCGCAGAAGCTGTAGACCTGGTTCTCGTTCTCCTCCGGCAGCACCGAACAGGTCACGTACAGGAGATAGCCGCCGGGACGGACGAAGGTCGCAGCACTCGCAAGCGCCTCTTCCTGCTGCGACAGGCGTTCCTCGAGGTTCTTGTCGGTCAGTCTCCACTTGGTGTCCGGGCGCCGCCGCCAGGTGCCGGTGCCGGTGCAGGGGGCGTCGACCAGCACCCGGTCGAACCGGCCGGCGAAGGGGGACAGGGACGAAAGATCGTCATGGACCTGGACATTGCGCGTGCCGGCCCGCTTCAGCCGCTCGATGATCGGCGCCAGCCGCTTGCGGTCGGCGTCATAGGCGTGCACCTGGCCCTTGTTGTTCATGGCCGCGGACATGGCCAGCGTCTTGCCGCCGCCGCCGGCGCAGAAGTCGAGCACCTGCTCGCCCTCCTGGGCGAAGACGAGGTCGGCGACGATCTGCGATCCCTCGTCCTGCACCTCGAACCAGCCCTTCTGGAAGGAGAGCTCGGCGGTGACGTTCGGCAGGCGGGAGGGGCCTTCGCCGGCGGGAATGCGGATGCCGTGGCGGGCGATCGTCGTCGGCTCGGCGCCGGAGCGTTCCAGTGCCTTCAGAACCTTCTCCCGCGATGCCTTCAGCGTGTTGGCGCGCAGGTCGAGCGTCGGTCGTCCCGTCAGCGCCTGCGCCTCGGCCAGCCAGTCTTCGGAAAAATTCTCTTCGAACGAGGGCTGCACCCATTCCGGGATGTCGCCCTGTACATGCAGCGGCGCATCCGCGAGGCGGCGGCCGGCAAAGGCCTTCAGGCGTGCAGCGGGGATGTCCGGGGCAAACTTGTCGCCTTCGAGCTCGCGCGCGAGGCTTTCTTGCGTCAGGCCCCATTGCCTGAGCATCACGCCGAGCGCGAGCGAGGCCGCGCCGTCGTCGTCCATCAGATAGGCGTGCGACAGCTTCATCCGCAGCGCGTCGTAGACGATGTTGCCGATCGCCGCCCGGTCGCCGGATCCGGCAAAGCGGTGGGCGAGGCCCCAGTCCTTCAGCGCGTCGGCGACAGGACGCTTGCGCGTCTCGATGTCAGCCAGAACCTCGATGGCTCCGGAGAGCCGTCCACCCAATCGCATTGCTCATCTCCAGTTTGCCGCCGTGGTAGCGGCGATGGGCGGCAAGAGCAAGCCGGCGGGTGTCAAATTGGCTGGCGCGGTTTCAGCTGGCGAGGATCTGGTAACAGACTTTGGCGTGGCCGGAGCGGATCATGCCGATCTCCGAGGCCGCCGCCTTGGAAAGGTCCAGTACCCGGCCACGGATGAACGGACCGCGATCGTTGATGCGGACGACGACGCTCTTGCCGTTGCGGGCATTGGTGACCTTGACCTTGGTGCCGAAGCGCAGCGTCTTGTGTGCCGCCGTCAGCTTGGCCGGGTTCATGCGCTCGCCGGAAGCGGTTTTCGAGGTGAGCGCGTACCAGGATGCACCTCCGCAGCCGGCGGCCTCGGCGGTGGATGCGAAGGCAACGGGCGCAGCGATGATGAGTGCGGCAAGCGCCGCAGTAGAGGACTTGATAGACATGTTGACCCCTCAGTGCTGAAGTCCAGTTTCTTCTGACAGGTCTGTCTATTGGGACGAAAAATGGCGAAAAATGGCCTTGTCCAGCCCTGACTATTTCACAAACACATTCGAAATAGTTTGCATAGAATGCGATCGATCTTGGCGGAATCGCAAGTCCGTCCGGAAAAGGCCTTTAGAATCAGTGCTGATCTTGAAAGCTTGACAAGCGTGGAATTTTCGGCTGCGGACTGCCGAAAAAGCTGAAAAAAAGTTGCGCCTAGACCGAAAAGACTACGCCAAAGTCCATCGGTTTCATGTGTTGATCGCGTTCAGGTTGTAGAAAATTGACGAAACTTTGGCGAGCATGGCCGCAGTTTCGTAACCTCTCGTTAACCAGACTGTCCGTCTCACCCCCGCCAGTCGTCGTCGGCCCACATCTGCGCCAATGACATGCGGTAGTTCGGGTAGCGGAAGTCGAACCCGAGCGACCGGATCTTGGCATTCGAGACGCGCTTGTTCTCGCCGTAGAAGGACCGCGCCATCGGGGAAAGTTCGGCGGTTTCGAACGGGACCTCCGGCGGCATTTCGGCGCCCATCAGGCGGGCGGCTTCGGCGACGACGTCCTGCGGCGGTCCCGGCTCGTCGTCGGTGATGTTGAACACCCCGCCATGCCCGCCTTCGGAGAGGAAGAGGGCCGCCGCCCCGATATCCTCGACACGGATGCGATTGAACACCTGGTCCTTCTTGACGAGCCGCCTGGCGGTGCCTTCGGCGACATTGCGCAGCGCGTTGCGCCCGGGGCCATAGATGCCGGCGAGCCGCAGGACGGCGACAGGCACTCCGCTCGTCTGGGAAAAGGAAAGCCACTTGCCCTCGGCCTCCATCCGCTCCACCGAGCGGGCCGAGACCGGATGGACCTGCGTGTCCTCGTCCACCCAGGCGCCCTTGTGGTCGCCGTAGACGCCGACGGTCGACAGGTAGCCCGCCCACCGCAGATCCGGCATCAGGTCCGTGATCGGCGACACCCCGGCGCGAAAGAGCGGGTCCCCGCTCTTGCCGGGGGCGATCGACTGCACGAGATGCGTCGCCTGCCGCATCGCAGCCATCAGGGCATCCGATATCGTCTCGCCGTCATAGAGGATCGCTTCGATGCCGCGGGCGGAAAGCGCGTCTGCCTTCTCCTGTGATCGCGTCGTGCCGGCGACGGCATAGCCGGCCGCCTTGAAAGTCTCCGCGATCGCGCGGCCGGAAAAGCCCGCTCCCAGAACCAACAGCCGCATCAGGCCTCTCCCATCGCTGCATCATATTCCGCCCGCACCTCGGCGTCGGTCTCTCCCGCAGAGCGGGCCAAGGCCTGGAACGCGTCTTTCCCCATCAGCTGCGACAGTGCCCACACGGCCATGCCGCGCACGGTCGGCGAGGGGTCGCCGGCAAGCCGTCGACAGATCGGCACGAGCGTGGCGTCCCCGCTGTTGCCTGCCGCAATCAATACGTTGCGCACGAAACGGTCACGGCCGATCCGTTTGACAGGCGAGCCGGAGAAATGCGCGCGGAAGGCGGCGTCGTCCAGTTCGAGCAGGTCCGCGATCCGGGGCTCGCGCAGGTCGTTGCGGGCATGGAACTTCATCTCGGCGGCGGTGGCCGCGAATTTGTTCCAGGGACAGGCGGCAAGACAGTCGTCGCAACCGTAGATGCGGTTGCCGATCAGCGGGCGCAGCGCGCGGTCGATCGGGCCCTTGTGCTCGATCGTGAGATAGGAGATGCAGCGCCGTGCATCGATCCTGTAGGGCGCCGGGAAGGCGTTCGTCGGGCAGGCGTCGAGGCAGGCCCGGCAGGAGCCGCAATGGTCGCGCTCCGGCGCGTCTGTCGCCAGGTCGGCGGTGGTGAACAGGCTGCCGAGGAACAGCCACGAGCCGAACTCGCGGCTGACGATGTTGGTGTGCTTGCCCTGCCAGCCGAGGCCCGCCTGCATGGCGAGCGGCTTTTCCATCACCGGCGCCGTATCGACGAAGACCTTCACGTCCGCGCCGGCGCGCGCGGCAAAGCGCGTGGCGATCTCCTTCAGCCTGCCCTTGATGACGTCGTGGTAGTCGCGGTTGCGCGCATAGACCGAGATCGCCGCGCGGTCGCGGCGCGCAAGCAGCGCGCGCGGATCCTCGTCCGGCCCATAGTTCATGCCGAACAGCACGATCGAGCGGACATCGCTCCAGAGCACGCGCGGATCGGCGCGGCGCGCGCGCGTCTCGTCCATCCAGTCCATGGTGCCGTGGTAACCGGCCGCGAGGAAGGCCTCAAGGCGCGCCGGCGCCTCGGGGATCGCATCCGGGCTGGTCACCCGGCAGACGTCGAAACCCTTGTCGCTCGCCTCCGCCAGCAGGAACGCCCTGAGCTTCTCCCGCTGCCGCTCGCTTCGCTTTTCCATGTCGGCGGCGACGGACATGGCTTGTGCCCTAGAAGTCGAGGTCCGCATAGTGCGAGACCGGGGTGACGCCGCGGACGCGCTCGGCCAGAAGCGGGCGGAACGCGGGCCGCGACTTGATGCGCTGGTACCAGTCCTTCGCCTGCGGCGCGTCCTGCCAGTTGATTTCGCCCAGATAGTCCAGCACGGAGATGGAGGCCGCGGCGGCGAGGTCGGCATAGCTCAGCCGGTCGCCGGCGAGATAGGTGCGTGAGCCGGCGAGCCAGGAAAGATACTTCATGTGCTGGCGGATGTTGGCGCGCGAATTGCGCAGGATCTTGCTGTCCGGCGGTCCCCCGCCCTGGTCCGGCGTCATCTGCAGCTTGAAGATGCGCTCGCGCACCAGCGGCCGCGTGACGTCCTGCTCCATCTTCTGCAGGAACCATTCGACGAGACGGCGGATCTCCGCCCGCTGGAACGGGTCCTCGGCCAGAAGGCGCCGGTCGCGCTTCAGCACGCCATGGGTCTCGTCGACATATTCGGAGATGACGGTCGCCCCGCAGAGCGCCCGCATGCTGTCGTCGACATAGACGGGCAGGGTCCCGGCCGGGTTCAGCGCCAGGAAGTCGCGACGGTTCTCCCAGGGCTGCTCCTCGGCAAGGTCGGTCTGGTAGCCGTATTCGCTCAGGATCAGGCGAACGAAGCGCGAGGCGGAGGACATGGGGTGATGGTAGAGGGTCGGCATTGATGCGCTTTTCTTCAAGTGATTGTCGGAGGAAGTGGGGTCGGCCGCCGGCCGGAAACACGGATTGCGCTTTTCACGACTCCTGACACAAAGCTATAGGAAGATGGCAAGGCAAAAACAAGCGAATCGGTTCGTGATGTTCCCTCCCAACATCACCTCTTCAAGGATTTTCAATGGCCGACCAGTCGATTGTCAGCGCCCTCGTACTCGGATTGATCGAGGGCCTGACCGAATTCATCCCCGTGTCCTCCACGGCCCATGTTCTGCTCGCCGGACACTTTCTCGGCTTCAAGTCTCCCGGCAACACCTTCGCCGTCCTCATCCAGCTCGGCGCCATCCTGGCGATCCTTGCCGTCTATGCCGGCAAGCTGATCCATATCGCCATGGCGCTGCCGGACAGCGCAAAGGCGCGGCGCTTCGTGCTCTGCGTGCTCCTCGCCTTCCTGCCGGCCGCCGTGATCGGCGTGATCGCGCATGACTTCATCAAGACCGTGCTGTTCGAGACGCCGCAATTGATCTGTGTCGTGCTCATCGTCGGCGGTATCCTGCTCTATGCGATCGATCGCCTGTCGCTGAAGCCGCGCTACACGGACGTGATGGACTATCCGCCGTCGCTCGCCTTCAAGATCGGCCTTTTCCAGTGCCTGGCGATGATTCCGGGAACCTCGCGCTCGGGGGCGACGATCGCAGGCGCCCTGCTGATGGGCACCGACAAGCGGTCTGCCGCCGAGTTCTCCTTCTTCCTGGCCATGCCGACCATGCTCGGCGCCTTCACCCTCGATCTCTACAAGAACCGCGACGTGCTCAGCTTCGACGACGGGATGATCATCGCCGTCGGCTTCGTTGCCGCGTTCGTCTCGGCGCTGCTGGTGGTCGGCTCGCTTCTGAACTTCGTCTCGCGGCGCGGCTTCGCCCCCTTCGCCATCTGGCGAATCCTGATCGGACTGGCCGGCCTGGTCGGGCTGGCGATCTGGGGATAGTGGCTGGGCCCGCAAGGGGCCCGCAGCGATGAAACGAGGGGCGCTTCGGCGCGATCTTCAGGGGCCGGGCGTCAGCGTCCGGCCCTTTGCGTCAGCGGCCGATCGACGCGGTCGTGCAGGGGTCGACACCATAGGCCGGCGCGCATCCGTGCTTGCCTGCGGCGACCGTCGACGGGGCCACGAAGGAGCCCGCCAGGATCACCAGAGCTGCGCAGCCGAAGAAGAGTGCAATTGCCTTGCCCATGTCGAAGAGTGCCCCTGAGGAAGTGTCTGCGCCGGTCAGCCGTTGCGGCCCTGTCGCGCGAGGCGGTGTGTATGCGCCGCCCTGAGAAACATCAATAACCCGACATGCTGAATCCCGCGTAAATGGCGCGCTGATTTTGTCCACTGCGGCACAACTGCAACGATCCGCTCGGCCGGGTCGGGGGCGCGCGCCGAGGCGGCGGCAAGGCCACGCCCGGCGGCCTGTCGGGGTGTGACGGGGCGTTGGAAATGGCCCGAACGAAACGGCCGCCCGGAAGGCCGGGCGGCCGGATCTGATGTCGCTCAGGGGGCGAGACTAACCGTGCTGCCGGCCTCAGGCCGTGCCGCGGGTGAACTGGCCCTGCGGGCGGTAGCGCACGAGATAGGACGGCAGGATCGCCTCTGCCAGCGCCGGGGTGATCCCGAGCGCCTGGATCGTGCGCCCGTCCTTCTTGGCGGCGTCCGAGACGATGTTGTCGGAGCGCAAAAGCGTCACCTGGTCCGGCGTCAGCGGCGGATCGACGAAGGGAACGAGCGAGGCGAACGAGCCGATCATGGAGGCGATGCCGAAGGGCAGGGACACCAGCGCCCGCCTGCGGTCGATCACCTCCAGCATCAGCTCGAGACACTGGCGGAAGGACAGCACTTCCGGGCCGCCGAGTTCGTAGGTCGTGCCCTTCGCGGCCTGGCCGTCGACGGCGCGGGCGACCGCTTCGGCCACGTCGGTCACGTAGACCGGCTGGAACTTGGTATGGCCGCCGCCGACCAGCGGCAGGGCGGGCGCGAAGCGCGACATGCTGGCGAACTTGTTGAAGAAGCCGTCCTCCGGCCCGAAGATGATCGAGGGACGCAGGATCACCGCCTCGGGCAGCACCTGGCGGATCCCGTCCTCGCCGCGGCCCTTCGAGCGGGCGTAGTCGGAGGCCGAGTTGGCGTCCGCGCCGATGGCGGAGATATGGGTCAGGGTGGCGCCGCGGGCGCGGGCGGCTTCCGCCACCGCACGGGCGCCGAAGTCCTGCACCGCGTTGAAGCGGTTGCGACCCTTCTCGAACAGGATCCCGACGCAGTTGACGACGTGATCGGCGTCATGGACGGCGCGGTCGATCGAATCCCGGTAGCGCAGGTTGGCCTGGACGAAGGAAATCTGCCCCAGCCCGCCGATCGGCTGCAGGAAGCCCGCCAGGTCCGGCCGCCGCACCGCGACCCGGATGCGATAGCCGCGCTTCGCCAGTGCCCTCACCACATGTCGGCCGACAAAACCGGAGCCGCCGAACACGGTGACCTGCGGTGGAAGGTTGGAGAGGGTCATGCGGAATGCTCCTGGAAAAGGCGAAGGTGGGTGAGGCCTACATAGCCGAAAGAGCCGGGCAGGTGAAGGCGTCTCCTGCGCGCACCCCGCCGCATCGCCAAACCGTTTCCGGGAGCTGGTTTCAGACGCCTTCGACCACCACCATCTCCGCGTCCGCCACCTCCTGGCGGATGGCTGCGGCGATCTGGTATTCCGGGGAATTGTAGCAGTCGATCGCCGCCTGCATCGACGGGAACTCGATGACGACGTTGCGCGCGCGCACCTGTCCTTCCAGCTTCTGGAACGGGCCGCCGCGGGCGAGGAATGTCGCGCCGTATTTCTCGAAGGCGGGCTTTGCCGCCGCGACATAGTCCTTGTAGCGCTCGGGATCGCGAACATCGACGCGAGCGATCCAGTATCCCTTGGCCATCGTCTCCTCCTTCGGTCGTCGGTCTATGCCGCGCGTGCGCCGGCCATTTCGGCAAGGATCGCCTCGGCGGCGGCGCGGGGATCGTCGGCCATGACGATCGGCCGGGCCACGACGAGGTGGCTCGATCCGGCCCTCAGCGCCTCCGCGGGCGTCATCACCCGCTTCTGGTCGCCCTTCTCCGCGCCGGCCGGCCGGATGCCGGGGGTCACGACCGCCATGTCCGGCCCTGTGATCTTGCGGACGGCAGCAGCCTCCTCGGCCGAGCAGACGATGCCGCCCATGCCGGCCGCGCGCGCCTGTTCCGCCCGGCGCAACACCAGCGTGCGCGGGTCGCAGTCGTAGCCGGCCTCGGCGAGGTCGTCCTTGTCCATGGACGTCAGCACGGTGACGCCGAGCAGGCAGAGGCCGGAGCCGCTCGCCGCTTCGACCGCAGCCCGCATCGCCTTCGGATAGGCGTGCAGCGTCAGCATCGACATGCCCATCCTGGCGATGTTCTCGACGCCCTTGGCCACCGTGTTGTCGATGTCGAGCAGCTTCATGTCGAGGAAGACCTTCTTGCCGTCCTGCGCGAGCTCGCGGGCGAACTCCAGCCCGCCGGCGAAGACCAGCTGGTAGCCGATCTTGTAGAAGAGCACGCTGTCGCCGAGCGCGCGAACCTTCGCCTCCGCCTCGGCCACGGTCGGGACGTCCAGCCCGACGATCAGGCGCTCGCGTGCATCCATGTTCAGATCCCCTTCCACGACTCCATCGCCGTCCAGTCGCATGTGACGGTGCGATCTTCAAGCCGGAAGGCGAAAAGATTGCCGCCGCTTCCGGGCTGGTCGTGGCTGCGCGCGATCGGCAGGCCCTGCAGGTGGCATTTCAGCAGTGTGCCGACGCCGCCGTGTCCGACGAAGGCGATCGGTTGCCTCTTATCGTGGCTGTCCAGCACCTCGTCCACCTGCGCGACGATCCGCGCCTGCGCGTCGACCGCCCGTTCCCAGCCGCGGAAGCTCTCCGTCGGATGGGCGAAGAACCAGTCGGCCGCTTCCTGGAAACGGTCGGGCGGAAGGAAGCCGGTGGCGCTGCGGTCGTTCTCGCCCATGCCATGGGCGATCTCGACCTTGATCCCGGCCGCATGCGCCAGGATTTCCGCCGTCTCGACCGCCTTCACCTCGTCGCTGGAGACGATCCGCCTGAGTGACCGGACCCAGGCCGACCCGGCCGTCTGCTCGGCGCGCTGGCGGCCGATCTCCGACAGTCCCCATCGGGGCACCGGCACGTCGGGTTCGATCCGGATCTGCGGATGGGTGATGTAGAGCGCGAACACGGCCGTCGCTCAGTTCGTCTTGCGGTAGGTCCAAAGCTGCGCCGGTGGAATGTTGCGCACGACGAAGTCGAGGTGGCTGATCTGGTAGCGATCTGGCATCGCCGTCACCGGCGACACGGGCCCGTAGGAGATCTGTACGACCGGCCGGCCGGCCGGGATGCGCCGCAGAAGGTCCTCGATCAGCGCGACGCGGCGATGCATCGGGAAATTCAGCAGCGGCACGGCCGAGACGACGCTGTCGAACTGCACGTCCTTCAGCGGGCCGAGCGTGGCGTCGAGATCGAAGGCGTCGCCATTGATGAAGTTCACGCCCTCGAAGCGTTCGACGAGATGGTTGTAGAAATCGGTGGAGTATTCGACCGAGACGATCTTTTCCGGTGCCACGCCCGCCTCGAGAATGGCCTTGGTGATGGCGCCCGTGCCCGGGCCGAGTTCGAGGACGGGGAGGTTCGAATGCGGATCGACCACGCTCGCCATCCGGCGCGCGGTCACCGAGGAGGTGGGGATGATCGAGCCGACAGCGCGGGTATTGCTGATCCAGCCCTTGAAGAAGCGGATCTCCTCGTCAAACTTCCTGCCGAGCCGTTCCTTCACCTTCACACGCAAACTCATGTCGTCCCCCGGTGTGGCCGTCAAGGAAACCGACCCGGCGCCCGTGCGGACCGGATCCCCTGAACCGTGTCTATTCGATGGCACACTATGTGTAGCCGTTTGCGTCAAAAACAAGTCTGTTCGCGCCGGATCAACAGCTTGTCACCGGAAAGCGAAACGGCGGGCCATCCGACCCGCCGCTTGATCTCACAGCCGACCCCGCATCCTAGACGCGCATCGGCATCAGCACGTAGAGCGCATCGTCGCCGGCGAGATCGCGCACCAGCGTCGGCGAGCCCGGATCGGCCAGCATGAACACGGCCTCCTCGCCGGACAGCTGCGCGGTGATGTCGAGCAGGTATTTCGCGTTGAAGCCGATCTCGAGCGGGTCGCTCTCGTAGCCGACCGGCAGCTCTTCCGTGGCGCTGCCAGAATCCGGGTTGTTCACCGTCAGCGTCATCTGCCCCTCGCTCAGCGCCAGCTTCACCGCGCGGCCGCGTTCGGACGAAATGGTGGAGACGCGGTCGACCGCCTGGGCGAAGGACTGGCAGTCGATCTTCAGTTCCTTGTCGTTGTTGGCGGGGATGACCCGCTGGTAGTCGGGGAAGGTGCCGTCGATCAGCTTGGAGGTCAGCACCACCGAACCGATGGTGAAGCGGATCTTCGCATCCGAGACCTCCACGGTGACGACGAGATCCGGATTGTCGACCAGCTTCTGCAACTCGCCGACCGTCTTGCGCGGGATGATGATGCCGGGCATGCCCTCCGAGCCCGACGGGGCTTCGACGTCGGCGCGCGCCAGCCTGTGGCCGTCGGTCGCGACCGCGCGCAGCTTCAGCTTGCCGTCGCTTTCGATCGTATGCACGAAGATGCCGTTCAGGTAGTAGCGCGTCTCCTCCGTCGAGATCGCGAACTGGGTGCGGTCGATCAGCATCTTCAGCTCGGTCGCCTTCAGCTTGAAGGTATGGCTGAAGCTGCCGGCGGTCAGGTCCGGGAAATCGGACTGCGGCAGGCACTGCAGCGAGAACTTCGAGCGGCCCGATGTCACCGTCATGGCGCCGCCATCTGGCGTGTTGGAGAGCTGCACCTCGGAGCCGTCGGAGAGCTTGCGGACGATATCGTAGAGCAGGTGGGCGGGCACCGTCGTCGCACCGGCCTGCTCGACCTGGGCCGGCGTCGCCTCGGTGATCTCGAGGTCGAGGTCTGTCGCCTTCATCTCCAGGCTGCCGGCGTCCGCGCGCAGCAGCACGTTCGAAAGGATCGGGATCGTGTTGCGCCGTTCGACCACGCGATGGACGTGGTTCAGCGACTTCAGGAGGTTGGACCGCTCGATGGTGATGCGCATTGGAGTATCGCTTTCGACCGCTTGCCCGCCGGCGGCGCCGGCACGGCGTCTTCTTGTTTGCCGGCTGGCGCCGGAAGGATGTGGACGGGCAAATTGGCAGATTTGACCGGCGGAATGCAAGAGGCATGGCGATCGTGACAGGGGATACCGCGGCATGCCGATGCACCCGTGGCCTTGCGGCCCGTCCTTGGCTCGCCCATAAGGAGACGAAGACCGCCCCGAGGTCCGGAGGCGGCGGCAGGAATGTAAGCCGAGAATGCAGGAACAGCCGCACAGGGAGGCAGCGCCGGCTGCCCGCCACTACCGCGTCCACGGCGCGCTCGTCGCCGCCCGCCCGCTGGAGCCGGCGCTCTATCTCGTCGCGACCCCGATCGGCAATCTGGGCGACATCACCCTGCGGGCGCTGGAGACGCTGGCCGGCGCCGACGTGCTCGCCTGCGAGGATACCCGCGTCACCCGCGTGCTGCTTGACCGCTACGGCATCGCCACCCGTCCTTATGCCTATCACGAGCACAACGCCGACGAGGTCGGGCCGAGGCTGGTTGCGGCACTCGACGAGGGCAGGTCCGTGGCGCTCGTCTCCGATGCTGGCACGCCGCTCGTCTCCGATCCCGGCTATCGCCTCGGCCAGTTCGCGCTGGCGGCCGGCCACAAGGTCGTGCCGATCCCCGGCGCCTCGGCGCCGCTGGCAGCCCTCGTCGGCTCCGGCCTGCCCAACGACGCGTTCCTGTTCGCGGGCTTCCTGCCGACGAAGGACAAGGCCAGGCGGGACCGCCTCGGCGAACTCGCCACGGTTCCGGCGACGCTCGTCTTCTTCGAATCCCCGCATCGCATCGGCGCCACGCTGGCCGCCGCCGCCGACGTGCTGGGCGCCGATCGTCCCGCCGCCGTCTGCCGCGAACTCACCAAGACCTTCGAGGAGTTCCGCCGCGCCACGCTCGCCGGGCTCGCTGCGCATTATGCGGAAAACCCGCAGGTGAAGGGCGAGATCGTGCTGGTCATCGGCCCCCCGACGGAGCAGGCACCGCCGGAGGCGGCCGACGTCGACGCGCTGCTGGCAGGGCTGGTGCGCGACATGCCGGCCGGCAAGGCCGCGACGGAGGCCGCGCGCCTCACCGGCATGAACCGGCGCGACCTCTACCAGCGCCTGCTCGAACTGAAGGCCGGCGATGGACGATGAGGCCGGCAAGAGGCTGCGCCGGAAGGCCTTCCGCCGCGGTCACCGCGCCGAGATGGTCGCCGCCCTCTACCTGTTCGCCAAGGGCTACCGCATCGTCGCGATCCGCTACCGGACGAAGGCCGGCGAGATCGACATCATCGCCCGCAAGGGCGATCTGGTCGCCTGCATCGAGGTCAAGGCGCGGGCGAGCGAGGCGGGCGCCGTCTTCGCCGTGACGGCATCGGCCCAGCACCGCATCCGCGCCGCCAGCGACGTCTGGCTGGCCCGCCAGCCGGATGCCCATCGGCTTTCCATCCGCTACGACATCGTCGCCGTTCTCCCCTGGCGCCTGCCGCGGCACCTGCCGGACGCATTCTGACGGAAAAGAGAAAGTAAAACGAAAGCGATGTGAATTGTAATCCTGCTGCCATGAAACTGTTACGCGCCCGTCATGGTGGGGCACTAGGCACTCGCACACCGATCTAACCGGTGGAGAGGATCCTTCCATGATCAAGCAGTTTTCCCTCGCAGCAGTTTCGATTGCCATGACCGCGACGTCGTCGCTTGCCGCGACCAACATCACCTGGTGGCACGGCATGGCCGGCCGCAACGGCGAGGTCATCAACGAGGTGGCGCAGAAGTTCAACGCCGCCCAGTCGGCCTGCGCGCTGACGCCGGTCTCCAAGGGCACCTATGAGGAAGCCCTTGCCTCCGGCATCGCCGCCTTCCGCTCCGGCGAGCAGCCGAACATCCTGCAGGTCTTCGACGCCGGTGCCGCGACCATCATCAACGCCAAGGGCGCCGTCGTTCCCGCCGAGGACCTGATCAAGGAAGCCGGCTACGACTTCGACCGCAACGCCTTCATCGAGGGCGTGCGCTACTTCTACGCCGACAGCGACGGCAAGTTCGTCGGAATGCCGTTCAACTCGTCCGCGCCGATCATGTACATCAACGACGAGGCGCTGAAGAAGGCCGGCGTCGAGGCCCCGAAGACCTGGGAAGAGTTCGAGCAGGTCGCGCCGAAGCTGAAGGAAGCCGGCTACATCCCGCTCGTCCAGGCGCAGCTCACCTGGCAGTTCACGGAAAACTTCTTCTCGCGCAACAACATCCAGTTCGCCACCAACAACAACGGCTACGACACCGTCGTCGATACCAAGCTGAAGGTCACCGACCCGAACCTCGTCATGATGTTCGAGAAGCTGAAGGCCTGGGCCGACGAAGGCTACTTCGCCTATTACGGCGCCGGCTGGGCGGACAACCAGAAGCCCTTCGAGGAAAACAAGGTGGCCCTCTGGGTCGGCTCGTCCGGCTCCTTCGGCGGCCTGCAGAAGACTGCCCAGATGCCGTTCTCCGCGACCTTCCTGCCCTACTGGGGCTCGATCGCCGGCGCCGGCACCAATTCCTTCATCGGCGGTGCGGCCCTCTTCGCCATGGCCGGCAAGCCGGCCGAGGAAAACAAGTGCGTGGCCGACTTCTTCCAGTTCCTGACCTCGCCGGAAATCCAGAAGTTCTACCATCAGGCCACCGGCTACGTCGCCATCACCAAGGAGGCCTACGAGCTCGCCAAGTCCGAGGGCTACTACGAGAAGACCCCGGCCGCCGAAGTCGGCATCAAGCAGCTGATGCTGCCGGGCGGCGAATGGTCGAAGGGCTACCGCCTCGGCTTCTATCCGCAGATCCGCGAGATCATGGAGCGCGAGTACGGCCGCATCTTCTCCGGCGAGACCACCGTCAAGGACGCCTTCGACACGATCGAGCGCGAAGGCAACGAACTGCTCGCCCGCTTCGCCAAGACGGCTGGCTGATCGGGGCAGGCGGAACAGTCCGCCCCTCATCCGGCCTGCCGGCCACCTTCTCCCCGCAGGCGGGGAGAAGGACCCGCAGCGCAACGTTTCCATCCCCCTCGCCCCGCTCGCGGGAGAGGGCCGGGGTGAGGGGCCATCCCCAAAAAAGAGGTCAGTGGCAATGGCGATGCAGGCAAGTGTCACCCGCCCGCTTGAAGGCTCGACAATGAAGCGCGTCCAGTTCTCCTCGCCGCTGCTGCCCTATCTGTTCCTGGCGCCGCAGCTGGCGGTGATCGTCATCTTCTTCTACTGGCCGTCGGTGCGCGCGATCCAGTCCTCCTTCTACCTGGAGGATCCCTTCGGCTTCGGCTCGACCTTCGTCGGTCTCGACAACTATCTGGGCGTGCTGGCCAATCCGGAATATCTGGCGATCGCCCGCTTCACGGCGATCTTCACCGCCCTCGTCACCTTCTTTTCGCTGGCGCTCGGCCTGCTGCTCGCCGTCAAGGCCGATGCGGTGATCCGCGGCAACGCCACCTACAAGACGCTCTTGATCTCCGTCTATGCCATCGCCCCGCCGGTTGCCGGCCTGATCGGCATGATGTTCTTCGACCAGCACATCGGCCCCTTCGTGAAGATCGCCGCCTTCTTCGGCTGGGAGATGAAGGTGGGGCTCAGCTATTTCGACACGGCCTTCGCCATGGTCGTCATCGCCGTCTGGAAGCAGATCCCCTACAATTTCATCTTCTTCCTCTCCGGCCTGCAGGGCCTGCCGGCCTCGGTGCGCGAGGCTGCCGCGATCGACTGCCGCTCCGGCATCAAGCGCTTCTGGACCGTCATCTTCCCGCTGCTGGCGCCGACCGCCTTCTTTCTCCTGATCATCAACGTCACCTACGCGCTGTTCGACACCTTCGGCGTCATCGACGTGATGGTGAAGGACAAGGCGGCCAACAACCCGATCACGCTCGTCTACAAGGTCTACATGGACGGGTTCCGCGGCAACGACATCGGCGGTTCCTCCGCCCAGTCGGTGATCCTGATGATCGTCGTCTTCGTGCTCACCGTGCTGCAGTTCCGCTTCATCGAGCGGCGCATCCACTACACCTGAGGCGCCCATGCACCGAACCCGCATCCTCGACCATGCAGTCCTGATCCTCGGCGCCCTGTTCTTGGTGCTGCCGGTGGTCGTCGCCTTCATGACGTCGTCCCACGAGGCCGCCGCCATTCACTCCCGGGGGCTGATGCTCTCGCCAGGCGGTCATTTCGTCGAGACCTACGAAAAGGTGCTCACCCGCCAGGGCGGCTTCACCGGCCAGGTCACCGGCGCGCGGATGATGATGAATTCCTTCATCCTCGGCATCGGCTTTGCCGCCGGCAAGATCGTGCTGTCGATGCTGGCGGCCTATGCGATCGTCTATTTCCGCTTCCGCTTCGCGACACTCGCCTTCTGGGTGATCTTCACCACGCTGCTCCTGCCGCTCGAAGTGCGCATCATGCCCTCCTACGAGGTGATGAGCAGCCTCGGCCTGATCAACAGCTACACCGGCCTGATCGTGCCGCTGCTCGCCTCCGCCACCGGTACCTTCTATTTCCGCCAGTTCTTCAAGTCGGTGCCGGAGGAGCTTCTGGAGGCGGCCCGCATCGATGGCGCCGGCCCGTTCAAGTTCTTCATCGACGTGCTGGTGCCGCTGTCGAAGACGATGATCGCGGCGATTTTCATCATCATGTTCGTCTATGGCTGGAACCAGTATCTCTGGCCGATGCTGATGACGACGGACGAGCGCTTCTTCACCCTGATGCGCGGCATCAAGCAGATCCTCCAGGTCTGGATCGGCTCGCAGATCCCCGACTACAACGAGGCCTTCGCGCTGGCGGTTCTCGCCATGCTGCCGCCCGTTCTCGTCGTGGTGATCTTCCAGAGCTGGTTCATCAAGGGCCTCACCGAAAGCGACAAGTAAGGATAAGTCGATGGCAACGATCGAGATCGACAAGGTATCGAAGGTCTATCACGGCAACGTGCCGGCGGTGAGCGAGGTCGATATTTCCATCGCCGACGGCGAGTTCATCGTCCTGGTGGGCCCCTCCGGCTGCGGAAAGTCGACATTGCTGCGCATGGTGGCCGGGCTCGAGACGATCTCGAGCGGCACGGTGCGGATCGGCGGCCGCGTCGTCAACGATGTCGAGCCGGCCGACCGCGACATCGCCATGGTCTTCCAGAACTACGCGCTCTACCCGCACATGACGGTGCGCGAAAACCTCGCCTACGGCCTGAAGAACCGCCGCACGCCGAAACCGGAAATCGAGGCGCGCGTGGCCGAGGCCGCCCGCATGCTGGAGCTCGGCCCCTATCTCGACCGCAAGCCGCGGGCGCTCTCCGGCGGCCAGCGCCAGCGCGTCGCCATGGGGCGCGCCATCGTCCGCCAGCCCTCCGCCTTCCTGTTCGACGAACCGCTCTCCAATCTGGACGCCAAGCTGCGCGTGTCCATGCGCGGCGAGATCAAGCGGCTGCAGCGCCGGGTCGGCACCACCTCGCTCTACGTCACCCACGACCAGCTCGAGGCGATGACGCTGGCCGACCGGCTCGTCGTCCTCAGCGGCGGCCGCATCGAGCAGATCGGCCGGCCGCTCGACGTCTACCACGCACCCGCCTCCACCTTCGTCGCAAGCTTCATCGGCTCGCCGGCGATGAACCTCGTGCAGGGCGAACTGCATGGCAGCCGGCTCGCCATCGGCCCGGCGCTGATCGATCTCGGCAAGGCGGTGCCGACGCAAGGGGCGGTCACCGTCGGCTTCCGCGCCGAGGACCTGCAGGTGGCGGCACCCGGCGGCACAGCGGGCCACGTCGGCACCATGCCGCTGCGCGTCGACTATGTCGAGGAACTGGGCTCCCAGCGCCTCGTCCACGGCACGGTCGGCGATCAGACGGTCACCGTGGCGCTCGGCGCCGATGCGCCGCTGTCCGGCGAGATGCCGGTCGCAGTCCCGATCGGCCGGCTGCACTTCTTCGATGCCGAGACCGGCCGCCGTCTCGCCTGGTCGTCGGTCGAAGCGCACCGCACGACCACGGCTGCCGACCTCTTGGAGATCGCCCGATGATCCGCGCGACCGTCCCGGCGCTCGCGGGCGCGGCGGAGGAAATCCGCGCGCAGGTCGCCACCCTGCCGCGCACGATCGAAGCCCATGACGACAGGATGGCGTCGCTGCCCTTCATGAACGCGATCGAGACCGGCGGCAGCGCCACAGCGACCGGCCCGCTCGCCTTTCCGTTCGAGGTCGCCGCGTGGAACCTCGAACGCTGCCTGTTTCCCGAGGCGACGGCGGCGCTGCTGCGGCGGGCCACCTCCGCACCCGTCGTGCTCGTCTCGGAAATGGACAGCGGCATGGCCCGCACCGGCCAGCGCAACACGACGGCCGAACTCGCCGGCCACCTCGGCATGGCCTATGCCTATGGCGTCGAATTCCTCGAACTCGGCCTCGGCTCCGAAACCGAGCGCGAATTCTGCAAGGACGACTTCAACCTGCACGGCTTCCACGGCAACGGCCTGATGGCAAGTGTGTCGTTGAAGCAGCCCTTCCTGCTCCGCCTCGAAGGCGAGCGGCTGTGGTTCATCGACGGCGGCGACCAGCCGCGGCTCGGCGAGCGCATGGCGATCGGCGCGGTGATCGAGACCGAGGCCGGTCCCTTCGTCGCCGTCTCCGTCCACCTCGAAAGCGCCACCACGGCGGCCTATCGCGAACGCCAGGTGGTCGGCCTGATCGCCGCGCTCGACGAGGCCTTTTCCGGCCTGCCGGTCCTGATCGGCGGCGATCTCAACACCGGCAACCATGCGGGCGGCGATTTCGAGGCGGAAGGGCTGTTTCGCCAGGCCGCCGTACGCGGCTTCTCCCGCCACGGCGGCCCGCTCGACGTCATGACCACACGCCCGAGCCTGATCACCCGCTGGCCGGAGCGGGCGATGAAGCTCGACTGGTTTTTGGCCCGCGGCCTCCTCGTCGGCGAGACCCGCATCGTCTCTTCGCTCGACGAGACCGGCCGCCCGCTCTCCGACCACGACCTGATCGTCTGCAGCATCGAGGGCTTCGAGTAGGGGGCCAGCATCAGGCGCCAACTACGCGCCGTGATCGCTAAAATTGTAACAGCCGCGTGAACGCACCTCGAACCTTCTTCTTCTATGTTCCCCGGGATGGCGAAGAGGGGACTTCGATGGTTTTGAAGCTGATGCTCGCGAGTGCGATCGGCATGGCGGTGCGCACGATCCCGGCAAGGGCCTTGCCGCCGCGGCCGCTGATCGCCGCCTCCATGGACGAGATGGAAATGGTCGACGCGCCGATCGAGCCGTCCTGGATCCTCGACGGCAAGCCGCACGCGCGCCTGGCGCTCCATTCCCGCGGCCACGACGACCAGTCGACGACGGCGATCTGGGATTGCACGGCGGGGACCTTCCGCTGGTACTTCGGCTGGGACGAGACGGTGATGATCCTGGAGGGCGCGGTGCACGTCACCGCCGAGGACGGCGCCGAGCGCACCCTGCGCGCCGGCGACATCGCCTATTTCGCCGGCAAGACCTGGGCGACCTGGCGCGTCGACACCTACGTCCGCAAGATCGCCTTCTGCCGCAAGCAGTTCCCGGCACCCGTCACGCTGGCGCTGCGGCTGCGCGACATGATGCGCCCGGGCGGCGGCCAGGGCGGCGGCCTCGCGGCCTGATCCATCGGATGGAAGATTGACGATCGACGGTGCGGCGTGCGTGTTCCGCCCGTTGCGTTTGCACGGCCCCGGTCCTAAATGTGATCGGCAATCCGTGAGGAACCATCCATGGCAAAGATCAAGAACGTCGCGGTCCAGATGGACCATGTGTCCACCGTCAACATCGCAGGCGATTCCACCTTCGCCATGAGCCTGGAAGCCCAGACCCGCGGCTACAGCCTTTTCCACTACACGCCCGACAAGCTCAGCCTGCGCGACGGCAAGGTCTACGCCACCGTCGAGCCGATGCGGCTGCGCGACGTCAAGGGCGATCACTACGAACTCGGAGCGCCCGAGCGGATCGACCTTTCGACGATGGACGTGGTGTTGCTGCGCCAGGATCCGCCCTTCGACATGGCCTATATCACCTCGACACATCTGCTGGAGCGCATCCATCCGAAGACGCTGGTGGTCAACGATCCCGCCTGGGTGCGCAACTCGCCGGAAAAGATCTTCGTCACCGAATTCGCCGACCTGATGCCGGCGACGCTGATCACCCGCGACCCGGCCGAGATCCGCCGCTTCCGCGAGGAGATGGGCGACATCATCCTCAAGCCGCTCTACGGCAACGGCGGCGCCGGCGTCTTCCATTCCACCCGCGACGATCGCAACCTGTCCTCGCTGCTCGAGATGTTCGGCCAGATGTTCCGCGAGCCGTTCATCGCGCAAGCCTACCTGCCGGACGTGCGCAAGGGCGACAAGCGCATCATCCTCGTCGACGGCGAGCCGGTCGGCGCGATCAACCGCGTCCCCGCCGAGCATGACAGTCGCTCGAACATGCATGTCGGCGGCCGCGCCGAGGCGACCGAACTGACGAAGCGCGAGGAGGAGATCTGCGCCCGCATCGGCCCGGCGCTGAAGGAACGTGGATTCCTGCTCGTCGGCATCGACGTCATCGGCGACTACATGACCGAGATCAACGTCACTTCGCCGACCGGCATCCGCGAGGTGAGGAAATTCGGCGGTGCTGATATCGCAAGCCTGCTGTGGGACGCGATCGAGGCGAAGCGCCAGTAGGCGGAAGCGCAACGGTCCGCCAAAGACGGGTGACCGCGCGCGGTGCCGCGCGGACGGCCGTCTCCCGTGCCTGCGGCTATTTCTGGCAGACGACGCAGCGGAAGGTCGAACGACCGGCCTGGACGATGCGGTCGATCGTGCCGCTGCAACCGGGCGTGCGGCAGGCCTCCCCGGTGCGGTCGTACACCGAGAACGAATGCTGGAAGTAGCCGAGCGAGCCGTCGGCGCGGATATGGTCGCGCAGCGTCGAGCCGCCGGCTTCGATTGCATCCGCGATCACCGCGCGGATCGCCTCCGTCAGCCCCACCAGTTCCTTGCGCGGCTTGCCGGCCGCCGTCACCAGGCTGCCCGCGGCCCGCTCCGGCGAAAGATGCGCCCGCCACAGCGCTTCGCAGACGTAGATGTTGCCGAGCCCCGCGATCGTCTTCTGGTCGAGCAGGGCTGCCTTCAGCGGCTGGCTGCGGCTGCGGAAGCGCGCCGCGAGATAGGCGGCGTCGAGCGCGTTGCCGGTCGGCTCGATGCCGAGTTCGCGCAGGTAGGGATGCTCCGACAGCGATTCGCGCCGGGCGAGATCCATGAAGCCGAACCGGCGTGGATCGTTGTAGATCACCCGCTGCGGCCCCTTCGCCGTGTCGAGGTGGAAGACGACGTGGTCGTGCCGCTCGTCCTTGCCGCGCGGGATGTGGAAATCGCCGGGGACGGTCTCCGTCTGCGGTCCGGCGACGCGGAACGAGCCGGACATGCCGAGATGGGCGATGACGACGTCGCCGCCCTCGAGGTCGACCAGGAGGTACTTCGCCCGCCGCCCGAGCGAGAGCACCTTCCGTCCGGCAAGAACCTCGGCGAAGGCTGCGGGGAAGGGGAAGCGCAGGTCGGGGCGGCGCAGTTCGGCGCGGGCGATCACCGCGCCCTCCATCACCGGCGCCAGGCCGCGTCTGACCGTTTCCACCTCCGGCAATTCCGGCATTGCGAACTCCTGATGCGATTTAACCCTGCGACGCATTTGCCGCCGCTTCGCAATTCCCTATCGCCGATCTTTATCCTATATACCAGCGCGACGATGCCGCAGGCCGGGAACCGGCCGCAGCCGGCAACCGCGGCGCGAACGGTCATCGACCGGCCGGCGGCGCAACAGAGGAGACGGACATGAGCGATCGGGAACGCACCTCGGCGGATGGCGGCATGGAAACCTCCTACGGTTTCCGTCAGGTGGCCGCGGGCGAGAAACAGGCGCTCGTCAACGACGTCTTCCACAAGGTCGCCAAGCGCTACGACATCATGAACGACATCATGTCCGCCGGCCTGCACCGGGCCTGGAAGGACGCGATGATCGCGGCGCTGAACCCGCGCAAGGACGCCTCCTACCGCGTTCTCGACGTCGCCGGCGGCACCGGCGACATCGCCTTCCGCATCGTCGAGGCCTCTGGCCGGCTGGCGCATGCCACCGTGCTCGACATCAACGGCTCGATGCTGGCCGTCGGCGCCGATCGCGCCGCAAAGCGGGGGCTGACGCCCAATCTCGATTTCGTCGAGGCGAACGCCGAGGAACTGCCCTTCGAAAACAATGCCTTCGACGCCTACACGATCGCCTTCGGCATCCGCAACGTGCCGCGCATCGACGTGGCGCTGTCGGAAGCCTATCGCGTGCTGAAGCGCGGCGGCCGGCTGCTGGTGCTCGAATTCTCCGAGGTCGAGGTTCCGCTGCTCGACCGCTTCTATGACGCCTGGTCGTTCAAGGCGATCCCGCAGTTCGGCAAGATGGTCACCGGCGAGTCCGAACCCTACCAGTACCTGGTCGAATCGATCCGCAAGTTTCCCGACCAGAACGACTTTGCCGAAATGATCCGGGCCGCCGGCTTTTCGCGCGTCAGTTACACCAACTACACCGGCGGCATCGCGGCCCTTCATTCCGGCTGGAAGCTCTGACACATGCCCCAGTCCGCTGACAGGCTCCGGATCGCCCGGACCCCGCCTCGCTCCGCAGCAGGCCCCGCTGATGATGCTGCCGTAACGCTTGCCGCCGGCGCCCGTGGAAAACAGTCGTTCCGCGGCTTGCGTGGTGGCGTCGCATGACCAATCCCGCCGCCTATCTCCGCCTCGCCCGCGTCGGCTGGGTGCTCGTGCGCGAGGGTGTCGTCTCGGAACTGCCGGTGCAGGAGATGCCCGCGTCCGCCCGCTTCCTTGCCGGCGTCGCCGGTCTCTTCGCCCGCCGCCGCAAGCCGGGCGAGGGCCGCAGTGCGCGGCTGGCGCATGCGATCGAGCGGCTCGGACCCTCCTACGTCAAGATGGGCCAGTTCCTGGCCACCCGTCCCGACGTTGTCGGTGTCGCGATCGCCGAGGATCTCTCGGCCCTGCAGGACCGCATGGCGACGTTCCCGATGGCCGAGGCCAAGGCCACCGTCGAGGGCTCGCTCGGCCGGCCCGTCGAGGATCTTTATGTAAGTTTTGACGAACCTATTGCGGCAGCCTCGATCGCCCAGGTGCACCCCGCCGTGGTCCGCGACAAGGACGGCGAGCGCCGCGTCGCCGTCAAGGTCATCCGCCCCGGCGTGCGCCAGCGCTTCGTCCACGACCTCCAGGCGATGTATGCCGCCTCGCACCTGCAGGAGCGGTTCTTGCCGCACACCCGCCGGCTGAAGCCGGTGGAGGTGACGCGCACGCTGGAGCAGACCACCAAGGTCGAGATGGACCTGCGGCTCGAGGCCGCCGCGCTTTCCGAACTCGGCGAGAACACCGCCGGCGATTCGGGCTTCCGCGTGCCGAAGGTCGACTGGGAGCGCACCGGCCGCGACGTCGTCACCATGGAGTGGATCGACGGCGTCAAGATGTCGGACATCGAGGGCCTGCGCGCCGCCGGCCACGACCTCAACGTGCTCGCTGACACCCTCATCCAGTCGTTCCTGCGCCACACGCTGCGCGACGGCTTCTTCCATGCCGACATGCACCAGGGCAATCTCTTCGTCGACGCGGAAGGCCACATCGTCGCCGTCGACATGGGCATCGTCGGGCGCCTCGGCCGCAAGGAGCGTCGCTTCCTCGCCGAGATCCTGTTCGGCTTCATCACCCGCGACTATGTCCGCGTGGCGAACGTCCACTTCGAAGCCGGCTACGTACCCTCCCATCACGACGTTGCCAGCTTCGCCCAGGCGATCCGCGCCATCGGCGAGCCGATCCACGGCCAGCCTGCCGAGACCATTTCCATGGCCAAGCTGCTGACGTTGCTCTTCGAGGTGACGGAGCTCTTCGACATGGAGACGCGCACCGAGCTCGTCATGCTGCAGAAGACGATGGTCGTCGTCGAGGGCGTGGCGCGCACGCTGAACCCGCGCTTCAACATGTGGAAGGCCTCGGAGCCCGTCGTCGGCGGCTGGATCCGCGACAATCTCGGCCCGAAGCGCATCCTCGCCGACCTGCGCGACGGCGCCCATGCCGCGCTCCGCCTGGCCGAGGCCGCCCCCGAGATCGCCGCGAAGGCCGAAAAACTGTCCCTCGACCTGACTTCCATGGCCGAGAAGGGTTTCCGCTTCGACGAGGCCACGGCGGAAGCGATCGGCAAGTCGGAAGCCCGGCACGGCCGCTCGGGCCGCGTCGCGCTATGGGTGATTGCCGCTGCACTCGTCTATATCGGCTGGGCGATAGGTTAGCATCGGCTTACCTTATTCGGCGTTTCGCGCTGCGCCGCATGCTGCGGCGCAGCGCGCCTGTCCCGCATCGATCCGGCGCCGGGATGAATTGAAGGACCTCGACCTGGGCCGCATGCGGGGCGGCCGCATCCGCTTGACCCGGGCAGGGCGCGACATACATTGCCGCCATGGCTGAGCTTGAGCATTCCGGGGAACAGAATTCGATGATAGCGGCGCTGCGCCGTCGTCTGCGCGGCCTCTATTTCGGCAGCGACCCTCGTTCCATCGCCTTCCAGTTCGCCATGATGACGATCGATCTCGCCATCATCGTCTTCTTCCTGATGGGTCCCTATCTTCGTGCCGGCAACGCCTATCTGCTGGTCGACTATGTCGTCGCCGGCATCATCGCCTTCGAGATCGTGGCTCGCGTGCTGGTGGCGCCCACCTTCCGCTACTGGCTGGGCAAGCCGATGAACTGGGTCGATCTGTTCATCCTCGCCACGCTGCTGTTTCCCAATCAGCTCGCCAACTTTGCCTTCCTGCGCGCCTTGCGCATCTGGTCGGTCAGCCAGAGCCGGCTGTTCTCGCTGATCCTGCGGCGGCAGGGCCTTTCCGACTACGAGGATACGATCCAGGCCTGCGTCAATTTCCTCGTATTCCTCTTCCTCGTCACGGGGTTCGTCTATTCGACCTTCTTCTACGCCGACAACGTCAGCGGCTTCGTCGACGCGCTCTATTTCACCGTCGCCACCGTGACCACCACCGGCTTCGGCGACATCACCCTGCCCGGCACGCTCGGCAAGCTCACCTCGATCGTCACCATGATCATCGGCATCTCGCTGTTCGTGCGGTTGGCGCAGACGATCGTGCGTCCGCACAAGGTGTCGTTCTCCTGTCCGCAATGCGGCCTCCAGCGCCACGACGCCGATGCCGTGCACTGCAAGGCCTGCGGCCACGTGCTGAACATCCCCGACGAAGGCTCGTGACGGCGGCCCGCGCCCGGAGGATCGCACGGCCGCTTGGAAACGGGCGGAGAAGGCGGTAGGAACGCAACAGACCTCATTCCGCCGGAGCGGCACATGACCCTGCCCATGACGTTGAAGGACAAGCGCATTCTCCTGATCATTTCCGGCGGGATCGCGGCCTACAAGAGCCTCGACCTGATCCGCCGCCTGCGCGAGCGGGGCGCAAGCGTGATCCCGCTGATGACCGCCGGCGCGCAGCAGTTCGTCACCCCGCTCGCCGTCGGCGCGCTGTCCGCGGGCCATGTCTTCACCGACCTGTTTTCGCGCGAGGACGAGCAGGATGTCGGGCATATCCGGCTGGCACGTGATTGCGACCTCGTGATCGTCGCGCCCGCCACGGCCGACCTGATGGCCAAGATGGCGAACGGCCTGGCCGACGACCTCGCCTCGACCGTGCTTCTGGCGACCGACCGCCCGGTGCTGATCGCGCCGGCGATGAACCCCAGGATGTGGGCGCATCCAGCGACGCTGCGCAACGCCGAGACGCTGGCCGGCGACGGCATCCGGTTCGTGGGGCCGAATGCCGGCGAGATGGCGGAGGGCGGCGAGGCCGGGCTCGGGCGCATGGCCGAGCCGTTGGAAATCGTCGCAGCCGTCGAGGCCCGCCTCGGTGGCGGTGGACATCCGGCGGCCGGACCGCTTGCCGGCAGGAAGGCGATCGTCACCTCCGGCCCGACGCATGAGCCGATCGATCCGGTGCGCTACATCGCCAACCGCTCGTCCGGCCGCCAGGGCCATGCGATCGCAGCCGCGCTGGCCAAGCTCGGTGCCGATGTCACGCTCGTCTCCGGACCGGTCGAGCTCGCCGATCCTGCGGGCGTTTCGACCATCCATGTCGAGCGGGCGGAAGAGATGCTGAACGCCGTTCTCGCCGGCCTGCCGGCCGACATCGCCGTCATGGTCGCAGCGGTCGCCGACTGGCGCGTCGCGGCCACGGCGGGCGAGAAGATCAAGAAAAAGCCCGGCGAGGCGCCGCCGCCGCTGCAGCTTGCGGAAAACCCCGACATTCTGAAGACGATCGGCCACCATGCGCTCCGGCCGAAGCTGGTCATCGGCTTTGCGGCCGAGACCCAGGACCTCGAGGCGAACGCCCGCGAGAAGCTGAAGCGCAAGGGCGCCGACCTGATCGTCGCCAATGACGTCTCGCCGGCAACCGGCGTCATGGGCGGCAGCCGCAACAGCGTGCGCATCGTTTCGAAAAGCGGCATCGACGCCTGGCCCGACCTCACCAAGGAGGATGTGGCCGACCGGCTCGCGGCGCTGATCGCCGAAAGGCTGGCGGCCCTGTCGTAGGGGATCGGATCGCCGCGGCGCTGCGATCAGCCGGCGACGGCGAGTTCCGGCCCTGTGTGCCCCGTCTGCGGCGCCGGGCGCCCGGCCGGCGCGAACAGGCGGACATCGACGCCGTCCTCGCCGAGCACGACGGCGCTGCCATCCGGGATTTCGACCCAGCTGTCGGTGTCGTCGTTCAGCGGCTCGGAGACGAGGCAATAGCCGCCGGCCCCGCCCATCGGCGCGGCGTAGAGCGTCGGCGCCCGCAAGTCGGTGGCGTAGCGGACGGCATAGAGCGTGCGACCGTCCGACAGCGCGGCGGTGAAGCGGACCAGCACCCGGCGTTCCAGATGCCGCGCCAGCCGCTCGACGAAGGCGATCGTCTCGGCGACGGCGGCGAGCGGGTCCTCCGCCAGGCCGAACTGCAGGGCGAGCAGGAACAGCAGTTCCGAATCCGTCGCCCCGGTCCGGGCCGCATAGAGGTCGTTGTCGAGCATCGTTTCCATCGGCCGGCGCAGGTGCTCGAAATCGGCGATCTGGCCGTTGTGCATGAAGGACCAGACGCCGTGGACAAAGGGATGGCAGTTGTCGCGCCGCGTGCCGCCGCCGGTCGCCGCCCGCACATGGGCGAGGAACAGGGGCGAGCGGATCTGCCGGGCGATGCTCTTCAGGTTGCAGTCCGACCAGGCCGGCAGGATGTCGCGGTAGCGTCCGGGTTCCGGCCGCTCGCCGTACCAGGCGATGCCGAAGCCGTCGCCATTGGTCGCCGTCTTGGCGCGGGTCGCGCAATGGGACTGCTCGATCAGCGAATGCGCGGGTGAGGAGACGAGCTCCTCCAGAAAGAGCGGTTCACCGCGATAGGCTGCCCAACGGCACATAGGTTCGACTCGCTTGGCTGCCGGCCGGAACGGCCGAAGGGGAGGAATGCATGTGCTCCTGCGAGAATCATCGAAAAAGGGTAAAATTGCGTTAACGGAGGTAAATGGCGCGGAAACCATTTGCCCTATGGCAGGCCAGCCCCCCGATCAGGGCGCGGGCCGGCCGGAGAGCGCGCACTGAAACGGCATGGGAGGCCGGGATGCGGATCGACGGGCAATGCCACTGCGGACACATCGCCTACGAGGCGGAGATCGATCCCGACCGCGTCTCGATCTGCCATTGCAGGGACTGCCAGCAGATGACCGGGTCCGCCTACCGGGTCACCGCCGCCGCCAAGGCCGAGGATTTTCGCCTGACGCGCGGCACGCCGACGGTCTATGTGAAGACCGGCGACAGCGGCGGCCGCAGCTTCCAGCTTTTTTGCCCGAAATGCGGATCGCCTTGCTATCGCACCGGCGAGGGCGAGGACGCGGACGAGGTCGGCATCCGGGTGGGAACGATCAACCAGCGCCGCGATCTTGTGCCGAAGCGCCAGATCTGGTGTCGCTCGGCCTTGCCATGGGCCCTGGACATAGCCGGCCTGCCATCCCGGGATGAGGAATGACGGCGCTGCTTGCGCTTTGAGCGCGCCCGGTTCGGGCACAGCCTGGCGGGGGGATACGCTGGACAAGGCCCGTCTGCGGGTATTAAATTATGAAGCATTAATATACTGATGCGCGCAGCGGAGGACGTCGTGATGAGCGTCGATTGGAAGCTCCAGGGCCGCGAATTCATTCATTGCAACTGCGCCTATGGCTGTCCCTGCCAGTTCAATGCGCTGCCCACCCAGGGCAAGTGCCATGCGGTCGGCGCGATCGAGATCGAGGACGGATTTCACGGTTCGACGCGCCTCGACGGCCTGAAGATCGCGATGATCGTCGCCTGGCCCGGCGCGATCCACGAGGGCGGCGGCCAGTGCGTGCCGATCGTGGACGAACGCGCGACGCCGGAGCAGCGCGAGGCCCTGCTGCGCATCATGAGCGGGGAGGACACGGAGCCCGGTGCCACCTTCTTCGCCGTCTTCGCCACCACCTTCGACACCGTGCACGAGCCGGTGTTCACGCGCATCGACTTCACGGTCGATGTCGACGGCCGCACCGCGCGCGTGGAGATCCCCGGCTGGATCGATGCCCGGGCCGAGCCCATCCGCAACCCCGTCACCGGCGAGGAGCACCACGTCCGCATCAACCTGCCGCACGGCTTCGAATACGACATGTGCGAAGTCGGTCGCGGCTGGGCGGAAACGAAGGGGCCGATTGTGCTGTCCCTGTCCGACAGCCATGCCCATTTCAGCAGGCTGCACATGACCGGCGCCGGCGTCGTCCACTAGGCCGGAGCCCGGGGGCGCCATGGGGGATCCGGCACTCGACAGGCTGCTCAAGCGCGACCGCACGATCGTTGCCCTGTGTCTCGCAGCGATGACGGTGCTGGCCTGGCTCTACCTCCTCTCGCTCGCCCGCTCGATGGGCGCGCCGCCGCCCGTGGACGGCGCCGGCACGATGGGCGGCATGCCCGGCATGGAGGGAATGCAGGGAATGGAGACGATGCCGGGCATGGACATGTCCGGCATGGCCATGGGGCCGGCCGCTCCCGCCGGCTGGACCACGGACGACACGGCCCTGGTGGTGGCCATGTGGTTCGTGATGATGGTGGGCATGATGCTGCCGTCGGCCTCGCCGATGATCCTGCTCTATGCCAGGGTCGGGCGGCATGCGGCCGCGAAGGGCACGCCGGTCGCGGCGACCGGGATCTTCTGCGCCGGCTATCTGGCGATCTGGTTCCTGTTCTCGCTCGCCGCCGCCCTCGGCCAGTGGCTGCTGGAACGGGCGCTGCTGCTGACGCCGATGATGGAGAGCGCCAGTCCCTTCTTGAGCGGCGTGCTTCTCGTCGTCGCCGGCCTGTACCAATGGACGCCGCTGAAGAGCGCCTGCCTCGGCAAATGCCGCGCTCCGGCCGCCTTCCTGCAAGCCGCGGGCGGCTTCAGGCGCGACACGGCCGGCGCCTTCCTGATGGGCATGCGGCACGGTGCCTATTGCGTAGGCTGCTGCTGGCCGCTGATGCTGCTGCTGTTCGTCGGCGGTGTGATGAACATCCTCTGGATCGCCGTCATCGCCATCTTCGTGCTGGCGGAGAAGCTTCTGCCGGGCGGCGACCGGATGGGCCGTGCCGCCGGAGTGCTCCTGGCAGCGGCCGGCCTCTGGCTGACGGCGCGCGGGCTCTGGCCGGGGTGACATGTGTGAGGCGGGCACAGGTGCCCGCCCGTCCAGGCCCCCTCACGCCGCCTTGGCGACGTGATACTCCTTGATCGCGGCCATCTTGATCGCCGGATAGCGTTCGGCCTCGTAGCGCAGCGAAAACGAATCCTGCGCCAGAAACACCGGGTCGCCGTCGAGGTCGCGGGCGATGTCGCCGCGCCGGGCGGTGACGAACTTGTCGAGGTCGGCGGCATTGTCCGCCGAGATCCAGCGGCAGACGGAGAAGCGCGACATCTCGAAGGATACCGGCAGGCCATACTCCGCCTGCAGCCGTTCCTTCAGCACGTCGAGCTGCAGCGCGCCGACGACGCCGACGATCGCCGGCGAACCGTCGTCGGGCGAAAACAGCTGGACGACGCCTTCCTCGGCCATCTGGTGCAGCGCTTCCTTCAGCTTCTTCGCCTTCATCGCATCCTCCAGGCGAACGCGGCGAAGGATTTCCGGCGAGAAGTTCGGCACGCCTTCGAACACCAGCGCCTCGCCTTCCGTCAGCGTGTCGCCGATGCGCAGGGTGCCGTGGTTGGGGATGCCGACCACGTCGCCGGCATAGGCGGTGTCTGCGAGCTGGCGCTGCGAGGCGAAGAAGAACTGCGGCGCGGTCAGCCCGAGCTGCTTGCCGGTGCGCGACAGCCGCGCCTTCATGCCGCGCTCCAGCTTGCCGGAGCAGACGCGGGCGAAGGCGATGCGGTCGCGGTGGTTCGGATCCATGTTCGCCTGGATCTTGAAGACGAAGGCGGTCATCCGGTCTTCCGCCGCATGCACGGTCCGGACATCCGCCACCTGGTCGCGCGGCGGCGGGGCGAAGGCGCCGAGCGCGTTGATCAGGTCGCGCACGCCGAAGTTCCTGAGCGCCGAGCCGAAGAAGACCGGCGTCAGGTGTCCCTCGAGGAAGGCCTTCTTGTCGAACGGCTTGCAGGCTTCGATCGCGAGCGTCAGCTCGTCGATAAAGGCCTCGCGCTCGTTCTCCGGCAGGCGGTGCGAGGCCATCTCCGGATCGTTGACCTTGGTCAGCCGCTCCTGGGTGTCGGAACCGCGCACCTCGTTGGTCGACAGGTGATAGGAGCCGCAGAAGGTCTTGGAGCGGCCGATCGGCCAGGTCACCGGCGCGCAATCGAGCGCCAGCTTCTCCTCGACCTCGTCGAGAATCTCAAAGGGATCGCGGCTCTCGCGGTCCATCTTGTTGACGAAGGTGATGATCGGGATGTCGCGCATGCGGCAGACCTCGAACAGCTTCAGCGTTCGCGGCTCGATGCCCTTGGCGGCGTCGATCACCATGACGGCCGCATCCACCGCCGTCAGCGTGCGGTAGGTATCGTCGGCGAAATCCTCGTGGCCGGGCGTGTCGAGGATGTTGAAGACGTTGCCTTCGTACTCGAAGGTCATCACCGAGGTGACGACCGAGATGCCGCGCTCGCGCTCGATCTTCATCCAGTCCGATCGGGTCTGGATCCGGTCCTTCTTTGCCTTGACCTCGCCGGCGAGCTGGATCGCGCCGCCGAACAGCAGGAGCTTCTCGGTCAGCGTCGTCTTGCCCGCGTCCGGGTGGGCGATAATAGCAAAGGTGCGGCGGCGGGAGACCGCCTCGGCGAGACTTTCGGCCATGTCGTGAAAATCCTCTTGGTCGGGCGCTATGTAGCGGTTTCGTGGAAAACTTTCAATTCGCGTTTGACCCCGGCTGCCGGTGGTCGGCAAATAGGGAATGAACATCCGACACGATCCCCACCCGACCCTGAACCTCGTCCGCCTGCCGCATGGCGCCGGCCTCGACCTGCCCGCATACGAGACGGCGGGTGCCGCCGGCATGGACCTGCGCGCCGCGGTCGGCGACGGCGCGCCGCTCGTGCTTTCGCCGGGCCAGCGCGCCCTGGTGCCGACCGGTTTCGTCTTCGAGATCCCGGCGGGCTACGAGGCGCAGGTGCGGCCGCGCTCCGGCCTCGCCTTCAAGCACGGCATCACCTGCCTGAACACGCCCGGCACCATCGACAGCGACTATCGCGGCGAAGTGAAGGTGCTGCTGGTCAATCTCGGCGAGGCGGACTTTGCGATCGAGCGCGGCATGCGCATCGCCCAGATGGTGATTGCCCCCGTCGTGCAGGCAAGGGTCTGCGAGGTCGCCGAGGCGGGTGCGACCGAGCGCGGCGCCGGCGGCTTCGGCTCGACCGGGGTGTAGCGACGGTGGCCGGCGCATGACCGGCGACCGCGCCGGGCTCACCTATCGCGAGGACTATTTCGACGATCCCGGCGGCTGGGCGGCGGTGAAGGCACTGCTTCTGGCCGTTTTCGACGTCGACGTGAGCCCGCTGGAGCGGATGGGCGGGCGCGACCGGACGCTGATGTCCTCGGCCTGGTTCGACGGCAGCGGCCGGTGCGCGGCCAACCTGTCGGCCTTTGCGATGCCGCTTCTGATCGACGGTCGGCCGGTCGACGCCGCCGGGCTGCAGTCCGGCGCGGTCCTGCCGGAGTTCCGTGGACGGGGCCTGTTTCGCGACCTTCTCCGCCGCACGCTGCAGCGATGCGAGGAACGGGGTTTCGAGGCGATCGTCCTCTACACCGACAAACCGGAGCTCTACGCGCCCCATGGCTTCGCCGCCCTGCCGGAGCACCGCTTCGTCGGCCCGGCGCCGGCACCGGCTGCGGTCGATGCGAAGCCGTCCGCCCGCGTGCTCGACATGGCCGATGCGGGCGACCTGTCGCTTCTTCGAGACCTGCTGGAGGCGCGGGAACCGGTCTCGTCCCGCTTTGCGGTTTGCCGGAACACGCAGACCTTCCTGCTCAACACCGCGCTCGTCGAGGCCGTGACGCTGAGCTTCCTGCCGGAATTTCCGGCCGTCGTCGCCTGGCGGCAGCAGCGGGCAGGCGAAACGTTCACATTGCTGGACGTGGTCGGCACCCGCATTCCTACGCTCGCCGGCATATTGCAGGCGCTCGCTTTGCAGCCGCAGAGCGCCGAGGTCCTGTTCCCGCCGGACCGGATGGCCTGGACGGGCGACAGTCTCGCCGAAGACGGCGATCTGCGCTTCATGATGCGCCGCGGCCCGGTGCCGACCGGGGCTTTCCGGCTTTCGCCCATGGCGGAGTTCTGAGCAGGCGACGGCGCGCGCCCGATGCCGGGTCAGAGGGCCGGCAGGCGCCGCTTCACCGGGGTGGACTTGACGATGGACGTGTTGGTCTGCGCGCGCTCGGCGATGCCGTCGAGCAGTATGTCCAGCTCTTCCATGCTGCGCAGCTGGAGACGCACGATGAAGCAGTCGTCCCCGGTGACCTTGTCGCACTCGACGCATTGCGGCATCTCCTGGATCAGTCGCTCGACGATGTGCAACTGGCCCGGCATCGGCCGCACCCGCACGATTGCCTGGAGCGCGTAGCCGAGCGTGCGGGCATTGACGTCGATGGTGAAGCCGCCGATCACGCCGCGCTCCTCGAGCTTGCGCAGCCGCTCCGCCACGCTCGGAGACGAAAGCTCGGTGGCGGCCGCCAGCTCCTTCAGCGAAAGCCGCCCGTTTTCTGCCAGCAGCGACAGTAGCCGCCTGTCGGTGTCGTCCAGGGTCATGAAACATTTCTCACGATATCACCTCACATAATAAGGCGGTTATGGCGATCATCCTAATTAAAATCATGGAAGCGATCAATGCGGACTTTTATTCTGGCCGCCTTCTTTGAAAGGATCGAGACCATGGACAGAACCACCCGTAAAGGCGCACTCGAGATGACGGCGGCCATGCTGATTTCGGGAACGATCGGCCTGTTCGTCCTGGCTTCCGATCAGCCCGTGATCAACGTCGTCTTCTGGCGCTGCGCGATCGGCGCGGTGTGCCTGGCGCTGGTGTGCGGCTATCTCGGCTATCTGCGCCGCGGCCTTCTGACCGGACGCCGTCTCGCCATCGCCATCGCCGGCGGCGTCGCCATCGTCGCCAACTGGGTCCTGCTCTTTGCGGCCTATCCGCTGGCATCGATCTCGATCGCGACGACCGTCTACAACACCCAGCCCTTCATGCTGCTGGGCCTCGGCGCGCTGTTTCTCGGCGAAAGGATCACCGCGACCAAGCTGTTCTGGCTCACGCTGTCGTTTGCCGGCATGGTCGCGATCGTGCAGGCGGGGCCGGGCGGCGGCGGCAGCGAATACGCGCTCGGGATCGCCCTGTCCCTCGGCGCGGCCTTCTTCTATGCGCTCGCCGCGATCGCGGCCAAGGGCCTGAAAGGCACCCCGCCGCATCTGATCGCGCTCGTCCAGGTCTGCACCGGCACGGTCCTCTTGGCGCCGCTTGCGGATTTTTCCACGATGCCGGCCACGGCTTCGGCCTGGTCCAGCATCGCCGCCCTCGGCGTGGTGCATACGGGGCTGATGTATGTCCTGCTCTACGGTGCGATCCAGAAGCTGCCGACGCACATCACCGGCGCGCTCTCCTTCCTCTATCCGGTCGCAGCGATCGCGACCGATCGGCTTGCGCTCGGGCACGCGCTCGAGCCCGTTCAGGTCGCCGGCGCGGCGGTGATCCTGCTGGCGGCGATGGGGATGAACCTCGGCTGGTCGCCGGGGCGGCTCTTCCGGGCCGCACCGGTGTCTCGCTAGCGTTCCGGCAGCAACCGGCCGCCCTGCGGCGGCCGGAACGCCCGTGACATCTGCGGGCTACTTGGCCTGCCGCGTCGTTTCGAACAGGAACCAGGTGCGGCGCTCGGCCTCGTCGATCCAGTTTTCGAGCAGGCTCGCGGTGGCGACGTCGTTGTGCTCGTCGCAGAGGTCGTGCGTCTCGCGCAGGAGCGAGACGAGATGCTTGTTGTCCTCCAGGAGTTCGGCCAGCATGTCGCCCGGGGTGACGTAGTCGGCATCATTGTCCGGGATGCGCTGCAGGCGCGCCGCATGGCCGACCGAGCGGAGCGTGGTGCCACCGATCTTGCGGGCGCGCTCGGCGATGTCGTCGGTCGTGGCGAAGATCTGTGCGGCC
Source organism: Hyphomicrobiales bacterium (assembly GCA_900469965.1). GTDB lineage: Bacteria > Pseudomonadota > Alphaproteobacteria > Rhizobiales > Rhizobiaceae > Mycoplana. The sequence continues at coordinate 68,778 of UBZP01000001.1, read as the reverse complement.
TGCTCATCGAGCAGCAGGTGGTAGTCGCGGAAATGCGGACCGGAGACGTGCCAGTGGAAGTTCTTGGTCTTCAGGTAGAGCGCGAACATGTCGGCGAGCAGCGTCGTCAGCGCGGCGGATATGTCGGTGATCGCGTTGGAGGCGAGGCCCGACGGCGTCTTGAGCGGGGCAGTCCTGCGCTTTTCGGCGGAACCGGTGGACATGGAGTCTCTCCTTTGTTTCTGGCGCGAGAATGAGGGGTGCCGGCTCGGGACAGTGCCTGCGGCATCGCTAGCGGCCGGCGGTCGCCGGCGAAGACAAGCTAGGGCGCAGGCGCCTGTTCTTCAACGGCTGCATGCTTCTTATCAGCGCTCCTTCTTGGCCATGTGACATCGGGGCGCATCCGGCTGCCTCCACCGCGCGCAGGCGGCAGGCGCGCGGCACCCGGGCCGGCCCGCTTGAAACGGGATCGGCGGCGGCGTAGACAGGGGCGGCCGAAAAATGTCGGTGACATCCATTGAAGAGCGGTAGCCATGACACTTGCAGCATTGCTCGCCTATAGCGGGGCCCTGTTCATCGCAGCCGCGATCCCGGGGCCGGGCATCACCGCGATCGTGGCCCGCGCGCTCGGCTCCGGCTTCCGGGAGACGTTCTTCATGGGGCTGGGGCTGATCCTCGGCGACATGATCTACCTGACGGCGGTGATCCTGGGGCTCGCCTTCATCGCGCAGACGTTTACGACCGCCTTCATGGCGATCAAGATCGCCGGCGCCCTCTATCTCGGCTACATCGCCTGGAAGCTCTGGACGACGGGACTCGTGCCGCAGGAGATCAAGGCGCGGAGCTCGTCCAGCATGGCGATGTCGTTCCTGTCGGGGCTTCTGGTGACGCTCGGAAATCCGAAGACGATGCTCTTCTACGTCGCGCTCGTGCCGACGCTGATCGATCTCGCCGCGATCGGTCCCAACGAATACGGGCTGCTCCTGGCGGCGACCTTCATCGTGCTGCTGGTCGTGCTGGTGCCCTATATGGCGCTCGCCTCCCGCGCCCGGCTGCTGCTGAAGAAGCCGGCCGCCCTGCGGGCGCTCAATCGCGTTGCCGCCGGCGTCCTCGCCAGCACGGCCGCCTATATCGCAACGCGGGCGGCGTGAAATCCGCAGAGGCGCGTTGCGTGACATGCCGCGACGCGCCTTGCGTGAAATAAAGATCTGTCCTCAACCCGAATGGAAAGCGTTTTTTCCGGTCTGACGGCGGTGCGTGGATGATCTGACACTGGTCGGCCGGTGCCTTACAACCTATTCTCCCTCCAACAGCAGAAGGAAAGGGAGACCGAAATGCCTGAGATCCGCAAGCCCGGCCGCGGGCGCGTCTATGCGTCCATTACGGAGACGATCGGCGATACCCCGATCGTCCGTCTCGACAAGCTTGCGAAGGAGAAGGGCGTCAAGGCCAATCTTCTGGCCAAGCTGGAGTTCTTCAACCCGATCGCCTCGGTGAAGGACCGCATCGGGGTGGCGATGATCGAGGCGCTCGAGGCGCAGGGCAGGATCACCCCCGGCAAGACGACGCTGGTCGAGCCGACCTCGGGCAACACCGGCATCGCGCTCGCCTTCGCCGCTGCCGCCAAGGGCTACAAGCTGATCCTGACCATGCCGGAGACCATGTCGATCGAGCGCCGCAAGATGCTGGCGCTGCTCGGCGCGGAACTCGTGCTGACCGAGGGGGCGAAGGGCATGAAGGGGGCGATCGCCAAGGCCGAGGAACTGGTCGCGACGCTGCCCGACGCGGTCATCCCGCAGCAGTTCGAAAATCCCGCCAACCCCGAGATCCATCGCAAGACGACGGCCGAGGAGATTTGGAACGATACCGACGGTGCGGTCGATATCCTCGTTTCCGGCATCGGCACCGGCGGCACGATCACCGGCGCCGGTCAGGTGCTGAAGGCGAAGAAGCCGGGGCTCAGGGTCGTGGCCGTCGAGCCGGCCGACAGCCCGGTCCTTTCCGGCGGCAATCCCGGACCGCACAAGATCCAGGGAATCGGCGCAGGCTTCGCGCCCGCCATCCTCGACACCAAGATCTATGACGAGGTCGTCACCGTCACCAACGACGAGGCCTTCGAGAACGCCCGGCTGGTGGCCAAGCTCGAGGGCGTGCCGGTCGGCATTTCCTCAGGCGCCGCCCTGGCCGCGGCGATCAAGGTGGGCAGCCGCCCCGAGAACGCGGGCAAGACCATCGTCGTCATCATTCCCTCCTTTGCGGAACGCTATCTCTCGACGGCCCTGTTCGAAGGCCTCGGCGGCTGATCGAACCGCCGCCCGGAGCAAGGCGATCGGCGCGCCCCTGGAGCGCCGGTCCTCTGGCCCGGCAGGCGCGTCGTGCAGGAGCGGACGGCACGGGAGCGCATCGCTGCGTGAAGCCGGCCTGCCGCCGGACGACGCATCGCGGCGCCACCCCACCTGGCTGCCCCCCTCGGCCGTCCCGTCTGGCCGCCCGATCTGGCCACCTTCCCTGGCCGCCCCGTCTTGGACGTCCCGTCTGGCCGTCGCACCGACGGCCGGCGTTCTTCAGGCGCCTCTCACGCGGCCGCGGCCAGCCGTTCGCCGGCGATGCGGTAGGAGATCGCCTCGGCGAGATGGATGCGCCCGACGATGTCCTTTCCGTCCAGGTCGGCGAGCGTTCTGGCGACCTTGAGAACCCGGTGGTAGCCGCGGGCGGAGAACCGCATCTTTTCCGCCGCGTCCCGCAAGAGCTGCAGCCCGCCCGGGTCCGGCTCGACGATGCGTTCGATCAGCGCCGTCGAGGCACGCGCATTGGTGGCGACCTGCGGATGGCCGAGGGTGGCGAAGCGGTCGCGCTGGGCCTCGCGCGCCCGGGCGATGCGGCGGGCGATGACGGCGCTGGGCTCGGCGGGCATCGGCCGGATCAGGTCGGCCGCAGACACCGCCGGCACGTCGATGCGGATGTCGATCCGGTCCAGCAGCGGGCCGGAGATGCGCGCCTGGTAGTCGGCCATGCAGCGCGGGCCGCGGGGGCAGGATTGCCCCGGCTCGCCCGCCATGCCGCAGCGGCAGGGGTTCATGGCCGCGACCAGCTGGATCGCGGCCGGATAGCTGACGCGGTGATTTGCGCGGGCGATCACACATTCGGCGCATTCGAGCGGCTGGCGCAGTGCGTCCAGCACCTGCGGCGCGAATTCGGGAAACTCGTCGAGGAACAGGACGCCGTGATGGGCGAGCGAGGCCTCGCCCGGGCGGGCGCGCAGGCCGCCGCCGACGAGCGCGGCCATCGTCGCCGAATGGTGCGGGGCGCGAAAGGGCCGGCGATCTGACAGGCGGCCGCCGGCCAGTTGGCCGGCGATCGAATGGATCATCGAGACCTCCAGCAGTTCCGCCGGCGACAGCGGCGGCAGGATGGAGGGCAGGCGGGCCGCCAGCATCGACTTGCCCGATCCCGGCGGGCCGACCATCAGAAGGTTGTGGCCGCCCGCGGCGGCGACCTCCAGCGCCCGCTTGGCGCTCTCCTGTCCCTTGATGTCGGCGAGATCGGCCAGGTCGGCCGGCGCGGCGCGGATCGCCGGCTCGGGGCGCGACAGCACCTGCGTGCCGCGAAAGTGGTTGGCGAGCGCGATCAGGCTGCGCGGGGCGACGATGTCGAGCTGCGCGCCGGCCCAGGCGGCCTCCGCGCCGCTGTCGGCCGGGCAGATCAGGCCCTTGCCGAGCGCGTTTGCGCCGATCGCGGCCGGAAGGGCACCGGCGATGGCGGCGATCGTGCCGTCGAGATTGAGCTCGCCGATGACGACATAGCCCTCCAGCGCATCGGCCGGTATGGCGCCGAGCGCCGCCATCAGGCCGAGCGCGATCGGCAGGTCGAAGTGGCTCCCCTCCTTGGGCAGATCCGCCGGCGCAAGGTTGACGGTCACCCGTTTGGCCGGCAGCGAGAGCCCCGAGGCATGCAGGGCGGCCTGGACGCGCTCCCGGCTTTCGGCGACCGCCTTGTCCGGCAGGCCGACGATCTGCATCCCGATCTTCCCCGGTGCCACCATCACCTGGACGTCGACCGGAACGCCGTCGATGCCCTGAAACGCCACCGTGCTTACCCGTGCCACCATGACAAACCCCGAAATAGGTCGGCATCATGCCGCTCGAAAGGGAGGAGGATGGAGACGCCCGAGCCTGCCGGCCGGCGCGTTCGGATCCGGCGCATCGCAGGGGTTGTCTTCAATCGGCCCTCAAGTCACGGTTGCTACCATGGCACGAGAAAAAGAATATAACAAGAACAATTATCGAACAAACGCGCGAATTGTTCCCGCGCAGGATGTATGCGGTTGTGGAGGCGGAACAGCCGCGGCAATTTGTCGATCTCGTGCCGGGCGAAAGAGCCGGGCGGCGCGCCTGCCGCAGAGTCGGCAGCCGGTTGCCGAGGGGGGCGATGCAGGCTGCCGGGACGCCCGGCCGGTCGCCCGTCGGCAAACCAGGTTGGCCCTGTGCGTGGGCGCGGCCGACAGGGGCGGTCGAGCGGGCGGTGGCGGCCGGACGGCGCAAAGCCCGCATTCTGAATCGGTCCGGCTCGGATTGCCGCCGCATTTCTGCAATTTGCTCGTTGACGGGCCTGCCAATTCCCGCTATACGCCGCCCCACAGTTTGGAAAGCCCCTTCCAAGGTTTTCCGATAGTGCTCCCGAATTGCTTGGATGACAGGTCGCAGTGACCCGGCACGGCGAAGGCGGAGTTCGTGTCCGGTTTCTGAAGAGAGGCATCCATGGCCAATACGACTTCGGCGAAAAAGGCGACCCGCAAGATCGCTCGCCGCACTGAGATCAACAAGGCTCGCCGCTCGCGTGTCCGCACCTTCGTCCGCAAGGTCGAGGAGGCACTGGCCGCCGGCGACGCGGTGGCAGCTGCCGCCGCACTGAAGGCCGCACAGCCGGAGCTGATGCGCGCAGCCACCAAGGGCGTCGTTCATGCCAACACGGCCTCCCGCAAGGTTTCGCGACTCGCTCATCGCGTGAAGGCCCTTTCTGCCTGATTTGCAGCAGTAGCTATGCGATTTTGATAGAGCCCGGCGTTTTCGCCGGGCTTTTTCTTTGCGTTTTGGGTGCCGCTATGGTTAACGCGCAAGGCTGGCTCATGTCAGCGGCATGACAGAAAAAAGACAGCAAATTCATATATTTATAAGAGGATGAGCGCGAGGCCGTCGCCTGGGGTGGGGGCAATTGCGGCGGACCGCGAGTCAAGAAAATAATTATTTTTTTCGATTCCCGCTCTCGTTGAAATAGCCGACGAAACAAAGCCATTGATTCATAATGGATTCTTTTGCGGCCCCCGGTTTCCGAGACAAATTGGCTCAAAGGAGTCAACGGCCGTGCGTCGATTTTGCTGAAAATTCGGCATTGATCTTGCCGTTTGATCCTGCCTAAATGCCTTCCACAGGGGGCGCACACACAAGCGTAGACGAGACGCCAAACACTGCCGTGAAAGGCTGGTGCGCGGATGTTTCACCCCTGTGCGGAGTGCATAGCTCCGGTTCATCGGACACCTGAAGCAGGCGGCCGGCTACCCCGATTGGGTTTTGGCCGGAACGGTAAGATTTTGCCGTTGGCCTGCTTCGCCCGTTGTCGTTGCGAGGACGGCGGCAGGGGGCAGGTGGACGAGCGTGAGTATGAGTGAGAATGACGGTCGCGCGATCTGTACGAGGAGTTCGCGTTGCCGGATGGGCGCAAGACGGTTGGCCATCGGCCGGCACGTCGAGGCCCCTGTTTGCTGGTCGCGTTCAGGAGTGGGGCGATGCGACCGGCGAAACCGAGTCCGCGTTGCCGATGGCTCCGGCAGAGGCGGCTGAGGATGGACCATGCGGCGCCGGCATGAAATGCCGGTGCGTCGACTGAACTTGAAAGGCGGCACAATGCAAGCAAATACGGCCACGTCTGTCGGTGCATATGCAAACGGGGAAGATGCACTGAGGGCAATCGCAGACGGAAGCGAGAAGGCGGGCGAAAAAGCGGAGACACGGCATGACGCGCTTTTTGAGCGGGTCAGCGCGCGCCTCAAGGCGCAGGTCGGCCAGGACGTCTATGCCAGCTGGTTCGGCCGGCTGAAGCTCCATTCCTACTCCAAGACCGTCGTTCGGCTCTCGGTGCCGACGACCTTCCTCAAATCCTGGATCAACAACCGCTATCTCGAGCTGATCACGACGCTCTTCCAGCAGGAAGAGCCGGAGATCCTGAAGGTCGAGATCCTGGTACGGACGGCCACCCGCGGCGTGCGCGCCGGTATCGAGGAGGTTGCGGCCGTTGCCGAGGCCGCGCCCGCGTCCCAGACCCGCCGCCTGGCCGGTCCGCAGACGGTCGCGCAGGCCGCCGCAGGTGTCACCGAAAAGGCCCAGCAGCGCCAGCCGGCGCCGGGCCCGCTGTTCGGCTCGCCGCTCGACCCGCGCTACACCTTCGATACCTTTGTCGAGGGCTCGTCCAACCGCGTGGCGCTCGCCGCCGCCAAGACGATCGCCGAGGCCGGCGCCAGCGCCGTCCGCTTCAATCCGCTCTTCATCCATTCCAGCGTCGGACTGGGCAAGACGCATCTCTTGCAGGCGATTGCCAATGCGGCGCTCGCCAGCGCCCGCAGCCCGCGGGTCGTCTACCTGACGGCCGAATATTTCATGTGGCGCTTCGCCACGGCCATCCGCGACAACGACGCCCTGTCCTTGAAGGAGACGCTGCGCAACATCGATCTCCTCGTCATCGACGACATGCAGTTCCTGCAGGGCAATTCGATCCAGAACGAGTTCTGCCACCTTCTGAACATGCTGCTCGATTCCGCCAAGCAGGTGGTGGTCGCTGCCGACCGCGCTCCCTGGGAGCTGGAATCGCTCGATCCGCGCGTCCGTTCCCGCCTGCAGGGCGGCGTGGCCATCGAGATGGAGGCGCCGGACTACGAGATGCGGCTGGAGATCCTCAAGCGTCGCCTCGAGGTCGCCCGCTTGGAGGATGCGTCGCTGGAAATCCCGGCGGAGATCCTCAACCATGTCGCCCGCAGCATCACCGCCAGCGGCCGCGAACTGGAGGGCGCCTTCAACCAGCTCCTGTTCCGCCGTACCTTCGAGCCGAACCTCACCGTCGAGCGCGTCGATGAGTTGCTGGCGCATCTGGTCGGGGCTGGCGAGCCGCGCCGCGTGCGCATCGAGGATATCCAGCGCGTGGTAGCCAAGCACTACAACGTCTCGCGCCAGGAACTGGTCTCCAGCCGGCGCACGCGCGTCGTCGTCATGCCGCGCCAGATCGCCATGTATCTGTCGAAGACGCTGACGCCGCGGTCCTTCCCGGAAATCGGCCGCCGCTTCGGCGGACGCGATCACACCACCGTGCTGCACGCGGTCCGCAAGATCGAGGAACTGATCGCCTCCGACACGAAGCTGAGTCACGAGATCGAACTGCTCAAGCGGCTGATCAACGAATAGTATCCGTCACGCCTGGGGGTGCGGCCCTTGAGCCCGGGAGCACGAGGCCCCGGGCTCTTTTTTGTTTTGCGGTTGCTGAGCCGGGTACGGGTGCGCCGGCAAGGTTGCGAATCCGGGTTTGCGGATTGGCCGACCGGTTGCGGTGCATCGCTGTGGCATCGCGGTCGCGACGATCCTCATTGATAGGTGACGGCAAGGATGCCTTCGTCGGGCAGCAGGAAGAGCTGTCCGTCGGCCATGGTGGTGTAGAAGCCTCCGGGGCCGCGGCCGCCTTCCCCGATCATGCGACGAAACGACCGGCCGAGATTGGCGCAGTGGAACGAAGAGGCCACGGCGCCGTCGCCGTACCATTCCTTGGGCGCGGGCGTCCGTCGCCAGGGCGCGTATCGCAGGCTCGGCGCGGCGCCCTGTGTCGCTTCCTCCAGAAACGCCAACCCGTCGCGTCTGACCGCATCGATCGCATCCGGTGCCAGTTCGAACACGACCGCACCGCAGGCCTCAAAGCGCAGGAGTTGCGCGGGGAGATCGAGAGTTCCGGTATTCGAGCCCGCCGCCAGATAACGCGCGCTGCCCAGCTTGGGCGGAAGATATCGGGCATAGGCGGCGATCTGCACGGCGGTATAGGCCATCTGCAGGATCGCCAGGGCGACGGCCAGCACGATCAGAAACAGAACGCTTCTCATGCAGGTGGTTCTCCGCAAGCGGTACGCAATATAAATACAACCAGTGAGCGAGAATGCCGCCGGCTCATCGCGGGTTCAAGACGAATCGACGTCGGTGCGGACGAAAAGCCGGCGCACGGCGGCGAAGGAGCGCCAGGCAGTGCGGCGTGCGGCCAGCAGCGCCCGTAAACATCGGTGGTGGCGCAGCGGGCTCGGATCGGGATCGGACCCGATCCGGCCTGCCTGCCCGGGCGTCTTCACCGGAGGCAGCGTCCGTCCAGCAGCTTGACCGCCCCTCAGCAGGCGAGGTCGGCCACCACCGCATCCAGGATCAGCATGCCGGCCGGCGTGCAGCGCAGGCGCGAATTGCCGAGACGCTCGATGAAGCCGTGGTCGATCAGGAACTGTTCGCGGTCCGGGTCCGGGCCGCGGCCGGCGAGCGCCTGCCAGCGGGCGAGGTCGACGCCTTCGGTCAGGCGCAGTCCCATCAGCAGCAGTTCGTCGGCCTGCTCGGACAGCGCCAGCACCTCCCGGTCGACCACGCCGTGGCCCTCCGCCTCGACCCGGCCGAGCCAGGTTTCCGGATGACGCTCGGTGGCGGTCGCGATCTTGGCATCGCCCGCAGACAGCCGGCCATGCGCGCCGGGGCCGATGCCGACATAGTCGCCATAGCGCCAATAGGTGAGGTTGTGCCGGCTTTCCGCGCCCGGGCGGGCGTGGTTGGAGACCTCGTAGGCCGGCATGCCCTCGCGGGCGGTGATCTCCTGCGTCGCCTCGTAGAGGATCGCCGACTGCTCGCCGTCCGGCACCACCAGCTTGCCGGCCTTGTGCAGGCCGTAGAAGGGCGTGCCCTCCTCGATCGTCAGCTGGTAGAGCGACAGGTGATCGACGGCGTAGGAGACGGCCTGCTTCAGCTCCGCGTCCCATTCCGCCACCGTCTGGTTCGGCCGTGCGTAGATCAGGTCGAAGGACATGCGCGGGAAGATCTCGCGCGCCAGCCGGATCGCCTTCAGCGCGTCCTCGACGTCGTGCAGCCGTCCGAGGAACCTCAGGTCCCGGTCGTTGAGCGCCTGGACGCCGAGCGAGACGCGGTTGACGCCGGCGGCACGGTAGCCGCGGAAGCGCTCGGCCTCGACGCTGGAGGGGTTTGCCTCCATGGTGATCTCGATGCCGTCGGGCATGTGCCAGTGGCGGGAGATCCCCGAAAGGATCGCATCGACGGTCGATGGCTGCATCAGCGACGGCGTGCCGCCGCCCATGAAGATGCTGGTGACGGTGCGCGGACCGGTCAGCCGCCGCATCGTCTCCATCTCCGCCAGGAAGGCCGCGACGAAGCGGTCCTGGTCGACCGGCTGGTGGCGGACATGGCTGTTGAAGTCGCAATAGGGGCACTTGGCGGCACAGAAGGGCCAATGCACATAGACGCCGAAGCCGGGATCCAGTGGATCGCCGGTGACAGGCTGTCTCGATGCAAAGGGAGTGACCGCCGTCATCGGTTTGGTTTCAAGCTTCCAGGCAGGTTTCGACGAAGCGCTTGAAGGCGCGGGCCCGGTGCGACAGGGCCTGCGCCTGTCCGGGCTTCCAGCCGTGCTTTTCCTCAGCGCTCATCTCGCCGAAGGTGACGCCATGGCCCTCCGGCTGGAAGATCGGGTCGTAGCCGAAGCCCTGGCTGCCGCGCGGCGGCCAGACGACCGTGCCCTCGATCTCGCCGCGGAAGATTTCGGTGTGCCCGTCCGGCCAGGCGAGGCAGAGGACGGAGACGAAGCGGGCGGTCCGATCGGCAGGTGCTGACGCACCCTTTTCCGAAAGCGCCTTCTCCACCTTGCCCATGGCCATCGCGAAGTCGCGGCTGCCGTCGTCCTTCTCCGCCCAGTTGGCGGTGTAGACACCGGGTGCTCCGCCGAGCGCATCGACGACGAGGCCGGAATCGTCGGAGAGCGCGGGCATGCCGGCAGCCTTCGCCGAGGCCAGCGCCTTGATCGCGGCGTTCTCCTCGAAGGTGGTGCCGGTCTCGTCGGGCTCGACGAAGTTCAGGTCGGCGGCGGACTTGGCCGTGAAGCCGAGCGGGCCGATCAGGTCGCGGATCTCGCGGATCTTGCCGGCATTGTGGCTGGCGACGACGATCGTGCGGGTATCGAGCTTGCGCATGTCTGTTCCTGTCAGGTCGGCTTCCCGGGGTCCAGTCCCCACAGGCCGGGTTCGGCGCATTCGAGGCTGTTTCCGGCCGGGTCACGGAAATAGATGGAGCGGGCGCCGTTCGGCCAGCGGAAATCGGCCTCGATGGCGATCCCTGCTTCTTTCAGCTTTTCCGCCCAGAAATCAAGCGCCGCAGACGCGGCGCGAAAGCACACGTGACCTTGTCCCGTCATTCCGTGCACCGGCACCGGAAAAGCCTGCGGCGGCGGCGGCACCACCGTCTCCTTCGGGTTGAAGATCAGAAGCACGCCCGCACCGCAGCGGAAGAATACGTGCCGGTTTGCCTGGCGCGTGATCTTCTCCAGCCCCAGGAGCCCGCCATAGAAGGCCTCGGCCGCATCCAGATCCTCGGCATAGAGCGCGGTCTCGAGGATGCCTTCGAGGGGGTGCTGCGGCTCGGCCATCGTCGCCTCCTGTCCTTCTCCCCGCCTGCGGGGAGAAGGTGCCCGAAGGGCGGATCGGGGGCAAGGGGCAGTCGGCCCCCAACCCCTCAGCCGATGGCCTGCTTCTGCATTTCGACGAGGTCGGCGATGCCGGCCTTGGCGAGCGCCAGCAGGCTCGCAAACTCCTCTTCGGTGAAGGGCTTGCCTTCCGCCGTTCCTTGGATCTCGACGATGCCGCCCGAGCCGGTGATGACGAAGTTCGCATCCGTCTCGGCCGCGGAATCTTCGAGATAGTCGAGGTCGATCACCGACTGGCCGGCGAAGATGCCGCAGGAGATCGCGGCGACATGATCCTTCAGGACCTTGTCGACCTTGATCATGCCGCGCGTTTCCATCCACTTCAGGCAGTCGTTCAGCGCGATCCAGGCCCCGGTGATCGAGGCCGTGCGCGTGCCCCCGTCGGCCTGGATGACGTCGCAGTCGATGGTGATCTGCCGCTCGCCGAGGGCGGTGAGGTCGACGACGGCGCGCAGCGACCGGCCGATCAGGCGCTGGATCTCCTGCGTGCGACCGCCCTGCTTGCCGGCGGCCGCTTCGCGCTTCATCCGCTCGCCGGTGGCGCGTGGCAGCATGCCGTATTCGGCGGTGACCCAGCCCTTGCCGCTGTTTCGGAGCCACGGCGGCGTCTTTTCCTCCAGGCTCGCGGTGCAGAGCACATGGGTGTCGCCGAACTTCACCAGGCACGAGCCTTCCGCATGCTTGGAGAAGCTGCGCTCGAAGGAAACCTTGCGCATCTGATCGGTCTTTCTGCCTGACGGCCGCATCGTGTACTCCGTGTTCGCTTGAAATCTGCGGCCGCTTCTACCGCATCGGCCGGAAAATCGAAATCGATTTCGGAATGGAGGCCACTTCATTCGCCTGGACCGGCGCAAGGGTGCGCCTCCCGCCGCCCTGTCCCTGCTGAAAGGCAAGGCGGCGGCGTGGCCGATTTCAGGGTGTTGCCGCCCCGGTCCGGCGCAATTGTTCTTGTGCGGGGCCGGTGGCCGCCCCTATATTCGGGCCAGCGACAACGTTTGTTTGATTGGCATGGTACTGAGGACTCCCGCGGAAGCAGACATCTACGCATCGCTTGACGAGCGCGCCGGCGAGATCTTCCGCCGGATTGTCGAGAGTTACCTCGAGCGGGGCGAGCCGCTCGGGTCCCGCAATCTGTCCCGCATCCTGCCGATCTCGCTCTCACCCGCCTCGGTGCGAAACGTCATGAGCGACCTGGAGGCGCTGGGGCTGATCTATTCGCCGCATGTCAGCGCCGGGCGGTTGCCGACGCAGATGGGCCTGCGCTTCTTCGTCGATGCGTTCATGCGCGTGGGCGGCGTTTCGGAGGAGGACAGGGCCTCGATCGAACGCCACGTTCATCGCCCCGGCCACGGCCAGAGCGTCGAGACGATGATGACGGAGGCGAGCAGCATGCTGTCGGGGGTGTCGCGCGGCGCCGGCATCGTCATCACCACCAAGAGCGATTCCGCCCTCAAGCATGTGGAGTTCATCAGGCTGGAGCCGACCAAGGCGCTGGTCGTCCTCGTCGGTGATCACGACCAGGTGGAAAACCGCATCATCGAGCTGCCGGTCGGCACCACCAATTCGCAGCTGACCGAGGCCGCCAACTTCCTCAACGCCCATCTGGCCGGCAACACCATCCACGAGGCGCGCACCAAGCTGGAGCGGCTCCGCCAGACCGTCCGCCAGGAGCTCGACCAGCTCTCGCAGGACCTCGTCGAGCGCGGGCTTGCCGTTTGGTCCGGCGGCAATGACGCGTCGAATCCGACCCGCCTGATCGTGCGCGGGCGGGCCAACCTGCTGGAGGGGCTCGCCGGCGCCGAGGACGTCGACCGGCTGCGGATGCTGTTCGACGACCTGGAGAAGAAGGACAGCCTGATCGAGCTCCTGAACCTCGCGGAGACCGGCCCGGGCGTCCGGATCTTCATCGGTTCGGAAAACAAGCTGTTCTCGCTGTCGGGCTCGTCGCTGATCGTGGCGCCCTATCGCGACGGCGAGGAACGGATCGTCGGCGCCGTCGGCGTGATCGGGCCGACGCGGCTCAATTACTCGCGCATCGTGCCGATGGTGGACTACACCGCCCAGCTGATGTCCCAGCTGTCCCGCTGACGCCCGGCCCCGCGATTTTGCCGAGTTCGGTCAAGGACCTTGATTTTTTCGCCGCGAAGCTCGATATCCGCCTCAACTCCCTCTCATTGTCCCCGCAGGTTGAAGCTGCGCGGACGGCTGGGGAATGAAGGAGCGCCGCGCTGCCTGAAGGGTGTGCCGGCCTGCTCCACCCGTTCAACCCATGTGTGGCCCGGAGCATCGCCATCGATCCCGGGACATGCCGCTTTCTCAATCCGGAGAAAACCATGACCGACGATACCAGCAAGCACGCCCCCGAAGCCGCCAATGACGAGGCCGAGACCGCCGCTGTGTCGCCAGAGAACGAAGCACCCGAGGCCGAAGTCGATCCGGTCGAGCAGCTGCGGGCCGAGAACGCCGATCTGCGCGACCGGTACCTGCGGCTTGCCGCCGAGATGGACAATCTTCGCCGCCGCACCGAGCGGGACGTCAAGGACGCCAAGTCCTATGCGATTTCCGGCTTCGCACGGGACATGCTGGCCGTTTCCGACAATCTGCGCCGTGGTCTCGATGCCATCCCGGCCGAGGCGCGCGAGGCGGGCGATGCCGGCCTGAAGGCGCTGGTCGAAGGCGTGGAGATGACCGAACGCGCGATGCTGACCGCGCTGGAGCGTCATGGCGTGCGCAAGCTGGAGCCGGTCGGCGAGAAGTTCGATCCGAACTTCCATCAGGCGATGTTCGAGGTTCCGAACGCCGACGTGCCCAACGGGACCGTGCTGCAGGTCGTCCAGGACGGCTACAAGATCGGCGATCGTGTTCTGCGGCCGGCAATGGTCGGCGTGTCCAAGGGCGGCCCGAAGGTCGCCGCCGGCGGGGACAAGCCCGAGCAGGCCTGAGAACGCCGAACGCGTCCTCGACACCTTTGAGACCCGGCATCCTCGCGGCTGCCGGGTTTTTCTTTGCGGCGAAGGCGGCAAGACGCAAACGCGCGCGGGGCCGTTCCCTGATCCGGCAATGCGGGTGCCGGCGAAAGGCTGATGCGATGGAATTTTCGAGAGCCGGCAAGCCGCTGCTACAAAGCCGCCGGTTTTCCTGTCCCACAGCGGCGGGCGGTGCAGGCGACAGCGCCGGCCTGTGAGGTCGGCTTGTCGGGGCCTCGTGCACAACGCCCCGACCTCAGGGAAGAGCGCCAGGCGCTCCCTGTTGCGTGCCTGCGGCCGGTCGCCGATCAGGCGGCGTTGGACGCGTGTTCCTCGCTCAGGCAGGCGTAAATCGCGGTCGCCGAATCCGAAGAGCGCAGCTTCGCGACCATCGCCGGATCGCGCAGCACCCGGGCGATGCGCGAAAGAGCCTTCAGATGATCGGCGCCCGCGCCTTCCGGCGCGAGCAGCAGGAACACCAGGTCGACCGGCTGGTCGTCCAGGGCCTCGAAGTCCACGGGCGTCTCCAGGCGGGCGAAGAGGCCGGTGATCTGATCCAGCTCCTTGAGCTTGCCGTGCGGGATCGCGATGCCGTTGCCGACCCCCGTCGAGCCGAGACGCTCGCGCTGGAGGATGACATCGAATATCTCGCGTTCCGGAAGCCCGGTGATCTTCGCCGCTTTTATTGCCAGTTCCTGAAGTAGCTGCTTCTTCGAATTGGCTTTCATAGCCGGAATTATCGCACTCTGCTGCAGCAAACCTGCCAATGCCATTCTCTTGTCCTCGTGAGCCGCAGTGAAGGATTGAAGCGGAAAGCGCCCAGCCCCCGGGCGCTTCCCCCTGCCACTTTAGCCTTTGATATTGGCTGCATCTATCCAGCCAATATTTCCGTCGTTCCGTCTGTAGACGATGTTGAGCTGCTCTTGGCCGACGCTGCGGAAGAGCAGGACCGGTTCGTCCGTCATGTCGAGCGCCATGACGGCGCTCGCAACGGACATGGTCTTCAGCTTCTTCGTGCTCTCCGCAACGATGGTCGGTGCGTAGTCGGCCGGGAGTTCTTCCGTGTCATCCGGTATGGCGTCCACGACCGCATAGGCGACTTCCGCAAAGACGTCATGGCCGTTTCCGTTGTGGTGGTCCTTCAGCTTGCGCTTGTACCGGCGAAGGCGCTTTTCGATCCGATCGGAAGCCGCGTCGAACGCGATGATCGGGTCATTCGCCTCGCCGTTTGCCTGCAGGGCGGCCCCGGTGTCGAGGTGAACCTTGCAATCGGCGCTAAATCGGGAGCCGGATTTTTCCACGGTGACCTGGCTCGAATATCCTCCATCGAAATACTTGGTTACGGCCGCCCCGATCTGCTCTTCAATTCGCAGCCGGAATGCATCGCCGATTTCCATATGTTTGCCGGATACACGCACACTCATGGAGCTTCCTCTCTGATTGTGATTTGCGTGCCACAGTCTATTCCAACCGGACCCGTCATCCAAGCACTTCACGCGAGCAACACCTTATCGCCTGTCGTACCGGGGAAAACGGGCATACCAGATCCGGCCTGTCTTCTCGCTGGAATTGGGGCGGGCATCTATCCCTTCCTTTCCCGAGAGTCAACAGCGCCGGGCGGAACAGGCCGGACACGTTCTCGTCGCAGGCAGTAACGGCGGAGACGGAAAATGGGTCCCGCCCTCCATGCCGAACGCCCCGCCGCGACCGGGGCCCGGCCGCCGGCCGGGCCTAACGCCTTGGTTTACATCGGCGTTCGGCTGCACGCACAGGCGTTCGCCGGCAAGCACGATTGCGTGAAGGTAGGGGGAGGGCGGCTTTCGGCAGCCGGGCCAAATTGTTCGGCAATTGGAACCGTTGTCCGACCGCCGGTGTCAGAAACCGGCGGCCTTGGCCAGGGCCCGCTTCTCGCGGCGACGCTGGACGGAGGAGGGGATGTTCATCGCCTCGCGGTATTTCGCCACAGTCCGGCGGGCGATGTCGACGCCGCCCTTCTTGAGGATGTCCACGATGTCGTCGTCGGAGAGCACGTCTTCCGGGGTCTCCTGGGCAATCATCGTCCGGATGCGGTGACGCACGGATTCCGCCGAATGCGAATCGCCGCCGCCGGAGGCGCCGATCGACACGGTGAAGAAGTATTTCAGCTCGAACAGGCCGCGGGGCGTCAGCATGTACTTGTTCGACGTGACGCGGCTGACGGTCGATTCATGCATCTTGATGGCTTCGGCGACCGTCTTGAGGTTCAGCGGCCGCAGATGGTCGACGCCGTGCACGAGGAAGGCGTCCTGCAGGCGGACGATCTCGGTGGCGACCTTCATGATCGTCCTGGCGCGCTGGTCCAGGCTCCGGGTCAGCCAGTTGGCGTTCTGCAGGCACTCGTTCAGGAAGGCCTGGTCGTCGCTCGCCCGCTTCGACTTGCGCGAGACGGAGGCATAGTAGTCGTTGTTCACCAGCACCCGCGGCAGCGTGTCGGGGTTGAGCTCGACGATCCAGCTGCCGTCGGGTGCGGCCCGCACGACGATGTCGGGCACGACGGATTCGCTGACGCCCGCCTGGAAGCGCGTCCCCGGCTTCGGGTCCAGCTTGCGGATCTCCGCCAGCATGTCGATCAGGTCTTCCTCGTCCACGCCGCACAGCCGCTTCAAGGTGGCGAAGTCGCGACGGGCGAGAAGCTCGAGGTTGCCGATCAGTGCGGCCATCGCCGGGTCGAAGCGGTCGCGGGCGCGCAGCTGGATCGCGAGGCATTCGGCAAGCGTGCGGGCGAAGACGCCGGGCGGGTCCATCTGCTGCAGCGTGTCGAGAACGCGCTCGACCTCCTGCAGCGGCTTTCCGAGCTTCAGCGCGGTCTCGGCCAGGTTCGAACTCAGGTAGCCGGCCTCGTCCAGCTGGTCGATCAGGTGCCTGGCGATCAGCCGGTCGACCGGTGCGCTGAGCGAGAACGGAACCTGGGCCTCGAGGTGGTCGCGTAGCGTCGTCTGCCCCGCGATGAACTCGTCGAGGTCGTAGCCCTCGCCGCTGCCGTCGGCAGCACCCGGCATCGACTTCCACTGGCCGAGCAGTTCCGGCGCGTCCGCCGTCTTCGGCCCGGCGTCGTCGGGAAAGACGTTCTCCATGTTCGTGTCGAAGGAGTCGGCCATGCTGTCCGTCCGGCCGGCCGTCGCAGAATCGTAGAGGTCGCCGGCATAGCCGTCCCCGGCCGTCTCGCCGCCTGCGGCTGGGCGTTCCTCGTTGACGGAATAGTAGTCGCTTTCGGCATGAACGACGTCGTCGCCGCCGCGGGCGGCATCGTCGCCCGATGCCAGCTCGAGCAGGGGATTGCGCTCGACTTCGTTTTCGATGAACTGCGTCAGTTCCAGATGCGTCATCTGCAGCAGCTGGATCGACTGCATCAGTTGCGGCGTCATCACCAGAGACTGGCTTTGCCGCAGAAGAAGGCTGGCTGCGAGTGCCATGCGGACGCTCATACTCCCTTACGGCACCGCATGTCGCTCAAGATTGAACAAGGACGCCGTACGCAGGCGCGATCGTTTCCGGAGATCGAGATCTCCGAAGCAGATGTTGCGCAGTTCACAATTCCGCTGCCTCCTCTGAGCGCCCCGTCAGGGGCGCGCGGTGCAGCAAACACCCAGGCCCGCCGTCCCAAACCCCGTCTCGGAAAGGCCGTGCCGCCGCCTTGGCCTCGGGTTGGAAGACCTGCGATCTCACCCCGAAATTCAGGCTGGCCCAAAAATTGCTTTTTTATCGGATTTGGTCAAGCAGCCGTTGCGCGATAAGGTGAATTTCGTCGCGCCGGCGGCCGCAAACGCATGAAAATCCCGTGACCCCGCCCTGGAAACGGCAGCCGCCAGCCCTGCAAATTCATGGGCGCACGAAAGTTCGCAAAAAGGCGAGGCTGTTCCTACAGGCTGAAATTGTCGCCCAGATAGAGGCGGCGCACGTCGGGATTGGCGACGATGTCGTTGGCGCGGCCGTGCGTCAGCACCTCTCCGGCGTGAATGATGTAGGCGCGGTCGATCAGGCCCAGCGTCTCGCGGACGTTGTGGTCGGTGATCAGAACGCCGATGCCGCGCGAGGTCAGGTGGCGCACCAGCGCCTGGATGTCGGCGACCGAAATCGGGTCGACGCCGGCGAAGGGCTCGTCGAGCAGCATGAAGGTGGGGTCGGTGGCCAGCGCCCGGGCGATCTCGAGCCGGCGGCGCTCGCCGCCGGAAAGCGCGATCGCCGCCGATTTGCGCAGGTGCGAGATCGAAAATTCGGCAAGCAGGCTGTCGAGCTTGCGTTCGCGGCGCGCCCGGTCGCGGTCGTGCACTTCCAGGACGGCGCGGATGTTCTGCTCCACGGTCAGCCCGCGGAAGATCGAGGCCTCCTGCGGCAGGTAGCCGACGCCGAGGCGGGCGCGGCGATACATCGGCATCGTCGTGACGTCGTTGCCGTTGAGTTCGATCGTGCCCTCGTCCACCGGCACCAGACCGGTGATCATGTAGAAGCAGGTCGTCTTGCCGGCGCCGTTCGGTCCGAGCAGGCCGACCGCTTCGCCGCGGCGCACGACGAGCGACACGCCGTTGACCACGCGCCTGCCGCCATAGCTCTTCGACAGGTTGCGGGCGATCAGGGTGCCTTCATAACGCGACGTGTCGGCCGTGCGCCGAATGACCGGCTCGGCCTTCTTCACGCGGCGCGACATGCGGGAGAGCGAAACGAGGGACACGGGCGTCGTCAGTTCGTGGTTTTGCGGGACTTGGGGTCGAGCTGGATCATGACCCGGCCGCCGCAGGCGTCGAGTTTGGCTTCGCCCGTGCGCATCAGCACGGTCAACTGGCAGCCGACGAAAACGTTCTTGCCTTCCGAAAGCACCACCTTGTCGCCCTTCAGCACGAACACCTCGTCGATGAGGTTGAAGGTGCCGGTATCGGCGGTGGCTTCCTGCGTGCCCGACTGCAGGAAGACTTTGTCGGCGACCTCGATCTTCTCGATGTCGGCATCGCCGCTCGAGATCGAGCCGCCGCCCTGGGCGGCATAGTGCACCACCATGCTGCCGGCCTGCAGGGTGGTCGTCCCCTGCACCACCTTGACGTTGCCGCTGAACTGGGCGGTGTTGGACTGCTGCTGGATCTCCAGCTTGTCGCTCTGGATCTGGATCGGCTTGTCGTTGGACAGCTGAAGCCCCTTCAGCTGGCTCTTGGTTTCCTGCGCGCCCGCGGCTGTTGCGGCCAGGAAGAGGCCGGCGGCGAGGAGCGGCAGGATGGCATGTCTTTGCGCGGGTTCAGAAAATGCGGACATCGTGGCCCTACTTCTCTCTGTTGCGGATGGCGGCGGGATCGACATTGACGACGACGTCTCCCTCGAAGACGACGGTTCGCCCTTTATCCGTCATTCGCAGCGACTGCGCAACAATCGAAGCTTCCTTGGACTGGATGGTGACGGGTTGTTGCGTGGACATGCGGCCGCCGTTGATGTCGAGATGGGCATCGCGGAAGGCGGCCTCGAGCCCGGTATTGAGGCGAATGGTGAACGGCGCGGTCATGTCGAGGATGTTGCGGCCGCGGTCGTAGATGCCGGTGACGGCGTCGACCTGTGCGATCATCTTGTCGTTGACCGGCATCTGCGCCTTGATGTTCTCCAGCTGGATGATGTCCGGGTTCTTCATGTCCTGGAGCGCCCGGTCGGCCTTCATCGAGTAGCTGATGCCGTCGCGGTTGCGACCGGCGATGGCCGGGTTCTTCATCACCACCTTGCCGTCCTCGATCGTGGCGCTCTCCACGTCGAGCTCGTCGGGAATATAGGTGCTGACGATGGAGACGATGGCGAAGATCGCTGCGATCAGGAGGCCGATGACGGGCAGCGCGATCTTGAGCACGCGCACGCGCGCCGAATGGCGTGCGGCGCGGCGGTATGCTTCCGTCGCCCGGCCATCCGGATGCTCAACGTGCTGCGTATCTGCGACTGTTGTCAGCATGACCCAATTCGATGTTGCGGCCCGAAAGGGCCCGTGCCGGCTCAGCCGCGTGTGCCCTGCACCATAGTAACGCGCCCCATATGGCGATTATTCCTGAATAAACAATGGATGGGCAAATTTTCGCGCGGATGATTTGCCATCTGCCCGGCTAATGCCATATCGATGAGGCACTTGGCAAATGGCGCCTCTGCCATTGGCCGCGAAAAACTCACCGCACGGGAATTTTCGAGATGGACCAGTCCGCCATAGCCGATCGTCGGCAGTTGCGCCGCAAGCTCACTTTCTGGCGTGTCGCCGCCCTCTTGGTCGCGGGCGCCGCCGCGTTTGTCGCGGTCGCCGTCAACTGGGAGCCCGGCGCCGCCCAGAACCATATCGCGCGCGTCGAGATCAGCGGCATCATCCAGGACGACACCGAGCTTCTGGAGCGGCTGGAGCGGATCGAGCGGAACGACCGCGCCAAGGCGCTGGTGGTGTCCATCACTTCGCCGGGCGGGACGACCTACGGCGGCGAGGTCATCTTCAAGGCGCTGCGCAAGGTGGCCGAGAAGAAGCCCGTCGTCGCCGACGTGCGCACGCTCGCCGCCTCCGCGGGCTACATGATCGCGACGGCCGGTGACACGATCGTCGCCGGCGAGAGCTCGATCACCGGCTCGATCGGGGTGATCTTCCAGTATCCGCAGGTCAAGCCGCTGATGGACAAGCTCGGCGTCTCGCTCGACGAGGTCAAGTCGGCGCCGCTGAAGGCCGAGCCCTCGCCGTTCCATCCGGCGAGCGAAGAGGCGCGGGCGATGATCCGCCGCATGGTCGACGACAGCTTCGCCTGGTTCGTCGATCTCGTCGCCGACCGCCGCAAGCTGCCGCGCGAGGAGGTCTTGCGGCTGGCCGACGGCAGCATCTACACCGGCCGCCAGGCGCTGCAGGCCAAGCTCGTCGACAAGCTCGGCGGCGACCGCGAGATCCGCGACTATCTCCAGACGCGGGACGTCAGCCGCAGCCTCTCCGTCATCGACTACGAGAAGCCGCGCCGCTCGAACCTGTTCGGCTTCGGAATCGATTCCGCCGACCTGTTGAAGGGGCTGTTGGGCCTCGATGTCGGGCCCTCCGAAGCGATTGAAAAGCTTGGCGGCGAAAAGTTGTTCCTTGACGGTCTTGTCTCTGTTTGGCAGGTTGGACGTGATTGAAAAGACACGCGTTTTGAGGGGACAACAGTGATCAAGTCAGAATTGGTACAGATCGTCGCCGCTCGCAATCCGCATCTCTATCACCGCGATGTGGAGAACATCGTCAACGCGGTGCTGGACGAAATCTCCGATGCCCTCGCAGCCGGCAACCGGGTCGAGCTGCGCGGCTTCGGTGCCTTTTCGGTCAAGAACCGCCCGTCGCGTTCCGGCCGCAACCCGCGCACCGGCGACAGCGTCTTCGTCGAGGAGAAGTGGGTACCCTTCTTCAAGACCGGCAAGGAGCTGCGCGAGCGGCTCAATCCCAATCACGCGGACGACGACGCCGATTGATTTCGGCGCCGCGCCGCGGCCCATCGACAGTTCCGTTTGCGGGAGGCGGCCCCATGGTCAGGAAAATCGTCAACATCGTCGTGCTGGTGCCGATCGCGATCGTGCTCATCGTGCTCTCGGTTGCCAACCGCCAGCCGGTTCGCATGGCGCTCAACCCGTTCCGGCCGGAGGATTCCGTGCTGTCGCTGACCGCGCCCTTCTTCGTCTTCCTGTTCCTGGCGCTGCTGCTCGGCATGATCATCGGCGCGGTCGCGACCTGGATCAGCCAGCACAAGTACCGCAAGCGTGCCCGCGTCGAGGCCACCGAGGCGGTCAAGTGGCAGACCGAGGCCGACCGGCAGAAGGCCCGCGCCGAAACGCTCGCCTCGCAGACGTCGCTGGCCGCGCCGAAGTAGGAAGCGACTGGCTGCAAACGCAGCGCCCGCCGCCCTCTCCCCGTTGACGGCAAGAGCGCCCTACGCGGCGCCGCCGTTCAGGCGGGTGCCGAGATCGGTGAAGAACTGTGCGGCGAGCTTCTTCGAGGTGGAATCGATCAGCCGCGAGCCGAGCTGGGCGAGCTTACCGCCGACCTCGGCGTGGACGGCATAGGTGAGCAGCGTGGTGGCGCCCTCGTCGGCGAGCGTCACGTCTGCCCCGCCCTTGGCGAAGCCGGCGATCCCGCCCTTGCCTTCGCCGGCGATCGTGTAACTCTCCGGCGGATTGAGGTTCGACAGCGTCACCTCGCCCTTGAAGGTGGCGGAGACGGGGCCGATCTTGATCTTGACGGTCGCCTCGAGCTCGGTCGGCGACGTCTGGGTCAGCGACTGGCATC
Organism: Hyphomicrobiales bacterium; assembly: GCA_900469965.1. Taxonomy (GTDB): domain Bacteria; phylum Pseudomonadota; class Alphaproteobacteria; order Rhizobiales; family Rhizobiaceae; genus Mycoplana. Next base: position 46,788 of record UBZP01000001.1, on the reverse strand, counting down.
CCGGAATGCAGGCCCGCAGCGTGTCGGGATCGTTCAGTGCGGCCCAGACGGCATCGCGCGGGGCGGCGATGCGCTCCTCACCTGTCAAGTCCATCGCGTTTCTCCTCCTGAAGCGCCAGCTGGATTTATCGCAGATCGGAAAGCGCTTTGCCAAGTGGGAGAGCGGTGCTATTTGGTCTCGCTTTCCCGCGGATCTGCGTCCGCTTTCCCGAAAGAAACAGACGGACCGCAACGTGAAGGACAGGAATCGCCGGCAGAAGAAGGGCCCCGCCGCGACGGGTGCAGCGCGCGCCAGTGAACGCGCCCGGCCCGCAGCGCCTGCCAAGGTCGCGGCCAAGCCCGATGCGAAGGGCGGTTCGAAGCATCCCCATCCGGCGCGGGCGCCTGCAAAGACGCGCCATGCCGCAGCCGAGGCGGCACCCGCTCGCCCGAAGAAGCCGGCCGCCGAACAGGCGTCCGAGCCGCAGCGCCCGGTCAGGGTACATTCCGGCGACAAGCCGGCCGAACGCGTTCCGGTGATCCTCGAAACCGCCGGTACCGACGACTACCGCCTGATCGACAGCGGTGCCGGCGAGAAGCTGGAGCAGTACGGCCCCTACCGGATCGTCCGCCCGGAGGCGCAGGCGCTGTGGCCGCGCAGCCTGGCGCAGGCGGTATGGGACAAGGCGGATGCCGTCTTCACCGGCGATACCGACGAGGACGGCATGGGCCGCTGGCGGTTTCCCGGCGCAGCCCTTGGCGAGACCTGGCCGATGCGGCTGCTCGACACCGACTTCCATGGCCGCTTCACCGCCTTCCGCCATGTCGGCGTCTTTCCGGAGCAACTGGCCCACTGGAGCTGGATGAAGGCGCGCATCGAAGCCTCCGGCCGACCGCTGAAGGTGCTGAACCTCTTCGGCTATACCGGCGTCGCCTCGCTGGTGGCCGCCCGCGCCGGCGCCGAGGTCACCCATGTCGATGCCTCCAGGAAGGCGATCGGCTGGGCGCGCGAGAACCAGGCGCTCGGCCGTGGCGAGAAGCTGCCGATCCGCTGGATCTGCGAGGATGCGATGAAGTTCATCCTGCGCGAGGAGCGCCGCGGCAGCACCTATGACATCATCCTGGCCGATCCGCCCAAGTTCGGCCGCGGGCCGAACGGCGAGGTCTGGCAGCTCTTCGAAGGCCTGCCGCTGATGCTCGACGTCTGCCGCGAGATCCTGGCGCCGAAGGATGCCGCCCTGGTGCTGACGGCCTATTCCATCCGGGCGAGCTTCTACTCGATCCACGAGCTGGTGCGCGAGACCATGCGCGGCCGCGGCGGGCTAGTGGAGTCCGGCGAGCTCGTCATCCGCGAGGGCGGCGTCGACGGCGGTGTGCCCGGCCGCGCCCTCTCCACGTCCCTCTTCAGCCGGTGGACTTCCCGATGAGCGAACATCGCCACGACCACGACAGGGGGCCCCATCGCGTGGGCCAGGTCAAGGAGGTCACGAGCCTCGCCAATCCGATCGTCAAGGACATCAAGGCGCTCGCGCAGAAGAAGACGCGTGACGAGACGAAGACGTTCATGGCCGAGGGGCTGAAGCTCGTCATCGACGCGCTGGAACTCGGCTGGACCATCCGCACGCTCGTCTATGCCAAGGCGGCCAAGGGCAAGCCGCAGGTGGAGCAGGTCGCCGCGAAGACTTTTGCCAAGGGCGGACTGGTGCTGGAGGTCAGCGAGAAGGTGATGTCGGCGATCACCCGGCGCGACAATCCGCAGATGGTCGTCGGCGTCTTCGAGCAGCGCTACACCCCGTTGAGGGAGCTCCGCCCGGCCGCCGGCGAGACCTACGTGGCGCTGGATCGCGTCCGCGACCCGGGCAATCTCGGCACGATCATCCGCACCGCCGATGCGGCCGGCGCTTCCGGCGTCATCCTCGTCGGCGACACCACCGATCCGTTTTCGCTGGAAACGGTGCGCGCCACGATGGGCTCCGTCTTCGCCATGCCCGTCAGCAAGGCCTCGCTTGCCGATTTCCTGCGCTGGAAGAAGGAAGCCGGCGTGAAGGTCGTCGCCACGCACCTGGCCGGAGCCGTCGACTACCGCACGATCGACTACAAGGGGCGGCCGGTCGTTCTCCTGATGGGCAACGAGCAGGCCGGCATTCCCGACGAGCTGGCGCAGCAAGCCGATGCGTTGGCCCGCATCCCCCAGGCCGGACGCGCCGATTCCCTCAATCTGGCGATTGCGACCGGCATCATGCTGTTCGAAGCGCGCCGGCACCTCCTGTCGCTGGATGCCTCCGAATGAGCGATCGCATACCGTTGTTCTCGAGGCCGGTCCCGGTCATCTCCTTCATCGTCCTTGCCATCGTGCTCGACCAAGTGGTCAAGTTCGCGGTCGAGGCCTGGCTGCCGTTCCAGCAGCCGGTTCACGTCGTCCCCATGCTGGCGCTCTATCGCACCTACAACTACGGCGTCGCGTTCTCGATGCTGTCGGGCATGGAGGACTGGTTCATCGTCGGCCTGCGCCTCGTCGTCGTGGCCTTCGTCAGCTGGCTGTGGTGGCAGACGCCGAAGGCGAGGGGGGTGGCGCATGCCGGCTACGCGCTGATCATCGCCGGCGCGATCGGCAATCTCGTCGACCGCTTCCTCTACGGCTATGTCATCGACTACGTGCTGTTCTACACCTCCACCTGGTCGTTCGCCGTCTTCAATCTCGCAGACAGCTTCATCACCATCGGCGCCGGCCTGATCCTGCTGGATGAGCTGTTGCTGATGCGCCGGCGCAAGGCGCCCGCCGATCGTTAAAATGCGAGCGGTTTGCTGAAGCGGTTCTGAACGCTTGGCGTGCTATCAGCGCTCGCATGAGCGAACCAGCCAAGCTCCAGGACAGGCTCCGGGCGGAATTCGCGGAAGAGCCGAACGACGGGGGAGCGCCGCGCAACGAAGGCGGCGAACCGGGCGAGGGCGTGCGCGCCGCCGGGCCGTCGGTCGATGTCGCAGGCCAGGCGTCCTTCGACCAGGCGTTCACCTCGGCGATCGTCGCCGGGCTGACCCTGCTTTCCGCCGGGCTGGTGCTCGTCACCGGCATTCTTCAGGACTTTCACATCGCGGCCTTCAGCCTCGGCACGATCGGCATCGCCGGCGCGATCCTGGTGGTCCGCAACGGGCTGCACAGCGCACAGCGAAACGGCCATCGCGCCGAGCAGCACCACGATCGCCATTGGGAGCAGAACGAGACGGCCGCCGTCACGGCCGCGATCCATGACATCCTGCGCGATATCGTCATGGTGCGGTCGCTGGACGGCAGGATCCTGCGTGCCAATGCCGTGCTGAGCGACCTCGTCGGCATCGTCGACCCGACCGGGCTTTCCTGCAGCGAGATCGGCCTCGATTTCCGCTCGCAGGCGCTGCCCTACCACTACGACGTCGAGATCACGACGCCGGGCGGAGCGCGCATCTATGCCTGGCATGACATCACCATCCGCGACCCTTCGACCGGAGAGCTGGTCATCCACAGCATCGCCCGCGACGTCACCGAGGAGCGCCGGGCGGAGAACGAGCGCGAGATCGCCCGGCGCCGGGCGGAGATGGAGAGCGAGACGAAATCCCGCCTGCTCGCCACCGTCAGCCATGAGATCCGCACGCCGCTGTCGGGCATTCTCGGCATGTCGCACCTCATCGGGCAGACGCGGCTGACGGCGGAACAGAAGAACTACCTCGCCGGCATCCGCCAGTCCGGCCATGCCCTGGTGCAGCTCGTCGACGACCTGCTCGACTTCTCCACGATCGAGGCCGGCCGCTTCCAGCTTCGCCCCTGCGAGGAGCCGGTGCGCCCGCTTCTGGAAAGCGTCGTCGAGATGCTGTCGCCGCGGGCCCACGAAAAGGGGATCGAGATCGGCTCCTTCGTCTCAGCCGACGTGCCCGCCGTCATGCTGTTCGACGGGCCACGGTTGCGGCAGGTGCTCTACAACGTCATCGGCAACGCGGTGAAGTTCACCCCCACCGGGGGGGTCTATCTCGAGACCGCGCTCGACGGCGAGCATGTCGTCGTCACCGTGACCGACAGCGGTCCGGGCATGACGGCCGAAGAGCAGGCGCGGGTGTTCGAGGCGTTCGAGCAGGCCGGCGGCGTCTCCCAGCGCCGCGGCGGCACCGGGCTCGGTCTTGCGATCTCGGCGCGCATCCTGCGCGAGGCCGGCGGCGCGCTGACGCTTGCAAGCGAGCTCGGGCGCGGCTCCACCTTCACGATCCGGATGCCGGCGGCGCCCTCGCTCGCGCCCGTCTCCGCCCGGTCCGGACCGTTGCGCGGCTCGGCCGTCTTCCTGTTCGCCCCGGAGGGACCGGCCTCCCGTGCCCTCAAGCGGACGATCGAGACGCTCGGCGGCACCTGCCGTCACTTGGCCGAGGTGAACGAGGCGCTGGAGATCGCCAAGGGTGCTGTCGCCTTTCCGCTGACCGACATCATCGTCGACAACAGGCTCTCGGGCGACTTCAGGCGCGAGCTCGCCCATCTGCCGGTCTTCGCCGACCCGCGCACCCGCCGCGTCTATCTGGTCAATCCCGAGGAACGCACCGGCCGGGCAATCGGCAACGGCGAGGGTTATGACGCCTGGCTGATCCGCCCCTTGCGCGAGCGCTCGCTGATCGAAGTCTTGCGCGGCCGGATGAAGGGCATCGAGATCCGCGACGCGATCAACGACAACCGCCCGGTCCTGAGCGAACCGCCGACAGACGACGTCGCACCTCGGCCGCCCCGGCCGCAGCGGCCGGCCGGTCGCGTCCTTCTGGCCGAGGACGATCCGATCAACGCGATGCTCGTGCGATCGATGCTCTCGAAGGCGGGCTTCGCGGTCGAGTGCGTCGAGGATTTCCCGGCGCTGCTTTCGGCCCTCGGCGGCGACGGGCCTCGGCCCGACATGGTCATCACCGACGTCGGCATGCCGGGCGGCGAAGGGCGCGAGGTCATCTGGGCGATCGCCTCCGCAGACAACGCGGTGCCGGTCATCGTGCTGACCGCGGACCGCAGGCCGGCGCTTCACCAGGATTTGATCGCCTGCGGCGCGGCCTGTGTCATGGTCAAGCCCGCAGAGCCGCCGGTGCTGCTTTCCGAGGTCTCCCGGCTGATGGCCGCGCAGGTGTCGAACTAGCGTCGCTGCTGCCCCTGATTGTGCCCCGCAGGTCCTTGCCCGTCGCCGTCCGCGGTCCTATTGTCCCGGTCGCGTGGATGTCACCGTCCTGTTGCAGATTCGTGTTTAAAGACGCGCAAATCAACGCAGAGGAGGTGGCCATGACCGTGGAGATCGCAGAGCCCAACGTGGTGACCGAAACCGTACCGTCGACGTGCCAGCCTCCCGTGCGCAAGCCCACCGAAGTGCTGGGCCGCATCGGCACGCTGGAGACGCGCCTGGCCCTGAAGAACAGCGAGATCGATGCTGCCCAGGCGGTGCGCTATCGCGTGTTCGTCGAGGAGATGAACGCGCAGATCGCGCCCGACGCGATGCGCCGCCGGCGCGACATCGACGCCTGGGACATGGTCTGCGACCATCTGCTCGTGCTCGACACGGCGATCGAGGGCGATCCGGAAGAACAGATCGTCGGCACCTACCGGCTGCTGCGCCAAGATGTCGCCAAGGGCTCGGGCGGTTTCTACTCGCAATCGGAATTCGACGTCGAGTCTTTGATCGCCCGCCATCCCGGCAAGCGCTTCATGGAGCTCGGCCGTTCCTGCGTTCTGCCGCAGTACCGCACCAAGCGGACGGTCGAGCTGCTCTGGCAGGGCGCCTGGGCCTATGCGCTCAAGCACGACGTCCAGGCGATGTTCGGCTGCGCCTCGTTCGGCGGCGTCGTCCCGGAGGAACATGCGCTGGCGCTGTCCTTCCTGCACCAGAACGCGATGGCGGGCGGGGAGTGGGCGGTCAGGGCCCATGACGACCAGTATCGCACCATGGACCTGATGCCGAGCGAGGCGGTCAATGCCCGGCGCGCTCTTGCCGCCATGCCGCCGCTGGTCAAGGGCTACCTGCGCCTCGGCGCGATGATCGGCGACGGCGCCGTCGTCGACCATGCCTTCCGCACCACCGACGTGCTGATCGTGCTGCCGATCGGCAGCATTTCCGGCCGCTACATCAACTACTACGGCGCCGACGCCGGCCGCTTCGCCAGCTGAGCCTGTCCCTCGAGGACATAAGACATCGCCACCGCTGTTCCACCAGCCCCGCGCTCGCGTCGAGGATCGAACGGGACAGCCTGGTGATAGGTCTTTTCCGACAGCGCAGCCGGCCGTCGCTGCTGCCGTCGCGAGCGGCCCCGCGGATGGACCCGGCCGACGGCAGGCCCGCGGCAAGGCTCGTGCAATCCACGGGATCTATATGTCCGTCATCGCAGCCGCAGGGGCATGATTCCGACCGCGCCTCATCGGCGGCCGCACCCGGGGCCGAATTCCATTCGCGTCGATGATTTCGGACGAGACATATTGGAGTGACAATTTGGGCTTGCTTCTCTGTCAGGCGAGATACTTCGCGCGTCAATGCAAGGACAACGGTGCCGGTGGTAGCCTGATCAGCCTCGGACGTCTCGATTTCTTCCTGACGCTGGATGATTTCTTCGACGTGATGATCGAGACCGGCTACGCGCACAGGACCGACCAGGGCGTGCGCTTCTTCGATCCGCAGACGCAGTCGGACGTGGACCGGATCTTTCGGGAGAACCGGCAGTTCAATCCCGAATTCCGGCACCGCAAGATCATCGAAGGCCCCGTCATTACCGATGAGCTCTTCTATCGGGCGCTCGGCTTTCGCGAGATCTTCAGCGTCGAGATCAGCGACAATTACGGGCCGGTCTCATACACGTTCGACCTGAACGATCGCGACATCCGGGCAGTAACCGGGCGCGGTTTCGATCTCGTCCTCGATGCGGGCGTGATGGAGCACGTGTTCGACGTTCGCCAGGTGATGGTCAACATGGGCGATCTTGCCAATGTCGGCGGCCACATCGTCCACATCATGCCCGGCAACAACACCTTCGACCACGGCTTCTATCAGTTCTCGCCGACGATGTTCCGCGACTACTATCGCGCCAATCGCTACGACATCCGGGATCTGTCGGTCCTGCGTATCGTCGAGGATCCCTATCGCGCCCGCCCGATCCCCTTTAGCGAACGCTGGAACAGCCACAGCATCTGGCCCTACGATCCCGCCGAGTTTTCGCGCAGGTCGTTCGGCGGGCTGGGCGAGGGGGTGTACTTTACCTTAGCCTGCGTGCGGAAGGGGCCGGAATCGACGGCCGGCGTCAATCCGATGCAGTACCTGTTCGACAAGCCCGATCCGCCGCTGATCTCGCCCTGGTGACGGCCGGCAGCGCGGGGATCAGACCCCCGCGTTGTAGGCCGCCAGTGCGGCCATGTTGACGATGTCTGAGTCCTTGGCGCCCATCGAGACGATCTGCACCGACTTGTCGAGGCCGACGAGCAGCGGCCCGATCACCGTCGAGCCGCCGAGCTCCTGCAGCATCTTTGTCGAGATGGCGGCCGAGTGGAAGGCGGGCATGACCAGCACGTTGCCGGGACCCGAGAGCCGGCAGAACGGATACTGCTCCATGATCTTCGGGTTCAGCGCGACGTCGGCGGCCATCTCGCCGTCGTATTCGAAATCGACGCGGCGTTTGTCGAGGATCTTCACCGCCTCGCGCACCCGCTCGGAGCGTTCGCCGGAGGGATTGCCGAAGGTGGAATAGGCGAGCATCGCCACGCGCGGCTCGTAGCCGAGCCGGCGCGCGAGGCCGGCGGCCTCCTCTGCGATGTCGGCCAGTTCCTCCGCGTTCGGCATGTCGTGCACGGCCGTGTCGGCGACGAGCACGGTGCGGCCGCGGCAGAGCGCCAGCGAGGCGCCGATGACGCGATGGCCCGGCTTGGCGTCGATGCAGCGGCGCACATCCTCCAGCGCGGTCGAATAGTTGCGCGTCAGCCCCGTGACCATCGCATCCGCATCGCCGAGCGCCACCATGCAGGCGGCGAAATGGTTGCGGTCGTTGTTGATCAGCCGCTGGGCGTCACGGAAGAGATAGCCCTTCCGCTGGATGCGGGCATAGAGATAGTCGGTATAGGCGTCGTTGCGCTTGGAGATGCGCGCATTCAGGAGCTCGATGCCGGGGCGGTCGAGATCGATGCCGGCACGCTCGGCGGTCTCGCGCATGCGCTCCTCGCGGCCGACCAGGATGGCGGTGCCGAGCTGCTGGTTGGCGTAGGAGACGGCGGCGCGCATCATCTGCTCCTCCTCGCCCTCGGCGAAGACGACCCGCTTCGGATGCCGGCGCACGCGGGCGTAGATGCTCTGCAGCGTCGAGGCGATCGGGTCGCGGCGGGCCTTGAGTTCGCGCGCATAGGCGTCAAGGTCGAGCAGCGGCCGGCGGGCGACGCCGGTATCCATGGCGGCTCTCGCGACGGCGACCGGAATGGCCGAGATCAGCCGCGGATCGAAGGGCACGGGGATGATGTACTGCGCCCCGAAACGGGGCCGGTTGCCCTGGTAGGCGGCCGCGACGTCGTCCGGTACGTCCTCCTTGGCGAGGTTGGCGAGCGCCTCGGCGGCCGCGATCTTCATCGCGTCGTTGATCGTGGTGGCGCGCACGTCCAGCGCCCCGCGGAAGATGTAGGGGAAACCGAGGACGTTGTTGACCTGGTTCGGATAGTCCGACCGCCCGGTGGCGACGATCGCGTCATCGCGGATGCGGGCGACCTCCTCCGGGGTGATCTCCGGGTCGGGATTGGCCATGGCGAAGATGATCGGGTGAGGCGCCATCGAGCGCACCATCTCCGCCGTCAGCGCCCCCTTGGCCGACAGGCCGAAGAAGACGTCGGCGCCATCGAGGGCTTCCTGCAGGCTGCGGCGGTCGGTCTTGACCGCATGCGCCGACTTCCACTGGTTCATGCCCTCCTCGCGGCCCTGGTAGATGACGCCCTTGGTGTCGCAGAGGATGACGTTTTCCGGATTGAAGCCCATCGACTTGATCAGCTCGATGCAGGCGATGGCGGCCGCACCCGCGCCGTTGCAGACGAGCTTGGTCGTCTTGAAGTCGCGGCCGGTCAGCGTCAGCGCGTTGATCAGGCCGGCGGCGGCGATGATGGCGGTGCCGTGCTGGTCGTCATGGAAGACCGGGATGTCCATCAGCTCGCGCAGGCGCTGCTCGATGATGAAACAGTCCGGCGCCTTGATGTCTTCCAGGTTGATGCCGCCGAAGGAGGGGCCGAGATAGCGGACGCAGTTGATGAACTCGTCGACGTTCTCGGTGTCGACTTCGAGGTCGATGCTGTCGACGTCGGCAAAGCGCTTGAAGAGCACGGACTTGCCTTCCATCACCGGCTTGGAGGCGAGCGCGCCGAGATTGCCGAGGCCGAGGATGGCGGTGCCGTTCGAGATGACGGCGACCATGTTGCCGCGCGAGGTGTAGTCGTAGGCGCGCGAGGGATCCTCGGCGATCGCCTTGACCGGGACGGCGACGCCCGGCGAGTAGGCGAGCGACAGGTCGCGCTGCGTCGCCATCGGCTTGGTCGGCGTGATCTCCAGCTTGCCGGGGCGCCCCTGGGCGTGGAAATCCAGTGCTTCCTGATCGGTCACGCTCGCAACCGCCCGCTTCGTCTTGCCGCTCTCCGCCATCGGTCTCCCCCCATGCCTTTTGCTCAACCTCCTGTGGGCAGCAGGTCCTGCGCCTCCTTGAGGTGTTGTCTTCTATAGCGACAGGCGGATAGGGTGACACCTCTTTTTTTGGGATGAACAGCTTTTCCGTGAACGACCAGATCGTGCGCCCCAGCGACATATTGACGACCGCCGAGCTCGCCAGCGTGGCGAGCCGCGCATCGGCGACGCCGATGATGGAGCAGTATATCGAGATCAAGGCCAACAACCCCGACAGCCTGCTGTTCTATCGCATGGGCGACTTCTACGAGCTGTTCTTCCAGGACGCGGTGGACGCCTCCCGCGCGCTCGGCATCACGCTGACCAAGCGCGGCCAGCACCTGGGGCAGGAAATCCCGATGTGCGGCGTGCCGATCCATGCCGCCGACGACTACCTGCAGAAGCTGATCGCGCTCGGTTTCCGCGTCGCCGTCTGCGAACAGGTCGAGGATCCGGCGGAGGCCAAGAAGCGCGGCTCGAAGTCGGTCGTCCGCCGCGACGTCGTCCGCCTCGTCACGCCGGGGACGCTGACGGAGGAGAAGCTGCTCTCGCCGTCGGACGCGAACTATCTGATGACCCTGTCGCGGATCCGCGGCGGCGCCGAGCCGGCACTGGCGCTCGCCTGGATCGATATCTCCACCGGCGTCTTCCGGCTCGCCGAGACGACGCAGCAGCGGCTACTGGCGGACATCCTGCGCATCGAGCCGCGCGAACTGATCGTGCCCGACACGCTCTTCCACGATCCGGAATTCCGGCCGGTGGTCGACGTGCTCGGCCGCGTCGTCGTTCCCCAGCCGGCGGTGCTGTTCGACAGCGCCACCGCCGAGGGACGGATCGCCCGCTATTTCGACGTCGGCACGCTCGACGGTTTCGGCTCCTTCTCGCGCGCGGAGCTCTCGGCGGCCTCGGCCGCGATCGCCTATGTGGAGAAGACGCAGATCGCCGAGCGCCCGCCGCTCGGCCTGCCGGAACGCGAAAGCGCGGCGTCCACGCTGTTCATCGATCCCGCCACGCGCGCCAACCTCGAACTGGTGCGCACGCTCTCCGGCGAGAAGAGCGGCACCCTCCTCAAGGCCATCGACCGGACGGTGACGAGCGGCGGCGCGCGGCTTCTCGCCGAGCGGCTGATGTCGCCGCTGACCGATCCGGAGCCGGTCAATGCCCGGCTGGATTCCATCGCGGCCCTTGTCGACCGTCCATCCTTCGCCTCAGACCTGCGCGACGCGTTGAAGCTCTTGCCGGACATGCCGCGGGCGCTTTCGCGCCTGGCGCTCGGCCGCGGCGGCCCGCGCGATCTCGGCGCGCTGTTGCAGGGGCTGCGGGCGGCCTCCGCCGTCGCCGGTATGATGGCAGCGCAGGAACTCGACGGCGAGCTGGCGGCGGCCTGCAAGGACATCGCGGCCCTGCCCGCGGACCTCGCCGAGCGGCTCGCCTCCATGCTCGGCGACGAGCTGCCGCTCCTGAAGCGCGACGGCGGCTTCATCCGCGAGGGCGCGGATGCCGAACTCGACGAGATGCGGAGCCTGCGCGACCAGTCGCGCCGGGTGATCGCCGGCCTGCAGCTGCAATATGCCGAGGAGACGGGCGTCAGGTCGCTGAAGATCAAGCACAACAACGTGCTCGGCTATTTCATCGAAGTCTCCGCCGGCAATGCTTCGGCGCTCACCGACGGCGACGAGGCCAAGGCGCGCTTCATCCACCGGCAGACGATGGCCGGCGCGATGCGGTTTACGACCACCGTGCTCTCGGAGCTCGAGACCAAGATCGCCAATGCCGCCGACCGGGCGCTGGCGATCGAGCTGTCGGCCTTCGAGGCCCTGTCGCAGGCCGTGGTGGCGGAGGCCGATGCGATCAAGGCGGCCGCCCGCGCGCTGTCGGTGGTCGATGTCTCGCAGGGGCTTGCCGTGCTCGCCGAGGAGCAGGCCTATTGCCGCCCCGTCGTCGACCGCTCGAAGATGTTTGCGATCGTCGGCGGCCGCCATCCGGTCGTCGAGCAGGCGCTGCGCCGGCAGGCCGGCAATCCGTTCGTCGCCAATGCCTGCGATCTCTCGCCGACAGGCGGTGACGGAAACGGGGCGATCTGGCTGCTGACCGGCCCGAACATGGGCGGTAAATCGACCTTTCTGCGCCAGAATGCGCTGATCGCGATCCTGGCGCAGATGGGCTCCTACGTTCCGGCCGAAAGCGCCCATATCGGCATCGTCGACCGGCTGTTCTCCCGCGTCGGCGCCTCCGACGACCTCGCCCGCGGGCGTTCCACGTTCATGGTCGAGATGGTCGAGACGGCGGCGATCCTCAACCAGGCGACCGAGCATTCGCTCGTGATCCTCGACGAGATCGGCCGCGGAACCGCAACCTTCGACGGCCTGTCGATCGCCTGGGCGGCGGTCGAGCATCTGCACGAGGCGAACCGCTGCCGCGGCCTGTTCGCCACCCACTTCCACGAGCTGACGGTGCTTTCCGAAAAGCTCGCCCGCCTTTCCAATGCCACGATGCGGGTGAAGGAATGGGACGGCGAGGTGATCTTCCTCCACGAGGTGGGGCCCGGTGCCGCCGACCGCTCCTACGGCATCCAGGTGGCCCGGCTTGCCGGCCTGCCCGCGTCCGTCGTGTCGCGGGCGAAGGACGTGCTCGCCAAGCTCGAGGATGCCGATCGGAAGAATCCGGCGAGCCAGCTGATCGACGACCTGCCGCTGTTCCAGGTGGCGGTCAGGCGGGAGGAGGCGGCCAGGGCGGGACCTTCGAAGGTCGAGGAGATGCTGAAGCACCTCAGCCCGGACGACATGTCGCCGCGCGAGGCGCTGGAGGCGCTCTATGCGCTGAAGAAGGAAGCCGGCGATCGCTGAGGCTAGTGACTGTCGCCGCGGTGCAAAAAGGGCTATAGCGCTTCAGCACCGGGAGGTGAACGCAGCAGGAAGGCAGCAGGCGGCCGCGATTCGATGGACAGCAAAGTGACGGTACCGGCCCATTCGGGCCTGCTCGACGTGGCGGCCCTGCGGGCCAAATGCGAATTCATCGCCAGTGCCAACGCCGAACAGCGCGACCGCATGCGCCAGGCGCTGCTGGCCGAATTGAAGAAGGCCTACCAGCTGGGGCGCGAGCAGGCGCGCGAACTGCTCTTTGCCGACGGCAGCGGTCTCGCCTGCGCCGCGCGGCTCTCCTGGCTGCAGGACCAGTTGATATCCGTCGTCCACGATTTCGCGCTGAACCACGTCTTCAACGCCGCCATGGCCCCCGAGGCCGCGCGCATCACCGTGACCGCCGTCGGCGGCTATGGCCGCGGCACGCTGGCGCCGGGCTCGGACATCGACCTGCTCTTCCTGCTGCCGGCCCGCCCGCAGCCCTGGAGCGAACCGGCGATCGAGTTCATGCTCTATCTGCTGTGGGACATGGGCTTCAAGGTCGGCCACGCCACCCGCAACATCGAGGAGTGCATCTCGCTGTCGCGCGGCGACATGACGATCCGCACCGCCATCCTCGAGGCGCGCTATCTCTGCGGCTCGCGCAACTTGTTCGACGAGCTCGCCGTCCGTTTCGAGCGCGAGATCATGCGCGGCACGGGCCCGGAGTTCATCGCCGCCAAGCTCGCCGAGCGCGACGAGCGCCATCGCAAGGCCGGCGACACGCGCTATCTGGTGGAGCCGAACATCAAGGAGGGCAAGGGGGGCTTGCGCGACCTGCACACGCTCTTCTGGATCGCCAAGTACTACTACCACATCCGCGACCCGGAGGAGCTGGTCAAGCTGGGTGTCCTGTCGCGGCACGAGTTCAAGCTGTTCCAGAAGGCCGACGACTTCCTCTGGGCGGTGCGCTGCCATCTCCATTTCCTCAGCGGCAAGGCCGAGGAGCGGCTCTCCTTCGACGTGCAGTCGGAGATCGCCGCCTGCCTCGGCTATCAGCCGCATCCGGGGCTGTCGGCGGTCGAGCGCTTCATGAAGCACTATTTCCTGGTCGCCAAGGACGTCGGCGACCTGACGCGTATCTTCTGCGCGGCACTCGAGGACCAGCAGGCCAAGGAAGCACCGGGCATCACTGCCGCGATCAGCCGCTTCACCCGCCGCAACCGCAAGATCCCGGGCTCGCTCGACTTCGTCGAGGACCGCGGCCGGATCACCATTGCCAGCCCCGACGTCTTCAAGCGCGATCCGGTCAACCTGATCCGGCTCTTTCACATCGCCGATCTCAACGGTCTGGAGTTCCATCCCGACGCGCTGAAGCTCGTCACCCGCTCCCTCGGCCTGGTCAACAACGCCCTGCGCGAGAACGACGAGGCCAACCGGCTGTTCCTGTCGATCCTCACCTCGCCGCGCGACCCCGCGCTGATGCTGCGGCGGATGAACGAGGCCGGCGTGCTCGGCCGCTTCATCCCGGAATTCGGCAAGATCGTCGCGATGATGCAGTTCAACATGTATCACCACTACACGGTCGACGAGCATCTGATCCGCGCCGTGGGCGTGCTGGCCGGCATCGACCAGGGGCGCGAGACGGAGGCGCATCCGCTCGCCGCCATGCAGGTCATGCCGAGCATCGAGGACCGCCTGCCGCTCTATGTGGCGGTGCTGCTGCACGACGTCGCCAAGGGACGGCCGGAAGACCATTCGGTCGCCGGAGCCCGGGTGGCACGCCGGCTCTGCCAGCGCTTCGGCCTGACACCGAAGCAGACCGAGCTCGTCGTCTGGCTGATCGAGGAGCATCTGGTCATGTCGATGGTGGCGCAGACGCGCGACCTCAACGACCGCAAGACGATCGTCGACTTCGCCGACAAGGTGCGTTCGATGGAGCGCCTCAAGATGCTGCTGGTGCTCACCGTCTGCGACATCCGCGCGGTCGGGCCGGGCGTCTGGAACGGCTGGAAGGGGCAGCTGCTGCGAACGCTCTACTACGAGACGGAGCTGGTGCTGTCCGGGGGCTTCTCCGAAGTCTCGCGCAAGGAGCGGGCCAAGGCGGCGCGCGAGGCGCTGTCGGAGGCGCTCGCCGACTGGAGCCAGAAGGACCGCCGGGCCTATGCGCGGCTGCACTACGATCCCTACCTGCTGACGGTTTCGCTGGAGGAACAGGTGCGTCACGCGGGCTTCATCCGCGGCGCCGACAAGGCAGGGCAGGCCCTGGCGACGATGGTGCGCACGGACAGCTTCCATGCCATCACCGAGATCACCGTGCTCTCCCCCGACCATCCGCGGCTGTTGACGGTGATTGCCGGCGCCTGTGCCGCTGCCGGCGCCAACATCGTCGACGCGCAGATCCACACCACCTCCGACGGCCGCGCCCTGGACACGATCCTCGTCAACCGCGAGTTTTCGACCGATGCCGACGAGATGCGCCGCGCCGCCAACATCGGCAAGATGATCGAGGACGTGCTTTCGGGCCGCAAGCGCCTGCCGGAAGTCATTGCCAACCGCACGCGCGGCCGCAAGCGCTCCAAGACCTTCACCGTGCCGCCGGCCGTGACGATCTCCAATGCGCTGTCCAACAAGTTCACGGTGATCGAGATCGAGTGCCTCGACCGGCCGGGCCTGCTCTCCGAGGTGACCGCCGTTCTGTCGGACCTGTCGCTCGACATCGCCTCCGCCCACATCACCACCTTCGGCGAGAAGGTGATCGACACCTTCTACGTCAACGACCTGCTCGGCCAGAAAGTCACCAACGAGAACCGGCAGGCCAACATCGCCGCACGCCTGAAGGCGGTCATGGCCGAGGAGGCGGACGAGGCGCGCGACCGCATGCCGTCGGGCATCGTGGCGCCCGTCGGCGCGCAACCGGGGGCTAGGGCCAAGGAATGAGCCTCGTCAAGAAATTCGCCACCGTCGGCGGCGCGACGCTGGGCAGTCGCATCCTCGGCTTCGCCCGCGAAACGCTGATGGCCGCAGCCCTCGGCACCGGCCCGATGGCCGACGCCTTCTATGCCGCCTTCCGCTTTCCCAATCTGTTTCGCCGCCTGTTCGCCGAGGGCGCCTTCAACGCCGCCTTCGTGCCGCTCTTCGCCAAGGAAATAGAGGCCGGCGGCGTCGACGGCGCCAAGCGGTTCTCCGAGGAGGTCTTCGGCGTCCTCTTCACGGTGCTGATGATCATCACCATCGCGATGGAACTGGCCATGCCGCTGATCGTTGCCTGGGTCATCGCGCCGGGCTTCGTCGGCGATCCGGAGAAGTTCGACGTCACCGTCGAACTCGCCATCGTCATGTTCCCCTACCTGATGTGCATGTCGCTGACGGCGATGCTCTCCGGCATGCTGAATTCGCTGCACCATTATTTTGCAGCCGCCGTCGCGCCGATCTTCCTCAATCTCGTGCTGATCGGCGCGCTGGGCTTCGGGCTCTACACGGGCGCATCGCCGCTCGATACGGCCTGGTATCTCGCCTGGGGCGTGCTCGCCGCCGGCATCCTGCAGATGGTCGTGCTCTATGCCGGGGTGCTGCATGCCGGCATGCGCATCGGCTTCCGCCGGCCGAAGATGACGCCGAACGTCAAGCGGCTGTTGTGGCTGGCGCTGCCGGCCGCCGTTACCGGCGGCATCACCCAGATCAACCAGATCATCGGCCAGATGATCGCCTCGACGAGGGAAGGGGCGATCTCCGCCCTGCAATACGCCGATCGCGTCTACCAGTTGCCGCTCGGCGTGGTCGGCATCGCCGTCGGCGTCGTGCTCTTGCCGGAACTGGCGCGGGCGCTGAAGGCGGGGCACGAGCGCGAGGCGGCCAACCTGCAGAACCGTTCGCTGGAGTTCGTGCTGTTCCTGACGCTGCCGGCGGCGGCAGCCCTCTGGGTGATCTCCGACGAGATCGTCCGCGTGCTCTACGAGCGCGGCGCCTTTTCGCCCGAGACCACCGCCATCGTCGCCGGCACGCTGGCGATCTACGGTCTCGGCCTGCCCGGCTTCGTGATGATCAAGGCGCTCAATCCCGGCTTTTTCGCCCGCGAGGACACGAAGACGCCGATGCGCATCACCCTGCTGTCGGTGGTGGTCAACTGCGTGCTGGCCGTGTCGCTCTTTCCCTATTTCCACGAACGCGGCATTGCCACCGCCGAGGCGACCTCGGGCTGGCTGACGGCGATCTTCCTGTTCGTGACGCTGGTGCGCCGCGGCCACTGGCCGCTGGAGCGGGCGCTCGCCTGGCGCGTCGCCAGGCTGGTGATCGCCGCCCTCGTCATGGCCGCCAGCCTCGACTACGCCTCCGGGTTGATGGCGGCGCGGCTCGCCTCCACCGCCTCGCTCCTCGAGCAGGTCGGCGCGCTCGCCGTCCTGATCGGCCTGTCGATGCTGATCTATTTCGGGGTGGCCTTCCTGATCGGCGGCGCCGACCTCGGCATGATCCGCCGCAACATCAGGCGCAAGCCGAAGCCGGCGCCGGAGAGCGGCGAATGAAGGGACGGATCGCCCTCGTCACCCTCGTGGTCCCGGATTATGACCGTGCGATCGCCTTCTATTGCGGCGCCTTGCGCTTCGAGCTCGTCGAGGACACGCAGATGCCCGACGGCAAGCGCTGGGTCGTGGTGCGGCCGAAGGGGGGCGAGGGGACCGGCCTTCTGCTGGCCAGGGCGGCGAACGAGGCGCAGGCCGAGGCGATCGGCCGGCAGGCGGGAGGTCGCGTCGGCTTCTTCCTGCACACCGACGATTTCGAACACGATTTCTCAGGCTTCGTCGCCGCCGGCGTTCGCTTCCTCGAACAGCCGCGCACGGAAGCCTACGGCACCGTCGCCGTCTTCGAGGATCCGTTCGGCAACAAGTGGGACCTGTTGCAGCCGGCGCGATGACCGCCGCGAAACGGGACGCCAGTTGCGCGCGAAGCCGCGCCTCAGCGCATCGCCACGACCTTCGCCTTCGACCTGTTCAGCTTGGCGAGGCCCCGCCCGCGGCCGCCACAATAGTTCCAGCGCCGCTTCGGCCCGACGTCGACATGGACGATGCCGTTGCAATAGGTGCCGATGCCGCCGATGCCGGGGGCCGATTTCGCCGCGGCGATGATGCGGCTGACCGAGACGCCGGGTACGCGGATGTCGGCCGCCAGGCACTTGCGGTGGTAGGAACCGCGCCGCCCGCCGGAGCGATGGCCCGACGTGACGAGCGGACGCCGCCCGGTCTGGGCGGCGATATGGGCGAGCACGGCATGCAGCCGGCCGGGAAAACAGCTGTGACGGACGCGCGGGGTCTGCGTCGCATAGGCAAGCGTGACGCGCCCCTTGTCCTTCTTGAAGTTCAGTTTGGTCTCACCCGCGCGCGCGCCGTCCATGGCAAGCGTCGAAAGCGCGAACAGGCCGGCCAGTAGCATGGAACATGCTCTCAGCATGATACCTCTCCTGATCAGGCCGGTCAGCAATGCCGACCGGGTCACCTCCACCCCGGAGAGAACTGAAATTCCAAAATTGGCTTTTGTGAGGGTTTTATTACTAATGTTAGTTAATACTTAAGGAGTATTAAGGGCACGCCGCGATTGTGCCGTCTTGGTGCCACGATCACGATCCGCACCGTGCCCGGATCGCCCCCGCCATTGCCCGCTTGATTGTGGTCCGGCCGCCGTGCATAAGCGCGCCCGTGAAACCAGTTGCAGCAACCGCTGCTTGGGCCCTCCACCAGCCTCACGAGGACATCATGACCGCTTTCAAGCCGCTCGTCTTTTCCGGCGTCCAGCCGACGGGCAACCTCCATCTCGGCAACTATCTCGGCGCCATCCGCAAGTTCGTTGCCCTGCAGGAGGAGAACGACTGCATCTACTGCGTCGTCGACCTGCACTCGATCACCGCCCAGCTCGTCCACGAGGACCTGAAAGGCCAGATCCGCTCGATCGCGGCCGCCTTCATCGCCTCCGGCATCGACCCTGAAAAACATATTGTTTTCAATCAGTCGGCCGTGCCCCAGCATGCCGAGCTCGCCTGGATATTCAACTGCGTCGCCCGCATCGGCTGGATGAACCGGATGACCCAGTTCAAGGACAAGGCCGGCAAGGACCGCGAGAACGCCTCGCTCGGCCTGCTCGCCTATCCGAGCCTGATGGCCGCCGACATCCTCGTCTACCGCGCCACCCACGTCCCGGTCGGCGACGACCAGAAGCAGCATCTGGAACTGGCCCGCGACATCGCCATGAAGTTCAACCTGGACTTCAGGGACAAGATCCGCGCCTCCGGCACCGGCGTCGACATCCTGGTCGGCGACGAGCCGGTGCATGCCTACTTCCCCATGGTCGAGCCGATGATCGAGGGCCCGGCGCCGCGGGTCATGAGCCTGCGCGACGGCACCAAGAAGATGTCGAAGTCGGATCCGTCCGATCTGTCCCGCATCAACCTTTTGGATGATGCCGAGACGATCTCCAAGAAGATCCGCAAGGCCAAGACCGACCCCGAGGCCCTGCCGTCCGAGACCGAGGGACTGAAGGGCCGGCCGGAGGCGGAAAACCTCGTCGGCATCTATGCCGCCCTTGCCGGCACCTCGAAGGCGCAGGTGCTGTCCGAGTTCGGCGGCCAGCAGTTCTCCACCTTCAAGCCAGCGCTGGTCGATCTCGCCGTCAGCGTCCTTTCGCCGATCACCGACGAGATGGGCCGGCTGATGGGCGACACCGCCCATCTCGACGCGATCCTCCGGAACGGCGGCGAGCGGGCGCGCGCCCGGGCCGAGAAGACCATGGCCGAGGTTTCCGACATCATCGGATTCCTGCGCTAGTCGCAGCCTGATCCGCCCTCCCTCTTGCCGCGGGCAGGCGGGAGGGCACGCCGGCGCCCGTGCGCAGGAGGTGTTGTCGACGGCGCCAACGTGACGCGCCGCAGGCCAATTCCCATCGCCCGGATTTGGTATAAGCTGTGGCGGAATCAGGGCGAAGGTGAGTGAGAAATGGTATCGACACGACTGTCACGCCTGGAGGGCCACCGGCGGAAGTTCCTGGCGATCGTCGACGAGACGCCCGAGTGCCAGCGCGCCACGCACTATGCAGCCTCGCGCGCGAAGAACTCCAATGGCGGCGTCGTGCTGCTCTATGTGATCCCGACCGGCGACTTCCGCGAGTGGCTGGGCGTGGAGGAGATCATGCGCGCCGAGGCCCGCGAGGAGGCCGAGGCCATCGTCGCCAAGGCGGCCCAGACGGTGCGCGAAGGGCTCGGCATCGAGCCGGAGATCGTCATCCGTGAAGGCGGTGCAGCCGAGCAGATCAACGCCCAGATCGAGGAGGACCGGGATATCGCCATCCTCGTCCTGGCGGCGGGATCCGCCAAGGAGGGGCCCGGCCCCCTGGTCTCCTCGCTCGCCGGCCGCGCCGCTTTCCCCATCCCCGTCACCGTCATCCCGGAGACCCTGACCGACGAGGAAATCGACGCGCTGAGCTGAAGTCACTATTCCGGCGGCCACGCCTTGATGCCGCGGCCGGAAAAGCCTATTTTCTTTTGAATAGTTCTAAACATTCGCCGCGGAGCCTTGAACCCGCCGCGGAGCCTTGAACCCGACGGCTTGGAGACGAAACGATGTTCATTCAGACCGAAACCACGCCGAACCCGGCGACCCTGAAGTTCCTCCCCGGCAAGATCGTCCTGGAAGAGGGAACGGCGGAGTTTCGCGACGAGACCGAGGCGCAGGCGGCTTCGCCGCTCGCCGCCCGCCTGTTCGGCGTTCCGGGCGTCACCGGCGTCTTCTTCGGCTACGACTTCATCACCGTCACCAAGGAGAACGCCGACTGGCAGCACCTGAAGCCGGCGATCCTCGGCACGATCATGGAGCATTTCATGTCCGGCCAGCCGGTCATGGCCGGCGGCGCGCTCGGCGGCGACGAGAACGAGGAAGGCGAGTTCTATGACGAGGGCGACGAGGCGATCGTCGCGACCATCAAGGAACTTCTCGCCACTCGCGTCCGCCCCGCGGTCGCCCAGGACGGCGGCGACATCACCTTCAAGGGCTACCGCGACGGCCGCGTCTACCTCAACATGAAGGGTGCCTGCTCGGGATGCCCGTCCTCGACCGCCACCTTGAAGCACGGCGTGCAGAACCTGTTGCGCCATTTCGTACCGGAAGTGCAGGAAGTTGAAGCGATCATGTGATTTCCGGCACCCTGTCCGCGGGTGCCACCGATGATCCTGCTGGCGATCGATACGTCCGGCAGCGGCTGCTTCGTGGCCATTCATGACAGTGACAGCAACGTCACGCTCGGTACCGCCGGCGCGGACATCGGCCGCGGCCATGCCGAGCGGCTGATGGCGTTCGTCGACGCGGCCCTTGAAGCCGCCGGCGTCGACCTGTCGGCAATCGAGCGCATCGCGGTGACCATCGGACCCGGCTCCTTCACCGGCATCCGGGTCGGCGTGGCGGCGGCGCGTGGGCTGTCGCTGGCGCTCGGCGTTCCGGCCGTCGGCGTTTCGACGCTGTCCGCGATCGCCGCGGCGCATCTGTCCGAGCATCCGGCGACGCCGGTGTTCGTCGCCATCGACGCCAAGCGCGGAGAGGCCTATTGCCAGGCCTTCGCCGCCGACGGGGCCGCGGTTTCCGCACCGCTGATCCTGCCGCTCGACGAAGCCCGAGCGGCCGCCGGGGCCTCGCAGGCGCTCGTCATCGGTTCGGCGGCACCGCTCATTGCCGGGACCGCCGGCGACAGCGAGCCGGCCCAGCCGATCCCGATCGAGGCGGTGGCCCGCCTCGGCGCGCTCGCCGATCCCCGGGCCGACAGGCCGAAACCACTCTATCTCCGCGGCCCGGACGCCAAGCCCCAGGCCGGTTTTGCCATCGCGAGGGCCTGATCCGTGTCCCTGACCGACTTCTTCCTCCGTAAGCCTCCCGAGTTCGAGATCTTCCCGATCGAACCGGAGGATGGACGGGTGCTCGCAAGCCTGCACAAGGCGCGGTTCGCGCGGGCCTGGAGCGACGGCGAGTTCCACTCGCTGCTGTCGCAGGACACCGTCTTCGGCCTCATCGCCTGGCAGACCAACGCCTCCGGCCGTCCCGCCGGCGGCTTCGTGCTGGCGCGTGCGGCGGCCGGCGAGGCGGAGATCCTGACGATCGGCGTCGACACCCGATTCGAGCGGGCGGGCCTCGGCTGGCGGCTCATGCAGGCAGCGCTGCGCGAGGCGCGCATGCGCGGGTCGCAGGAGATTTTCCTCGAGGTGGACGAGGGCAACCTCGCCGCGCTCAGGCTCTACGAGAAGCTCGGCTTTGCCAAGGTCGGCGAACGCAAGGCCTACTACGAACAGGCCGGCCGCCGGTCCACGGCGCTTGTCATGCGGCGCGATCTTCGCTAGTCCCCTAGTGCAGGGGACGCACGCGCCGGTGCTGCCCTGGACGTGCTTGCGACGGGACCGGGACGACATGACGGAAGTGGAAAAAACGCTGGAGGAACTCTGCGTCGAGCGCGGCATGCGCATGACCGAGCAGCGTCGCGTGATCGCCCGCGTGCTGGAAAATTCCGCCGATCACCCCGACGTCGAGGAACTCTATCGCCGCTCCGCCGATGTCGATCCGCGCATCTCGATCTCGACGGTCTACCGCACCGTCAAGCTCTTCGAGGACGCCGGCATCATCGAGCGTCACGATTTCCGCGACGGCCGCTCCCGCTACGAGACCGTCCCCGAGGAGCACCACGACCACCTGATCGACCTGAAGACGGGTACCGTGATCGAGTTCCATTCGCCCGAGATCGAGGCGCTGCAGGAAAAGATCGCCCGCGAGCACGGCTTCAAGCTGGTCGATCACCGCCTCGAGCTCTACGGCGTGCCGCTCAAGAAGGAGGGCGAGTAGGGCGGTTGCGTGCTCCCCCGCCTGGCTTGCAGGATCTGATTGGTCTCCTGGCTCCGCATCGCGCTCGTTCTCACCTGCCTGGCGCTCGTGACGCTGGCGCTCCTGCCGGCGCAGCTCGTCTGCCTACGTTTTGATCTCAGGCTTCGCCGCCGCATTCCGCGGCTGTGGCATCGCGCGGCCTGCGCTCTGCTCGGGCTGAAAGTGCGCGTCCACGGTACTCTGGAAGGGCGGCGGCCGCTGATGCTGGCGGCCAACCACGCCTCGTGGAAGGACATCCTCGTTCTCGGCTCGATCGCCGACGTCGTCTACATCGCCAAGTCCGAGGTGCGCGACTGGCCGGTCTTCGGCCTGCTTGCGCGCCTGCAGGCGTCGATCTTCGTCGTCCGGGAGGAGCGGCGCAAGACCGGCGAGCAGGTGGGCGAAATCGCCCGGCGCATGGCGGACGGCGAGATCGTCGTGCTGTTTCCGGAAGGCACGACCTCGGACGGCAACCGCCTGCTGGAGGTCAAGACCTCGCTCTTCGGCGCCGCCGCCACCGCGGCCGCCCAGGTGCCGGGCGGGACGGTGTTCGTCCAGCCCGTCTCGATCGCCTATACCGGCCTGCACGGCATGGCGATGGGCCGCTATCATCGGCCGATCGCCGCATGGCCCGGCGACATCGAGTTGCTGCCGCACCTGCTCGGCATCCTGAAGGAAGGCGCCTTCGAGATCGACGTCGATTTCGGCGAGATGATCCCCTACGACGCTTCCGGAAATCGAAAGGCGCTGAGCCGTCGGGTGGAGCGATGCCTTCGCACCATGTTGGGCGACAGGCTGCGCGCCCGGTGAGCGGGTGGCCGGCGCGGGCCATCGGCGGGCCACGCGCGACAGGGCTTCAATTCCGGGGCTTTTTCGACTAAAGACCCGTCCATGACAGACCGGATTTCCGCAATCGACGAGGCCCCGCAGCCGGCCGCCGCTCCACGCAACAGCCGCAAGGTGTTCGTGAAGACCTATGGCTGTCAGATGAACGTCTACGACAGCGAGCGCATGACGGACGCGCTGTCGAAGGACGGCTACGAGGCGACGACGACGCTGGAAGACGCCGACCTCGTGCTCCTCAACACCTGTCATATCCGCGAGAAGGCGGCGGAGAAGGTCTATTCCGAGCTCGGGCGCCTGCGCGACATGAAGAAGGCGCGCGCCAGGGACGGCCGCGAATTCGTGATCGGCGTCACCGGCTGCGTCGCCCAGGCCGAGGGCAGCGAGATCCTGCGCCGCGCGCCGGCGGTCGACCTCGTCATCGGCCCGCAGACCTATCATCGCCTTCCAGATGCGCTGAAGCGCGCCAAGCAGGGCGAGCGCGTGGTCGACACGGACTATGCGATCGAGGACAAGTTCGAGCACCTGCCGGCGCCGAAGAAGGCGCAGACGCGCGCCCGCGGCGTCGCCGCGTTCCTGACGGTCCAGGAAGGCTGCGACAAGTTCTGCACCTTCTGCGTCGTGCCCTATACGCGCGGCTCCGAGGTCTCCCGCCCGCTGTCCCAGATCGTCGCCGAGGCCGAGCGTCTGGTCGATGCCGGCGTGCGCGAGATCACGCTGCTCGGCCAGAACGTCAATGCCTGGCATGGGCAGGGTGACGGCGGCGCGCCGATCGGGCTCGGCGCCTTGCTGGAGCGGCTGTCGGCGATCGAAGGGCTGGCCCGCATCCGCTACACCACCAGCCATCCCCGCGACATGGACGAGGCGCTGATCAACGCCCACCGCGACCTGCCGAAGCTGATGCCCTACCTGCATCTTCCCGTGCAGTCCGGTTCCGACCGGATCCTCAAGGCGATGAACCGGCGCCATACGGCCGCCGACTACCTCGCCTTGATCGAACGCATCCGCGCCGTTCAGCCCGACCTCGCCATATCCGGCGACTTCATCGTCGGCTTCCCCGGCGAGACCGACGAGGATTTCGAGGACACGATGGCACTTGTCCACAAGGTCGGCTATGCGCAGGCCTTCTCCTTCAAGTACTCGATCCGGCCGGGCACGCCGGGGGCGGAGATGGACGGACACGTTGCCGAAGGTGTAAAGTCCGAGCGCCTTGAGAGACTGCAGGCGCTGCTGTTTCAGCAGCAGACCGCCTTCGCTGCAGGATGCGTTGGCAAGGAAATCGATCTTCTGCTCGAAAAGACGGGCCGCATGCCCGGACAGCTCGTCGGCCGATCGCCTTGGCTTCACCCTGTTAATGTTGATGCAAACGGCTCCGAAATCGGTGACATTATAAGGGTACGAATCACCGGTGCCGGCCCGAACAGCCTTTTCGCCGAGGCGATTGGTTGAGGGGCGGACAGCAAGGGAGCGTTGCCGCTTGAACGGACACGAATTGATGACGACATCGCCGCGCCAGTCGAAACCGCCTGCGACAGACGCAAATCACTTCGTGCTCACCTTCGAAAACAACCGATACGCCAGCGAGCTCTTCGGCCAGTTCGACCAGAACCTGAAGCTTCTCGAACAGCGGCTGCAGATCGAGGCGCGGCCCCGCGGCAACTCGGTCTCGATCAGTGGCGACATCACCGCCACCAACCAGGCCCGCCGCGCGCTCGACTATCTGTACGGGCGGCTGCAGAGCGGTGGCTCGGTGGAACTCTCCGACGTCGAAGGCGCGATCCGCATGGCCGTTGCCGCCGACGACCAGCTCCTGCTGCCGACCATGGAGCGCAAGGCCAAGCTCACCATGTCGCAGATTTCCACGCGCAAGAAGACGATCGTTGCGCGCACGCCGACGCAGGATGCCTATATCCGCGCGCTGGAGCGTTCCGAGCTCGTCTTCGGCGTCGGCCCGGCCGGTACCGGCAAGACCTATCTCGCCGTCGCCTATGCGGCGCAACTGCTGGAACGCGGCGCGGTCGACCGGATCGTGCTGTCGCGGCCGGCCGTCGAAGCGGGCGAGCGGCTCGGCTTTCTGCCGGGCGACATGAAGGAGAAGGTCGACCCCTATCTGCGCCCCCTCTACGACGCGCTCTACGACATGATGCCGGGCGACAAGGTCGAGCGCGCCATCACCGCCGGCGTCATCGAGATCGCCCCGCTCGCCTTCATGCGCGGCCGCACGCTGGCCAATGCCGCCGTCATCCTCGACGAGGCGCAGAACACCACCTCGATGCAGATGAAGATGTTCCTCACCCGTCTCGGCGAGAACGGCCGCATGATCGTCACCGGCGATCCGAGCCAGATCGACCTGCCGCGGGGGATGAAGTCGGGCCTGGTCGAGGCGCTGCAGATCCTGCGCGGCGTGGAGGGCGTATCCGTCGTCCGCTTCAAGGACGCCGACGTCGTTCGTCACCCGATGGTCGCGCGCATCGTCAGGGCCTACGAATCCCAGAGCGCCGTCCAGGACGAAAGCGAGCACATGGACCGCTGAGGCGGTCCTGCAAAGACCGATGAGCGAAATCGAGATCCAGATCAGCGTCGAGGCAGGCCCCTGGCCCGACGAGAAGACGCTTTCTTCCATGAGCGAACGCGTCATCGGCACGGCTGCGCGCCATCTGGCGCGCGAAGAGGGGCAGCCCCTGCCGCAGGCGGCCCCCGAATTGTCGCTGCTCTTTACCGACGATGCCTCGATCCGCTCGATCAATGCCGAATGGCGCGGGCAGGACAAGCCGACGAACGTGCTGTCCTTCCCCGCCTTTCCGGTGCAGCCCGGCGACATGCCGGGCCCGATGCTCGGCGACATCATCCTCGCGCACGAGACCGTCGCGCGCGAGGCGGCAGAGATGGGCAAGCCGTTCGAGGAGCACCTGACGCATCTTTTGGTGCATGGATTTCTGCACCTCTTCGGTTATGATCATATGGAAACCGACGAGGCCGAAGAAATGGAAGGGCTCGAGACTCGCATTTTGAGCGAGCTTGGCCTATCTGATCCGTACGGGGACGACCCGGTTTGACAGTTTGGAACGATGAGCGATTTGAGATCACAGCCGCTTTCGGCTGATACCAACGAGGCCGGTGCCTCGGAACAGGACGACGGGGGCAGTACGCCCGGGCCGGAACCGCAGGCGAGTCCGGCAAGGAATTTCTGGTCACGCGCGATGCGCTTCTTCAGAAGCAGCGATGCGTCGTCGCTTCGCCACGACCTGGCGGAAGCGCTGAGGACCCCGGCTCCCGAAGGGGACGCCGCCTTTTCGCCCGAGGAACGGGCGATGCTTCACAACATTCTCCGTTTCCGTGAGATCCGGGTCGAGGACGTGATGGTGCCGCGCGCCGACATCGAGGCGGTGGAGCAGGACATCACCATCGGCGAGCTGATGATGATTTTCGAGGAGTCCGGCCATTCGCGCATGCCGGTCTATTGCGACAGCCTCGACGATCCGCGTGGCATGGTCCACATCCGCGACCTGCTCGCCTACGTGACCAAGCAGGCGCGCAACAAGCGACGCAACGGCGCGAAGACCGCAGCCGCCAGGGTGGCGATCGGCACCCGGTCGACGGCCGGCGCCAAGGCTGCGAACGGCGTGGCCGCGGCAGCGGCCGGCGAAAGGCCGGGCAAGACGCCGAAGGCGGAGTTCGACCTCGCCCGGATCGACCTGACCAAGACGGTCGTCGAGGCCGGCATCATCCGCCCGGTGCTGTTCGTCCCGCCGTCCATGCTGGCCTCCGACCTGATGGGACGCATGCAGGCGACCCGCACCCAGATGGCGCTGGTGATCGACGAATACGGCGGAACCGACGGCCTGGCCTCGCTCGAGGACATCGTCGAGATGGTCGTCGGCAACATCGAGGACGAGCACGACGACGACCAGGCGATGATCACGCGCGTCTCGGACGACGTCTTCATCGCCGATGCCCGTGCCGAGCTGGAGGAGCTTGCCGAGACGATCGGCCGCGACTTCGACATCCGCGAGCAACTCGAGGACGCCGACACGCTGGGCGGCCTCATCTTCGGCTCCCTCGGCCGGATTCCGGTCCGTGGCGAAGTCGTGCAGGCGCTGCCGGGCTTCGAGTTCCACGTGCTCGATGCCGACCCCAGGCGCGTCAAGCGCGTGCGCATCACCCGCAAGCGCTCCTCGCCGACGCGCCGGCGGCTGACGAGGGCGGAAGGCGAGGGGCAGCAGCTTCCGCCGCCGCAGGAGCACGTCCTCACCGAAAGTGGCAAGACCGAAGGCAACGCCTGAAGGCGGCGGGCGCCGGCCGCGTGGCCGGCGTTTGCCCGACGGCACCGCAGGCAGCCTTCTTCGAATCTCGGCATTTCCCCGACGCGGCGCGACAAGCGCTCTTTTTTTTGGAAGACTTGCCGCGCTGATTCGCTGCAGGTCGAGAGGGCATGATGACACGTCTGGCAGGCAAGATGATGCTGTTGTCCGGTTGGACCCGGGCGCTGGCGGCATTCCTGGCGGGCCTGTTCGGCGTGCTGGCGCTGCAGCCCTTCGGCTTCTTCGCCGCCCTGTTTGTCTCCTTTTCGGTCCTGATCTGGCTGATCGATGGCGCCAGCGGCGATCCCGACGCGGGCTTCCTGCGAAGGCTCGCGCCGGCCTTCCGTGTCGGCTGGTGCTTCGGCTTCGGCTATTTCCTCGGAAGCCTCTGGTGGCTGGGCAACGCCCTGCTCGTCGACGCCGAGGCGTTCGCGTGGGCCCTGCCGCTGGCGGTCGTCGGCCTGCCGGCGTTCCTGGCGTTCTACTACGGATTTGCCACAGCGCTCGCGCGCCTGTTCTGGTCGGATGGCGTCGGGCGCATCTTCGCACTCGCCGCGGCCTTCGGCATCGCCGAGTGGCTGCGCTCGTTCCTGTTCACCGGCTTTCCGTGGAATGCCGTCGGCTACGGCGCAATGCCGATTCCGTTTATGATGCAGCCGGCGCGGATCGTCGGCGTGGCCGGCATGAACGTCCTGGCGGTGTTCGTCTTCGCAGCGCCGGCGCTTCTGTGGACTGGACGGGGCAAGCGGATCGGGCTGTCGATCGCCGCGCTGCTTTTGGCGCTGCAGGCGGGCTATGGTTTCTATGCGCTGCGGGTGATGCCCGAGCCCGCCGATACCGACGTGACGGTTCGGCTGGTGCAGCCCAACATCGACCAGGCAGGCAAGTGGGACGACGCCAACCGCGTGGCGATCTTCGAGAAGCACCTGGCGCTCAGCGGCGCCCCGCCCGCAGGCGGGAAGAGGCCGGACATCATCATCTGGCCGGAGACATCGATCCCCTTCATCCTGACGGACAATCCCGACGCGCTGACGCGGATCGCCGCCGTGCTGCAGGACGATCAGGTGCTGATCACCGGAGCGGTGCGGACCGAGGATGCAGGCGCCGGCAAGGAGCCGCGCTATTACAATTCCATCTATGCGATCGACGGGACCGGACAGATCCTGGGCGCGACCGACAAGGTGCATCTCGTGCCCTTCGGCGAATACATGCCGTTCGAGGCGCTCCTCAACTCATGGGGCGTCACCGCCGTAGCCTCCATGCCCGGCGGCTTTTCCGCCGCGCGCGCACACCAGGTGCTCACGCTCCCCGGCAACCGCTCGTTCTACCCCATGGTCTGCTACGAGGCGATCTTTCCCGACGAGATCGAAGCCACAGCGCTTTCCACCGATGCCCTGCTGAACGTCACCAACGACGCCTGGTTCGGCGATACGCCGGGTCCCTACCAGCATTTCCATCAGGCGCAGGTGCGCTCGGTCGAGACGGGACTGCCGCTGGTGCGCGTGGCCAATACCGGAATTTCCGCGGTGGTTGACGCAAAAGGCCGTATAATAACCGGGCTTCCATATAATATGGACGGGTTTCTGGATGCAACCATACCGGGAAAAAGCGAGACGCTTCATGACACTGTGTCACGAAACCTGTGGTTTTGGACGGCAGTTGCAATCTTTTTCGGAATAGGGGCGTTTTCTCGCATTGGTTTTATCCGGCATGCGAATTGACCAAAAACCCCTAAAATTGCATAGTGGCAAATACCGGCATTTTATAAGTATTATAAAGTCCGAAAAGGTCTCGGATACAACGTGACGTTAAGGCTTATGATAGATGCCGGATAAATGGGGCCATTTCGCGCGTTAGGACAACAGCAATGATTGAAAACAAGAAGAAGCCGAACCCGATCGACATTCACGTCGGTAGCCGGATCCGCCTTCGCCGAACCATGCTTGGCATGAGCCAGGAGAAATTGGGCGAAAATTTGGGGATCACCTTCCAGCAGATCCAGAAATACGAAAAAGGCACCAATCGTGTCGGCGCGAGCCGCCTGCAGAACATTTCCAGCATACTCAACGTGCCGGTTTCGTTTTTCTTCGAGGATGCGCCGGGGGAGAATACCGGAAACCAGCCGGGAATGGCCGAAGCGTCCAGCTCGAACTACGTGGTCGACTTTCTCTCCTCTTCGGAGGGGCTTCAACTCAACAGGTCCTTCGTGAAGATCAGCGATCCCAAGGTGCGCCGTAAGCTTGTGGATCTCGTGAAGGCGCTGGCCGCCGAGGCGGAGGAATAGGCTTCGCCTGGACGGAAAAAGTTACGCAAGAAAGCGGCTCCTTTTGGAGCCGTTTTCTTTTTGTGGCCTCTCCGGGGAAATAATCGCATATAAAGATATGTTTATGTCGTTCTGCGCTTGTTTTTCGACCCCGAACTGACTAATACGGAACCGTCTTCATTGAGGGGAATCCCGTATGCGCAGCAATTACCTCTTCACCAGCGAGTCCGTGGCCGAGGGGCATCCCGACAAGGTTTGCGACCGCATTTCCGACGAGATCGTCGACCTGGTCTACCGCGAGGCGGCCAAGACCAAGTATGATCCCTGGACGGTCCGTATCGCCTGCGAGACGCTGGCGACCACCAACCGCGTCGTGATTGCCGGTGAGGTGCGCCTGCCGCCGAGCCTTCTGAAGAAGGACAAGGACGGCAACGACGTCATCAACCCCTCGAAGTTCAAGGCCGCGGCGCGCAAGGCGATCCGCGACATCGGCTACGAGCAGAGTGGCTTCCACTGGAAGAGCGCCAAGATCGACGTGCTGCTGCATGCCCAGTCCGCCGACATCGCCCAGGGCGTCGACAACGCCGCCGACCAGCAGGGCGACGAGGGCGCGGGCGACCAGGGCATCATGTTCGGCTATGCCTGCCGCGAGACCGCGGAACTGATGCCGGCGCCGATCTACTATTCCCACCGCATCCTGCAGCTCCTGGCCGACGCCCGCAAGAACGGCAACGGCGACGTCGCCAAGCTCGGCCCCGACGCCAAGAGCCAGGTGACCGTGAAGTATGTCGACGGCAAGCCCGCCGAGGTGACCTCGATCGTGCTTTCCACCCAGCATCTCGACGACAGCTGGGATTCCAAGAAGGTCCGCCAGGTCGTCGAGCCCTATATCCGTGAGGCGCTGGCCGACATCAAGATCGCCGGCGACTGCAACTGGTACATCAACCCGACCGGCAAGTTCGTCATCGGCGGCCCGGACGGCGACGCCGGCCTGACCGGCCGCAAGATCATCGTCGACACCTACGGCGGTGCCGCGCCCCATGGCGGCGGCGCGTTCTCGGGCAAGGACACCACCAAGGTCGACCGCTCGGCCGCCTATGCCGCGCGCTACCTGGCCAAGAACGTCGTGGCCGCCAGCCTCGCCGATCGCTGCACGATCCAGCTGTCCTACGCCATCGGCGTGGCCCAGCCGCTGTCGATCTACGTCGACCTGCACGGCACCGGCAAGGTCACCGAGGACGAGGTCGAGGCCGCGATCCGCAAGGTTATGGATCTCTCGCCCTCGGGCATCCGCCGCCATCTCGACCTGAACAAGCCGATCTATTCCAAGACCTCCGCCTACGGCCATTTCGGCCGCAAGGCCGGGCGCGATGGCTCCTTCTCCTGGGAGAAGCTCGATCTCGTCAAGCCGCTGAAGGACGCGCTCAAGGCCGAGACGGCCAAGGCGGCCTGATCGGCCTTTACGGACCCTGATCGAAGACTGTAAAGCGGGTGCCTCCCCAGGGAGACGCCCGCTTTTATCGTGAGAGACCCGCCATGTCAGAACAGCAGCACCCGACCCGCGCCACGGAGGCCTTTTTCGGACGCCGCAAGGGCAAGCCGCTTCGCGAGCGCCAGGCCCGACGGCTGGAAGAAGTGCTGCCGACGCTGGCGCTGGACCTGTCGCAGCCGGCGCCGGAAAGGCTGGAAGGCCTCTTCGCGTTCGGCCCTGCGCGGATTCGGCTCGAGATCGGTTTCGGCGGCGGGGAGCACCTCATTCATCGCGCGCTCGAGAACCCTGAGACCGGGTTCATCGGCGTCGAGCCCTTCATCAATTCCATGGCGAAGCTGGTGGGGCGGATCGAGGAGACCGGCGCGCGCAACGTCCGTCTCTACGACAACGACGCGATGCAGGTTCTGGACTGGCTGCCACCGGGATCGATCGACCAGATCGACCTGCTCTATCCCGATCCCTGGCCGAAGCGGAAGCATTGGAAGCGCCGCTTCGTATCGCGCGTGAGCCTCGATCGCTTCGCAAGAGTGCTGAAGCCCGGCGGGCTCTTCTGCTTCGCCTCCGACATAGACACCTATGTCAACTGGACGCTGGCGCACTGCGCCGCGCACCCCGCGTTCGAATGGACCGCGGACAATGCCGCCGACTGGCTGACGCCGTTCGCCGGCTGGCCGGGCACGCGCTACGAGGCGAAGGCAAAGCGCGAAGGTCGCAGCTCTGCCTATCTCACCTTCCGGCGGGCATGAGCCCGCCACGGATTGCTGTCAGTGCAGGCTGACCGTGCGAAGCTCGTCCTCGGCAGCCTTGTAGAAGGTGCTGGAACGGTTGTCGGTCAGAAGGATCGGCGTGCCGTCCGCGCCGAAGAGCGCCCAGAGGTCCAGGCTGGGATCGATATCCGGCGCTTCGGGGAAGCAGCGCGAAACCTCGTCGGCGCGCATCTTGCGGATATAGCCCACTTCGCCCGCGCCCAGATGGGCGAGGTCCGCCTTGGTGACTTGAGGGGTGATGGTTTTCAGTCCCATGTTTGCCTCCTGGCAATGTGCCGGATTGGATACCGGCCTGCCGGACGCCCGCCGTCGATATGACCCGTCGGTGCATCCGGAAAATATCCGTATGTGGGTGAAGCTCCGGCGGGTGTTCCCGCAGGAACGGCACTTGGCCTAGTCTGGTACGGAAATGTTAATTTTCCTTACCATTCGCTCTGGCTCGGGCCGTGCAAGGTCGATGGCGAGGAGGCCGTTGCGCAGCTCGGCGCCCAGCACCCGCATGCCGTCGGCAAGGACGAACATGCGCTGGAA
The DNA here is from genome assembly GCA_900469965.1 of Hyphomicrobiales bacterium. Classification (GTDB taxonomy): domain Bacteria; phylum Pseudomonadota; class Alphaproteobacteria; order Rhizobiales; family Rhizobiaceae; genus Mycoplana. Next base: position 14,241 of record UBZP01000001.1, on the reverse strand, counting down.
CTGCCGCGCGGCAATGCCCCTGTAGAGGTAGTCCCGCTCTTCCGTGTCGGTCTGGCGACCGCGCACGATCAGCTGGTTCTCCTCCGTGGTCACCTCGAGCTCCTCTTCCGAAAATCCGGCCACCGCAAGCGTGATGCGGAGCCGTTCCGGTGAGCCGGAGACGCCATCGGCGCGAATGCGTTCGATGTTGTAGGGAGGGTAGCCGTCGTTCCCCTTGGCGATCCGCTCCAGGGTCTTCTCCATGGCGTCGAAGCCGAGAAGGAGTGGGCTGGCAAAAGGCGTAATCCGGCTCATGTCGTTAGTCCTTGCTTTCAAGCGACTGGTCGCGGGACCCGAATTCGGCATCCCGACATCCAGCAATATGGGGGCTGCCTGGCACCCGTGCAAGACGCTTGCGAAGTGCCGTCCGGCAAATATAGTCGCCGTTTCGCCGCCAATTGCCGGCGCGACCACACGATTCGGAGAAGTTGAGGCCCATGTCGCCACCAAGAAAGATCATCATCGATACCGATCCGGGCCAGGACGATGCCGCAGCGATCATGCTGGCCTTCGGCAGCGCCGACGAGCTGGAGGTGCTGGGCATCACCACCGTTGCCGGCAACGTGCCCCTGAGCCTGACGGCGCGCAACGCCCGCATCCTCTGCGAGCTTTGCGGGCGTACGGACGTCAAGGTCTTCGCGGGCGCGGACACCCCGCTCAGCCGTCCGCTCGTCACCGCCGAGCATGTCCACGGCAAGACCGGTCTCGACGGTCCGGATCTCGACGAGCCGACGATGCCCCTGCAGGACATGCATGCGGTGGACTTTATCGTCGAGACGATCCGCAACGCGCCCTCCGGCACGGTGACGCTGTGCACGCTCGGGCCGCTGACCAACGTCGCGCTCGCCCTCCAGAAGGCGCCGGACCTGGCCGGCCGCATCGCCGAGATCGTCATGATGGGCGGCGGCTTCTTCGAGGGCGGCAACATCACCCCGGCCGCGGAGTTCAACGTCTATGTAGATCCCGAGGCGGCCGATATCGTGTTTCGCTCCGGCGTCCCGATCGTCATGATGCCCCTCGACGTCACCCACAAGGTCCTCACCCTGCGCAGCCGGGTCGAGAAGCTTCGCGCGATCGGCACGCCGCCGGCGCTGGCCCTGGTCGCCATGCTGGAGTTCTTCGAGCGCTTCGACGTGGAGAAATACGGCTCCGACGGCGGACCGCTGCATGACCCAACGGTGATCGCCTATCTGCTGCGGCCGGACCTGTTCGGCGGCCGCCACTGCAATGTCGAGGTCGAGACGGGCTCGCCCCTGACGACCGGGATGACCGTCGTCGACTGGTGGCAGGTCACCGGCCGCAGCCCCAATGCCCGGGTGATGCGCGACATCGATGCCGACGGCTTCTTCGAACTCCTGACCGAGCGCGTCGCCCGGCTCTGATGCGAGAACGGCGCCGCGGGGGCGGCGCCGTTCATTCTTTCCTGTGGCGCCGTCTGGCGCTCAGAACTCTTCCCAGTTGTCCTGGGCGAGTGCCGTGTTGCCGGCAACCTGCGGGACCGCACGCGGCGCGGCGGGGCGGGCGTAAGCGGCACGCGGCGCCGCCGCCGCCGGGGCCGCAGGTGCGGCCGGCTGGGGCGAACGCTGCGGCTGGCGCACCGTGGGAGCCGACTGCTCCTGTGCCGTGCGGAAGCGGGCGACGAGCGACTGCAGCGTGCGCGCCTCCTCGTTCAGTGCGACGCTGGCAGCGGTCGTTTCTTCCACCATCGCGGCGTTCTGCTGGGTCACCTGGTCCATCTGGTTGACGGCCGAGTTGATCTCCTTCAGGCCGACCGCCTGCTCGGAGGCGGAGGACGAGATCTGGCGGATCAGGCCGTTGATTTGCATGACCTGCTCGGCGATCTTTTCCAGCGCATTGCCGGCCCGGCCGACGAGATCGACACCCTCGCGCACCTGCGTTTCCGAGGCGTTGATGAGGTTCTTGATCTCCTTTGCCGCATTCGCCGAGCGCTGCGCCAGTTCCCGGACCTCCTGGGCGACGACGGCGAAGCCCTTGCCGGCCTCGCCCGCGCGGGCGGCCTCGACGCCGGCGTTCAGCGCCAGCAGGTTGGTCTGGAAGGCGATCTCGTCGATCACGCCGATGATGTTGGAGATCTCGCCGGACGACTTCTCAATGCCCTTCATGGCCGCGATCGCCTTCTGGACGACCTCGCCCGACCGGCCGGCGTCCTCGCTTGCCGAGGCGACCGACTGGGCCGCGACGCGGGCGTTCTCCGCGCTCGAATTGACCTGGGAGGTCAGCTGGTCGAGGGCGGCGGCCGTTTCTTCCAGGCTTGCGGCCTGCTGCTCGGTGCGATGCGAAAGGTCGCCGGCGCCGTTCGAGATCTCGTTGGTGCCGTTGGTGATGTTGGCGACCGACGCGTTGACGGTGCCGATCGTCTCCTCGAGGCTGCCCATGGCGGAGTTGAAGTCGGCCTTGAGCTTCGCATATTCGCCCGGGAAGTCGCCGGACAGGCGGTAGGACAGCTCGCCGGCCGAGAGCCGCGAAAGCCCTTCGGCAAGCCGCGAGACGATGTCGCGCTGCAGGGCGCCGGAGGCCTGGCGCTCCGCTTCGGCCCGGTTGCGCTCGCTCTCGGTCATCTGGCGCTGGTTTTCCGCATCCGCCTCGAGACGCTTGGTGTCGGCGAGCTGGTGGCGGAAGCCTTCCAGCGCCTTCGCCACGGCACCGGTTTCGTCGGTGCGCTCCTGGCCCAGGATCGGCTCGGCATATTCGCCGCGGCCCAGCCGGTCGACGTCGGCGACGAGACTTGCGAGCGGCTTCTGCACGAAGCGACGGACGGCGAGCCACAGGCCGAGCAGGACGACGCCGAGCACGATCACGCCGCCGAGAACCATCATCAGGGTCTGGTCGCGGACGGGTGCGCTCGCCACCGAATGCGGGATGTCCACGAGGACGGCCCAGGTGGCGTTCACGCCCGGCAGCTCGACCGGATAGACGACCCGGTCGAACGGCTCCAGGCCGTCGAGGGACAGGTTGGCAATGAAGCCCGGCTTCTGTGCGCCGAGGGCTTCCTTGACGATGTCGCTGCCGGCGCCGTCATAGTCCTTCATCAGAAGGTCCGGCTTCGGCGGCACGAGCCACTTGCCGGTCTGCGTCAGCACGAGGACGCGGCCGGTGCCGAAGGGGCGCAGCGCGGAGACGCGCTCGGCCAGCGTCGACAGGCGGACGTCGACGCCGCTGACGCCAATCAGCTTGCCCTTGGACAGGACCGGGTAGGCGATGGAGGCCATCGAGACGTTGTCGCCGGTCGTGCTCTCGGTATAGGGCGGGCTCATGGCGCCCTTGCCGCTCATGGCGGCGAGCGCGTACCAGCCGCCCTCGTAGTCGGACTCGAAGGTCGAGAAGGTCAGGCCGCCTTCCTTGTTCTTCGTCCAGTAGGGGTTGAAGGTGCCGTCCTTGCTGCCGGCGAATTCCTTGTTCCCGACATACTCGGAGGCCTTGCCGTCGAACGTGTCCTTCTCGGCGGCGAACCAGCTGCCGAAGGCGAAGTCGTTGGCCTCGGCGCCGACGCGCAGCATGTCGATGACGGCCTTGCGGTCGAGGTACTGGCCCTCGTGGCCCTTGGCGATGATGCCGGCGTTCGAGCGGGCAGCGCTGGCCAGTTCGCCGATGGCGCCGGCGACGTCTTCGGAGATGGCGCGGGCCTCGCTGTTGGCTTCGTTGAGGATCAGCGCCTCGACGCGATCCTCGGATTGCGAGATAAGGATGAAATTCGATGCAAGCAGGACGACGGCAATCGTTCCGCCGGTAACTGCGATCAGCTTTGTCGCAAGCGACTTGGGCTGTAGGTTGAACATGAAATCCTCACAAGCTGAGACGGTCGCCGAGCGGGTGCGCGGCGGCGGAACGCAATCGGAATGGGGAAGGCTCCATCATGGAGAACGGGGCAGGCCGACCGGCGCCCGGCGGGGCGGATCTGATTTTTCGCCAGTTTTCCGCCCAAGCACTTCAAATATCTGCAAGTCCTTAATGAATTTGATATGATGCGGCTCGAATTCCAGCCTATTCGCCCCCTCGGGAGGGCGGAAATGCTCTATGGACAGCAGTTCGAGGATCGCGCGGACGCGGGCCGGAGATTGGCCGCGGTGCTTTCCGGTGAGAGGATCGGGCAGCCGGTGGTTCTGGCTGTGCCGCGGGGCGGCGTGCCCGTCGCCGCCGAGATCGCAGCCGCGCTCGGGGCGGAGCTGGATCTTCTCTTCGTGCGCAAGATCGGGGCGCCGTCAAACCGCGAGGTCGCATTGGGAGCGATCGCCGGCAGCGGCCAGCCGCAGGTCGTGCTGAACGATGACCTCGTCGGCCTGTGCGGAGCCACGTCGGCCTATCTCGACGCCGAGGCGGCCAGGCAGCGGACCGAGATCGATCGCCAGCGCCGGCGATATCTGGGCGACAGGACACAGGTGCCGCTTCAGGGCCGCAACGTCATCGTCGTCGACGATGGGGTGGCGACCGGCGCTACCCTGGCGGCGGCGCTGAAGGCGGTGCGGCTGCAGGCGGTCGCCTCCATCACGCTCGCAGTGCCGGTCGGTCCGCCGGAGACGGTGCGGCTTCTGGCGCGCTCGGCCGACCGTGTCGTCTGCCTCCAGCAACCGGCCGGCTTTCGCGCCGTCAGCTGCCACTATCGCGATTTCGCGCAGGTTACCGATCAGGAGGTGGTCGATCTCGTGACGCGGCCTGCCGCCGGCCCGCCATAGAAACGGCCCGCAACCTGCGGGCCGTTCGTCATGTCACGTCGCGTGGGGCTCAGCGCACCCAAAGCACCTGGCGGCTGCCGCGGTCGACCAGCACGGGGCGGTCTTCCACATAGATGTAGCCATAGTCCGGGCTGTCCGGGACGGCGATGAGGTCGACGTCCTCGGGGACGACGGTGCCGGCCGCGACCGGCCCTTCCAGCATCACCGGGCCGACCGGATGGCGCTCGATATAGGTGATCGTCGTCTCCGGGATCGGCGGGGCGATGCTGCCGGTCGTCTGCACTTCGTCGACATAGACGACCTGGCGGTCACTGGTCCGCACGATGACCGGCCGGTTCTCGACATAGACGTAGGAATAGTCGGGCTGATCCGGGATCGGCGTCAGCACGACGTCCTCGCGCAGGCGCGTCTCGGTCGTCACCGGACCCTCGAGCACCACCGGCTCCACCGGGTTTTCCATCACGTAGACGCGGGCTTCCTGCGGAACCGACGTGGCCGCGCCCAGCGTGGCGCCGGCGACGCCGCCGATTGCGGCACCCACCGGTCCGCCGACGAGGGCGCCCGTCAGCGCGCCGGCGGCGCCACCGGTGGCCGCTGCCGCGCCGGGGTTCGGCTTCCGCTCTTCGGCGTGTGCCATGGAGGCACCCGCGATCGCGAGCGCAACGCCGGTCATCAGAATCTTGTACATCGGTATCTCCTTCCGAAATTGGGTCCGTGTTTCCCTTCGCCAACACAACGTGGCGCAGCGCTTACGGTTCCCGGTTGCGGAAAGAGGGCAGGTAACGAACTGTTACGCGATCACGCTGTCGCGCCGCGCGATTTCGTAGTCTTCGGTATGGACCTGCAGGCCCTCGGGCGTCAGCACGACGATGCCGTAGGCACCGGGTTCGTCGACCGAAAGCGAAGGATTGGGGGCGTCGAAGGGCATGGGCTGCTGGTGCACCGGGCTCTTGAAGACGGAGAAGGGAATGCCGCGATGCGAGCCGCCGATCGTGCGATGGACGTGTCCGGCGAAGATGTGGCGGACGTTGCCGCGGCGCAGGACAAGCTCATAGAATGCTGCCTCGTTCGTCAGCCGGATCGCGTCCATCCCGGTGAAGCCGGTGCGGTGCGGCGGGTGATGCATGAAGAGGAGGACGGGCTTGTCCGTCTCCGCGAGCCGCTGGTCGAGCCAGGCAAGCCGCAGCTCGCAGAGCAGCCCGGCGTGGCTGGCCGGATAGTCGTAGGGCGGTGCGAACAGCGTATCGAGCAGCAGCACCCGGCAGTCGTCGAAGTCGATCGCCTGTTGCACGAAGCCGTCCGCGTCGGGCGTGACGTGATCGAAGATCTGCAGGAAGCGCTCGCGATTGTCATGGTTGCCGATCGTGATCGCCGCCGGTGGCGCGAGCGTCGACAGGAGCGCCTTGAGCCGGAGGTAGGAGGCCGTGTCGGCCCGATGCGTGAGATCGCCGGTGAAGATCACCCGGTCGGCATCGGCATGATGGCGGTTCACATGATCGATGCCCTTGCGCAGGCGCTCGAACGGGTCGAGGCCGATGATGGTCACGCCCTCGGGCGTCATGTGAAGGTCGGTGAAGACGATGAGCTTGGTCATGAAAAGGTCCGTGGATGAAAGATGGCGGCGAAATCTCACCGGCCGCACCGCAATGGTCAAGCCTGCAGGCGATCGGGCGCCGCGAACCCTCTGCCGCTCGTCCGGCCCCAAGTCCGGCCCCAAGTCTGGCCCCAAGTCCGGCCCCAAGTCCGGCCCTGCCTCCGCATGGCTGGTCCCTGGTCCTGTCGCCGCAGGCGATGAAAGCAGTTGGATTGCGCCCCGCCGTGATGTAGCAGGATCCTGATCGTCCGTGCCGCAGCGGCGCGGGACAAGCAAGGCGAGTGGAGTGGCGCGATGAGATGGAAACGCACGATCCAGCTTCTGGACGTTCATTGCGAGGGCGAGATCGGCAAGGTCGCGATCGGCGGCGTGCCCAGGATCCCCGGCAACTCGATCGCCGAGCAGCTCAACCACATCAACACCGTGGACGACAGCCTTCGCCGGTTCCTCTGCCTGGAGCCGCGCGCCGCCGCGACCGGCTCGGTGAACCTGCTTCTGCCGGCCAAGCGCCCCGAGGCCGATGCCGGCTTCATCATCCTGCAGGCCGATCAGGCCCATGCCTCCTCCGGCTCCAACTCCATTTGCGTCACGACGGCGCTGCTGGAGAGCGGCATCGTGGAGATGAAGGAGCCGGAAACGGTCGTCGTGCTCGACACCGCCGCCGGCCTCGTCAAGGCGACCGCGACGTGCCGCGACGGCCGCTGCGAGAAGGTCAAGCTCACGATGGTGCCGTCCTTCGTCCATGAACTGGATGCCGAGATCGACACGCCCGACTGGGGCCGCGTGCGCTTCGACATCAGCTATGGCGGCATCTTCTACGCGCTGGTCGACGTCGAGCAGATCGGCACGACGATCGAGAAGGCCAATGCGCGCAAGCTGGTCGATGCCGGCATGGCGCTGAAGGACCTGATCAACAGGGCGATGCCCGTCGTCCATCCGGAAATTCCGGAGATCAACGGCATCGCCTACGTGATGTTCCGCGAACGCGAGGCCGACGGCACGATCCGGACGGCCACGACGATGTGGCCGGGCCGCATCGATCGCTCTCCGTGCGGGACGGGCAATTCCGCCAATCTCGCCACGCTGCATGCGCGCGGCAAGGTCAAGGTAGGCGACACCTTCCGCTCCCGCTCCATCATCGGATCGCAGTTCGAGGTGGGCCTGGAGGCGGAAACGGAGGTGGCCGGGCGCAGGGCGATCATCCCGACGATCACCGGTCGCGGCTGGACGTTCGGGCTGCATCAGGTGGCGCTCGATCCGACCGACCCGCTGGCGAACGGCTTCGCCATGACCGACACCTGGGGTCCGCAGGCGGGCGAGATCGGCTGACGCCGGCACGCGGCTCATGGGGCGCCGTCGACCACACCGTCCGCAGGCTGCGGGAAATCGGCGACTAGGGCTGCGATCTCGTAGCCGTCGGCTGCGGCCGCGTTGAGCCATTCGGCCGCCTTGCCGGCATCCGCCGCGGTACCGATCCCGTCGCGATAGGACATTCCCAGCGCATAGGCGCCGAGCCGGTCGCCGGCCTCGGCCGCCTGCCGGTAGAGCGCATGGGCAGCGGCCGGATCGCCGCCCTTCTGGAGAAGCTGGCCATAGCGCACCATGGCCACGGTATGGCCGCCTTCCGCCGCCTCGCGGTAGAGCTCCTGCGCCGCCAGCACCTGGCCGCCCTGCTCGAGCGCACGGGCGAGCTGGAATGCGAAGCGGGCCCCGCCGCCGGCATTGTAGGCTTCCCGGCAGGCCGAGAGCGCCACGCCGAGCTTGATCCTCCCATCCGCAACAGGCGGGAAGGCGGGATTGCGCGCGCGGTCATGCCGGCTGGCGGCGGCCGCGTCGCATTGGTCTTCGATGGAGAGGCCGTTTGCACTGGCCGGCGCGGCCGCGGTGAGGGCCGTCGCGATGAAAAATGCAAGTCCCGCCGTCTTCATAGTAATCATACGCACGATGCGTCTCCCTTCCTTTGCGCAGGTTAGACGTCGCGTACAGGCGGGTTTGTTCCCCAGGGGACAGGCCGCAGCATTTCGCAGGGCATAGTCCAACCCTTGCCGGCGGTCGCGCGGCCAGGAGACGAAGAGGTTCATCATGCAGGAAAACAGACACGGCTTGGTCGTCGATCGCCGCACGTTCATTGCAGGCGGCATCCTCGCTCTGACGGCGTTTCCGGGCGCCACGCGGGCGGCTGCGGTCATCGGCACGGTCGATGAGGCGCGGGGTACCGTCAGCCGCCGGGCGCGCGGCAAGCTCGCTGCGATGCGGGCCGGCGCCGACGTCATGGATCGCGACGTCATTCTCACCGGCGACGGCAGCTTCGCCGAAATGACGCTCGGCGAGGCGACGAAACTGCTGCTCGGCAGCCGCACCGAACTGCTCGTCGACAGCTTCATCGCCAATCAGGGCGGCACGATCGAGCTCGGCACCGGCGGCATGATTTTCGACCGGCCGGAGCAACAGCCGAAGATCGACCTGACGGTGCGCACCGCCTTCGGCATGATCGGCGTGCGCGGCACGAAGTTCTTCGCCGGTCCGAACCGGCGTCCATTCGCTGTCTTCGTCGAGCGCGGCCTGGTCAGCTTCACCGCCGCCGGCGTCACGCGTCAGGTCGGGGCGGGGGAGGGCGTCGACGTTGCCGCACCGGGCGAACCGCCCGGCCCGGTGGTGCGGTGGGGCGAGGCGCGCATCCGCGAGGCCTATGCCAGCATTGGCGTCCGCTGACGGGCCTTGCGGCGCCGGTTGTTACGCCGGCCCGTCAGGGCCGCCGGCCGGAGCGCCGCTGACGGGAGCCTCTTCGAGCGGGGTGAAGATCTCCATCGGCGCGATGCCGCGGATCTCGTGGATCCCGAGCGAGCGCAGCGGCCGGGCGGCTTCTGCGGCGGCCGCAGGCCCGATGCAGATGCCGGTGCCGAACAGCTTGTCGACCTCCTGCAGCCGCGCCGCGACATTCATGGCCTCTCCGTGAGCGGTGTAGTCCAGCGTGCTGCCCGTGCCGATGTCGCCGAGCACGACCGTGCCGGTCTCGATCCCGATGCGGGTGCGCCCGAAACCGGCCTCCGCAAACTGCGGCCGATGGCGCATCTCTTCCGTGAGCGCCCGGATGGCCAATGCGCAGTCGACCGCCCGGTCCACGTGTTGATCGAGATCCTCGGGTGCGTTGAAGAGCGCGTGGACCGCATCGCCCACGACCTTGTTGACCATCCCCCCGTGCTCGGTGACGAGCGTGTTGACCTCGCGGTAGTAGATGTCGAGCAGGGCCACCAGCCTCTGTGGCCCGATCCTGTGCGACAGGCCGGAAAAATCCGCGATGTCGGTGAAAAGGGCGGTCACCTGGCGCTCCTCTCCGCCGACGCGCTCGAGACCGGGATTGTCGAGATAGCGCGAAACCACCGAGGGCGGCAGGTATTGCCCGAAGCGCTGGCGGGCGGTCTGTTCGGCGCGGCGAACGTCGGCGAATTTCAGGATGCCGGTGACGAGCAGCGCGGCTGCGAGCACCATCGCAATCGTCGGCGCATCGACGAGAAGGCCGCTCTCGCGATAGACCAGTGCCGCGCCGGCGAGCGTTGCCAGGATCAGGCCTGTTCCGACCGTCGCTGCATAGGTCGGGCGCAGACGCGTGACGGCGAGCGCGCCGCAGATGCCGGCCAGGAGGGCGAAGGCGGCCTCCGCGGGAACGAGGCGCCGGTCGCGCAGCGGGATGAAGCCGCTCAGGATGGCCGTGGCGACGTCGGCATGGATTTGCACCGACGGTTCCAACGGCATAGAGGCGCTGGCCCTCAGTCCGCCCAGCGTCGGCAGGCTGCTGCCGACCAGCACCAGCTTGCCGCGGATCCGCTCGGCCGGGACGTCGCCGTTCAGGACATCGATGGCGGAGACAGTGCGGCGGGCGATGCGCGCTGCGTCCGAGGCGGCGAAGCGCAGGTTTCCGTCGTCGTCCAGGCGCAGCAGCCGCCCGTCCAGGCGGATCCATGCCGGCGTTCCGCCGAGCACCGGGGTTGCGACATCGGCCGCACGCCGCGCGGCCTCGAGCGCAAGCGCGGGATAGGGCACGTTGCCGACGATGGCGTAGGGCGCCACGCGCCGCACGAGCGCGTCGCCGTCTCCGACCAGAAACGCCGCTGCGGCCGCTGCCGATCTGTTCTGGAAGAGCGGGCAGGATGCCTCGGCTCCTTCGATGAACCAGAGATCGGGGATGGCGACCGGCCGCTGCACGGCGAGCTCCGGCACCGGCTGCGGGGCGCGTTCCGCATCGTCCCCGACCAGGAAGCCGAGGATCGTCGGCACCCGGCTGATCGCGTCCGCCAACGCCCTGTTGGCCGGGTCGGCCGGGTCGCAGTTGCTGCTGAAGACGAAGTCGAGCGCGACCGCGGCCGGTGCAGCCCTGGTCAGGGCATCGATCAGTCCGGCCGACTGCGCCCGGCCCCACGTCTCCCCGGGTGCTGCCTGCGAAGAGCGCTGGTCGACGTCGACGACCAGCAGCCGGTCTGTCTCCGGCGCGCCCACCGCCTGGATGAGCGCATCGAAGAACAGCTCGCGCGGCCGCGCGAGGAAGGCATCGGCGAAGGCGTAGAGGAGGGCTGCGCCGAGCAGGCTGATGAAGATGCCGGCGAGAAGGGGCTTCCCGCCGAAGGATCGACGGCTGAGGGGCACCGCCGCTACTCGTCTTCCGGCTCGGCCACCGAAAGCAGCCTGCCGATGTGGCAGAAGATGATGCCGTCGGTGCGGCGGATGGCGCCCGCTTCCTCCAATGCCAGGATCGAGCGGTTGATCTTGGGCCGGCTCGCGCCGACGATGCTTGCGATCTCAGTCTGGCTGAGCGCGAGCTGAAGGTTGGCGCTCTCGGGCAGTTCGTTGCCGTGGATGTTGCGCAGCGTGGCGAGGAAGAAGCGCGCCACGCGCGAATCCAGATCGTAGAGCGCAATGGTCTCCAGTTGCTCTGTCGTCTCCCTGAGCTTGGTGCAGAGATAGTGGATGATCGCCTGGTAGGACTGGACGTTGCGGGTCAGCACCTCGAGGAAGTCGCGCTTGCTGATCACGTAGCCTTCGGTGGCGATCATGGCGGTCGCGTCCGCCGAACGCGGCTGTCCGTCCAGGATCGCCAGTTCGCCGAAGATCGAGCCGGCCTCCAGGTGCCGCAGCGTCAGTTCCTTGCCCTGCGGGGTCAGGAGCGAGATCTTGATTCGGCCGGAGATGACGACGATCAGGTAGGTTCCCTCGTCGCCGCGCTGGAACAGGACGGTCCCCGCCTTCCACTTGCGATAGCTCGCAATGGTGGCGATATCGCCGATCGTTTCCTTGTTGAAACCCTCGAAGATCGGAAACGAACGCCAGAATGCCGTGCTTCTCGTGACCTCGTTCATATGCGCCGCCCTCGGTTGACGGGCGAATTCCCGGTCGTCCGCCCTGATCCGCGGGCAATTCTTCCCGCACTCGGCGATTGCTTGCAACAGAAAAGTCTTAAAGACAAGCGGGGTGTGGCTGTCTATGGTTTCCCGTGGTCCGTGCGTCGTGCTGCACGATCGTGCTGAATTGCTGAACGATGTGTCCACATTGTAGCGGTCTAGTGTAAACGCAACGATCTGGTAAGAATTCCTGCAACGAAACCCAACCGCCAGGAGCCTGCCATGCCTCACAACGTCGTCGTCCTCGTCGGACGCATTCTCCTTTCCGCCATGTTCATTCTGTCCGGCTACCCGAAGCTGCTCGATCCGTCGGGTACCGCCGGCATGATCGCCGGTGCGGGCCTGCCGGCCTCGACCGCTCTCGCCTACCTCGCCGGCCTGTTCGAGCTGGTCTCGGGCCTGTTCATCCTCGTCGGCTTCCAGACGAAGATCACCGCCTACCTGCTCGCTCTCTTCTGCGTCTTCACCGCACTCGTCTTCCATAGCGGCCCGATCAACGTTCCGGATTTCCCGGAAGCCGCCAACGGCCTGCTGACCATGTTCAACGGCCTGATGATGATGAAGAACCTGACGATCGCCGGCGGCTTCCTCGTGCTGGCCGCCTTCGGCCCCGGTTCGATCTCGGTCGACGCCCGCCGTGGCGCCCCCGTCGTCGCCTGACCGTCCGGCCATCCCATGAGAGCCTCCCCGGTGCCGCCGGGGAGGCTTTTTTGTGTCTCGCCGCACAAGCGACAGCCGGTTCGTCTGGCATCCTGGGCCGCTAGCTGCTATGCGCTCGGAAACGCCGAAGGAGAGGCTCCCATGTTTTCCAACTCGTTCACCGATCGCGACACCATGGCGGAACTGCTCGCCCGCATGCTGTGGGAAATCAAGGCGGTTCATTTCCGGCCCGAGGAGCCCTACAAGCTGGCCTCCGGCATGGCGAGCCCGGTCTATATCGATTGCCGCAAGCTGCTGTCCTACCCCCGCATCCGCTCAGCGGTGATGGACTTCGCCGCGGCCACGCTCCTGCGCGACGCGGGCTTCGAGCAGTTCGACGTCATCGCCGGCGGCGAGACGGCCGGGATCCCGTTCGCGGCGCTCTTGGCCGACCGGCTCGGGCTGCCGATGATCTATGTCCGCAAGAAGCCGAAGGGGCATGGCCGCAATGCCCAGATCGAGGGCGTCCTGCCGGAAGGTGCGCGCGTGCTCGTCATCGAGGACCTGACCACGGCCGGCGGCTCGATGTTCACCTTCATCGACGCGGTCCGCGAGGCCGGCGGCATCGTCGACCACGGCATGGCGCTCTTCTACTACGGCATCTTCGCCGAGGCGGAGGCGCGTTTCGCCAACGGCAAGGTCAAGCTCCACCACGTCTCCACCTGGCGCAACGTGCTTGCGGTCGCCCGTGCGCAGAAGCTCTTCGACGAGGCGACGCTTGCCTCCGTCGAGGCTTTCCTCAACGCGCCGCTTCTGTGGTCGGCCGATCACGGCGGCGTCAGCACCCTGCCGACCGCCTGAACCGCAGACGCGCGACAAAAGGCGCTGGCGTTTTTCCGCGCGGTCCATTAAATCGATTGAAAAATCGTTGGAGGATGTCTTCATGATCCTGTGTTGTGGCGAAGCGCTGATCGACATGCTGCCCCGCAAGTCGACGCTCGGCGAGGATGCCTATGCCCCCTATGCGGGCGGGGCGATCTTCAATACCGCGATCGCGCTCGGCCGTCTCGGCGTGCCGGCCGCCTTCTTCACCGGCCTGTCGGACGACATGCTCGGCGACGTGCTGCGCCAGGCGCTCGCCGACAGCCATGTCGACTACAGCCCCTGTGCCATCCTCCCCCGCCCGACGACGGTCGCGTTCGTCAAGCTGGTCAACGGCCAGGCGACCTATGCCTTCTACGACGAGAACACCGCGGGCCGCATGATCGGCACCGAGAACCTGCCGGTTCTCGGCGACGATTGCGAAGCGCTGCACTTCGGCGCCATCAGCCTGATCCCCGAGCCCTGCGGCTCGACCTACGAGGCGCTGCTGATGCGCGAGCATGACAGGCGCGTCATCTCGCTCGACCCGAACATCCGTCCCGGCTTCATCAAGGATCGCGCCGCCCACCAGGCCCGCATCGAGCGCATGGCGGCGAAGTCCGACATCATCAAGTTCTCCGACGAGGACCTGGAATGGTTCGGCATGCATGGCAGCCACGACGAACTGGCCGCCGAATGGCTGAAGCGCGGCCCCAAGGTCGTGGTCATCACCAAGGGCGCCGACGGTGCGGACGGCTACACGAAGAACCTCAAGGTCTCCGTCGCCGGCGAAAAGGTCGAGGTCGTCGATACGATCGGTGCAGGCGACACCTTCGATGCCGGTGTGCTGGCGTCGCTGAAGCGTAACGATCTGCTGACCAAGGAAAAGGTCGCCTCGCTCGGTGAGGCCGGCCTGCGCGACGCGCTCGCCCTTGCCGCGAAGGCCGCCGCCGTCACCGTCTCCCGCGCCGGCGCCAATCCGCCCTGGGCCCGCGAAATCGGACTCTAGGGTCAGGACCTATTA
>UBZP01000023.1 GCA_900469965.1 Hyphomicrobiales bacterium | reverse complement strand
TCCCCCTCGAGGGGAGGGTGTTCATCGCGGCAGCCCACCGCGCCGAACCTTCGCGTCGCTCGCCCGGTGGCCACGTCCCACCGGACAGCCATCTGCTCGCCATTCGCTATTCGCTATCCCCTCCGCCCCCGTCTCTGCTAAGCAGCCCCTCACCCCTACCGCCACACTCGATCCACCCTTTCGGTCTCGCATGATCTTCGATCCGCCTCTCGTGCCGGCCACGCTGGTGCAGCGCTACAAGCGCTTCCTCTTCGACGCGGTGCTCGACGACGGCACGGCGATCACCGGCTCGTGCCCGAACACCGGTTCGATGCGCGGGCTGACGACGCCCGGATCGCGCATCTGGCTGTCCGAGCACGACGGCCCTCTGCGCAAGTATCGCCACCGCTTCGAGCTGATCGAGGCGGACGGCACGGTGGTCGGCATCAATACCGGCCTGCCGAACCGGTTGGCCGAGGAGGCGATCCGCGCCGGCCTCGTCGGCGATCTCGGCGGCTACCCGCTCGTCGAGCGCGAGCGGAAATACGGGCGGAACTCGCGCATCGACCTGCTGCTCTCCGGTCCCGGCCGCCCGTCCGCCTATGTCGAGGTCAAGAACGTTCATTTCTGCCGCGCGCCCGGCCTTGCCGAGTTCCCCGATACCGCGACGGCCCGCGGTGCCAAGCACCTGGAGGAACTGGGCGATGTCGCCGAAGCCGGCCATCGCGCGGTCATGCTCTATGTCGTCCAGCGCGGCGACTGCGACCGCTTCCGGATCTGCTCCGACCTCGACCCGGTCTATGCCGCAGCCTTCGTGCGCGCCAGACGGCGCGGCGTCGAGGCCTATGCCGTCAAATGCGCCGTCTCGCCCCTGGAAATTCGCCCCGACGCATTGATCGCCATGGACGAAACAGCCATAGCTGCTTTATGAAATCTTGAACGACAATCGAAAGTTCGACGATGGTGACCTATATCGAAGCCTTTTCCGCGCCGATGAAGAATACCGGCGTGATCCGGCTCTACGGCAGCGAGGCCTTCGAAGGCATGCGCAAGGCCAGCCAGCTGACGGCGCGAGCGCTGGACGAGATCTACCCGCTGGTCAAGCCGGGGGTCACGACCGAGGAGCTGGACCGCTTCGTGTTCGAGTTCGGCATGGACCACGGCGCGCTGCCGGCGACGCTGAACTATCGCGGCTATACCAAATCGTCCTGCATCTCGCTCAACCATGTCGTCTGTCACGGCATTCCCAACGACAAGCCGCTGCGCGAAGGCGACATCGCCAATATCGACATCACCTACATCCTCGACGG
Organism: Hyphomicrobiales bacterium; assembly: GCA_900469965.1. Lineage (GTDB taxonomy): Bacteria > Pseudomonadota > Alphaproteobacteria > Rhizobiales > Rhizobiaceae > Mycoplana. Next base: position 56,075 of record UBZP01000023.1, on the reverse strand, counting down.
ATGGCACGGCGATTCCAGCCGCATGTATCCGGTCGGGCAGATCAAGCGCTCGGCCGAACGCCTGCTCGAGGTCACCTATGAGTGCCTGCTGCGCGGCATCGCCGCCGTCCGGCCGGGCGTGCGCACCGGCGCCATCGGCGAGGCGATCCAGAAATACGCCGAGGCGGAACGCTGCTCCGTCGTGCGCGACTTCTGCGGCCACGGCCTCGGCCGCCTCTTCCACGACGCCCCCAACATCCTGCACTACGGCAATGCCAATGAGGGGCCGGAATTGAAGGAAGGCATGATCTTCACGATCGAGCCGATGATCAATCTAGGCCGGCCGCATGTGAAGGTGCTTTCCGACGGCTGGACCGCGGTGACCCGCGACCGGTCGCTGTCGGCGCAATACGAGCATGCCGTGGGTGTCACCGCCGACGGCTGCGAAGTCTTCACCCTGTCGCCGGGCGGCCTCGACCGACCCGGCCTACCCGGATAGGACCCAATGGGCAAAGACCCCGTACCGAATGGCGACAAGGCCGCTTCGGAAGAAGCGCAATCAGCAATGGGGTACGGCGGCCTGCTCTTCGACGACGAGCGCGGGCATTTCGCGGAACGGTCGGCCCGCCACGGATCGCTTGGCGGTGCCAGGGCCGCCGCACCGGCGGACGTCGAGGCCGCCCACTATCACGGCCATCGCGAACGGTTGCGCAGCCGCTTTCGCGAACACGGGGAAGCGGCGCTCGCCGACTACGAGATCCTGGAACTCCTTCTGTTCCGCCTCATTCCCCGGCGGGACACCAAGCCCATCGCCAAGGCCCTGCTCGACCGGTTCGGCACGCTGTCCGGCGTGCTCGGGGCGCCGTCGGCGCTGCTGCAGGAGGTCAAGGGCATCGGCGAGGCCGTGGCGCTCGACCTGAAGCTGGTCGCGACCGTGTCCCAGCGCATGCTGAAGAGCGAATTGCGCAACAAGCAGGTGCTCGGCTCCTGGACGTCGGTCATCAACTACTGCCATGCCGCGATGGCGCATGAAAGCCGCGAGCAGTTCCGGATCCTGTTTCTCGACAAGCGCAACGTGCTGATCGCCGACGAGGTGCAGGGACGCGGCACCGTCGACCACACGCCCGTCTATCCGCGCGAGGTGGTGAAGCGGGCGCTGGAGCTTTCGGCGACCGCCATCATCCTCGTCCACAACCACCCGTCCGGCGACCCGACCCCCTCGCGCGCCGACATCGAGATGACCAAGACGATCGTCGAGACCGCCCGGCCGCTCGGCATCGTCGTCCACGACCACATCATCATCGGCCGTGACGGCCATGCGAGCCTGAAGGGCCTGCGGCTGATCTGATCCGTGATCGCGCAGTGCGACGCACAGAAATTTTTCTTGCGTCGCAACAAGAGCGCGAAGGCTTTGTTAAGCCATCACAGAGAGGCTATAGCTACGGCGGCTGGAAATGCCGCAACGCAAAAGATTCCATCGGACCCGGAAGCACCCCATGCAGCAATTTGATCTCGTCGTCGTCGGCAGCGGCCCCGCCGGTCGCAGGGGGGCGATCCAGGCCGCCAAGCTCGGCCACAAGGTTCTCGTCATCGAGCAGGGCAAGAGGGTCGGCGGCGTCTCCGTGCACACCGGCACCATCCCGTCCAAGACCCTGCGCGAGACGGCGCTCAACCTGACCGGCTGGCGCGAACGCGGCTTCTACGGGCGCGCCTACCGGGTGAAGCAGGAGATCAGCGCCGAGGACCTGCGCCGCCGCCTGATCATCACGCTCGACCACGAGGTCGAGGTGCTGGAGCACCAGTTCGCCCGCAACCGCGTCCAGCTCATCCGCGGCAAGGCGAGCTTCCTGACGCCGGAGACGCTGCAGATCGTCAAGGACGACGGCGAGATCGTCCAGGTCTCGGGCAAGAGCATCATGCTCGCGGTCGGCACCAAGCCCTATCGCCCCGCAAGCATTCCCTTCGACGGCAAGACGATCCTCGACAGCGACGAACTGCTGGAGATCGAGGAGCTGCCGCGCTCGCTCGCCGTGATCGGCGCGGGCGTGATCGGCATCGAGTATGCGACGATCTTCAGCGCGCTCGACGCCCAGGTCACCGTCATCGACCCGAAGTCGACGATCCTCGATTTCATCGATCGCGAGATCGTCGAGGATTTCACCTACCAGCTGCGCGACCGCAACATGAAGCTCCTGCTCGGCACCAAGGCCGACAGGATCGAGAAGCTGGACAACGGCAAGTGCGCGATCACGCTCGACAACGGCCGCACGGTCGTCACCGACATGGTGCTCTATGCCGCCGGCCGCATGGGCGCGACCGACACGCTGAATCTCGCCGCAGCCGGGCTGGAAGCCGACGACCGCGGGCGGCTGAAGGTCAATCTGGAGACGTTCCAGACGGCAGTGCCGCACGTCTTTGCCGCCGGCGACGTCGTCGGCTTCCCCAGCCTCGCCTCCACCTCGATGGAACAGGGCCGCGTCGCCGCACGCGTGGCGGTCGGCGCCATCGCCAAGGAACCGCAGAAGTACTTCCCCTACGGCATCTACGCGGTGCCGGAAATCTCCACCTGCGGGCTGACCGAGGAAGAGGTCAAGCAGCGCGGCATCCCCTACGAATGCGGCATCGCACGGTTCCGCGAGACCTCGCGCGGCCACATCATGGGGCTCGATTCGGGGCTGCTGAAGATGATCTTCTCGCTCAAGACGCGGCGGCTCCTCGGCGTTCACATCGTCGGCGAAGGTGCGACCGAGCTCGTGCACATCGGCCAGGCGGTGCTGAACCTGAAGGGCACCGTCGAATATTTCGTCGAGAACACCTTCAACTATCCGACGCTCGCCGAAGCCTACAAGATCGCCGGGCTCGACGCCTGGAACCGCATGGGCGAGATCAGGCCGCAGGAGATGGCGGAGGCGCCGCCGGCCAAGAGCGCTGCGCAACGCAAGTAGCTTGCCCCGGGGCGGATCTCAGTATCCTTGCGGGAACTGGCGGGCGTCGTCCTCAATGTCGTAGTAATCGCCCTTGTCGGCGCAAAAGATGTGGAAGCCGATCTTCAGCCCGGTCGGCTGGTCGAAGGCGCCGGCCATGATCGACGTGTAGTCGGAGCGGTCGCCCTTCCAGAACAGGGCCGAGCCGCAGGTCCGGCAGAAGCCGCGCCCGGCCGTGTCGCTGGCGCGATACCAGGTGATGTTCTCGCCGCCCTCGATCTCGAGGTTTTCGTCCGGCACGTTCGTCGCGGCATAATAGTGCCCGGTCTGCCGGCGGCACTGGCTGCAATGGCAGGCGATCACCTCGCGCAACGGCCCCTTCGTGCGAAAGCGGACGCTGCCGCAAAGGCAGTGCCCGGTGTGAATCTCGGCCATCAGGTCCCCTTCCCTGCTTCTTCTTGTGGTCCTTGCGCCTGACGCTGGGCAACAAAAAACCGGGCCAGCTTCGGCAGCCGGCCCGGTCCTGTCAAATGCAGAAAATTCATCAGTCTTTTCAATGCCGTTGATGGACGGCACCAAACCGTGAACGAAAGGCGATCAGCCGTTCACGACCATGCGTTTCTCGTCCAGGCTGCTCTTCAGGCGCTCGGCCAGCAGGAAGGCCAGCTCGAGTGCCTGGTCGGCGTTCAGGCGCGGATCGCAATGCGTATGGTAGCGGTCCGCCAGGTCGTCGCCCGACAGGGCACGGGCGCCGCCGGTGCATTCGGTGACGTCCTTGCCGGTCATCTCGATATGGATGCCGCCCGGATGCGTACCCTCGGAGCGATGGATCTGGAAGAAGCTCTCGACTTCCGACAGGATCCGCTCGAACGGGCGGGTCTTGTAGTTGTTGAGCGTGATCGTGTTGCCATGCATCGGATCGCAGGACCAGACGACCTTCTTGCCCTCGCGCTCGACCGCGCGGATGAGGCGCGGCAGGTTCTCGGCGACCTTGTCGTGGCCGAAGCGGCAGATCAGCGTCAGCCGGCCGGCCTCGTTGGCCGGGTTCAGCAGGTCGATGAGCTCGATGAGGCCGTCGGCCGTCAGCGACGGTCCGCACTTCAGCCCGATCGGGTTCTTGATGCCGCGGCAATATTCGACATGGGCATGGTCGGCCTGGCGGGTGCGGTCGCCGATCCAGATCATGTGGCCGGAGGTGGCATACCAGTCGCCCGAGGTCGAATCGACGCGGGTCAGCGCCTGCTCATAGCCGAGCAGCAGCGCCTCGTGGCTGGTGAAGAAGTCCGTCTCGCGCAGTGCGGGATGGTTCTCGGCGGTGATGCCGATCGCCTTCATGAAGTCCATCGTCTCGGAGATCCGGTGCGCCAGCTTGCGGTAGCGCTCGGCCTGCGGGCTGTCCTTGACGAAGCCGAGCATCCACTGGTGCACGTTCTCCAGGTTGGCATAGCCGCCCATGGCGAAGGCGCGCAGCAGGTTCAGCGTCGCGGCCGACTGCCGGTAGGCCATGATCTGGCGTTCCGGATTGGGAATCCGGGCTTCCTCGGTGAACTCGATGCCGTTGATGATGTCGCCGCGGTAGGACGGCAGCGTCACCTCGCCCTGCTTCTCGACGTTCGAGGAGCGCGGCTTGGCGAACTGGCCGGCGATGCGGCCGACCTTGACCACCGGCTTCTGCGCGCCGAACGTCAGCACGACGGCCATCTGCAGGAAGGCGCGGAAGAAGTCGCGGATCGTGTCGGCGCCGTGTTCGGCGAAGCTCTCGGCGCAGTCGCCGCCCTGCAGCAGGAAGCCCTTGCCTTCGGCGACGTTGGCCAGCGCGCTCTTCAGGCGCCGGGCCTCGCCGGCGAAAACGAGCGGCGGATACGAGGCGAGCTGCTCCTCGGTCGCGGCCAGTGCCGCAGCGTCCGGGTAGTCCGGCACCTGCTGGATCGGCTTCTGCCGCCAGCTGTTCGGGGTCCAATTCTGTGCCATCTCGTTCACCTGTTTCGGGGCATGCGCGACAAGAGGTCCGCACGCCCGCTTTCATTAGGATGCGGGCTTATAAACCGGAAAGTCCCGCTTGCCTAGCGGGGCTTCCGCCGCCTCAGAGCTTCTCGCCGTTGCGGATCCGGTAGCTCGGCTGGTACATCGTCACCAGCTCCTCGGCCGCTGTCGGATGCACCGCCATCGTCCGGTCGAAGTCGTCCTTCGTGCAGCCCGCCTTCAGCGCGATGCCGAGAAGCTGCGCCATCTCGCCGGCGTCGTGGCCGAGCACGTGCACGCCCAGCACCTTCCGGTCCGCCGCATTGACCACGATCTTCATGATCGTCTTCTCCTGGCGTCCCGAGAGCGTCGCCTTCATCGGGCGGAACTCGGCGCGGTAGACCTCGAGCTCGGCAAAGGCCTTCGCCGCCGCCTCCTCGCTCATGCCGACGGTGCCGATCTCGGGCTGCGAGAACACCGCCGTCGGGATCAGGTCGTGATCCGGCGAGGTCGGGCGCCCGCGGAACTCGGTCTCGATGAAGCACATCGCCTCGTGGATCGCGACCGGCGTCAGCTGCACGCGGTCGGTGACGTCGCCGATCGCGAAGATGCCGGGAACATTCGTGCGCGAGTATGCGTCGACCACGATCGCTCCCTTCTGGTCCGTCTCGACGCCGGCCGTCTCCAGCCCGAGGTCGGTGGTGTTGGGAACGCGCCCGAGCGCCAGCATGACCTGGTCGACGACCAGCGCCTCGCCCTTCAGCGTCCGCACCTGCCGCCGGCCGTCGGCGCCTTCGACGATTTCCTGCAGGATATCCTCGCAGAGGATGCGGATGCCCTTGCCTTCCATCGCCTTGTGCAGGCCCTGGCGCATGTCGTGGTCGAAGCGCGAAAGGATTTCCTTGCCGCGGTAGATCAGCGTCGTCTCGACGCCCAGCCCGTGGAAGATGTTGGCGAACTCGACGGCGATGTAGCCGCCGCCGGCGATCAGGATCGACTTCGGCAGCGCCGGCAGGTCGAAGGCCTCGTTGGAGGTGATGCAGAGTTCGTGGCCCGGCAGGTCCTTGTGCGGCGCCGGATGACCGCCGGTCGCGATCAGGATGCGTTCCGCCGTAACCAGCCTGTCGGTCGCCGCAAGCCGGATCGTGTTCGGGCCGACCAGCACCGCCCGCGTATCGAGGATCTCCGCGCCGGAGGTGTCCAGCCCCTTGCGGTAGAGCCCCTCCAGCCGCGTGATCTCCTGCTCCTTGGCGGCGACCAGTTTCTTCCAGTCGAAATGCGCCTCTCCGGCGGTCCAGCCGAAGCCGGCTGCGTCCTCGAAATGCTCGCCGAACTGCGAGGCGTAGACATAGAGCTTCTTCGGCACGCAGCCGCGGATGACGCAGGTTCCGCCGAAGCGGAACTCCTCGGCGATCGCCACCTTCTTGCCCATGGCCGCGGCCAGGCGCCCGCTTCTAACGCCGCCCGAGCCGCCACCGATCACGAAGAGGTCATAGTCGAAAGCAGGCATCGGGCACTCCGGATTTTAGGATTGACGGGAAGGCACGGCGCGCGGGACTTCGCGCCGCCGGCAGAGATATAGGTGCTGGCATGCGAAAAAGAAAAGCCCGGATCGCTCCGGGCTTCGCAAAACCGATTGGCGAGCGGCTCGCGCCTTATTGGGGCTGCTGCTGGCCCTCGGCCTTCTTCTGCGCGCCGATCTCGGCTTCGAGCTTCTTGTCGCTGTTGACGGCAAGGTCGCGCGAGATGCCGGACGCCCAGATGTCGGCGGCCTTCATCACTTCGCGCGCGGCGAGCGGGCCGGACTGCAGCAGCTTCTTGCCCGCTTCCGAGCCGTAGAAGGCGGCGATCGCGTTCAGCTCCTCGACGGTGAAGGTCTTGGCGTAGATGTTGGCGACTTCGCGCTCGAGGTCGGCGCGACGCGGCGCCAGCGCCAGGGCTTCCTCGTCGACGGTCTTGTTGATCAGGTCGCCGAAGTTCGGCGAAGACTGGATGAGGGTGCCCTTCAGGCGCTCCGCGATCTGCGGCAGGATGGCGTCGAACTGGCCGGTCGCGTTCAGCGCGGTCATGGCCGCGCGGGCGGCCTGGACCTGCTCCGGCGTGGCGTCCTGTGCCGCCACGGAGCCCGCGAAGGCGACCGAAGCGACGAGCGTTGCGGCAAGCGTGCGGCCAAGGCCGGCAAAAATGGTCATTTTGGTCATTGCTCCTGTCTAATTGTCCGCTTTCAGCGTCCGCGCACCTGCCGGTCCGGCAATGATGGCAATCGACGCCATGTTGATGAACAAGCCGTGCTCCACGACGCCCGGGATCGCGTTCAAGGCGCTTGCCAGCGCCTCTGCATCAGGAATACGGCCAAATGATGCGTCCAGAATATAGTGCCCGCCGTCGGTCGTGAAGATGCCGTCGCCGGACTGGCGCGGCTCGATCGCGCCGGAAAGGCCGAGCCTTGCGGCGAGCTTCTCGATGGCGATTCGCGTGGCCACCATGCCGAACGGATTGACCTCGATCGGCAGCTTGAAGGCGCCCAGCGTCTCGACCACCTTGCTCTCGTCGGCGATGACGATCATGCGGGTGGATGCGGCTGCGACGATCTTCTCGCGCAGCAGGGCGCCGCCGCCGCCCTTGATCAGGCGCAGCTTGCCGTCCACCTCGTCGGCGCCGTCGATGGTCAGGTCGAGCTCCGGAAGCTCGTCCAGCGACATCAGCGGCACGCCGAGCTCCACGCAGAGCCGGGCCGTGCGCTCAGACGTCGGCACGCCGACGACCGACATGCCGTTTGCCACCCGTTCCGCCAGCAACCGCACGAACTCCTCCGCGGTCGAACCCGTGCCGATGCCGAGACGCATGCCGTCCTCGACATAGGAGAGTGCTGCGGCCGCAGCCTTGATCTTCATTTCGCGGGCGTCCATCCGCCTCGAGCTCCTCTCAAAAACCCTGCCGTCGCCCGGCAGCCGTGCGGACCGACACTTACACGCCATCACGCGGGAACGAAAGCCAAATTCGCCGTCCCGGACCGACCGGACCCAGCGTCCGGCCGCAGGGGCCCGAAGGGAAGCGTCCGCCTTGGCAATTGCAATCGCCGGCGCCATCCCTTACCTGCTTTGCAACGGCTTCAGCACAAGGACATGTCGTGACCGCTCCCCTCGTCGTCTTCGATCTGGACGGAACCCTTATCGATACCGCCCCCGATCTCATCAGCAGCCTCAACCACACGATCGCCACCGCCGGGCTCGCCCCGGTCAGCTATTCCGACCTCACCCATCTCGTCGGCCATGGCGGGCAGGTGATGATCCGGCGCGCCTTCGAACTGCGCGGCGGGCGGCTTGCCGATGACGAGCTGCCGGGGATGCTCGAGGTCTTCGTCGAGCACTACGGGCAAGGCATGCCGGGTGCATCCCTGCCCTACCCCGGCCTCGTCGCAGCCCTCGACCGGCTGCAGGCGGCCGGTTTCCGCCTCGCGGTCTGCACCAACAAGATGGAGGGGCTGGCCAGGCGCCTGCTCGACGGGCTCGGGCTGACGAAGCGCTTCGCGGCGATCACCGGCGGCGACACCTTTGCCGTGCGCAAGCCGGATGCCGCCCACCTGCTGGAGACGGTCCGCCTCGCCGGCGGCGACCCTACGCGCTCGGTGATGATCGGCGACAGCCTCAACGACATGCTCGTTGCGCGCAATGCGGGCGTCCCCTCGATCGGCGTCCCCTTCGGCTATTCCGACGTCGCGATCGCCGCCCTGGAGCCGACCCACATCATCGAGAGCTTCGACGAGCTTCATCCCGAGCTGGTCGAGAGCCTGATCGCCCGCGCCGCCGCCGCCTGACGCACGCGCACCATCGAATCAGACGGCCCGCCCCGGAAACGGGAGCGGGCCGTTTTCATCTTACGGGTCCCGACTGCGAAAGGCGGGGTCCACTCAGCTCTGGGCCTGGCGGACCTGACGCGTCGCTTCCATGGCCTTGCGCATGTAGGCGTCGCGACCGTAGACGTCGTCGAAGAACTCGACCTTGCCGTCCTTGTTCGGCCATGCGGTGAAATAGGACACGTAGACCGGGATGCGCTCGGGCACGCTGACGGCCTTGTTGCGCCCCTTGGCGATTTCCGCGCCGACCTGCTCCACGCTCGTGCCGAGCACCGCCGCCGCCATCAGCCGCGGATCGGCCAGACGCACGCAGCCGTGGCTCAGCGCCCGCATGTCCTTCTTGAAATAGCTCTTGGACGGCGTGTCGTGCATGTAGATCGCATGCGCGTTCGGGAACAGGATCTTCAATTCGCCGAGCGCATTGTCGTCGCCGGGCGGTTGGCGGACGGAGACGCCCTTCGTCGAGCCCCAGTTGATCTGCGACGACGAGACCGCCCGGCCGTTGAGCTCGACCTGGTAGCCGAGCCGGTCGAGATAGGACGGGTCGGAGCGCAGCTTCGGCAGCATCTCGTTGATGATGATCGACTGCGGCACGCCCCAGTACGGGTTGTACTCGACCGTCTGGATCTCGTCCTCGAAGAAATAGGTCTGGTTCGACTTCGAGCCGACGACCACGCGCATGGAGAACTTCTCCATGTCCTGGTCGTGGTAGTAGGCCATGAAGGCCGGCTGGTTGATGAAGACGTAGCGCGAGCCGAGTTCGGCCGGCAACCAGCGCGCCTGCTCCATCGCCACCTGGACCTTGAAGATCCTGTCGGCGACGCTGTCGCCGCCGACGAGATGGCGGATCGTCGCCTGGCCGACGATCCCGTCCGCCTTCAGCCCGCGCTCCTTCTGGAAGGCCTCGACGAGGGCGACCAGTTCGGGCGTGTAGTCCGGCGTGCCCTTGTAGGCGGCGATCGTGGCGGCCTGTTCGCTCCTGAGCGCATCGGAACCGTGCTTGACGACGCCCTTGACGATGTTTGCCAGTTCGGGGTTGCTCTCTCCCGGCTTCATCAGCGTGCCGGGCGCGATCACCACCGGCTCGGATGCGTCGCTCTCGGCCTTGAGCGCCTTCAATTCGGCCTTCAGGGCCTGGAAATGGGCGCCGGACGGCTCGCGGCTCTTCAAATAGGCCGCGACGTCCGGGCTCATCGAGAGGATCTTCAGCGCCGCCACCAGGTTGACGTCCTTGCGGGCGAAATCGTGGTAGCCCGAGATCCGGTTGGGGTTGATGCGGCCGCGGACGGTGTCGAGCACATAGGTGGCGACAGCCGAGGACAGGTTGACCTCGAAGGCCGCAAGCTCCTGGTAGCGCGCCGCCATGTTGGCGCTGTCGAAGACGGCCGACGGCACCTGAACGGCATAGTCCTGCGGGTCCAGCCCGGTCGAAGCCGCGTCCGCGAGCACGGCCAGCGCTGCGCGGGCGCGATCGCTGATCTGGCTCCCCGACACCCAGATGAGGCCGGTATTGTGGCTGTAGAATTCCTCGACGGCCCTGGCGCTCTCGGCCGGAGCCTCCGCCTTCACCGAGGCGAATTCCCGCCGGACATCGCTTTCGGGCGTGTGCGGGGCGGCGTCCACGGTCGCGACGTCGATCGACCCCGTCACCACCGGATCGGCGACCTTGTCCAGCGCGATCGTCTTCAGCGGGTCGGCCTTGTAGGTATAGTAGCTCGGCGCGCTCACCTTCGGCAGCGGCGCCGGCTTGGCGGCGACAGCGGGTCCGGGAGCGGCCATCGGCATGTTCACGCCCGGCGGCGGCACTGGCTCCTGACGCCTGCGCTTGCCGAACAGAAGCTCCAGCAGGTTCGGCTGGGCCGCATGTGCCGGGGCGACATCGGCAACCGTAACGGCGCAGGTTATCAAGAGCGCCGTGAGCGCCGCGGACTTCTTCAACGTCATATCTGCTTCATTCCCCTGTACCGCCGGTAGCGGCGGCGAACTGGTTTGCACCCGACCATGCGAGCCGGGAAACTATAGAATCGGATGGTGAATGAAAAGGAAACGCGTTGCACGCACACCATCATAGCCGCCCCCGTTCGCCAACCGGATCGACGCCTGCGGCTGCAGCCAACGCCCTGAAACAATGAGAAAATCCGGATCGCCGAAATCTTCTGCCGCAGTTTCGCCGCAACCGGGCGCCGGGCTCGCCATGAAATTGCGTCCGGCTGTGCCGCAATCGCAACAGCACGCACCGTCGATCGACGACGCCCGAGGCGCTGCGACTCGCTAATCGATTTTAGCGGACCGAGCCGGACATTGCGGCATCGGCGCCCTTTACAAGCACGGACTTTATGGGCCAGAGAATGCGCCGGATTTCGAGCACGGCGCCATCTTCCGCGCGCCGTCCGGCGACGGCCGCTTCCATGCGGCGGCGGTCGCCGACCCGAGAGCGCATGGATTGACGGCGGGAAGAGAAATGACATCTACGCGTACCGAAACCGATACCTTCGGCCCCATCGAGGTCGACAACAGCCGCTACTGGGGTGCGCAGGCACAACGCTCGCTCGGCAACTTCAAGATCGGATGGGAGAAGCAGCCGCTGTCGGTCGTCCGCGCGCTCGGCATCGTCAAGCAGGCCGCCGCCCGCGCCAACATGGCGCTCGGCCGGCTCGATCCGAAGCTCGGCGAGGCGATCATCGCCGCCGCCCAGGAGGTGATCGACGGCAAGCTCGACGACCACTTCCCGCTCGTGGTCTGGCAGACGGGCTCCGGCACGCAGTCCAACATGAACGCCAACGAGGTGATCTCGAACCGGGCGATCGAAATGCTCGGCGGCGAGAAGGGCTCCAAGAAGCCGGTTCATCCCAACGACCACGTCAACATGAGCCAGTCGTCGAACGACACCTATCCGACGGCCATGCACGTCGCCTGCGCCGAGCGCATCGTCCACCACCTGCTGCCGTCGCTGAAGCACCTGCACCAGGCGCTCGAGGCCAAGGTCAAGGCATTCGACCACATCATCAAGATCGGCCGCACGCACACGCAGGACGCCACCCCCCTCACCCTCGGCCAGGAATTCTCCGGCTATGCCGCCCAGGTCGCCTCCTCGATCAAGCGCATCGAGATGACGCTGCCGGGCCTGATGGAGCTGGCGCAGGGCGGGACTGCCGTCGGCACCGGCCTGAACGCGCCGGTCGGCTTCGCAGAAAAGGTCGCCGAGGAGATCTCGAAGATCACCGGCCTCGACTTCAAGACCGCGCCGAACAAGTTCGAGGCGCTGGCCGCCCATGATTCGATGGTCTTCGCCCACGGCGCCATCAATTCCGCCGCCGCCGCCCTCTTCAAGATCGCCAACGACATCCGCCTGCTCGGTTCCGGCCCGCGCTCCGGCCTCGGCGAACTGTCGCTGCCGGAAAACGAGCCCGGCTCGTCGATCATGCCCGGCAAGGTCAACCCGACCCAGTGCGAGGCGCTGACGCAGGTCTGCATCCAGGTGTTCGGCAACCAGACCTCGCTGTCCTTCGCCGGCAGCCAGGGCCATTTCGAGCTGAACGTCTACAATCCGCTGATGGCCTACAACTTCCTGCAGTCGGTGCAGCTTCTCGCCGACGCCGCCGTCTCCTTCACCGACAACTGCGTCGTCGGCATCGAGGCGCGCGAGGACAACATCAAGGCCGCGCTCGAGCGTTCGCTGATGCTGGTGACGGCGCTGGCGCCGAAGATCGGCTACGACAACGCCGCCAAGATCGCCAAGACCGCCCACAAGAACGGCACGACGCTACGTGAGGAAGCCGTCGGCGGCGGCTACGTCACGAACGAGGAGTTCGACGAGGTGGTCCGCCCCGAAAAGATGATCATGCCGGGCTGAACCGCCTGAAAATCAATAGTTTCGTCCAGGCCCCGCGGCGTTTCCGCGGGGCCTTTTTTCTGTCGTCCGCCCGCCGGCGATCATAAGATCGTTAATCGTTTCCAAATCATTTCTCACTAATTTGACTGATCAGAAGCCGACCCCGACAGGAGCTAGCGTTGAACACTCCCATCGCGCAGAAAGTGCAGGCGCCAGACATCGCGGCGCAGGTGGCTTATGCCATGCGCATCATGGGCGTCGCCCCCATACCGCGGAACTACGAGCTGTTCTACGAGGCCTATATCGGTTCCAGCCCCAAGCTGACGCGCGAGGTCGCAGCCCTCGGCAACAGGGCCTCGCAGGAGGAGCTCGACCAGATCGGCCGCCAGTATTTCGGCCACCATCACCGGGCCGAGGCGATCGACGGCGCCCACAGCAAGCTCGTCAACCAGCTGGAGGGCCTGCTGCAGCTCCTGCGGCAGGAGCAGACGTCGCTGGAGAGCTACAACCAGCTGCTCGACGAGACCTACAGCCGCATCAGCAACAAGAACAACACCAGCGCCGAGATCATCCGGGGCGCCATCAACGTGCTGTCGGCGGCGACCGGCGACACCATCAGCCAGGGCAAGGAGATGGTGGAGACCGTCACGCAGCGGTCGCGCGAGATGGACGTCGTCCGGCGTGAGCTCGACGAGTACAAGCGCATCGCCAACACCGATTCGCTGACGCAGCTGTCCAACCGCCGCGCCTTCGACGACAGGCTCGCGGCGATCTACGACAACGCGATGCTGCACAACGTCACAGCGCTCGTGCTGGCCGACATCGACCACTTCAAGAAGATCAACGACACCTACGGCCACCCGGTCGGAGACAAGATCCTGGCGTCGGTCGGCAGCATCATCCGCGCCAGCGTGCGCAAGGACATCTTCATCGCCCGCACCGGCGGCGAGGAGTTCGCGATGATCGTCGAGGGCAACAACCAGGAAGAGGTGATGACGATCGCCGAGCGCGTCCGCACCACGCTGGAGCACACCCCGTTCAAGAACTCCAAGACGGGCGTCAACTACGGGCCGATCACGATCTCGCTCGGGCTGTGCATGGCGAGCGAGGCGGACGGCCCGGCGGAACTCTACAGCAAGGCCGACATCGCGCTCTACTGCGCCAAGAACGGCGGGCGCAACCGCACCATGCCCTTCGAGGACGGCATGAAGAAGGACTTCTCCAAGAGCTGGCTCATCTATCGCAAGTAGCCGGCCATCCGGGCGCGCCATGCCACGGTCCTTGCATGGCGACACTTCCCTCGGGAACTCCACGGCGCCTTCCGGCGCCGTTTTCTTTTCCCGCCGCCTGTTCCCCCGGTAACAGCGCGCGCGAATTTTTGCGTCGACACTGCGCTCGTCGTTCAGGGTACCGCGCGGATCCTCCCAAGCGTTGCGGCACCCTTCGAGAAGCGCTTCACCAATCAGGTGGGGGCCTGGGTGCGTGCCTCCGGACGAGCCGGCAACGGAGATCGCCGGAGGCACGCGTTCCAGGCCATGCCTGTCCGCGACCGCAACGGCTCTCCTCACCACATCGTCTTTGCCGCCCGGGCCGGCCATTCGCGGTCGTAGGCCTTGCCGTCGAAGCCCTGCTTGGCCGAGGCCAGCATCTCACCGACGGTCGGCAGGCTCTTCGGATCGCGGAATTTCTCGGCATTCCACAGGTCGGCGCGGATGACGGCGCGGGCGCACTGGGAATAGACCTCCTCGATCGTGATCACCACCACGGAGCGCGGATGACGACCGTCCATCTCGAACCGGGACGTCAGCGCGTCGTCGATGCGGACGACGGCGCGGCCGTTGAGCCTGATGGTCGTGTTGGAGCCGGGCACGAGGAAGAGCATCGCCACGCGCGGATCGCGCACGATGTTCGAGAGCGAATCGATGCGGTTGTTGCCGCGCCAGTCGGGCAGCATCAACGTCCGCTCGTCCTCGATGTGGACGACGGTGCCGGCATCGCCGCGCGGCGAGCAGTCCAGTCCTTCCGGCCCGACGGTCGCAAGCGTCATGAACGGCGAAGCCTCGATCATCGCCCGGTATTCGGGCAGGAGGAAATCGGTCACCTTGACGAGCGACGCCTCGCCCGGTTCGCCATAGAGGCGGTTGAGCTCTTCGACGGAGGTCACGACGGTCATGAAAATCCCTCGCTGATTGGACGCCGGCGTCGTTCGCACATCGCCGTGACGGTTGCGTGACACCTGATATCGACGCAAATCGAGATGACCCTAGCGCGGCTTCTCCGAGCGGTCCCGCGTCATGCCCTTCTCGGCAAGCTCGCGCTCATAGGCCGCGAAGAGCTCGCCGCCCTTCTCGCCGAGCTCGCGCAGGTAGGCCCATGTGTAGATCCCGGTATCGTGGAAATCGTCGAAGCCGATGCGCACGGCGTAGTTCCCGGTCGGCGTCAGCGAGATGATGGCGACGTTGCGCTTTCCCGGAACGGTGACCCGCTGCCCGGGACCGTGACCCTGGACCTCCGCCGACGGCGACAGCACCCGCAGCATCTCCGCCGACAGCTCGAAGCGCTGCCCGTCGTCGAATGCGACAGTCAGTCGCTGCCGGTCCGGCGATACCCGCAACTCGGTCGGCCAGTATTCGCTCATCGTTGGTCTCTCCGCGGCTTTTTCGGAAGCACTAGGACCGGTCGCCGGCCGAGGCAAGCCTCAACTTCGCTTGATCCGGACCTCAGCCCCTTGACGGCTTGCTGCAAGGGGCCCACATTCCCGGCAATTCAAGAGGATAGACGTGAAGAGTATCGTAGGAACGATGGACAGGGCAACGGCGCTCGGCAGATCGGACGCGCCGATGATCGATCCGTTCGGCCGCGCCGTCACCTATCTTCGGGTCTCCGTCACCGACCGCTGCGACTTCCGCTGTACCTACTGCATGGCGGAGAACATGACCTTCCTGCCGAAGAAGGACCTTCTGACGCTGGAAGAGCTCGACCGGCTCTGTTCCGCCTTCATTCACAAGGGCGTCCGCAAGCTGCGCCTGACCGGCGGCGAACCGCTGGTGCGCAAGAACATCATGTTCCTGGTGCGCAAGCTCGGCCGCCATGTCGAGACGGGTGCGCTCGACGAGCTGACGCTGACGACGAACGGTTCGCAGCTTGCCCGCCATGCCGCCGAACTCGCCGACTGCGGCGTCCGCCGCATCAACGTCTCGCTCGACACGCTCGATGCCGACAAGTTCCGCAGCATCACCCGCTGGGGCGATCTGTCCAAGGTGATGGCGGGCATCGATGCCGCCCAGGCGGCCGGCCTCAAGGTCAAGCTCAATGCCGTGGCGCTGAAGGACTTCAACGACCGCGAGATCCCCGAGATGCTGCGCTGGGCGCACGGGCGCGGCATGGACCTGACGCTGATCGAGACGATGCCGATGGGCGAGATCGACGAGGACCGCACCGAGCACTACCTGCCGCTGTCGGAGATGCGCGCGCGCCTTGCCGAAGAGTTCACGCTCGCCGACAACGACTACCGCACCGGCGGTCCCGCTCGCTACGTCACGGTCGCCGAGACCGGCGGCCGGCTGGGCTTCATCACACCGATGACGCACAATTTCTGCGAAAGCTGCAACCGGGTGCGGCTGACCTGCACCGGCACGCTCTACATGTGCCTCGGACAGAACGACGCGGCCGACCTGCGGCTGCCGCTGCGCGCCTCGGAGGACGACGCCCTGCTGTCGCAGGCGATCGACGAGGCGATCGGGCGCAAGCCGAAGGGCCACGACTTCATCATCGGCCGCAACAACCGCCCCGCCGTCGCCCGCCACATGAGCGTCACCGGCGGCTGAGTGGTAGACCCAGCAACAGATTGAAGCATTTCGAACTCTGTCATCCTGATCGCGGCCTAGCTACCCGGCGATCGAGCGGACAACTTTACATCCTTCCACTCAGGTAGTCTTACTGAACTTCGATGCGCTGAAGCGTTGAACCAGCTTATCAGCGCATCGCGGCGACCATAGCACAGCGCAGAAGCCCTCAGATATGCATCAATCGGCACGGTGTCGTACAGATACCGACGGACTTCCCGCGAAAACGTACTTCTCAACGAATACGACGCCGCTTCGATAAAGTTAAATTCTTCGGCCGTTAGCCAGGTTCGGACGCGAACCAGTGCTGTTTGGATGCCTTCGAATCGGCTCTCGGTGCGACGAAAGAACTCTAGATTTTTATCCTTAGAGACAGACGCCGCATTTACGTAGAATGCCAGGACGCCTACATCCGGATCATATCTGTACACCATACGGTTCGCACCGTCGCTTAGATCCATCGCCGTGCAGGCGGCCGTTAGATTGTCGATATACAAATTGAACGTCGCATTTTTTTCAGCCGATCTCAGCGCCTCAGTCGCTATGTCAATCTGACGACTGGACTGCCACAGCGCCACTGCCGATAGTACTAGGGCGATCAGGGCAAGGATCGCACTGACTACGGCAGCAATGGTCGAGATGCTTTCATTCGTCATGCGTGACCAATTCAAATTGCGGAAAGATACGACTGCTTTCGCTATGCGGCAAAATGGCTTGCGTAAGGTCCGCCGGTCAACTCCGTTTCGCCCGTCCTGAAGCGCTCGATCTTGCGGTTCAGGAGCTCGACGCGGCTGCGCAGGCCGTGGATCTCGGCGTTGTTTTCCTCCACCATCGCCGCGTTCTGCTGGGTGATCAGCTCGACCTGGTGCACCGCCTGGTTGACCTCGTTCAGGCCCTCGTACTGGGCGGCGGCGGCCTTCTCGATATTGCCAACGAGGTCGTGGATGGAGGAAATGTGCTCGTTGATCACCGTCAGCGCCTTGCCTGTCTCCTCCACGAGCGAAACGCCGCTGCGGACCTGGGCGGAGCTGTCGGAGATCAGCCCCTTGATCTCGCGGGCCGCACCTGCGCAACGCTGGGCCAGTTCGCGCACCTCCTGGGCGACGACGGCAAAGCCCCTTCCGGCCTCGCCGGCGCGCGCGGCTTCGACGCCGGCATTGAGCGCCAGGAGGTTCGTCTGGAAGGCGATCTCGTCGATCACGCCGATGATCGTGCCGATCTTCTCGGAAGAGCGGTTGATTTGCGCCATCGCCTCGACGGCCTGGGCGACCACCTGGCCGGACTTGATCGCATAGGTGTGCGTCTCGTCGACGGAGGCGGTCGTGCGCTGGGCGCTCTCGGCCGTCGTGCGGACGATGTCGGTCAGCTGGCGCAGCGCCCGCGAGCTCTCCTCGAGAGCCGCCGCCTGCTGCTCGGTGCGCCGCGCGAGGTCGTCGGCGGATGCGGCGAGGTTGCCGGTGCCGCCGTTGATCTCCTGCGTGGTGGCGCGAACGTCGGCGAGCGTCGCCCGCAGCGCCTCGACGGCATTGTTGTAGGTGCGCGCCATCGCCACGTATTCGGCCGCGAGCGCTTCCGTCATGCTTTCCTCGAGGTCGCCCTCGGCGAGCTTGCCGAGCACGCCGGAGAGCGCGGTCAGCGCCTCCATCTGCTCCGCCTCGATCCGGGCCTGCTCGGCCGCGCGGCGGGCCTGTTCCGCGGCCGTCTGCGCGCGCTGCGCCTCGGCCTCCTGCTCCAGTCTGACGTTCTCCAGCGCGGCATCGCGGAACACGGCGACCGAACGCACCATGTCGCCGATCTCGTCGCCGCGGTTGCGGCCGTCGATCGACACTTCCAGGTCGCCGCTGGCCAGCCGCGACATCACGTCGGTGACGCGCTTCAGCGGCCCGCGCAGCGTCTCGACCAGCATCAGACCGCCGACGATGGCGAGAAGGGTGCCCGCGACCATGGCGATGATCGAGATGTCGGCGGAGCGCTGGCTGTCGCGCTTGCCGGCTTCCTGGGCGCTGCTGACGAAGGCTTCGAGCGTCTGGCTGGCATCGGCCACCAGCGTGCGGGCCCCTGCCCGCGCCTCCCGCCAGCGTTGGTCGACGTCGATCAGCGCCTGCGAACCCTGCTCGATCGCGGCGAGGTGCGGCTTCAGCTTCGAGGCCAGGTCCCGCAGCGTGGCGTTCCTGCCGCCGAGACCGGAAAGCTCGGCTGCGCTCTTTTCGACCGCGGCCAGGTCGGCGAGCACGAGCGCGCGGCCGGCCTCCTCGGGCTTGCGGTGCAGTTCGCTGATATGCAGCCGCGTCCGGTCGATCTGGAGGAAGGTGTCGCCCATCAGCGCGATCAGCGTCTTCAGGACGCCGATCTCGTTGTCCATGCTGACGAAGCGCTTGGCGGCCATGTCGGAATTCTGCTGGGCCGCCTTGAGGAAGTCGGCGTCGTATTTGGAGAGCTTCGACAGGATCGGCGTGAAGGCCTGCTTCTTCGTCTCGGCATCGTCGTTGCCGGCCAGCACCTTCTCGATCTGGGCGATCTCGTTTTTGACCAGCACGAACTGGCCGAGCGCCTTGGGCGAGGCGATCTTCTCGGATTCGCCAAGCTGCTTGACGAGTGCGGGAAGGTAGGTGGTCGCGGCCTTGACCTTGTCTTCCGCCTTCATGGCGAGCGCCACCGGCTTGCGGAACTTGCCGATCCGTTCGGCGAGCCCCTGGTAGGCGGCGGCGTCGAACAGGAGCGTGCGGGCGAACTTCTCCTTCTCGTCGGATTCGCCGCGGATGACGCCGATCTGCTTTTCGGCGAACTGTCCCTCGGCCGTCAGGCCGGCGAGCGCCGCCTCGAGTTCGGCGGTGATCCGGCCCTGCTCCTCGTGCACGGCCCACAGGGTGTCGGCCTGCGCGCGCATCTGCGGCGGCAGGGCGACGACGGAGGCGATCTTCTCCTTCTCGGCCGCGTCCGGCAGCAGCGCGTCCAGCGCGTGGATGCCCTCGTCCTGCGCATCGATGCGCTCGGCGAGCGCGGTGCGCGCCGCCTCGGACGGCGCGTCGACGAATTCCTGCAGCGCGGTCCTGAGATACTGGAAATCCGACAGGCTGCTGATCGTCTCGCGCGTCACCGTCATGTGACCGTTCAAGGTGCGGGCGGTGAAGAAACCGACGAGGCCGATGCCGGCGATCAGGATGACGAGCGGAACGACGAAGAGCAGCACCTTGGTGACGATACGGCGGCGCTGCAGCAAGCGATCGATGAAGGACATGGATTCCCCAGGGTATTGTTCTTGTCCGTCTCATACCCGACCGGTGGCCGACTGCCTGCGTCCGCCTCTCCGGGTCCGGGCGCAGCCGGGACCGGGGGCAGGACCAGCAGGGCGCGGCAATTTTCCCTCGCGCGCCCGCCACCCGTCGCATCATGCGATGGGTCCTGTGGGTGACGTTACGATAGGAGCGGAGGATTAAAGAATTGCCAATCCTGCACTATCGTTTTTCATGAACGCCAAAGCGCCCGATCCGGCCGGCAGCGCGCACGACACCCGCACTGGCTTCCGCCCGCCATCACGGCTATCACGGTGGGACCTCGCAGGAATCGCAGCATGAAACTCTCCGCAAACCACAAGGGCGCGCTGTTCATGGCGCTGGCCATGGCCAGCTTCAACGTCAACGACGCGCTGGTGAAGTCAGTCACCGGCGCGATGAACCCGGGACAGATCATGTTCGTCCGCGGGCTGCTCACGTCCTGCATGATCATCGCGCTCGCCTGGCCGGCGCGGGCGCAATTCTGGCGACGGGTGCTGCCGGACCGCAAGGTGCTGGTGCGGGCGATGGCCGAGGTGGGCGCCGCCCTCACCTACATCATGGCGCTCGGCCTGCTGCCGCTCGCCAACACCGCCGCCATCCTGCTGTCGCTGCCGCTGGCGGTGACGCTCGGGGCCGTGCTGTTCCTCGGCGAGACCGTCGGCTGGCGGCGGTGGCTGGCGATCATCTGCGGGTTCGCCGGCGTGCTGATCGTGATCCGGCCCGGCCCGGAGGGGTTTTCGATCGGCGCCGTCTTCGTGATCGGCGCCGTCATCTGCGCCGCCACCCGCGATCTCCTGACGCGCCGTATCGATCCGGAGATCCCGGCGACGCTGATCACCGTGGTCACGGCACTCGCCATCACCCTGTTCGGCGCGCTGATGATCGTCCCCCTGGGCGGCTGGCGGCCGATGGATGCGGACGTGTTCGTGCGGCTCTGCTTTTCCAGCGTCGCGCTGCTGATCGGCTACCAGTGCATCGTCTTTGCGATGCGGGCCGGCGAGATTTCCTTCGTCGCGCCGCTGCGCTACACGAGCCTGATCTGGGCCATCGGCATCGGCATCGTCTTCTTCGGCGACATCCCGGATTTCTGGATGTGCGTCGGCGTGGCGGTGATCGTCGGCTCGGGGCTCTATGCCTTCAACCGGGAAAACCGCAAGCGCGCCGAACAGTTCGCCCAGACGTCGGCGATCAAGGGACCCTGACTGCGGCAATGTTGCCGGGCGGAGGACCGCGGACGGGCGTTGAAACGGTGGAAATCGGGTCTAAGATCGGAAAGATCAAACAGTTAGCCGGGTCCGCGCCGCCGTGACAGAGAAGCCGAACGCCAACGCCACTGCCGCCATCGCCACGTCCGCCACCCCCGGCCTCGCCATTCCCGGCGTCGTGCTCGCGGGCGGCCTGTCCAGCCGCATGGGCGCCGACAAGGCCCGTGTCCCGCTCGGCGGCGTGCCGCTCGTCGAGCGCGCGCTGCGCCGCCTGGAACCGCAGGTGTGCGCGCTTGCGATCAGCACGAACGACACCGCCGCTCCGGAGCTCCGGGCGCTGGGCCTGCCGCTCCTCGGCGACCCGGACGGCGTCCGGGCCGGGCCGATCGGCGGCGTGCTCGCAGCGCTGCGGCATGCCGGTCGCGCCCATCCGGCCGCCTCCCATGTCGCGACAGTGCCGACCGACAGCCCGTTCTTCCCGGCATCCCTCGTCGCCCGGCTGAGCGAGGCGGCGGACGGGCCGGAGGACATCGCCTTCGCCACCTCTTCGGGCGGCGCCCACCCCGTCTTCGCGCTCTGGCCGGTCGCCCTCGCCGACGATCTCGCCCACTGGATGCGGAGCGCGGACACGCTCCGCCTGCGCAACTGGCTCGCGCGGCACGACGCCCGGGCCGTCGCCTTTGCCGACTGCAAGACGGCCGAGGGGCCACTCGATCCGTTCTTCAACGTCAACACCCCCGCCGATCTCGAACGGGCGGAATTCTGGCTCAGGACACTTTCCCGATGACGACATCGCCGCCCCGCATCTTCGGCATCGCCGGCTGGAAGAACTCCGGCAAGACGGGTCTCGCCGTGCGCCTCGTCGAGACGCTGGTGTCGCGCGGCTTCGTCGTCTCGACGATCAAGCACGCCCACCACGATTTCGACATCGACAAGGTCGGCGCCGACAGCTACCGCCACCGCCAGGCGGGCGCGCACGAGGTGACGATCGTCTCGGGAACGCGCTTTGCCATCATGCACGAGCTGCGCGGTGCCCCCGAGCCGAGCTTCGAGGAGATCCTGGCGCGGATCGCGCCCTGCGACCTGGTGCTGATCGAAGGCTACAAGCGCGAGCCGATCCCCAAGATCGAGGCGCGGCGGCTGGAATCGGTCAACCGCACGCCGCTCTCGCCGGAGGACCCCCACATCGTCGCGATCGCCGCCGATCACCCCGTCACGGACACCGCACTGCCGGTCTTCGATCTCGACGACACGGATGCGATCGCCGACTTCGTACTGGTTACGGTGGGGTTGCCGCCGAAGCGAGCGTAACCGCAGCAGCGTGCACCTGAAATCGAAAAAGCCGCCGGATCGCTCCGGCGGCCTCCAAGTTCCCTGCGTCCGCTGCCTCACTCGGCGGAGGCGACCGGCTTCACCAGCGGGGTGACGCGGCGGATGGTGACGCGGCGGTTGAGCTGCTCGGGGCCGTCGGTGGCAACCTTGAGGTAGCGCTCGCCATAGCCCTGGGTCGACAGGTTCTCCGGCGGGATGTCGTAGACGTCCGTCAGGACGTTGGCGACCGATTCGGCCCGCTCGTCGGAGAGGATCAGGTTCGAATCGTCGGAGCCCACCGCATCGGTGTGACCCTCGATCAGGAAGGTCTCGCTCGGATCCTCGTCCAGAAGCTCGTTGATCGCGTCGGCGACCTGGCGCAGCGTCGAGGCCTGCTCCATCGAGATCTCGGCGCTGCCGGTGGCGAAGGTGATCGTATCGAGGTCGATACGGCGCACCTTGTCGCGGATGCGGGCCGAATACTTCACCTCGTCGAGCGTGTAGACCCGTTCGACCGGCTCCACCGGCGGCAGATCGAGGAACTCGCGATAGTCGCGGTCATAGCCGGAGGAGGTGTCGATGATGTACTCGTCGACGGGCACGCTCAGGCGCATCGGCGGCAGGTCCAGGCCGGGATCGTAGAACGGCCGGTCGTAGACGTAGTCGACCTCCGGCACGTAGTAGAGCACGTATTCCCGGTCGCCGACGAAGCGCGAGCGCTGGATGACCTCGCCGTAGTCGTTGCGGATCGTCACGACGCGGACGCCGCCGGGGCGCTCGATCGTCTCGCGGATCCGTCCGTCGCGCAGCGTCTCGTAGTAGGTGTTGCCGCCGCGGCGCGACAGGCGGTCGCTGTCGTAGTGGCGCACGAAGGTGCGGTTGTCGATGTTGTAGATCACGCGGTTGTCCTCGCGCCGGCCGATCCGGACATTGTCGGGGTCGCGGTAGTCCGGCCGCCGGTCGCGCCGCTCGCCGCGCTCGCGGTCGATCGATTCGTGGCGGTCGTAGCGGCGGCGGTTGCCGTCGCGGTCGACCTGGGCGTCGGCATCCGACCGCGGCACGCGCACGCTGGCCTTGCGACGCTCCTCCTCGCGCTTCCTGCGGCTCTCCTCGCGCGATCCGCCGCGGCGATCGGCGTCCTTGTCGCTGTCGAGCACGGCCGCGCCGCCGACCACCGGAAGGTCGATCGTCTCGGTCGTCTTGGAAGGATCGCGGGCGATCCGCTCGCGCTCGGCATCGCGCTCGCGGCGGGGACGCTGGCGGTTCTCCTCGTCCGCACGCCGTTCGCGGTCGGATTCGGCCTTCTTGCGACGCTCCTCGCGGGCGCGCTCACGGTCGGTCTGCCCGTCCTGCCGCTCCTTCGCCTGCTCGGACTTGCGCTCCTGCTGTTCCTTCGCGCGGTCGGACTGGCGTTCCTGCTGTTCCTGGTTGCGGTCAGACTGCCGTTCCTGACGCTCCTTGTTCCGGTCGGATTGCCGCTCCTGCTGCTCCTGATTGCGATCGGACTGACGCTCCTGTTGCTCGCGATTGCGGTCGGACTGCCGTTCCTGGCGCTCCTTGTTGCGGTCGGACTGGCGCTCCTGCTGCTCGCGCTGGCGGTCGGACTTCTGCTCCTGCTGCTGTTTCTGATTGCCTTCCGACTGCCGCTCCTGGCGTTCCTTGTTGCGATCGGACTGGCGTTCCTGCTGTTCGCGGTTGCGGTCCGACTGGCGCTCCTGCTGCTCGCGATTGCGGTCGGACTGGCGCTCCTGACGCTCCTTGTTGCGGTCGGACTGGCGCTCCTGCTGTTCCTGATTGCGGTCGGACTGCCGTTCCTGGCGCTCCTTGTTCCGATCGGACTGGCGCTCCTGACGTTCCTTGTTGCGGTCGGACCCGCCCTCCTGGCGCTCCTGCTCGCGCTGCTCGCGGCGCTTGCGGCGCAGTTCCTCTTCGCTGTCGCCGTTGTCGTTCGACTGGGCGAGGATCACGCCGCCTGCGGCATCGACGGGCTGCAGCGTCGCGCGGAAGGCGGCTGCGTCGGCAGGCTGCCAGATGATCGAAACGATCGGCAGTGCCACCGTGGCAAGCAGTTTGGCTCGATTACCCATGATCTATTCCTTGTTGTCGCGTTTCCTCATTGGCGAGGGGTCAACCAACCATTCGGGGCGATTTTGTGTTTCAACCGCAACGGTTAGCGTCTTGATATTCAACGATATCGGCCTTCGCCTGAACTCCCCGTGAACGCCCCGTTGAACCCGCGTTCACCTCCGGGACACGTCAACGCCTGTCCAGGCCGATAGTTCCGCAATCCACAGCCGCCGCTCCCGCTGCCCGCGCGCCGCGGCGGATTGCCCGTTGATTTTTGCCCAAAAAGCTGGCGATTATCGCGGCAAGCGGAACACCGTGTCCGCCGAGCGCCGGCAGAATCACAAGAAACCCGGCCGGCATAAACAAACAGAGAGGATCTCAATGCGCATTTCCAAACGTCTCACCATGGCCGCATCCGCTGCCGTCTTCACGCTGATGGCCGGCGCGGCGATGGCCGATGGTGAAAAGATCGTCATCGGCACCGAAGGCGCCTACCCGCCCTTCAACAATCTCGAGGCCGACGGCACGCTCACCGGCTTCGACATCGACATCGCCAAGGCGCTCTGCGAGCAGATGAAGGCCGAATGCACCTTCGTCACGCAGGACTGGGACGGCATCATCCCCGCGCTCGAGGCCAAGAAGTTCGACGCGATCATCGCGTCGATGTCGATCACCGAGGAGCGCAAGCAGAAGGTCGACTTCTCGGCCAAGTACTACAACACCCCGCCGGCCATCGTCGTGCCGAAGGATTCCGACATCACCGCCGCCACGCCCGAGGCGCTCGCCGGCAAGACGCTCGGCGCACAGTCGTCCACGACCCATTCCAACTATGCCGAAGCGCATATGAAGGATGCGGAGCTGAAGCTCTACCCGACCGCCGACGAGTACAAGCTCGACATCGCCAACGGCCGCATCGACGGCGTGATCGACGACGTCGTGGTGCTTTCGGAGTGGCTGAAGACGGCAGACGGCGCCTGCTGCAAGCTGCTCGGCACCCTGCCGATCGATCCGGTCATCAACGGCGAAGGCGCCGGCATCGCCGTCCGCAAGGGCGAGACGGCACTGGCCGACAAGTTCACCAAGGCGATCGCCGACATCCGCGAAAACGGCAAGTACCAGGAAATCAACGCCAAGTACTTCCCCTTCGACGTCTACGGCGAATAAGGCCAAGGCCGATCGGCCGCATTCCCGGCCGATCGCGCGATGCTTCGTCGGGCGGGCTTGCCAGCCCCCTGACCGAAATCCTCCCTGTCGCAAGACGCCACCGCTATCGGCGGGCCTTGCGGCAGGGACCTGCGACATGCGGGCCGGCGGTCTGTCGCAGATGCCGCAATCTCGCGACCCATTTTTGCTGCCCGACGCCGCACTGCGACATGCACACAGGCGGCGCCGCGTTCCCATGGCCCGTTGCCGGTTCGACAGGGTGTCGGCACCATGACAAAAGCGCAGTTCCAGATCAGCCGTTGCGGGATGAAGGGCGTCACCGCCGTTTCTGCGGATACGGCGCATGCGTTCGGCCGGCACACGCACGACCAGTTCGGCATCGGCGTCATCGTCCGCGGCGCGCAGAAATCCCTGAGCGGGCGCGGCCTCGTCGAGGCGGAAGCCGGCGACGTCATCACCGTCAATCCCGGCGAGGTCCATGACGGCGCGCCGCTCGGAGAGCGCGGCCGGGCGTGGCGGATGCTCTATTTCGACCCGGCAGCCCTCGCCAGCCCGATCCGCGCCCTGACCGATGGCAACCCCGACCACGCCGAGCTCACGCGCCCGGTGCTGCGCGATCCGGCGTCGGCCGCGCATTTCCTGACCCTCTTTCGCGCCATGACCGATCCGCGCGGCGGACACAGCGAGATCGAGGGTGCGGAAAACCTGCTCCTGCTGCTTTCGCGCTTCATCGAACCCCGCGACCGGAGGCGGCCCGGCGTGCCGCGGGCGATCGACCGCGCACGCGCCCGCATCGACGACGACCCGGCCGCGCCGTTGTCGCTCGCCGAGCTGGCGGCCATCGGCGGTGTCAGCCAGTTCCAGCTTCTGCGAGGCTTTGCGAAGGCTACGGGGCTGACCCCGCATGCCTATCTCGTCCAGCGACGGCTGCAGCAGGCGCGCCGGCTGATCGAAGATGGCGTGCCGCTGGCCAACGCCGCAATCGCATCCGGTTTTTCCGACCAGAGCCACATGACCCGGCTGTTCGTGCGCGCCTACGGCATGTCGCCCGGGGTCTATGCCGCAGCGATGAACTGACCCCGCAATTTCCTTCAAGACGAAGTGCGACGGCGTGGCGCATAAGGCCCGAAACAACCGGGCCGTCATCCTGCCTTTCCGGTCCCCGCCATGGCGCCGGGACGGCGGGCGTGATGCCGCCCCTGACGCCCCCGCCGGCCGGGGCGCCGCGCGCCGGCCCACCCTTGCCGTGACACGAATGGAGTTGCCATGACACTGGAATTTCTGCTGACCTCCCTGGTCATCGTCGCCTCGCCCGGCACCGGCGCGATCTTCACGGTCGCAGCCGGCCTCTCGGGCGGGGTGCGCGCCAGTCTCGTCGCCGCCTTCGGCTGCACGCTCGGCATCCTTCCGCACATGCTGGCGGCGGTCAGCGGGCTTGCCGCCGTGCTGCACGCCAGCGCGCTCGCCTTCCAGATGCTGAAATACCTCGGCGTCGCCTACCTGCTCTTCATGGCCTGGGCGATGATTCGTGATCGCAGCCTGCTGAGCCTCGACGCGGAATCCTGCGACAGGAGCGACCGGCAGGTGATCGTCTCGGCCATCCTGATCAACCTCTTGAACCCCAAGCTCTCGATCTTCTTCTTCGCCTTCCTGCCGCAATTCGTCGGGCCGGACGAGCCATCCCCCGTCGGTCGCATGCTCGAACTGAGTCTCGTGTTCATGGCGCTGACCTTCGTGGTCTTCTCCGCCTATGGCGCTTTTGCCGCGGCCGTCCGCCGGCACGTCATCGCCAGCGCCTCGGTCCAGACCTGGATGCGGCGCGGCTTTTCGGCCGCCTTCGCGGCACTCGCCGCGCAACTCGCCCTCGCCCAGCGGTAGCGCTCGAAGCCTTTGCCTCGGGAAATCAGTCGTTTGCCTCGGCATCTTGCGACGTCGATAGAGCAGGCGTCGTGCAACAGGTGCCGGTGCAGACCGCGTCACGGCGGCCTTTCCGGCGGGCGGAATCCCCCGATCGTGGACGCCGGAATGCGGTTCGGCACGACCGTCCGCGACGATTCCGCAGCCAAGTTGGGGACTGGGGGCTTGCCCTCCGGTGTTTTTTGTTTGAGAACTGCCGCAATCAGAAGGCGTTCGAAGCGCCGCAAGACGAGCGCGAGACGCGCCCCGGGGGTTCTTTAGGCATGAGCGGGTTCTTTTCCGCCATCGCGGAGGCGGTTTCCGCATTTCTCGGCTTCGTCGATCCGTTGTGCGGCCCGGCCGGCGTGTTCCGCTGGTTCGCCGGCGATACGCTCCTGTCCTGCGGCGATACCGGCTGGGGCGACGAGATCGCGGTCGGCTTCCTCGTCACCGCCAGCCTCGCGGTCGCCACGCTGCCGCTGGGGCTCATCATCGGCTTCTTCATCGCGCTCGCCAAGCAGTCGCAGGAGCGCTCGCTCCGGCTCGCCGCCGACATCTACACCACCATCTTCCGCGGCCTGCCGGAACTGCTCACCCTGTTCATCGTCTACTACGGCCTGCAGATCCTGGTGCAGAACCTGCTCTCGGCGTTCGGCTATGACCAGGCGGTCGAGATCAACGCCTTCGTCGCCGGCATGATCGCGCTCGGCGTCGTCTTCTCGGCCTATTGCTCGGAGGTGCTGCTGTCGGCCTTCCGCGCCATCCCGCGCGGCCAGTACGAGGCCGGCTACGCGCTCGGCCTGCACCACGGCCGCACCATGGGCCTGATCATCGTGCCGCAGCTCGTCCGCATCGCCCTGCCCGGCCTCGGCAATCTGTGGATGGCGCTCCTGAAGGACACCGCGCTGGTCTCGGTCGTCGGGCTGTCGGACATCCTGCGGCAGACCGGCATTGCCGCGCGCGTCACCAAGGAGGCGTTCCTGTTCTACGCCATCGCCTGTATCCTCTTCCTCGTGCTCGCTTTCCTGTCCTCGATCGTCTTCGCGATGATCGAGGCGCGGGTGCAGCGGTCGGAGGTGCGCCGATGAGCGTCGTCAGCACCCTTCTGCCGCCGCAGGCGCCGCCGCCCGTACCGGCCCGCCCCTACACGCTGTCGCGCTTCATCGGCAGTGCCGCCCTCGGCATCTGGCTGGCGCTCGCCGTCGGCATCTTCCTGACCGTCGTCGGCGGCTGGGATCAGGCGAAGTTCTCCCGATACGCGCCGAACTACCTGTCCGGCCTCGGCGTGACGCTGCTCCTGGTCGCCATCTCGATCACCCTCGGCGGGATCGTCTCGCTGCCGCTCGCCTTCGCGCGGATGTCGAAGAACAAATTCCTGTCCTGGCCGGCCTACGCCTACGTCTATTTCTTCCGCGGCACGCCGCTCCTCACCCAGCTCTTCCTCGTCTACTACGGTCTCGGCAGCTTTTCGGCGGAGCTGAAGGCGATGGGCCTGTGGGGCTTCTTCCGCGACGCCTGGAACTGCGCGCTGTTGACGTTCACGCTGAACACCGCCGCCTACCAGGCCGAAATCCTGCGCGGCGCCATCGAGAGCGTGCCGCGCGGCCAGCACGAGGGCGCCGCCTCGCTCGGCCTGCCCGAACGGGTGACGTTCTTCAAGATCATCCTGCCGCAGGCCCTCATCGTCGCGCTCCGCCCCTATGGCAACGAGATCATACTGATGATCAAGGGCTCGGCGATCGTCTCGATCGTCACCGTCTTCGACCTGATGGGCGAGACCCGGCGCGCCTTCTCGCGCACCTTCGACTACCAGACCTATCTCTGGGCCGCCCTGCTCTACCTTTTGATCGTCGAATTGATGCGCAATGTCTGGGCCTGGCTGGAGGCGCGGCTGACCCGTCACCTCAAGCGGTGACGGCAACCGGCCGCAGGCCCTGGCAGCACTCGTCGTAGTCGGCTGCCAAGCTATTGTTTTAAAAGACTATTCATTGTCATAGATGAAAAAAGACAATTGCCTTGCGGCGGCGATCGTCCGATCATGGTTCCATCATTCACGATGGAACGAGGTCCTGAATGACATCGGACATGGAATTGCAGCTCAAGGGCTACGGCATGACCACGGCCCAGATCCTCTACCGCATGCCGGACCATCCTTCGCTGCTGCAGACCTACATCTGGCAGCACTACGACCTGGCGCCGGACTTTCCCGAAATGCGCCAGTTCCTGAAGTTCTGGCAGGAGAAGCTGGACGGGCCGCTGCACTCGGTGCGCTACGTTCACCGCAAGCTGATCTCGGCTTCGGAATGGCGGGCGCTGAAGGGCGAGTTCATCCTGCACTGAGATGCCCCTGCGTCCGGCCGAATCCGCTCAGACGTGCGCCTCGCCGCGCACCCGCTCGCCCTCGGCCCGGTCGCGGTGGAACACGCCGGCCAGGATGATGGCGTAGAAGGACAGGACGATCGCGAGGACGACGGCGCCCGGGATCGGCCCGAAGGCGGCATTCTTCAGCACCTGCTCGAAGGAGAGCGCCACATCGACGCTGCTGCTCGGGTTCTCGGTCATCGTCGAGGAGGAGATCTTCAGCGCCCAGGCCAGCAGCAGGATGAGGTACATCCAGGAATAGTTGCGCCGCAGCCGTCGACAGGTGGCGTCGCGGTAGCTGATCAGGAATTCCGGCTTGCGCAGGCTGGCGGCGACCGCGGCACCCCAGTCCGGCGCGAGATCCCCGCGCGGCTGCAGGAATTCGGCGAAGTATTTCTTCTCCACCTGGCGGACGCGGGCGCGATAGACGTCGAAGAAGCGGTAGCGGCGCGCCTCGATCAGAAGCAGCAGCGTCACGAGCAGCATGGCGAAGAGCAGCACCCCATGGTGGGAGTTCGCCGTCGACAGCGACACCGACAGAAGCGCCGCCACGACGGTGATCGCCCAGTTGGTGGTGCGGTCGATCCGGTCGCGCCAGCCGGCCATCCGCCCCATCTCGCCGCGATAGTAGTGGACCATCAGATTGATGGCCTCCGTCGAGGTCGCGGGCTGGGCCGGCGACGGATGCGGCTCCTTTTGCGCCTTCGCCGACAGCGCAGTCACCTCCCCAGACATCGCCAGCCTCCCTTCTGCCGTTTCTGTTGAAGCGAATGATGCTCCTCTTTGTTCCGCTTGTGAAATGTCAATTTCCGACATTTGCCCGACTCCTGCCGGGACGCCGCCGTCATTGCCAAACGCCTTGCCCGGCCCTATGACACCGATCATGAAGAAGATAGACGAAGAAGCCCTCGCCGAAGCCTATAACCGCGCGCTCGCCCTGGAGAAGTCCGGGCAGTTCGACGCCGCCGCGGCGGCCTATCGGGAGGTTCTGGCGCTCGACCCGGAGGACCACGGCGGCGCCGCCGTGCGTCTCGCCTCGATGCGCCGCGGCGAGACGCCGGAAAAGGCGCCCGACGCCTATGTCGCGACCCTGTTCGACCAGCATGCGGAGGTCTTCGAGGACGTGCTCGTCGACCAGCTCGGCTATGCCGTCCCGGTGCTGGTGCGCCAGCGCCTGCAGACGCTGGAACTCGGGCCATTCGGGCGGATGCTCGATCTCGGCTGCGGCACCGGCCTCACCGGCGGCACGCTGCGTGACATGGCCGAGGACATCACCGGCGTCGACCTGTCGGAGAACATGGTCGAGGTCGCCCATGAGAAGGATCTCTACGAGACGCTCTACGTGGCCGAGGCCGTCGATTTCCTCGACGACAACGACGACGAGCCGTTCGACCTCATCACCGCGACCGACGTGCTCCCCTATGTCGGCGCGCTCGAGCCGCTGTTCTTCGGCGCCGCCGACAACCTCAACGCCGGCGGCCTGTTCGTCTTCTCCTCCGAGACGCTGCCCGCCGAAGCTTTTGCCGGCGGTGGCTTCGTCGTCGGCCCGCACCAGCGCTTCGCCCATGCCGAAAGCTACCTGCGCGACCGCCTGGAAGCCACCGGCTTCGACCTCGTCGAAATCACCGACATCACCGTGCGGATGGAAGAAGGCGACCCCATCGCCGGCCAACTCGTCATCGCCCGCTACCGCGGCGAGGCATAGGCGACAGCCGCTTCCCCGTGCCGCCCTCCACCCGGCGACGGCGCTCTGCCTCGGCACCGCTCCGCCTTGCCGGCTGCTCTTCCGTCGCGCCCTCATTTGAGCCGCAGCTCGAGCACGCGGTGGCGTCGCCTGGCCTTCCGCCTCGCCGCCGATTCGGCTAAACCCGTCGGCGACGATCACAGGAGTAGGAAGCATGGCAAACGTCGCATTCATCGGGCTCGGCGTCATGGGCTATCCCATGGCGGGCCACCTCAAGGTCAAGGGCGGTCATGACGTCACCGTCTACAACCGCACCTTCGCAAAGGCCGAGAAATGGGCGGCGCAATTCGGCGGCAAGGCGGCGCGGACGCCGGCCGAAGCTGCGAAGGATGCCGATTTCGTGTTCGTCTGCGTCGGCAACGACGACGACCTGCGCCAGGTGACGATCGCCGAGGACGGGGCGCTGGCCGGCATGAAGCCCGGCGCGATCCTGATCGACAACACCACCGCCTCGGCCGAGGTCGCCCGCGAACTCGACGCGGCCGCCCGGAGCAAGGGCTGCGGCTTCATCGACGCGCCGGTCTCCGGCGGCCAGGCGGGCGCCGAGAACGGCGTGCTGACCGTCATGTGCGGCGGCGACGCGGCGACGTTCGAAAAGGCCAGGCCGGTCATCGAGGCCTATGCCCGCATGGTCGGGCTGATGGGGCCGTCGGGCGCCGGCCAGCTCACCAAGATGATCAACCAGATCTGCATCGCCGGCCTCGTCCAGGGCCTGGCCGAGGGCATCCATTTCGGCAAGCGGGCCGGCCTCGACATCGAGAAGGTGGTCGAGGTGATCTCCAAGGGCGCGGCCGGCTCTTGGCAGATGGAGAACCGCCACAAGACGATGAACGAGGGCAAGTACGACTTCGGCTTCGCGGTCGACTGGATGCGCAAGGACCTCGGCATCGTCCTGGCGGAAGCCAAGCGCAACGGCGCCCGCCTCCCCGTCACCGCCATCGTCGACCAGTTCTACGGCGACGTGCAGGAGATGGGCGGCAACCGCTGGGATACCTCATCGCTGCTGGCGCGGCTGGAGCGGAAGTAGCCGAAAACCGATACCCGGCAGTGCTCACAGGCGCTGCCGGGTCAGGACATCAGGCCAATAGGGGGCGCGCGATGCGGCGGGCCTCAGTCCTCGGCGGACTTCTGGTTGTCCACCATCATGTAGTCGAGCGGCAGCTCGGTCGTGTACTTGATCTGCTCCATGGCGAAGCTCGAGGAGACGTCGCGGATCTCGATGCGCGCGATCAGGCGCTTGTAGAAGGCGTCGTAGGCGGCGATATCGGGCACGACCACCCGCAGCAGGTAGTCAACGTCGCCGCTCATGCGGTAGAACTCGACCACTTCCGGAAACTCCACCACCACTTCCGAAAACCGCTTCAGCCACTCCGTCGAATGCGAACTCGTGCGGATCGACACGAAGACGGTGACCTTGGTGTTGACCTTGACCGGGTCCAGCAGGGCGACGCGCCGGCGGATGACGCCGTCCTCTTCCATCTTCTGGATCCGCCGCCAGCACGGCGTCGTGGACAGACCGACCTTCTTGGCAAGATCCGCAACGGCCAGCGTCGAATCCTCCTGCAGCAGACGCAGGATCTTGCGGTCGAGACGGTCCATGGATACTCCCTTCATTGAAACGAATTTCCTATTTGAACCAGTCTTACGGCAAAATAAAGAACGATATTTCAGCCGGTCAAGGTTTTCACCCGCTTTCGCAACTCCGGCAGCAGTTCGTCCTCGAACCAAGGATTGCGTTTCAGCCATCCGCTGTTGCGCCAGCTCGGATGCGGCAGCGGCAGGACCGGAACGCCGGCTACGCCCTCTAGATGGCGCCGCCAGGCCAGCACGGTCTCGGTCATCGAGCGCTCCCGCTGCGCGCCGAGGTGCCAGGCCTGCGCATACTGGCCGACTGCGAGCACGAGGCGGATCTGCGGCATCGCGGCCATGGCGGCGGCCCGCCACTGCGGCGCGCATTCCCGCCGCGGCGGCAGGTCGCTGCCCGCAGCATCATAGCCGGGGAAACAGAAGCCCATCGGCACGATCGCGAACCGGTCGGGATCGTAGAATTCCTCGCGAGAGACCTGCAGCCAGTCGCGCAGGCGATCGCCCGAGGCGTCGTTGAACGGCAGGCCGGTCTCGTGCACGCGCAGGCCCGGCGCCTGCCCAGCGATCAGGATGCGCGCCCGGTCGGAGAGGACGACGACGGGACGCGGCTCGTGCGGCAGCCGGAAGGCGTCGCCGCCCTGCGGCGCATCGCGACAGATCCGGCAGCGGGCGATCGCCTGCCGCAGCGCCTCGATCCCGGGCCCGTCAGCCGCGGCCGCCGTCACGGCAGCCTCCGTCAGCCAAGCCCGAAAAAGCGCAGAATGGCATCCAGATGGCTTTCCACCGGCACATGCGGCTCCTCCTGCGGCCGGCCGTGCCGCCGCCGCCAGTCCTGCGGGCGGTCGAACGTGCTGCTCCACAGCCCCTTGCCCTCCTGGCGCGCCTGGCTCTCGGCCTCCGCATAGTCGCCATAGGACACGGCCAGGCCGTCGCGCACCATCCGCTCGCCGACATCTTCCTCGCCGATCCGGCATCGGGCAAGCGTGCGATCGTACTTGTCGGTGCCGATCAGGCTGCAGGCAATCGCGCCGCGCCGCAGCATCTCGGCCAGGTGCGAGCGCGCCGACGCGCCGCAATACCAGTCCGCCTCGCCGCGGCTGCAGATCTGCGTCAGTTCCGGCGCGTCCATGCCCGACAGGCGGATCCGGCGGCCGTCCACCGTCAGCGTGTCGCCGTCGGCAGCCCGCGCGGTCCCTGCGAACAGCTCCGGCGCCGGTCGATCGTCGAGGCGCAGGGCGATCAGCGCCATCAGCGCCAGGATCGCCGCGGTGACGACGAGGTCGCCCCACTTCCTGCGATAGACAAAACTGTAACCCACCATCGTATGCACCCTTGGCGTCCGCCCGGTCCGGCCATCATGCCGCGTTATGCCATACCGCCGGGGCCTGTCCGCCCCGACGCTGCGCATGCGCTTTCCGATCCTGCAGCGAACCGGAAGTCATGCACGAAATCAAAGTCTTGCTGCTGTCTTCACAAGCCTGCCGCACCTCCCCCGAAAGGCCCGCGCGGCGATTTGGCCTTAGCGTCGAAATGGTTCGCAAATCGCTAATGCCCGGCAGCATCTTCTTAAGAATTCCACCATAGACTTCATATGCTAACCGCAACAGTTGCACAGGCCATGGGTCCCGGCGTCAGAACCACGACCGACAAGATCATCGTCGACCGATCGCGCAGCCACAGGAATAGGGCTGTCTCGCGCGCCGTGCGCGCGACCCGCGAGCGGCTGCAGACGGCCACGGGGACGTCGCCGGCCTTCGAGCGCGACATGCTGCTGCTCTATATCGACGCGGTGCTGAACGGCGCGCTGGTCATGCCGCTCCTGGTCTTCGCGATCACCGGCCTCGGCCTCTACCTGACCCGCGACCCGGCCTTCATCGCCTGGGGCCTGCTGGCGCTCAGCCTGCATGCGATCAGCATCCTTCTGGCCAAGCACGTGCGCAAGAATGGCCTCGAGCCCGAGGAGGTCCGGCGCTGGCACCGGCTCCTGCTCGCAGCCCAGGTGCTGATGGGGGGCGGCTGGGCCGTCTTCGCCCTGCAGCAGTGCGACGCCTGCGGCGGAAACAGCTTCGATTTCTACAAGGGAACGGTGCTGCTGGTCGTGCTCTGCGTCACCTCGATCGGCGCGCTGATGCTGCGCAACGCCGTGCTCTACGCGTTCCTGCCGACGGTCGCAGCACTCGTGTACAACGCCACGCGCAAGCCGGAGCCGATCGTGCTCGGCATGACGGCGTTCATCTCCGTGGCCCTCGTCTTCCTGGTCTTCATCACCAAGCGCATGCGCCAGACGAGCCGGCAGCTGCTGTCGTTCCAATCGGAAAAGGACGATCTGATCGCCGAGCTCGAGGTGGCGAAATCGATGTCGGACGAGGCACGCCGGCGGGCCGAAGAGGCCAACCTCGCCAAGTCCCGCTTCCTCGCCTCGATGTCGCACGAACTCCGGACGCCGCTGAACGCGATCCTCGGCTTTTCCGAGGTCATGAGCACGGAGGTGCTCGGGCCGCTGAACAATCCGGTCTACAAGGAATACACCGCCGACATCCACAATTCCGGCAAGCACTTGCTGAACCTGATCAACGAGATCCTCGACCTGTCGCGCATCGAGGCCGGCAAGTACGACCTCAGCGAGGAGGCGATCCGGCTGGTCGACATCTGCGAGGACTGCATCGGCATGGTGCAATTGCGCGCGCGCGCCAAGAACATCTCGATCGGCGAACAGTTCGAGACCGACATGCCGGACGTCTGGGCCGACGAGAAGGCGATGCGCCAGGTGGTGCTGAACCTGCTCTCCAATGCCGTCAAGTTCACCCCGCAGGGCGGCGAGATCACCGTCAAGGTCGGCTGGACCGCCGGCGGCGGGCAGTACCTGTCGATCCGCGACAACGGACCCGGCATACCGGAGGAGGAAATCCCGATCGTGCTTTCGGCCTTCGGCCAGGGCGCGATCGCGATCAAGAGCGCCGAGCAGGGAACCGGCCTCGGCCTACCGATTGTCCAGGCGATCCTCGCCAAGCACAATGGCGAGTTCATCCTGAAGTCGAAGCTGCGCGAAGGAACCGAGGCGATCGCGATCCTGCCGGCCAAGCGGGTGCTCCAGAGCCTGCCGCCGGTCGAGGAGATCAAGACCGTGGCGCCGCGCCGCCGCAGCTTCGCCTGAGGCCGAGCGCCGTCAGACGAAGTGCGAGAAGATCACCACATAGGCCGCATAGACGGTGTTGGCGACGATCAGGCAGAAGCAGGCGAACGAGCCGAGGTCCTTGGCGTTGCGGCCCATGTCCGAGATTTCCGGCGACACCCGGTCGACGATCTCCTCGATCGCCGTGTTGATCGCCTCGAAGGCCATCATCAGCAGGAACAGGATGCTCATCGCCACATACTGGAAGAGGTTGGCGCCGGTGGCGACGAAGCCGACCATGACGGCGCCGAAGGCGAGAAGCTCGTGGCGGAAGGCGGCCTCGCCGAGAAGCCGCCGGGCACCGCCGAGCGAGTAGCGCGCGGCCGCCGCCAGATGGCGGAGCCCCTTGTGCTTCTTCACCGGGCTCGTGTCGATCCTGCCTTCAGCCATGGTCATCGTTTTCTCTCGCTGGCGGCTTTCGCGCCATCGCCCTCACATAGTGTCCACATCATGCCCGCAAAGAGCAAACAATGAATTACATCGCGCGGCCCGCCTCGCCCGCCGCGGCAGGTTCCGGTCCGGCCCCTTAGGAAGCCTCGATGGCGGAATGAAGGCCGCAGGCGCCGTCGGCCTGGGCCTTTCGGCGCGCCGGGCCTGCGGCCGCCGTCCGCAACGCCCGGGCGAACCGGATCGGGTCGGACCGCCTGCCGCTACGCCTTGTTGCTGACGCCGGCCTGAACGAAGGTCGCCATGCCGCTGTGGCAGGCGGCCGCCGCCTTGACGACGCCGGCGGCGAGCGCGGCACCGGTGCCCTCCCCGAGCCGCATGCCGAGCGCCAGAAGCGGCGTCTTGCCGAGCTTCTCGACCGCGCGGATGTGACCGGGCTCGGCCGAGACGTGGCCGATCAGGCAGTGGTCGAGCGCGGCCGGGTTCGCCGCCTTGAGCACGGCGCCGGCGCAGGTCGCGACGTAGCCGTCGATGATCACCGGCACCTTCTGCATGCGGGCTGCGAGGATCGCGCCGGCCATGGCGGCGATCTCGCGACCGCCGAGGCGGCGCAGCACCTCGAGCGGATCGGAGAGATGGTCCCTGTGCAGGGCGACGGCCTTCTCGACCGCGGCGACCTTGCGCGCCAGCACCTCGCCCTCGGAGCCGGTGCCCGGCCCGACCCACTCGGCGGCCGTGCCGCCGTAGAGCGCGAGGTTGATGGCGGCGGCGATCGTGGTGTTGCCGATCCCCATCTCGCCGATGCACAGCAGGTCGGTGCCGCCGGCAACGGCCTCCATGCCGAAGGCCATGGTGGCGGCGCAGTCGCGCTCCGAAAGCGCCGCCTCCTCGGTGATGTCGCCGGTCGGATAGTCGAGCGCCAGGTCGAACACCTTCAGGCCGAGGTCGTGGGTGACGCAGATCTGGTTGATGGCCGCGCCGCCGGCGGCGAAGTTCTCCACCATCTGGGCGGTGACGGACGGCGGAAAGGGCGTCACGCCCTGCTTCGTCACGCCGTGGTTGCCGGCGAAGATCGCCACCAGCGGACGGGTCACGGCCGGCGGCCGTCCGGTCCAGGCGGCGAGCCAGAAGGCGATCTCCTCCAGTCGTCCGAGCGCGCCGGCGGGCTTCGTCAGCTGGGCGTCGCGCTCGCGCGCCGCCACCAGCGCCGCCGAGTCCGGTCCCGGCAGGTTGCGCAGCAACTCACGAAAATCATCGAACGGCAAACCGCTGGCACTCATTTGAGAATTCCTCGTATTCTGCTTCCATGGAAGGGTCGGTCGCCTCCTCTTAGAGATCGGCAGCGGATCCGACAACCGTATTTGCGCCGGTGCCTGTCGCCGTTTCGGCATGCCGGGTGCGACGAATGCGCTAGGGTTTGCAATCGTCAATCGGCAAGGCGTCCCGCCGGTTCAAACAGCGCCGGATAGCGGCCGGCCGGCGGGCGCCGTCAGCCGAATCCGTCGACCGATTCGGCCGTCGGCGGCTCCGTCGCACCGGTTCCGAATCGCAGCGGCACCCTCTAGGATGCTGCCCGCCAGCCGGACGCGGTGGACGCGACTTCGGGGCGACATCATGGAATGCGGCGGGGAGACTGCAGGTGGACATCCGCGACTATATCGACGACGTGGCCCGCTCCGTGGCCTTCCTCTCCCGCATCCGCGTGCCGCAGCGCCACTTCGCCGGCCATGACGGCCGCCTGTCGGCCACCGTCCGCGCCTTTCCGGTCGCCGCCGTCCTGATCGTCCTGCCGGCGGCGGTCCTGCTCGGCATGCTGCGGATGCTGGACACCGCGCCGCTGTTCTGCGCCTTCGTCGTCCTCGCCGTGCAGACCCTGCTCACCGGGGCGCTGCACGAGGACGGCCTGTCCGATGCCGCCGACGGCCTCGGCGGCGGCCGCGACAGGGAGAGCGCGCTTGCGATCATGAAGGACAGCCGCGTCGGCTCCTACGGCGTCGCCGCCCTGATCTTCTCCTTCGGCCTGCGCGCCTCTGCGCTGGCTGCGATCATGCCCTCGCTGTCGCCGGTATCGGCCGCCCTTGCGCTGCTCGCCGTCGCCGCCTGCAGCCGGGCGGCGATGGTCTGGCACTGGGACACGCTGCCAGCGGCAAAGCGCGACGGGGTCGCCGCGACCGCCGGCACGCCGGAAACCGCCGCCGTCCAGGTCGCGCTCGCCTCCGGGGCGACGCTCGCCATCCTGTTCCTGCTGCCGGGCGTCTCGCTCCTGGGCATCGCCTCGGTGGCGCTCGCCGTCTGTGCCGCGGTCTTCGCCTTCACCGATATCGTCCGCGACAAGATCGGCGGGCATACGGGCGATACGATCGGGGCGAGCGAGCAGCTGGCGGAGATCGCCGCCCTCGGCGCCCTTGCGCTCGCCCTTTGAGCTTCCGATATTGGTCTCAGGAGTAACCGGGAACCACGATGGAATCGCCCTGCATTCTCGTCTGTTCGATCGACGACGTCACCGGCTACTGCTTCGGCTGCGGCCGCACGCGTCAGGAAATCGGCGCCTGGGTCCAGTACAGCCCGGAAGAACGACGCGCGCTGATGGCGATCCTGCCGGAGCGGCTGTCGACGATCGAGCGCAGGCCGCGGCGGGAAACCCGCCGGGCACGCATGGCGCGGGAGCGCGGCGAAGCATGAGGTTTTGGATTCTTCTCGGTGTGCTCGGTTTCGGCCTGGCGATGCTGCTCTGGAACCATCAGGACGGCCGCACCTTCGGTCTCGGCAATGACGATTTCAGCCGGATGATCCAGCTTACCGCCCTCGCCGCGCTGCTGGCGACCGGCTTCGTGGCGACCCGAGGGCGCATGAGCGAGACGCTGCGCAACGCCGCCTTGTGGCTCCTGATCATGCTCGTCTTCGTCGCGGGCTACGTCTATCGCGACGACCTGAAATCCGTCGCCGAACGCGTGAGCGCCGGCCTGGTGCCGGGCCGGGCCGTGGTGACGACCGGACCCGCCGGCGAGCAGATCCTGGTGCTGCACAAGATGGACCACGGCCACTTCCAGGTCGACGCCCGGATCAACGGCAAAAGCGCAAGCATGCTGGTCGACACCGGCGCCAGCACGGTGGTGCTGTCCTACGGCGATGCCGAGCGTCTCGGGCTGCAGCCGGAGACGCTCGATTTCAGCCTGATGGTGTCGACCGCCAACGGCACGGCGGTGGCCGCGCCCGTCCGCCTCGTCAGCCTCGCCGTCGGCCCGATCTTTCGGCGCGACGTTCGCGCCATGGTCGCCGGCCCCGGAAAACTGGACCAGAGCCTGCTCGGCATGAGTTTCCTCGGCACGCTCGGCTCGATCGAGATCCGCGGCGACGAACTGCGCCTGCGCGACTGACGGAGATTTCCGGGAAGCGATCGGCTCCCCGGGACCTGCCGGCAAAGGTATTTCGGCCCGACGGGCGCGATCGTCAGGCGACCTTGCGTTGCGCAGCCGCACCCTGTTCGGCAAACGTGTTGGCGGTCCTGAACTGGCTGACCAGTCCGAAGAGCGCTTCCGCCTCGTCGGCCAGCCCCTTGCTGGCGGTCGCCGATTCCTCGACCATCGAGGCATTGCGCTGGGTGCCCTGGTCGATCGCGGCCACGGCCTCGTTGATCTGCTGCAGGCTCAGCGACTGCTCGCGGCTCGCCTGCACGATGGCGCCGACGTTCTCGTGCACGCGCGTCACCTGGTCGGCGATCCGCTCCAGCGCCTCGCCCGCCTGGCCGACGAGACCGACGCCGTCGCGGACGTGCTGCTCCGACACGCCGATCAGCGACTTGATCTCCTTGGCCGAGTTCGCGGCGCGCTGGGCGAGGTCGCGGACCTCCTGCGCGACGACCGCAAAACCCTTGCCGGCATCGCCGGCGCGCGCCGCTTCCACGCCGGCATTGAGCGCGAGCAGGTTGGTCTGGAAGGCGATGACGTCGATGACGCCGATGATGCCGGCAATCTGGGCGGACGACGCCTCGATCTTCGACATCGCCTCGACCGTCCGGCGCACCACCTCGCCCGACCGGTCGGCACTGGCCTTGGCGTCGGCGACGAGCGTGCCGGCCTCGTTGGCGCGGGTCGCGGTCTCGTTCACCGTCACCGTGATCTCGTTGACGGCGGAGGCCGTCTCCTCGACGGCGGCCGCCTGCTGCTCCAGCTGGCGCGACAGGCCCTCCGACGTCATGCGGATCTCCTGCGAACCCGACGCGATGACGCCGGCATTGTCGGTGATCGCCTGGACCGCCGTGCGCAGCCTGCCGATCGAACCGTTGAAGTCCCGGCGCAGCTTGTCGAGCGACGGAATGAACGGCGTCTCCAGCGTCTGCGCCAGGTTGCCCTCGGCCAGTTCCCGGAGGCCGTCGCCGAGCTCGTTGACGGCGCGGACGCGTTCACTGACGTCGGTCGCGAACTTCACGACCTTGAACACCTTGCCGTTCATGTCGAAGATCGGGTTGTAGGAGGCCTGGATGTAGACCTTCCGGCCCCCCTTGCCGAGGCGCATGAACTCGTCGGCCACGAATTCGCCCGCGCCGAGCTTCTGCCACATCGCCGCATAGGCCGGGCTTGCGACGTGATCCGGGTCGCAGAACATCGAATGATGGCCGCCGACGATCTCCTCGAGGCGATAGCCGAGTGCTGCGAGGAAATTCTGGTTTGCGGTGAGGATCCGCCCGTCGAGTGAAAATTCGATCGTCGCCTGGGCGCGGGAGATGGCGTCCAGCTTGCCGGCATCCTCGGCGCTCTTCAGCTTCGACGCGGTGATGTCGGTCGCGAACTTGACGACCTTGTAGGGCGTGCGGCCGCGGAAGACCGGATTGTAGGACGCCTCGATCCAGACCTCGCGCCCGCCCTTGCCGAGCCGGCGGTACTGCTGGCGGTCGAATTCGCCGCGCCCGAGCCGTTCCCAGAAGGCGCGATACTCCGCGCTGGCGGCAAACTGCGGATCCACGAACAGGCTGTGGTGCTGTCCGACGATCTCGGAAAGGTCGTACCCCAGGGCCTGGCAGAAGTTCTCGTTGGCCGTGAGGATCTTTCCGTTCATATCGAATTCGATGATGGCCTGCGACCGGTCCATGGCGCTCAGGATGGCCCGAGCGTCGGCACCGCGGCCACGCGTAAGCAACGACATTGCTATGCTCCAGTAATGAGGGGGAGATGCAGGACAGGGACATATGCGGCAACACTCATGTTACCGTAGCGGGCACTCGATTGCACCATATGTCTAGACCCAAGGCGTTGACATTCGATTAAGGCTGCGCAAACGCCTTCGCGTATGTCGCTGAAATCATCATCTTTTTAGCGTGGTCACATGTTCCCGCCGCTTCGGCCGACGGCGCGCATGCGCTTATGCTCGCAGAACGGGCATAAGCGCATGCAACCAGAGATGGAAAAAGCGAAAAGCTTCCGTCAGTTCTTGAGCTTGTATCCGGTCCGGAAGATCCAGGCGGTGACACTGAGGCAGGCGGCCAGGAAGGCCACGACGATCGCCAGGCTGATCCAGGGATTGACGTCGGCGATCTCGAAGAAGCTCCAGCGGAAGCCGGAGACGAGATAGAGGACCGGGTTGAAGTGGCTGACGGCCTGCCAGAAGGGCGGCAGCATGTCGATCGAATAGAAGCTGCCGCCGAGGAAGACGAGAGGCGGGACGACCAGCATCGGGATGATGTTGAGCTGCTCGAAGTCCTTCGCCCAGATGCCGATCATGAAGCCAAACAGGCTGAAGCTGACCGCCGTCAGCACGAAGAACAGGACCATCATGACCGGATGGGCGATGGTGATGTCGACGAACAGCGATGCGGTGGCCAGGATGATGGTGCCGATGATCAGCCCCTTGGTCGCGGCCGCGCCGACATAGCCGATGACGATCTCCACCGTCGAGATCGGCGCCGACAGGATCTCGTAGATGGTGCCGGTGAACTTGGGGAAGTAGATGCCGAAGGAGCCGTTGCCGATGCACTGGTTCAGCAGCGTCAGCATGATCAGCCCCGGCGCGATGAAGGCGCCGTAGGGCACGCCGTCGATCTCCTGCACGCGCGAGCCGATCGCCGCCCCGAAGACGATGAAATAGAGCGAGGTGGAGACGACCGGCGAGACGACGCTCTGCATCAGCGTGCGGCGCGTGCGCGCCATCTCGAAGGCGTAGATCGACTTGATGGCCTCAATGTTCATTTCGCTTCTCCGACCAGTTCGACGAAGATGTCCTCCAGCGAGCTCTGCTCGGTGGAGACGTCCTTGAGCCGCAGCCCCTGCTCCGCCAGTGCCGAAAGCAGGCCGGTGATGCCTGTCCGCTCGCCCGCCGTGTCGTAGTCGTAGACGAGCGACTGGCCGCCCTCGCCGAGCCGCAGGCTGTAGGCGGAAAGCGCGTCGGGCACCGCCGACAGCGGCTCGGAAAGTTCGACGGTCAGCTGCTTGCGGCCGAGCTTCTTCATCAGCTCCGCCTTGTCCTCGACCAGCAGGATCTCGCCGCGGTTGATGACGCCGATCCGGTCGGCGATCTCCTCGGCCTCCTCGATGTAGTGCGTCGTCAGGATGATGGTGACGCCGGTCGCCCGCAGTCGCTCCACGAGCTGCCACATCTCCTTGCGCAGCGTCACGTCGACGCCCGCCGTCGGCTCGTCGAGGAACAGCACCTTGGGCTCGTAGGACAGCGCCTTGGCGATCAGCACGCGCCGGCGCATGCCGCCGGAAAGATGGCGCAGCACCGTGTCCTTCTTGTCCCACAGCGACAGCTCGCGCAGGATCTTCTCGATCAGCGCCGGATCCGGCTTCCGTCCGTGCAGGCCGCGCGAGAAGGCGACTGTGTTGAAGACCGTCTCGAAGGCGTCGAGCGTCAGCTCCTGCGGCACCAGCCCGATGATCTCGCGGGTCCGGCGGAAGTCCTTCACCACGTCGTGGCCCGCGACC
The DNA here is from genome assembly GCA_900469965.1 of Hyphomicrobiales bacterium. Taxonomy (GTDB): domain Bacteria; phylum Pseudomonadota; class Alphaproteobacteria; order Rhizobiales; family Rhizobiaceae; genus Mycoplana. The sequence goes on along the minus strand of UBZP01000023.1, from coordinate 12,591 downwards.
GTCACCCGGCCGGAGGACGGCGTGACGATGCCGCAGACGATTGAGATCATCGTCGTCTTGCCCGCACCGTTCGGCCCGAGCAGGGCCAGGATCTCGCCTTCCTCGATGTCGAGGCTGACGCCCTTGAGCGCCTGGAAGCCGCTGGCGTAGTTTTTCGTCAGGTTTTCGATGCGAACGATGGGCGCCATGGAGGTAGGACCGTCATGATGGGAGGCGGAGGGTATGCCGGCGGGCGCCGGGCTGCATCGCCCCTCCCAAAGCGGATGCCGCGGCAATATGGGATGGCGAGGCCCGGTTTTCATCCCCGCCGGTGAAAAAATATCCTATCAGCCGTAGATGCTGTAGAGGAAACGCGCGCCCACGAAGAGCAGGAACAGTCCGAAGGCGATCTCCAGGTGCCGCTTGCTCAGCGCATGCGCGATGCGCACGCCATAGGGCGTGACCACCAGCGCGATCGGGATGATCAGCGCCACGGCGATCCAGTTGATGAAGCCGGTGGAGAACGGCGGCAGGCCGGGATCGCCCCAGCCGGCCCAGATGTAGCCGAAGATGCCCGGGATCGAGATCAGCACGCCGACGCCGGAGGACGTCGCCACCGCCTGGTGGATCGGCCGGCCGTAGAGCGTCATGTAGGTGTTGTTCAGCACCCCGCCGCCGATGCCCATCAGCCCCGACAGCGTGCCGATGACGACGCCGGCGATCCAGCGCCAGGGGTTCTTCGGCAGTTCGCTGCCGAGCCGCCAGTGCGGCTGGTCGAGCAGCATGCGCAGCGCGAACAGGATGGCGATAACGACGAAGATCAGCCGCAGCCCTTCCGAGGAGATATAGGCGGCGATCACCGAGGCGAGGATGGCGCCGGCCGGCAGGGCCACGATCCAGCCCTTCAGGAGCTCCATGTCGACGGCGCCGCGCTTCCTGTGCGCAGTGAACGACCGCAGCGAGGTCGGCACGATGATGGCGATCGAGGTGCCGACGGACAGGTGCATGCGCACCGCCTCCGGCACGTCGAGATGGCCGAACACCTGGTAGAAGACCGGAACGAGGATGGCGCCGCCGCCGATGCCGAAGATGCCGGCCAGCAGTCCGGACACGACGCCGGCGGCCGCGATCGCCGCTGCAAACAGCATGAGGTCGGCGACAGGCGGCATGAGCTACTCCTGATTGCTGAAGGACTGCGTGAAAATCGACTCGACGGGCTCTAACTGTCACGAAACGGTGATCGTTTTCAATCACTGTGGGTCACGAGGCAGGAAGCCGCCGCTGCGTCGCCCGGGCGCTTTCCGCTCGCAATGATTGCGACAGCGCCTCGCCCCCGCAGTCCCCCTGCCGGGGCTGGACGGATGGATGAACCATCCGCAATTCCTGCGCCGCCCTTGCGGGATCCCCTCCCGCCGGGCCCTGTATCGAGTTGGCGTGGCGACGCACCCCTAGACGCGCACTTTGGCCGGCTTTCGAGCCGGTCCTTTTTTGTCCGGCCCCCTCCGTCCGGCCCTACAGGCTGCAGTGCCGGTAGCCGGACTTGCGCATGCGCAGGTCGAAGTGGAAATGGTCCTTGTGGAAGCGGTCGCTGCCGGGGCCGAGCACGGTGGTGAAGTACTTGCAGCTGTCGGTGCGCACCGCCTTCAGCAGCCCCTTCTCGCGGAAGGCGAAGAAGCCCTTCTTGCGGATCAGGATCTCCTTGCCGCTGTTGAGCACGATCTTGCCGACGTCGATGGCGTTGCCCTTGGCGTGTTCGGACATGGCCGCGCCGCGCTGCGAGTTCATCGTGCGGCAGGAATAGGACGACATCTGGTGGATCGACTTGACGCCCGAGACGTAGCGCAGCCGCGCCGAGGGCGCGAGCTCGTTCTTCACCCATTTGGCGAAGGCCTCGGTGATCTGGCAGTTGACCTGGGCGGCCGGCCGGATCTGGATGCCGCCGGACAGCCCCTGCAGCTCGATCGGGTAGGCGATGCCGCAGGAGCGGCCCTTGCCGATCGACGGCAGGTCGCGGAACTTCACCCCCAGCCGCTGCAGCCGCTGCCGGCAGGCCTTCTCGGCCGCCGGCATGCCACCCCGGCTCTCCGGCACCGACATCGGATTGTCGAAGCGCGGGATGAAGGCGACCTGCTGGTCCTGCTGGACGCCGCGGGCGCCGGCGCGGGCCGCGGGCGCCGCCATCTCCGCCTCTGTTTCCGGCAGCGGCAAGGGTTCCGGCTGCGCCTGCGCCCGGCCCAGGGGCTGGCCCAGTTGCCGCGGGTCGTCCGAGCCGATGCCGTCGACGACCACCTGCGTGGCATTGCCCTCGGCGATCTCCTCGGCCTGCGCCTCGGCAAGCCCCTGGATCGCCTCGCCCTGGCCGACGCCGAGGCCCTCGTCCATGTTGACGCCCTCCTGCGGGATCTGCAGCACGCCGCCGGTGGATGCCACCTGCGCGCCGCCCGTCACCCCCAGCGCCTCGTCGCTGTCGATCTTCGGCAGGCGTCCCTGTTGTCCACCCTCAAGGGGTGCCCCCGCGCCATCTGGTGCGCTCTCCGTCGGACCGCCGAAGGCGCCGGCGCTGTCGATGGCGCTGACCGGCGCCGCGCCGGCGGGATAGGCCGCATAGGGATCGCCCGCCTCGCCGGGATCGCCTGCGATACGCCGCGCCGGCGGCGCTCCCGTCGGACGGATTGCGTTGACGGTGCTCTCGCCGTCGACGCTTCCCGGCGGCGTCAGGTCGCCCGAACAGGCGGCGAGCAGAAGTGCCGCGGCGAGCGCGACCGGTCGCGCCGGTGAGAAAGCAGACGTGATACTCATGACCATTCCCGTTCCGCCTGTGCCCGCCGGCCGGACGACCGATCCGCAAGCCTGAAAGTCCGGGCATGGTGCCGCCCCCGAATGTCCGCATTCGGGACGAAGGCGGGCGGCGGCGCATGCGTCGGGCTAGCGCCCTGCAAAACAACAAAATTTTAGGCACGCAGGGTAAACGAAGGGTTTCCGGCCGCCCCGCGCGATCGCCTGCGCCGGGCCCGCGGCGGGCCCGGAAAACGAAGAAGGCCCCGGCGGTTCGAGCCGGGGCCAGTCGATGTCGAAGCCGTCTTTTTCGATCTCCGTCGGGTCGGGTCGCGCGCCTTCCGGCGTCGCATCGGCCCGGCCTTCCGCGCGCCCGCCTCAGGCGGCGCGCGCCCGCCCGGTCGCCGATTGCGCGGCGAGCCGGAAGCGCTGCAGCAGCGCCCGCAGCTCTTCGCTTTCCTGCGACAGCGTCTGGCCGGCCGCGCTCGTCTCCTCGACCATCGCGGCGTTCTGCTGGGTCATCTGGTCCATCTGGTTGACGGCGGTGTTGACCTCCGCAAGCCCGACCGACTGTTCGCGGGCGGCCGTGGCGATCAGCTGCACCTGGTCGTTGACCTGATGCACCAGCTGTTCGATCTCGGCCAGCGCCTCGCCGGTGGAGCGCACCAGCGCCACGCCGTTGCCGACCTCGGTCGCCGAATTGCCGATCAGCCCCTTGATCTCCTTGGCGGCATTGGCCGAGCGCTGCGCCAGTTCGCGCACCTCCTGCGCCACGACCGCAAAGCCCCGGCCCGCCTCGCCGGCCCGTGCCGCCTCGACGCCGGCGTTCAGCGCCAGGAGGTTCGTCTGGAAGGCGATCTCGTCGATCACGCCGATGATCTGGCCGATGCGGTTGGAGGCCTCCTCGATCCGTCCCATCGCCGCGACCGCCTCGCGCACGATCGCGCCGGAGCGGCCCGCGCTCTCCTTGGTCTGCCCGACCATGCGGCTCGCCTCGGCCGCACGGTCCGAGGCGCTGCGGACGGCGGCGGTGATCTCGTCCAGCGCTGCGGCCGTCTCCTCGAGCGAGGCCGCCTGCTGCTCGGTGCGCTGCGACAGGTTGTTGGCCGCAGCGGCGATGCCGCCGGCATTGCCGTGCACGACGTCGGTCGAATGGGCGATCGCGCCGATGACGCTGTTCAGGGCCTCGGCCGCCTGGTTGAAGTCGGCTCGCAGCTTGGCATATTCCGGGGCGATCGCGTCGATATGGGCGGAAAGGTCGCCGCGGGCGAGCCGCTCGAGCGCGCTGCCGACCGTGTCCATCGCGTCCACCTGCGACTGCGTGATCGCGCGCTGCCGGCGCTCGCCCTCGTTGCGCTCGGCATCGATGCGCTGCTGCTGCTCGCTCTCGCGGATGCGCAGCTCGGCGCGTTCGCGCACGGAATCGCGCAGCACCGACACCACCCGGGCCATGTCGCCGACCTCGTCGCGCCGTTCGGTGCCGGGCACCTCGCCGGACACGTCCTCCTGCGCGATCGCCTGCATGGAGGTGTTCAGCCGTGCGATCGGGCCGACGACGCTGCGGACGATCGCAAAGGCCACGAGCACGATCGCCACCGCGCCGATCGCCAGCCAGCCGGCCATCGAGAGCGCGTTGCGCTGGAACATCGCCGCCAGGTCGTCGGCGTAGACGCCGGTGCCGACCACCCAGCCCCAGGGCGCGAAACCGGCCACGTGCGAATATTTCAGCACCGGCTCTTCGGCGCCGGGCTTCGGCCAGTAGTAGTCGACGAAGCCCTCGCCCTTCGTCTTGGCCACCGCGGCGAATTCGCGGAAGATGAACTTGCCGGTCGGATCCTTCATGCCCGACTGATCGGTATTGTCGAGCTCCGGCTTGATCGGATGCATGACGATGCGCGAATCGAGATCGTTGATCCAGAAGTAGCCGTTGTCCTCGTAGCGCAGCGACCGGACGGCATCCTTGGCGCGCGCCTGCGCCTCGTCGCGCGTCAGCGCCCCGGACGTTTCCTGGCCATGGTAGAATTCGAACAGCTTCACCAGGTTCTGGTCCATCGCGCGCAGCTTGGACTTGCGCTCGGCGACCATCGCATCCTGATAATGAAACAGCGTGTAGACCGAAACGGCCGAAAAGACGGCGAGCGCCAGCCCGACGAGCAGATACAGTCTGGCGGATATCTTCAACTTGCTCACAATGATCCCCCTCAAACACGGCAGATGACGCTGCCGGCCCAGGTGCCGATCTTTGTCGCGACAAGTTAAATTCGACTAAATTACGATGTACCAATTTCCATAATTCTCGCCCTTCTCCGGGTGCGCCGCGCGGCCCGGCCCGGACTTCGGGCGCCGCTGCCCTTTCTCTCCGGCCGCCTCTGGTCTACATCGGTTGCGAACACGGAGTAACGATTCATGACCGAGAACGCCTCACCCCTGGGACAGCTGACGCTCCGGACGCTGGCGATGCCCGCCGACGCCAATGCCGCCGGCGACATCTTCGGCGGCTGGGTCATGGCGCAGATGGACCTTGCGGCCGGAATCCGCGCCGCCGAGCGGGCGCATGGCCGCGTCGTCACCCGCGCCGTCCGCGAGATGGCCTTCGAGCTGCCGGTCAAGATCGGCGACACCATCAACGTCTATACCGAGATCGTCGCCGTCGGCCGCACCTCGATCACGCTCCTGGTGGAAGCCTGGGCGCGCCGCTACCTGACCGGGCGGCTCGACAAGGTTACGGCGGCCACCTTCGTCATGGTCGCGCTCGACCGCGACGGCCATCCGACGGCGGTGCCGGCGGAGTAGGCGTGCGCTTGCGGAGTGCTGTGGCATAGACCTGCCGGCTCGCAGCTGACATTCTGCGCCCGGCCGGGACGCGCGAATCGGTCGCAGGGATGCAAGGATGAACCGGCGGATCGGCGGATCCGCCTCGACCGGAAAAGTCCGATGGAGCAGCCAGTCCCCGATCCGGCCCTCTTCACCCATGTGCGGATCGTCATCGGCATGGTCGTCAGCCTGTCGCTGGCCCGGCTTCTGACCGGCCTCGCCTCCTTCGTCCAGCATCCCGGCAAGACGCGCGTCTACTGGATCCACCTCGGCTGGGTGCTGTCCCTGCTGCTGTTCCTGCTGCATTTCTGGTGGTGGGAATTCCGCCTGCAGGCGCTCACGGTCCTCGATTTCGCCGTCTACCTGTTCCTGATCGGCTTCGCCTCGCTGTTCTTCTTCCTCTGCGTCCTGCTGTTTCCGGCATCGATGGAGGAATATGGCGGCTACGAGGACTACTTCATGTCGCGCAAAGGCTGGTTCTTCGCCTTCCTGGCCCTGGCCTATGCGGTCGACCTCGCCGATACGGCCATCAAGGGGCGCCCGTATTTCGAATCCTTCGGCTACGAGTACCCGCTGCGCAACGTCGTCTATATCGTCCTGTGCGGTATCGCGGCCCTGACCGCCAGCAGGCGGTTCCACGCTACCTTCGTCTCCGTCGGCCTCGTCTACCAGCTGAGCTGGATCTTCCGCGCCTTCGACATCATCGATTGACTTCACATGGCCGATGGCCTCAGCCGCGCAGGTAGCCGACCCGGCTGTCGAACGTCAGGCCCGGGAAGATCGCATCGTCAATCGCCCGCGGCGACACGTCGAACTGCTGGTAGAGCATGGCCGCGGCCAGCTGGCGCAGATCCGTGGTCGGCATCAGGTCGCGGTCGTCGAGCAGCGCCGTGCCGCCGAGCCCGGGCCAGGTGCCGTAGACGCGGCCGCCCGCCACCGCCCCGCCGGCGATGATCGCCAGGCCGCCGGTGCCGTGGTCCGTCCCGCCGGAGCCGTTTTCGCGCGCCGTGCGGCCGAACTCGGTGATCGCCAGGATCGCCGTCTTCCGCCAGACCTGCGGCGGCAGGTTGTCCTTCAGCGTCAGGATCGCCGTGCACAGGTCCTTCACCGGCCGTCGGAAGGTGCGCTCCTGGCCGATATGGGTGTCCCAGCCATTGACGGTGAAGCTCGCGATGCGGTGCTCGCCGGACAGCATCCCGGCGGTGAGCTTGGCGACCGCGGCGATACCCGCCTCCCGCTTGGCGTCGCCGTAGATGCGATCGGCGAACATGTCGGTGTCCATGGCGTCGCTCATCGCCGCGGCGAACACCGGATCGTTGCGATAGAGCCGCACGAACGCCATCTGCTCGTCCCCGGCCATGTCGAGGTCGGCCCGCGTCGACCAGACGTCGACCGGATTGGGCCCGGTCAGGATGAGCTCGGAGGTCATGGTCACGTCGATCGCCCTGCGCTCGGCGCTGCGGGGGATGCTGGCGATCGCCCGGTTCAGCCAGCCGGTGCGTTCGTCATGCAGGGCCGCGCCGCCGCTTTCCAGCATGTCCTGCCCGTCGAAGTGGCTGCGGCCGGAGCGGTAGGGCGTCGAGATCGCATGCACGAAGCCGAGCTCGCGCGACCGCCACAGCGGCATCAGGGCCGCGGCGTCGGGATGCAGGCCGAAAAAGCCGTCGAGGTCGAGCAGTCCCCGCTCCGGCGCCAGGGCGAGCTTCGGCCGGAGTGCGGGCAGCGCCGGGTCGCCGTAGGGCTGCACCAGCGCCAGCCCGTCCATGGCGCCGCGCAGCACGATCGTCACCAGCCGGTTGTCGCCGGGGACCGCGGCGAAGCTCACCGGCGTGATCACCGGCGAGGCCGCCAGGCAGCAGGCTGCCCCGAGCAGGGTGCGCCGGCTAATTTCGTTCGTCATCGCTCGGTCTCCTCGGCACCGCTCCCGGCGGTGCGAACCCATCTGTCGCCGGACGCGCGGTCCGTTTCAAGTCTCCGCCGCGCCGGCCGTTCGCCGGCGCCTGTTCCATCGGCGCTAGCGCCTGTTGAACTCCGGCGAGGCCAGCGCCAGCACCAAGCCGGCCTGCCGGCTCGGCGCCTGCGACACCACCTGGATCGTGTCGTCGCGGGCGGCATCGCCGAGCACGGCCTGCACGAACAGGCGCGGATCGCGATCGCCGCCGAAGCGCGCCACGAGCGCGTGCAGCCAGTCGATCCGCTGCGTCAGTTGCGCCGCCGTGATCCAGGCGGACAGCTCCTCATCCCAGCCGGCCGGGCTCGGCGGGCGCCAGAGCGGCTGGCCGAGCCGTTGCAGCGCGCCGACGGAGAGCGGATTGGCGCGGATCGGCGCCCGTCCGTCGGCCGTCGGTGCAGCCAGCACGGCGGGAGACGCCGCATTATCGCCACCGCCCGTGCTTTCGACCGCGGGTCCCTCCGCACCGGACGCGCCCGCCGCCGTGATGGCCGGATCGGGGGCCGGATCGGGGCCCAGGTCGGGAGCCGGATCGGGAGCCTGCCCGGGGCTCTGGTCGGCTGCCTGCTCCGCGCTCTGGCCGGGGTCCCGCTCCGGGGCCATGGCGGGCGTCCCGTCCTGCGGCGTCGCCATGGCGCTCCCGGCCGCCTTCTTCGGCAGCACGGCGGCCGGCGCCAGCGCGTCGGCGGGCACGTCCAGCGCCCGCAGGCCGGCGACGACGAAGTCGAACGGCTGGCGGGCCTTCTGCCCGTCCTGCGCCCAGCTCAGCGGATGCTCCAGCATCGCCCGGTAGACCGCCAGCAGCTCGCCGTCGGTGCTCGACCAGGCCGTCACCATGGCCTCGACCACCTCGGCCGGCGGCGCGTCGGCGATGAAATGGACCACCAGCTTGCGGCAGATGTGCCGGCGCGTCGCCTCATGCGCGGCGAGATCGGCCAGCAGCGCGTCGACGTCGGCGAGGCTCCGCTGCGGGCCGCCATAGGCGCGGCCGAGGACGCGGTGGATGCCGGGCTCCGCCCAGTTCGGGCGGTAGGTCGTCTCGAACGCGCCGCCGTCGTGGTCGAGCCCGGTCAGCACGCGGGCCGCGGCGCGGACGTCGTCCTGCGTGTAGCCGCCGTCGGCGCCGAGCGTGTGCAGTTCGATCAGTTCGCGGGCCAGGTTCTCGTTGAGCCCCCGCCCCCGCTTCCGGCCGGCCGGCGAATGCGGCCCCATCGATTTCGGCTGGTCGAGATAGGCCAGCATCGCCGGGTGCAGGATCGCCGCCCGCAGCAGCGGCGCGAACCGGCCGGCGAGGTTCGGCCGCAGCGCCTCGGCCTCGTACAGGCCGACGAGGATGCGCATGCTGGAGGTCTTCTCGGCGTTGACGGCGAAGTGATCGCACCAGAAGGCCGCCAGCCGCTCGAAGAAGCCGTTCGGCGACTGCACGGCATGGCCGATCTTCAGGTGCTGGTCGCGCAGAAAGGCGGTGTTCAGCGCGATCTGGTACGGATTGACGACGCGGTCGCCGATCTTGCGTACGGTATCGTTCTTGCGCTGCTCCCGGTATTCCTGGGCCAGCGCCTGGAAGGCGGGGAAGCTGGCGCGGCGGCCGGCAATGCCGTCATGGGGAAAGGGACAGGTCTCCGCCACGCCGCGCGTCACCTGTTCCAGCAGGGCGTCGACCGTCCCGGCCGGCGGTTCGCCCGGGCGCGGTCCGGTACCGAAACGATGGGCGGCGATGGTGCCGAAGGACGGTGTCATGAAGCCTTACCTATCGCTGCAGGCTGTCCGAGGATTGCGGCTTTTTTATCCGCGCCCTCACCCCTTGAACACGAAGGCGGCGCCGGCGGCGATCAGGGCGAAGCCGATCAGGTGGTTCCAGGTCAGGCTCTCCTTGAGGAAGAACACCGAGAAGCCGGCGAAGATGACCAGCGTGATCACCTCCTGGATCGTCTTCAGCTGCGCGGCCGAATAGACCTGGTGGCCGATGCGGTTGGCCGGCACCGCCAGGCAGTACTCGAAGAAGGCGATCGCCCAGCTCGCCAGCACGACGAGGTAGAGCGGCGCCGCCTTGACCTTGAGATGGCCGTACCAGGCAAAGGTCATGAAGACGTTGGAGAGGCAGAGCAGCACGATCGGCCAGACGGCCGCGGGATTGAGGGCGAAGGGCATGAAAGCGTCCGGTTCCTGTGGGGATGGGGCCATGTCATAGACGATTCGCGGATCCCCCGCGAAAGGCTTTTGAGGCGCCCCGGGGAAACGACAGAACCATGGCGGCATGATGGCCCGGCCCTGCCGGCCGGCGCGGCCGTCCGTTTCCCTTTTGTACTCATGCCCCCTTCCCTTTCGCAGTGACTCTCGCCATATTCCCGACCATGGCCAGATCACCGAAGACCCCCGCCCCCTCCAAGCCCGGCTTCGAGGAAGCTCCGCAATCCGCCTTCGAGGGCGCGCCGCTCTCCGGCAGCGTCGCCGACTGGGTGAAGCAGCTGGAAGCGGACGCCGAGGCCTCGACGGTGGAATCGCGCCGCGAGGTGGCGTCGAAGGCCGGCAAGCACCGCAAGCAGGTGGAGAACGCCGCCCGCCGCCATCAGGAAAAGGTCGCATTGGAGCAATCGGCCGAAGGCCGCAAGCCCGAACGGGCGTCCGAGCCGTCGCGAGGCCCCCGCGGAGCGAAGGCGCATGGCGCCGACAGCGTGAGCGCCCAGAAGACCGCCCGCGGCGTCTCGATCGGCGCCTCCTCCGATCCGAAGACGCGCGCCGCCGCCGGGCTCAACCCGGTCGCCGGCCTCGACGTCAACCTCGAGGAGGCCTCCTCGCTCAACGCCGGCACGGCGGTCACCGCCACCGTCGAGGCGCTGGCGAAGCTGATCGAGAGCGGCAACCCGCTGCACAAGAACGGCGAGATCTGGACGCCGCACCGCCCGCCGCGGCCGGAGAAGTCGGAGGGCGGCATCGCCATCCGCATGGTCTCCGACTACGAGCCCGCCGGCGACCAGCCGACCGCGATCGCCGACCTCGTCGAGGGCCTGTCGTCGGGCGAGCGCAGCCAGGTGCTGCTCGGCGTCACCGGCTCGGGCAAGACCTTCACCATGGCCAAGGTGATCGAGGCGACGCAGCGCCCGGCGCTGATCCTGGCGCCGAACAAGACGCTCGCCGCCCAGCTCTATTCGGAGTTCAAGAACTTCTTCCCCGACAACGCGGTCGAGTACTTCGTCTCCTACTACGACTACTACCAGCCCGAGGCCTACGTGCCGCGCTCGGACACCTATATCGAGAAGGATTCCTCGATCAACGAGCAGATCGACCGGATGCGCCACGCCGCCACCCGCGCGATCCTGGAGCGCGACGACTGCATCATCGTCGCCTCGGTTTCCTGCATCTACGGTATCGGTTCGGTCGAGACCTATACCGCCATGACCTTCCAGATGACGGTCGGCGACCGGCTCGACCAGCGCCAGCTGCTCGCCGACCTCGTCGCCCAGCAGTACAAGCGCCAGGACATCAACTTCGTCCGCGGCTCGTTCCGCGTCCGCGGCGACACGATCGAGATCTTCCCGGCCCACCTGGAGGACGCCGCCTGGCGCATCTCGATGTTCGGCGACGAGATCGACGCGATCACCGAGTTCGATCCGCTCACCGGTGCCAAGACCGGCGACCTGAAATCGGTCAAGATCTACGCCAATTCGCACTACGTCACCCCGCGGCCGACGCTGAACGCCGCGATCAAGTCGATCCGGGAGGAGCTGAAGCTGCGCCTCGCCGAGCTGGAGAAGGCCGGGCGGCTCCTGGAGGCGCAGCGGCTGGAGCAGCGCACCCGCTACGACCTGGAGATGATGGAGGCGACCGGCTCCTGCGCCGGCATCGAGAACTATTCGCGCTACCTCACCGGCCGCAAGCCCGGCGAGCCGCCGCCGACGCTGTTCGAATACATCCCCGACGACGCCATCATCTTCATCGACGAGAGCCACGTCACCATCCCGCAGATCGGCGGCATGTACCGCGGCGACTTCCGTCGCAAGGCGACGCTGGCCGAATACGGCTTCCGCCTGCCGTCCTGCATGGACAACCGGCCGCTGCGCTTCGAGGAATGGGACGCGATGCGCCCCGACACGATCGCCGTCTCCGCCACCCCGGGCGGCTGGGAGATGGAGCAGGCCGGCGGCGTCTTCGCCGAGCAGGTGATCCGCCCGACCGGGCTGATCGACCCGCCGGTCGAGGTGCGCTCGGCCAAGACCCAGGTCGACGACGTGCTCGGCGAGATCCGCGAGACCGCGCAGCGCGGCTACCGCACCCTCGTCACCGTGCTCACCAAGCGCATGGCCGAGGATCTGACCGAATACCTGCACGAGCAGGGCGTGCGCGTCCGCTACATGCACTCCGACATCGACACGCTGGAGCGCATCGAGATCATCCGCGACCTGCGCCTCGGCGCCTTCGACGTGCTGGTCGGCATCAACCTCCTGCGCGAGGGCCTCGACATTCCCGAATGCGGCTTCGTCGCCATCCTCGACGCCGACAAGGAAGGCTTCCTGCGCTCCGAGACCTCGCTGATCCAGACGATCGGCCGCGCCGCCCGCAACGTCGACGGCAAGGTCATCCTCTATGCCGACCAGATCACCGGCTCGATGCAGCGCGCCATGGACGAGACGAGCCGCCGCCGCGAGAAGCAGATGGCCTACAATGCCGAGCACGGCATCACGCCGGAATCGGTGAAGGCGAAGATCTCCGACATCCTCGATTCGGTCTACGAGCGCGACCACGTCCGCGCCGACATCTCCGGCGTGGCCGGCAAGGGCTTCGCCGACGGCGGCCACCTGGTCGGCAACAACCTCAAGGCCCATCTCGACGCGCTGGAAAAGCAGATGCGCGACGCCGCCGCCGACCTCGACTTCGAAAAGGCCGCCCGCATCCGCGACGAGATCAAGCGCCTCAAGGCCGCCGAACTCGCCGTCATGGACGACCCGATGGCCCGGCAAGAGGCGCGGAGCGCCGAAGGCACGACCGGGACCAAGGGCCAGGCGCAAAGCCGGGAAGGTGGCCGGACGGGCGGCCCGGCGACCACCCACCTCCCCCTTGAGGGGGGAGGTCGC
>UBZP01000009.1 GCA_900469965.1 Hyphomicrobiales bacterium | reverse complement strand
CGCAAGCGGGGAGAGGGGACCAGGGAGCGCACGGCACCCGTCCTTCTCCCCGCTTGCGGGGAGAAGGTGCCGGCAGGCGGATGAGGGGCACTCCGCCGCCATGTCGGTCGCTACGGCAAGGGGCCGGGCATCCCCGGCCGCTCACCGGGCCGGGGGAGCCGTTCGCGGGCCGCCTCAGGCGGCCTTCTCCTTTGCCGGGTAGTCGGTGTAGCCCTTGGCGCCGCCGCCGTAGAAGGTGGCCTGGTCGGGGGCGTTGAGCGGGGTGTCCTCGCGCAGGCGTTCCACCAGGTCGGGATTGGCGATGAACAACTTGCCGAAGGCGACGAGGTCGGCATAGCCGCTCTCGACCGCCTTGAGCGCCAGCTCGCGATCGTAGCCGTTGTTGACCATCCAGGCGGCCTTGCCGCCCTTGTTGCGGTAGGCCGCCTTCAGCGCGGCATAGTCGAACGGCACGTCGCCTTGCAGGTAGTTGCGGTCACCGCCGGTCGCGCCCTCGATGACGTGGATATAGGCGAGGTCGTCCGGCAGGCCGGCCACGACGTGCTCGAACAGCGGCTGCGGGTTCGGATCGGAGATGTCGTTCGCCGGCGTGACCGGCGAGATGCGGATCGCGGTGCGACCGGCGCCGATCTCGGCCACGACGGCCGCCACGACCTCGAACAGGAAGCGCGCGCGGTTTTCGATCGAACCGCCATAGGCGTCGGTGCGCTGGTTGGTGCCCGAGCGCAGGAACTGGTCGAGCAGATAGCCGTTGGCGGCGTGGATCTCGATGCCGTCGAAGCCGGCGTCGATCGCCGCGCGGGCCGCCTTGCGGTAGTCCTCGACGATGCCGGCGATCTCGGCGGTCTCGAGCGCGCGCGGCTCGGAGGTCGGCGCAAAGGCGCCGGTGCCGTCCTCGTTCATGATGTAGGTCTTGGACTTGGCGGTGATGGCGGAGGGCGCGACCGGCTGGCCGCCGTCCGGCTGCAGGCTCGTGTGCGAAACGCGGCCGACATGCCAGATCTGCGTGACGATCTTGCCGCCGGCACGGTGCACGGCCTCGGTGACATTCTTCCAGCCCTCCAGCGCCTCGGGCTTGTAGAGGCCGGGCACGTCGGCGTAGCCCTGGCCCTGCTGGGTGATGGCGGTGCCCTCGGTGATCAGCAGGCCGGCGGTGGCGCGCTGCTCGTAGTAGGTGGCGTTCAGCGTGTTGGGAACGGCGCCCGGCGAACGGTTGCGCGTCAGCGGCGCCATGACGATGCGGTTGGCAAGCTTGAGATCGCCGGCTTCAAGCGGGTCGAACAGGCTGGTCATCGGTAGTTCCTTTTTCAGGTGGGGGAGGATCGGCCGCGGCGCGTAGACGTCCGCGGCATTGGGAGGATCAGAGAGAACTGTCGAGGTGCTTCAGAAAAGCGGCGATCGTTTCCTCGTCGCGCTTGTAGAAGACCCATTGACCGACGCGCTTCGTGGTGACGAGGCCGGCCCGCTGCAGCGTGGCGAGATGGGCGGAGACCGTCGACTGCGACAGGCTGCAGCGCTCGAACTGGCCGGCGCACACGCCCATCTCGAGCGGATGCTCCTGGCCGGAGAAGTGCTTTTCGGGCTCCCGCAGCCAGTTCATGATCTGGAGGCGTGCCGGATGCGCCAGCGCCTTGAGGATTTCGACCGTATCCATGTCCGTCTCATTTCGCCATATCGCGATTTATCGATACATGGATCGTGGAACTTCGATATTCAAGGGCGGCCGGATCAGAAATGTTCGCGGGCGCAAAAAAAAGGGGCCGCAAGCGAAGCCTGGGCCCTGTAGGTGTGAAGGTCTGAACCTCCAGAGGGGAACAGCCAATGCGGCGGTACTGGGAGGAGAAAGACCGCCAGTCGCATCGGCTTCAATGGATATGGGGCAACGGGCTCGCGCTTTCAAGGGAAGGGAATGTCGCGCCGCGAGGCCAAGGGAGAAAATATTTGCGAAGCAGCAAAAAACCGCAGGCGGCCAGGCAAAAAAAAGAGGGCCGCAAGATGAACTTGGGCCCTTTATAGTTATGAAGGTAAAAACCTCCAGAGGGGAACAGCTGCTGCGGGTGGCACTGGGAGGAAAACCACCAGATGTGCATCAGCTGGGTGCTGTATGATGGTTTTTTGGGCAGGCAGCAATCAATTTGTGTGCATGTCAGCCATGCGATGAGCGCAGGCCTTTGCTTCGACTTGCGCATCCGGCGAAAATGCGCCGGATTTCGACCGTTCTCCGTTGCCGGCGGCGTGCGGAAACGCGGCCGGCAAACGGCGGCCGGTCAGAAGTTCCAGTTGCGCGCCTTGGAGACGATGAAGTCGCGGAAGACCTTCAGCTTGGCCGCGTTCTTCATCTCGTGCGGATAGCAGAAATAGGTGTCGAAGGAGGGCACGTCGGCGCTGGTCACGAGCTGCAGCAGGCCCGGGTCGCGGCCGACGATGTAGTCCGGCAGCATGGCGATGCCGATGCCGAGCAGGCACGCCCGCTTGATCGAGGTGAGGCTGTTGATCTGCAGCACAGACGGGCGCGGATTGTCCGAATCCCGGCCGGCGATCTGCAGCCAGTTGACGTCGAGCAGGTAGTTCGGCGCCGGCTCGCCGAAGGTGATGATCTTGTGATGGTCGAGATCGTCGATCGATTGCGGCTCGCCGTAGCGGTTGATGTAGGAGGGCGCGGCGTAGACGTGCATGTGCACGGTGAACAGCTTGCGCTGGATCAGGTCGGACTGCTGCGGCTCGCGCAGGCGGATGGCGCAGTCGGCATGGCGCATGTTGACGTCGAGCTCCTCGTTGTCGAGGATCAGCTGCACCTGCATGTCGGGATAGAGCGCCAGGAACTCCTGCACCTTGTCGGTCAGCCAGCCCTGGCCGAGGCCGACGGTGGTGGTGATCCTGAGCTTGCCGCTCGGCTTCTCGGTCGTCTCGGTCAGCTGGACGCGGACGCTCTCGAGCTTCATCAAGACGTCGTGGGCGGTGCGGTAGAGGATCTCGCCCTGTTCGGTCAGGATCAGGCCGCGGGCATGGCGGTGGAACAGCTTGATGCCGACGTCCTGCTCGAGCGCGCTGACCTGGCGGCTGATGGCGGACTGCGACAGGTGCAGCTTGTCGGCCGCGTGCGTGAACGAACCGGCCTCCGCCGCGGCGTGGAATATCCGCAGCTTGTCCCAGTCGAGCGCCATTCTTTCCCCCATATGTCTTCAGGGCGGGGAACGCCGTCCGTTTCCCGCCCGTTGCTGATGATCTGTTCCCACTCCCGCGAGTGCGGGCGGGCCCGCCTCGCGTTATTGGCGGCTTCTACTCGGCCGCAATTGCGACAGGCATATGACCCGCGAGATACTTTTCCGTCTCCAGCGCGGCCATGCAGCCCATTCCGGCGGCCGTGACCGCCTGGCGATAGATGTCGTCGGTGACGTCGCCGGCGGCGAAAACGCCCGGCACGTCGGTGGCCGTCGAATCGGGCGCCGTCCACAGGTAGCCGTTCGGCTTCTGCTTCAGCTTGCCCTGGAAGAGCTCGACCGCCGGCGCATGGCCGATGGCGACGAACACGCCGTCGATCGCCATGTCGCTCACCGCACCCGTCTTGGTGTTCCTGAGCCGCACGCCGTTGACCGATGCCGGCATCGGCGGCTTCGCCTCGGCGCCCAGGTATTCCGTCACCTCGTGATCCCAGATCACCTTGACGTTGTCCTTGGCGAACAGGCGCTCCTGCAGGATCTTTTCGGCGCGGAACGAATCGCGGCGATGGACCACGGTCACCGTCTTTGCGAGATTGGAAAGATAGAGCGCCTCCTCGACGGCCGAGTTGCCGCCGCCGACGACGATCACGTCCTTGTTGCGGTAGAAGAAGCCGTCGCAGGTGGCGCAGGCCGACACGCCGAAGCCCTGGAACTTGTGCTCCGTCTCGATGCCGAGCCACTTCGCCTTGGCGCCGGTGGCGATGATCAGGGCGTCGGCCGTCCATTCGGTGCCGCTGTCGGTCGAAATGCGGAAGGGGCGCACGTCGAGGTCGACATTGGTGACGAGGTCGTTGACGATCTCGGCGCCGACGTGCTGGGCCTGCTTCAGCATCTGCTCCATCATCCACGGGCCCTGGACCGGATCGGCATAGCCCGGGTAGTTCTCCACGTCGGTGGTGATCATCAGCTGGCCGCCCTGTTCCAGGCCGGCGATCAGGACGGGTTCCAGCATGGCGCGCGCCGTGTAGATGGCGGCCGTGTAGCCGGCCGGGCCGGAGCCGATGATCAGGACCTTGACGTGACGGGCAGACATGGCTGCACTCCTTGGCGATGCTCGCCCGACGTCGCGCACAGATGCGCCTTGCGGGCTCAAAGGGAAATCGTCGCTCATTTATGAGTGTGGGCCCCCATTATTCAAGGGCAAGCCCGCATTTGCCAACAGGGTTGGCGGGGACGCGTGACATTTTTGTGCCTGCCTCTGCAATTATCTTACGTCTGCTTGCTGTTTCTGGTAATGCGCGTGCAAAACAGACAGGGGAATCTCATCCGTGTTTCGCGCAGAACTCGATGCCATCGACATCAAGATCCTGAAGGAACTCCAGGCCGACGGCCGCATGACCAATGTGGAACTCGCCGCCAAGGCCGGCATATCCGCGCCGCCGTGTCTCAGGCGCGTGCGCAAGCTGGAGGAGGCCGGCATCATCGAGGGCTATCATGCGATGCTGAACGCGCCGGCGCTCGGCTTCGACCTCGTCGCCTTCTGCATGGTCGGGCTGAAGCACCAGTCGGAGGCCAATCTCAAGGCGTTTGCCGCCGTCACCGCCGAATGGCCGCTGGTGCGGCAGGCCTGGATGGTCTCGGGCGACAGCGACTTCCTGCTGCACTGCGTCGCCGCCAACCTCACCCGGTTCCAGGATTTCGTCATCGAGGTGCTGACGGCCAACGAGCATGTCGACACGGTCCGCACCATGCTGACGATCCGCCAGGTCAAGAAGCTCGGGCTGGTGGAGATCTGAGGCGTTGGGCCGCTCCGACCGCCCGCTGTCCCGGTCGCTGATCAAGCTCGGCGCGCGCCTGCTGCTCGGGCGAGACCTCGCCCATGTGCAGGACTGGTATCCGGGGCTTTCGATCGACGAGGGCCGGGTGCTGCACTATCGCCGCCAGCCGGTGGCGACGCTGCGGGATGCGGGCATCCTCATCGACGCCACCCGGGCATGGATCCACATCGTCGGCTCGGGACCGTCGGTGGCCGGGGGCGACCTCTCCCGGCTGGAGCCTTCAAGCGCGGTCCTGCTCAACGGCGCGATCCATCTCGCCGGCGGCCCGGTCGCCGCACCGCTCGCCGTCGCCGTCGAGGACGAGCGCTTCGTCTACCGGCATTTCGAGCTGATGCGCGAGAAGATCGCGGCAGGGCAGGCGTGCCTGTTCTCCGTCGCCGCCTTGCGGGCGATCTGCGAGCGCGATCGCGGCTGGCTCGCCGACAGGCGGGTGATCCTCATCAACGATATCCGCAAGCCCTATGGCCTGCCGCGCCGCACGGCCGCCCAGATCCGGGCGCTCGATTTCGTGCGGCTGGATCCGACGGGCGAATACGGTTTTTCGCTCAGCCCCGAGCGCGGCGTGTTCCAGGGCGGATCGGTGGCGGTTTCGGCGCTGCAGTTCGCCATCGCGCTGCGGCCGGTGAAAATCGGCTTCGTCGGCATCGACATCCGCAACGCCGCCGAGCCGCGCTTCTACGAGGAGAGGGGGCAGGCCGCCTTTTCCGGGATCGCCGGGGCGGAGGCGCGCATCCTCGGGCATGTCGCGCTGGCAAGGACCGTTGCGGAGGAGCGGGGGATCGCGCTCGTCAATTTCTCGCCCGTCTCCGCCCTTTCCGACATCGGGATCGCCTTCGACGACCGGCTGGTGCGCTGAGCCGGAAGGGTCAGGGCGACTGCGCCAGCAGGCGGCGGTAGACCTCGCCGATCGCGGTCGCTTCCGTTTCGAGGGCGAAGGTCGCGCGGACGTGGTCGAGCGCCTTGCGGCCCGCCTCAAGCGTCGCTTGCGGATCGGCCATGGCGTGGCCGATCGCTGCCGTCAGCGCCGTGCCGTCGCCGGCGGGCACCACCTGGCCGGTCACGCCCTCGATCGTCATCTCCGCATAGGCGCCGGCATCGGAGGTGACCACCGCTGTCTGCGAGGCCATCGCCTCCAGCGGCGTCAGGCCGAAGCCCTCGTTGCGCGAGGGGGCGACGTAGAGGGACAGCCGCCGGTACCAGGGCTTGATGTCGTCGACCTCGCCGAGGAAGACGATGCGATCCGACAGTCCGGCCGTGGCGATCTCCGCCTTCAGGGCGTCGGCGAAGCCCTTGTGCTCGGGGGTGACGCGGCCGGAAATGACGGCGGTCCAGTCCGGATTGCGGGGGAGCAGCGCGATCATGGCGCGGACGAAGAGATCGGTGCCCTTCTGGTGGCGCACGCGGCCGAAGCAGCCGACGAGGTATCGCCCCGGCAGGCCCGTCGCCGCGATCGTGTCGTCCGGACCGCCGGGCGGGTGGAACCGCTCGAGGTCGACGCCGTGGCGGATGACGGTGTGCGGAACCTCAAGGAAGGAGCCGGAGCGGCCGCTGGTGGCGATCACCGCATCCATGCGGCGGATCAGGAAGCGGGTGTAGCGGCTGTGGCGGCGCTGGGCGGCGGAGGTGAAGAGCAGCTTCAGCGGCATGCGCAGCACGTCGCGCAGAAAGATGCCGGGCAGCATCTCAGTGTTGCGGCGGGCATGCCAGACCCGGTGCCTGCCGCCGGCCGGCGGGCGCCAGAGCGACAGGAGGTCGAAGAAGCGGATATGCGGGATCTCGGCCGGCAGCCCTGGTCCGAGCGTCGCCACCCGCTGGCCGAGCCGGCGCTGCATCGGCACGAGCTGGATGATGGTCGAGGTGACGCCGGAGAGCCGGCGCTTGAAGTTCGGCGCGACGACGTCGACATCGGCGATGTCGACGCGGGTTGCGTCCTTTGCCGGGGAGCCGGTCATGCCCGGCGCATCAGCCCCAGGAGATGGACAGGATCTCGTAGGCCTTGGAACCGCCGGGCGCATTGACCTCGATCGATTCACCGACCTCCTTGCCGATCAACGCACGCGCGATCGGGGAGGAAATGGAGATGCGGCCTTCCTTCACGTCGGCTTCCTGGTCGCCGACGATCTGGTAGACCTTCTCTTCCTCGGTGTCCTCGTCGACGAGCTTGACGCGGGCGCCGAACTTGACGGTGTCGCCCGACATCTTGGCGAGATCGATCACTTCTGCGCGGGCAACCAGGTCCTCAAGCTCGGTGATCCGGCCCTCGTTGTGGCTCTGGGCTTCCTTGGCCGCATGGTACTCGGCGTTTTCGGAAAGGTCGCCATGGGCACGTGCCTCGGAAATCGCCTCGATGATTCGCGGGCGCTCTTCCTGCTGGCGCCAGCGCAGTTCTTCCTGCAGCTTGACGAAACCGCCCTGAGTCATCGGCACCTTATCGACCATTTTCCTCTGTCCTTCCCGCTGTATCCGCTTGTTGCAGACACAAAACAAAACAGGTCCCGAAGGGAAACTTCGGAACCATGTTCAGATTCAATTGGGGCGCTTATAGCAGATCGTCCAGATCGATTTCCAGATAAATTCGCATCACTGTCACAAAGCCGGCCGTTGTTGGGATCGCCCGCGTGGAGATTTCGCGGCGTTGCGGATCATTCTTGACGAACGGCAACGGAACATATAGTGAACATACGGATGAGGAAAACGCTTCGGGAACGCCTGGCCATCCTTTCGGACGCCGCGAAATACGACGCCTCCTGCGCCTCGAGCGGGACGGTGAAGCGGGATTCCGCTGCGACCGGCGGCCTCGGCTCGACGGAAGGTGCGGGGATTTGCCACGCCTATGCGCCGGACGGGCGGTGCATCTCGCTCCTGAAGATCCTGCTCACCAACTTCTGCATCTACGACTGCGCCTATTGCGTCAACCGCTCCTCCAGCAATGTCGAGCGCGCCCGGTTCACGCCGGAGGAGGTGGTGTGGCTGACGCTGGAATTCTACCGGCGCAACTATATCGAGGGGCTGTTCCTCTCCTCCGGCATCATCCGCTCCTCCGACCACACGATGGAGCAGATGGTGCGGATCGCGCGCGAGCTGCGGCTGACGCACAATTTCCGCGGCTACATCCACCTGAAGACCATTCCGGAGGCCTCGCCGCACCTGATCGAGGAGGCGGGGCTGCATGCCGACCGGCTGTCGCTCAACATCGAGCTGCCGACCGACGGCGGCATCGCACGGCTGGCGCCGGAGAAGAAGCCGGCCGGCATCCGCCGCGCCATGGGCGAACTGCGGCTGAAGATCGAGGAGGCGGCGGAGCCGACGCTGCAGACCAGGCGGACGAAACGGTTCGTGCCGGCGGGGCAGAGCACGCAGATGATCGTCGGCGCCGACGGTGCCAATGACGCGACGATCCTTTCGACCAGCGGCCGGCTCTATTCGAGCTACGGGCTGAAGCGCGTCTACTATTCCGCCTTCAGCCCGATCCCCGACAGTTCGAAGGCGCTGCCGCTGATCAAGCCGCCCTTGATGCGCGAGCACCGGCTCTACCAGGCCGACTGGCTCTATCGGTTCTACGGCTTCGATATCGGGGAGATCACCGCCAGCCAGCCGGGCGGCATGCTCGACCTCGACCTCGACCCGAAGCTCGCCTGGGCTTTGGCGAACCGGGCGGCCTTTCCCGTCGACGTCAACCGGGCCGTGCGCGAGATGCTCCTGCGCGTACCGGGGCTCGGCACGAAGACGGTGGCTGCGATCCTGTCGGCGCGCCGGCTGCGCCGGCTGCGGCTCGACGACCTCAAACGGCTCGGCGTCTCGATCCGCAAGGTGCAGGCCTTCGTCGTCGCCGAGGGCTGGACGCCGCGGCGGCTGATCGACCGGCCGGACCTGCGCACGATGTTTGCGCCCGCGCCGCGGCAATTGTCGCTGCTGTGATGCGGCGGGTGATGCTGGAAGGCCGGGGGGACTTTCCGGAATGGCGCGACGCCGCGCGCGACCTCCTCATCGCCGGCGTGGCGCCGGGGGAGGTCGAGTGGTGCGAGCGCGACACTTCGCCGGGGCTCGCCTTCGAGGAACCGGCGTTCGGGGGATCGGCAGTTGGCGGGGCCGGGAGATCGGGGCCTGGAGAACTGGCACCCGAAAGATTGGCACCCGAAAGACTGGTGGCTGAAGAACTGGCGCTCGACGTGGCGACCGTCGGGAACGGCTCCGCCGCCGGAAGCGGGGTCTCGGGGCCGCCGCGGGTGCCGGCCGCCTTCCCGGCGCTGGCTGCGGCCGTCGTCTGCCATTCCGATCCCGCCCGGTTCCTGCTGCTCTACCGGCTCCTGTGGCGGCTGCAGGCGGACCGGCGGCTGCTCGAGGTCGCCTCCGACACCGACGTGGTGCGGGCGAACCTGATGGCGAAGAGCGTGCGCCGCGATGCGCACAAGATGACGGCCTTCGTGCGCTTCAAGGAGCTGAAGGGCGGGCCGGCGGGCGGCCGGCGGCGCTTCGTCGCCTGGTTCGAGCCGGATCATCACATCGTTGCCCGCGTGGCGCCGTTCTTCCAGCGCCGCTTCACCGACATGGACTGGCTGATCGCGACGCCGAGGGGATCGGCCGCCTGGGACGGGCGGACGCTGACCCTCGACGGCACGCCCTGCCGCAAGCCCGATCTGGCCGACGACGCCGACGAGCTGTGGCGGACCTACTATGCCAGCATCTTCAACCCAGCGCGGCTGAAGGTGAAGGCGATGCAGGCGGAAATGCCGAAGAAATACTGGCGCAACCTGCCGGAGGCGACGCTGATCCCCGGCCTGATCGCCAACGCCGAGGCCAGCCTGCAGGCGATGGCGGCGAGGGCTGCGAGCGAGCCCTTGCCCTATCACCGCCGCATCCAGGAGAGAGCCGCGCGGCTGCCGCAGCCGGCGCCGCCGCCGGCCGGCACGCTTGCGGCGCTGCGGCAGGAGGCAAGCGCCTGCACCCGCTGCCCGCTGCACCAGCGGGCGACGCAGACGGTCTGCGGCGAGGGGCCGGAGCGGGCGGACGTCATGCTGGTCGGCGAGCAGCCCGGCGACCGCGAGGACCTCGCCGGCCGCCCCTTCGTCGGCCCGGCCGGGCAGGTCTTCGACGAAGCGCTCGCCGCCGCCGGCATCGACCGGGCGGGGCTCTACCTCACCAATGCGGTCAAGCACTTCAAGTACGAGCCGCGCGGCAAGCGCCGCGTCCACCAGCGGCCGAACGCCGACGAGGTGCAGCACTGCCGCTTCTGGCTGGCCCGGGAGGTCGAGCTGGTGCGGCCGAAACTGGTGGTGGCGATGGGCGCGACGGCGCTGTTCGCGCTGACCGGCATGCGCTCGAAGCTGGAGGCCGTGCGCGGCACGCCGATGGCAATGGCGGACGGGCGAGCCCTCTTCGTCACCGTCCATCCCTCCTATCTGCTGCGCATTCCGGATGCGGGAAAGCGGGCGGAGGCGGTGGCGCGGTTTCACGAAGACATCAGCGCGGCAGGACGGCTGGCTGCGGCGATGTGAGGACGGCCGGATCGGGGGCGGTGTGCGGATTGGGCTGCCGTCGTCCGCGAGCTGGACGGAATGGTCAAGTCCGCGTCCGGGGAAAAGCAGGCCGGCCCCTGTCGCCAGATGATAACCTTGCGTCAACCATTTTTCGCCGCTGCCCTTTCAGGTTGTGCGTTGAACGTCAAGATGGCCCTGATATCGCGGTAGCCCTGATGGCCAGGTTCGCGAGCGGCTGGAGGCATAGTTGAAGTACAGTCTTGCGCTACTCGGGCTCCTTTTCGTTGTGAACGCAGCATCGGCATCCGAGGTGCCATTTTCCTCCACGAGAAGCGCCCCGGACTACTCTGCCACCATGACAGGACAGGACGGGTCAAGGACGTATTCCCGCACCGTTGTGCATCACAAGGGATGGGCGCGCGTCGAGGAGGTTCGAGACGGCATCCTTCATATCGGCTACGGGAATTTTCACGCCAATGCGTGGCTGAGCGCAACGAAAGCGGATGGGGACGACTTCTCCAGCGTGATGGTGAAAAGGGCGGTACCTTCGCGCGACTACGAGGGCATCGGTTCGGCAAGGGAAGGCGCTGACGCCGGAAGCTATGCTGGAGAGCACTGCAAGTGGTGGCAGCTCTTTCGTCGCGGGCCCGGAAACGGGCAATATGGGCCGTTCTGGTTCAGCTGCCAATCGGCTGACGGAATAGAGATCGCGACAAAGACGTTGTCGTCCGCCGACGATCGACCGATGTCGGAGACGCAGCTGGTGAAACTGACGCGCGGACCGGTCGCGGAGGCAGAAGTGCGGCCTCCTGCGAGGCTCTTTCGGCCCGACTTCTGGTTGGCGCCGCTGCGAGTGTATCCCGAGAAACCTGCAACGGCTGCCGATTTCGAAGTCAGAATGGTGAGCGGGAACGCGGCATTCAGAATGTTGAGGCACTACCCCTGGCGGGCTGAGGAGCAGCGGGACGAAGACGGAACCGTCCGGTTCAGGGTCTGGAACGAACTCGACGACCAGGGCATCTTCGTCGTGTTTTCGGGAGATTCCCATTGGTTTCGTGCCTCCCGTTCACTGCGCAAGCCCGGCCGTTTCTCGAACTCTTTCGACATTGCAACCGGCCAGGTCGACCTGGAGCGGGGCGACGAATATCTGGGGGAGCCGTGCAGGTGGTTCGACATGACGCCCAACATGGCCGACGCGGGGAAAGAGCAGTGCCTGACGGCCGATGGCATCCCCTTGCGGGAATACCGTACGTCATCGGGCGGCAGAGCAGATCTCACCGTCGTCAGCCTTGTCCGCCGTCCGGTCGGGCTCGAGGAGTTGTTCCCGCCCGCCGAGCTGATGGCCCCTTCCAACCTGGGCTTCACCCCGCTCCATGAATGAGGCGTTTCGCGGGCTCCCTGGTCGTGCTGTCCGCCTGGGGGCCCGAAACGGAGTCACGGCGCATCTGCTCGCTGATCCCCCTCAATGCCGGGCGGCGAGCGCCTTCTCGTCGAGATGGGCGCGGGCGTAGATTTCGCGGGCGACCGCGGCGAGCGCGAGGAGGGTGACGGCGGCGAGAAGACAGCAGACGGCGAAGCCGGTGGAGAAGGACTGGCGGGCGGCCTCCAGCCAGGCGGGGGCCGCGGCTGCGCCCAGCGCAGTCTCGGCCATGGCCTTGTCCGCCAGCGTCGTCGCGCCGAGGGCCGTGGCGGTCTCGATGGCGCCGCCGATCGTCGTCCTGACCGCGGCGGCCTGGGCGGGGTCGAGGCCTGCGACGTCGGCGCCGGCCATCAGCCAGCGGTAGATCAGCGTGCCGAGGCTGCCGAGCAGGGCGACGCCGAGCGCGCCGCCGAATTCCGCGCTGGTCTCGGAGATCGCCGAGGCCGAGCCGGAGCGTTCCGGCGGCGCGGTGCCGACGATCAGGCCGGTCGTCGTCAGCACCACCGGCACGAAGCCGAGCGCGATGATCATGTTGGCGCCGAGCACGCCGTAGATGTTCTCGTAGTAGGCGGCGACCGCCATGGCCAGCGTTCCCACCGCATTGACCACGAGCCCCAGAAGGACCGTCCGGACCGGGCCGAAGCGGTTGGTGAAGCGGTAGGCCTGGAGCGACATGACCGTGAAGACCAGCGACGACGGCACCGACCAGAGGGCGGCTGCGAGCGGCGAAAGCCCGAGCACGAACTGGAGAAACAGGTTCTGGTAAAGGAAGACGCCGAAGACGAAGAACATGCCGGCGAGATTGACCAGCAGCGAGGCGGTGAAGGCCGGTATCCTGAACAGCTTCAGGTCGATCAGCGGATGGGACAGGGTCTCCTGGCGACGGATGAACAGCCACCCGACCGCAAGCCCGGCTGCGATCGGCAGCAGGTGCTTCAACTGGAAACCGTCCGCGGCCATGTGCTTCAGGCCGTAGATGACCGGCAGGACGGTCGCGAGCGACAAAAGCACGCTCGCAAGGTCGAGCCGGGTGCCGTCCGGGCTCTTGTATTCCGGCAGCAGGATCGGCGCGACCACGAGCAGGACGAGCATGGCGGGGATGTTGATCAGGAACACCGCGCCCCAGTGGAAATACTGCAGCAGGAAGCCGCCGAGCAGCGGCCCGATGAGACCACCGACCGAGAAGGCCGTTCCCCAGACGCCGATGGCGCGGTTGCGCTCGGCCTCGTTCTTGAACAGGTTGACGATCAGGGACAGCGTCGACGGCGCGATCGTGGCGCCCGCGATGCCGAGCAGCGCGCGCGCGGCGATCAGTTGCTCCGCCGTGGCGGAGAAGGCGGCCAGCGCCGAGGCCACGCCGAAGGCGAAGGCGCCGATCAGGAGCACCCGCCGGCGGCCGATCCGGTCGCCGAGCGTGCCCATGGTGACCAGGAAGCCTGCGACCATGAAGCCGTAGATGTCATTGATCCACAAGAGTTCCGATGCCGACGGGTCGAGATCGGCGACGATGGCGGGGGTGGCGAGAAACAGGATGGACAGGTCCATCGAGTAGATCAGGCAGGCGATCGACAGCACGCAGAGGCCGATCCATTCCCGGCGGCCGGCGAGGCCGGTGTCTTGCGATGGCGCTTGCATGATGGTTCTCCCGGTCTGCGACAGGCGATGTAAGGCACTGCCGGGAAACTGCAACCGGCCGCGCGCCGAAACCGGCATCCGTAACGTCGGTCCCCAACCGAATTGCGGATCTTTCGCCTTAGCAGAACCCGGTCGCAGAATTCAAGGTTTCCCTCCCTGAGGTTGCAGAAGCCGGCGGCGGCAGGAGAACGCCACGGCCGCGCCTGTGTCCCGGCTTGCCGATGCCGCTTTCGCAGCGTAGGAGCGTCATGCAACCCGAACATGAGCCGCAAACGTGTCCTTCATTTCCTTTCTCCGCACGGCGGCACTTGTCGCCGCCCTGTCGCAACCGGCTGCCGCCGCCGACCTGATGACCTTCTGGGATACGCCTGAAAAGGGCGCCAACGGTTTCAACGCCGCCCCGCAGGACGAGGCCTACTTCCGGGCCCTGTCCTCGACCGGCGCGACATGGGTGCGGCTCTCCTTCAGCAAATGGCAGGGCAAGGGCCGCGATTTTCTCATCGGCGACGCCGATCGTTACACCGGCCTCGTGCCGGAGGATCTCGCCACCCTGCGCACGGTGCTGGATGCCGCGGACGCCGCCGGTCTCAAGGTGGTGATCACGCCGCTGAGCCTGCCGGGCGGGCGCTGGTCGCAGCAGAACGGCAACAAATACGACGACCGGCTCTGGTCGGACGCCGCCTATCAGGACCAGGCGGCGCGCTTCTGGGCCGATCTGGCCGCCGCACTGAAGGATCATCCGGCGGTCGCGGGCTACAACATCCTGAACGAGCCCGCGCCCGAGAAGAACGCCGGCGGCGTCGAAAACGGCACCGAGGCGCAGCTCCGCGACTGGCAGGCGGCGCATGCGGGCGGACCGCGCGACCTGGAGGCGTTCTATTCAAGGGTGATTGCGCAGATCAGGACCGTCGATCCGGTGACCCCCGTGATGGTCGATGGCGGCTGGTTCGCCAATCCCCGCTCGCTGGCCGCCTGGCCGAAGCCGCTTGCCGACGACAAGGTCCTCTACGCCTTTCATATGTATGAGCCCTATGCCGCGACCAGTTCGCCGAACATGAAGCGGGAGAAGCCGCTGCGCTATCCCGGCGTGACCACCGAATATGCGGGACACGACCAGGCCTGGGACCGCGCGGCGGTACGGGCCCATGTCGACACCGCCTTCGACTGGGCCAAGGCGCAGGGCCTTCCCGCGACCCGGGTCGTCGCCGCGGAATTCGGCTGCATGCGGCGCTGGGCCGACTGCGGCACCTACCTGACCGACGTGATGGATGCCGTCGAGGCGCGCGGCGGCCACTGGGCGTTCTACGCCTTCCGCGAGGACAAGTGGGACGGCATGGACTACGAGCTGCCAGCCAAGCTCGCCCCCGGCCGGTTCTACTGGCTGACCGAACAGGGAAAGGCCGACAAGCTGCCGCGCGACGGCGAACTCATGGATCTGCTGCGGGCGCACCTGCGGCGGTAGGTCGAGACAAGTGCTGCCCGCAACCTTTGCGTCGCGAGCGGGGGCACTCTCAAGAATTGATCCACATTCGCGGCAGGAGCCGGGCGCCGGAACGCCCGCTCCCGAGCCTTACGCGAAATAGCTCTGCAGCGGGTAGACCTCGAGTTGGCCTTCCTTCAGCGCCTTGATCGCCTCGGCGGCAGCCGCAGCACCCGCCATTGTCGTGTAGTAGGGCACCTTCTGCATCAGGGCGGCGCGGCGGAGCGACTTCGAATCCGAGATCGCCTTGGTGCCGTCGGTGGTGTTGATGACGAGCTGGACCTGGCGGTTGCGGATGGCGTCCTCGATGTGCGGGCGGCCTTCCTGCACCTTGTTGATCTTGGTCGCCTCGATGCCGTTCTCGCCGAGGAAGCGGGCGGTGCCGGAGGTGGCCATAACCTTGAAACCGATCCCGACCAGGGTGCGGACGGCCGGCAGCACGCGGTCCTTGTCCTCGTCGCGCACCGAGACGAAGACGGTGCCGTCACGCGGCAGGTCGACATTGGCGCCGAGCTGCGACTTGGCGAAGGCGACCGCGAAGTTGCGGTCGAGCCCCATGACCTCGCCGGTCGAGCGCATTTCCGGGCCGAGCAGCGTGTCGACGCCGGGGAAGCGGGCAAACGGGAAGACGGCTTCCTTGACGGCGATGTGCTTCAGGTTGCGCGGATCGGGCTTTGCGCCGTAGGCCGAAATCGCTGCGTCCAGCTTCTCGCCGGCCATGACGCGGGCGGCGATCTTGGCGATCGGCGCGCCGATCGTCTTGGCGACGAAGGGGACGGTGCGCGAGGCGCGCGGGTTGACCTCGAGTACGTAGATCGTGCCGTCCTTGATGGCGTACTGGACGTTCATCAGGCCGCCGACGTTCAGCGCCTTCGCCAGCGCCCTGGTCTGGCGCTCCAGCTCGTCGACGATCTCAGGCGACAGCGTGCGCACCGGCAGCGAGCAGGCGCTGTCGCCCGAATGGATGCCGGCCTCCTCGATGTGCTCCATGATGCCGGAGACGAAGACGCTCTCGCCGTCGCAGAGCGCATCGACATCGACTTCGACGGCATTGGTCAGGTAGCTGTCGAACAGCAGCGGGTTCTTGCCGAGCAGGGTGTTGATCTGGCCGGTCTTGTCGTTCGGGTAGCGCTGCTTGATGTCTTCCGGCACGAGGCCGGGGACGGTGTCGAGCAGGTAGGTCTGCAGCATCGATTCGGAATGGATGATCTGCATGGCGCGGCCGCCGAGCACGTAGGACGGGCGCACGACGAGCGGGAAGCCGATTTCGGCCGCGACGAGGCGGGCCTGCTCGACCGAATAGGCGATGCCGTTGTTCGGCTGGGCGAGATCGAGCTTCTGCAGGAGCTTCTGGAAGCGGTCGCGGTCCTCGGCCAGGTCGATCGCGTCGGGCGCGGTGCCGAGGATCGGGATGCCGTTCTTCTCGAGCGCTTCGGCGAGCTTCAGCGGCGTCTGGCCGCCGAACTGGACGATGACGCCGACGAGCGTGCCGTTCGTCTGCTCGGCCTTCAGGATCTCGATCACGTCCTCGGCGGTCAGCGGCTCGAAGTAGAGGCGGTCGGAGGTGTCGTAGTCGGTGGAGACGGTCTCCGGGTTGCAGTTGACCATGATCGCTTCATAGCCGGCGTCCTTCAGCGCGAAGGCGGCATGGCAGCAGCAGTAGTCGAACTCGATGCCCTGGCCGATGCGGTTCGGGCCGCCGCCGAGGATGACCACCTTCTTCCTGTCGGAGATGCCGGCTTCCGAGCGGGTCTGGCCGGCAAACGGCTGCTCGTAGGTCGAATACATGTAGGCGGTCGGCGAGGCGAATTCGGCAGCGCAGGTGTCGATCCGCTTGAAGACGGGGCGGACGTCGAGGCTGTTGCGCAGCTCGGCGACTTCCTTCGGCCGCTTGCCCGAGAGCGTGGCAAGCCTTGCGTCGGAGAAGCCCATCGCCTTCAGCATGCGCAGGTTCTGCGCGTCCGCGGGCAGGCCGTGCTCGCGGATGCGGGCCTCCATGTCGACGATCGCCTTGAACTGGGCGATGAACCAGGGATCGATCCTGGAGCCCTCGTGCACCTCTTCCGGCGTGAAGCCCATGCGCAGCGCCTGGGCGACCATGCGCAGCCGGTCCGGCGTCGGCGTCGAGATCGCCGCACGCACCGCGTTCCTGCCGTCGCCGTTCTCGTAGCCGGGGATCTCGATCTCGTCGAGGCCGGTGAGCCCGGTCTCCAGGCCGCGCAGCGCCTTCTGCAGCGATTCGGCGAAGGTGCGGCCGATCGCCATGACCTCGCCGACCGACTTCATCGCCGTCGTCAGCGTCGGCTCGGCGCCGGGGAATTTCTCGAAGGCGAAGCGCGGGATCTTCGTCACGACGTAGTCGATCGACGGCTCGAAGGAGGCCGGCGTCGCGCCGCCGGTGATGTCGTTCTCCAGCTCGTCCAGCGTGTAGCCGATCGCGAGCTTGGCGGCGATCTTGGCGATCGGGAAGCCGGTGGCCTTGGAGGCGAGCGCGGACGAGCGCGAGACGCGCGGGTTCATCTCGATGACGACGAGGCGGCCGTTCTTCGGATTGACGGCGAACTGGACGTTGGAGCCGCCGGTCTCGACCCCGATCTCGCGCAGCACCGCGATCGAGGCGTTGCGCATGATCTGGTATTCCTTGTCCGTCAGCGTCAATGCCGGCGCGACGGTGATCGAATCGCCGGTGTGGACGCCCATCGGGTCGATGTTCTCGATCGAGCAGATGATGATGCAGTTGTCCGCCGTGTCGCGGACGACCTCCATCTCGTATTCCTTCCAGCCGAGGACGGATTCCTCGATCAGGACTTCGGTCGTCGGCGAGGCGTCGAGGCCGCCGGAGACGATGTCGAAGAATTCCGAGCGGTTGTAGGCGATGCCGCCGCCGGTGCCGCCGAGGGTGAAGGAGGGGCGGATGATGGCCGGCAGGCCGATCTCGTCGAGTGCCGTGGCGGCGATCGCCATGGCATGGCTCATGTAGCGCTGCTTGCGGTCGGTCTCGCCGAGGTTCCACTGGTTTTCCAGCGCGTCCAGCGCCTTGTCGAGCGCGTCGCCGGAAAGCTCGGACTTGAGCTTGGTGCGCTCGGCCTCGTGCTTCTTGCGGTCGGCGTCCTTGATCTCGGTGGCGTTGGCGAGCAGCGAGCGCGGCGTCTCCAGCCCGATCTTGGCCATCGCCTCGCGGAACAGCGCGCGGTCCTCGGCCTTGTCGATCGCCTCCGGCTTGGCGCCGATCATCTCGACGTTGTAGCGCTCCAGCACGCCCATGCGCTTCAGGGAGAGCGCGGTGTTCAGCGCCGTCTGGCCGCCCATGGTCGGCAAGAGCGCATCCGGACGTTCCTTGGCGATGATCTTGGCGACGACCTCGGGCGTGATCGGCTCGATGTAGGTGGCGTCCGCCAGGCCCGGATCGGTCATGATCGTCGCCGGGTTGGAGTTGACCAGGATCACCCGGTAGCCTTCCTCCTTCAGCGCCTTGCAGGCCTGGGTGCCGGAATAGTCGAATTCGCAGGCCTGCCCGATGACGATCGGCCCCGCGCCGATGATGAGGATCGATTTGATGTCTTGGCGCTTGGGCATGGCTCTATCCGTTCTTTTGCCTGCGCGAAAAACCGGCCAGGGTGGGAGGTTCACCGGCCGGGGCGCTAGAGGCATCGTCTTTAAAGGCTAGAAGCGGCTTATAGGCAAATGCCGGGCCAAGCGAAACCCCGAAAATGGCTGATCAAACAGAAATCCTGGGGCCAATGGTGCGCCGGCATCGCGCCGCCGCACCCGTGGCGCCACCGGGGCCTGACCCCGGCCGCTTTCCGGGCACGACATCAGCGCGGATGCGGCCCGCAGGCGAGACGGTCGAGGCCAGTGAGATGGTCGAGCGACCATCGCCCGGGTCCCCACGCCATGATCGCAAGCGCCATCGCGGCCCAGGTCACATGGACCGGCCATCCCTCCGGCACGGTCAGCTGGATGACAATCGTCATGGCCAGCAGCAAAAGGGCCGCGGCACGGGAGGCAATACCGATCACCAGCATGACCGGCAGGACGATTTCCGCCGTGCCGGAGGCGAAGGCGACGGCGGAGGGAAACGGATAGGGGTAGGGGCCGCCCGGCAGGTGCAGCCGGAACTCCGACGTAAAGAGCAGGATCGCCACGTCGTTGATGTGCAGGAAGCCATCCCACTTGTTGATGCCCGAGCGCCAGAACGGCACCGCCAGCGCGAAGCGGAGGGCGAACTGCGTGAGCGATGGTGGGGCGAGAGCGGCGATCTTCGCATAAGCCTGCCCGATGGTTGCCGAGAGACCCGTCGGTGAGAATTGCCGTGGCGTCGGTTCATGTTTCATCGTCTGCTCCGTTCTTTGAAATGCCGCGGAAGGCGCCGGCCTCGATGAAGCCTGCGATCGCGGCCGAAAGATCGAAATCTGGAAAGGCTGCCAGCGTGTCGCCGGCGGCCGACCCGAGCGGAACGCCGTGCATCAGGGCTGCGATCATCATCGCAGCGTCAGGCGCGACCTTGCGGGCTTCCACCTCGAGGTGCGGGCGGGTCAGAAGCGTCCATTCCGGCTCCGTGGCCGTGATCCGCCCGACGGGTGCCTCCTGCCGGTTGGCGGAAAAGATGCTGAACGCCGGGTAGTCGGAAGCGAGCAGCCGGGTCGCGGGATGGGCGATGAACCGGGTCGCAGCCAATGCGTCCGGCGGCACGGCGGCCAGCGTTTCGCTCGCCAGAACGGCCGCGTCGGCCGCGTGATAGGCGTCGAGCCAGGCCCGCTCGATGCGCGCGACATCGGCAAGCCACGGCATGGAGCGGGCGTGCCGGTACGTCTCGATGAAGGCCGGGAAGTCGCGGCCGTACTCGAAGAGCAGCGGCGAGGTCGGCGGCGTCGCGCGGACATGGAAGCGCGCCATGGCCCGGAAGAAGTCCGGCCCGGTGATCCGCAGGGTCGCCGGAAAGACGGCGGCCAGCGCCTCGATCAGGCTGACGGTGACGTTGTTGCGATAGATGCCGAACCGCCGCTCCGCCGCCCCGCCGCCGGGGGCGGCGACGTCCGGCGGGGCCGGTCTCGCGGGGTCGAGCAGCCGCCCGGCGAAATGGGCGGCGTAGGCTGCCGCCTCGCATTCCACAGCGATCGCCGGGTCAGACGGCCGCACGGCGCACCCTCCCGTCCTCGGTGACCGTGCAGCGGTCCAGGATCGCCTGTGCGGCTTCGGCCTCTCGCGTCAGCGTCGGCCAGTCCGGGATCGCGCTGTCCCACTCGACGAGCGTGGCGATCGGGCCGGTCCGGCCCAGGACCGTCTCGTAGAGCGCCCAGACCGCATCGCAGACCGGGCCGTCGTGGCTGTCGATCAAGAGGGGCGCGCCGTTCTCGTCGCTCTGGACCGCGTGCCCGGCGAGGTGGATCTCCTGGACGACATCGAGCGGGTAGTCGGCGAGATAGTCGAGGGCCGATGTCGAAAGATTGGTGGCGGAGACGAAGACGTTGTTGACGTCGAGCAAGAGACCGCAGCCGGTGCGCCGCGCGAGTTCGCGGATGAACGCGGTCTCGGTCATCGTCGATTCGGTGAAGGTCAGGTAGCTGGACGGGTTTTCCAAAAGGATCTGCCGGCCGATCGTCTCCTGCACCTGGTCGATATGGTCGGCCAAGTGCTGCAGCGTGCCGGCGGTATAGGGCAAGGGCAGAAGGTCGTTGAAATAGGTGGTCTCGTGCGTCGACCAGGCCAGGTGCTCGGAGACGAGCGCGGGCTCGTAGCGCTCGATCAGCGCCTTGAAGCGGGAAAGGTGCCGCTCGTCGAGCGGTTGCGGACCGCCGATCGACATGCAGACGCCATGGATGGAGACGGGGTAATCTTGGCGGATGCGCGACAGGGCGCGATGCGGCGGGCCGCCTTCGCCCATGTAGTTTTCCGCATGGACCTCGAAGAAGCCCTTTCGGTGATCCTGCTGAAGGATCGCCGAAAGATGCTCGTGCTTGAAGCTCGTTCCCGCTATGCCGTCGAGCCGGTGGCGGGGAAAGCGAAGGGCGCGATGCCCGGTCGCAATGCCGTTCGGTTCCATCATCGTTCCCTCCGCTTTCCACGCGCCTTTCGATCAGGCCGGAATGTCGCGGTCGAGGGGCTCCATCGAACCCTTGCGGCCATCGGGCAACTGCATGGTCGCGCAGGTGCCGCCGTCGACGAACTTCCAGGCGTTACCCTGGTAGTCGACGGTCGAGGTGCCCTGGCAGGTGGTGCCCGGGCCGGCAGCGCAGTCGTTCTGCCCCTTCAGCGCGACGCCGAAGCACTTCTCCTTGCCGGCATCCATCGCAGCCTTGACGTCGGCTTCCGACAGGGGGCTCGCGAAGGCCAGCGACGAAAGGGCCGATGCGACGGCGCCTGCCAGAACCGCGGTGCTTACTGCTGAACGTGTGGTCATGTTCCATTCTCCAGAACGTTTTGCCTCTCAATGCGCCACCCGACGCACATCGGCTTTTTCGTCCGAGGCGGCCTTGCGTTACACTGGCGGCGAACACGACTTCGTGATTGTCGGCGGCGGCAAAGCGAAATACCGTGCGCCCCCTGTAACGAATGGAACCTGCCGGCCGAACAGACAGGAGAAGCAGCTTGGACAAGGCGGAGGAGCGCAGTCTCGAGCAACTGCTCGTTTCAGCGATCGAGGGCGACGAGCGGGCCTACTTCGCATTCCTCGAGGCGGTGGCGAAGCTGGTGCGGACGTGGCTCAGGCGGAAGGTGACGCATGGCAGCCTGGACGTGGAAGACGTCGTGCAGGAAACCCTGCTCGCCATCCACCTGAAACGGCATACCTGGCGCAGCACGGAGCCGGTCAGGCCCTGGATCTTCGCCATCGCCAACCACAAGCTGATCGACGCCTTCCGCCGCCACGGCCGCCTGCCGCTCGCCGACAGTCCGGCCTTGGAAGCGGTCGAGGCGGCGGAGCCGGAGGTGCTGCAGGGCTGGGAGATCGACCGGGCGCTGCAGGTGCTGACGCCCGGGCAGCGCTCGGTGGTGACGGCGGTGTCGATCGAGGGCAGTTCGATCCAGGAGACGGCGCGGGACCTGGGGATGAACGAGACGGCCGTGCGGGTCGCGCTGCACCGCGGGCTTTCGGCGATCGCCCGGCGCTTCGGAAGGACATGAGCATGGAGACGAACGAACTGATCAAGGCGCTTGCCGCGGATACGCGACGCTCGGGGGCCCCGCTGGGGCAGGCCTGGGTGCTGGCGCTCGTTGCTGCGGTGCTCTTGGCCGCCTGCGTGTTCTTCGTGCTGCTCGGGCCGCGTCCGGACGCCGGTGCGGCCCTTTCCACCGTGCGCTTCGTCTTCAAGTTCCTGTTCACGATCGCGCTGGCGGTGGCCGCCTTGAGGCTCGCCATCGCCCTTTCGGGGCCGGGCGGCAACTGGCGCGCGGCGCTTCCCTCGATGCTGGTGGCGCCGGTGCTTCTTCTCCTGTCCGTCCTTCTGGA
Organism: Hyphomicrobiales bacterium; assembly: GCA_900469965.1. Taxonomy (GTDB): domain Bacteria; phylum Pseudomonadota; class Alphaproteobacteria; order Rhizobiales; family Rhizobiaceae; genus Mycoplana. Next base: position 96,769 of record UBZP01000009.1, on the reverse strand, counting down.
GCTCGCCGCGGTGCCGCAGGCGAGCTGGCTCGTCCGGCTGGTCGGGACCAACAGCATGGTGTGCCTGACCTTCGTCCCCCTGATCGGGCTTTTGCCGCTGGGCGTGCTGCTGCTGGCCATGCGGCACGGCGCGCCGGTCCACGCGACGGCGGCCGGCGCGGTGTCGGGGCTCCTGGCGGGCGGCATCGCCGCCACCTTCTATGCCGCCCATTGCCCGGACGATTCGCCCCTGTTCGTCGCCGTCTGGTATCCGCTGGCGATCGCCATCCTGACCGGCCTCGGCGCGCTGGCCGGACGGTTCTCCCTGCGGTGGTGAACGGCCGCGGCGGCTGACACCGCGGACAGGGCGGGCAAGAGACGGCCGGGCCGCCGGCCGTGGCCGCGCCGCGCAAAACTTGGCGTGCGATCGGTTTGCAACGCCGGCCCTCCGCCCTATAACTGAATGTCAGGAACGAAACCGCGGTTCAGCGGTTTTGACCGCGTAACCGAGGGTACGATCATGGAATGGAAGGGCCGCCGGCAGTCCAGCAATATCGAGGATCAGCGCGGTGCGGGCGGGCCGGGCGGCTTCGGCCGCGGCGGCGGCTTCCGCATTCCGATGGGCGGCGGGCCGCGCCGGGCCGGCGGCGGCCTGAGCCTCGGCACCATCATCTTCCTCGTCGTGATCTATTTCGTGCTGAAGATGATGGGCATCGACCTGCTGCAGGTGCTGGGCCAGGGCGGCGGCGGCCAGATGAACCTGCCGGGCTTCGAGCAGACCGAGAGCGCGACGCGCGCCAATTCGCCGGAGCAGGAGGAGACCAAGCAGTTCATGGCGACGGTGCTCGCCGAGACGGAGGACGTCTGGAACGGCATCTTCCAGGCGAACGGCGTGCAGTACGAGGAGCCGAAGCTGGTGCTCTTCTCTAATTCGATCCAGTCGGCCTGCGGCTTCGCGTCGGCGGCCTCCGGTCCATTCTATTGCCCGGGCGATCACAAGGTCTATCTCGATATGGGCTTCTTCGACGAACTGGCGCAGAAGTTCGATGCCGCCGGCGACTTCGCCCAGGCCTATGTCGTCGCCCACGAGGTCGGCCATCACGTCCAGAACCTCACCGGCGTGCTGCCGAAGTTCAACCAGGCGCGCGAGCGGATGAGCGAGGCGGAGGCCAACCAGATGTCGATCCGCGTCGAGCTGCAGGCCGACTGCTATGCCGGCATCTGGGGCAAGTACACCGAGCAGAAGGGTCTGCTGGAGACCGGCGACCTCCAGGAGGCGCTGAACGCGGCGGTGCAGATCGGCGACGACACGATCCAGAAGCGGATGCAGGGCTATGTCGTGCCGGAGAGCTTCAACCACGGCACCTCCGAGCAGCGCATGCGCTGGTTCAAGCGCGGCTTCGACAGCGGCCGGGTGCAGGACTGCGACACGTTCTCGAACGACGTGTGAACGGGCGGCGCGCGCCCGTCAGCGCATGAGGAGGGCGGTGGCGTAGAGGCCGAGCGCGAAGGCGGTGTGGGCGAGCAGGCCGAGCAGGCGCACCTTGTTGGGGTTCGGCGTCTTCGATGCCGCCCAACCGAGGCCCATGCCGGGCTGCATCAAAAACCAGCCGGCGGCGATGGTGAGGATGCTGAAGATCCAGGCGGGCAGGAAGCTCGGGGCTGAGAACCAGCCGATCCCGACGATCAGCGCGAAGACGATGCCATAGAGAATGCCGACGGCGTAGTGGCCGGCCCAACCGAGCGCATTCTCGTGGGCATAGGGCTCCGCCGCTGCGATCGCTTCATGGAACACCTGGCCGTTGGCGAGGTGGCGGAACCAGCGCCCGGCGGGGGCCCAGTTCGGCTTCGCCTGTCCGAAGGCGAGGTGCAGCAGGATGGCCCAGAGGTCCATCGTGACGGTCGCGCCGATCCCGATCAACGTGCCGCGCCAGAAAAGTTCGGTCATTGCCTGCGCCCCCTCGATCCCCTTAGCCGCATGTTCCGCGCGGAATTCGCCGAATCGTCCTCCGCGATGCTGCCGGAAGCGATACAGCATCCGGACGGGCCGGAGAAGGCGGGCGGCAGACTGCGCCGGAAACCGGCACGAAGCGCTTTCGGCCCGGCCGCCCGGACCGCCGGGCTGACCTGGGCTCTCCCCGCCGGGCGTCGGCGGAGAGACAGGGCGGGACCGGCGAGGGCCGATTATTTTTCGCTGTCCATATGGGCGAGCATCGCTTCGGCATAGCGGCCGCCGGCGGCAGCGTCCCTCGGCACGGCGGCCTCGATCGCGGCGAGGTCTTCGACGGAGAGCGCGACATCGAGGGCTCCGAGCGCCTCGGCCAGCCGGTCGCGCCTGCGGGCGCCGACGAGGGGGAGGATGTCGGCACCCTGCGCGGCCACCCAGGCGATCGCCACCTGAGCGACCGTCACGCCCTTCGCCTCCGCCACCGCGCGCAGAGCCTCCACCAGTTCGAGATTGCGCTCGACATTGCCTTCCTGGAACCTGGGACTATAGGCGCGGAAGTCGCCTGCGCTCTTTCCGTGCCCCTTCTGCCAGTGGCCGCTGATCAGCCCGCGCGAGAGCACGCCATAGGCGGTGATGGCGATGCCGAGTTCGCGGCAGGCGGGCAGGATCTTCTCCTCGAGCCCGCGCGAGATCAGCGAATACTCGATCTGCAGGTCGCAGATCGGCGCGACCTTGGCGGCCCTTCGGATCGTCTCGGCGCCGACCTCGGAAAGGCCGATGTGGCGGATGTAGCCTTCCTTGACGAGGTCGGCCATCGCGCCCACCGTCTCCTCGATCGGCACGTTCGGGTCGAGACGGGCAGGGCGGTAGATGTCGATGTAGTCGACGCCGAGGCGCGTCAGCGTGTAGGCGAGGAAGTTGCGGATGGCCGCGGGGCGGCTGTCATAGCCGGCCCACGCGCCGTCGGGCCCGCGCAGGGCGCCGAACTTGACGCTGATGACGGCGTCCTCGCGCCGGCGACCGCGCAGCGCCTCGCCGATCAGCATCTCGTTGTGGCCCATGCCGTAGAAGTCGCCGGTGTCGAGGAGGTTGATGCCGGCGTCGAGGGCGGCGTGGATGGTGGAGATGCTCTCGGCCCGGTCGGAGGGACCGTACATGCCGGACATGCCCATGCAGCCGAGCCCGATGGCGGAAACTTCGGGGCCAGTGTCGCCCAATCTGTGCATCTTCATCTTGCGTCTCCTTGAGGTGTGCCGCGAGGCGTTCGGGGGCTTTCTAATCCATCCCGCCTTGTGCGATAACCAGGCCGGTGACGAACGGCCTGTACGGAAAATTGCACAATGAAGAGGCTGCCGCATGGATGACCTGCCGCTCGGCGAACTGGATGCGTTCACTGCGGTGGCGCGGGCGCGCAGCTTTCGCGGGGCGGCCCGAAGACGCGGCGTCTCGGCCTCGTCGCTGAGTGCGGCGCTGAGGCGGCTGGAGCAGCGGCTCGGGGTGCGGCTGCTCAACCGCACAACCCGCAGCGTGACGCCGACCGAGGCGGGCTTGCGTCTTCTCGACCGGCTCGCGCCGGCTCTCGGGGAGATCGCCGTGGCGCTGGACCAGGTCGAGAGCTCGCGCGCAAGCCCGGCGGGGACGCTGCGGCTGAACGTGCCGACCATCGCGGCCCGCCTGATGCTGCCCGACATCGCCGCGCGCTTTCTCGAAGCCCATCCGAAGATCACGCTGGAGATCGTCGCCGAGGACAGCTTCATCGACGTGCTCGCCGCCGGCTTCGATGCGGGCGTGCGTTATGGCGAGCGGCTGGAGCGCGACATGATCGCGATCCCGATCGGGCCGCGGCGCCAGCGCTACGTCGCGGCCGCCGCCCCCGCCTATCTGGCGCGGCACGGCACCCCGGTGCGGCCGGAGGACCTGCTCGAACACCGCTGCATCCGCCACCGTTTCGCCAGCGGCCACGCGCTGCCATGGGAGTTCGAGCGCGACGGCAAGACGGTGATGCTGTCGCCGACCGGCCCGCTGGTGGCCAACTCGATCGAGGTGGAACTCGCAGCCGCGATTGCCGGCCTCGGCATCATCTGCTCCTTCGAGGAACTGCTGGCGCCGGCGATCGCGGCGGGCACGCTCCTGCCCGTCCTCGGCGACTGGGTGACGGAGTTCCCGGGACCCTTCCTCTACTATGCGAGCCGCACCCACATGCCGGGTCCGCTGCGCGCCTTCGTGGACTTCATCAAGGACGAGCGGAAGATCGCCGGCTGATGCTGCCCCGCCCCGGCGCCGGCGCCATTGGACGGGGTCGCCTTTCGGCGCCTTCACCCTTGTCCTCGCGGTCGCCGGGGTTGCCTGCGACGTCCTGCGGCGCTCGGCCGGAGATTTTCGCATTTTTCCCGATCTCTGTCGAAATTCGGGGAAATGCGCCCGTTTTTCCGTCCGATTGTCGATCGCAAACGCAGATTTCGGGCGATTCTCGCAGCCATCAGGCACTTTTGATGGATGGATCAATTCTATTGGATTGATCGCCGCGCGCCGATGTGTTCGGAAGCGGTCGAAAGGCGGAAGACATCATGGACATGATCGTGAAGCGGCAGGACAACAGCTGGGCGGCGCATTTCCGGGCGACGTTCACGCTCGGCATTCCGCTGATCGGGGCGCAGCTCGCCCAGCTCGGCATCCACACGACCGACGTCGTCATCCTCGGCCGGCTCGGGGCGGCGCATCTGGCGGCGATCGTGCTGGCGAGCCAGTTCTACTTCACCATCTTCATCTTCGGCTCCGGCTTTGCCACCGCCGTGATCCCGATGGTGGCGCAGGCCTATGGCCGGGGCGACGTCGTCTCGGTGCGCCGTTCCGTGCGCATGGGGATGTGGGTGGTGCTGCTCTATTCGCTGCTGACGGCGCCGATCTTCTCCTATGCCGAGCAGATCCTGCTCTTTGCCGGCCAGAAGCCCGAGGTGGCCGCGCTTGCCCGGGACTATCTGGCGATCGCCCATTGGGGCATGCCGCCGGCGCTGCTGTTCATGACGCTGCGCGGCCTTGCGAGTGCGGTCGGCAAGGCCGGCGTCATCCTCAGGATCACGATCACGATCCTCGTCCTCAACGCCATCTTCGCCTACGGGCTTGTGCTCGGCCATTTCGGCCTGCCCGCGCTCGGGATCAAGGGGGCGGCCTACGTCTCCTTCGGCGTCAACCTGCTGTCGTTCGTGCTGATGGTCGCCTATGTGCAGAGCCGCCCGGAGATGCGTCGCTACGAGCTCTTCGTCCGCTTCTGGCGGCCGGACTGGCCGGCATTCCGGGAGGTGCTCCATCTCGGCCTGCCGATCAGCTTCACCATCATCGCCGAGGTCAGCCTGTTCACGGCCGCTTCGCTCCTGATGGGCTTGATCGGCACGATCGAGCTCGCCGCGCACGGGATTGCGCTGCAGTTCGCCTCGATCGCCTTCATGTTCCCCTACGGGCTGGCGCAGGCCGCCACCGTCCGGGTCGGCGTGGCCCACGGGCGCGGCGATCATCAGGGCGTGATCCGGGCGGCGATCGCCTGCATGATCGTGGCGACGGGCATCGCGATCGCGGGCACTACGCTGTTTGCGGCGATCCCGACGCAGCTTGCCGGCATCTTCCTCGACCGCCAGTCCCCGGAGGCCGCGGCGGTGCTGGCCTATGCCGGGCCGCTGATCGTCATCGCCGGCATCTTCCAACTCGTCGACGGCCTGCAGGCGATCGCCGCCGGTCTCTTGCGCGGCCTGAAGGACACGCGGGTGCCGATGCTGCTCGCGATCCTGTCCTATTGGCCGATCGGCTTCGGCTGCGCCTGGGCCTTCGCCTTCCCGCTCGGCCTGGGCGGCATCGGCGTCTGGCTCGGCTTCCTCTGCGGTCTGACGGCAGCGGCGGTCATGCTGTGCTGGCGGTTCTACCGGCTCGAGGCACGAAGCCGGCAGCTGGACGCCGCCGCCGTCGGCGCGTTCTAGCGACCGCCGGCGCGGGTTTCCCACGCATCCCGGTCGAGCCGGAAGCACATCCATGCCACCGGCGTCCCCGAGAGGTCGAGCGTCGCATCATAGGCGTGAACCGCGCCGAGCTTTCCGGTGGCCTTCTGCGAGCGCAGGTTGGTCGGATCGATGTGGAACCAGACCGCGTCGAAGGTCGAAAAAGCGTGGCCGAGCATCAGCCGTTTCAATTCGAAATTCGTCGCTCCGCCCCAGTAGGCATTGTCGATGAAGGTGAAGCCGATGGCGATCTCGTCCGGCCGGTCGGGCGGCGCGTAGTAGCGCGAGCAGCCGATGATCCGGCCGCGGCTGCGGTCGATGATGGCGAGGGTACCGCCGCCTGCAAGGAGGAAATCGAAGTAGCCGCGAAAGACGTCCCGTTCATGCCGGTTCCTCGCGGGATGCCCGGCCCAGGTGGCCGGGTCGCTCGCGGCGGCATGCAGGGCCTCGAAATCGTCCTGCCGGAGCGGACGCAGATGCAGCGTCTCGCCGGTCAGTTCGGGCGCAAGGTCGAAGGCGGGACGCATGCCGGGCTCAGCGCTCGGCGAGCGCCTCTTCGCCCTTCTTCTCCCGCACCAGGTTGATGAAGCGGCGGAAGAGGTAGTGGCTGTCCTGCGGGCCGGGCGAGGCCTCCGGGTGGTGCTGCACCGAGAAGACCGGCTTGCCGGTGAGACGCAGGCCGCAGTTGGAGCCGTCGAACAGCGACACGTGGGTCTCCTCGACGCCTGCCGGCAGGCTTTCGGAGGAGACCGCGAAGCCGTGGTTCATCGACACGATCTCGACCTTGCCGGTGGTGTGGTCCTTGACCGGATGGTTGGCGCCGTGGTGGCCCTGGTGCATCTTCTCGGTCCTGGCGCCGACGGCGAGGCCCAGCATCTGGTGGCCGAGGCAGATGCCGAACATCGGGATGTCCGTCCGGATCAGGTCGCGGATCACCGGAACGGCATATTCGCCGGTCGCTGCCGGATCGCCCGGGCCGTTGGACAGGAAGATGCCATCCGGCTTCTGCGCCAGCACCTCTTCGGTGCTGGAGGTCGCGGGCATGACGGTAACCTTGCAGCCGAGGCCGGCGAAGAGACGCAGGATGTTGCGCTTCACGCCGAAATCGAGGGCGACGATGTTGTACTTCGCGTCCGCCTCGGAAAGATCCTCGAAGCCCTCGTTCCAGACCCAGGGCTCCTGGCTCCAGCGCGAGGACTGGCCGGAGGAGGCGACCTTGGCGAGGTCGAGGCCCTCCAGCCCGCTCCAGGCCCTGGCTTCCGCCTTGAGCGTCTCGAGGTCGAAGACGCCGGCCGGATCATGGGCGATCACCGCGTTCGGGGCGCCGTGCTCGCGGATCCAGGCGGTCAGCGCGCGTGTGTCGATGCCGCACAGGCCGATGATGCCGCGGGCCTTCAGCCACTGGTCGAGGTGCCTGGCGGCGCGGTAGTTCGACGGGTCGGTGATGTCGGCCTTGAAGATCACCCCGACGGCGCCGTGGCGGGCGGCCGGCGTCAGGTCCTCGATGTCCTCGTCGTTGGTGCCGACATTGCCGATGTGGGGGAAGGTGAAGGTGACGATCTGGCCGAGATAGGAGGGGTCGGTGAGGATCTCCTCGTAGCCGGTCAGTGCGGTGTTGAAGCAGACTTCGGCCTGGACCTTGCCGGTCGCGCCGATGCCCTTGCCCTCGATCACCGTTCCGTCGGCAAGAACGAGCAGCGCGGTCGGCTTTTCGGAGGTCCACGGGGCAGTCGAAGGGGCAGTCGAGGTCATGGTCATCCCTTTTCCGGCGCGCGGAGCGGCTCGCCTTGAAAGGCGGGGGTTCCGGCGCCATTTAATGTCGCAGACGTGGGCACGCGGAAAATCCGCGGCAAGGCCACCACATGCAAATTTCGTGCAGGTGCCGGAAAATAGACAAAGCACGCAGCCGGGTCAACCTGCCGGCTGTGGATTGCTTCGAATTTTCGCTGTTCAAAATCAAGGGCTTAAGCAATCAATTTGATTGCGACGGCCTTGCTGGTCTATGAGAGCGCACGAACAGACGGACAACAGTCGACAAAATGCGGACCCGCCGCGCCCGGCAGCGGCAGGCGGTCCGGCGGAGAAAAACAATGCGCGAGCAACTCGCAGAATGCCTCAAGGACGCTCTGAAGAGCAAGGACACGCGCCGGACCTCGACCGTACGGTTGATCCAGGCTGCGATCAAGGATCGGGACATCGCCAATCGCGGCGCGGGCAAGGATCCCGTCGATGACGACGGCATCCGCCAGATCCTGGCCAAGATGATCAAGCAGCGCGAGGAATCGGCCCGCATCTATGCGGAGAACGGCCGCCCCGAGCTCGCCCAGCACGAGCGCGAGGAGATCGCCGTCATCAACGGATTCCTGCCAGAGCAGCTGTCGGAGGACAAGGTGAAGGCCCTGTGTGCCGATGTGATCCGGGACACGGGCGCCCATGGCCTGCGCGACATGGGCAAGTGCATGAACGCCCTGAAGGAGCGCTATCCCGGGCAGATGGACTTCGCCAAGGCCTCGGGCGTGGTGAAGGACCTCCTGAAATAGGCTGACGGCGGGGTCTTCCCGGTCATCGGCAAACGAGACGCCGCGGCAGGTCCGCGGCGTTCTGCCGTCTGTAGGGTGTGACAGGCCTCAGGCCGCTTACGCGGACCCGCCGTTCACCACCGCCTCGAAGGCTTCGTCCACCAGCGCATGCTTGGCCGCCTGGTAGCGCCAGTACTGCTGCAGGAGCCTGCGGGAGATCCAGATGTCGCTTTCGCCGCGCCTGCCGCTCCAGCCGATGTCGCCGAGTTCCGCCGCCTTGCCGAACAGGCGGACGACATGGGTGCGCGAGATGGTGAAGCGACGGGCCGTCTCGGTCAGCGACAGCCTGCCGGCGGGCAGCCGATCGTTCGCAAACCCCGCGCCCTCGATGCCGGGGTTCACCTCGGCGATCAGCAGGTCGAGGATGAGCCCGCCGAAATTCGCCCAGGTGAAGAGGTCGAAGGCGGGGCCCTGGGTGCGGACCGATCGTTCGACCAGGATGCGCTCGGCGATCTTCGGCTGCAGGCGGTACTGCAGCCCGGGGTCGGATCGGTAGGTCTCCACGCGCGTTCCCCCGTCGATCCCGTCGAGGCCGGCCAGGTGCAGTTCGAGCCATTGCGACATCGCCCGGTCTGGAAGTTCGGTCGCCTGCAGCGGCTTCCTGCGGCGGTCCTCGTGGCCGGCGACGACCCGCACGAAGCCGTTGGCCAGTATCTCCTGGATGAAATCGGCGGCGGTGTTCTTGCTCGCCACCTGCTTTTCGACGACCAGGCTGATGAAGCGCGCCGCATAGAGGCCGCTCGACGGGTCCTCGGGATCCCGCGAGCAGGCGAGCGCGAAGGCGGCATGGCTCATCAGCCAGCGCTGTTGCGAGGAGAACAGGCCGGCCAGCAGCGGATCGGCGTCGTAGATTTCCAGGAGCAGCCGCGCACCCTGGCGGAAGGCGAAGAAGAAGCGGGGGTGTGTTTCCAGGGCCGCGGCGGCGATCGGCATGTCGTTCCTTCCGAAATTGGCATCGCCTTCCTCTTCGCCACCAAGCGGCGCAGCTGTCAATTTCGACCTTTAGCTAATTTGTCCGCATATGCGCCCGGTTCCGATTGCCTGTTGAAAGCCCGACTCTTGTGGCGCGCGTCCGCGCCAATCATTATAAGGGCTGGGTCGCCCGGACGGCGGCGACGGAGACCACGTTCAAAGATGCGCTTTTCCCCTTCGTTTCTCGACGAGATTCGCGACCGCGTGCCGATTTCGGCCGTGGTCGGTCGCCGCGTGAGCTGGGACAAGAAGAAGACCAACGTCTCGCGCGGCGACTACTGGGCCTGCTGCCCCTTCCACGGCGAGAAGTCGCCGAGCTTCCACTGCGAGGACCGCAAGGGCCGCTACCACTGCTTCGGCTGCGGCGTGTCGGGCGACCATTTCCGCTTCCTCACCGAGCTCGACGGGCTGAATTTCCCCGAAGCGGTCCAGCAGATCGCCGACATGGCGGGCGTCCCGATGCCCCAGCCCGACGCGCAGGCCGAGCGGCGCGAGAAGGAACGGACCTCGCTGCTCGACGTCATGGAGATGGCGACCGCCTATTTCCAGGACCAGTTGCAGTCGGCAGCCGGTGCCCGGGCACGGGCCTACCTGCGCGACCGCGGCCTGACGGGACGGACGATCGAGACGTTCCGGCTGGGCTATGCCCCGGAGAGCCGCAACGGGCTGAAGGAGCACCTGGCGGCCAGGGGCGTGCTGAAGGAGCAGATCGAGGCCTGCGGGCTGGTCGTGCACGAGAACGTGCCGGTCTCCTATGACCGCTTCCGCGACCGCATCATGTTCCCGATCCTGTCCTCGCGCGAGAAGGTGATCGCCTTCGGCGGCCGCGCCATGTCGCCGGATGCGCCGGCGAAGTACCTGAACTCGAACGAGACCGAACTCTTCCACAAGGGCAGCGTGCTCTACAACTTCGCCCGCGCCCGCAAGGCGGCGCAGGGTGCCGGCCGCGGAGCCGCGTCCGACGAGAAGGGCGCGGGCGGGACGATCATCGCGGTCGAGGGCTACATGGACGTCATCGCCCTGCACCAGGCGGGGATCGAGAACGCCGTCGCCCCGCTCGGCACGGCGCTGACGGAGAACCAGCTGGACCTGCTCTGGAAGATGACGCCGCAGCCGATCCTCTGCTTCGACGGCGACGGCGCCGGCATCCGTGCCGCCCATCGCGCCGCCGAACTGGCGCTGCCGCACATCAAGCCGGGCCGCACCGTCCGCTTCGCGCTTCTGCCCGACGGCAAGGATCCGGACGACCTCGTCCGCCACGAGGGGCGCGCGCCGTTCGACAAGGTGCTGGCCGGCGCCCGGCCGCTCGCCGAGATGATCTGGACCCGGGAGGCCGGCGGTGGCAGCTACGAGACGCCGGAGAGCCGGGCGGAACTGGAGGCGCGGCTGCGCCAGCTCGTATCTGTCATCGCCGACGAGAATGTCCGCCGGCACTACCAGCAGGACATGCGCGACCGGCTGAACGCCTTCTTCCAGCCGGCATCGCGCCAGGGCGGCGAGCGGCGCGGCTTCGGCGGGCGGCAGGGACGCCAGGGCGGCGGGCGCGCGCCTGCCGGCGGGCCTTCGTCCACGCCGGCCACGATCTCCGACCGGCTCGCCCGCTCGACGCTGGTGCGCGGCGCCCAGGAACTGCCGGCCCTGCGCGAGAGCGTGCTGGCGCTGACGATCGTCAACCAGCCGCAGCTTCTGTTCGAGGAATATGACGAGGTCTCGGCGATTGAATTCGAAAATCGCGACCTGCAGCGCTTCTGGTCGGCCGTGCTCGGCATCGCCGCCGGCATGGGCGAACGGCTGACGCGCGAGCGGCTGGTGGAGGACCTGGAGGCATCCGGCTTCGAGCCGATGCTGAAGGCGCTCGACCAGCAGATCCGCAACTCGCGCCTGTGGACGGCGACGGAGGAGGCCGCGCCCAGCGACGCCCGCGAGGGCTACCTGCAGGCGATGGCGCTGCACAAGCGCACACGCGCGCTCCTCTGGCAGCGGCGCGAGCTCGAGCGCGAGCTGGCGGAGGCGACCGAGGAGGGCGACGGCGAGCGCGTTCCGCAGATCCTGCGGGCGCTGCAGGAAGTGCAGATGGAGACGAAGCGGATGGAGAACCAGGAAGCGATCATCGACGGCTTCGGCGTCATGTCCGGCCGGGTGAAGGGGCCGGCCAAGGGCTAGGGCGGCCGCGGTTCCGGTTCTCCCGCTCGGGAAGGTGGTGGCAGGCCGGATCGGACGAGCCCCATGCGATCCGGTTTCGCATCCCGCCGCCCTTGCATCGACCGGCCGCCTGGCGATGATGCCCCGACGATTCCCGAAAGAGGCCCGATGCACCGTACCGACAGACAAGACCCGCCCTTTTCGACCGACCGGCTGTTCTCCGCCGGCGCGCGCCCGCTCGACGTGCTCAAGCGCGTCTACGGCTATGATGCCTTCCGCGGCAAGCAGCAGGCGGTGGTCGAGCATGTGACGGCGGGCGGCGATGCGGTGGTGCTGTTTCCGACCGGCGCCGGAAAATCGCTCTGCTTCCAGATCCCGGCGCTCTGCCGCGACGGCGTGGGCATCGTCGTCTCGCCGCTGATCGCGCTGATGCGCGACCAGGTGGAGGCGCTGAAGCAGCTCGGCGTGCGCGCGGCGGCGCTGAATTCGGCGCTGTCGCGCGAGGAGGCGGGCGCGGTCATGCGGGCGGTGCGGGCCGGCGAGCTCGACCTTCTCTACGTCACGCCCGAGCGGATCGTCACCGACGGCTTTGCAGAGCTGATCGGCAAGGCCCGCATCGCGCTGTTTGCGATCGACGAGGCGCACTGCGTCTCCCAGTGGGGCCACGACTTCCGCCCGGAGTACCGGGCGCTGGACCGGCTCGCCGAGCGCTATCCGGGCGTGCCGCGGATCGCGCTGACGGCGACCGCCGACCCGCATACCCGCGACGACATCATCGAGCGGCTGTCGCTCGGCGCGGCGAAGGTGTTCACCACCTCCTTCGACCGGCCGAACATCGCCTACGACATCGTCGAGCGCGACCAGCCGCGCCAGCAGCTGCTGCGCTTCCTGTCGCGCCACAAGGACGCGAGCGGCATCGTCTACTGCCTGTCGCGCGCCAAGGTGGAGGATACGGCCGCCTGGCTCGACGCCCAGGGGATCCGGGCGCTGCCCTACCATGCCGGGCTGGACAGGGCGGTGCGCGACGCCAACCAGGATGCGTTCCTGAAGGAGGAGAACCTCTGCCTCGTCGCGACCGTCGCCTTCGGCATGGGCATCGACAAGCCGGACGTGCGCTACGTCGCCCATCTCGACCTGCCCGGCTCCGTCGAGGCCTACTACCAGGAGACGGGCCGGGCGGGGCGCGACGGGCTGCCCTCCGAGGTCTGGATGGCCTATGGCATGGCCGACGTGATGCAGCGGCGGCGGATGATCGACGAAGGCGACGCGGGGGAAGACGTCAAGCGGGTGGAGCGCGCCAAGCTGAACGCGCTGCTCGCCATCTGCGAGACGGTCTCCTGCCGGAGGCAGGCGATCCTCGCCCATTTCGGCGAGGCGCATCCCGGCGGCTGCGGCAACTGCGACACCTGCCGCAACCCGGTCGAGACCTGGGACGGGACAGAGGCTGCGATCACGGCGCTCGCCGCCGTCTACCGCACCGGCGAACGCTTCGGCACCGGCCATGTCATCGACGTGCTGCTCGGCACGGTCAACGAGAAGACCGAGCGCTTCGGCCACACCGGCATGCCGGTGTTCGGGGCGGGCAAGGACATTCCGGGGCGCACCTGGCAGTCGGTGTTCCGCCAGCTTCTCGCCGCCGGGCTGATCCGCATCGACCACGCTGCCTTCGGGGCGATGAAGCTGGAGCCGGAGGCGCGGGCGGTGTTCCGCCGCGAGCGGGAGGTGCGCTTCCGCAAGGATCGGCCGGCGCCGGCGCGGGCGGGAAGGGGACAGAAGTCGGCATCGGGGCGCGAACGCGCCGAGCTCGCCGGCTCCGACCGCGAGCTGTTCGAAAGGCTGCGCGCCGAACGCCTGTCGATCGCCAAGGAGCTGGACGTGCCGCCCTATGTCGTCTTCCCCGACGCCACGCTGATCGCGCTCGCCAAGGAGCGGCCGGCCGACTGGAACGAACTGCTTGACATTCCCGGCATCGGCCAGAGCAAGCGCGAGCGGTTCGGCAAGCAGTTCCTGGCGGTGATCGAGGATTACGTCGAGGGTGCATGAGGACCGGGGACGAACCGGGAAAGGGGCGACAGCGGTCGCCGGGAAAGGGAGAAGAGCGATGAGCGAATGGAAACTGCCCTGGCATGGGGCCTGCCGCTGCGGACGCGTCAAGCTGAAGATCAGCGCGCCGCCGCTCCTGACGATGGCATGCCACTGCACCCGCTGCCAGCGCATGTCGGGAAGCGCCTATTCGCTCAGCGCCGCCATTCCGACGGAGGGGTTTGCCGTGGTCGAGGGCGAGCCGGTCGTCGCCGGCGCGAATGCCGAGGCCGGGCACCATTTCTGCCCGCACTGCATGACCTGGATGTTCACCCGGCCGAAGGGGATCGATTTCTTCGTCAATGTCCGGCCGACGATGCTGGAGGATACGAGCTGGTTCGTTCCCTTCATCGAAACCTATACCAGCGAGAAACTGTCCTGGGCGGCAACGCCGGCGGTCCACAGCTTCGAGAGGTTTCCGCCGTTCGAGGCCTATGAGGGCCTGGTCGGCGAATTCGCCGCGCGCTGAGCGCGCGGCGATCGCGCCGGCGGCCTGCGACTCCGGCTGAATTCTCTGAGGCGCAACCGTCCGTTAACGATCGTTGGATGTGCCGGACACTGATGCGAGCGGCTGTGATATCGAGCGGCCCTCAAATCAGTTTCTTTTCCAATGACCATTAACATATTCAAAAATATCCGAAATCGCCTTTCGACCGATCCGGCCGCGCGTCATTCGCAGCATCTCCTGCTCGTGTGCCAGGCGGCACTGCCGGTCGGCATCGTCTTCACCGCGCTGTGGCTACCGATCTTTGCCATCGTCGGCAACTGGCACCTGGTTCTTCTCGACGGCTTCCTGATGCTGGTGATCACCGCCTGCTGGGAGGCGGCAAGCCGCGGGAACTTCTCGACCGGCTATCTCGCCGCCCAGTTCGTCTGCGCTCTGTTCGTCGTGCTGTTCTCGCTGCTCTTCGACGTGCCGAGCGACGCGGTGCCGCGCGTGTGCCACTTCTATTTCCTCGTCATCGCCCTTGCCGGCTATGCCAATTACGGGCGGGACCGCGGCAGGCTGCAGCTCGCTATGATCGTGCTCTGCATCGCCGGGTTCGTCGTGTTTTCCAGTTCGCCGATGACCTTTGCCTTCGCGACGCCCTTGCCGGACACGGTCCGGGGCGTCACCGCATGGATCAACGTCGTCTCCGTCGTCGTCCTGCTCGGCGGCGGCATCGTGCTGCTTCAGCGCGAATTCACGCTGGACGGCAACATGGTGCGGGAGCTGCGCGCGGCATTGGACGACGAGCAGTTCGAGCTCTTCTATCAGCCGCAGGTGGATCAGGCGGGCGCGGTCGTCGGTGCGGAAGCGCTCCTGCGCTGGAAGCATCCGAAGCGGGGCTATGTCTCGCCCGACGAGTTCGTGCCGGCGGCGGAGCGGGCCGGCCTGATGCCGCGGCTCGGGAGCTGGGTGCTGAAGGAGGCGGCGCAGACGCTTTCGGGCTGGAGGGCCAACGCCGCAACCAGCACGCTCGTCCTGTCGATCAATGTCAGCGCCGACCAGTTCAGGATGGCGGATTTCGTGGCGCTGGTGACGGGGACGCTGGAGGCCTACGGCATCGAGCCGGCCATGCTGAAGCTGGAGCTCACCGAGAGCATCTTCGTCGCCGACATCGACGATCTGGTGGAGACGATGAAGGCGCTGGAGCGCGCCGGCATCGCCATCGCGCTCGACGATTTCGGCACCGGCTATTCCTCGCTCAGCCACCTCCGCCAGCTTCCGCTGCAGCAGCTCAAGATCGATCGCAGTTTCGTGCGCGCGGTGACGGAGAGCGGCCGGGGCGCCTCGCTGGCCCGCAACATCGCCAAGATGGGCCACGACCTGAGCCTGGAAATCCTGGCCGAGGGCATCGAGACCGAGGAGCAGTTCCAGTTCATGCTGTCCTGCGGCTGCCGGAAATTCCAGGGCTACTACTTCGGGCGGCCGGTGCCGCTGGCGGCGCTGGAGGAGCGCATCGCCGCCCCGACGCAGGCGCTTGTGGGGTAAGGGGGCGATCGCCATGATGGTGGCTGCATGGCGGAAGCGGACGTGCTAGAACCCCGCCATCCCGATGACCGGAGCACCCCCATGAGCACCGAATTCCTTTCCCATCTGCGCAACGAACTGGAGGCTTTGAAGACCGCCGGCCTCTACAAGGCCGAGCGCGTGATCACCTCCAAGCAGGCGGGCACGATCGAGGTCGCCTCGGGCTCGCGCGTGCTGAACTTCTGCGCCAACAACTATCTGGGGCTCGCCGACAGCGAGGAACTGGCGGCGGCGGCGAAGGCCGCGCTCGACCGCTACGGCTACGGCATGGCCTCGGTGCGCTTCATCTGCGGCACGCAAGAAGAGCACAAGCAACTGGAGGCGCGGATCTCGTCCTTCCTCGGCATGGAGGACACGATCCTCTATTCCTCCTGCTTCGATGCCAATGGCGGCCTGTTCGAGACGCTGCTTTCCGAAGACGACGCCATTATCTCGGATGCACTCAACCATGCCTCGATCATCGACGGCGTGCGGCTCTCCAAGGCCAAGCGCTTCCGCTACGCCAACAACGACATGGCGGCGCTGGAGGAGGAGCTGAAGAAGGCCGAGGGCAGCCGCTTCAAGCTGATCGCCACCGACGGCGTCTTTTCCATGGACGGCATCATCGCCAACCTCGGCGGTGTGTGCGACCTCGCCGAGAAGTACGGCGCGATGGTCATGGTGGACGACAGCCATGCGGTGGGCTTCGTGGGCGCGCACGGCCGCGGCTCGGCCGAGCATTGCGGCGTCGAGGGGCGGGTGGACATCATCACCGGCACGCTCGGCAAGGCGCTCGGCGGCGCGTCGGGCGGCTATACGTCGGCGAAGGCCGAGGTGGTCGACTGGCTGCGCCAGCGCTCGCGCCCCTATCTCTTCTCCAACACGCTCGCCCCGGTCATCGCCGCCGCCTCGCTCAAGGTGTTCGACCTGATCGAGAACGGCGATGCGCTCCGCAAGCGCCTTTCCGACAACGCCGATCTGTTCCGCACCGAAATGACGAAGCTCGGCTTCACGCTCGCGGGCGAGGGGCATCCGATCATCCCGGTCATGCTCGGCGACGCGGCGCTGGCGCAGGCGATGGCGGCGAAAATGCTGGAGAAGGGCGTCTACGTGATCGGCTTCTCCTTCCCCGTCGTGCCGAGGGGCCAGGCCCGCATCCGCACGCAGATGTCGGCGGCGCATTCGCGGGCGGACGTCGAAAAGGCGATCGCCGTGTTTGCGGACGTCGGACGGGAACTGGGTGTGATCTGAAAGGGGCTAGCCTTGCCGCTTTGCCCCTCACCCTAGCCCTCTCCCCGCAGGCGGGGAGAAGGTGCCGGCAGGCGGATGAGGGGCCCCCTTTGAAGGAAGAATGAGGAACAAGCCATGTCGAACATGATGCGCGCGCTGGTCAAATCGAAGCCCGAGGTCGGTCTGTGGATGGAAAACGTCCCGGTCCCCGAGGTCGGGGCGAACGACGTGCTGATCCGGGTGAAGAAGTCGGCGATCTGCGGCACCGACGTGCACATCTGGAACTGGGACCACTGGGCGCAGAAGACCATTCCGGTGCCGATGGTGGTCGGCCATGAGTTCGTCGGCGAGATCGCCGAGATCGGATCGGCCGTCACCAAGTACAGGGTCGGAGAACGGGTGTCCGGCGAGGGGCACATCGTCTGCGGCAAGTGCCGCAACTGCCGGGCCGGGCGCGGCCATCTCTGTCACTACACGCAAGGCGTCGGCGTCAACCGGCCGGGCTCGTTCGGCGAGTTCGTCTGCATTCCCGAGCACAACGTCGTGCCGATCCCCGACGACGTGCCGGACGAGGTGGCGGCGATCTTCGATCCGTTCGGCAATGCGGTGCACACCGCGCTGTCCTTCGACCTCGTGGGCGAAGACGTGCTCGTCACCGGTGCCGGCCCGATCGGCATCATGGGGGCGATGGTGGCCAAGCGCTCCGGCGCCCGCAAGGTGGTGATCACCGACATCAACCCGGTGCGGCTCGAGCTTGCCCGCAAGGTCGGCATCGACCATGTGGTGGACGCCTCGAGCGAGGACCTGAACGCGGTGATGGCCAAGATCGGCATGACCGAGGGCTTCGACGTGGGGCTCGAGATGTCCGGCGCGCCGCCCGCCTTCCGCTCGATGATCGATGCGATGAACAATGGCGGCAAGATCGCGATCC
Source organism: Hyphomicrobiales bacterium (assembly GCA_900469965.1). Lineage (GTDB taxonomy): Bacteria > Pseudomonadota > Alphaproteobacteria > Rhizobiales > Rhizobiaceae > Mycoplana. The sequence continues at coordinate 78,927 of UBZP01000009.1, read as the reverse complement.
TCGGGATTGCGCCCGACGGCTTCGGCATCGACTGGAACAAGGTCATCTTCAAGATGCTGACCCTGAAGGGCATCTACGGCCGCGAGATGTTCGAGACCTGGTACAAGATGATCGCCTTCGTGCAGGGCGGGCTCGACCTTTCGCCGATCATCACCCACCGCATCGGCATCGACCAGTTCCGGGACGGTTTCGAGGCGATGCGGTCCGGCAATTCCGGCAAGGTCGTGATGGACTGGTGAGGCGGTTTGCTGCCAGGCGTTTCCTGGGGTTGCGAATCAGCGGCGAATTCGCCCCCTTGTCTTTTCCGCGACTGCTCCTACATCTTGGCCAACACCCGCAACCGGCGCCCCAGGCCTTGAAGACCCGAATCAAAGGGTTTTCCGGGTTTTTTGGCGGAAAAGCTTGACGGAGCCGAAAAATCTGGGAATCACCATTTCTGGCAAAAGGCGAGATGGGTACGGCGGACCGGGAAGTCATGTCAATCATGTTGCCGCGGCAGCATGTCCACGGCCTCCGGAGGCGAGGCGTGGTTAATCAGGATTTAAGTTTCATTCCGTTAGGTCAGTGAAACGGGTTGGCACGGCGCCGGGGCGTGAAGCGGGCGCTCGCATGGATCCCGGCGGCACTGAAACTGGATACCCCAGGAAAGCGAAGACTAAATGGCAACAAAGGTCAAAGAGAACGAAGAAGCCGAAACCGAACGCGAAGGTGCACCGGACGGCCCGCTTCTGGATCTTTCCGACGACGCCGTCAAGAAGATGATCAAGGCTGCCAAGAAGCGCGGCTATGTCACGATGGACGAGCTGAATTCGGTGCTGCCCTCGGAGGAAGTGACCTCCGAGCAGATCGAGGACACCATGTCCATGCTCTCCGACATGGGCATCAACGTCATCGAGGACGAGGAAGCCGAGGAAGCCCAGAGCGACGACGACGGCGACGACGACAGCGAGAGCGAAGGCGGCGAACTGACCTCTTCGGGCGGCACCGCGCTTGCGACCGCCAAGAAGAAGGAGCCGACCGATCGCACCGACGATCCCGTCCGCATGTACCTGCGCGAGATGGGCTCGGTGGAGCTTCTGTCGCGCGAGGGTGAAATCGCGATCGCCAAGCGCATCGAGGCCGGCCGCGAAACGATGATTGCGGGCCTCTGTGAGAGCCCGCTGACGTTCCAGGCGATCATCATCTGGCGCGACGAGCTGAACGAAGGCCAGACGCTGCTGCGCGAGATCATCGACCTCGAGACGACCTATTCGGGTCCCGAGGCGAAGGCGGCCCCGCAGTTCCAGAGCCCGGAAAAGATCGAGGCCGACCGCAAGGCGGCCGAGGAGAAGGAAAAGGCGAAGAAGGCGCGCACGCCCGCCAACGACGACGACATCACCAATGTCGGCGGCGACATGCCTCCGCCCGAGGAAGAGGAAGAGGACGACGACGAGTCCAACCTCTCGCTCGCCGCCATGGAGGCGGAGCTGCGTCCGCAGGTTATGGAGACGCTCGACACGATCGCCGAGACCTACAAGAAGCTGCGCAAGCTGCAGGACCAGCAGGTGGAAGCCCGCCTGCAGGCGACCGGCACGCTGTCGCCCGCCCAGGAGCGCCGCTACAAGGAGCTGAAGGACGAGCTGATCACCGCGGTGAAGTCGCTGTCGCTCAACCAGAACCGCGTCGACAGCCTGGTGGAGCAGCTCTACGACATCTCCAAGCGGCTGATGCAGAACGAGGGCCGGCTGCTGCGGCTCGCCGAGAGCTACGGCGTCAAGCGCGATTCGTTCCTGGAGCAGTATTCCGGGGCCGAGCTCGACCCGAACTGGATGAAGTCGATCGGCAACCTCGCCGCCAAGGGCTGGAAGGAATTCGCCAAGGCCGAGAACGCGACGATCCGCGACATCCGCCAGGAGATCCAGAACCTCGCCACGGAGACCGGCATCTCGATCGCCGAGTTCCGGCGGATCGTCTCGATGGTGCAGAAGGGCGAGCGCGAGGCGCGCATCGCCAAGAAGGAGATGGTCGAAGCGAACCTTCGCCTCGTCATCTCGATCGCCAAGAAGTACACCAACCGTGGCCTGCAGTTCCTCGACCTGATCCAGGAAGGCAACATCGGCCTGATGAAGGCGGTCGACAAGTTCGAGTATCGTCGCGGCTACAAGTTCTCGACCTACGCGACCTGGTGGATCCGGCAGGCGATCACCCGCTCGATCGCCGACCAGGCCCGCACGATCCGCATTCCGGTGCACATGATCGAGACGATCAATAAGATCGTCCGCACCTCGCGCCAGATGCTGCACGAGATCGGCCGCGAGCCGACCCCGGAGGAACTGGCCGAAAAGCTCGCCATGCCGCTCGAGAAGGTGCGCAAGGTCCTGAAGATCGCCAAGGAGCCGATCTCGCTCGAAACCCCGGTGGGTGACGAAGAGGACAGCCACCTCGGCGACTTCATCGAGGACAAGAACGCGCTTCTGCCGATCGACGCCGCCATCCAGGCGAACCTGCGCGAGACGACGACCCGGGTGCTGGCCTCGCTGACGCCGCGCGAGGAACGCGTCCTGCGCATGCGCTTCGGCATCGGCATGAACACCGACCATACGCTGGAAGAGGTCGGCCAGCAGTTCTCGGTCACCCGCGAACGTATCCGCCAGATCGAGGCGAAGGCGCTCAGGAAGCTGAAGCATCCGAGCCGGTCGCGGAAGCTCAGAAGCTTCCTGGACAGCTGACCGGGCAGGCGCCCGAAAACATGAGAGAAGGCCGGACTAGGTGTCCGGCCTTTCTTTTTGCGCCGGACCGAACACTGGAGACACAGGAGATTACACCGGAGGGTGTAGGCTCCCCTACGCCGGATGGCCACGCTGCGCCGCCTTCGCCGCGCCGTCGCCCATGATAGGATGGCCGCGGGCATTGGGGAATGCACGCTCTGATCGTGGCGGGCCGAAACCGCACGGCGTCACGACTTTCCTTGGGAGGTTTCCATGAAGATTTCGCGCCGTGCCGTCTCGCTCAGCGGTATGGGCCTGCTTGCCGCAAGCGCCCTGCCAGCCCGCGCCTTCGACCTGCCGATCGTCGATCCCTTCGAGGGGGAGAGCGATTTCTGGACGGCCGTCGAGGCCTATGTCTACGGCTACCCGCTCGTGACCATGGAAATGACGCGGCGGGTGGTGACGAACGTCGCAGGCCCGGAGGGCAGCAAGGGGCCGATGGGGCATATCATCAAGCTGCGCGAATATCCCAACGCCTCGTTCACCGACGTCACCGCGCCGAATGCCGATACGCTCTATACGACCGCCTTCGTCGACGTCGGCAAGGAGCCATGGGTGTTCTCCTATCCGGCGATGAAGGATCGCTACTTCCTGTTTCCGATGCTGGACGGCTGGACGACGGTGTTCCAGGTGCCGGGATCGCGCACGACCGGGCAGGACGGGCACACCTTCGCCATCACCGGTCCCGGTTGGGAGGGCCAGCTTCCCGACGGCGTCGTCGAATACAAGTCGGCGACCAGCCTCGTCTGGATCCTCGGGCGGATCTACTGCACGGGCACGCCGGAGGACTACAAGGCCGTGCATGCCATCCAGGACGAATGCACGCTCTGCCCCCTCAGCGCCTACGGCAAGCCCTATACGCCGCCGGCCGGCAAGGTCGATCCCGGCATCGACATGAAGACCGCCGTGCGCGACCAGGTCAACCGCATGGATGCGGTGGAGTACTTCACGCTTCTGAGCGAGCTGATGAAGACCAATCCGCCGACGGCCGCGGACGCGGAGATGGTGGAAAAGATGGCCCGGATCGGCATCGTGCCGGGCAAGGATTTCGACAAGAGCAAGCTCGATACGCGTTTCGTGCGGCATATCCCCGAGATCGCCTTCGGCCGCATCATGCTGCACTTCAAGTTCTCGGACGGCGACGTGAAGGACATCAACGGCTGGGGCTTCACCACGAAGACGGGCGTCTACGGCACGGAATACCTGCAGCGGGCGCTGATCACGGCGATCGGGCTCGGCGCCAACCGGCCGCAGGATGCCATCTATCCGACCTCGACGAAGCGGAAGGAGGGCCTGTTCGGCCGCGCCTATGACGGGGCGAACAAGTATGTGCTGACTTTCCCCAAGGGTCAGCTGCCGCCGGTCCGCGGCTTCTGGTCGATCACCATGTATAACGACAAGTATTTCTTCGTCGAAAACCCGATCAACCGCTACTCGATCAGTGCGCGGCAGGACCTGAAGACAATGCCGGACGGTTCCACCGAGATCTACATCCAGCACCAGTCCCCGGGGGCCGAGAAGGAGTCCAACTGGCTGCCGGCGCCGGCCGGAAAGTTCATCCTGATGATGCGGCTCTACTGGCCGGACGACAGCCCGCCGTCGATCCTCGACGGCTCCTGGGTCATCCCTGCGGTGCGCGAGGCCTGACCGCGCAGGTCGCCTCTTCGGACCGCCTCGCGCAACCGGCTGTGCGGCCCTGACGGGCCGCAGCCGTGACGAGCCCCTGTCGGCTTCGTCACCGCCGCCGGTTGCCTTCTCCATTTCTGTACGTTAACGTACATTTGTTGCGATGCAGCAGACGGGCCCGCGTCACCACGCCCCTTTGCCGTCGCCGGGGCGGGGCCGCCATCAAACGGAGAAGCCCGATGAGTTCAAGCATCCTCAACGCCCTCGGCAAGCCGCTCTACTACAGCGGCGCCTCGACCGCCTGGTTTTCCGCGGTCGGCTCGGGGCCGGTCCTGAACGGCACGGCCGGCAACGATTCCCTCTGGGGAAGCTCGGGCGCGACGGTGACGATGGCCGGCGGCACCGGCGACGACATCTACTATCTCTATTCCGCGCGGAACGTCGCCTCGGAGATGGCGGGCGAGGGGACGGACACCATCTCCACCTGGATGAGCTACACGCTCCCGACGAATTTCGAGAACCTGGACGTCACCGGTGACGGGCGCTATGGCTTCGGCAATTCGGCCGACAACATCATCACCGGCGGCACCGGCTCGCAGACGCTCCATGGCGGGCGCGGCAACGACGTGCTGATCGGCGGCGGCGGCGCGGACATCTTTCTCCTGGAGAAGGGCACCGGCAGCGAGCTGATCGCGGATTTCGGCGCCGACGACACGATCCGGCTGAAGGGTTACGGGATCACCTCGTTCGCGCAGGTCCAGTCGCGCCTGACGCAGAAGGGCGACAACCTGCATCTCGACCTCGGCGGCGGCGAAAAACTCGTGCTCGCCAACATGACCGCGGCCGAGCTGGGCGCCGACCAGTTCGAGCTTGCGATCGACAAGTCGAACATGACCCAGAGCTTCTTCGACAACTTCAACGCGCTCTGGCTTCACAACGGCACGAGCGGGATATGGGAGGGAAAGTTCCCCTGGGCACCGGAGAGCGGCGGGACGCTGCACACCAACGGCGAACTGCAATGGTACGTCAACCCGGCCTACGGGCCGACCAAGTCGCTCAATCCCTTCTCCGTGCAGAACGGCGTCCTGACGATCTCCGCCGAGCGGACGCCGGAGGAGATGAAAGGGGCCGTTTCCGGCTATGACTACACTTCAGGCATCCTGACGACGCACGCCTCGTTCGCGCAGACCTACGGCTATTTCGAGGTCCGCGCCGACATGCCGGACGACCGCGGCGCCTGGCCGGCCTTCTGGCTCTTGCCGGAGAACGGCACCTGGCCGCCGGAACTGGACGTGGTCGAGATGCGCGGGCAGGATCCGAACACGATCCACACGACCGTCCATTCGATGGAGACCGGCTCGCGCACCACCGAGAGTACCGCGACCTCGGTGCCGAGCACCGACGGCTTCCACAACTACGGCCTCCTGTGGACGGAGGACGAACTCGTCTGGACCTTCGACGGTGTCGAGATCGCCCGCGCGGAGACGCCGGACGACATGCACGATCCGATGTACATGGTGCTCAATCTGGCCGTGGGCGGCACCGCGGGAACGCCGTCAAGCGACTTCGACGACGGGGCGCAGATGAAAATCGACTATGTGCGGGCCTATTCGCTTGATGAAGATTGGAGCCTGTGACATCGCCTTGCCTTGAAATCGCGTCAGGGACAGCCAAACTGACCGGGTGTGGTCAGGGCGCGGCCGGTTCGGGTATCTCCGGACCGGTGGCCGCAGTGAAGGCTGAAGTTCCAGGTGGCAAGGCAGGACGAACAGAAGCGGGTGAAGGAGCGGAGCTGGGGCGCCATCGTCTCGGTGCTGCTGCATGCGGCCGTGGCGATCGCGCTCCTCCTCCACCTGCCGGCAGCCGAGCCGCAGGCGCCCGAGGAGGAGGACAGCGTCACCGTCGAGCTCGTCCCCCCGCCGGAAGAGACGCCGCAGCCGGAGGAACAGGCCGAGGCGGAGCCGCCACCGCCGGAGGAAGAACCGCCCCCGCCGCCGGAAGAGCAGCAGCCTGCCGAGGCGCAGGCCGCCGAGCCGCCACCTCCGCCGCCACCGCCACCGGCAGAGGAAGAACAGCAGGCCGAGGAGCAGCCGGAACCGCCGCCGGGCGAGGCGCTGCAGCAGGATCAGCAACAGGCTGACGCGGGGCTGCCCGACCGTGGACCGCTGCCCGTGTTGCGCCCCGTGCTGGAGTTCGGCGAGGAGACCACCGGGCCCAAGGTGGATGTGGACGAATTGAGGCGTGGCGGGGTCGATCCGCAGCAGCCGGCCGAAGGCGAGGCGGCGGAGCCCGAGACCGCGGCGGCCGCCGAGCAGCGCGAGCCGGCCGACGCGTCCGCCACACCCGATCCGATGGAAGAGGCCCCGCCGGAGACCGACGCGGAGGCCGGCGCCCCGACGGCGCTTGCGGAGGGCGAGGCGTCGGACGGCGAGGAGGCAGCCGCACCCAAGGACGAGGCGGCGACCGCCGACAGCGAAACGGCCGCGACGCAGGAGGAGGCGGCGCCGAAGCCGCTGACCGAGGCCACCCGCATCTATTCCGACAACGACACCGGCGACACGATCGCACGGACGGCGATGGGCGACCTGCCGCGCAGCGCGCGCATCGAGCAATTGTGCAGCACCGAGCTTCTGGCGCAGCTGCGGAACGGCTCGCCGTCCTACAATCCCGAGCTCCTGCCCTCCTACCGGCTGCAGCAGGGCACCGTGCTCGACATCCGCCGCGCGGCGTTTCGCGCCAACACGCGCTGGTACAATCTGAGCTTCCGCTGCGAGGTCGACCCGGAGGCCAAGCGCGTCGTCTCCTTCGCCTTCGACATCGGTTCGGAGGTCCCGCGGAGCGAGTGGCGGAGCCGGGGCTTTCCGTCGCTCTGAGGCATCGCGGGACGGGGCGGGGCACCCCCGTATTCCTTGTTGGGGCTTCGGCGCAGGCGTATAATCCGGATGGGCTGAGGGCAGGTTTGCCGCGTCGCCGACGCGCGCAGGGGAGGTCTGCCATGACCATGTACATCATGCTGATCAACTGGACAGAGCAGGGCGTGAAGAACGTGCGGGAATCGCCGAAGCGGCTCGACACCGCCAAGAAGGTGCTTGGCGACATGGGGGGCTCGTTCAAGGATTTCTATCTGACGATGGGCGAACACGACATGGTCGCCGTCTGCGAGGCGCCGGACGACGCCGTCATCGCCCGCTTCTGCCTGACGCTCGGCCAGGCCGGCAATGTCCGTACCAAGACGCTCAAGGCCTTCCCCGAAAAGGCGTACCGGGAACTGATCGCCACGCTCGGATGACCAGGAACAACGTGACCTGAATACGCAAAGGCCGCCGGAGGATGCCGGCGGCCCTGTCGCGTCACCGTGTCCGCGGCGGTCAGCTCGCTCTGCGCAGCGGGGCCGGCTGCGCCTGGCTGTGTAGCTGCGATCCGGCGGTCTTGAAGCCGCCGATCAGTTGCAGAAGGTCGCCGGTGTCGTTGGCGAGCACTTCGGCAGAGGCGGTCGTCTGCTCCGCCATGGCGGCGTTCTGCTGGGTGGCGGCGTCGAGCTGGTTGAGCGAGGACGAGATCGAGCGCAGCGTCGTGTCCTGCTCCTGGGCGCTGTGGGAGATCTTCGAGACGATCTCGTTGGCGTCGCCGATCTGCTGCGAGATGCGCTTCAGCGCCTCGCCGGCCTGGCCGACGAGCTGCACACCCTGATCGACCTGGGTCGAGGAGCGGGCGATCTGGTCCTTGATCTCCTTGGCGGCCGCGGCCGAGCGCTGGGCGAGCTCGCGCACTTCCTGGGCGACGACGGCAAAGCCCTTGCCGCTCTCGCCGGCACGGGCGGCCTCGACGCCGGCATTCAGCGCCAGAAGGTTCGTCTGGAAGGCGATGTCGTCGATCATGCCGATGATCTTGGAGATTTCGGCGGAGGACTGCTCGATGCCGCTCATCGCCTCGATGGCGCGGGCGACGACGGCGTCGCTCTCCTGCGCCTCGGCGCTGACCGCGCCGACCCGGCTTGCGGCCTCGCGGGCGCCCTCGGCGGTCTGGCGCACGGCGACCGTCAGCTCATCCAGGGCGGCGGAGGTTTCCTCCAGGTTGGCGGCCTGGCGCTCGGTGCGCTTTGCCAGTTCGTTGGAGGCGCGCCGGATCTCGTCCTTGCTGACGCCAATGTCGATGCCCTTGAGGCTGACGCGGCCGACGGCCTGCTCGAGACGGGCCAGCGCCTCGTTGAAGTTTTCCCGCAGGCCGGCGTAGTGCGGGCCGAGATCGCCGCAGCGAACGGTGAGGTCGCCTTCGGCCAGCCGCTCCAGCGCGGCGCCGATGGTGGAGACGACATGGGCCTGCTGGCGCGCCTCGGCCTGCTGCTCGGAGGCATGGTGCTGGCGTTCGCTCTCCAGTTCGCGCTGCTGCTGCTCCTGGCGCTGGGCCATCGCATGGCGTTCGCGGACCTTTTCCTGCAGCGACCGGGTGGCCTTGGCCATCAGGCCGATCTCGTTGTTCAGGTCCGTATGCGGGATTGCGATGGCGACGTCCTCGTCGGCGACGGCCTCGAGCGCGCCGTGGATCGCGGTCAGCGGACGGGAGATGCCGCGGACGACGACATAGGCGAGGATGAGGGCGATGAGCGTGCCGACCATGCCGATCGCGAGCGCCTTGGCGATGGTGTAGTAGACCTCGGCGTCGAGGTGGTCCATGTACAGGCCGGTGGCGACGGCGACCTTCCAGGGTTTGAATTCCTGCGCATAGGCCGTCTTGCGGAAGCTGTCGCCTTCCTCGCCGGGCTTCGGCCCGTAGAAGTCGGTCCGGCCGCCGCCGGCCTGGGCGAGCTTCAGCAGGTCGTCGCGGTAGTTGTGGCCATGGCTGTCGGGCTTGCCCTTGAAGTTCTGCCCGACCCGCTTCGGATCCGGATGCAGCACCATCGTGACGTTTTCGTCATAGGCGAAGAAGTAGCCGTCCGGCGCAAAGGCCAGCGCGCTGACGGCGGCGAAGGCCTGCTTCTGCGCTTCCTCCCGGGTCAGTTCGCCTGCGAGTTCCTTGTCGTGATAGGTCTTGAACAGGGAGAGCGCCGTCTCGACCTCGGTGCGCAGCATTTCGTAGCGCTGCTGGTAGATCATCTGCGTGGTCGAGCGCAGTTGCAGGAAGGTGGCGACGGAGAAGGCGAGCATCAGCACGCCGATCAGCAGGAAGAGCTGGGTGGGTATTCGAAGATTCTTCATCTGAGGACGCCGAAATCGCGGAGCGGGCCGTCATGGAACCGCTGCCAGAACCGAGAAAATGTGGGGGAGATCGGCGCCTCATGCTCCGAAGGTTGTCCGCCGGTAAACCTAGCGGCCAGAGCTTAACCAAGCGCTAAGGCTGGTTGTATCCGTCTTCGGGGGAGGGACGTTCCGGCGGGGCAAATCGACACACCTCACGGCCGGGAAGGGGCCGGCGCCGGGGAGCCGGCACCGGCATTTTCACGATGGGCGGCTTACATGGCCGGGACGATCTTGCCGCCTTCCCACTTGAACAGCGAGAAGCTCGGCGAGGTCAGGTCGCCGGTTTCGCCGTAAGTCAGCTTGCCGATCGCCGTCTGCACGGGCTCGCCGGACTTCAGCGCCGTGGCAACCGCCGTGGCGTCGTCGGCGCTGCCGGCCTTCTCGATGCCGGCCTTGAGCACTTCGACGGCGGCATAGGCATTGAGCGTGAAGGCCTCGGGCGGGATGCCGGCGGCCTTCAGCACCTCGACCGCCTTGGCCGAATCGGGGCTCTTCAGGGCGTCGATCGCGTTGGTGAAGATCGTGCCGGCGACGGCCTCGTTGCCGATGGCCCAGAGCTCGCTGTTGGAAAGCCCGTCGCCGCCGATGATCGTGGCGTTCACCGACATGTCGTGCAACTGCCGCGCGAGCAGGCCGGCCTCCGGGTGGTAGCCGCCGAAATAGATGATCTCGGCGCCTTCCGCCTTGAGGCGGGTGACGAGGGCGCTGAAGTCCTTCTCGCCCGGGGTCACGCTCTCGTAGAGCACCTCGTTGACGCCGCCGGCGTTCAGGCCCGCCTTGAAGGCGTCGGCCAGGCCCTTGCCGTAGGCCGCCTTGTCATGGACGATGGCGATCTTCTTGTCCTTGAGATTGGCGAGCACGAACTCGGCTGCGACCGATGCCTGCTGGTCGTCGCGGCCGCAGGTGCGCAGCACGTTCGGCAGGCCGCGCGCGGTGAGGTCGGGCGCGGTCGCGGTCGGCGTGACCATCAGCACGCCGTTCTCGGCAAAGACGTCGGAGGCCGGGATCGCGACGCCCGAAGTGACCGGGCCGACCACGAAGCGGATGCCTTCGCCGACCAGCTGGTTGGCCGCGGAGACGCCCTGCTTCGGCTCGCCGGCGTCGTCGGCGAGCTTCAGCACGACGTTTTCGCCGAGGATGCCGCCGTTCTTGTTGATCTCGGCGACGGCCGCTTCGGCGCCCTTCTTCACCTGGTCACCATAGGCGGCGACCGGGCCGGTGAGCGGCGCCATCAGGCCGATGGTGATGTCGGCATAGGCCGCGCTGGACAGGAGGAGCGTCGCTGCAAGCGTGGCGCCGGCGAGCTTCTTGAGTTTCATGGTTCATCTCCCTTGGCTGGATCAAACGGATCCCGGTGGCCCTGTCGCCTGCCGGTGCGGCAAGGCTGCAGGGAAGGCTCAACTCCATTTGCGATATTTTTGATCGAAATGGCGATTAATTGAGCATGTTAAGTAGGAAATGCGCCTGCCTCGCGCAACAAAAATACGCAGCGGCAAGCCGATTATACACCATCGCCGCGGATGGCGGCGACGTCCCTTACATCGGCTGCGCAGATCGAGCGCTTTTCCGCCCCTGACCGGGCGACGGCCTGCGAGGTGTGGCACCTGATCTTCCGGATCAGTCTTTGATTTCATCAAGATAGCGGCAATGGCGGCGAAAGTGATTCATCCAGTTCAAGCAGTTTGAAGCCTGCTCCGGCGGCAACGAGAGACGCGCAACCGTGCATTGCCTCGCAACACCGGGCATGCCAATCTGCCCTGACCTGGCGACAATGGGGGATGGTTCATGTCGCATCGGATGTTTTTCAGGTTCTGGGCGTCGCTCTCGGTTCTCGGCCTGCTGCTGGGGGCGCTGTTCTTCGCAGGGTCGCTGACGCCGAGCCTGCTGCCGCGCACCTTCCTGACGCAGGGCGTCCTGTCGGGGGTCTGCTTCGCGCTCGGCTACGGGATCGGCAGTCTCTTCGCCCTCGTCTGGGCCTATCTCGAGCTGCCGATGCCGGCCGGCCGCTTCTGGCGCGGCGTGAAGCTTGCCGCCGCGGCTGCCTGCATCGCCGTCGTCCTGTTGTTCCTGTGGCGGGCCGCCGAATGGCAGAATTCCATCCGCACGCTGATGGAGTTGCCGCCGGTGGAGACCGGCCATCCCTTCAAGGTCGGTCTGATCGCGCTTGCCACGTTCATCGTCGCGATCGTCGCCGCCCGGCTGTTCATGCTCGCCTGGCGGCTGATCTCGCGGGCCCTGCTGCGTATCGCCCCGAGGCGCGTCGCGAGCCTCGTCGGCGGGCTGATCGCGCTGGTGGTCTTCTGGACCGCGGTGGAGGGCGTGCTCTTCCGCTCGGCGCTGCATGCGGCGGATTCGTCGCTGCGCGCGCTGGACGAACTGATGGAGCCGGACACGCCGCAGCCGAGCGACCCGCAGAGGACGGGCAGTGCCGCCTCGCTGGTCTCGTGGGCCGATCTCGGCCGGCGCGGGCGCGAGTTCGTCGCCTCCGGCATGCGCCCGGAGGCGATTTCGGCCCTGACCGGCCGGCCGGCGAAGGAGCCGGTGCGGGTCTATGCCGGCCTGAGTTCGGGGGAGGATGCGGACGAACGGGCGCGGCTCGCCCTGCAGGAGCTGATCCGCACGGACGGGTTCTCGCGCAAGTACCTCGTCGTCATCGTTCCGACGGGAACCGGGTGGATCGATCCGGAGGCGATGGGGCCGCTCGAATACCTGACCGACGGCGACGTCGCGTCGGTGGCGATCCAGTATTCCTACCTGTCGAGCTGGCTGTCGCTGCTGGTGGAGCCGAGCTACGGCTCCGATGCCGCGCGCGCGCTGTTCCGCGAGGTCTACGGCCACTGGACGAAGCTGCCGCGGGACACCCGGCCGAAGCTCTACCTCTATGGCCTCAGCCTCGGAGCGCTGAGCTCGGAGCAATCGACGGAGCTGTTCGAGGTGATCGGCGATCCCTACCAGGGCGCGCTCTGGGTCGGCCCGCCCTTCGAAAGCCGGATCTGGCGCCGCTTCACCGCCGGCCGCAACGAGGGAACGCCCGCCTGGCTTCCCCGGTTCGGCGACGGCTCCTACGTCCGCTTCACCAGCCAGAAGGATGCGCTCGGCGAGGCGACCGCGCCCTGGGGGCCGATGCGGATCGTCTACCTGCAGTATGCCAGCGACCCGGTGACCTTCTTCGATGAGGGCGCCTATCGCCGGCCGCCGGCCTGGATGGTCGGTCCGCGCGGCCCGGACGTCTCGGAGGAGCTGCGCTGGTATCCGTTCGTGACCTTCCTGCAGCTCGGGCTCGACATGGCGATGGCGACGACGACGCCGATGGGCTACGGCCATGTCTATGCCGGCGAGCATCATGTCGATCCCTGGATCGCCGTGCTCGGCCTTGAGGGGCAGTGGAGCCCGGCTGCGATCGGAAAACTGAAGGAGAAATTCCGGGCGGACCGGCCGCAGCCATGACACGAACGTGAGCGGTCGCTCGCAGGTGCACAGGACAGTTCGCAATCGCGTAAAAACCAAACTTTAAGCTTTACGATTTATCAATCTCTCGGAAATTGAGAGATCGAGCGATGCGTTGCGTTTTTGTCGTCGTCCTCACGATGATGCTTGTTGCCTGCGGAACCGTTCCGCGCCAGACAGACAATGCCTGTGCCGTTTTCGAGCAGCGCGACGGGCTGTTCGAGAACTGGGAGCGCGACGCCCGCCGCGTCGAGCGCGAATACGGCGTGCCCGTCGCCGTGCTGATGGCCACGGTCTATGCCGAATCCGGCTATCGCCACAATGCCAAGCCGCCGCGCCGCAAGCTCTTCGGCTTCATTCCCTGGAAGCGCGTCTCCTCGGCCTACGGCTATTCGCAGGCGCTCGACGGCACCTGGGCGAGCTACAAGAAGCAGACCGGGCGCTGGATGGCGAAGCGCAACGATTTCGGCGACGCCATCCGCTTCATCGGCTGGTACCACCACCAGAGCCACCTGAAGAACGGCATCGCGCTCAACGACGCCTACCGTCTCTACATCGCCTACCACGAGGGCCATGGAGGCTATGCCCGCGGCAACTGGAGCGGGCCGGCCAAGGCGGGCGCGAACCGCGCCTCGAAGATGGCTGCGCGTTACTCCAAGCAACTGCGCAACTGCAGCGCCTGGTAGGACGAACCGCCGGCGAAGGCGCATTTTTCCTGGGGCCGGCCGCGACCCGCTGGCCACCGGCGCAATCCATTGTATGCTGCGGCACCCGGCGTCGGCCATCCGGACATCGTCCGGGGGCTGACCGGCATCGGCGACCGACACGCCGGCGACGTCCCGCCGCACCGGCATGCCCCCGCCGACAGACCCGGTCGGACGCCTCGGTCGCATGCCGGCAAGGGGAGGGCGAGCAGGCCATCATGACACGCGTGCAGCAGGTCGGCGTCATCGTCGGGCTTGTCATCGTCACAGCGCTGACGCTGCTGCGGGCCGGCGATCCGCTGTTCTTCCGGCTGGCACGGGAAGCGGTGTTCGACGAGTACCAGCGGCTCGCGCCACGGCCGTTCGAGGACGTGCCCGTCCGGGTGGTCGACATCGACGAGGCATCGCTGAAGGCGCTGGGACAATGGCCATGGCCGCGGGACCGGCTGGCCCGGCTGGTCGACCGGCTTTCTGCGATCGGGGTGGCTGCGATTGCCTTCGACATCCTGTTTTCCGAGCCAGACCGGCTGTCGCCGCATGCGGTGGTGCGCGACGTCGAGGGGGTGTCGCCGGAGCTCCTCGGCCGGCTGCCGGACAACGACGCGACCTTCGCGCGTTCCTTCGAGGACCGGCCGGTCGTACTCGGCTTCGGCATCTCCAGCGACGGCGCCTTCCTGCCGCAGGTCAAGGCCGGCTTCGCCTTCACCGGCGAGCCGCCGTTCGGGGCGCCGCCGCAGATCCGGGCGGCGACGCCGCTACTGCCGGAGTTCGAGCAGCGCGCCGCCGGCATCGGCCACATCAGCCTCGATCCCGGCAACCCGTCGTCGGTGGTGCGCACGATGCCGCTGCTTCTCAGCGACGGCCAGCAGCTCTACCCGAACCTGGTGCTGGAGGCGCTGCGGGTGGCGCAGGGCGCCTCGACCTACATCCTGGCCGACGCACCGCGAAAGGCCGATACGATCATGATGATCAAGGCCGGCGAGTTCATCATCCCGGTCACCGCCGCGGGCGAGATGTGGCTGTACGTCACGCCCGACCGGGCCGAGCGCTACGTGTCGGCGGCGAAGGTGCTCGCCGATGGCGGCCCTCCGGAGGAGGTGCGCGCCGCGCTGCAGGGCGCGATCGTCTTCGTCGGCACCTCGGCCGCGGGCCTGCAGGACATCCGCACGACGGCGCTCGGGCAGCACGTGCCGGGCGTCTCGATCCATGCCCAGGCGGCCGAGCAGGTGCTGTCGGGCCGGTTCCTGTCGCGGCCCGACTGGGCCGACGGGCTGGAGATCCTGTCGATCGCGCTGGCGGGGATCCTGGTCGTGGAGCTGACGATGGCCTTCAGCCCGGCCATCGCGCTGGCCTTCGGCCTGCTGGTGACGGCTGTGGCGCTCGCGGCCTCGTGGATTGCCTTTCTCTATGGCGGGCTGCTGCTCGACCCGCTGGCGCCGATCGTCTGCGGCACGATCACCCATTTTGCCGCCACCGCCTTCCGCATCCTGGTCATCGACCGGGAGCGGCGGGAGGTGCGCCGCGCGTTCGGCAAGTATCTGTCGCCGGAGCTCCTCTACCGGATCGAGCACACCCGCGACGCGCTGCAGCTCGGCGGCGACGAGCGCCAGCTGACGGTGATGTTCGTCGACGTGCGCGATTTCACCGCCATCAGCGAGCACCGTGCGCCCAAGGAGGTGGTGGCCTTCCTGAACATGCTGCTCGACGCGCTGAGCCGCGACGTCATCGCGCACGAGGGCATGCTCGACAAGTTCATCGGCGATTCCATCATGGCCTTCTGGAACGCGCCCGTCGATGTCGCCGATCACGGCGCAAAGGCGGTGCGCGCGGCGCTCGCGATGCGCGGGACGCTGGCGCGCCTCAACGCGGAGGATGCGTTCGGCTTCGGCGGGCAGAAGGTCGCGATCGGCATCGGCATCCACACCGGGCTTGCCTGCGTCGGCAACATGGGGGCGGAGGTGCATTTCAACTACTCGGCCGTGGGCGACACGGTTAACATCGCCGCCAGGATCGAAGCCGCCTGCAAGGACGTGAGCTACGACGTTCTGATCTCGGACAGCACGGCTGCGACCGTGCCCGGCATGGCGCTCCTGGAGGCCGGCGCGCTGTCACTGCGCGGCCGGCGGTCGCGCACGCGGATCTTTGCGGTGGTCGGCGACGAGCCGATGGCGGCGTCCGGTGCCTTTGCCGAGCTGGTCGCGATCCACGCGCGTGTCGTCGAGGCGCTGCGCAGCCGGTCCGGTACGGCCCGCGATCTCGTCCGCGCCGCCCGGCAGAAGGCTGCGGCGATCGACGCGGCGCTGCCGGAGTTCTACCGCCGGCTGGCCCGGCGTGGAGAGCATTTCCAGCGCGAGCTGGAGAACCCGCCGGACGTCGCCGCGAAATAGCCTCTGTTGCCTGCAGGCGAACCTTGTGTGATGATGCACGCATAGAGGGAGGTGTCTCATGGCTTCGCAATTCGTAGATGATATCGACGCCGCGGTGCTTCGGCTGGTCGAAGCGCGGCGGAGCGTTGTTCGACAGATCGGAAACGATGCCGCCGCGCTGGAAGAGCTGGCCGCCATCCAAGGCGCGTTCGCCGACCTGCGGCTGGCGCGTGACCAGGAGATGGCGCTGCAGCATGTCGAGCCGGCGCCCAAGGCCAAGGGCAAGGCCGCCCAGGTGAAATGACGACCGCTTGCCTGGAACTGCAAGGCGGCCGGGGCCAGGACCCCGACCGCCTCCGATCTGCCGTGCGCCGTCCGGTCAGATGCCCTGGCCGCCGGAGACCTCGATCCGCTGGGCGTTAATCCAGCGGTTGTCCTCGGACAGGAGGCTAGCGATCATCGGGCCGATGTCGTCCGGCTGGCCGACGCGGCCGAGCGCCGTCATGTCCGCAAACAGCTTGTTGAACTCCGGCGTGTCGCGGACGGCGCCGCCGAAGAAATCGGTCTCGATCGCGCCCGGAGCCACCGTGTTGACCGCGATGCCGCGGGCGCCGAGTTCCTTGGCCATGTACACGCTCAGCACCTCGACCGCACCCTTCACGGCGGCATAGGCGCCCCATCCCGGCGCGGAGACACGCGTCAGGCCGGAAGAGAGGTTGACGATGCGGCCGCCGTCCTCGATCAGCGGCAGCAGTGCCTGGGTGAGGAAGAAGACGCCCTTGAAGTGGACGTCGACCAGCCGGTCGAACTGGGCTTCGCTCGTCTGCTCGATCAGCGCGTAGTCCCCGTGACCGGCATTGTTGACGAGGTGGTCGAAGGTGCCACGCTGCCAGGTCTCGCCGAGCAGGGTCCGCAGGCGGCCGGCGAAGGCGGCAAAGCCTGCGACTTCGCCGGTGTCGAGCTGCAGCGCCGCCGCACTGCGGCCCATGGCCCTGATCTCGTCGACGACGGCCTGCGCCTCTTCGGCCCGGCTCTGGTAGGTGACAACGACATCCCCGCCGCGGCGGGCGATGCTGAGGGCGGCGTTTCGGCCGAGGCCGCGGCTGGCACCGGTGACGATTGCGATCTTGGTCATGCTGGATCTCCTTGTTTTCGGATGACCAAGACATAGCCGGCGCGGGGCGGCAGCGTCGTGCCGGAACCTCGACGTTCCTTGCCTGATTCTCCAAAAGGGGATGCGCGGCCCGCGGCGATGGGCTAGAGCTTGCTGTTGTGATTTGGAAACAATTCTGTTGGTTCAAGCGGGGCCGTCTGATGTGCCGGCCGGCGCGCGTCGTAGCCACTGCATACGGCCAAGCCGGCCGGCACATCAGTCGGTTCGCTTCAACCAACCCGAAAAGCTGCTCCGGCAGAATGGTTCCAAATCGCAACAGCACGCTCTAGGGTGGCCGCATGACCGATACGCTGCTCGATGTCGTCCGCCGCTACGTGGAAACGCATGCCGACCCAACCGGCCTCGCGCAGACGCCGGTTCCCGGCCTGACGACCATCCGCTCGACCGCCCCCAGCGAACTGGTCCATGCGATCTCCAGGCCGCTCGTCTGCCTCGTGTTGCAGGGCACCAAGCAGGTCGCGATGGGGGCCGAGATGTTCTCGTTCGGCGCGGGGGATTCGCTGCTGATCACCGCGGACGTGCCGACCGTGAGCCAGATCACGCAGGCCAGCGTCGAGCGGCCCTACCTGTCGCTCGTGCTCGACCTCGACCCGGCGATCATCACGGAACTGGCCGTGGAGATGGGCAATGGGCCGGCCGGCGCGGGCGTGGCCGTCCGCTTCGAGCCGACCGATGCCGAGGTGACGGAGGCGGCGCTGCGGCTGATGCGCTTGCTCGATCGTCCGGAATCCGTGCCGGTGCTGCACGCCCAGCGCGTGCGCGAGCTGCACTACTGGCTGCTGCTCGGACGGCACGGGGCGGCCATTCGCCGCTTCGGTTGGCCGGAGGGGCACGCCCAGCGCGTCGCCCGCGCCGTGGCGGTGCTGCGGGAGCAGTTTGCCCGCCCCTTGCGCGTCGAGGCCCTGGCCGCCGTGGCGGGAATGAGCCCGTCGTCGTTCTACAGCCATTTCCGCACGGTCACCTCGTTGTCGCCGTTGCAGTTCCAGAAGCAGTTGCGTCTCATCGAGGCGCGCCGGCTGATGCAGTCGGAAGGCGCATCGGCCAGCAGCGCCGCCTTTGCCGTCGGATACGAGAGCGTCTCGCAGTTCACGCGGGAGTATGGCCGGATGTTCGGCCGGCCGCCGGCAAGGGACGCCGAGGCCCTGAGACGCTGGGCGGTCGCCTGAAGGCGAGCCCTGAGCGGGCGACGCGCTCAGTCGAAGTCGGGCCGGTCGCGGCCGGGGCCGTCTCCGCCGGGCGTGTCCGGGCCGCCGCCTTCGCGATCCGGTCTGTCGCGGCTCGGCCTGTCGCGTCCGGGCTGCTCGTGATCGGATGGCTCGCGGGTCGGCCTGCCCCCGTCCGGTCCGCCCACGTCAGGGCCGTTGCGGTCCGGCCGGTCGAAGCCCGGCCTGTCGCGATCCGGCTTTTTGCGGCCGGGCGTGTCGAAATCGGGCTTGTCGCGGCCGGGCTTTTCGCGGTCCGGCCGATCCCAGCTCGGCCTCTCCACCTTCCTGCGTTTTTCGGGCGGCGGCGCCGGCTCGGGTCGACGCTGTCGTGGCTCGAGCCGCTCCTGCCTGGGTTGCAACGCCGCCTCCAGCCTGCAGGCGCCGCTCTGGAAGGCGCCGGCCAGTTGCTGATCGCCGGACAGGAAGGGCAGGGCCCTGGCATTGCCGACCTGGCGCAATATGTTGCGGTTGACCCGCTGCACGTTCGTCATGCCGCCATTCGGGGTGGCGATCACGCAATCGCAGCGTCGCGCCAGCTCCCGGCATCCGCCGCGGCCGCAGAAGGAGGCGGCGCCGTTCAGGAGCACCATCGCCGTGGTGCCGTCGGGGCCGACGTAGAAATCGAAGGCGGTGCCGCGCACGCCGATCGTGCCGGCCGGTGTGACGATCTCGTAGGCGGTGCTCTTCGAGCGGCCGCTGACCCAGCGGAACGTGCCCCTGGCGGTGTTCAGCGTCAGCTTCTTCAGCGAGTTGCTGTCATCGAACACGAAACGGTCGATGACGATGGAGGAGCCCCAGCCGACCGCGAGCTTGGTGCCGTCGCGAAAGACGAACTGGCCCAGGCCGGAGCGGGAGGTGCGGATGCGCTCGTCGCGGTGGACGGGATCGCGCGTCGCCATCTCCCGGCCGTCGCCGGTGACGCTGGTGCGGATGTGGGCTGCCTGGCCGATGACCTCGGCGGCGGACGCCATGGGCGCGCACCAAAGCATCGCCGAACTGGCGAGGGCGATCGCAAGGCGCTGCAACTCATACATCCGCCCCTCCCGGTGCTTCCAGACCGACCGAGCGCGGCAGAGATTATATCAGAGATGGCTAATTGTCTCTCCGGCAATGGTGGTAGGGTCGCAGTTGTCCGGTGGTCGGGGCGGGCGTATCCTGCTCCATCCGCAGGACGAGCCCGACCGGCCGAGACCGGTCCAGGCGAGGCCTCCGTTGCCATCCGTGCCGTCCCGGCACGGGGCGGATGTCGGAAGCCGGCCGGCTTTTTCGTCCTGTGCAGGCCGCGCGCGACGCGGCGGACGGCGGCGCGGATGCGCCGCCCGCAGAGGAGGTATCAATGCCCTATGTCGATGGATTCGTGATTGCGGTTCCGAAACAGAAGCTGGATGACTACAAGACGCTGGCCGGCATCGCCGGGCCGATCTGGATGGAGCATGGCGCACTCTCCTATGTCGAGTGCGTCGGCGACGACGTGCCCTACGGCAAGTTCACGTCCTTTCCGCGGGCCGTCCATGCCAAGGACGACGAGGTGGTGATCTTCTCGTGGGTGACCTATGACAGCCGCGAGACGCGCGACGCCGTCGTCGCCAAGGTGATGGACGATCCGCGGCTGGCCGACGAGCAATGGCAGGACATATTCGACGGCAAGCGCATGATCTACGGCGGCTTCCAGAGCTTCCTGAAGCTGTGAGCGCCGCCCGTCCGCCCGGCGTCCACGCAAGCCCGGGCGGGTGGTGGATGCGTGATGTGATGAAAGCAGGGAGACAGGGTGTCACAGACGAAAATTACCCTTAGGACCCGGGGCCAGGGGCTCTACGAGTTCACGACGCAGGCGGCGGCCTTCGTGCGCGAAAGCCGCATCGACGAGGGGCTTCTGACGGTGTTCGTCCGTCATACCTCCTGCTCGATCCTCATCCAGGAGAATGCCGATCCCGACGTGCGGCAGGACCTCGACGCCTTCTTCCGCCGGCTGGTGCCGCCGTCCGACGACCCGTCCATGCGCTGGATCGTCCACACGATGGAGGGGCCGGACGACATGCCGGCGCATATCAAGGCGGCGCTCAACCAGGTCTCGATCGGCATACCGGTGACGGGCGGCAGGCTGGCGCTCGGCACCTGGCAGGGGCTCTATCTCTTCGAGCACCGCGACCGCCCGCACGAGCGCGAGATCGTCCTGCATCTGGGGCCGTGACAGCGCGTTGCGGAACACCGGGGCCCGCCTGCGCATTGCAGCCGGCAGGAGAAGAGACAACGGAGGAACGGTGCCATGCCGGATGCAGCAACCATCGCGGGCGATCTCGTCGCGGCGCTGAACGCGCGCGACTATGCGGCGATCGCCGCCCTCTGCGACGAGGACGTCGCCCTCTCCGGGATCGGCGCGGGCAGCGACCAGGGCCGGGAGGCGCTGCGCGAGCGGCTCGCCCGCCATTTCGCCGCAGGCGATGAGAGCTTCGGCGATGCCGTCGTCATGCAGGCGACCGGGGGATCGCCGGTCGCGATCCGTGTTACGGCGCGCGGGCGGGACGCTTCGGCACGGGCCACCTCGGTCGAAAAGGTGCTGCTCATCGAAATCGACGGCGGCAGGATCTCTCGCCTGTCGTTCTTTTCCGACGCCGGCGCCTAGTGTGCCCACCGCACTCCGGCAGATGGAGGCGCCTGCGCAGGCGGGCATGCGGGTCGAGGTGTGTGCGGCGCGCGGTCTGGCTGCGCGTCGATGGAGGTGCGCCGCGCAGGGTTGCGCGGGGACCGGCGGCGGTGCTCGATGCAGGCTTTTGCGACAGAGGGATAGAGGCGCAGTCGGAAGCCCGCCAGGTGGGAATCGCATCGCCGCCGGCCGCATTTCCCGGACGTCTCTTTTCGGCTGAACGATGGCTGAACGCGCGGTTCCGCTGTCGTTCAGCCCCGCATGGATAGGATGGCTTCATTGAAACCCGCGACGGACGATGCCCTGCTGCACTCGACGGCGCAATCGATGGAGCGCAACCGATGTCGAACCTTTCTGCACAATTCCTTCGTGGCAAGACCTTCCTTGGCAAGGCGCTGGCCGTCGTCGCCATCGCGATCGCCGGCCTGTCCGCCGCCGCCCCGGCCGCCTCGGCGGGCGGGCTCGACATCCGCATCGAGACGGTGGGCTACCGCGACGGCTACTACGGCCACCGCCCGGAGCGCCACGGCCACCATGACCGCTGGGACGACCGCCGCGGCCGCTGCGCGCCGTGGATCGCCGTCGACAAGGCCCGCAGCCACGGCCTGCGCGGCGCCCGCATCGCCGCCGTCAACCATCGCCGCGTCGTCGTCGAGGGCTGGCGCCACCATCGCTACACCCAGGTCGCCTTCGCCAACGTCGCCCGCTGCCCGACGCTCTGGCGCTGAAGAGGAACGGGCGGGAGCGGCGTCACAGCCGGTCACGCGCAAGGAGGCCATCTCCTTGCCCACAGGAAGCAGGGAGGGCGGTGCGATCCGGCGCCGCCCTTTTCGTGTTTGCGGGGAAGGGGTGTGGCCGGCCGCCCGGGCGCTTTTCCCTCTGCCGGGGTCCTGCCGGAAGATGCGCCCGGTCACCGTCGCGATGTGACCCCGGCCCGGCCGGATGGACGCGGCGGCGTGCGGTCAGTTCCCAGGGTGAAATTGTCAGGACGAAATTTCGGCCGAGGCCATGGCGACTGTCATGGCGATGGTCCCGGTGAGGGCTACGGCACGGTCATCTGCGTCGTCCGCGACCGGCACGGCCCCAGTGGCGAAGTTCCTGGCCGTCGCCGGGCCGTCGCATCGCCTGCATGCGTCAGAGGGGGCCCGCGGTGTCCGGCCCTTCCGTCATCGATGCCGTCCCGGCGGGTCCGCCTGTTCCACTGAGCGCGGGAGGCAACACGGGCGCCCGTTGGTGACGGACGCCCGGGTGGCGCAAGGTCAGTTCTTCAGTTCGAAGGTCATGGTGACGGTGACGGAATAGCTGGTCTCGCCGGCTGCGACCGGCACGGCCTCGGCGGCGAAGTCCTTGGCCATCGCCGCGCGCATCATCGGCACGGGCTGCGGACGGTAGGAGGTCTCGGAGATCTCCAGCACCTTGCCGAGCTCGATGCCGGCGGCAGCGGTCAGTTCGCGCGCCCGGGCGATGCCGTCTTCGACCGCCTTCTTGCGCGCCTCGCTGATGGCGGCTTCCGGCTTGTCGTTGGTGAAGCGGATGCCGCCGCTCTGGTTGGCGCCGAGCGTCACGGTCTGGTCGAGGATGGCGCCGAGCCGGGCGAGGTCGCGGATGCGCACCGACAGCATGTTGGAGACCTGGAAGCCGACGAGGACGGGCGGCTTGTTCTCGCTGCCGTCGCCCTGCGGGTACTGGTACTGCGGGCTGATGACGAAGCCGGAGGTCTGCAGGTCGCGCTCGGCGATGCCGGCCTCCTTCAGCGCCTTCATCACCGCCGCCATCGCCGCGTTGTTGGCGTCCAGCGCCTCGCGGGCGGTCTTGCCATCCTTGACGACGCCGAGATCGACGATCGCCATGTCGGGGGCTACGTCCGAGCGGCCTTCGCCGGTCACGATGATCACCGGCTCGCGCGGCCGCGTCTCCTGCGCCAGCGCCGGCGCGGCCGCTGCCGCCGTGAGCGCCACTGCCAACGCCGCGCCGCCCAGCGCGCGCGAAAATCCTGTTCGAAGCATGAGGGGGTCTCCCATTGGTTGTCCTCGCACGCTTCATCCAGTGCGATTGTGTACGCATTGCGGCGGCGCTTGTGGGCAGCGAAGATTTCGTCTAGACGAAACACCCCGGGGCCACCATTGACCCCGAGCCGCCTTCGCGGCGGGGCCTGTAGCTCAATGGTTAGAGCCGGCGGCTCATAACCGCTTGGTTGGGGGTTCGAGTCCCTCCGGGCCCACCATTTCTTTTAAAAATCAAAGGCTAGTCCTGGGCGCGAAAATCGGCAATCCCGACTGTAGGTTCTTACGGCAGTCAGGATTGCAGGTGCGCAAATCCATGCGCCCGGCGGGGGCGCGATTTTTGCACGGGTCGGTGTCTGCCGGCGGACCGGCCGGTGCCCCGGCTGTCCGATTCTGCTGCGACGCGGGCGTTGCCCTACTCGGTCTCTTCTGCCTCTTGATCGGCCGGCTGTTCGGCCGCCATGACCTCGCGCACCTCGTCGATCTTGCCGACGGCAGGGCCGACGCCGAGGACGTCCTTGGCCCAGGCCATCACTTCGGGATCGGTCACCACGACGTCGCCGGGCTGCTGCACGGTGCCTATCTGCTTGTTGGCCGCCGCGAGAAGTGCCGCGCTCAGGGCCTCGTCGCCGAGGGCGGGATCGGTCGGGACGGCGTCGACGCCGTTGTCCAGCTCGAACTGGGCATAGGCCACGACATAGCTGCGGATCGCGGCCATGCGCGGATCGCTGGCGTTCAGATAGGCATGATAGTTGCGCTGCAGCGAGTTCAGGCCGCCGAGCTTGGCGGCCAGATCGGGCTTGCCGCTCAGGGGCGCTTCTTCCACTTCGACCGCGGCGACGTCCGTCGCCACCTGCGGCTTGGGCGTCGGCTTGACCGGCTTCAGGTGCACTTTCTCGGCCTTCGGCGAAACCCTGGCGGTTTCCGTCAGGCTCTTCTTGGAGGCGGTGCGCCTTTCCTCGCTCTTCCGGATGCCGAAAAGCTTGCCGAATGCCGTTGCGATCGGATCGCCGGGCTTGCCGGTCTCGCTCTTGCCACGGGATGACTGTCCGGATTTCTCGTGACCCGCGGACGCATGGCTCTCACTCTTGCCGCCGCCATTGCCACCGCCGTTGCCGCCACCATTGCCGCCGCCGTTTCCGCCGCCGTTTCCGCCGCCATTACCGCCACCGTTTCCATTGCCGGCGAGGGCGGTCGATGTGGTGAGCTTCAGGGGGCCTTTCAGGTCCAGGACGACAGGCGTGGCGGCAAGTGTCAGGGACACGCAGGCCAACAAGGTGAGACTGCCGATTTTCCGCATGCGCTGTTCCTCCGAATCATACGCTCGATGAGCCCCGCCATAACGCCTGTAGACAGTCTGGCACCGAAATGTGGCAACAACCCCATAGTTGTGTCGCGCCTAATTTAGAGCGAGACCAGTGCATGAAGGGTTGGCCGGACCGCTAGATTTTGTCACGAAAGCCACCCAATGCGATGGCGGCGGCGGCGAGGAGCACCCCGGCGGCCGGACTGTCCGCGTGCCCGAATGACTCCGGTCGTGTGGACGACCAGCACGCGGCGACCTCGCAGGCTCGGCCGATATGGATAGCGGTGGCGGCGAGCGGCCGGACGGGGCGCCCTACATCGCGACGGTGAGCGGCCGTGGTTATCGCTTCGTCGTGCCGGATCCTGCCGCCGCAGGCCGACGGCGCGGCTTCCGAACAACTGCCCCGGCATGCCCGCAGGCACAACCTGCCGGTCTCGAATGGCCGCCGAAGGCAATGCCACGTAGCATATTATGGCGAAACCATGGCTTTCAATAGAAGGCGGGCAATTTTCTTTTCACAATAAAGTTAGTGCGTGGTCTCAGGGAAGTTCTGGTAGTTTTCACGCGCGGTATGGATCCCCGGGAGGCGGCTATCGGCCGATGCTCACATGTCATACGATCTCCAGGTCAATGGTAAGTCCTATTCCATCGATGTAGACGGCGACATTCCGCTGCTATGGGTCCTGCGGGACACCATAGGCCTCACCGGAACGAAATTCGGCTGCGGCATCGCCATGTGCGGTGCCTGCACGGTGCATGTCGACGGCATGCCCGTCCGCTCCTGCGTGACGCCGGTCGCCGATGTCGCTTCCGCGTCGATCACCACGATCGAGGCGATCGGCGAGACTGTGGAAGGCGCCCGCGTGCAGAAGGCCTGGCTCGACATCGACGTCGTCCAGTGCGGCTACTGTCAGTCCGGGCAGATCATGTCTGCCGCAGCCCTCCTTGCCGCCAACCCGTCGCCGACCGACGAGGACATCGACGCGGTGATGGCCGGGAACATCTGTCGATGCGGCACCTATCCGCGCATTCGCGCCGCCATCAAGCTGGCTGCGGCGGGGAGGTGAGTGTCATGTCCATCCACGACAGGAACGCCATTCCCGTATCGCGCCGCCATTTCCTGATCGGCGCATCGCTGACCGGCGCCGGCCTCGTCATCGGCTTCAAGCCCACGGCCTCGTCCGCCGCCGCCCCGGATGCCTTCGAGGCGGGCGCCTTCATCCGTATCCCGGCCGAGGGCAAGATCGTCTTCGTCATTTCGCCGGTGGAGATGGGACAGGGCATCTACACGGCCGTGGCCATGCTTCTCGCCGAGGAACTGGACGTTCCGCTCGACCAGGTGGAACTGGAGCATGCCCCTGCCGATCCCGCCCGCTATGCGAACACCTTGCTCGGCGACCAGATCACCGGGGGCTCGCTCTCCATCCGCGGCGTCTACGAGCAGATGCGTAAGGCAGGTGCGACCGCACGCATCATGCTGGTGAATGCCGCCGCCCGCGGCTGGGACGTGGCGCCGGAGACCTGCACCGTGGAGGCCGGGCAGGTCGTGCATGCGGCGAGCAACCGCCGGGCGCGCTACGGCAGCCTGGTCGAGGCGGCCGCGGCGCAGCCCGTCCCGCAGGACGTGCCCCTGAAGCCGGCCACCGATTTCAAGGTGATCGGCCGGGCGGTGCGCCGGCTCGACAGTCCGCAGAAGGTCAACGGGTCGGCGAAGTACGGCATCGACGCCCGCCCGGACGGCGTCTCCTTTGCGGCGATCGCCATCTGTCCCCATTTCGGCGGGACGCTGCGCTCGGTCGAGGATGCCCCGGCACTGGCGGTCAAGGGCGTCAAGCAGGTCGTCCGGACCGAGGACGCCGTCGCCGTCGTGGCGGACAATACCGGTGCCGCCCGAAAGGGGCTCGCCGCGCTCGCCATCGACTGGGATCCGGGTCCGAACGGCACGCTTTCGCTGGCGGATCTGGAGGCCCGCGCCGAAGATGCGATCGGGGGCAATGCCCTGCCGCACAAGAAAGAGGGCGATGTCGACAAGGCGGAAGCCGAGCACGGGCCGGTCCACG
Source organism: Hyphomicrobiales bacterium (assembly GCA_900469965.1). Taxonomy (GTDB): domain Bacteria; phylum Pseudomonadota; class Alphaproteobacteria; order Rhizobiales; family Rhizobiaceae; genus Mycoplana. Next base: position 52,408 of record UBZP01000009.1, on the reverse strand, counting down.
AATTCGTCTATCGCCTGCCGATCCTGACGCATACGGCGATGGAGCCCCTGAACTGCACGCTGCATGTCCGCGACGACGGCTGCGAGGTCTGGGTCGGGACGCAAGTGATGGGGCGGGCGCGGCAGGCCGTGGCCGACGTCACCGGGCTGCCGGTGGAGAAGGTGGTCGTACACAACCACTTGCTGGGCGGTGGCTTCGGCCGCAGGCTCGATGTCGACAGCGTCATCGCGGCGGCAAAGATCGCAAGGCAGGTCGATGGCCCGGTCAAGGTGACCTGGAGCCGCGAGGAGGATATCCGTCACGACTGCTATCGCTACCTCAACTACAGCAAGGTCACGGCGACCCTGGGTGCGGACGGCATGCCCGTCTCCTGGCGCCACCGCGTCATCGGCCCCGCCGTCATGGCCCGCTGGATGCCCGCTTTCGTGCAGGAAGGCATCGATCTCGACATCATGGCGGGCGCGGAATCCCCCTACGCCATTCCCAACAAATATACCGACTTCGTGCGGCACGAGGCGCCCGACGGTATGCTGACGGGCAACTGGCGCGGCGTCGGGGCCACGCGCAACATCCCGCCGATCGAGGGCGGCATCGACGAACTGGCGCATCTTGCCGGCATTGATCCGCTCGACTACCGCCGCCGGCTGCTCCAGCACAAGCCGCGCCTCCTCGGGGTGCTCGAACTCGCCGCCGAGAAGGCGGGCTGGACGACGGCGCCGGCGCAGGGGACGGGACGCGGCATTGCGGTGGCGGAGGATTTCGGCAGCTTTTCGGCGATGATCGCCGAGGTGGGCATTGCCGAAGACGGCGGGCTGAGGGTCGACCGCATCGTCTGCGCGGTCGACTGCGGCCAGGTCATCAATCCCGATACGGTGGAGGCCCAGATCCAGAGCGGCATCGTCTATGGGCTGAGTGCCGCCCTCTATGGCCGCATCACGGTTCGGAACGGCGCCGTGGTCGAGGGCAACTTCGACGATTCCCCCGTTCTCAGGATCCACGAGACGCCGAGGATCGAGGTGCACATCGTGCCGAGTTCGGAGGCGCCGGGCGGCATAGGCGAGCTCGGCACCCCCGGCGTCGCGCCCTCGCTGTTCAACGCGATCTTCGCGGCGACCGGCAAGCGGCTGCGGTCGCTGCCGATCGACCAGAGCGAATTGCGGAGGGTGTGACGATGGCGAAGAAACCGCTCGCCTTGCCGCTTGCCGCCGTCCTGGTCGTGATCGGCGCCGTTGCCGGAACGGGGCCGCTGCGCGGATACGCCGAGACCGCCGGCGGCGGAACCCTGAAGCCGGTCGCGGATTTCGAGACCATCGCCGACACCGGCGCCCGATCGAAGGCGATCTTCATCGAGGCGAGCCGTGTCCTGACGCATCCGCGCTGCATCAACTGCCATCCGGCGACCCGCAGCCCGACCCAGGGCGAGGACATGCATCCGCACGTGCCGCTGATGATCGCGAGCGAAAGCTCGATGGGACCGGCGGGGCTGGCCTGCACCGCCTGCCACGGCCCCGAGAACCGCCCGATCGTCGGCAGCCGCATGAAGTCCATTCCGGGCAATGCCCATTGGCAGCTGGCGCCCGCCAGCATGGCCTGGCAGGGACTGACGGTCGGCGAGATCTGCCGGCAGGTGAAGGACCCGGAACGCAACGGCGATCGCTCGCATGCCGACCTCGTCAGCCACATGGGCGAGGACCACCTGGTCGGCTGGGCATGGCATCCGGGCGAGGGCAGGAGCACGCCGCCGGGCTCGCAGGAAGAGCTTGCCGCCCTGATCGACGCCTGGGTGACGACCGGCGCCGAATGTCCCGACTAGACGGTTTCGGATCCTGCCGCCAGTGCGACCTGCGGCCCTTCGTTGCGGTCAGGGTTCGCGCAGGGCGGTGTCGAGCCCCCGGACGAGGGGATAGAGGAAATAGGAAATGACCGTGCGGCGGCCGACCTTGACCTCGGCCGAAACGGTCATGCCCGGAAGCAGCCGCACGGGCTTGCCGTCATAGTGAAGTTCGGTGTCGGCGAGCGGGATGCGCGCCTTGAAATAGGGCGTGGGCGGCTGGCCGGCGGCCGTCTCCTGCTGGCTCGGGCTGAACGCGTCGCGGCTGACCGTGCGGATGCTGCCGTTGGCGGTGCCGTATTTCTGGAACGGATAGGCATCGAATTTGATGCGCGCCTGCTTGTCGACGGTGACCTGGCCGATGTCGCGGGCGTTGATCGAGATTTCGGCCTCCAGCGGCGCACCGAGGGGGACGAGCGTCACCATCGGCTCGGCTTCGCGGACGACCGAGCCGACCGAACGCTGGGCCATGTCGAGCACGACGGCGTCGGCCGGGGCGCGCATCTCGACCATGTCCCGCCGGCGCTCCATCTTCTTCAGCTCCTCGGCGGCGGCGTCGCGCTGGGTCTTCGTCTCGACCAGCTGCTCCATGGTGGTGCGGCGGAAGTCCTCGATGAAGGCCTGGCGATCGGCCCTGAGCTTGGCGAGCGCATGGACGGCCTCCGCCGCGCGGCCCTGCAGCTGCGACAGATCGGATTCGACGTCGAGGCGGGCGTCGCGTGCGCCGAGGAAATTGATGCGCGAGCCGCTGTCGGTCCGCCACAGGAGTTCGCGGGCCGCCTCGATCTCGGCGAGGTTCTGCTTGCGGCTGGCGAGGATGTGCTGCTGGTTGGTGCTGGCGACGAGCGTGGCGTTCTGGCCGGCGATCTGGTGGTCGAAATTCAGCAGCTGCGCGGTGTGGAAGGCGAGGCGCTGGCCGAACAGCTGCAGTTGCAGCCGCTCGTCGGGGGAGAAGCCGGCCGTCTTGGCATAGTCGTCGCCGTTGAGTTCCGCGGCGAGCCGGTTCGCCTGCGCGTCGAGGGCGGCAAACTTGGCGCGCTGCAGGTCGACGTCGGCCTGGCTGAAGGTCGGGTCGAAGGTGGCCAGGACCTGGCCGGCGCGCACCGTATCGCCCTGGGCGACGTCGATGGTGCGCACGATCGAGGTCTCGATCGGCTGGACGACGATCGTCGGCTCGGTGGTGATCAGCTTGCCGGGCGCGACCACCACCTCGTCGATCTCCGACAGGCTCGCCCAGACGATTGCGGAAGCGATCAGCGCGGTGATGCCGTAGAGCGTCAGCCGTGCGACGCGCGGGGGCACGCGTTCCTCCAGCTCGACCGCATCGCTCTGGAACTCGGCGATGACCGGCGGCAGCGTCCGCTGTGCGACGAGCTCGGTCGCCGGCTGCCTGACGGGAACCGGCAGGTTGTTCGTCGGTGCGGCCTGCTCCTCCGGTTCGCGCTTGGCCGCCGGCTGACTGGCAGTCTTGCCCTTGCCGGCATTGTCGCTGGCCGTGACGTTGCTGGCCCTGACGTCGCCGGTCTTGACGTCGCCGGCCTTGATCTCGTCGCGCCCGGCTTCGGCCGGCCGGTCGCCACCCGCGGCGCCGGCACCCGTCGTTTCGGCCGGGCCTGTGCCGTTCGACGGCGCGTTTGCCTGATGTCCGGTTTTCTTTCTCATGCGACCTGCCTCGTCTGCTGGCTCCACAGGTGCCGGTAGGTCATGCAGCGCGAGACGAGCTGGTCGTGACGGCCGATGTCGGCGACCTTGCCGCGGTCGACGACGAGGATGGCATCGGCATCGACGAGCGTCGAAAGGCGGTGGGAGACGATGATGACGGTGCGGCCGGCGGCGATCCTGCCGAGATTCTGGCGGATGATCGCCTCGCTGTCGGGATCCAGCGCGCTGGTCGCCTCGTCGAAGATCAGAAGTTTCGGGTTGGTGAGCAGCGCCCGGGCGATGGCGAGGCGCTGCTTCTGGCCGCCGGAGAGATTGGCGCCGTTTTCCTCCAGCATGGTCTCGAAGCCGCGCGGCAGCCGCTCGACGAATTCCTCCGCGCCCGCCATGCGCGCCACCTCGACGATCTCCTCGATGCTGGCGTCCGGCCGCGCGGCGGCGATGTTGTCGCGGACGCTGCCGCGGAAGAGGAAATTGTCCTGCAGCACCACGCCGATGCTGGTGCGCAGGTGGACGAGGTCGATCTCGCGGCTGTCGTAGCCGTCGATGCGCACGATCCCCTGCTGGTTCTGGTAGAGGCCCTGGATCAGGCGGGTGACGGTGGTCTTGCCCGAGCCGCTCTTGCCGACGATGCCGAAGACCGAGCCCGCCGGGACGGTGAAGGACACCGCGTCGAGAGCGGGCGGGCCGTCCTGGCCGTAGCGGAAGGTGACGTTGTCGAACTCGATGCGACCGTGCAGCTCCGGCCGCATGCCGCGCCCGCGCCCATACTGCTCGGGCCGCTGGTTCATGATCTCGCCCAGCATGCGCACCGACAGCGCCACCTCCTGGTATTCGTGCACCATGGTGACGATCTGGACGAGCGGCCCGGAGACCCGGCCGGCGAGCATGTTGAAGGCGACGAGCGCGCCGATGGTCATCGCCCCGCTGAAGACGTCGAGCGCGCCGAACCCGATGATGGCGACGCTCATCAGCTTTTCCAGAAGCCCGATCAGCGACTGGGCGATCGCCGAGATCTGGTCGACCCGGAAGCGGACGGAGATGGACTGGGCGGAGCTGTCGTCCCAGACCTTGCGCTGGCGGGGCTCGAGCGCCAGCGACTTGACGGTGCGCATGCCGTGCACCGTCTCGACCAGCAGCGCCTGGCGTTCGCCCTCGGCCTGGTACAGCGCCTGCAGGCGCCGGTTGAACGGGCCGACGAGCAGCATGACGACGAAGCCGACGAGACCGGCGAAGCCGATGACGACGAAGGTGAGCTTGACGCTGTAGAGGAAGAGGATCGGCACGAAGACGAGGAGCGACAGCCCGTCGAGCAGCGTCAGGAACAGGCGGCCGGTCAGGAACTCGCGGATGCGCCCGGTCTGCTGCATGTGCTTGACGAGCACGCCGGCCGAGGTCTGCTCGAAGAGCGCGACGGGCAGGTTCAGCAGGTGGCCGAAGGTGCGCGTGGCGATCTTGATGTCGATTTTGTTGGTGGCATAGAGCAGGAGGTATCGCCTGAGGAAGCTGAAGATCGCATCGAAGACGAGCGCGATCCCGATGCCGATCGTCAGCACCGTCAGCGTGGCGTAGCTCTGGTGCACCAGGACCTTGTCGATGACGAGCTGGAAGAAGATCGGAGTGGCGAGCCCCAGCCCGTAGAGCACGAGGGCGGCGAGTGCCACGTCGCGGAACAGGCTGCGCTGGCGGATGATCTCGGGGATGAACCAGCGAAAGCCGAAGGGCTGGTCCAGGTCCGACATCCGGTAGTTGCGCTTGACGAGCACGATCGAGCCGCGCCAGGAGCGCAGGAACCGCTCCTTCTCCAGCAGCATGAATTCGGGGCGCTGGGCGAGCGGGTCGAGGATCCGGACCATCCGGTTGTCGCCGTCGCCGGCTGTGCCGGCGACCACGACCCAGTTGCCGTTCTGAAGTTCGGCGATGACCGGAAACGCCTCGCCGAGCTGGAAGAGCCCGTCCCAGTCGAGGGTGACATGGCGCGCTCGCAAGCCCGCATCCTTGGCCATGCGCAGCATCTGGCGCCGGGTGACCGGGGCATCGCCGACGGCATAGTCGTGCATCAGCCGCTCGGGTGACAGGTCGACCCCATGATGGCGGGCCACCAGCACCAGGCACTGCAGGTTGGTATGCGGGTTCTTGGTCATTCCATCAGCGCCCGGCGAACCTAGTTGAAGTTCGGCGATGCGTTGGAGACGGGCTGGCCCTTCTGTGCCTCGACCGCCGGCACGTCGCCGATGCGGCGGACGGCGCCGGCCTCGACGAGCCCGGTCAGCGCCTTCTGCATCAGGTCCACGGCATTGGCGAAGGCATCGACGGGCATGACGATGCGCTGGCGGAAGACCGGGACGGGGTTGTTGCTGGCATCGCGCTCGGTGGCCGACAGCGACATGAGGTCGATGCGGACGATCGTGCCGGTGACGGTGATTTCGCCGATGCCGTCGGAATAGAGTTCGCTGGACATGTGAGCCTCCTTGGTTATCGGGTTGCGCCGCTCAGGCGACATGGTCGTGTCCCCAGGCGGGGAAGGGGTCGGAAAGCCCGCGCGCGAGGCGCGGGTCGTAGCCGGTGTCGGTGCCGGTCAGGCACGCATCGAGCGATTGCCGGATGGCGGCCTCGGACGTGCCGCTGCCAATGAAGACGAGCTCCTGCCGCCGGTCGCCCCAGGCGGGGGTCCAGTTCCGCTGCAGCATCTGCTGGAACTGCGCATGGCGCGGCCAGTGGGCGCGCGGGACGCTGGCCCACCACATACCCTTGGGCTCGGCGCGGACCTGCCTGCCGGCGATCGACAGAAGGCCGATCCAGTCGGGGCGGCTGGCGAGCCAGAAGTGTCCCTTGGCCCGCAGCAGGCCGGGGCGCTCCATCGAAAGAAAGGCGTGGAACCGCGCCGGGTCGAAGGGACGCCGCGCGCGGTAGACGAAGCTCGAAATGCCGTATTCCTCGGTCTCCGGCACATGCTCGCCCCAGCCGAAGAGTTCCTTGTGCCAGAACGGATGGCGGGCGGACCTGGCCTCGCTGAAGAGGCCGGTATCGAGGATGGATGCGAGCGGGATGCGGCCGTAGTCCGCCTCGACGACGCGGGCGTCGGGGTTGAGCGCGGTGATGATCCGGCGGATCGCCGCCCGCGTCTCGCCGCTCACGTCGGAGACCTTGTTGACGACGACGACATCGGCGAACTCGATCTGCTCGACCAGGAGGTCGACCAGCGAGCGGGCATCGGCCGCGTCGCGCGTCTCGCCGCGGTCCCGCAGGAAATCCGTGCTCTCGTAGTCGGAAAGAAGGCTGGCGGCGTCGACGACGGTGACCATCGTGTCGAGCCGCGCGACGTCACAGAGCGCGGCTCCCGCCTCGTCGCGAAAGGAGAAGGTCGCCGCGATCGGCAGCGGCTCGGCGATGCCCGTGCCCTCGATCAGGAGATAGTCGAAGCGACCCTCGGCCGCCAGGCGGCGGACTTCCTTCAAGAGGTCGTCGCGCAGCGTGCAACAGATGCAGCCGTTGGTCAGCTCGACCAGCGTCTCGTCGGTGCGCGACAGGCCGGCCCCGCCGTCGCGGACGAGATCGGCGTCGATGTTGACCTCGCTCATGTCGTTGACGATCACGGCGACGCGCCGGCCCTCGCGGTTGCGCAGGGCCTGGTTCAGGATCGTCGTCTTTCCGGCGCCGAGAAAGCCGGAGAGAACCGTTACTGGCAGTCGACCGTCGCCCTGCAATGACGCCATCAGCTCCTCATGCCGCCAACTGCGGCCGGAAGGCCACGTCGACGTAGTAGTTCGTGCTGTTGTAAGTGCTTGCCGGCATGATCCCCGCCGAGCCGTAGCCATAGACGCCGTTGCCGCCGCTGAGCGTGGAGGAGAGGGCGTGCAGGTTGCCGTTGGTGACTTCGGAGGCGAAGCCGTTCGGCGTCGCCGAGTAGTTGCCGTTGGTGCTGTAGGAGACGAGGTAGGTCGTGTTCGCATCGATCTCCACGTCCTGGGCCAGGTCGACCGTCTGCCACCCGCTCGAGGTTTCGTTGGTGAAGGTGGCGCTGGTGATCAGATCGCCGTCGGCGCTCCAGAGGTAGCCGGTGTGCGGCCCGTTGTTGTTGGCGGCCTTGTAGAAGCGGATGGCGGTGATCCATCCGTCCACGTCCGCCTGGAACTTCATTCCGAGGTTGACGGGGCTGTTGTCGTTGACGGAGACGATCGTCGGGGTCGCATCCTCGAAGATGGTCTGGTCCGCGCTCGGGGCGTTGACGTTGAGCGATACCTGGGCCGTCGCCGTGCCGCCCTGGCCGTCCGAGACGGTGTAGCGGAAGCTGGCCGCCCCCTGGTAGCCGGCGGTCGGCGTGAAGGTGACGGTGTTGGCCACGCTGTCGAAGGACACCTGGCCGTTCACCGCATTGGAGACGCCGGTGATCGACAGCGGGTCGCCATCGGGATCGCTGTCGTTGCCAAGAAGGGCGGAGGCCTGGATGGTGATCGGCGCGCCTGTCTGCGTCTGGTAGCCGGGATCGGCGACGGCGACCGGCGCCTGGTTGGCGGTGGAGCGTTCGAACAGCACGTCCACCCAGTAGTTCGACGAATTCCAGCTTGCCGTGGGGAACTCGTTGCCGGAGCCGTAGGCGAAGACGCCGTTGCCGCCGCTCGTGCCGCTGGACGGCGCGCTGAGGTCGCCGTTCGTCCGGGTGGTGGTGAAGTAGTTCGAGGTGACCGCGTAGCGGCCGTTCGACTGGTAGCTCGCCACATAGGTCGTTCCGGCCGAGATGTTGACCGGCTGCGCGAACAGCACGGTCTGCCAGCCGCTGGCGCTTTCGTTGACGAAGGTGGCCGAGGTGATCAGCTGGCCCGTGCTGGTCCACAGCGAGCCGACATGCGTCCCGTTGTCCTGGGCGCTCTTGTAGTAGCGCAGGCCGGTGATCTGGCCGCTCGCGGAAGCGACGAACTTCATGCCGAGCTCGACCGGAGACGTATCCGAGCTTGCCAGCACCGCCGGGGTGTCGGACGCGGTGAACAGGCTCGTCGCATTCGACTGCGGCGTCACCGTCAGGCTGACGGTGGCCGAATCCGTGCCGCCGCGGCCGTCGGAGATGGTGTAGGTGAAGCTCGCCGGGCCGGTATAGCCGCTGGTCGGGGTGAAGGTGACGGCGTTGGTCTGGCTGTTGTAGGCGACGGTGCCGTTGGTGGCGTTGCCGACGCCGGTCACGACCAGCGCATCGCCGTCGGCATCGTCATCGTTGCCGAGGAGCAGGGTGGCCGAGATGGTCAGCGGGGTGTTGTAGGTCGCCACGTAGCCGTTGTCGTTTGCGGCCACGGGCACGGTGTTCGCCGTGCTCTGCTTGAAGACGACGTCGACCCAGTAGTTCGAGGCGTTGTAGCTCTGCGTCGGGACCAGTCCGCCGGCGCCGTAGCGGAAGACGCCGTTGCCGCCGTCCGTGGCGGCCGAGGACGGGGCCGTCAGCGGGCCGTTCGTCCGCGCCGTGTTGAAATAGCCGCCGGTGGCGTAATAGGTGCCGGTGCTGCTGTGATAGGAGGCGGTGTAGGTCTGCCCCGCGGTGATCTGGATCGGGCTCGAGAACGTCGCGGTCTGCCAGCCGCTGAGCGATTCGTTGACGAAGGTCACCGAGGCGATCCGGTTGCCGTTCGCGTCGTAGAGCGCGCCGGTGTGGGTGCCGGTGTCGCCGTTGGCCTTGTAGAAGCGGATGCCGGTGATCTCGCCGGCCGAGGAGGCGACGAACTTCATGCCGAGTTCGACGCCGGTGCCGTCGACATAGACCGGCCCGACTGGCGCATCCTCGGGGTTGAACAGCGAGACGCCGCTCGGGCCCTCGTCGACCGTGAGGTTGACGGTGCCCTGGTCGGTGCCGCTGCGACCGTCCGAGACCGTGTAGGTGAAGCTCGCCGGGCCGAAATAGCCGGCGTCCGGCTGGAAGACGACGGTGCCGTTCTGCGTGTTGAGGGTGACGGTGCCGTTGACGGCGCCGCCCACGGCGGTGATCGTCAGCGGATCGCCATTGGCGTCCGTGTCGTTCGCCACCAGGCTTGCGATCGACAGCGTCAGCATGCCGTTGCGGCCGATGGTGAAGCCGTTGTCGTCCACGGCCACGGGTGCCATGTTCGTGCCGGGATTGAAGAGGACGTCGACCCAGTAGTTGCGGCCGTCCGAGACGCTGCCGGGGAAGGTGCCGGGCGTGTCGGTGTAGGAATAGACGCTGGCGTTTGCGTCCGTCTTGAGGAAGCCGTTCTGATAGCCGGTGTCGAAGTAGTCGAGCGTCGAGGAGTAGAAGCCCTTGGTGTGGTAGGAGGCGATGTAGGTCGTGCCCGCGGTGACCTGGACCGGGCTCGAGAACTTGACCGTCTGCCAGCCGGTGATCGATTCGTTGGTGGAGATGCCGGTGGCGATCTGGTTGCCGGCCTCGTCCCAGAGGCTGACCCGGTGGCTGCCGGTGTTGTAGAAGCCCTTGTAGAAGCGGATGCCTTCGATCGTGCCGTTCGCCGTCGTCTCGAAGCGCAGGCCGACCTCGACGGCGTCGCGGTCGATCGTCGTTTCCTCCGCGGGCTTGGAGGCCTGCGTCCAGAGGCTGACGGTGGTGGAGGGCAGGTTGACGGTGACCTGCTTGCCGGCCGAGGGCGTCTCGAGGTTGAGGCTGTCATCGACGGCGCGCGACATGATCGTGTAGGTGCCGCTCGCCTGGACGACCCAGTTGAAGCTCCAGTTCTCGCGGCCGGTCGCCTTGAACCAGGTGTCGCCGCCGTCGGTGGAGATCTCCACGCCGGCGATGACGCCGCCGCCGAGATCGGCCGCCGTGCCGGTGACGGTGACGTGCTGGCCCTCGACGAAGCTGGCGCCGACGACCGGCGTGGTGATCGTCGAGGTCGGGCGGATCGTGTCCGTCGATTCCGATGCCAGGATCAGGCTGGAGACCAGCGTCGTCGGCTGGATGCCCATGTCGGCGAACATGTTGACCATCGCCTGCTGGACGTTCCTGTCCGTCGGCATGGAGGGGCCGGAATGCTGGTCGTTCAGCGCCCAGGACCAGAACACCGTTCCCGAGCTGAAGACGAGCGCGCCGCTTTCGGCGCGGTACATGGTCAGGCTGTGGTTCACCTCGGCGTTGCCGACGGTCGTGCCGTAGTCGCGCAGGTAGGTATCGACCGAGACGGTCGACAGCGACATGTTGATCAGGCCGGCCGGCCGGAAGCCGTTTTCGACATCCGAGTTCCACTCGTAGCCGAGGATGTTCTTCGGCATCGTGTAGACTTCGCCGTCCTCGAGGTCGGCGATGTCGGTGTCGCGCCAGAAGCGGAGGTTGGAGAAATCGCTGGAGACGGTGATCTCGTCGGTGCGGTAGCCGTCGACGGTGAACATCGTGCCGATCAGCGAGTTTTCCGGCTCCTGGCCGGGATCGGCGTAGCGCGGGTCGCGCCAGGTGCCGGTGCCGACGTCGCTCGGGTCGGTGCTGGTGCCCCAGGTCTCCTTGTAGCAGACCATCGTGCGGTAGGGCGTGCCGTTGCCGTCGATGCTGTTTTCCCAGCGGATCTTCCAGTACATGTCGTTCCCGCCCCAGAAGGCGAGGTTGACGCCGGAATCGCGGGCCGCCTCGACGGCCGCGCGCTGCTCGGCGGACCAGTATTCGTCATGGCCGACCGAGAGGAAGGCGTCGTGGTTGAGGATCATCTGGCCGTTGCGGCTGGAATCGACGCCGGAGATGTAGGAGACGTCGTAGCCGTTCTGCTCCAGCCACTGGATGGCGGAGTGCTCGACGCCGAAGATGAAGTCATGGCTGCCGCCGATCGGGCTGGTGTTGGTGATGATCGGACGGTTGTAGCTGACGGCGGAGGCGCGCCCGATCGCCGTCAGGCCGCAGCTACAGTTGGGCGGCATGTAGCCGATCATGTCGGCCGGATCGACCGGGACCTCGCCGAAGTAGAGGCTGGCGCCGCCCCAGGCATTGTAGGCCTGCCAGGTGGTGTCGGAGGTCTGGAAGACGATGTCGCTGGTCGAGGCGTCGTCGCGGACGACGAAGGGGATGTGGCTCTCGCCCTCGGTGCCGTCCAGGCGCACGAGCTTGGCGATGTAGACGCCGGAAACGGCGTCCTCCGGAATGCCCCAGCTCGCCGAAACCGACCAGTTGCCGCAATCGATCAGGCCGAGCGACATGTCGACGATCGGGTGCGGCTGGTCCTGTGCGGTGGTCAGCGTCTTCTCGATCGAATCCACCAGGCGCGCGCCGTCGCCGCCGTAGTAGCCGAGGCGATATATGTCGATGCGGTAGTGGGTGGAGTCCGTGGCGATCTTGAAGTCGACGGTGCCGCCGACATTGGTGCTGATCTCGGTGGCAAAGCCCTGGATGTTGGCGTCGCCGTCGCCGGAGATCCCCCATTCGTCGATGGAATTGCCCTGCTTCATGTTTTCCAGGGCGATCTTGTTCGGCACGGCGGCCGCGGCCGCAAGCGTGGCGGTCCCGGCTTCCTCGGTGGTCGCAGCATCCGCCGTCGGGGCGGCCGCAGCCGGCGCGAAGGCCGGCGCATCCGTCGCAGCGGCCGATGCAGTCATCGTCTGCACGGCGGGCATCTCCGAGCCGGTCGTGCCGACGACCATTTCCGGCGCGATGGTCTCGTTGCCGCCGCCCTCGAGGGCGCCTTCCTGCGAACCTTCGGTGGTCGGCGAGACGGAGCGGATCGACGGGGCGGGGCTGGCCGTCCCGTCCGGATCGCCGGACGTCTGTGCGGACGGAATCTTCAGGGTCGTCGCGGTGGCGGCCTGCGGGCCCGCTGCGCCGTTGTCCGCACCTGCCGAGGCCGAAGCCGGCGCGGCCGCGCCGGCGGAGGCAAAGGCCGGCTTGCCGCCTGCGCCCGTCGGGGCGGAGGCGTCACCGGCGCCATCGGCGGATTTCAGGGCGCTCCAGTCGCCGAGCGGCGCGCTGAAGACGTAGGACCAGAGCGAGACCGGACCGGCGATGGCCGGATCGGCGGGCAGTTGCATCGGCGCGGTCGGCGTCGGCAGGTTCCAGTCCGACGCGAAGGACAGGGCGGAAGCGACCGGCTGGAGCAGGCGGCCGATGGCCTGTTCGAGACCGGTGTGGGCGGATGCCTGGGACCCGGGCGACGCGGGTGTCCCGGTCGAAAGGTCGCTATTGGCGCCGACCGGGAGCGCTCCGTTGGTCGCGCCGGCAAAAATCCTTGCCGAACCGCCCGATACGCTCAAGAGATCATGGTTCTTGATGTGAAACCTGAACATGAGTGCCCCGTGCTCTATCTCTGCCCTGAAGAGCATTCTGCCGACATTTCGGCGCCGACAAACTACCGTAATCGGTAGTACCTCGGGGCGCGGGGTCTCCCCCATTTGACTAGGCGCATCCCCCCTGCCGGTGCGGAGAGCGCACGGTACGCGCCAAGGGGGTAGAGCGACGCGGCCTTTCGCATACGGCGTGTACCGGCCGCCGCATGTTTCGTAGAGGGGGAGGGATCAGCCGTGGCGGTGCGCGCGCCGCCCGAGGACGAGCAGGGCGCCGATGCTCATCGCGGCCATTGCGTACCAGGTGAGCGCATAGACGAGGTGGCTGTTGCGGAAACGGACGATCGTGAGCCCGCCGACCGGCAGGCCGCCGGGGTTGGCGGTGGCGTCGGCGTCGACGAAGTAGGGCGCGACTTCGGCGAGGCCGGTTGCCGCCGCGATCGCCGCGACATCGCGGGAATACCAGCGGCCGTTCCCCGGATCGTTGGAACGCAGGAAGGCGCCGCCGGGCTCGCTCATCCGGAGGAGGCCGGTCACCCGGACGGGGCCTTCGACCTCGCCTTCGCCGCGGGTGGCGCGATCGCGGCGGTCGGGCGGCACGAAGCCGCGGTTGACGAGGAGCGCCGTGCCGTCCGCCTGGCGAAGCGGCGTCATCACCCAGAAGCCGGCGCCGCGCTCCGTGACCGCCTGGACCAGCACTTCCCGTGCATGGTCGAACGTGCCCTCGGCCGTCACCCGAAGATATTCGTGGGTCGACGGGGAGACGTCCGGCCAGGCCTCCCGCGGCGGCGGCGGCACGGGGTCCGCATGGATGCGGGCCTCCACGCGGGCGATCAGCTCGAGCTTCCAGAAGAGCCGCTGCACCTGCCACGTGCCGAGCAGCACGAACACGGCCGCGAGAAGGAGCATTGCGCCCATAAATGCCAGGCGCGCGCGTCCGGCGCGGGCGGCACTTGTCGCCGCCACGTCGCCGCGATCCTGATGGCCGGCGGCCATGGGGCTGCCCTCCGGCCCGTCAGGGCATGTTCTTCATCATCTCGGGCGACATCGGCATCATGTTCACGTTGAGGTGATGCATGACCCAGAAGGAGCCGGCGAGCATGATCGCCACGATGACCAGCGTGAAGATCAGCGCCATGATCGTCCAGCCGCCTTCCGAGCGCGGGTTCATGTGCAGGAAGCAGACCATGTGCACGACGATCTGGACGGCGGCGAACGCCATGATCAGGACCGCCGTGACCAGCTTGTTGTCGAACACCTCGCCCATAACCAGCCAGAAGGGAATGGCGGTCAGGATGACGGACAGGACGAAGCCGATCAGGTAGGTCTTGAGCGAGCCGTGCCCGGCGCCGTGGCCATGGCTGTGGCCATGGTGGACGTTGTGGGCATCTTCGTAGGCGGGGGCGTGGGCTTGCGGGCTCATCCGAGAACTCCCATCAGGTAGACGAAGGAAAAGACGCCGATCCAGACGACATCGAGGAAGTGCCAGAACATCGACAGGCACATCAGCCGGCGGCGGTTTTCCGGAATGAGGCCGTGCATCTTCACCTGCACCATCAGCGTGACGAGCCAGATGACGCCGAAGGTTACGTGCAGGCCGTGGGTGCCGACGAGGGTGAAGAACGACGACAGGAAGGCGCTGCGGCCGGGGCCGGCGCCCTCGAGGATCAGGTGGTAGAACTCGTAGAGTTCGAGCGAGAGGAAGATCAGGCCGAAGACGCCGGTCACGCCGAGCCAGAAGATCGTCTCCATCTTGGCGTTGCGCTCCATCTGGAGCATGGCGAAGCCGTAGGTGATCGACGAGAAGAGCAGCATCGCGGTGTTGAAGGCGACGATCGACAGGTCGAAGAGGTCGGCAGGCGAGGGGCCGGCCGCATAGTTGCGGCCGAGCACGCCGTGCGTGGCGAACAGCACGGCGAAGATGAGGCAGTCGCTCATCAGGTAGATCCAGAAGCCCAGCATGGTGCTGCCTTCGGGATGGTGGTCTTCCTCCAGGTAGAACTGGGGCGTCTCGGTTTCTTGCAGTGCTTCGTTGTTCATGTCAGGTCCGCTCCGCCAGCAGTTCGGAACGCGCGTCCTCTGTTGCTGTCACCGTCTCGGCGGGGATGTAGAAGTCCCGGTTGTAGTTGAAGGTGTGGGCGATCGCCACGCCGACGATGGCGACGAAGGAGGCGATCACCAGCCACCAGATGTACCAGATCAGGCCGAAGGCGAGCGCGACGCTGAGGCCGGCGAGGATCACGCCCGTCCCGGTGTTCCTCGGCATGTGGATCGGCTTGAAGCCGCCGAGCGGGCGCTCGTAGCCGCGGTTCTTCATGTCGTACCAGCTGTCGTGGTCGTGCACGACCGGGGTGAAGGCGAAGTTGTAGTCCGGCGGCGGCGAGGAGGTCGACCATTCGAGCGTGCGGCCGTTCCACGGATCGCCGGTGAAGTCGCGCAGCTGGTCGCGCTTGAGGAAGCTGACGACGAGCTGGATGATGAAGGAGGCGATGCCGAGCGCGATCAGCACGGCGCCGAAGGCGGCGATGATGAACCAGATCCGCAAGGAGGGGTCCTCGAACTGGCTGACGCGGCGGGTGACGCCCATCAGGCCGAGCACGTAGAGCGGCATGAAGGCGAAGAAGAAGCCGATCTGCCAGAACCAGAAGCTCATCTTGCCCCAGAAGGGATCGAGCTTGTAGCCGAAGGCTTTCGGCCACCAGTAGACGACGCCCGCCATCAGGCCAAACACGACGCCGCCGATGATGACGTTGTGGAAATGGGCGATCAGGAACAGCGAGTTGTGCAGCACGAAGTCAGCCGGCGGCACGGCGAGGAGGACGCCGGTCATGCCGCCGATGACGAAGGTGAACATGAAGCCCACCGTCCAGTACATCGGCACCTCGTAGCGGATGCGGCCGCGATACATGGTGAAGAGCCAGTTGAACATCTTCGCCCCCGTCGGGATCGAGATGATCATGGTGGTGATGCCGAAGAAGGCGTTCACCGAGGCGCCCGAGCCCATGGTGAAGAAGTGGTGCAGCCAGACGAGGTAGGACAGGATCATGATCACGCAGGTCGCGTAGACCATCGAGGCGTAGCCGAACAGGCGCTTGCCGCAGAAGGTGGCGACGACCTCGGAGAAGATGCCGAAGGCCGGCAGCACGAGGATGTAGACCTCCGGGTGGCCCCAGATCCAGATGAGGTTGACGTACATCATCGGATTGCCGCCAAGGTCGTTGGTGAAGAAGTTGGTGCCGGCGTAGCGGTCGAGCGACAGCAGCGCCAGGGTGGCGGTCAGGATCGGGAAGGTGGCGACGATCAGGATGTTGGTGCAGAGCGAGGTCCAGGTGAAGATCGGCATCTTCATGAAGGTCATGCCCGACGCGCGCATCTTCACGATCGTGGCGATCAGGTTGATGCCCGACAGCGTCGTGCCGACGCCTGCCACCTGCAGGCCCCAGATGTAGTAGTCGACGCCGACGCCCGGACTGTAGTCGGCGCCCGACAGCGGCGGATAGGCGAGCCAGCCGGTGCGGGCGAACTCGCCGATGAACAGCGACATCATGATGATGATCGCGCCGGCGGTCGTCATCCAGAACGAGAAGTTGTTCAGGAACGGGAAGGAGACGTCGCGGGCGCCGATCTGCAGCGGCACGACGTAGTTCATCAGCCCGGTCACGAAGGGCATGGCCATGAAGAAGATCATGATCACGCCATGGGCGGTGAAGACCTGGTCGTAGTGGTGCGGGGTGAGGTAGCCCTCGCTGCCGTTGAAGGCCCAGGCCTGCTGCAGGCGCATCATGATCGCATCGGCAAAGCCGCGCAGGAGCATGATCAGCGCCAGCACCACGTACATGATGCCGATCTTCTTGTGGTCGACGCTGGTGAACCACTCCGTCCAGAGGTAGCCCCAGAGCCTGAACCAGGTGATCAGCGCAAGCAGGGCGATGCCGCCGAGCGCCACTGCGATGAAGGTCACCACGAGAATGGGCTCGTGGTAGGGGATGGCCTCCCAGGAGAGCCTCCCGAAGATGAATTGCGTCAGAGTGCTGTTGCCGAACATCGGTCTGTCCAAATTCTCTAGAGGTGCAGCCTCAGGGCTGCGCGCTGTCGTTGGTGTTCAGTTGCGCCGGGGCCGGCCCGTCCTGGCCGTCTTCCGGCATGGAATGGCCCTGATGCATGTCGTGGTTCATGTCGTGGGTGGCGGGCGCCCCGCTGTCGTCGACGCCTTCGCCCGGTTCCTCGCTGCGCGGCGCGTTGCCGGTCGCGGGGTGGGTCGCGCCGGGCGCTCCTCGTTGGCGTGGCGGTTGTCGTATTCCAGCCGCTCGCGGTTCTCGTGGCTCTCGACGCCGGCGCCGCCCATCATGTCGACATGCATCATCTCGTTCATGCACATCTGGCCGGGACGGACGCACATGTTGAGGATGGCCTGGAAGAGGCCGTCCTCGGCGGTGGCGAAGTAGCGGACCGGCTCCTTGATGCTCGGCTTTTCGAGCTTCAGGTAGGTGTCGCGGTTCAGGGCGGTGCCCTGCGCCTTGACGCGGGCGACCCATTCGTCGAAGCCGGCCTGCTGGAGGCCGTGGAAGCGGAAGCGCATGTGCGAGAAGCCGTCGCCGCTGTAGTTGGCCGACAGGCCCTCGAAGTCGCCTTCCTTGTTGATGACGGCGTGGAGCTGGGTCTGCATGCCGGGCATCGCATAGATCATGCCGGCAAGGGCGGGCACGTAGAAGGCGTTCATCACCGAGGACGCGGTGATCTTGAACTGGATCGGCACGTCGACGGGGGCTGCCATCTCGTTGACGGTGGCGATGCCGTAGTCGGGGTAGAAGAACAGCCACTTCCAGTCCAGCGCCACCACTTCGACGACCAGCGGCTTAATCTCGTCCGGAAGGGCGCGCTCGGCATCGATGCGATCGAGCGGACGGTAGGGGTCGAGCTTGTGGGTGCTGATCCAGGTGATCGCGCCGAGCGCGATGATGATCGCCAGCGGCGCCGACCAGATGACCACCTCGAGGCCCGTCGAATGATGCCATTCGGGGTCGTAGGTGGCGTTCTCGCTGGAGTGGCGGTAGCGCCAGGCGAAGAAGAACGTCAGGCAGATCACCGGCACGATGATCAGCAGCATCAGGAAGGTCGAGACGAGGATCAGGTCCCGCTGCTGCACCGCGATGTCGCCCGATGGCGACATGACGACCATGTTGCATCCGGATAGCGCCAAAAGGGGCAGGAGGGCGAACACGCCTGCCGCGGACTTGAACTTATTAGACATTTCGGACTCGAATTTGCGTTTGTCTAAGTTTTTGACTACTCGCGCCGGAGCGCCGGGGGGAATGGGTTCATTTGTCGCAGTGCAACAATCTGTCGCGTTGCACAAGAGGAACCGGGTCACTTTAGCAGACGTTCACGCAGGCTCACAGATGCGGGATGAAATGCTGCAAACGGGCCCGGCCGGTATTTTGTTTGCGCAATTTCTTGATCTCTTCGAGGGTTTGATCAACATTCCCAGGAGGCGCATCATCGCCAGGAGGATGAATGACATGGCAACCGTTGCCAATCCCAAGTCGTCGGGGCTCGAAGTCGACGCACGCCGCATCCATGACGACAGGCCCATTTCGCCGGGCAGCATCGCCATCGGTGTGATCATCGGTCGCATGTCGGAATTCTTCGATTTCTTCGTCTACGGCATCGGTTCCGTGCTCGTCTTCCCCAAACTGATCTTCCCGTTCGCCCCCAATGCGGTGGCAGCGACGCTGATGTCGTTTGCGATCTTTCCCCTGGCCTTCATCGCCCGCCCGGTCGGCTCGTTCATTTTCATGTGGATAGACCGCAACTACGGGCGCGGGACGAAGCTGACGATCGCGCTCATCATCCTCGGCGGCTCGACCGCCTCGATCGCCTTCCTCCCCGGCTACGACACGTTCGGATACTGGGCGGTCGCGCTCTTGGCGCTGTTCCGGCTCGGGCAGGGGTTCGCGCTCGGCGGCGCCTGGGACGGGCTCGCCTCGCTCCTGAACCTCAATGCCCCGCCGAACCATCGCGGCTGGTATGCGATGATCCCGCAGCTCGGCGCGCCGATCGGCTTTGCGCTGGCGAGCGTGCTGTTCGGCTATCTCGTCTCCAACCTGTCCGAGCAGGATTTCCTCGACTGGGGCTGGCGCTATCCGTTCTTCGTGGCGTTCGCGATCAACGTCGTGGCGCTGTTTGCGCGGCTGCGCATCGTCGGCAGCAAGGAGTTCGGCACCGCCATGGAGGCGCAGGAACTGGAGGCGCGGCCGATCTTCGAGATGCTGAGCAAGCATGCCCGTGACGTCGTGCTCGGCGCCTTCGTGCCGCTCGCAAGCTTCGCCATGTTCCACCTGGTGACGATCTTCCCGTTGAGCTGGGTGACGCTGAACGGCGGCCAGTCGCCGGCGGAGTTCCTGTTCGTGCAGGTGATCGGGGCCGCCGTGGGCCTCGTCGGCATCGTGCTTTCGGGCGTGATCGCCGACCGGATCGGACGGCGCAGCCAGTTGATGATCGGCGCGATCATCATCGCCATCTTCTCGTTCTCGGCGCCGTTCCTGCTCGATGCCGGCGGCAAGGGGCAGGACGCCTTCATCATCATCGGCTTCGGCATCCTCGGCCTGTCGTTCGGCCAGGCGTCGGGCGTGATGTCCTCGCGCTTCGAGCAGTACTACCGCTATACCGGGGCGGCGCTCACCTCCGACCTCGCCTGGCTGGTCGGGGCGGCGTTCGCGCCGCTGGTCGCGCTCGGGCTCGCCACCAATTTCGGCATCATCTTCATCGGCGGCTACCTGATCTCGGGCGCGATCTGCACCCTCGTCGTGCTCGGCGTCAGCCGGGCGCTGGACCAGGCGCGCTGACGAGCGTCAACGTCCGAATGCCATGAGGCCCGCGCGATACCGGTCGCGCGGGCCTCTCGTCTTTTCCGACCGGTTCAGCCTTGCCCGTCGAGGCTCGAAAGCGGGCCGTAGAGCTCCGGCCGGCGATCGCGAAAGAGGCCCCAGGCGCGGCGCTGGCGTTCGATCGCCGCGAGGTCGAAGGTGGCCGTCAGCACGCTCGCCGTCCCCCTGTCGGCTTCGGTGAGCTTGCCGCCGGTCTGGTCGGCGATGAAGGAGGAGCCGTAGAAGGTGATCGCGGTGCCGTTGCGTCCCTCCTCGGTGCCGACGCGGTTGGACGCCACCACGGGCATCAGGTTCGCCGCCGCGTGCCCCTGCATCACCCGCTGCCAGTGGGCGGCGCTGTCGATTGCGGGATCGTGCGGCTCGCTGCCGATCGCCGTCGGATAGAACAGGATCTCCGCGCCCAAAAGCGCCATGGCGCGGGCGGCTTCGGGAAACCACTGGTCCCAGCAGATGCCGCAGCCGATCGTGCCGAAGCGCGTCCGCCACACCCTGAAGCCGGTATCGCCCGGCGAGAAGTAGAACTTCTCGGTATAGCCGGGACCGTCGGGGATGTGGCTCTTGCGGTAGTTGCCGAGCACGGTGCCGTCGGCGTCGATCACCGCCAGCGAATTGAAGTGTGCCCGGCCGGCCCGTTCGAAATAGCTGACCGGCAGGACGACGCCGAGTTCGGCCGCAAGCCGGGCGAAATGCGCAATCAGCGGATTGTCCGCAAACGGCTTGGCCAGGTCGAAGAACCGTGCGTCCTGGTCCTGGCAGAAGTAGGGCGTCTCGAACAGTTCCTGCACGAGCACGATGTTGGCGCCCTGCGCGGCGGCCGTGCGGACGAGCCTTTCCGCCCGCTCGATGTTGGCCGGTATGTCCCAGGTGCAGGCCATCTGCGTGGCCGCGACGGTTACGGTGCGCATGGTCGCTCCTTCAGCTTCTCTTTTCATCGCATGGCGTCATCGCAAGACCGCGACATGCCTTCAGGCCTGGTGGGTGACGCGGCCGTCGCAGATCGTCGTGACCGGGCGGATCGCGGGGAAGTCGGCTGCTGCGGTCGCCTCGATGTCGCCGGAGAGGACGACGACATCGGCGAGGTAGCCCTCCTTCAGGATACCCTTGCGGTCCTCCATGAACTCCAGCCAGGCGCCGGTGCTCGTGTAGGCGGCGAGCGTTTCGGCAAGCGACAGCCGCTGGTCGGGATCGCCCTGCCGCCACGGCGTGCGGGTCATGGCGTCGCGGATGCAGCTCATCGGGTCGAGCGGCGAGACCGGCCAGTCGGTGCCGAAGACGATCGTCGCGCCGGCGTCGACCAGGGTCTTCCAGGCGAAGGCGAGCGGCCAGCGCGCCTCGCCGATGAAACCGAGATAGGGCTCCAGCGGCAGGCCGGCGCTGCCGGGGGGATGGGTCGGCTGCATCGAGGCGACGGTGCCGAGCGCGGCGAAGCGGGGAATGTCGTCGGGATGGACGACCTCGATATGCTCGATGCGGTTGCGGCTGTCGCGGCGGCCATTCGCCCGGATCGCCGCCTCGTAGCCGTTCAGCACCATGCGCACCGCGCCGTCGCCGATCGCGTGCACGGCGACCGGCAGGCCGAGCCGGTCGGCCTCGACGGCGATCGCGTCGAAATGTTCCTGGGAGAACAGCGGCTCGCCCTTCCAGCCGGGCTTGTGGGCGTAATCGTCGACGAAGACGGCGGTCTCTCCCTCGGTGACGCCGTCCATGAACATCTTGACGAAGTCGCAGCGCAGCCGGTCGCCGGAGAATTCATCGCGCCACTTCGCGGCCTTCTCCGCAAGGTCGGAGACCGGCATGAAGTTCTTCATGTGGTAGGGCATGCGGACGCGCACCGGCAGGCCGTCGGTCTTCTCGATCTCGGAGAGCAGTTCCAGCTGGTAGTGGTTGCCGTCCATGTTCTGCAGCGAGGTGATGCCGAGCGAGGCGACATAGGCGAGCCCCTTCTTCAGCACGGCGATATCGCTCGCCCGGTCCTCGGCGGTGACGTTCTCCGGTTCGCCGCCGGTGCCGATGCCGAGCATCTCGCGGCCGCCGGTCTCGCCGAGGGCCGCCACCGGGCGGATGGCGTTGCTCTCGCGCAGTTCGCCGCTCGCAAGGCCGTCGTCGCCCATGACGATCTCGTTGCCGACGCCGACGTCTCGGCCCTCGATGATGCCGGCCTTTCGCAGCGCGATCGTGTTGGCCCAAGCGGTGTGATGGTCGGGGGCGACGATCAGCAGCGGCCGGTCGGGCAGGATGCGGTCGAGTACGTGGCGGGTCACCCGTTCGTCGTCGGAGAGGACGGAGTAGTCGGCGTGCTGGGCGATCAGCAGCCGGCGCTCGGGATACTGCGCGGCATAGCCGCGAATCGCCCGCTCCAGGGCTTCATAGCCCTTGACCTTGTAGAGCGAGAGCTCGCTGAGCTCGACCGAGCCGGGGAAGATGTGCATGTGGGATTCGTTGAAGCCCGGCAGCACCGTGCCGCCGCGGGCGTCGATCACGCGGGTGGCCGGACCGGACGACGCGAGGATGTCCGCTTCCGTCCCGACCGCCAGGATGCGGTTGCCGGCAATCGCGATTGCGTCCGCGCGCGGCCTGGCCGCGTCCATGGTCAGCACGCGGGCGTTCGTGATGATGAGGTCTGCTGTGGTCTGCATGGGAACTCCTGCCTGATCGCTTCGCGTCAGAGCGTCATCCGGGAAAGGGTGCGGAAGAGGGTGAAGATGTCGTGGTTGGTCTCGTCGCCGAGCGGGTCGTCCTGCGAGGACAGCTTGACGATGACGGTCTCGGTGGAGGGATCGACATAGAGCCACTGCCCGTGGATGCCGATCGCGCAATAGGCGCCGTCCGCCTCGCCGGTCTGATACCACTGGCTGCGGTAGCGGCCCTCCGGAAGGGCGACGTTGCGGCCGGCGCGCCAGGCCTCGCGGTCGCCGTTGCGCGTCATGTCGTCGATCCAGCGTTCGGGAACGACCTGCCGTCCGCCGACGGCGCCTCCGGTGCGGAGCAGTTCGCCGACGCGGGCGAGGTCGCGGGCGGTGACGCACATGCCGCCGGCGGTGCGCGGCGTGCCGATCGCATCGACCGTGACGTAGCCGTCGTTCCTGGCCCCCATCGGCTGCCAGAGAAGCGTCTCGAACAGGTCTGCGAACCGGGCGCCGGTGACGCGTTCGATGAGGAGGCCGAGCACGTCGGAGTTCGGCGAGGCATAGGCGAAGGGGCCGCCGTGCGGGCCCGGTCCCTTTTGCAGCGTCAGCAGGAAGTCGGCCAGGTTTTCCGGCGTCTCGCCGGGCTGCGGCGGGTTCCAGAGCATGGCGCGGCGGTAGCGGGCGAAGGCGCTCAGCGGATCGAGATAGGCCTCCTCGAAATCGAGGCTGACGCGCATGTCGAGCACGTCGCGGACGCTGCAGTCGCCGTAGGCGCTGCCCGTCGCCTCCGACAGGTAGTGCGACACCGGCCGGTCGGGGGCGATCACGCCCTCGGCCTCGAGAATGCCGGACAGAAGCGCCGTCAGCGACTTGGAGATCGAAAAGACGATGTGGCGGGCGTTCGCGCCGGAATGGGGCGCATAGTGTTCCAGCACGACGCGGCCGCCGCGCATCACGAGGAAGGCGTCGGCGGCAGCCTTCTCCAGATAGGCGCGCAGCGTCGAGGCGCCCTCGAGCGGCTGCTCCAGTCGCGCATCGAGCCGCGCGCCGCTGTCGAGCGCCCGTTCGGGCTCGGGGCGGAGGCTGCGGAACTCGGCGGTCGGAACGAGGTCACGCACGTTGTGGAAGGCCCAGCGGCTGAAGGGGGCGGTGCGCCAGTTGGCAAGCGTCACATCGCGCCGGGCAAAGCCGTGCGCGTCCTGGAAGGTGTTGTTCATGCGCATATCCGCGGGCAGCGCGAGAGCATTCGCGCTCCCGCGTCCGCAGTCCTCCTGAGGTCTTGCCGTTACTTCTGCAGCTCGGTCCAGATCTTGGTGTAGAGCTCCTGGACCTCCGGCGGGCAGGCGAGGTTGAACTTGCCGGCGGCCTTGAGATCGGCCGGAATGACGATCTCCGGCGCGCTCTTCATGTCCTCGGGCATGAAGGCGTCGGAGCCCTTGATGCCGTTGGCGTAGCGGGCGAAGGCGGACAGCATCGCCGCGTTCTCGGGGTCCATGATGAAGTTCAGGAAAAGCTTGGCGTTGTCGACGTTCTTGGCGTCGGCGAGGATCGCGGCATTGTCCATCCAGATCGGATAGCCTTCCTTCGGATAGCCGTAGACGACGTCCGGATTCTGCAGGCGCGAGCGGAAGGAGGCGCCGTTCCAGTTGGTGCCGGCCGAAAGGTCGCCCTTGGAGTATTTCTCGATGTTGCCGTAGTCCATCGAGATCCATTTCGGCTTGGCCGCGAGCAGCATGTCGCGCGCCTTCTTCAACACGGTCAGGTCGCCGGTGCAGGGCTCGCCGCCGGCATAGGTGACGACCATGTGCATGACGTCGGACATCTCGGGAAGGACGTTGACCTTGCCGACGAGTTCGGCCGGCGGGTCGAGGAAGATGGCGGAGGTGTTGATGTCGCCGGAATAGACGGACTTGTTGACGGTCACGCCCGTCGTGCCCCACTGCCACGGAACCGAATACTTGCGGCCCGGATCGAACGGCACGTCCACCCATTGCGGATCGACGTTCTTGAAGTTCTCCATCTGGTTGGGGTTCGATTCCATCAGGAGACCCTCGGAGATGAAGGTCGGCATGGCGCTGGCGGAGGGGACGACGATGTCGAAGCCGTGGCCGCCCTGGCGGATCTTGGCGAGTGCGGTATCGTTGCTGTCGTAGTCGGTGATCGTCACCTTGACGTCATAGGCCGCCTCGAACTTCTTGATCATCTCCGGGCTCGTATAGTTGCCCCAGTTGAAGATGTTCAGTTCGCCGGCGGCGTGCGCGATGGCGGTCGAGGCCATCAGTCCGGCGACGAGCGATGCTGCTCCCAGTATCGATTTCATGCTGTTCTCCTGTTTGGCGTTATGGGTCGTCTTTCTGCGGATTTCGGCTGATGAAGAAGAAGACGGTGACGATGGCGAGCGACAGCATCAGAAAGACGGTCGAGATCGCGTTCATCTCCGGGGTCACGACGCGGCGCAGCTGACCGAGCATGTAGGTCGGCAGGGTGTCCTGGCCGCCGGACTTGACGAATTCGGTGATCACCACGTCGTCGAGCGAGATCACGAAGGCGAGCATCAGGCCGGCGAGGATGCCGGGCCAGAGCAGCGGCAGGGTGACATAGCGGAAGGTCTTGAAGGGCGTGGCGTAGAGGTCGGCGGCGGCCCGCTCCAGCGACAGGTCCATGTTCTCCAGCCTGGCGCGGATCGGCAGGTAGGCGAAGGGGACGCAGAAGGCCGAATGCGCGGCGATGAGGTAGCCGAGGCCGGAATAGCCGGTCCAGACCTTGATGCGCGAGAACAGGATCAGGAGCGCGACGGCGGTGACGATCTCCGGCACGAGCAGCGGGCTGTTCAGGAGCGAATACTTGAAGGTCAGGCCGCGATAGGGCGTCGTGCGGGTGGTGGCAAGGGCTGCGAGCGTGGCGCAGGCGGTGGCGATGATCGCTGCGACCGAGGCGATCTGCAGCGAGCGGATCGAGGCGTCGATCACCTGCTGGTTCTGCCAGGCGCTCAAGAACCATCGCAACGACAGCCCTTCCCAGGCGGCGATCGAGGTGCCGGCGTTGAAGGCGTAGACGACGAGGGTGGCGATCGGCAGGTAGAGGATGAAGAAGCTGAGCATGGCGATCGTCGCAAAGCCCGGCAGCCGCTTGATCGAAAAGTTCCGGGCCGGATTCCTAGCCATGCGCGCCGCCCCCGGTCTTGCCGACGTTGCGGACGTAGAAGAGCAGCGCGACGAGGACGATCGCCACCAGCGTCACCGACAGGGCCGCGCCGAGCGGCCAGTTGCGGCCCTGGCCGAACTGCAGCTCGATCAGGTTGCCGACCATCAGGTTCTTGCCGCCGCCGAGCACGCGGGGGATCACGTAGGAGGACAGCGCCGGGATGAAGACGAGGATGGAGCCGGCGATCAGGCCGGGCTTCACCAGCGGCACGATCACCTTCATCAGCACGTTGAAGCGCGAGGCGTAGAGGTCGTAGGCCGCCTCGACGAGGCGGAAATCGAGCTTCTCCAGGCTGGCGTAGAGCGGCAGCACCATCAGCGGCAGGTGGACGTAGGTCATGCCGAGCAGGATGGCGAAATCGGTGAACAGCATCTGGATCGGTGCGGAGACCAGGCCGAGCTTCATCAGCAGCGTGTTGACGAGGCCCTCGGTGCGGATGACCTCCTGGATCGCGAACGCCCGGATCAGCATGTTGGTCCAGAACGGGATGGTGATGACGAAGAGCCAGAGCGAGCGGCTGTGCTGCGGGCGGGTGGCGATGAAATAGGCGGTGGGGAAGCCGAGCAGCAGGCAGAGCGCGGTGGTGGCGAGCGCGATGCGGACCGAGCGCCAGAAGATGCTGAAATGGGCGTCGGCCAGCGACACGGTGTCGTCGAAGATGTCGCGCGAGAGGAAGACGTTGAACCAGCCGTCCGTCGAGAACGCCCATTTCACGTCGCCGTAGCTGCCGGGCGCCAGGAAAGAATAGAGCACGACGATCAGAAGCGGACCGGCGCTGGCCGCGCCGATCAGGAGCATGGCGGGGGCGCTGAGAAGCCAGCGGCTGCGGATGTCCTTCCTGCGGATCGTCTCGCCGAGTTCGGCCGGGGTGACGCTCATCTCAATCCCTCAGGATCTGGGCGACGTCGTCGCTGAGTTCGATCCCGACGCTGTCGCCGACGGCAAAGCCGCAGGGACCGCTGCGGGCGTTCTGCTGGCGGACCAGGAAGGTCTTGTCGTCGGCAAGGCGGACGTGCAGGTGCGTGTCGGTGCCGAGGTAGACCACGTCATGGACCGTGCCGGCGAGCGGCGCGGCCGGCGACGGGGCGACGGCGCGGGCGTGTTCCGGGCGGATCACGATGGACACGCGGCCCTCGGGGCGGATGTCGGCGGGGAAGGTCGCGGGGATTTCGGCGCCGGAAGCGAGCCGCACCCGCGCCCGCTCGCCCTCGATCGCGACGACGTCGACGTCGAGGAAATTGGTGTCGCCGATGAAGTCGGCGACGAAGCGCTCGGCCGGGCGGTCGTAGATCTCCCAGGGTTCGCCCACCTGGCGGACCGTGCCGTGGCTCATCACCGCGATGCGGTCGGACATGGTCAGCGCCTCCTCCTGGTCGTGGGTGACGAAGACGAAGGTGATGCCGGTCTCGCTCTGCAGCCGCTTCAGTTCGATCTGCATCGACTTCCTGAGTTTCAGGTCGAGCGCTGAAAGCGGCTCGTCGAGGAGGAGGACCTTCGGCCGCGGCGCCAGCGCCCGGGCAAGCGCCACGCGCTGCTGCTGGCCGCCGGAGAGCTGGGTGACCGGGTCGTTGCCGCGGCCCTCGAGGTGGACGAGCTTGAGCATTTCCGCGACGGCCGCAGCGATCTTCGCCTTCGGCTGCCCGAGCATCTTCAGCCCGAAGCCGATGTTCTCGGCGACCGACAGATGCGGGAAGAGCGCATAATTCTGGAAGACGGTGTTGACCGGGCGCTGGTTGGGCAGGAGGCTCGCGATCTCGGCGCCGTCGAGGCGGATGCTGCCCTCGCTCGGCAGTTCGAAGCCGGCGATCATCCGCAGAAGCGTGGTCTTGCCGCAGCCCGAAGGCCCCAGCAGGGTGAAGAACTCGTTCGGGCGGATTTCCAGCGAAACGTCATCCACCGCCTGGAAATTGCCGAACCACTTCTTGATGCCGTGCATGCCGATAGCGCCGCCATGGGCAGCAGTCGCTCGGGACTGGTCCATATGTTCCCCGTGTCTCGTCCGGACCTCGCTTCCTCTTCGAAATCCGGGGGTTGGGCGGCCGCTTCAACGGCTCTTCTTGCGCATTGTGATAGGCTTTTTGTGATTATGATCACAACAAAACACAGTTCGATGAAAACTGTAAAGGGCAAATTCTACGCATGTGTAATTCTTGTGCAGCGCGGGGGGAATGGCAAGGGCATCGCGGCGGGCGGCCGGCGCCGGTCATGTGATAATTGTAAACAATGAGGGTTCTTTCGTTTCTTTTTCTGAAACAGTGCTTTCACCTTCGGCGCACTTTCGCCCGTCGAGCGGAAGGCGCAAATTCGGCGGCATCCAAACAGGAGGTTTCCTCATGCTCGACCAGATCACCGGACTGCACCACGTCACGTCCATGGCTGCGGATGCGCGCACCAACAATGCCTTCTTCACCGATGCCCTCGGCCTGCGCCGGGTCAAGAAGACGGTCAATTTCGATTCCCCCGACGTCTACCACCTCTACTATGGCGACGAGCTGGGCACGCCCGGCACGGTGATGACCTACTTCCCCTTTCCGCACATCGCGCCCGGACGGTCCGGCACCGGCGAGGTGGGCACGACCGTCTTCTCCGTGCCCAGGGGCGCGCTCGGCTACTGGGGCGAGCGCCTTGCCGCCCGGCGGGTCTCGGGCCTGCGCGAGGACGAGACGTTCGGCCAGAAGCGCCTGCATTTCGCCGGACCGGACGGGGACGGTTTCGCCCTCGTCGAGGTCGACAGCGACAGCCGCCAGCCCTGGACCCATGGCGGCATCGACGAGGCGCACGCGATCCGCGGCTTTCACTCCGTCGCCATGCGGCTGAAGGACGGCGGCGCCACGCGCGAACTGCTGGGCTTCATGGGCTACGAGGTGCTGGAAGAGAAGAACGGCATTCTCCGGATGGTCCGGCCCGGCGGCAACGGCGCCGATGCCATCGACATCGAGACCATGCCCGACGTTTCGGCCTCCCGTCCCGGCGCCGGCTCCGTCCACCATGTCGCCTTCGCAGTGAAGGACCGCGCGGCCCAGCTCGACGTCCGCAAGGCGCTGATCGACACGGGCTACCACGTCACGCCGGTGATCGACCGCGACTACTTCTTTGCCATCTACTTCCGCACGCCCGGCGGCGTGCTGTTCGAGGTGGCGACCAACGAGCCGGGCTTCGACCGCGACGAGGACACCGCCCATCTCGGCGAGGCGCTGAAGATCCCCAGGCAGCACGAGCATCTGCGCGCGGCTATCGAGCAGCATCTGGAACCGCTCGAGCCGTAAGGCGAAACACCGGCGGCGGCCGGCCACGGGGCCGGCCCTTGCGCCGCGCGGCTGCAAAAAAGACCGCCCAGGGCGGCTGGGCGGTCAGGCGGATCGTGCGATCCGCGGGCTCGGAGGAGGGGAGGGCTCCGGAGCCGGTAGCGGGAGGGGGCCGCGCTACACGCCGATGGGGGCGATGAACAAAGAGTAGTCCTCTTCCGGCCGCCGCGACACTATACACTGGTATCGCTTGCATCATCTGCGGGGGTCATGAACCTGCCGCCCAGGACTGCGCGAGCCGCGGACCGGGTCGGTCCGCGGCTTCTTCATGGGCCGGTGTGCGGGTTCCGCGGCCTGCGCGGCGTCAGGCGGCGGTGGTGACGAACTTGGTCACGAGGTAGGCTTCGATCGCAGCCGCGCCGCCCTCGTCGCCGTAGCCGGAATCCTTGATGCCGCCGAAGGGCACCTCGGGCAGCGCCAGGCCGAGATGGTTGATCGTCGTCATGCCGGATTCCACCCGCGTTCCGATCGCATGCACGGCGGCCTGCGAGGCGGTGAAGGCGTAGGATGCCAGCCCGAAGGGAAGGCGGTTCGATTCTGCGATCGCCTCCTCCAGCCCGGCGACCGGGTTGATGATGGCCACAGGGCCGAAGGGCTCCTCGTTCATGATCCGCGCCGAGACCGGGACGTTGGTGAGCACCGTGGGTTCGAAGAAGTTGCCGCTGTTGCCGATCCGGCGGCCGCCGGTCTCGAGCTTGCCGCCGTGCTCGACGGCGTCGGCGACCAGCTCCTCCAGTGCGGGGATGCGACGCTCGTTGGCGAGCGGGCCCATGGTGGAAGCGGCATCGAGGCCGTTGCCGACCTTCACGCCCTTGGTCGCCGCGACGAAGCCGTCGACGAAGCGGCCGAAGGCCGGCTGCTCGACGAGGAAGCGCGTCGGCGAGACGCAGACCTGGCCGGCATTGCGGAACTTGGAGAAGGCCATCACCTTGGCCGCCTTGTCGATGTCGGCATCCGCCATGATGATCGCCGGCGCATGGCCGCCGAGCTCCATCGTCACGCGTTTCATGTGCCTGCCGGCCAGTGCCGCCAGATGCTTGCCGACCGGGGTTGAGCCGGTGAAGGTGACCTTGCGGATCGCCGGATGCGGAATGAGGTATTCGGAGATTTCCGCCGGAACGCCGTAGACGAGGCCTATGACGCCGGCGGGGACGCCGGCATCGGCAAAGGCACGGATCAGTTCGGCCGGCGATGCCGGCGTCTCTTCCGGCGCCTTGATGATGATCGAGCAGCCGGCGGCAAGGGCCGCGGAAAGCTTGCGCACAATCTGGTTGATCGGGAAGTTCCAGGGCGTGAAGGCCGCGACCGGGCCGACCGGCAGCTTGATCGTCTGCTGGGAGACGTTCGGCGCGCGCGCGGGGATGACGTGGCCGTAGGTGCGGCGGGCTTCCTCGGCGAACCACTCGATCAGGTCGGCCGCAGCCGCCACCTCGCCGGTGGATTCGGCGATCGGCTTGCCCTGTTCGCGGGTCATGATCCAGGCGATCCTGTCCTTGCGCTCGCGCAGGATGTCGGCGGCCTTGCGCATGATGCGGGCGCGGTCATAGGCGGAGGTGGCGCTCCAGGTGGCAAAGCCCGCCTGCGTCGCCGCAAGGGCTGTGTCCAGGTCGACGATGCCGGCCTTCGCGACCTGGCCGATCACCTCGCCGGTGGCGGGGTCGGTGACGGCGATCGTCTCGCCGGCTGCCGCGGGCTTCCATTCGCCGTTCAGGAAGAGTTGCGTGTCCGGATAGGAATAGTCTGCCATGCGTGAACTCCCGTTCTCGACCGGTCCGCAGGGGCGGCCGGCGAACTGTCTGCAATGTCTGCGGAAATCCGTCCTTGCCGGCTCCGCTTCGGCCGGCCGCAACGCAACCGCTTCGCGAGCCGTACCCCGCGGATCGAAGGCGTGTCAAACAGGCTGAGCTGTCCGTTGTAGACCGCGAGCCACCGATCCTGCAGTGCAAATCGCGCAGCGCAGCTGCGCTCGCAGGGGCAGGCTGAAGCCGCCCGGTCGGCGGAGATGGGCCGTCAGGTGGCCGCGGTGCCGGGACTTGTGGTGCCCTTGAGTACCGCTTCGGCTTCGGCGTTGCCCGACCGGCCGGTGCGCTTCGGCGTGGTCAGCGGGGTGGGGGATGGCCGGTTGCCCTGGAAATACTGCCGGCCGCCGTACAGTCCCTCGACCTGTTGGATCGCAAGCCGCTGCTCGTCGCGGCGCCGGACCTCTTCCATGATCGCCTCGGCCTCCGGCTCCGGCACGCCGAGCTTCGTCAGCGCGTAGCAGCCGAAGACGAGCGCGGATTCCAGCGTTTCGCGCAGCTGATAGTCGACGCCGGCCGCAATCAGCGAGAGCGCCGCGCCGCGGTCGTAGGCGCGCGCGAACACCTGGACCAGCGGAAACTCCGCCTTGATCAGCTCGACGATGTGGAGCGCCACGTCCGCCTTGTCGACGCAGACGATGACCGCCCCCACGTTCTCGGCACCGGCGGCATGGAGAATATCCAGCCGTGTGCCGTCGCCGTAGTAGACCTTGAAGCCGAACTCCGACGCGGCCTGGATCATCTCCACGTCGTTGTCGATGATCGAGACTTCCAGCCCCCTGGCGAGAAGCGGCTGGCTGACGATCTGGCCGAAACGGCCGAAGCCGACGATGAGCACGTTGCCGGTCAGCCCGTCGGGGGCCTCGACGCCGTCGAGCAGGGTCGCCGCCGGTGCCGGCATCAGCCGGGTGACGGCCATGATCACGAACGGCGTCAGCACCATCGAGATGATCACGGTCGAGGTGAAGATGGCGTTGGTCTGCGCGTCGATCACGCCGAACGCCGTCGCCGCGGCGTAGAGCACGAAGGCGAATTCGCCGCCCTGGGCCATCAGCGCCGCCCGCTCGACCGCCTCCTCGCGATCCGACCCGAGCAGGCGGGCGACGACGTAGATGCCGATGCCCTTCATCAGCATGAAGGCGACCACCGCGAAGGCGACCAGCGGCAGGTTGGCGGCGACGACACCGACGTCGAGCGCCATGCCGACGCCGAGGAAGAACAGGCCGAGCAGGATGCCGCGGAAGGGTTCGATATCGGCCTCGAGCTGGTGGCGGAACGTGCTCTCGGACAGAAGGACGCCGGCGAGGAAGGCGCCCATCGCCATCGACAGTCCGCCGAGCTGCATGGCGAGTGCCGCGCCGAGCACGACCAGCAGCGCCGCGGCGGTCATGACCTCGCGTGCGCCGGCCTGTGCCAGGACAGCGAACAGGGGGTTCAGAAGATAGCGCCCGATCAGGATCAGGCCGGCGAGCGCGCCGAGCCCGATCGCGACATGGGCGGCCTGCGAGGCCAGGCTGGATGTTTCAGCCCCCGGCGCCATGAAGGCGACGACGGCGAGAAGGGGAACGATCGCCAGATCCTCCAGCAGCAGGATCGATACGATCCGCTGTCCCTTGGGCGTCGACAGATCGCCGCGGTCGTTGAGGATCTGGAAGACGATTGCCGTCGAGGTCAGGACGAAGCCCATGCCGAAGACGAAGGCGACGGAGGGCGCATAGCTGAGCGCCATGCCGGCGAAGGTGAGCAGGGCGCTGCAGACGACGACCTGCAGCAGGCCGAGCCCCATGATCTCGCGGCGCAGGCCCCAGAGGCGCGACGGCCGCATTTCCAGGCCGATGACGAAGAGGAACATGACCACGCCGAGTTCGGCGACATGGATGATGCTCTGCGCATCGGTGAAGAGCCCGAGACCGTAGGGGCCGATGACGAGGCCGGCCGCGAGGTAGCCGAGGACGGAATCGAGCCCGAAGCGCTTGAACAGCGGCACGGCCACGACGCCGGCCGTCAGGAGCGTCACGATCGGGATGAGATCGACACCGTGCGATGCTGTTTCGGCGGCCATCGTTCTTCAATCTCCCGCTTCGTCGACCGAACCCCTCAGCCAACCAGAATTCCTACAGTGTCGGGTAGCGCAACGCCAAGGGCGAAGCAACCGTGCGGCGTGCCGGGATACCCTCGCGCCGTCCGGCCGGTCGTCGATGCTGCGGCCCGGAGCGGTCAGCCGTCGTGGTGGATGGTGTCGACCTTCTCCATCCAGTCCACCGATTTGCCGTCGAGCGCCTCGGTGACGGCGACGTGGCGCATGCGGGAGGTCTCCGTGGCGCCGTGCCAGTGCTTGACGCCGGCGGGAATCCAGATGATGTCGCCTTCCCGCACTTCCTGGACCGGTTGCCCCCATTGCTGCACGAGGCCGACGCCTGCGGAGATGATCAGGACCTGGCCGAGCGGGTGGCTGTGCCATGCCGTGCGCGCGCCGGGCTCGTAGGTCACGACGCCGCCGACGACGCGCGCGGGTGCCTCGGCGTCGAAGAGCGCCTCCTTGCGGACGATGCCCGTGTAATAGTCGGGGATGCCAATCGCCGGCGGCTGGCTGCCGCTGCGGGTGATCCTGACCATGGCCTCCTGCGCGGTGCCGACCGAAGTCAAAAGAAGAAGCGAGATGCCTGTCGCAAACAGCAGTTTCATGTCGATCCCTTTCTTCGGTTCGCACTGGCCCCTGCGCGGCAGGCCGCGCGGTTCATCCCCTCCTTAAAAAGTGATGGTGGCTAAATTACCGGAAGTCCAGTCCGCCGGACGCCGCCGGTCGAACGGAATCCGGGATTGACGTTCATAAAATCGTGATCGCAGGGCCGTCCCGCTGCCGCGCTGGCACAGGGCTCGTCCTTTGGAGCAGCGGCAACAGCCACGGCGATCTCCCGATCGAACGAATGAACCATATCGCTGCGACGGTCGTTAGGCCGTCGGGTGCTGTTCGTTCGCCCATCTATCAGATTTCACGGCGACAGCTTATCAAGGGACGGAATCGCGCCATGAACCGCAGGAGAGAACTGGAAATGACGAGACGTGGATTGCTAGCCGGTACCGCCGCTTCGGTTGCCGTCACCGCATCGGCTTCCGCCGGCGGCGCGCAGCAGGCGGCCGGTCCGGCTGATGCCGCCCTGAAGACGCCGGTTTCCTTCACCGTCAATGGCAAGCGCCGGGAGCTGGAGCTGGACAACCGCACGTCGCTGCTGGACGCCTTGCGCGAGCATCTGCAGCTGACCGGCACCAAGAAGGGCTGCGACCACGGCCAGTGCGGCGCCTGCACCGTTCTCGTGGACGGCCGGCGGATCAATGCCTGCCTGACGCTCGCCGTCATGCACGAGGGCGACAGCATCACCACCATCGAGGGCCTCGGCACGCCGACCGATCTGCATCCGATGCAGGAGGCCTTCGTCCGGCACGACGGCTTCCAGTGCGGCTACTGCACGCCGGGGCAGATCTGTTCCGCCATTGCCGTTCTCGACGAGATCAGGGCCGGCATTCCGAGCCATGTGAGTGCGACGCTTGACGAGCGGCCGCAGCTGACGAGAGCCGAGCTGCGCGAACGCATGAGCGGCAACATCTGTCGATGCGGCGCCTATTCCAACATCGTCGATGCCGTCATGGACGTCGCGGGGAGGCCGGCATGAGATCCTTCACCTACGAGCGCGCCACCTCCGCGGCCGACGCCGCCGCCAGGGCAGCCGGCACGCCGGGCGCCCGCTTCATCGCCGGCGGCACGAACCTCCTGGACCTGATGAAGCTCGAGATCGAGACGCCGGGCCACCTGATCGACGTCAACCGGCTGGGCCTGGACCGGATCGAGGCCACCGACGACGGCGGCCTTCGCATCGGCGCGCTGGTGCGCAACACCGATCTCGCCGCGGACGAGCGGGTGCGACGCGACTACGGCCTCCTGTCGCGCGCGCTGATGGCGGGCGCCTCCGGACAGCTCCGCAACAAGGCGACGACGGCCGGCAACCTGATGCAGCGCACCCGCTGTCCCTATTTCTACGATACCAGCCAGCCCTGCAACAAACGCAAGCCCGGCAGCGGCTGTTCGGCGATCGACGGCTTCAGCCGGCAGCTCGGGGTGGTCGGCGTCAGCGACGCCTGCATCGCCACCCATCCGAGCGACATGGCGGTCGCGATGCGGGCGCTGGATGCGGAAGTGGAGACGGTGAAGCCGGACGGCACGAGCCGGGCGATCCCGATTGCCGATTTCCACCGGTTGCCGGGCGAGACGCCGCACGTCGAGACGGTGCTGGAGGCGGGCGAGCTGATCACGGCGGTCCGACTGCCGGCGCCGGTCGGCGGCCGCCACATCTACCGAAAGGTTCGCGACCGCGCATCCTACGCCTTCGCGCTGGTCTCGGTCGCGGCGGTGGTCCATCCGGACGGCACCGGCCGGGTCGCCGTCGGCGGCATCGCGCCGAAGCCCTGGCGCGTCGAGGCGGCCGAGAGGGAACTGCCGCGCGGCGCGAACTCCGCCAGCGCGGCACTGCTGGCCGGCGCCAGGCCCACCGAACACAACGCCTTCAAGCTGACGCTGGTGGAGCGGACGCTCGCCGCGGTGCTGGAAGAGGCAAGGAGCTGAGCGATGAAATTCGATAGTCCCGCGACGACCAATCCGATCGACCAGATGAAGGTCGTCGGAAAACCCGTGGACCGCATCGACGGCCGCTACAAGGTGACGGGCACGGCCACCTACGCCTATGAATGGCACGATGCGACGGCGGCGCCGGCCTACGGCTACCCGGTGGTCGCAGGCATCGCCAGGGGGCGAATTCGGGCCATGGAACTGAGCGAGGCCAGGGCCGCGCCCGGCGTGCTGGCCATCGTCACCGCCGAGAATGCCGGAAAGCTCGGCAAGGGCGACAAGAACGTCGCCAGGCTGCTCGCCGGGCCGGAGATCGAGCACTATCACCAGGCGATCGCGGTGGTGGTGGCGGAGACCTTCGAGCAGGCCCGCGCGGCCGCGGCGCTGATCAGGGTGGACTACGAGGCGGCCGAGGGACACTTCGACCTTGCCGCCATGAAGGATGGGCTGCACGGTAGTCCCGACCAGGAGGTCGGCGATTTCGAAGGCGCCTTTCCCGCAGCGGCCGTCCGGCTCGACGAGACCTACACCACGCCCGACCATTCGCATGCGATGATGGAGCCGCACGCGACGCTCGCGGCATGGCAGGGCGACGAGGTGACCATCTGGACGTCCAACCAGATGATCGACTGGACGCGGAGCGATCTTGCGATGACGCTCGGCCTGCCGAAGGACAAGGTGCATGTCGTCTCGCCCTATATCGGCGGCGGCTTCGGCGGCAAGCTGTTCCTGCGTGCCGACGCGCTGCTGGCCGCACTCGGCGCCCGGGCGGCGCGGCGGCCGGTGAAGATGGCGCTGCCGCGGCCGATGATGATCAACAACGCCACGCACCGCCCGGCGACGATCCAGCGCATCCGCATCGGCGCGGATGCCGACGGCCGGATCACCGCGATCGGCCACGAAACCTGGTCGGGCAATCTCGAGGGGGGCGATGCGGAGAATGCCAGCGACCAGACGCGGCTGCTCTATGCCGGCGCCAACCGGATGATGGCGAGCCGGCTTGCCCGGCTCGACCTGCCCGAGGGCAATGCGATGCGGGCGCCCGGCGAGGCGCCCGGCCTGATGGTGCTGGAAATCGCGATCGACGAGATGGCGGAAAAGCTCGGCATGGACCCGATCGAGTTCCGGGCGCTGAACGACACCCAGGTCGACCCGGAAGATCCGGACCGCCCGTTCTCCAAGCGGCAGCTCGTCGAGTGCATGCGGATGGGGGCCGAGCGCTTCGGCTGGAGCGGGCGCAACGCCATCCCCGGCCGGGTGCGCGACGGGCGCTGGCTGGTCGGCATCGGCATGGCCGCCGGCTATCGCGGCGCGCTGGTGATGACGTCGGGCGCGCGGGTTCGGCTCGACGGCGACGGCATGGTGACGGTCGAGACCGACATGACCGACATCGGCACCGGCAGCTACACGATCATCGCCCAGACGGCGGCGGAGATGATGGGCGTGCCGCTCGAAAAGGTGGCCGTCCGGCTCGGCGATTCGCACTTTCCGGTGTCTGCCGGCTCGGGCGGCCAATTCGGCGCCAACAGCGCGACCGCCGGCGTCTATGCGGCCTGCGTGAAGCTGCGCGCGGCGATCGCCCGGAAGATGGGCCTGAATTCCGACGCGGTGGTCTTTGCCGACGGCAAGATCGCCACCGGCGACCGCACCGTGCCGCTCGCCTCGGTCGCCGGCGGCGAGGGGATCGTCGCCGAGGACACGATGGAGTTCGGCGAGTTCAACGAGGCTACGGTCCAGGGGACCTTCGTCGGGCATTTCGTCGAGGTGGGCGTCGATGCGCTGACGGCGGAGGTGCGCATCCGGCGAATGCTGGCCGTCTGCGCGGCCGGCCGCATCCTCAACCCCAAGACCGCGCGCAGCCAGGTGATCGGCGCCATGACGATGGGCGTGGGCGCGGCGTTGATGGAGGAGCTTGCGGTGGACCGCAAGCGCGGCTTCTTCGTCAACCACGACCTCGCCGGCTACGAGGTGCCGGTGCATGCCGACATTCCGGAACAGGAGGTGATCTTCCTCGAGGAGACCGATCCGCTGTCCTCGCCGATGAAGGCGAAGGGGGTGGGCGAGCTGGGCCTGTGCGGCGTGGGGGCGGCGGTCGCAAACGCGATCTACAATGCCACCGGCGTGCGCGTCCGCGACTATCCGATCACGCTCGACAAGCTGCTGGAGGCAATGCCGCCGGCTTGAAGATGTTCCGGTGAAATCTTCACCGGATGCTCCAACGTCCTGGTTTTATAAATTGATCCGGCGCCGAGGTGCTTCGCCCTGGACAGGAGCGGGACGGCCTGCGATCACGGGGACTGCAACGCCTCCGGCGGCAGACGCGTTCTGCCGCCGCGCTGCTGGGGGAAGCGGCGGCAGGGATGCCGCCGGTCAGAGATCGGCTGCCTCCAGGGCCGCATCCTTGCGGCGCTCGCTGACCCGTTCCGGACGGTGCCGGCCGGCGGAGCGGAGCGCCACGAAGAAGACCGGCGTCAGGAACAGGCCGAAGAAGGTCACGCCCAGCATGCCCGAGAAGACGGCGGTGCCGAGCGACTGGCGCATTTCGGCGCCGGGGCCGGTCGCGATCATCAGCGGCACCACGCCGAAGATGAAGGCGAAGGCCGTCATCAGGATCGGCCGCAGGCGCAGGCGGGTCGCCTCGACGGCGGCCTCGACCGACGTCTTGCCCTCGCGCTGGGCCTGGCGCGCGAACTCGACGATCAGGATCGCGTTCTTGGCCGCCAGGCCGATCAGCACGATCAGGCCGATCTGGGTCAGGATGTTGTTGTCCATCCCGCGCAGATGCACGCCGATCAGGGCGGCGAGCACGGCGAGCGGCACGATCAGGATGATCGCCAGCGGCAGCACCCAGCTTTCATATTGGGCGGCGAGCGCCAGGAAGACGAAGACCACCGACAGGGCGAAGATGTACAACGCCGTGTTGCCGGTCGCCCGCTCCTGGAAGGCGAGCTCCGTCCATTCGAAGGAGGTGCCGGCCGGCAGCATCTCGTGGGCCAGCGCCTCCATCTTGTCGAGGGCGGTGCCGGTCGAGACGCCCGGCGCCGGATTGCCCTGCAGCGGCACCGAGACAAACATGTTGTAGCGCTGCACCAGCGTGGGGCCGCTGGTGTCGCGGATTTCGACCAGGGTGCCGAGCGGCACCAGCGCGCCGGTGGCGGACCGGACCTTCAGCGCCAGGATGTCGGCCTGGTCGAGGCGGTACTGTTGGTCGGCCTGGGCGCGCACCTGGTAGACGCGGCCGAAGGCGTTGAAGTCGTTGACGTAGGAGGTGCCGAGGTTGATCGACAGCGTCTCGAAGATGTTGGGGATCGGCACGTTCAGGGCGCGCGCCTTGTCGCGGTCGATCTCCAGGTAGAATTGCGGGCTGGAGGCGGAGAAGGTGGTGAAGACGCCGGTCAGACCCTCGGTCTGGTTGGCCGCTCCCATCATCTGGTAGGCGAGCCCGAGCACGCGGCGCATGTCGGCGCTTTCGAGGTCTACAAGCTGCATCTTGAAGCCGCCGGAATTGCCGACGCCGCGGATCGAGGGCGGCGGCACGGCGATGATGAAGGCCTCCTTGATGCTCTGCAGGCTGCCGAACAGCTGGCCGATGATCTGGGTGGCGTTCTGCCCGTGCTCCAGGCGCTCCTCGAAGCTTGCGAAGCTCGCAAAGATCACCCCCGCATTGGAGGCGTTGGTGAAGGTGGCGCCGGAAAAGCCGGAGAAGGCGACCGCGTTCTTCACGCCCGGGGTGTTGCGGATGATCTCGGAGGCGCGCTGCACCACCTCGTCGGTGCGGGCTAGCGAGGCGCCGTCGGGCAGCTGCACGACGACGATCGCATAGCCCTGGTCCATGGTGGGGATGAAGCCGCGCGGCACGACCCCGCCCATGTGCCAGGTGGCATAGAGCAGGCCTGCGAAGACCAGCAGGCTGGCGGCGATCGCCGTCCACGTCGAGACGAGATGGCGCACGAGCCAGGAATAGCCCTCGCTGAGGCGGTCGAAGCCGTAGTTGAAGCCGTCCGAGAGCTTGCGGACGGCGCGGGTGAGGGGATTGCTGCTGTGCTTTTCCTGGGAATGGGGGCGCAGCAGGATGCCGGCCAGCGCCGGCGACAGGGTGAGCGAATTCAATGCCGAGATCGCCGTCGCGACCGCGATGGTGACAGCGAACTGCTGGTAGAACTGGCCGGAGATCCCCGGAATGAAGGCGGTCGGCACGAAGACGGCGATCAGCACGAGCGAGATCGCGATGACGGCCGCGCCGACCTCGTCCATCGTCACATGCGCGGCCTCCTTCGGCGTCATGCCGAGCGCCAGGTTTCGTTCGACGTTCTCCACCACCACGATGGCGTCGTCCACGACGATGCCGATCGCGAGCACGAGGCCGAACAGGGTCAGCATGTTCAGCGAGAAGCCGAAGGCCAGCAGGAAGGCGAAGGTGCCGATCAGGGAGACGGGGATGGCGATGATCGGGATCAGCGCGGTGCGCCAGGACTGGAGGAACACCAGGACGACGATCGCGACCAGCACGGCCGCCTCGATGATGGTCTTGTAGACCTCGTTGATGGATTCGGAGATGAACTCGGTCGGATTGTAGACGATGCGATATTCGAGGCCCGGCGGCAGCAGCGGCGAGACATCGTCCATCACACGCTGGATGTCGGCGGCGGCCTCCAGCGCATTGGTGCCGGGGCGGGAGAAGATGCCGATCGCCACCGCCGGCTTGCCGTCGAGGTAGCTGTTGGAGACGTAGTCCCGGGCGCCGAGCTCGATCCGGGCGA
The DNA here is from genome assembly GCA_900469965.1 of Hyphomicrobiales bacterium. Classification (GTDB taxonomy): domain Bacteria; phylum Pseudomonadota; class Alphaproteobacteria; order Rhizobiales; family Rhizobiaceae; genus Mycoplana. The sequence continues at coordinate 12,505 of UBZP01000009.1, read as the reverse complement.
CGTCCTGGAGTTGCACGAGGCGGCCCGCCTCGGTCGACTTGACGATGACGTAGCGGAACTGGCGGGGATCGGAGAACCGGCCCTCCGTCGTCACCGTGTACTGGAAGGCGTTGTCGCCGGAGGTCGGCGGTCCGCCGATGGAGCCGCCGGACACCTGCACGTTCTGGTCGCGGAGCGCCTGGACGACGTCGCTCGCCGTCATGCCGTAGGCGCCGAGCTTGTCGGGATCGAGCCAGATGCGCAGGGCATATTCGCGCTCGCCGAACAGGGTGACGTCGCCGACGCCGTCCAGCCGCACCAGCCGGTCGCGGATGCGGGTCTTGGCGAAGTTGGAGATGTAGAGCTGGTCGTAGCGATCGTTCGGCGACAGGAGGTGCACGACCATCATCAGGTCCGGCGAGCTCTTGACCGTGGTGATGCCGATGCGGCGGACCTCCTCGGGCAGCCGCGGTTCGGCAATCGCGACGCGGTTCTGGACGAGCACCTGCGCCTGGTCGAGATTGGTGCCGAGCTTGAAGGTGATGGTCAGCGCCATGGAGCCGTCGGCGGTGGAATAGGAGGACATGTAGAGCATGTTCTCGACGCCGTTGATCTCCTGCTCGATCGGCGTCGCCACCGTGTCGGCGACCGTCTGGGCGTCGGCGCCGGGATAGCTCGTGCGCACGACGATGGTCGGCGGCGCGATCTCGGGATACTGCGCCACCGGCAGCTGGAAATAAGCGATGCTGCCGACGATCAATAGGATGATGGACAGGACCGAGGCGAAGATCGGCCGGTCGACGAAGAAATGGGCGAACCTCACTGCATCTGCTCCGCGCTGATCGTTTCGGGAACGGTGTCGGCACGCTCGGGCGGCAGTTGCACCGTCTCGGCCGCCACCTTGACGCCGGGGCGGATGCGCATCAGGCCGTTGACGACGATCGTCTCGTTGCCGTCCATGCCGTCGCGGATCACCCGGTAGCCGTAGATGCGCGGGCCGGTCCGCACCGGCTTGGTGCTGACGGAGCCGTCCTCGGCGAGCACGTAGACGACGCGCTCGTTCTGGTCGGAGCCGATCGCCTCGTCGGGAACGAGGATCGCCCGGTAGGGCAGGGAGCCGCCAATCTGGATGCGGCCGAACAGGCCGGGCTGCAGCACGTAGTCGGGATTGGGCAGGCGGGCGCGGATGCGCATGGTGCCGGTCTGGTTGTCGACGCGGTTCTCGGCGAAGTTCAGGGTTCCGTCGAAGGTCGAGTGCTGGAAGTCGCCGATCGTGACCTTCACCGGCAGGCCGCTGCCGCCTTCCTGCAGCTGCGTGCCGCTGGCGCGCGCGGTGTCGGCATAGGAGAGCAGCCGCCGCTCGTCGACGTCGAAATAGAAGTCGATCGGGTCCAGGCTGACGATCGTCGTCAGCACCGTCTGGTCGGCCTGCACGAGGCTGCCGGTCGAAAAGAGCCGCCGGTCGACGCGACCGGAGATCGGCGCGGTGATGCTGGTATATTCCAGGTCGAGCTTCGCGCGCTCGACGGCCGCCTCGGCGCCGCGCACGTTGGCCTGCGCGGAGGCGAGTTCGCGGCGGCGGTCGTCCAGCGTCTGGATCGCCTGGCTGCCGCTCTTGACCAGCGCATCGGCGCGCTTGAACTGGGCATCGGCGAAGGTGAGCGTCGATCGCGCCACCTCGAGTGTCGCCTCGGCCTCGTTGAGCGCGGTGCGGAACGGCCGCTGGTCGATCACGAACAGCAGGTCGCCCGCCTTGACGATGGAGCCGTCCTTGAAATGGATCTCCTGAAGATAGCCGCCGACGCGGGAGCGCACGGCCACCTCGTCGACCGCCTGGAAGCGGCCGATGAACTCGTCGTTGTCGATGACCTCGCGGACGATCGGCTTGGCGGCGGTGACGCTCGGCGGGGCGTTCTGGGCCAGCGCTGCCGCGGGAGGCAGCGCGGCGAGGGCAAGAAGGGTCGAGACTGCGGCGAAGAGACTGGCAGGCGGGAGGATCTTGATCATGAGCTTGGCCTCGGCTTCAAATGCGGGCATTCGATCGAAACTGAACCGGTCCGCGGCTACGCGGCGGTAGGCACATTCGTCATTCAGAAAACATCTGTCTCAGAAATTCGCAGGCGTATTTTAGCAGTCGTCCTGCCGCACCCGGCGGGCAGGAAAGGCCTTGACGTCATCGGCTGGCGTCCGGAGGTCCGCCTCATGGTCCCATGCCATCCGCACGGCATGCGTACCTCGAGCCGCCGGCTTTGCATGGTGGCTGCCCTACAGGTAGGGGCGAATGTTGCGGATCGTCAATACCGGTGCGGCCTTTCCGGCGAACTTTCGCAAGGCCATGGCGTTCGCGCGCATCGGTTCGAACGCATTCGACCTGGGCGGCAGGCTCCGGAAAAGCTTTTCCTTTGCAACGGCTTGGCCTGCATGGTCGGCGGTCCCGCCGAGAGGCGGGGGATGGGTTTCCAAGTCCGGCCGCACAAGGCCCGCCCGCCATTTTCGGCCGGGCCTTCCCGTCGTTGCCGCCGTCGGCGGTGCGGCCCGCCTCAGAGGATGAAATCCCCCTTGGTCAGGTCGATGACGCCGGCGAGCTCGATCTGGAAATCGGCGCGCTGGTCACGGTCGGTGTCGGCATAGACGATGGTGCGGTCGTTGGCCGTGCCCTTTTCGTCGAAGGTGCGGAAGATCAGTTCGCCGGCCTTGCCGGTGAAGTCGTTCCTGCCGCGCCAGACGAAGTCCTGGTCGCCGGAGCGCCCGCTGTCGGCATCGATCGCGGACAGGTCCAGCTTGTCCTGCGCGTGGACGAAGTCGGCGATGACGTCGCGCTTGTCGTTGCCCGAAAGCGGGTTGTAGCCGCCGTTGTTGATGAGGCCGGACTGGCCGGGGGCGGAATCCTTCACCGAGGCGAAGACGAAGGTGTCGCGGCCGGAACCGCCGGTCAGCGTATCGACGCCGCTGCCGCCGATCAGCCGGTCGTTGCCGGCGCCGCCCGAGATGACGTCGTTGCCGCCCTTGCCGTCGAGGATGTCGCTGCCGGAGGTGCCCTTGATGGTGTCGCCGCCCGTCGAGCCGTTCTTCACGTCGTCGACGTCCTTCACGGCGACCTTGAAGCTCTTCCAGTCCTCGTGCCTGGTGCCGATCGAGGGGTCGTCGAGGCGGACGGTGACGTCCAGCGAACGGTCGGTCTCGTAGTCGAGCTTGACGCCCTTCTTCAGCCAGAGCGCGCCGCTCCTGATTTCGAACAGGTCCGCATCGCTGCCGGCGAGGGAGAAGGCGTTACTGCCGCCGTCGGGATCGGAGACCGACAGCGTCGCCACCTTGCGCGCCGCGCCGGTCGAGGCGTCCTCGGCGATCTGCGACAGGGTCTGGCTGGCGACGAGCACCGGGGCGTCGTTGACCGGGGTGACGGTCAGGCCGAAGGTCTTGGCAACCGGCGTCGAGCCGTCCTCGTCGCCGTCCTCGACAGAAACCTTGAAGGAGGCCTTCGTCGTCTCCGAGCCGGTGTGGTGGAAGCTGACCTTGCCACCGGCGAGCTCGGTGCCGGTGAAGCTCGTCGCCACCTTGCCGTCCACGTAGACCTTGCCGTTCGACAAGGTGGAGACGGTGAATCGGACGCCTGCGGCGCTGTCGTCGGTGTCGGAGAAGCTCAGGTCGGCGGTGGTCAGCTTGTAGCTGCCGCCTTCCTGCACCGTCGCCTTCAGGTTGCCGGTGAGCTTCGGCGCGTCGTTGACCGGGCTGACCGTCAGGTCAAACGTCGAGCTTGCCGGGATCGAGCCATCCTCGTTGCCATCCTCGACGGACACCTTGAAGGAGGCCTTGGTCGTCTCCGCGCCGGTGTGATGGAAGCTGACCTTGCCCTCGGCGAGCTCGGCGCCGGTGAAGCTCGTCGCCACCTTGCCGTCGACATAGACCTTGCCGTTCGAGAGGGCGGAGACGGTGAAGCGCACGTTTGCGGCGCTGTCGTCGGCGTCGGAGACGTTCAGGTCGGCGGTGGTGATCTCGTAGCTGCCGCCTTCCTGCACCGTCGCCTTCAGGTCGCCGGTGAGCTTCGGCGCGTCGTTGACCGGGCTGACCGTCAGGTCAAACGTCGAGGTTGCCGGGATCGAGCCGTCCTCGTCGCCGTCCTCGACGGAAACCTTGAAGGAGGCCTTGGTCGATTCGGCGCCCGAGTGGAGGAAGCTGACCTTGCCCGCGGCAAGCTCGGCGCCGGTGAAGCTCGTCGCCACCTTGCCGTCGACATAGACCTTGCCGTTCGAGAGGGCGGAAACGGTGAAGCGCACGCTTGCGGCGCTGTCGTCGGAGTCGGCGAAGTTCAGGTCGGCGGTGGTGATCTCGTAGCTGCCGCCTTCCTTGACCGTGGCGGACAGGTCGCCGGTGAGCGTCGGCGGGACGTTCGCAGGCACGCCGCCTTCAATGGCGTAGTTGACCGAGACCGTCAGGCCGGAGCCGGCGTTGCCGGCGAGATCGGTGACGCCGGCCGTGTCGAGGACAATGATGTTCGTGGGGTCGGTGACGAGATCGACCGTGAGCGTCGCCGTCCAGGTGACGCCGCCATCGGCGGAGGCGAGCCCGGACAGCATACCGTTGGCGACCGCGAAATCGTCGGTCGAAAGACCGGTGACGGCCTCGCTGAAGGTGATCGTGACGGTGGTGGTCTCGAGCGGCGCCAGCACCCTGTCAGCGATGGCAATGGTGGCCGTGGGACGCACACTGTCGACGAGAACGCCGGTGGTAGCGCCGACGGAATTCAACGTTGGTACGATTTCGTTGCCGGCGGCGTCCTGTAACGTCGCGCCGTTCAGGTCGATCGCGCCGGAAACGGAGATGCCGTCTGCATCCTGGAGGCCGTCGACGAGCGTCACCCGGAACAAGAGCGCGGAGGTGCCGCTGCCGGACACATAAGTGGCATAGACCGTGTCCGTGCCCACCGTCACGGCAAACCCTGGCGTCCCGCCTGAGGTGTCGACGAGGACGGCTTCGGAGAGATTGACCGTGAAGTCGAGGTTCTGGCCGGCCTTGTAAATGCCGTTTGCCGGAACGCTCACGCTCGTCACAACCGGCGCATCGTCATTGACGCCGACGAGGTTGTCGAGCGTCAACGAGCGCCAATCGACGCCTTGCAGGGTGACGGTCGCGCCGTTGCCGAGATCCAGGATCGCATCGGTGGTGTTCGCCGGATCGACCACGAGCGCCTGCAGGTCCGCAAGGCTCCGGATCGTGGCGGCGAAGGCGCCGTCCAGCCGGTCCTCGGCGAGGTTGAAGTCGACGATGACGTCGCTGCCCGCCCCGACGGTGAAGATATCCGCGCCGCTGCCGCCCTTGAGGGTGTTATTTCCCGCGCCGCCGTTGATGCTGTCGTCGCCGGCGCCGGCATCGATGCTGTCGTCGCCCGCGCCGCCCGTCAGCACGTCGTTGCCGCCGTTTCCGGCCAGCGTGTCGCCGCCGTCATGGCCGTTGATCGTATCGGCCTGGTTGCTGCCGTAGTAGTGATCGGCGCCGCTCGTGCCCTCGATGTGAACCGCGGGTATGTCGGACATCTGGACGGTGCCGTCATTGGTGCCGAGCGTCTGGCCGACGGTGAAGGTCTGGCCGTTGTCTTCGCCGGAACCGATGACGGCGCGATCGCGCAGATCCGGCAGGGCGAACCAGGTAACCCCGTCGCCGCCGAACTGGGTGCCGAGCAGGCTGAACAGGGCCTGGTTCATCTGGATCGATAGCGCGCGGCCGTCCGCGAGCATCCATCCGTCCGGTATCTGGCTGACGTCGCCGGCGAAGGCCACGACCTCGCCGAGCACGGTGCCCTGCTCGTTGTAGCCTTCGTAGGGGTAGATCCCTTCGAGGCTTATGATGTAGTGCATCGCCACGGACGGCTGGCGGTTGTCGTAGGTCTGCCCCGTTCCGCCGGCCTGCGCGGGCATTTCGCCGGGGGCGAGCGAGACCGTCGACTGGCCGACCGTCGTACCCAGCGGCGTTTCCGTCGATGCGCCGATGATCGTCTTGCCGGTGAGGTCGGGGACGTTGAAGAAGTCTCCCGATCCGCCATAGGTGTAGCCGATCGCATCGAACAGGTCGGGATAGTCCAGCCTGGACACCGTCCGGCCATCGGCAGGGATATAGCCTGCCGGCACGAAACTGCCGGCAAACTGCAGGATGCCGCCGATGACGTCCGCCGAGGCATTGTAGCCGGGGTCGGTGGCGCGGATGGCCATCGTGATGGTCAGCGATGGCTGAACGTTGTCGATCGCCGCGCTGGATCCGCCGAGCGTGGCCGGAAGCTGGCTGCCGTTCAGGGTGCTGGCGCCGGATCCGCTGACCATGCCGGGATAGTCCAAATCGGTCCCGACGACCACCCGTCCGGCAAGATCCGGCAAGTGGAAAGTGGTTCTGCCATCGCCGCCGTACTGGGTCCCGATCAGGGAGAACAGCGCGGTGTTGCTATGGATGGCGAGAACCTGGCCCTCGGCCGACGGGCTCTGATGGTCGTCATTGAGGTGGAAGGCGAAGGTGCGGATCTCCGCCAGGATGCCGGCATCGCCACCGGTGCTGAAGTCGTCCGGTCGCTGCGGAAACATGCCGGTGAGCGAGATGGCCTGGGTGAGTACAAGCGATTCCTGGTAGTTGTTCAAAGCCATGGATTTATCCCCATCCGGCAGTCGCCCATCCCGCTCCGTTGCGGCGGACGGCCGTGCCGGTCCCCATTGTCAGGTCACATCCGCCACTTCAGCCCGATGCGGATCGTGTCGAAGGTGACGTCGTTGTCGAAGCGCGGATAGGCTTCGGACGGGAAGGTCGCCGCCCCCGTCGCCGTCACGGTCCCGAAGTCGTAGTGCAGGTATTCGAGGCCGACCGACCATTCCGGCCGGAAGCGCCATTCGACGCCGCCGCCGGCGACCCAGCCGCCCTCGGTGCCGCCGCCCTTCACATCCATCAGCGTCGGGCCGGTGCGGTCGTAGGCGCTGACGTCGATGTCGGCCAGGGCATAGCCGCCGGTGACGTAGAAGAGCGCGTCGGAGGCGGCGATGCCGGCGCGCAGGCGTGCGCTCGCGGCCCAGTCGACGTCGAAGCGCGTATGGGTGTCGGCGCTGATCGCCGAGGTGCCGGTGGCGCCGAGGTTCATCAGCGAGAAATCGGCGACGCCGCCGAGCACGAAGGCGGTGCCGCCGAGGTCGACCTGGTAGTCGCAGCCCGCCTCGAGGCCGCCGGATATGCCGGCATCGTCGGTGCCGATCGTCTCGTAGGGCGCGCCGGCGGTGTTCCAGGAAATGCCGCTGCCGCCGAAGGGGCCGTCACGGAACGGAGCGTCGGTCGCATCGACGTCGGCCCGGGTGAAGCCGGCATTCGCGCCGACATAGCAGCCCGACCAGGACCCGGCGGCCGGCGGCGGCGCGACATCGGCGGCCAACGGGGCGGGCGCATCAAACAGGGCCGCTGCGATCGAACCGACGGCAACTATGCTCAGCTTGGACAACTGTATTCTCCGGATGGGATCGAAGGGCAGCGCAGGGTAGTGGCGTCGCCACGATTCTGCTTTTACGGGTTGTTAACACGTATCACCAGTTGCGACGAGCGACAATTTCCAACAGTCTTAAGATTGCAAAAAAGCGGTCATGGCCGCGTGCGCCCCGGATGGCGCGATGGCATGACGGCCGCTCGGGCCTTGACGGCGGTGGCGGAGATCCCCCCGGACCTGGCAATGGAGCCGTCACCAAAAATTCAGACATAGCTCCAATTTGATACTTGACTCTAAAAATCATGATAACTAATGGTTGCCTCGGCTCGCTCGGTTGCCGATCGGAAGATTGCAACCCTGTGGGTCGTCGGGCGCGGACCGCCCTTTGCGGTACGCCTTAGGGCATGGATGCGGGAACGCCGAAGGGGCGGGCCGGCAATCGGTACATTTTCATCGCTGGACAACTGACCGACGCGCCTTGGCGGGTCGGGCGGCGGAGCTTTGCCGTCGCGCAAATGGGGCGTAAATTGTTGCGTAAAATCAGATACCTGCGGTCTTTCGCCTTCTGTCGTCCGGTTGTCCCTCTGGCAGGGCGCCATCGGCAACAGTCACATAATGACTGGTCATCAAGCTAACTCCTTCAACGACGGGGCGTGCCCTCTGCGCGTCCCCTGAAAGGGATTATCGACATGGCTACTATTGCGATTACCGTGGACTCTGCGAGCGGCGTCGACGTCAATTCTCTTCTCGACAATTTCAACGGGGGGTTTAGCCCCAACCCGGTCACCGGGACCGGCAATGCCGGCGTGTTCGTCCCCAATACGGCAACGACGACCCCGACCAACGACTACATCGAATACGGCATCCAGCCGCCGTCCGGCAGCGGTTCCAACAACGCGCTGGTGGCCCAGGGCGACTTCGTCTACTCGACCGGCACCCTCAGCGGCACGCTGGACAGCCTGAGCATCGGCACCGACCTTTTGAACGGCGGCACCTCGGTCGCCTCGCCGTCGGCCTCCTTCTCCGGCACCGACTTGAGCCTTGCCTCCTCGGCCCTGAGCATCACCGGCCTTGCCCTTTCCGGCTCGGGCGCCGGCAATGCGCTGAACAGCACCTTCTTCGGCCTGCTGCAGGGCAACGAGACGGCGTTCGAGAACTACCTGTTCAACAACGCCGCCAACAGCATCACCTTCAACGGCGGCGCCGGCGCGGACACGATCACCGCCAGCATCAGCGCCGATACGCTCAACGGCAACGGCGGGGCCGACACGCTGAACGGCGGCGCAGGTGCCGACACGATCAACGGCGGCGCGGGCGCGGACACGCTGACGGGCGGCGCCGACGCGGACACCTTCGTGTTCGGTTCCGGCGTGCAGGGCGACGGCGACACGATCACCGACTTCGTCTCCGGCACCGACAAGATCGACCTCGCCTGGGCGTTCACGTGGGATACGACCGGCGCCGCCGATGAGGCCGGCGAGGTGTTCTGGGCGGACGGGTTTCTCTACGGGCATGACGCCGGCGGCAGCGATTTCCTCATCGAAGTCGCCAGCGCCGTGACGGCCTCCGACCTGATCTAGCCTGATCGACCTGTCATCGGCGCCGCGGGGCCTTCGGGATCGCGGCGCCGGTTCTTCTAACGCCGGTGCACCGGCACCGACCAAACCTAGGGGGCGTCGTCAGCGGCGCCTCGAAGATAGAGGGAAATGCTGCGATGCCCGCTGGAAACTCAAATGTCGTAATCACTCCATGGCCGCTCGTCCTGGACGAGAACACGCCGATCGGCACCGTGGTGGGGACGGTGGCCGCCAGCGACCCTGACGGGCTGAATTCCAACATCAACTTGGCAGTGAGACTCGGGAGCGCCTCATTCCTGAAGTATGAGGCGGCAACCGGGAACCTCATCGTCAACGGGCCGATCGACTTCGAGGCGCTGGGCGGCTCCTTCGATATCGAGATCCGCGTGAGGGATGCCGAATCGAATACCGATGCCCACATCTTCACCGTGAACGTCAACGACGTGAACGAAGCCCCGGCAGACGTCACGCTCTCCAACACGACCGTTTCGGAGTCCGCCCGCACCGGCTCGACCGTCGGCACGCTCTCGGCCACCGACCCGGAAGGCCAGGCGCTGACCTACACGCTCGCCTCGGGCGAGGGCGACAACGGCATGTTCATGCTGAAGACCAACACCGACGGCTCGATCAGCGTGATCCTGCGCTCGCCGCTCGACTACGAAGGTGCGAGCGCGGTCAACGGCGCCTACGACCTCGTCGTCGACGTCAGCGACGGCACCAACACCACCCGCCAGACGATCACCATCCAGTCGACCGACGATCCCTTCACGGTGAGCGCGGCGCCGACCGGCAAGACCTATATGAGCGTGGTCGAGAACGTCGAGGCCGGAACCGAGATCGGCTATGTCATGCCGATCGGCAACGACCTCAGCTTCGTTCCGACGAGTGCGGTGCTGGTTGACGACGCCGGCGGGCTGTTCTCGCTGACGACGCGCGAGGTCAACGGCACGATACGTTACTACCTGACGGTCAACGGCAACCTCGACTATGAGGCCGAGGACCTGCATTCCGTGACCATCCGGGCGACCGACGCCAACGGCGTTTCGCATGACAAGACCTTCCAGGTGCATGTGGTGGATGCGGCAGAGGCAGGCGACACGGCACGCGGCACCATCACCATCGACGCCAACACGGCCCTTGCCGGCGCAAACGGCGGTATCGACTGGAGTACCTATCTGGAGACGATCTACGGCAAGGTGCTCGATGCGTTGCCGGAGGGTGTCGGCAACGCTAACGGCATTTTCGCGCCGAACACGTCATCGAAATACACCTATACGCTTTCGGATGGCAGCAAGGTCTGGCTGACCGGCTCCGAACTCGGCTACTGGTGGGCCGATACGAACAGCTCGGCGAACACCGGCGAGGATGTTCATGTCGTGGGCGGCACGGTTCAGGGTCTCGCCTTCGGCGACGGCACGGGGACCGAACTGTCGATCACCGGCCTCGACTTCTACAACGACTCCGGCCTGATGAACCGCCTCTATGGCGAGACGAATATCGTTGCGGGCACCTTCATGCACGGCCCGAACTCCAGCACGCCGGCGGAGATCGAGTTCGTCAAGGCGCTGCTTTCGGCCTATGCGCAGAACTTCATCGGTTCGTCCGGCGCCGACAGCTATGCCGGCACGATCTTCGGCGACACGATCAGCGGCAACGCCGGCGACGATACGCTGGCGGGCGGCGCCGGCAACGACACGATCGACGGCGGTGCCGGCACCGACACGGCGATCTACACCGGCCTGCAGTCCGACTACACGATCGTGAAGAATGCCGACGGCACGTTCAAGATCACCGACAACCGCACCGGCGAGATAACCGACGGCGTCGACACGCTGAAGAGCATCGAGAAGCTGCAGTTCTCCGACGGGACGGTCGACGCGCCCGTCAACGGTGTGCCGACCGGGCTGAAGCTCAGCTCGCACATCGTTTCCTCGGTGGAAAACATCTCGGTCGCCGAGAACTCCGCTGCCGGCACGACCGTCGGCAACCTGTCGGCGACGGATCCTGAGGGCGGCGCGCTCGTCTATTCCTTGACCGACGACGCCGACGGCCTGTTCGTCCTCGACGGCAACGTCCTGAAGCTCGCCAAGCCGCTCGGTGACTATGAGACGGCCTCGCAGAAGAGCTATGAGGTGACCGTCGCCGTCACCGACGAGGCCGGCAACGTATCCACCAAGACCTTCACCATCCAGCATGCCGACGCCTATGACGCGCCGGAAGGCACGCTGACGATCGACGCGTCCGGCTCGACGGGGGGCATCGACTTCGCCACCTTCATCGCCGACTACTTCGCCGGCCTTTCCGGCGGTGCGTTCACCTTCTACGGCGGCGAAGCGGCCAGCCAGTACAAGGACGCCGAGCAGATCGCTTTCAACTACAAGGAAGGAACTGTCGCCACGACGGACCGCGTCGTCCTCGGCGGTACCGACCTCGCCTACGACATGCTCGGTCATGGCATGTCCTACGGGCACGGCATCTCCGGTTCGCTCGACAGCCTGACCTTCGGGCAGTGGGTGGACGGCGTCACCAGCGGCACCCCGGGTGCCGGCGACGCCGGGCTTCTGACCGGCCTTGCCGAGCAGTTGAAGATCTCCGGCTTCGATCTGGACGTTGCGCCCGGTTCCGGGCATGTCGCCCAGTTGAACCTGATCTACGCGCTCTACAGCGCCGTCAGGGCCGGAAACGCGGCGAACATCTACAGTGCATTGTCCAATTATGCGCAGAAGTTCATCGGGTCGGCCGGCGACGACACCTTCACCGGGTCGGCCTATGGCGACACGATCGGTGGCGGCGACGGCGCCGACAAGCTTGCCGGCAGCGGCGGCAACGACACGATCGACGGCGGGGCGGGCGTCGATACCGCCGTCTTCAGCGGCAACAAGTCGAACTACTCGATCGTCCAGAACGCCAACGGAACCTGGACCATCACCGACAACCGCAACGGCTCGGCCGACGGGACGGACACCGTCAAGAACGTCGAGAAGCTCCAGTTCGCCGACCAGACGACGGAACTGCAGCCGGAGCAGCCGAAGGGCACGATCACCGTCGATGCCTCCGGCTCCAACGGGATCGACCTCGAGGCCTTCCTGCGGGGCGGATTCCTCGAGGGCACGGGGGCCGGCGGCGGCTTCCCGGTCTTCGACAACGGATCGGCGTTCGCAGGCGAGGAGATGCTCATCGGCTACGGCAGCGACAGCACCTCGAAATACGTGCTGGCCCACGGCGACATCTCCTACAACTTCGGCACCCACACAGTCGCCGGCGAGATCGGCACGATCGAATACGGCACGCGCGGCTCGGGCAGCTACGACAGCAACGGTTACTTCACCGGCGGCAACACGCTCTTGAAGATCACCGGCCTGCAGTTCGAAAACGGCGTTCCGACGAACAGCACCGAGGAAGCCGAGATCGAACTGAACGGCGCCGTTCACAACTTCTCGGTCGCCCACATGTACGGCGAGAGCGCAGCACAGTCGCGCCTTGACCTCTATGCGGACCAGCTGGA
>UBZP01000012.1 GCA_900469965.1 Hyphomicrobiales bacterium | reverse complement strand
CATCGACGACGGCGGCACCGCGAACGGCGGCCGCAACATCGATGCCACGCCGAACAGGCTTCGCTTCGACATCACCGAGGTCAACGACGCCCCTTCGGGCACCGGCAAGACGATCAGGATCGTCGAAGACAGGTCCTACGGCTTCAAGGCCGGCGATTTCGGCTTTTCCGACAGGATCGACGGCGACGCGTTTCTCGCCGTCAAGATCGCCTCCCTGCCCGCCACGGGCGCGCTCACGCTCGCCGGGAAGGCCGTCGGGGCCGGCCAGGTGATCGACGTGGGAGACATCGGCAGGCTGGTGTTCACCCCCGGCGCGCATGAATTCGGCAAGGGATTCGCATCCCTGAAATTCCAGGTGATCGACGACGGCGGGACGGCAAACGGCGGCAGGAACATCGACCCCGGCGCCGACAGGATCACCTTCGATGCCGGCGATGTCACCGACGTCTTCCGGGGAACGTCGCGGGCCGACAGGATCANNCCGTGCCGGCACGGATACCCTGACGGGGGCTGCCGGTTCGGACACCTTCATCTTCAAGAGCGGCTACGACCGGGACACGATCAGGGATTTCGATCCCTCCGGCAGCGACCAGGACCGGCTCGATCTCTCCGGTCTGAAATCGGTTTCCGGCTTTGCCGATCTCAAGGCGAACCACATGCGCGCCCATGGCCCGGACGTCTGGATCGACGGCGGCCAGGGCGACGTGCTCGTCCTCAAGGGCGTGAAGATCGCCGACCTGACGAAGTCGGACTTCCTGTTCTGAGAGGGGCGGCGATTGCCCCCCAAACCGCCGGGATCGGGCCGGCAGCAGGCCGCAGAAGCCGATCAGCCGAACTCGGCCGACCAGGTATCGAGCCACTTCTGCGCGGCCGGAAAGCGCCCGCTTGCCACAAGGGCCTCGACATCCGGGCGAACGCGTTCCCAATAGATCCGCTCATCCTCCTTGGTCAGCACGCGCCCGGCCTGCCGGCGGGCGTTGTGGACGCGGACATCTGCAGGGTCCTCGAGCTTCAGGCCGACGAATTCCTGCACCTTGCGCGCCGAGCCCACCGGATCGCGGCAGAGATCGTCGAAATCGAGCAGCAGCAGCGAATCCGAAAACCCCGCGGCATCGTAGCGCTGGATGTGGTTCCAGTAGCAGGAGGCGTCGCTGTAGATCTTGAGCGCTCTGGGTCCCTGCAGCTCCCGACCCCTGCTCGCATTGTGCGATATATGGGAATCGATGCGATCGATCGGATCGCGCATGATATAGACGAGCTTGGTCGGCTTCTTCAGCTTGGAGATGCGCCATGCGCAGTTGCCCGAGAGATAGCCTTTCGAATAGCTCGGCGAAGCCTCGAGCGTCCAGGTTCCTTCGGGCGGCCCCTTTTTGAAGTACAGATCATAGCGGCGTTCGCGATAGCGCAGGAAATAGTCGAGCTCCTTCATGCTCTTGAAACCTTTCACATGCGACATCGTCACCTGCGAATGCTGTGAAAGAAGACTATGAAGCGTCGTGGTGCCGGCCTTCATGGCACCGATGATGATGATATGGCCCAAATGCATCGCAAAACCGTCTCTAATGCTTCTCCCCGCCTGCCGGTAACATGCAGGGGGCCTCGCAGTCGAGCATATTTTGGCTGTATCCTGGGACTTTGGGAGGTCACGCATGCCGGATAGATCAGGCTTCACGGCCGGCAACGCCCGCCGTCTCTGCATCCTCCTGGGCCTTGTGCCGACCCTCGCCGCCTGCACGGTCGAAACTGTGCCCGGCCCGGGCGGCGGACCGCCGCCGCGGCCGCCGGCTGTGTGCACGATGGAGTATGCTCCCGTCTGCGGCGAACGGGGCGCACGCCGGCAGACCTTCCCCAATGCCTGCGAGGCACGGAGCAACGGCTTCTTCATCGTCGCCCGCGGCGAATGCCGCCGCGCACCGCCGCCCCGGCCCGACCGCCCCGACAGGCCGGACCGCCCAGACAGGCCCGATCGGCCAGACCGCGAGCCGGAGCGGATATGCACGATGGAATATGCGCCCGTCTGCGCGATCAGGGACGGCAGGCTGCGCACGTTCCCGAACGCCTGCTCGGCCGGCAACGACGGCTATCGCGTCGTGCGCCCGGGTGAGTGCCGCCGCTGACGGCACCCTGCGGCTGAAGCGCGGTCCTGCTGTCGCCACGAAAGCTGGCCTGCCGTCTCGGCGGGCCATTCGCATTCGTCGCAAGCTGTGCTAACGAACGTCCATTCGCCAACACTCGTCAAAGTTTCACATGCTCCGCGACTTCTCCCTCCAGGCGCTTTTCATGGGCCTGCTCACCGCTTTTGTCGGTTTCGCCAGTTCCTTCGCCGTGGTCCTGCACGGCCTGACCGGCGTCGGCGCCAGCGAGGCGCAGGCCGCCTCGGGGCTGATGGCCCTGTCCCTCTCGATGGGCTTCTGCGCCATCGTGCTGAGCGCCTGGACGCGGCTTCCCGTCTCCATCGCCTGGTCGACCCCGGGGGCGGCGCTGCTCGCAAGCTCCGGTGCGGTGGAGGGCGGCTTCGCCGCGGCCGTGGGCGGCTTCGTTGTCTGCGCGGTGCTGATCGTGCTCGCCGGTCTCTGGAAGCCGCTCGGCCGCATGGTCGCCGCCATCCCCGCCACGCTCGCCAATGCCATGCTGGCCGGCGTGCTGCTCGGTCTCTGCTTCGCCCCGGTCAAGGCGATCGCCTTCGACCCGCTGCTGGGCCTCGCGATCGTAGGCGCCTGGGGGATCGTCGGCGCGATCAACCGGCTCTATGCGGTTCCCGCCGCCCTTCTCGCCTTCGTCCTGGTCCTCGCCTTTGGCGTCGACATCCCCGAGGGCGCCCTTTCGGCCGTCACCGGCGAGCTCTTGCCGAGACCCGAGCTCGTCGCCCCCGTCTTCAACCTCTCCGGCCTCGTCAGCATCGCGCTGCCGCTGTTCATCGTCACGATGGCCTCGCAGAACATTCCCGGCATCGCGGTCCTCAAGGTGCACCACTACGAGCCGAACCCGGGGCCGCTGTTTGCCACGACCGGCCTGTTCTCGCTGTTCAGCGCGCCGTTCGGCGGGCACGCGGTCAATCTCGCCGCCATCACCGCGGCGATGTGCGCCGGCGAGGATGCCCATCCGGATCCGCGCCGGCGATACTGGGCGGCGATCGTCTCGGGCGCGGCCTACGTCGTCTTCGGCCTTCTGGCCGGCGCCGTCACCGCCTTCGTCACCCTGGCCCCGCCCGTCCTCATCCAGGCGGTCGCCGGTCTCGCCCTGATCAGCGCCTTCGCCGCATCCGCCATGAACGCCTTCAAGGAGGCAGAAACGCGCGAGGCGGCGGCGCTCACCTTCCTGACCACGGCTTCGGGGGTCAGCTTCGGCGGCATCTCCGGAGCCTTCTGGGGGCTGGTCGCCGGCGGCCTGATGATGGGCCTCGGCCGCCTCGCCGCCAAGCGCAAGTCCCGGAAGGCGTGAGCGTCCGGAATTTCCGGCTCGCCCTTGCATTTCCGGGCGTTCTCGGCTATGCGACCGGCGTCCGCGCAGACACCCTTGGAGGCAACGCGGATGAGGCTTTCACGAAATCCTCAAGTTTCGGACGGTCGCGGCCCAGCGCCTCGCCCGGCGGAACTCTCCAGTAACACATGAAAGGTCCATGCTATGAGCCACGCATCCTACGAGCTCAAGGCCGAGACGCGCGAACGGGTAGGTAAGGGGTCCTCCCGCGAACTTCGCCGCAACGGTCTTATCCCGGCTGTCATCTATGGTGACAAGAAGGCCCCCCTGTCGATCGCCCTGTCGACCAAGGAAGTCACCCAGCGCATTCACGCCGGCGGCTTCATGACGACGGTCGCCACGATCGACGTCAACGGCGAGAAGATCTCGGTCCTGCCCAAGGACTACCAGCTCGACCCGGTCCGCGACTTCACCATGCACGTCGACTTCCTGCGCGTCTCCGCGTCCAGCCGCGTCACCGTCCAGGTTCCGGTTCACTTCGTCAACGAAGAGAAGTCCCCGGGCATCAAGATGGGCGGCATGCTGAACATCGTTCGTCACGACGTCGAGCTGCACTGCCCGGCCAATGACATTCCGGAATTCCTGACCGTCGACCTCGACGGCCTGAAGATCGGCGACAGCATCCACATCTCGCACATCAAGCTGCCGAAGAACACGACCCCGGTCATCGCCGACCGCGACTTCACCGTCGCAACGATCGTCGGCACCGCGGCTGCCAAGGAAGAAGAAGCCGAAGGCGAAGCAAGCGCCGAATAAGCTTCCTAGCAGTTCTGTTCGGATCGAACCCGCCTCCGGCAACGAAGGCGGGTTTTCTTGTGCCGGAAAGTCGTTGACTTCAATAACATTTAAGAAATTCACGAAATACTGACGCTTGGGTTTGAGACCAGAACGAAAAAAAGACGTGCAGGCTGAGGGGCCAGCATCGCAAGGGGGATGGCATGAGAATCCATTCTGTCGAAAGCCGCTTCATCGCGATCGTTTTTGGCGCGTTGCTGCTTTTCGTCGCCCCGCTCTTCGCTCTCTTCCTCGTCCTGTCCTCCGAGCGCGTCACCCGCGAACGGCTGCACAACGCGGAGATCCTCCTCCAGGCGAACGTCCAGGCCCTGGGCAAGCCGCTCTGGGATCTCGATGCCGACAGCACCGAGACGATCGTGGCGACCCTGAAGGCCGGCGCCAACGTCGTCTACGTCCGCGTCCGCGACACCTCCGGCACGATCGACATCCAGATGCCCGCCTCCCCGCCGGATCGCGGCGCCGTTCAGTCGACGGTCGCAGCCGACATCCTCTACGAAGCGAGCGAGGGGGCGCGGAAGGTTGGAAGTGCCGAGATCTGGGTCGCCGAGGCCGACCCGTTCTCGCGCCTGACCAGGGATGAGTTCACCGTCTTCCTCATCTTTCTCTTCGCCGTCGGCACGCTCTTCATCGCGGCGATCATCGGCAACCGCGTCACGATCATGCGGCCGCTGATGCGGCTGACGGCGGCCATCGAGGCGACCCGGCGCCTGGGCTCGCGCCACCAGGTCGACTGGACGTCGAGCGACGAGATGGGCAACCTCGCCCGGAACTTCAACGAGATGCAGAGCCGGCTGGAACGCGAGGAGAACGAGCTGAAGCTCGCCCATGCCCGGACCACCGAAATCTACAACCGGACGCCGGCCATGCTGTTCACGATCGATGCGGACAACTGCATCGCCGCGGTCAGCGACTACTGGCTGGTCGCCACCGGCTACAGCCGCGAGGCCGTGCTCGGCCGGGGCTTCACCGAATTCGTCGACGCAGCCGACCACCTGATCTATCGCGACCGCCACGAGAAGGGCACCAACGGCGAGGGAGCCTGCGAGGTCACGGTACGCTTTCACCGGGCCGATGGATCGGTGATGGACGTGCTCGTGCTGGAGGCCGGCATGGACGCCGGCAGCGGCGAGCGCGGATCCACGCTCTCGGTCATGACCGACGTCTCGGGACTGAAGGAGGCGGAGAACCGCAACCACCGCCAGGCCATCACCGACCACCTGACCGGGCTTCTCAACCGCCAGGGCTTCGAGTCCGTGCTGGGCGAGCTGATCGAGAAGGCGGAGGCCGAAAACCAGCAGCTCGCCTGCCTGTTTCTGGATCTCGACCGGTTCAAGTGGATCAACGACAATCTCGGCCACGCCGTGGGCGACCAGGTCCTGTGCGAGGTCGCCGTCCGCCTGCGCAACCAGCTGCGCTTCAACGACATGATCGCCCGGCTGGGCGGAGACGAGTTCGCCATCCTGCTGATCGCGCCGGACGCGGTGCAGGTGGCGATGGATATCGGCGGGCGGCTGTGCTCGGCCCTCAAGGAGCCGGTGGTCGTCAGCGGCAGCCGGCTCAATGTCAGCGCCAGCATCGGCGTCGCCGTCTATCCGGACCATGCCGCAAGCGCCGGCGATCTGTTGCAGAAGGCCGACATGGCCATGTACGCGCGCAAGCGCAACGGCAAGAACGGCACGCGGCTGTTCGACGACGAGATCGTCGACATCGCCCGCAAGCGCCTCGAGATCGAGCAGTGCATCGAGCAGGCGCTGCGCGAGGACTGGTTCGAGGCCTTCCTGCAGCCGATCGTCGAGCTCGGCACCGGCCGCATCGCCGGCTTCGAGGCGCTGATGCGCCTGCGCCATCCGGAAAAGGGCGTGCTCGTCCCCGACGACATCGTCGGCGTGGCGGAGGAGAACGGCACGATCGGCAGGGTCGGCGACGTGATCTTCGAGAAGGCGATCCGCAGTCTCTCGGCGGTCTCCCAGCTCGGCGGCATGGGCGACTGCTATCTCGCCGTGAACTTCTCCCCGCTGCAGTTCGACGCCGCCCTGCCGAGCCGGCTCGCCGCCGTCCTGCTCGAGCACGGCGTCACCGCCTCGCGGATCGTCGTCGAGATCACCGAAGCCGTGCTGATGCTGGACAGTCCGGCGGTGCGCCACGTGCTCGACGCACTCGGCGCCCTCGGCTGCCGGATCGCGCTGGACGACTTCGGCACCGGCTATTCCTCGCTCAGCTATCTCAACCGTTTCCCCGTCGACATCGTCAAGGTGGACCAGTCCTTCGTCCGCGCGATCGGCACAGACGAGACGGATATCAGCCGCAAGAGCCGCACGCTGATCGAAGGCATCAAGATGATCTCGCACCAGATGGGATGCATCGTCGTCGCCGAGGGGATCGAGACGGAGCACCAGTTGCAGGTCCTGACCGAGATCGGCCTCGATTTCGGCCAGGGCTATCTCTTCAGCGCGCCGCTCCCCCTTTCCAGCCTGATGGCGAGGCTCCCGCGGCTTACCGATCGGCATCACGCCGCCGTCACCGAAATCGTCTGAAAGCGAAGGGTTTACGAGCATGATGTCGACGAAGACCGCCCTGGCCGCCCTGGCCCTCGTCGCAAGTCTCGTCGGCCCTGCCCTCGCCGCCGACATCACCTTCGTGACGGAGGAATACGCGCCCTTCAACTACTCCGAGGGCGGCGAGATCAAGGGCATCGCCGTCGAGCAGGTCCGCCAGATCGCCGAAGCGAGCGGCATTTACTACCAGATGGAGATCATGCCCTGGGCACGGGCGCTGATGCTGGCCGAGCGCCAGGCCGGCCATTGCGTCTTCACCACCGGCCACACCCCCGAGCGGCATGCGAAGTTCCGCTGGGTCGAGCCGCTGCTGCGCGACCAGATGGTCATGATCAAGCGCAAGGGCAGCCCGATCGTCGCCACCACGCTCGAGCAGGCCCGCGCGTTCCGGATCGGCTCGCAGCGCGGCGACATCGGCTTCGATGTCCTGAAGCAGCTGGGCTTCACCGACATCGACCTCGCCAGCGATATCGAGATCACGCTCGGCAAGCTCAGAAGCGGCCGGATCGACCTGATGCCGACCTCGGTGAAGACCTACGACAAGCTGATCGCCGACGGCCAGCCGATCGAGCGGGCGATGCTCATGGACGGGCAGGTCTACGGCATCGCCTGCAACAGAAGCGTGCCCGAAGAGACGATTCGTGCCCTGCAGCAGGCACTCGACGCCCTCGTCACCTCCGGCAGGCAGGACGCCATCTTTGCCCGCTACGGGCTGCCGCCGAACACGCGCACGGCGCAACGATAGACCGACCCGGACCACCCGCTGCCCGGCGTCACCCGGCCATGGCGGATCACCGCAGGGCGCCCTGTTTCGAGAAATCGGTTGACATCGGCCGCAATTGACGGTGGGACACAGCGACAGACAATCCCTTTCCGGACTTCACGCGAGCGCGTCCCATGCTGATCATCGCAGGCCTCGGCAATCCCGGCCCCAAATATGCCGGCAACCGGCACAACATCGGTTTCATGGCCGTGGACGCCATCCACCGCAAGAACCGGTTCTCGCCGTGGTCGAAGAAGTTCAAGGGCGAGATCTCCGAGGGCGAGCTTGCCGGCGAGAGGGTGCTGCTGATCAAGCCGCAGACCTTCATGAACCTTTCCGGCGAGGCCGTCGGCGAGGCGATGCGCTTCTACAAGCTCGCACCCAAGGACGTCGTCGCGATCTATGACGAGCTCGACCTTGCGCCCGGCAAGGCGCGCATCAAGACCGGCGGTGGGCACGGCGGCCACAACGGCGTGAAGTCGCTCGATGCCCATTGCGGCCGCGACTATCGCCGCCTGCGCCTCGGCATCGGCCATCCGGGTGTCAAGGAGCTCGTGCACAACCATGTGCTCGGCGATTTCGCCAAGGCCGACCATGCCTGGCTCGATCCCCTGCTCGACGAACTGGCGATCAATGCCGACATGCTGGTGCGGGGCGAGGACTCGCAACTGATGAACAAGCTCGCGCTTGCCACGGGCGGCAAGCCGGACGAGAAGGACGCCGCGCCAAAGAAGCCGGCCGGCCAGTCCCACATCCGCCCGGCGCGCAACCACAACCAGCCCAAGGCTCTGCCGGCGACCGGCCCGATGGCGGAAATGCTGAAGAAGCTGCTCGGCAACAAGGGCGAGTGAGGCGGCTGGCGGCGCCACACGCCGGCCAGCCGGCCGGACGATCTCTTGGGCCTGCTTGCGCTCCACGCCGAACTCAACATCGGCGACTAGGGCCGCCGGCCTATTCTTCCGGCTCGGTCCTGAACATCAGCGGAAACCCAGCCTCCTTGGCGAGGTCCGTCGCCTCGCTCGCCTTGGTCTCGGCGATGTCGCGGGCGCAGACGACGACCACGCAGGTCCCGAGCTTATGCGCCGTCATCATCACCCGGTATCCCGTCTCCTCGCTCATGCGGAAAACGGCGCGCAGCACGAGGATGACGAACTCGCGCGGCGTGTAGTCGTCGTTGACGAGGATCACCTTGTAGAGCTTCGGGCGCTCCAGCTTCTGCTTGGTGACGGTCTTCGGCTTGATCGCCGTGTCCTTGTTGCTCATCGGAAGCGTCTTCTCCTGAGGATCGGGACAGCCATTCCCGGCTTGGCCTGCCATTGTGCAACGCCATCAACGGTGTCGCAAGGGCACGGACGATTCCCGATCCGAAGGAGGCAGCTTCCACGGCGCCGCGCCGCCTCGCTCGACGCCGTGGAAGCGCGGCGAGGCTATTGCGGAGACCGCACGACCTTTCCTTCCTCGGCCTTGTAGAAATACTGGCTCGCCACCAGCCAGCCCTTCAGCGGCCTCAGCGGCGGGATGCAGGTGGCCAGCAGGAACGGTCCCGTCACGAACAGCTGCGTCCAGAACGAGGCGCTGAAGGCGACCTCCAGCCAGACGGCGAGCAGGACGCTGGGCACGCAGGCGAAACAGATCACGAAGAAGGCCGGACCGTCCGCCGGATCGGCGAAGGAGTAGTCGAGCCCGCAGGCCTCGCATTTCGGCTTCAGCGTCAGGAAGCCGTCGAACAGGTGTCCCTGGCCGCAGCGCGGACAGCGCCCCCTGATCCCGGTCTCCATCGGCGGCAGTGGTGGATAGTCCTCGACCATCGTACGGATCCTTCGGCTGAACCATTCAATTCCATATTGAATGCAGTCATGTAGATACAATTCCGACCCATTGCCGTCGAGATGGCAGAGTGACGCAGCCGAAATACGCGAAACACTGGCTGTAATCAACCAAGTGGAACGTCGCATTGTATATATCATTGTATGTATATACCGATCCTTGCCACATGGGCATTGCCAGAGCATGACGCATCGGTCCCCGCGCTCCAAAGCCACGGCGGCCGCCGCAGCGTCTCCCGGCGGCAACACCCCGACCCTCCGCATGCCACCGCTTGCCGCCGCATTCGCGGGCGTGCGGACTTGACCTCCCCCGGCCCTTCCCCCATAGCGGGGGCAAAGATCGTCAAGACACGGAACGGACCATCCCCATGGGTTTCAAATGCGGTATCGTCGGGCTGCCGAATGTCGGCAAGTCCACCCTCTTCAACGCGCTGACCAAGACGGCCGCCGCGCAGGCCGCCAACTATCCCTTCTGCACCATCGAGCCGAACACCGGCGAGGTGGCCGTCCCCGATCCGCGCATGCAGCAGCTCGCGGCCGTTGCCGGCTCCAAGGAGATCATCCCGACCCGCATCTCCTTCGTCGACATCGCCGGCCTCGTGCGCGGCGCATCCAAGGGCGAGGGCCTGGGCAACAAGTTTCTCGCCAACATCCGTGAAGTCGATGCCGTCGTGCACGTGCTGCGCTGCTTCGAGGACGACGACATCACCCATGTCGAGGGCCGCATCAACCCGGTCGGCGACGCCGACACGATCGAGACCGAGCTGATGCTCGCAGACCTCGAGAGCCTGGAGCGCCGCGTCGAGCAGACCCGCAAGCGCGCCACCGGCAAGGACAAGGACGCGACGGCGCAGCTGCCGGTCATGGAAGCCGTGATCAAGCTGCTGCATGACGGCAAGCCGGCCCGCCTGCTGCTCAAGACGCTGGCGCCGGAGGAAATCGAGATCCTGAAGGGCCTCAACCTGCTGACCTCGCACCCGGTTCTCTACGTCTGCAACGTCGCCGAGGCCGATGCGGCGACCGGCAACGAGCACACCGCCGCCGTCGCCGCCATGGCCGAGAAGCAGGGCGCGGAATGCGTGATCATCTCGGCTGCGATCGAGGCCGAGGTCGCCCAGCTTCCCGAAGACGAGGCTGCCGAGTTCCTCTCGGCGCTCGGCCTTCACGAGGCCGGCCTCGACCGGCTCATCCGCGCCGGCTACCACCTGCTCGACCTGATCACCTATTTCACCGTCGGCCCGAAGGAGACCCGCGCCTGGACGATCGTGCGCGGCACCAAGGCGCCGCAGGCCGCCGGCGTCATCCACACGGATTTCGAGCGCGGCTTCATCCGCGCCTTCACCATCGGCTTCGACGACTACATCACCTACAAGGGCGAAGTCGGCGCCAAGGAAGCGGGCAAGGGCCGGGACGAAGGCAAGGAATACGTCGTCCAGGACGGCGACGTCATCCACTTCCGCTTCAACACCTAACGCCGGCGAGACCTCGCACGCCGGCGCATCGAATGCGCCGGCGTCACGTGCGACCTCAATGGACCGCGTGCAGCCGAGACGCGACGCTTTCGGGCATGAACCCCATCACGAAGCGCCGCAGCGCCGGCCAGAAGATGCCCACGCCAAGCACGACGATGCCCACCGACAGGATCGTCACATAGACGTAGCTCGACGCCTCGAAGGCGTTCTGGCGCAGCAGTGTCCAGATCGCAAGGCCGAGCGACACCAGCCCGGACGTCACGAAGGCCCGCCGGTCGATCACGAGCCCGACCAGCATGAAGCACGAGACGATGGCGATGACGACCGTCGCCTGCAGGTAGGTCGCATCCCCGCCCGGCCATTGCGGCGAAAGGCGATCGAGGAAGACGAAGGCGATCAGCGCATAGAGCAGGAAGGGGGCGGCGCCGAGATGCAGCCAGAAGGCGATGTCGGAGCGCCGTGTCTGCCGCTGCGGGTCCGACAGGTCGTAGCGCATGGCGACCGCGAACAGGCCGAGCGCGGCGAGCAGGAAGACCAGCGCCGAGGCGAGGCGGTGCTCGGCGACGAACTGATCGGTACCGGCGATGCGCCCGAGCAGGACCAGCACCAACAGAACCGCGAGCCCGAAGGCCGAGATCAGCGTCAGCGCCAGCGACAGCGGCACCCGGTAGCGCCAGTAGTAGAGGCCGAGCAGGACGGGATAGCTCGCCAGGAACGCGCATGCGTAGGTGATCCCGTACCACCCCTCGGCAATAGGCCCGATCGCCGTCAGGATCAGGTAGCCGGCCCCTTGCACGAAGGCGATGGTCAGCGCGACCGCCGGCAGCGCCAGCCTTTGCCGGCGGACCAGCACCTCGCTCAGCAGGATGACGGCCGGCAGCAGCGCCAGCACGCTCGCAAGGCCCGACAGGCCGACGAGCGCCACGACGATGCCGATCGTGATCAGCACGTCGTGGAAACCGCGGACGAAGCGCGGCGATTCGGTATCGGCCACATCGCGCGGCGGGTCGGCGAGCCCGTCGGAAACGATCGCGGCGGCTGCGGGGACGTAGCGTCCGCGGGCGTTGAGGAAGGCTGCGAGCCCCGCCACCTGCCCGTCGCCCACGAGTCCCAGCCTGGCCGCCTGCCTGAGCGTCGCTTCAAGTTCCGTCGTCACGTTTCTTCCGTCCCGTTTCCAGCGCGATGCGCCCTTGGATTGCAGGACTGGTGGTATAGATTTCTGCTAGTCATGACCAGCCGCATCTGCCCGGCAATGGAGGAACGCCCGTGCTCTATTTCGAAGATTTCCCGATCGGCCGGCGGTTCGATTTTCCCGACCGGACGATGACGGCCGAAGAGATCATCGCCTTTGCGACCGAATTCGACCCGCAGCCGATGCATCTCGACGAGGCGGCCGGCAGGGCCGGCGTGCTCGGCGGGCTCGCCGCCTCTGGCTGGCACACCAGCGCCGTCATGATGCGGATGCTCTGCGACAGCTACATCAGGATGACCGCGGGCGAAGGCTCCCCCGGCGTGAACAGCATGGAGTGGCGGCGGCCGGTCCTGGCCGGCGACACGCTCTCCGGCCACTGCCGCGTGGCCGAGGCGCGCATCTCCCGCTCCCGTCCCGACATCGGCATCGTGCGCTTCATCGCCGAGGTGACCAACCAGCGCGGCGAGACGGTCGCCGTCTGCGACTATGCCAACATGATCCGCGTCAAGGCAACGGAGGCCCCCGCCGATGCGCATGGCTGAGCTCTATCCGGCCGAACGAACGATCGTCCTCGGCACGCACCACTTCACGGCGGACGACATCATCCGTTACGCGCGCCAGTTCGATCCGCAGCCCTTTCACGTCGATGCGGAGGCGGCCAGGAATTCGCTGTTCGGCGGCCTCTGTGCTTCCGGCTGGCACACCTGTGCGGCCTGGATGAAGACGTTCCTCGCCTTCTGGGCCGCCGAGTGCCTGAGGCTGGAGCGCGAGGGCAAGGTTCCGCCCCGGCTCGGTCCCGCGCACGGCTTCCGCGACCTGCGCTGGCTGAAGCCGGTCTTTGCCGGCGACACGATCACCTATTCCGCAACATTGCTCGAAACCCGCGAGCAGCCATCCCGCCCCGACCGGCTGATCGACACGATCCTGTGCGAGGGCAGCAACCAGCACGGCGAGCCGGTGATCCGCTTCGAAAGCAGCGTCATGGAATTCGTCTGAGCGCGCAGGCGCGTCCGATCCCATCAGGCGCGCCCCTGCCCCGCCAAGGCGGCTTCAGTGACCCTCGTAGGCCACCAGCGTGCGCACCTCCACGCCGAGTTCCTCCAGCTTCTTTCCGCCGCCGAGTTCCGGCAGGTCGATGACGAAGCAGGCGGCGACGATGTCGGCTCCGATCTGGCGCAGCAGCTTGACGGCTGCGACCGCCGTGCCGCCGGTGGCGATCAGGTCGTCGACCAGGATCACCTTGTCGCCGGGCTTCAGCGCATCCTTGTGCACCTCCATCTCGTCGACGCCGTATTCCAGGCTGTAGGCGATGCGCACGGTCTCGCGCGGCAGCTTGCCCTTCTTGCGGATCGGGATGAAGCCGCTGGAAAGCTGGTGCGCCATGGCCCCGCCGAGGATGAACCCCCGCGCCTCGATCCCGACGACATGGGCGATCCCCGTGCCGGCATAGGGATGCACCAGCTCATCGACCGCCCGCCGAAACGCCCGCGGACTGCCGAGCAGCGTGGTGATGTCGCGGAACATGATCCCCGGCTTCGGATAGTCCGGAATGTTGCGGATGGAAGCGATCAGTTCGTCCTGGAGCGTGGTCATGGCTTTTGTCCGTATGGCAGGTCGGCAAAGAGGTGATGGATAGCGGCCTGCAAATGCAAGTGTCGAATTCCCGCACCAACAAAAAAGGCGGCCGGTGGCCGCCTTCTTGTAGTGGCAGTGGAACCGCTCAGTGTTCCTTGTTGGCATAGACCGACTTCTTGGTCAGGTAGATCAGGCCGGTGAAGATCACCAGGAACACCATGACCATGAAGCCCGTGCGCTTGCGCGCCTCCAGGTGCGGCTCGGCGGCCCACATCAGGAAGGCTGCCACGTCGTGCGCATACTGGTCGACCGTCTGCGGCGAGCCGTCGTCATAGGTGACCTGGTCGTCCGACAGCGGCGCGGCCATGGCAAGGGCGGCGGCATTGGCGAAGTAGGGGTTGTAGTGCGTGCCCTCGGCCACTTCGACGCCGGCCGGCGGTTCCTGGTAGCCGGTCAGCAGCGAGTAGATGTAGTCCGGCCCGCCTTCCTGGTACTGCGTGAAGATGTCGATGACGAACTGCGGGAAGCCGCGGGTGATGCCGCGGGCCTTCGCGATCAGCGAGAAGTCCGGCGGGGCAGCCCCGTTGTTGGCGGCCGCGGCCGCTTCCTTGTTCGGGAACGGCGACGGGAAGTGGTCGGACGGGATCGCCGGGCGGGTGAACATCTCGCCGTCGGCGTTCGGCCCGTCCTGCACCTCGTAGTTGGCGGCGAAGGTCTTCACCTGCGCCTCGGAATAGCCGAGGTCTCCGAGCGTGCGGAAGGCCACGAGGTTCATCGAGTGACAGGCGGCGCAGACCTCGGTGTAGACCTTCAGCCCGCGCTGGAGCTGGCCGCGATCGTACTTGCCGAACGGGCCGGCGAACGACCATTCCTGCTCGCGCGGGTGGTTGATCGGGAAGTGCTGGGTCGCGTGTTCGGCTTCCGCACCGCCGGCGGCATGTTCGTCCTGGGCGGTCGCAATCGAGACGCCAAGGCCGGCGACGACTGCGAGCGACAGAAGGCTTGCAACAAGCTTTTTCATTTTTTCGGTTCCTTTCGTCGCGTCGCGATCAGGCCTTGGCCAGCGTGGCGGTGGCGTTCTTCTTTTCCAGAACCGCTTCCGTGATGGAGTTCGGAATGCGCTTCGGGGTCTCGATCAGGCCGAGGACCGGCATGATGACGAGGAAGAAACCGAAGTAGTAGAGCGTGCCGAGCTGCGAAAGGATGACGTAGATGCCTTCTGCCGGCATGGCGCCGAGCCAGCCGAGCATGATCGCGTTGGCGACGAACAGCCAGAAGAACAGCTTGTACCAGGGGCGGTACACGGCCGAGCGGACCTTCGACGTGTCGAGCCAGGGCAGGAAGAACAGCACGATGATCGAGCCGAACATCACGAGCACGCCGCCGAGCTTGGAGTCGATCGGGCCGATGTTGAAGGTGATGGCGCGCAGCATCGCGTAGAACGGCAGGTAGTACCATTCCGGAACGATGTGGGCCGGCGTCTTCAGCGGGTCGGCCGGGATGTAGTTGTCCGGGTGGCCGAGGTAGTTCGGCATGTAGAAGATGAACCAGGCGAAGACGATCAGGAAGATCGAGACGCCGAGCGCGTCCTTCAGCGTCGCATAGGGCGTGAACGCAACCGTGTCGGTCTTCGACTTCACCTCGACGCCGGTCGGGTTCGTCTGGCCGACCACATGCAGCGCCCAGATGTGCAGCACGACGACGCCGGCGATCATGAACGGCAGCAGGTAGTGCAGCGAGAAGAAGCGGTTCAGCGTCGGCTGGTCGACGGCGAAGCCGCCGAGCAGGAACTGCTGGATCCACTCGCCGACCAACGGGAAGGCCGAGAAGAAGCCGGTGATGACGGTGGCGCCCCAGAAGGACATCTGCCCCCAGGGCAGCACGTAGCCCATGAAGCCGGTCGCCATCATCAGGAGATAGATGACGACGCCGAGGATCCACAGGATCTCGCGCGGCGCCTTGTAGGAGCCGTAGTAGAGGCCGCGGGCGATGTGCAGGTAGACGGCGATGAAGAAGAACGACGCGCCGTTGGCATGCATGTAGCGCAACAGCCAGCCGTGGTTGACGTCGCGCATGATCTTCTCGACCGAGGTGAAGGCGACCGTCGTGTCGGCGGCGTAGTGCATGGCCAGGACGACGCCCGTCAGGATCTGCGCGATCAGCATCACCGAGAGCATGGCGCCGAACGTGTAGGCATAGTTCAGGTTGCGCGGAACGGGGTAGGAGACGAAGCTGTCATGGATCATGCGCGGCAAAGGCAGGCGCGAATCGACCCACTTCTCGATGCCGGTGCTCGGCTGGTACGTGGAATGCTCAGCACTCATATTCGGTGTTCCCCTCAACCGATCCGGATAACGGTGTCAGATACGAAAGAATAGGTCGGCACGTGGAGGTTCTCCGGCGCCGGACCCTTTCGTATGCGGCCCGCGGTGTCATAGTGCGAGCCATGGCAGGGACAGAACCACCCGCCGAAATCGCCGGCCTGGCCGAGCGGCACGCAGCCGAGATGGGTGCACGAGCCGATCATGACGATCCAGTTTTCCTTGCCCTCGCCGGCCGAGCGGTCGAGGTCGGTCGCCTCGGCATCGGCGGGAACGTTCGCGTTGCGCGCGACCGGATCCTTCAGGTCGGCCATCGGAACGGACTTCGCTTCCTCGACTTCCTTGTCGGTGCGGTTGCGGATGAAGATCGGCTTGCCGCGCCACTTCGCCGTCAGCGACATGCCGGGCGTCAGGCTCGAGACGTCGACCTCGATCGAGGCGAGCGCGAGCGTCGAAGCGTCCGGGCGCATCTGGTCGATGAACGGCCAGGCAACCGCCGCAGCGCCGACGACGCCGGCCATGCCGGTGGTAAGGTAAAGAAAATCGCGACGCGTGGGCTCGCCCGCTGTACCGCCTGTAGTTTCGTGTTCGCTCACGACGTGACCATCCTCTCCAGCAACTCCGGCGGCGAACCGCAACTGCCTCCCTGCGCCCGCGAATCCGGACACAATGCGGCCATAGATTCCCCGCCAATCGGGCGGGTTCTATGCTTGATCGGCAAATATGTCCAGCCTTGGCAGGGGGTGGTGGGCACAATGTCGCGGGAAAAGCCAGACATGTGTTTTCATTGACGCATTGGACGCGGCCCGATCCGGCCTTCCGCAATTCGCGCGGCTGGAAACGCTGCCGCCGATCCGCTAGGCTGTCGGCATGGACAAGGACGAGATCATCCGTCGGATCGAACGCATGCGCCACGACCTTGAGGCCGAGGGCGTTGCCCATCTGGCTTTGTTCGGGTCCCGCGCGCGCGGAGACGGCCACAGCGGCAGTGACCTCGACATCCTGGTTGACGTCGCCGCCGAAAGCCGCTTTTCCCTTCTCAATCTCCTCGGCGTCGAGCACATCATCGCCGACGCGACCGGCCTGCCGTCGAACGCCGTCCTGCGGCGAAGCCTCGACGACCGCTTCCGCAAGGCGATCGCTGCCGATATCGTCGAGATATTCTGATGTCGACCGACCGGACCGAGCGCCGGCTGAGGGACATTCTCGACGCGATCAACGAGATCGACCGGATGCTGGCGGGAAAGACGTGGGAAGATTTCCGCCTCGATCGGCCCCTCCGTGCCGCCTTTGAACGCTTTCTGGAGATCCTCAGCGAGGCATCGCGTCATGTCCCGCCGCACATGAAGGCCGAATTCCCCGACATCCCGTGGCGAAGGATAGCCGACATCGGCAACCACCTCAGGCATGCCTATCAGCAGGTCGATCCGGAAATTCTCTGGAACATCCACGCGGGAGAAGATCTGTCGCGGTTGAAAGCGGCGGCGGAGCAATTGCTCCGACCCGACCGCTAGCCGACCCCCGCCGGCCCCTACTCCGCAGCCTCGTCCTGGGCCAGGAAGCCGCCGGACTGGCGGGCCCAGAGCTCGGCATAGATGCCGCCTCGGGCGACGAGCTGCGCGTGCGTGCCCTCCTCGACGATCCGCCCCCTGTCCATCACCACCAGCCGGTCGAGCGCGGCGATGGTGGACAGCCGGTGGGCGATCGCGAGCACGGTCTTGCCGTGCATCAGCCGGGTGAGGTTGGACTGGATCGCGGCCTCCACCTCCGAATCGAGCGCCGACGTCGCCTCGTCCAGCACGAGGATCGGCGCATCCTTCAGCATGACGCGCGCGATCGCGATGCGCTGGCGCTGGCCGCCGGAAAGCTTGACGCCGCGTTCGCCGACGTGGGCGTCGTAGCCGCGGCGGCCGCGCTGGTCCTCGAGCCTGAGGATGAAATCGTTGGCCTCCGCCTTGGCGGCGGCCTCGATCATCTCCGCCTCGCTGGCATCGGCCTTGCCGAACAGGATGTTGTCGCGGATCGAGCGGTGCAGCAGCGCGGTATCCTGGCTGACCATGCCGATGCTGGCCCGCAAACTCTCCTGCGTCACCGCCGCGATGTCCTGGCCGGCGACGAGGATGCGGCCGCCCTCGAGTTCGTAGAAGCGCAGGAGCAGGTTGACGAGCGTCGACTTGCCGGCGCCCGAACGGCCGACGATGCCGACCTTCTCGCCCGGCCGGATGGTCAGCGACAGGTCCTCGATCACGCCCGACGGGCGGCCATAGTGGAAGCGGATGTTCTCGAAGCGGATCTCCGGCCTGGCGACGACCAGCGCCTGCGCATCCGGCCGGTCAACGAGGCCGATCGGCTGGGAGATCAGCTCGGCCGAATTCTGGATCGTGCCGATGTTGCGCATGATGTTGTTCAGCTGCGTCATCAGGCGGTTGAGCAGGAAGTTCAGCCGCAGCACCAGCGCCATGGTGAAGGCGACGGCCCCGGAGGTGATCGACGAGGCGAGCCAGAGATGGATGCAGAGTACGCCCATCGAGACGATCATGATGCCGGACAGCAGCGCCATCGACGCGCGCACGCCGGTCAGAAACCTGGCGAAGCGGCGGATCGTCTCCTGGTAGGTCTCAAATCCCTGCAGCATGTAGCGGTCGTTGACGTCGTCGCGGCCGAACAGCTTGAGCGTCTGGATGTTGGAGTAGGCATCGACCATGCGGCCATTCAGCATCGAGGCGGCCTCGGCCGATTCCTTCGAGTGATAGCGGATGCGCGGCACGAAGAAGCGCGCGAGCAGCGAGAAGATGCCGATCCAGAGGCAGATGATCGCAGCCAGCCTGAGGTCCAGCCCGCCGATCAGAACGAGTGTCGAGGCCGCGTAGATCGTCACGAACCACACGCTCTCCATGAACGAGGTGATCACGTCCCCCGTCGCCTGCCCCGCCGACCAGACCTTGGTGACGATCCGGCCGGAAAAGTCGTTCTGGAAGAAGGACAGCGACTGGCGGGCGACATGCGCATAGGACTGCCAGCGCACCATGTTGTAGAAGCCCTGGGTGATCACCTGCTGGTCGAACAGCGCCGTCAGGAAGGTGACGCCGAAGCGGACGAGGCCGATCAGCGCCAGCATCGCGAGCAGCTCGTAGCCGTGGCCGGCGATCAGGCCGCTCCAGCCGTCCGCAGGCGTCACGCTGGCGAGGATGTCGACGATCCGGCCGACGAACCAGAAGGTCGCAGCCTCGATCGCCGCCGTCAGCCCGCCGAGGATCAGCATGGCGACGAACGGCCCCGGCGCCTGGCGCACGTAGAACGCGGTGAACCCGAACAGCCCGGACGGCGGACGCAGGTCCTCGGTCCGCGCGAACGGCTTGATCCAGTTTTCGAAATAGGAAAAGAGCGCGCGCAGGACCATGGCCGAAGATATAGGCCGATTCCGCGACGCGGCAAATTAAAGTTCGGCAATCAAGGGAGACCGGCCGGCAAGCAATCTGTATTCGAGGGTGCATTGCACAATAAATCTTCGCATTTGCGAAAAAGAATAACCCTTTAGAATCAGTGCCGCGCCCATTGGTAACATCGATGTTACCATGCAAACACGCTTGCGCCGGCGGCCGCTTTTGACAATAGAACCGGCTGTTCCTGGACAGAATTGCGAAGGATTTCCTCCCCTCCCGCCTGCATTTCATCCGGTTCGAACTTTGGGCAGCCCCCAGTACATGCCGGCACCGCCTCCCGACGCCTCCCTCCGGCATGACGATCTGCCCGACAACACGAGTATCGAGGTCCAAATCTTGGTAGCACTGCCGAACAATTCTACGAATGCGAGCGCCGCGCGTCCCGAAGGCGCCGCATCGTCCCACCGGTTTGCGCTGGTCGCGCTCACCTCGCTCTTCTTCATGTGGGGCTTCATCACCTGCCTCAACGACATCCTCGTTCCGCACCTGCGCAACGTCTTTTCGCTGAACTACACGCAGTCGATGCTGATCCAGTTCTGCTTCTTCGGCGCCTATTTCCTGGTGTCGCTGCCGGCCGGCGCCATCGTCCGCCGCATCAGCTACAAGGGCGGCATCGTGCTCGGCCTCGTGGTCGCGGCGATCGGCTGCGCGCTGTTCGTGCCCGCCGCCTCCTACCGCGCCTATCCGCTCTTCCTCGGCGCGCTGTTCGTGCTGGCGAGCGGCATCACCCTCTTGCAGGTGGCCGCCAATCCTTACGTCACCGTGCTCGGGCCGCCCGACACCGCCGCAAGCCGCCTGACCATGACGCAGGCGTTCAATTCGCTCGGCACCACGCTCGCGCCGATGTTCGGCGCGCTCCTGATCCTCGGCAGCGCAGCGGCCGCCACCGCCGGCATGACGCCCGAGCAGGCCGACGCGCTGAAGACGGCCGAGGCTGCCGCCGTCAAGATGCCCTATCTCGGCCTCGCCGCCGCCTTCCTGCTCTTGGCCGCGGTGTTTGCCGCATTGAAGCTGCCGCAGGTCGACGCCTATGAGGAGGTGGCGCCGATCACCGATACCGGCTCGGCCTGGAGCCACCGCCATCTCGTCCTCGGCGCGATCGGCATCTTCGTCTATGTCGGCGCGGAGGTCAGCATCGGCAGCTTCCTCGTCAACTTCCTCGGCGAACAGGCGATTGCCGGCATGCCGGAGGCCGAGGCCGCTCACTATGTCGCCTATTTCTGGGGCGGTGCGATGGTCGGCCGCTTCATCGGTTCCCTCGCCATGCGCTACGTCGACGACGGCAGGGCGCTGGCCTTCAACGCCGCCGCCGTGATCGCGCTGCTGCTCGCCACCGTGTTCACCTCCGGCAGCCTTGCCATGTGGGCGGTGCTCGCCATCGGCCTGTTCAACTCGATCATGTTCCCGACGATCTTCTCGCTCGGCCTCTACGGCCTCGGCCGCCACACCAGCCAGGGCTCGGGCATCCTCTGCCTCGCGATCGTCGGCGGCGCCCTCATCCCCGTCGCCATGGGCGCGCTCGCCGATGCGATCGGCATCCAGCACGCCTTCCTGCTGCCGGTCGCCTGCTATCTCTACATCGCCTATTACGGCCTGAAGGGCCACAAGCCGACCTGAGGCTTTCCCGCTCGTTGCAGCGTGGAAAAAAGAAACGGCGCGCTCCGCAAGGGGCGCGCCGTCCGCATTCGGCCCGACGGATGGCGGCAGTACTACTCCGCCGCCGCCTCGCTCTTTTCGTCGTCGGCGATGAAGCCGCCGGACTGGCGGGTCCACAGGTCGGCATAGATGCCGCCCTTCGCCACGAGCTCGGCGTGGGTGCCCATCTCGTGGATGTGCCCCTTGTCGAGCACCACCAGCCGGTCCATCTCCGTCAGCGTCGACAGGCGGTGGGCGATCGCGATCACCGTCTTGCCCTCCATCAGCGCGAACAAGTTCTCCTGGATCGCCGCCTCGACCTCGGAATCGAGCGCCGAGGTCGCCTCGTCGAGGATCAGGATCGGCGCGTCCTTGAGGAACACGCGGGCGATCGCGATGCGCTGGCGCTGGCCGCCGGAGAGCTTGACGCCACGCTCGCCGACCTGCGCGTCCAGCCCCTTGCGGCCGTGCATGTCGACCAGGTCCTCGATGAAGCCCCAGGCGTTGGCGCGCTTCGCCGCCTCGATGATCTCGGCATCGCTCGCCTCGGGGCGGCCGTAGGCGATGTTGTCGCGGATCGAGCGATGCAGCAGCGAGGTATCCTGCGTGACGACGCCGATCTTGCCGCGCAGGCTGTCCTGCGTGACCTTCGAGATGTCCTGCCCGTCGACGGTGATCTTGCCCTTCTCCAGGTCGTAGAAGCGAAGCAGAAGGTTCATCATCGTCGTCTTGCCGGCGCCCGAGCGACCAACGAGGCCGATCTTCTCGCCCGCCCGGATCGACAGCGACAGGTCGTTGATGACACCCTTGGTCTTGCCGTAGTGGAAGCCGACGCCCTCGAATTCGATCGCGCCCCTCTTCGCTTCCAGCGTCTCGGCCTGCGGGTGGTCGGTGATGTCGTGCGCCGTCGTCATCATGCCCATGCCGTCATAGACGGTGCCGATGTTCTCGAACAGCGCCGAGACTTCCCACATGATCCACTGCGACATGCCGTTGATGCGCATGGCAAGGCCGATCGCGATCGCAATCGCGCCGACCGAGATCGCCCCGTTCAACCAGAAGCCGATCGACAGCGTCGCGATCGCAAACAGCGCCACGCAGTTGTTGAGGTAGACGAGCACATGGAACATCGTCACCTTGCGCATCTGCCGGTGCACGGTCTGCAGGAACTCGTCCATGCCGTTGCGGGCATAGTCCTCCTCGCGGCCGGCATGCGAGAACAGCTTGACGGTGGCGATATTGGTGTAGCTGTCGACGATGCGGCCCGTCATCATCGAGCGGGCGTCGGCCTGTTCGGAGGAGATCTTGCGCAGCTTCGGCACGAAGTACCAGACGATCGCCACGTAGATCGCCACCCAGATGATCAGCGGCGCCACCAGCCGGATGTCGGCACTCGCCACCACCGCGATCATCGTGACGAAATAGGTGACGACGTAGACGAACACGTCGAGGATCTTCATCACCGTCTCGCGCACGGCGAGCGCGGTCTGCATCACCTTGGTGGAGACGCGGCCGGCGAACTCGTTGGCGAAGAAGGTCATGCTCTGGCGCAGGAGGTAGCGGTGCATCTGCCAGCGCGCGATCATCGGATAGTTGCCGAGCAGCACCTGGTGCATGATCAGGGAATCGAGCGTCACCACCAGCGGCAGGCCCACCAGCACGATCGCCCCCATCCAGAACAGCCGCGTGCCCTCCGCCTGAAGGAAGTTGGCGCGGTCGGCATTCGACAGCCAGTCGACGATGTTGCCGAGGAACTGGAACAGCATGACTTCGCCGACGGCGATCAGCGCGGTTAGGACCGCCATCGTTACGAGCCAGGGGGCGGCCGGCTTCGTGTAGTGCCAGCAGAAGGCGAAGAGGCCCTTGGGCGGCAGCTTCGGCTCCTCGGAAGGATAGGGATTCAGTCTGCTTTCAAACCAGCCGAACATGGTGGTTCTTTCTCCGAAAGGGGTCCGGTAACGCCCGGTTGTGGTCCACCGGATCGGCAGGCGGACGCGTCGGGATCACCGGGGGACCGCAGGGCGGCGAACGGCGCCGGATGCGGTCGATTGAAAATTGCAGGTCGGGAAGAGCGCCGGGCGCCTAGGCGAGACGGGGACGAATGCCGCCAAGGAGGCGTGGTCGATAAGCTGAATCCATCCGGCTGCCTCCCTGTTCTCGCGCTGAAGATGACGCTTGTTACCCTGAATTGCGTAAATTTGCCAGCGCTTTCCGCCCCGGAACGCATCAGAGGCCCGTTTCTGTTGCCCGATCGGCACAGGCGGCCGGCGCCCTCCACGGCCGCCTGTGGCCGCCCCCTTTGGCGCGGCGGCCGATTGCGCTATGGCAGGGACATGTCCGACCTGCGCATCGCCCTCTACCAGCCCGACATCGCCGGCAACACCGGCACCATCTTGCGGCTTGCCGCCTGCCTCGGCCTCGGCGTCGACGTCATCGAGCCGGCCGGCTTCGACATTTCCGACCGCAGCCTGAAGCGCGCCGGCATGGACTACCTCGCCGCAGTGACGCTGACCCGCCACGTCACCTGGGAGCGCTTCGAGGACTGGCGGGCTGCCGCCGGCCGCAGGCTCGTGCTCGCCTCGACGAAGGCGGCCACGCCCTATGTCGACGTCGCCTACCGCCCCGACGACATCCTGCTCTTCGGCCGCGAGAGCGCCGGCGTGCCGGACCCGGTGCACGATCGCGCCGACCTGCGCGTGCTCATCCCGATGGTCGAAGGCCAGCGCTCGATCAACGTCGCCATGTCGGCGGCGATGATCGCCGGCGAGGCGCTGCGGCAGACGGGCTTCGCCTGAGCGCTGCGGCCGCGCGTCAGGCAGCCGCACTGTCGTAGACCGTTTCCGCGCGCGCGTTCCTGAGCGCCCTCGCCCACCAGAACAGCCGCCGCATCATGACGATCAGCGGCCCCTTCATCTGCGCCGGCCGGAAGGGATGGCCCTGCGAATCGAACTGCGACCAGACATGGGCGAGGCTCACCGTGTCGCGGATGGCGACCGCATGCAGCTCGGCGAACACCTGGCGCAGCTGCTCGACCGCGCGCAGGCCGCCCGAGATCCCGCCATAGGAGACGAAGGCCACGGGCTTGGCGTGCCAGGGCCGGTAGGCGCTGTCGATCATCGCCTTCAGCACGGCCGGATAGCCGTGGTTGTATTCCGGCACGAGGATCAGGAAGGCGTCCGCCGTTTCCAGCTTCGCCTCGATCGCCGCCGCCGACAGTTCGTCCGGCCCCTTGCCGGAAAA
Organism: Hyphomicrobiales bacterium; assembly: GCA_900469965.1. Taxonomy (GTDB): domain Bacteria; phylum Pseudomonadota; class Alphaproteobacteria; order Rhizobiales; family Rhizobiaceae; genus Mycoplana. The sequence goes on along the minus strand of UBZP01000012.1, from coordinate 119,197 downwards.
GGTCAGCTCGGCCGGATCGAGGATCGAAACCTCGCAGCCGCCCAGCTCGCGCAGCTCCGACAGCACCCAGTCTGCGACCGTGTCGCAGAAACGCCCCTCGCGGGCGCTGCCATAGATCAACGTGACGCGGATAGTCTCTTTCATGCCGTGGCTCCCTTGTTCCATTGTGCGGAGCCGATGCTATAAAACCTCAACCATAGTTGAGGTCAACAGCCGCCATGCGGAAAACCGAAGCCAGCAATGTCCCGTTCGAACTCAGCGTCGGCGAGGTCGCCGCCCGCAGCGGCGTCGCGGTCTCGACCCTGCATTTCTACGAGGCGAAGGGGCTGATCCGCAGCAACCGCAACCGCGGCAACCAGCGCCGCTACCCGCGCTCGATCCTGCGCCGCGTGGCCGTCATCAAGATCGCCCAGAAGACGGGGATACCGCTGTCGGAGATCGCCGACGCGCTGTCGGCGCTGCCGCACGACCGGCCGGTGACGGCGGAGGACTGGCACGCGCTGTCCGCCGGCTGGCGCCGGCTGCTGGACGCGCGCATCGCCCGGCTGACCGCGCTCCGCGACCAGCTGGAAGGCTGCATCGGCTGCGGCTGCCTGTCGATGCAGGACTGCCCGCTGCGCAATCCGCATGACACGCTCGGCAGGGACGGGACAGGCGCACGGCTGATCGATCCGTGATCGCCGCACGGCGAAGCCCGCGCCAGGGGCGCGGGGATTTCGCCAGATCCGGGATATCAGGGGCGAACTAAAGCCTGCTGGCGAGCAGCTTGTCGATCCGCCGGCCGTCCATGTCGACGATTTCGAACTGCCAGCCCTGGGTCTGGGCGACCTCGCCGGTGACCGGCAGATGCTGCAGCACGTCGATGATCAGGCCTGCCACCGTCTGGTAGCTACGGTTTTCCGGCAGCGACAGGCCGAAGCGGTCCGCCAGCTCGTCGATCGGCATGGAACCGGAGATCAGCCACGAACCGTCGGCACGCTCGACGGCATAGTCGTCCTCCTCGCCCTCGCCGATATCGGAGCGGAACACGCCGGCGATCGCTTCCAGCACGTCGGCCGGCGTCAGCACGCCCTCGAAGTGGCCGTACTCGTCGTGGACGAGCAGCATCGGCACGTCCGACGAGCGCAGCGCCTCCAGGACGCGCATCGCATCCATGCCGTCGGGAATGACCGGCGCCTGGCGGATATGGCTGCGGATGTCGAACGGCGCGCCCGAGGCGATCGCCGGCAGCAGCTCGCGCGTCTGCAGGACGCCGATGATCGATTCGATGCCGTTCTCGCTGACCGGCAGGCGCGAGTGCTGGCTGCTGAAAATCTGCTGGCGGATCTCCTGGGGGTCGTCGGAGAGATCGATCCAGTCCACGTCCTTGCGCGGCGTCATCAGCCCGCGCGCCTCGCGGTCGGAGAAGCGCATCACGCCCGCGATCATGCTCTGCTCGCCGCTCTCGATGACGCCCGCGGCCTCGGCTTCCGCCATCACCGCCTTGATCTCCTCGTCGGTGACGACGCTTTCCGGCGCCTCGTGCAGGCCGAACATGCGGAAGATGACCTTGGTCGAGCCGTCCAGCAGCCAGACGAACGGGCCGCCGACCTTCGACAGCAGCGCCATGCCGGGCGCCACCATGCAGGCGAAGCGCTCGGGATTGCGCAACGCGATCTGCTTGGGAACGAGCTCGCCGACGACGACCGAGAGATAGGTGATGAGCGTGATGACGATGCCGTAGCCGAGCGGGCCGGCGAGCCAGGGCGGCACGCCGGAATCAAGCAGGATCGTGCCCAGCCGCCCGCCGAGCGCGGCACCGGAGACCGCGCCGGCGAGGATGCCGACGAGCGTGATGCCGATCTGCACGGTGGACAGGAATTTTCCGGGATTGTCGGCCAGCCGGATGGCGGCTTCGGCCCCCCGCCGCCCCTGGACGGCCATCGTTTTCAGCCGGACCCTGCGCGACGAGACGATGGAGAGTTCGGAAAGGGCAAAGAGACCGTTGATGACGATAAGAAGAAATGCGATCGCAAGCTCGAACAAGCGGTGTTCGCCGGACGCATTGATCGAACCGGCACCTTTCTGCTGTTTCAGATGCGGCGCAATCTAAGGGGCGCGTGGTTCGCGGTCAATGCAATCCTTGTCGGCCTGCGGGCGAAACCCGTTGAGGGCGGCGAGGCAGGCGAGCGTGCCGATCGAGAGCGCGAGCGCGACCAGCAGCGCCGCCCGGCTGCCCCAGCCGTCGTGAAGCTTGGCCGCAGTGAGCGATGGGCCTATAGTTGTTCAGGCGGGTCCTGTGGGGAGGGCGCCGTGCGATTGTCGTCATGTCTGCTGCTGGTTGCGGCGTCGCTTTCCTCGGGCACCACGCTCGCGGCAGAGTTTGACACCGCTATCGTTTTTGCCGTCGATGTGTCCGCATCGGTCGATACCGCTACGGCCGTCCTGCAGCGAGACGGGCATGCGGTCGCGCTTTCCGAGCCGAGTATCATCGCCACTATTTCTGCCGGACGGCATGGATGCATCGCCGTTTCCTACGTCGAGTGGTCCAGTAGCGGCAAGGCGCGGACCATCATCCCCTGGACCGCCGTCTGCAACCGCCCGCAGGCACTGACGGTTTCGGTGCTCATCCGCCTTCGGGGTAGTTCGGGCCACAGCTGCAGCGGCCACTGCGCCACCTCGATCTCGGATGCCATCGCTGCCGGCAGCGCGCTCCTTGTGCGCTTCGCAGACCGCACCGCCAGCAAGATAATCGACATCTCCGCAAGTGGGACGAACAATGACGGGTTCCCCCTCGAAAGCGTCAGGGCCCAGGCGCTCGAAAAGGGTTATACAATCAACGCGATCGCGGTCCCGCAGGTCAGGTTCGGCGTGGCCTACCGACTACTCGGCTACTTCAGGGAAAACGTCATCGGCGGCGTTGGATCGTTTGCCATCGAACCGTCCGCTGCGCGGGACTATACCGCCGCGCTGCGACAGAAACTGGGACGGGAAATCAGCCAGGCCGCCGGACCGGTTCCCTACGGGAGTGCCGCGAAATCTCCCACGGTCGGTCAATCCGCGCTCGGCAGCCGCCGCATGGTGAACTCGATCCGGTCGCCTTCCAGCGGTCGCCAGCTTTCCACTTCGGTCCAGTAGGCCGCCTTCGGCCAGGTCTCGAACCACTCGCGTGCCTTCTGGCGCGCGGCATCGCGTTCGAGCTGGTAGGTCTCGCGGACAAAATGGCCCTTCTGCTGCGCGGTGCGCGCCTGTCTGCTCTGTTCGATCCGCCGCTTCAGGCCGTCGAGCGGCGGTGGACCTGGAATACGCGCCATTCAGAAAGCCTCCGGCAGCACATTCATGGGAGCAAGATAGGATGCCGGCGCGCCTTTGGCGAGTCCCACCCGTCCGGCCGCCGCGGGCAAAGGTTGCCAAAGGGCGGCGAAAAATGGGAAATGTGGCATGAAGCAGAATCGGCCGCGCAATGCGGCCCCCCAAAGCGGGAAGAGACGATGGAACGACCGGAGCTGCCAAAGGGCCTGCCGGACGACATAGCGGAGCGCAAGGCGCGCGCGCGGGCGTGGTTCGAGAGCTTGCGCGACCAGCTCTGCGCAGCGTTCGAGACGCTCGAGGACGAGCTCGAGGGCCCGTTGAGCGACCGCGAGCCGGGACGGTTCGTCGGGCGCGACTGGCAGCGCGAGGAAGGCGACGGCGGCGGCGGCCGCATGTCGATGATGTCCGGCCGCGTCTTCGAGAAGGTCGGCATCCACACATCCACCGTGCAGGGCGAGTTCTCGCCGGAGTTCCGCGGACAGATCCCCGGCGCCAACGACGATCCGCGCTTCTGGGCTTCCGGCATCTCGCTGATCGCCCATCCGGTCAACCCGAACGTGCCGACCGTGCACATGAACACGCGCATGGTCGTCACCACCAGCCACTGGTTCGGCGGCGGCGCCGATCTGACCCCGATGCTCGGACGGCGGCGCGTCCAGACCGATCCCGACACGGTGCTGTTCCACCGTGCCATGGAGATCACCTGCGGCCGGCACCAGGTCGCCGACTATCCCAAGTTCAAGGCCTGGTGCGACGAGTACTTCTTCCTCAAGCACCGGGGCGAACCGCGCGGCGTCGGCGGCATCTTCTACGACTGGCTGCACTCGCCCAAGGAGGCCGGCGGCTGGGAGGCCGACTTCGCCTTCACCCAGGATGTCGGCCGCGCCTTCGGCCTCGTCTATCCGAAGATCGTCCGCTCCAACTTCAACAACGGCTGGACCGAAGAGGAACGCGACGAGCAGCTCGTGCGCAGGGGGCGGTACGTGGAGTTCAACCTGCTCTACGACCGCGGCACGATCTTCGGGCTGAAGACCGGCGGCAACGTGGACTCCATCCTGTCCTCCATGCCGCCGGTGGTTCGCTGGCCCTGACTGTCGCCCTGACGCGGGCCCTGATCCGGCCCTGAACCTGGTCCCGGCCGGTCCGGGACGAAAAATTCGGCTCACGCGAAGTTGCGCTGGATCAACGCTCCCTGACGCATACCGGACTAGTCTTTCGTATGATAGGATTGTCCCCGCATGGTTCCATCGGAGGAGGGTTATCATGACGAATACGACTGCCGGCACCCCGAGGGGCGAGGAGAAAGCGCTCGGAACCGCCGATCTCATCCATCGCATCGCTGAGAACATGCGTATCGCCAGCGGCACCAGCCTGCCGCCGGAATACTATCTGCAACAGGCCCGCCGGCAACTGGCAGGCCAGCAAACCGCGGCAAAGTCATCCCCCAGGGCAAAGGACCAGGACCACCAGTCGTCGGCCTGCTTCGACGCATGGGCAAAGCGCTGAAGGCAGCGCTTTCGCGGGGCGGAACCACACCGTCCGTTCCGCGTTGCCTTCGCACCACGTCCTGATCCGGCCAACGGTCGAACGGGGCGGCAGAACAGACCAAGCAAGGACAACCTGCCAGGCAACGACAAGCTGCCAGCCAGGAACACTGGCAAGAACATAGGGAGAGATGCCATGAGACTGTTCGAATGTGGAACGCTCGTCCCCGGTTGCGAGTGGCATACGCGCGCCGACAACGATGCGGAAGTCGTCCGCCGCGTGGTCGAGCACATGCGCACCGCCCATGGCGAAACCGTCATTCGCGAGAACATGGTCGAAAACATCAAGGCCAGGATCGTCGACGAGAAGGTGAGTGCCTGATCGACATCGCTGACGGGCACCGCTGACGGGCCTCGTTGAAAGCAATGATGACGGGCAACGCTCTTTCCGGCGACCCGACCGGCGCCGCGCAACGGCCTGCGCGGCGTTTCGCTGTGCGGTGGCCGTCCGCATCCGCAGCTGACCCAGCCCTGCTCGCCAGCCCCCTATCCTGCCCCGCCGCCTTGCCCCGCCGTCAGGCGTCCTTCGCCAGCGTCTCCAGCCGCGCCATCAGCGCTGCGCGGTCGAGGGTGAAATTGCCCTCCACCCATTCCGTCTCCAGCGCGCCCAGCACCTTGCCGACCGCCGGGCCGGCCGCGACGCCGGCCGCGAGCACGTCGGCGCCCGACAGCGGGAAGGCCGGACGTGTCCAGCCGGCCGCGCGCGTCAGCAGCCGCTGCAGGCGGGCGCTCTCCGCCATCGCCTGCGGATCGTCCGCGGCCTTCGAGCGCACGAGCGCCAGCGCCAGCTTCAGCCGCGTTGTCAGCCCCTCGCGCCCGGTGCGGTAGAGCATGCGGTCGAAGGCGGTCTCGGCGATCGTCTTCGGAATGTCGGGCGCTGCGGCCCAGTCCGCCAGATAGGCGGCTTCCGCGCGCGACAGCCGCAGGCGCTGCGCCAGGGCGGAAAGCCGCGCCGCATCCGGCGGCACCATCGCCGCAAGCCGGAGCAGCGGGTCCGGTTCCCACTTCAGCGCCTGTTCCGCAGCCACCAGCGCCGGGATGGCGTCGATGCCCCACTTCTCGGTCTCGGGCAGGATGGCGGTGAGCACGCCGGACTGCCGCATCCACAAGAGCGCCCGGAACGGATCGGCGGCGGTCAGAAGCTTCTTGGTCTCCGACCAGACCCGCTCGGCCGAAAGGGACGCGAGCTTGTCCTTCGCCCGCGCGCAGGCCCTCAGCCCGTCCGCGTCGGGGCGGCCGCCGCCGTAGAAGGCGAAGAAGCGGAAGAAGCGCAGGATCCGCAGGTGATCCTCGGCGATCCTCTGCGCCGCATCGCCGATGAACCGCACCGTCCGCGTCTCGATGTCCGGCAGCCCGCCCACCAGGTCGATCACCTCGCCGTCGGCGGTCGCATAGAGCGCATTGATCGTCAGGTCGCGCCGTTCGGCGTCCTGCTGCCAGTCCGTGCCGAACGCCACCTGCGCCCGGCGGCCGTCCGTCTCCACGTCCCGGCGCAGCGTCGTCACCTCGAAGGGCGTTCCGCTCGCCACCAGCGTCACGGTTCCATGCTCGATCCCCGTCGGCACCGCCTTGATCCCGGCAGCCCTGGCGCGCGCGACCACCTCCTGCGGCACGAGCGTGGTGGCGATGTCGACGTCGCCGGCCGGCACGCCCATCAACGCATTGCGCACCGCCCCGCCGGCGATGCGGGCCTCGCCGCCGTCGGCATTGAGCAGGTCGAGCACGCGCCGCAGCGCCGGTTGCCTGAACCAGTCCTGATCCGATAGCGACGTCATGCATAGAGCCTTTCATAGATCACCCGCACGATGCCGGCGGTGATTCCCCAGATGTTCCGCCCCTCGTAGGGCATGCGATAGTAGTGCCGCTCGCCGCCGAGCCAGACGCCGCTGCCGGTCTCGTGGTTCTCCGGGTTCATCAGGAACGACAGCGGCACCTCGAAGACGTCGTCGACCTCGACGGGGTTGAGCGTCAGCGAAAAGCCCGGCTGAACCACCGCCAGCACCGGGGTGATGCGAAAGCCCGAGAGCGCCATGTAGTCCGGCAGGCGGCCGACCGGCTCCACCAGCCGGCGGTCGAGCCCGATCTCCTCCTCCGCCTCGCGCGCCGCGGCCGCCTCGACGTCATGGTCGTCCTCGTCCACCGCCCCGCCCGGGAAGGCGATCTGGCCGGAATGCTTGCGCAGCGACGCGGTGCGCTGCGTGAAGATCAGCCGGGCATCGTCGCCCTCGTCCACCGCCGCGACCAGCACCGCCGCGTCCTTCAGCTTCATGTCCTCAACATGCGCGATCGTCGCCGGGTTCAGCTTGGCATCGCCGCTCTCCCGCCAGCTGTCGGCGGTGATCGTCCGCGACTGCAAAATGGCACGGCGCCGGAACTCGGCCGCACTGTAGAGGGGAAGGCTCATCGCGAAACCGCTTCCAGCTCTGCCGCCGGCATGATCGGAAAGACGGCACCACCCGAGCGGACGGCGAACATTTCCGTCCCCTCCACCGCGATCGTCTCGCCGAGGGCGACGATGTCGTACATGACCGGCCGCGAAACGAGCGCCTCCAGACGGCCCCTGACGTGCAGGTAGGGCTTCAATTCTTTGTTATCGCCATGGATGACGAAGCGCAGCGGATGCTCGCTGCCGGCCTCGACCACGTCGCCGACATTGGTGCGGAACGTCAGCACCTGAGTCTCCCCTTCCCCCACCGCTTCCATCTCGACGGCGACGAACGGCGCGTCGACGACGCGGATGCCGACCTTTTCCACAGGTGTTACGAGACAGGTCCTGCCGTCCTCCTCGCGCCGCAACACCGTGGAAAACAGCCGCACCAGCGGCGCCCGGCCGATCGGCGTGCCCATGTAGAACCAGGTGCCGTCGGCCCTGATCTCCATGTCGATGTCGCCGCAATCGGGAGGATTCCACTTCTCGACGGGCGGCAGGCCCCGTTTTTGGTCGCCCTTGTCGGCTGCGGCGCGCGCGATCAGCGCCGCCAGTCCCGCCGCATCGCCCGAAGCCTGAATATCGCCCTTCGCCATTGTTCCGTCCCGGTTGGCCCCTATCTCAAGCTATTGTGACGAGATAGTCATTTCATCATGGCTTGTCAGCAGCAGGCGAGCCGATAAGCTCAACAATCGACCGTTGGAGCGACAGCAGCTTCGGCCCTGCGGCAGGCCTAAACCGGTAATCTGGAGACGACCATGGGCGTGATGACATCCTCCGAAGCAGCTCTCGACGAAAAGGCCGTGATCGCCGCCGCCGAACGCGCGCTTTCCGACATCGCCAGGGTACGCCAGGAGGTCGGCAAGGTCATCTTCGGCCAGGAGAGCGTCGTGGAGCAGACGATGCTCGCCGTCCTCTCCGGCGGCCATGCGCTGCTGGTCGGCGTGCCGGGCCTCGCCAAGACCAAGCTGGTCTCCACGCTCGGCACCGTGCTCGGCCTCGATTCCAGCCGCATCCAGTTCACCCCCGACCTGATGCCGTCCGACATCCTCGGCTCGGAGGTGATGGACCAGGATGAGAACGGCCGGCGCTCGTTCCGTTTCGTCCCCGGCCCGATCTTCACCCAGCTCCTGATGGCCGACGAGATCAACCGCGCCTCGCCGCGCACGCAGTCGGCGCTTCTCCAGGCGATGCAGGAATACCACGTAACCGTCGCCGGCCGCGCCAACGACCTGCCCCGCCCCTTCCACGTGCTGGCGACGCAGAACCCGCTGGAGCAGGAGGGGACCTATCCCCTGCCCGAGGCGCAGCTCGACCGGTTCCTGCTGCAGGTCGACGTGCATTATCCCGACCTCGCCGCCGAGCGGCGCATCCTGCTGGAGACGACCGGGCTTGCCGAGGCCGAGGCGGGCCAGGCGCTCACCGCCGAACGCCTGCAGGAAATCCAGATGCTGATCCGCCAGATGCCGATCGGAGAGACGGTGCTCGACGCGATCCTCGCCCTCGTCCGCTCCGCCCGCCCGGGGCACGGCAATGCCGAGACCGACAAGCAGGTCGCCTGGGGTCCCGGCCCGCGCGCCGGACAGGCGCTGATGCTCTGCGCCCGCGCCCGCGCCCTCTACGAGGGGCGCCTGGCGCCCTCCATCGACGACGTGCTGGCCCTTGCCGAGCCCGTGCTGCAGCACCGCATGGCGCTGACCTTCGCCGCCCGCGCCGAGGGCATCTCGGTGCGCGACGTCATCGCCTCGCTGGTCCGGCAGGCCCGCGGCTGACGGAGGCGCTTCATGGCCGCCATCGGAACCATCGTAGAGCGGACGCCGTCGGCCGAAGTGCTTTCCCGGGCGCAGGCCCGCGCGGTCCTCATCCCGGACTGCCTGGTCGAGGCGCGCCGCCTCGCCAACACCGTCATCGCCGGCTGGCACGGCCGCCGCAAGCGCGGCATCGGCGAGAACTTCTGGCAGTTCCGCCCCTATGTGGATGGCGAGAGCCTCGCGCGCATCGACTGGCGGCGCTCCGCCCGCGACGACCACACCTATGTGCGCGACCGCGAATGGGAGGCCGCCCACACGATCTGGCTCTGGGCCGACCTGTCGCCGTCGATGATGTACAAGTCCACGCTCGGCAGCGTCTCCAAGGAGAGCCGCGCCCTCGTCATCATGCTGGCGCTGGCGGAGATCCTCGCCCGCTCCGGCGAGCGGATCGGCTGCCCCGGCGTGATGGAGCCGATCGCCGCGCGCAATGCGGCCGAACGGCTCGCCACCGCCCTGTCGCATAGCCCGCTCGCCGACGGCCTGCCGCGCACCGGCATGATCCGCGGCATGAGCGACATCGTCCTGATCGGCGACTTCCTCGACGCGCCGGACGCCATCATGGCGCGTCTCGCCCCGCTCGCCCGCCGCGGCCTGCGCGGCCACGTGGTCGAGATCGCCGATCCTGCCGAGGAACTCTTCCCCTATGCCGGGCGCACCGAGTTCACCGACCCCGAGACCGGCGAGAAGATGACGGCCGGCCGCGCCGAGACGCTGAAGGACGACTACGGCCGCGCCTACACGGCTCGCCGCACGGCGCTCGCCGACAGCCTGCGCCATCTCGGCTGGAGCTTCATCGCCCACCGCACCGACCACCTCGCCTCCGAAGCGCTCGTCGCAGTCCACATGTACCTCTCCGGCATGCCGGCGACCAAGGCGGCGGGAGATCGCCGATGAGCGGCCTTGCCTTCGCCTATCCCGCAGTCCTTACAGCCCTGGTCCTGCTGCCGGCGATCTGGTGGCTGCTGCGGCTCACCCCGCCGAAGCCCGTCGTCGAGGCCTTTCCGCCGTTCCGCATCCTGGCCTCCATCCTCAAGCGCGAGGAGACGCCGGCGCGCAGCCCCTGGTGGCTGACGCTGCTGCGCATGCTGATGGCCGCAGCCGTCATCCTCGCGATCGCCGACCCGGTGCTCAATCCGCGCGAGAACACGCTCGCCGGCTCCGGACCGCTGGTGCTGGTGATCGACAACAGCTGGGCCGCGGCCGGCGACTGGCAGCGCCGGATCGACACCGCGAACGCCATGGTGGACGACGCCGAGGCCCGCGACTTGCCGATCTCGGTGGTCTTCACCGTCGACCGCCAGAATGACGCGGTCCCGGCGGATGCGGCCACCGCCCGCACCCGGCTCGCCGCCGCCCAGCCGCGCCCGCTGCCCGCCCATCGCGCGCAGGCCGTCGCGGCACTCCAGACCGCGCTCGCCGGCACGCAGCCGGGGACGCTGGCCTTCCTTTCCGACGGCATCGCCGGCAGCGAGGCGGACGACACGGTCGCAGCGCTGCAGGCCCTGCGGCCCGCGCAGCTGCGCCTCGTCGAGGGCGACGGCCGCGGCACGATCGCGCTGACCGACGCCAGCAACGATGCCGAGGCGATGGACGTCACCGCCAGCCGCCTTGCCGATGGCGAGGCGCGCACGCTGTCGCTGACCGCGCACGACACGCGCGGCCGGGCGATCGCCAACGGCACCCTGACCTTCGCCGCCGGCGCTTCGAGCGGTACCGGCAGCATCGCCGCCCCCTTCGAACTGCGCAACGACTTCGCCCAGGTAACGATCGACGGTCTTGCCACCGCCGGCGGCACCTACATGCTCGACGACGGCTTCCGCCGCCGCCGCGTCGCCCTGCTCACCGGCGAGACGCATGACGCGAGCCAGCCGCTGCTGTCCTCGCTCCATTACATCGAGCAGGCGCTGGCGCCCTACTCCGATCTCGTCCGGCCCAATGTCGCCGACCTTGCCGCCGGCATCCCCGAGCTCCTGGAGCAGCGCCCCTCCGTCATCATCATGGCCGACGTCGGGCGCCTGCCGGAGGAGACCTACGCACCGCTGCAGCGCTGGATCGAGGCCGGCGGCATGCTGATCCGCTTCGCCGGTCCGCGGCTCGCCGCCGCCCCCGCCGACGACCCGCTGGTGCCGGTCGTCCTGCGCAAGGGGGAGCGCGCGCTCGACGGCGCGCTGTCCTGGTCCGAACCGCAGCCGCTCGCTGACTACCCGCAGACGAGCCCCTTCGCCGGCATGCCGCGCGCAGGCGACGTGCTCGTCAAGCGGCAGGTGCTGGCCGAACCGACGCCCGACCTGCCGGAGCGCACCTGGGCGAGCCTCGCCGACGGCACGCCGCTCGTGACCACCGGCAAGGTCGGCGCGGGCCGCATCGTGCTCTTCCATGTCAGCGCCGAGACCGGCTGGTCGAACCTGCCGCTATCGGGCGATTTCGTCGAGATGCTCCGCCGCAGCGTGCAGCTGTCGCGCGGCGGCGGGGTCGCAGCGACCGGCGACACGCAGGGCCAGCACCTGCCGCCCTTCCGGCTGCTGACCGCGGTCGGCACCCTCACCACCGATACCGGCGAGGCCAAGCCGCTCGACCCGGCCGCGGCCGGCGCCGTGCCCGCCAACGTCGACAATCCCCCCGGGCTCTACGGTTCGCAGGACGGCTTCTTGGCCCACAACCTGTTTCCGGCGGGAACGAACCTCGCCCCGCTGCCGGCCGCCGATGGCGCCGCCGTCACCCGCGAAAACCTGATCGGCCAGGTCGCGCAGTCATTGAAGCCGGCGCTGTTCCTGATCGCCACGCTTCTCCTGCTCGCCGATTGCCTGATCGTGCTGTTCATGAGCGGAGCCTTTGCCCGCCGCTTCCGGCCGGCCGCCGCCCGTGGCGCCGCCGCGCTCGCGCTGGCCGTGGGTCTCGGTGTTTCGCTCGCGGCCCTGTCGCCGGCGCCGTCATACGCCGACGACGCCAGGCCCGACGACGCCGAACTGCTCGAGCGGATGGACACCACCCACCTCGCCTATGTCGTCACCGGCGAGCCCGACGTCGATCGCGTCTCCGAGCGCGGGCTGGCGGGGCTGACCGAATTCCTGACCTACCGAACCACGCTCGAGCCCGGCGCACCGGTGGCCGTCGACATCTCCAGGGACGAACTGGCCGTCTTTCCGCTGCTCTACTGGCCGGTGAGCGCCTCCGCCGACATGCCGACCTCGGCCACGATCAGCCGCATCGACGCCTACATGCGCAACGGCGGCACCGTGCTGTTCGACACGCGCGACCAGTTCTCCTCGCTGGAAAGCGGCGACACGAGCCCCAATACGCAGCGCCTGCGCGACATCCTGGCCAATCTCGACATTCCCCCGCTGGAACCCGTCCCGCCGGAGCACGTGCTCACCAAGTCCTTCTATCTTCTGTCGAATTTCCCCGGCCGCTTCACCGGCAGCCCGCTCTGGGTCGAGGCCGAGCTGGACCAGCAGCAGGATCCGAACCGCCCTGCCCGTGCCGGCGACGGCGTCTCCCCGATCATGATCACCGGCAACGACTTCGCCGGCGCCTGGGCCATCGACGACAACGGCATGGCGCTGCTGCCGACCGTGCCGCCGGACGAGACCCAGCGCGAGCACGCCTTCCGCTCGGGCGTCAACATCATGATGTACATGCTGACCGGCAACTACAAGGCGGACCAGGTCCATGTTCCCGCCCTTCTCGAAAGGCTGGGACAGTAGATGAACATCGCCTTCTCCCCCCTGCTGCCCTGGTCCGTGATCGGCGTCTTCGCGCTGGTCGCCGCGGCGCTTGCGATCTTTGGCCTGTGGCGCCGGGTGCGCGGTGCCACGATCCGCACGCTCGCGCTGGCGCTGCTGCTGCTGGCGCTCGCCAACCCGGTGGTGATGAATGAGGAGCGCGAAGCGCTGTCCACCGTCGTCGCCGTCATCGTCGACCGCAGCCAGAGCCAGCAGAATGCCGATCGCACGGCGATGACCGATCAGGCGCTGACCGAACTCAAGGAGCGGCTGGCGCGCTACCCGCGCATCGAGCCGCGTATCGTCGAGGCCGGCGACGATCCGGAATCCGATACCCCCTCGACCCGCCTGTTCGACGCGCTGACCTCGGCCCTTGCGGACGTCCCGCCCTCCCGCGTCGGCGGCGCCATCCTGCTGACCGACGGTCAGGTGCACGACATTCCCGACCCCGCGGCCTTCTCCAGCTTCGATGCGCCCGTGCACGCGCTGATCACCGGGCGGCCGGACGAATTCGACCGGCGCATCGAGGTGCTCAACGCGCCGCGCTTCGGCATCGTCGGCGAGCCGCAGGAGCTGAAGTTCCGCGTCACCGACGACGGTCGCAGCCCCGGCACGGCGGCACGCGTGACCATCCGCCTCAACGGCAACGAGATCGCCTCGGAGACCGCAACCCCGGGTGCGGAGACGCCGTTCCGCTTCACCGTGCCGCGCGGCGGCAACAACGTGTTGGAATTCGTCGTCGATCCGGTCGACAGCGAGATCACCACCGCCAACAACCGCGCCGTCCACGTCATCGACGGCATCCGCGAGAACCTGCGCGTGCTGCTCGTCTCCGGCGAGCCGCATGCCGGCGAGCGCGCCTGGCGCAACCTCTTGAAATCCGACACGGCGATCGACCTCGTTCACTTCACCATCCTGCGCCCGCCGGAAAAGCAGGACGGCACGCCGATCAACGAGCTGTCGCTGATCGCCTTCCCCACGCGCGAACTGTTCGTCGACAAGATCAACGAGTTCGACCTGATCATCTTCGATCGCTACCAGCACCGCGGCGTGCTGCCGATCCTCTATTACGACAACATCGCCCAGTACGTGGAAAACGGCGGCGCGCTCCTGATCGCCGCCGGACCCGAGCATGCCGGCGACGATTCCATCGCCTATACGCCGCTGTCGGTGGTCCTGCCGGCCACACCGACAGGCGTGATGAACGAGAAGGCCTTCTTCCCGAGGCTGTCCGAGCAGGGCAGGAAGCACCCGGTCACGCGCGGCCTGGAGGGCGCCCTCGACGAGCCGCCGCACTGGGGTCGCTGGTTCCGCACCGTCGATGTCGCAGCCCCCCAGGGCAACGTCGTCATGGAAGGCGCGGACAACAATCCGCTGCTGGTGCTCAATCGCTACGGCAAGGGCCGGGTCGCCATGCTGCTCTCCGACCAGGGCTGGCTGTGGGCGCGCGGCTTCGAGGGCGGCGGGCCGCATGTCTCGCTCTATCGCCGCACCGCCCACTGGCTGATGCAGGAACCGGCGCTGGAAGAGGAGGCGCTGACGGCGCGCGCCTTCGGCCGCACCCTGGAGATCACCCGCCAGACGATCAAGGAAGCGCCGGGGCCGGCAATGATGAAGCTGCCCTCCGGCGCAACGCGGCCGGTCGAACTGCGCGAGAGCAGCCCGGGCCTCTACAAGGCCGAAGTCAAGACCGCTGAAACCGGCCTCTACGAGATCGAGAACGAGGGCCTGACCGCGCTCGTGCATGTCGGCGCCGTCGATGCGCCGGAGTTCAAGGCGACGATCTCCACCACCGAGACGCTGGCGCCGCTCGCAGACAGCACCAAGGGCATCGTCCACCGGCTGGCCGACGAGGAGGGCAGTCTCAGGGTTCCCCCGCTCCTGCCGGTCTCCGGCGCCGTGCGCGCACCCGATCCGCAGCGGCTGTCGCTGCGGATGACCAACGAGACGGTGCTGAAGGGGATCGACAGCCTGCCGCTGTTCGCCGGCTTCGCCGGCGTCGGCCTGCTGCTGCTGGCCCTGTCGGCGACCTGGTATCGCGAGGGGCGCTAGCAGCCCCGCCCTCTTTCGAGGCCACAGGCACCGGACCTTCCACGCGCTGCCGCAGTTCGCCCGCGCACCACGACAATTTTTGAGCCCCTTCCCCCGACCGGCGCGCCCGGACGGGCGCAGGCACGCAATCGCAAATTATATTAGCAATTTCTTGAATATTGAGAGGTTAGCGTATAAATTGTAAATTGTTACTACATAAACTTACAGGAGAAACCAATGCCAAAACTGCTCAAGGAGGCTTTCGAAGCCTGGCTGGACACGCAACCCGGTTCACCCCACTCGCTGCACGTGAAGGGGCAGATCCAATTTCCCTCAGGAGGCTGGACGTTCGAAGTGCACAAAGCGGTTCCGCAAGGCATCAACCCCAAAATTCTGCTCCTCGACGTCACGGTGACGAAACCGGCGGGAAAAGCCACCGGCAACGTAACAACCAACCTTCTGACATTCGACGAGGAACCGGCGGCGCATGAATACACGCAGGTTGAGATCAGACTGGGAAGCAGCAAGGTCCTGATCGATGTGAAAATAGCGCATTGATGCCGTAGACCGGTGACCATTGCTTTTGGCATGACAGGGGCACGGGTCATCACAAATCGAGCTCCTCCGTCGTTCGCTGCCGAACGCACGGCAGCGCTTTGAGAGAACAACGAGGGATCAGGCGACGTTGCGGGCGGGAACCACAGGCGGTTCGGCCTCAGCCTCGATGTCGGCCACAGCCGCCGCATCGGGCCGCCAGCCGATCTCGCCCTTGAGCCGCGCATGCGTATCGGCCGCGATCGGCACGACCAGCACCCGGTTGGGATCGACCGGCCCCGGGAAGGTCAGGGCGTTGTAGGCCACCTTTTCGAAGCCGAGCGGGCCGTAATAGGGCGGGTCGCCGACGAGGATGACGGCTTCGGAGCCCTTCCGCTTCGCCGCCTCCACCGCGATCCGCACCAGTTCCCGGCCGATGCCGCGGTTCTTGTGCGAGGGCCGCACGGCGAGCGGGCCGAGCAGGTGGCCCTTCACGGAACCGGCCGTCACCGGCGTCATCCGCACCGAGGCGATCGTCTCGCCGTCGTCGGCGCAGATGAAGGAGAGCGAGAGGTCGTGCGGCCCCTGCTCGCGGATCCGCGCTGCGGCCCGCACATGCCGGCCGGGGCCGAAGGCTTCTTCGTTGATGAGTTCGATGGCTGCGTCATGGGACGCGTCTTCGGTCAGGTAGACGAGGTCGTGCTTGGGCATGGGAGCGGAAACCAAATGCGAGACAACAAAGGATGGCTTCGCCTCGAGAGAGGCGTCGAAAGCATCAGCGTCGTCGCGGGTTTCCTGCAAAGAACATCGTTCTGTCCGAGCGTTCCGATCATCATGCCACGGCGGCATGAAATTCCTGACCAGCGCGGATAGCAGAAAAATGCCGGCTGTCAAAGCCCAAAACGCACTGTTCAGAAAATAGTGGCTATTCCATCTCAACCGTTCCGCTATCTAGAAAGCCAGGTAAACGCGGCGATGGAGCCGAAGGAGACAGGCATGGGAAAGCTGGTAGACGGCGTCTGGCATGACGTCTGGTACGATACGAAGTCCACCAGGGGCCACTTCCAGCGCGCGGCGTCGCAGTTCCGCAACTGGATCACCCCCGACGGCGCGCCCGGCCCCACGGGCGAAGGCGGGTTTGCGGCGGAAGCCGGGCGCTACCACCTCACTGTCTCGCTCGCCTGCCCCTGGGCGCACCGCACCCTGATCTTCCGCAAGCTCAAGAAGCTCGAGGATCTAGTTTCGGTCTCGGTCGTCGATCCGGTGATGCTGTCGAACGGCTGGGAGTTCAAGGCCCCTGGCGAAGGCGTGGACGGCGGCACCCTCGACCCGCTGTTCGGCGCTGCGACGCTGTGGCAGGTCTATCTGAAGGCCGATCCGCACTATAGCGGCCGGGTCACCGTTCCCGTTCTCTGGGACAAGAAGCAGAACCGGATGGTCTCCAACGAATCCGCCGAGATCATCCGCATGTTCAATTCCGCCTTCGACGGGATCACCAACTCGCATGACGATTACTATCCGGCGCCGCTGCGCGCCGAGATCGACGCGCTGAACGAGACGATCTACGACACGGTCAACAACGGCGTCTACAAGGCCGGTTTCGCCACCACCCAGGACGCCTACGAGGAGAACGTCTGGAAGCTGTTTGCGACGCTGGATGCGCTGGAGGACCGGCTGGCCCGCCGGCGCTATCTGACGGGCGAGACGATCACCGAGGCCGATTGGCGCCTGTTCACCACGCTGGTGCGCTTCGACGCCGTCTATGTCGGCCACTTCAAGTGCAACATCCGCCGCATTGCCGACTATCCGAACCTGTCGGCCTATCTGCGCGACCTCTACCAGGTCCCGGGCGTGGCGGAGACGGTGAACCTCGACCACATCAAGACCCACTACTATCGCAGTCACCTGACCATTAATCCGACCGGGATCGTGCCGGCCGGTCCCGCGCTCGATTTCGCAGCCCCGCACGGCCGCGAGCGGCTGCTGGCCGCCTGAGGCGAGACGCTACCAGAGGTCGGCCGGCACCGCCCGGCCGGCCACTTCGTCGAGGCGGCGCCGGGTCGCCGGCGTCGTTCCGGGCGGCAGGGCGTCGGGGGCGAAGAACTGCGCCTCCAGGATCTCGCGGTCCGCCATCTTCGGCGCGCTCTGGCGCACGTTCCGGCAGACGTAGAAGATCACGTGGTCCCGCTTGCTCGTGCCGCGGTTGAAATAGACGTGGAAGAGCTGCGGCGGATCGCCGGCTCGGAGATTGCCCTCCTCGCGCAGTTCCTTCTCCAGCGCCTGCAGCGCCGTCTCGTGGCGCTCCACCCCGCCGCCGGGCAGGTGCCAGCCGGGAACATAGCTGTGGCGCACGAGGAAGACGCGGCCTTCGGCGTCGAAACAGGCCGCGCGCACCCCGAGCGTCATGCCGCGGGCATAGGCGAAATAGCCGTGCACCACGCGCGTGACCAGTCGCGCCCACAGGTTCCGCATCTCCGGCGGCCGTTCGCTCTGCATCCGATCCTCTCTGCCTGCTCCGTTGCCTACGCTTGTCGCTGCCGCCGCCGAAATCAAGCTGCGCGGGCGAGCGGGCCGTCTTTGTCCACGGCCGGGCCCGCATGCGCAAGGGCGCCCCCGCCGCGCGCCCGGCAACGATTCCGCCCGCCCGGCATTTCCCTCGCCATCCAACTTGGTCTATGGAAGGTCATGTTCCGTCTCGCCCATATTTCCGACGTCCATCTCGGCCCCCTGCCCGCACTCTCCATTCTCGAACTGGCGTCGAAGCGCATCACCGGCTTCGTCAACTGGCATCGCAACCGCCGCCGCCACCTCTTTGCCAATACGCTCGACATCGTGATCAACGACATCGAGCGCCGCGACCCGGACCATCTCGCGATCACCGGCGACCTCGTCAACCTGGCCGCCAAGATCGAGATCGACACCGTGGCGAAGTGGCTGAGGGACGTCGGCACGCCGGAAAACGTCTCCGTCGTTCCGGGCAACCACGACGCCTATGTTCCGGGCGCCTACGAGCGATCGACCCAGAGCTGGTACCCCTACATGCGCGGCGACGACGGGCCGTCCGGCTGGGACGAGGATTTCCACGTCTTTCCCTATCTGCGGGTGCGCGGCAACGTCGCCATCATCGGCTGTTCGACGGCAGTGGCCACGCCCCCTTTTGCCGCCAGCGGCTATTTCGGCCGGCGGCAGGCGCGCGAGACCGTCAACCTCTTGCGCGCCGCCGGCGAGGCCGGCCTGTTCCGCGTCGTCATGATCCACCACCCCCCGATTGACGGCGCCACTTCGTTCCACAAGCGCATGATCGGCATCCGCCGCTTCGCCGCCACCATTTCGTCTGGCGGGGCGGAACTGGTGCTGCACGGCCATACCCATCTCAACACGGTCCACTGGCTGAGGGACGCCGCAGGCCCCGTGCCCGTGGTCGGGATCGCGTCGGCCTCCCAGGGGCCGGGCGGGCACAAGCCGCCGGCCGGCTACAACATGTTTTCCATCTCCGGCAATCCCGGCCGCTGGAACCTTCTGCGCGAGCGCTACGAACTCGACCAGTACGGAACCGACGTGCTGCTGGCCGAGACCACCCGCTTCCATGCCGGCGATTGAGGGCGGCAGCGCGCCTAGCCGGACGACACCCTCACCAAAAGGACAGGCTTGAACGCCGGCATAGAAACTCCCTATCCTGAGCCGGTTTCAGCTTGCGCAGCACAGGGCGGATGCTTCATACCAGAAGCAGCATCCCGCTCACCGTGAATATTGACCGGATCTCGAACGTCCCCTTGGGAAGGCAATGCGTCAGTCGGCAGAATCAGATGAATTCCGGCGTGAATTGGTTGGTCTTCTGCCGAAATTGCGTCGCTTTGCCATGACGTTGACAAGAAACGCCAGCGATGCAGACGATCTCGTCCAGGAAGCCTGTGAACGCGCCATCACCCGCAGCCATCTCTGGAACGGGGAGGGACGGCTCGAGAGCTGGGTCTATGCCATGACCCGCAACCTCTGGGTGGACGAGGTCAGGAAACGGAAGGTCCGCACGGGGTCGGGAACCGTCGACTTTGCCGAGCAGGACGATCTGCACGTCGAGGCGTCCGCCGACAAGGCCGTCTACGCCAAGCAATTGCACAGATTGATCATGACCATGCCGGAAGGCCTCTCCGCCGTCTTCCTGCTCGTCAACGTCGAAGGACACAGCTACCGCGAGGCAGCTGACATCCTCGGGATTCCGATCGGCACGGTGATGAGCAGGCTCTCGACCGCACGCATACGTCTTGCCGCCATGATCTCCGAACAGACAGAAAGAAGGACCTGAGCTTTGGAAGGCACGCAGGGTCTACCGCTGGAAGTACGCCTGTCCGCCTATCTGGACGGACAGTTGACGCAGTCAGAGGTGCGCGAAATCGACGGGATCCTCGCGCGCGACGAAAAGGCCCGCACGCTCTTCAACCGCCTCAAGCTCGGCAGCGACCTCGGCCGGCAGGCCTTCGAGGACATGCTGCACGAACCGGTTCCGCTCGATCTCGTCCGCAGCATCAAGCAGGCCTCGATCGAGCTCGGACACGAGCGCGGTCCCGCCATGAAGGTCCTGCCCCCCAAGGAAGCGCCGGCGCGCGACGATCGCGCCCGCCTTGCGGCGGCCGGCCTGGCCCTTCTCCTCGCCGGAACCGGCGCCGGCTATCTGCTCGGGATCTGGAAACCGCCGCTCGCGGCACCGGCAGCGCAGACCGAAGCAGCGCGCAACTGGCTGGACGACGTCGCCGACTACCACAGCCTCTATGCCAGCCAGTCGCGCCATCTCGTTGAGGTGCCGGCCTCCGAAAGCCCGCACATCACCCAGTGGCTGACCAAGGTGGTCGGCGTCGATTTCACCATTCCCGATCTCAGCGACAGCGGCCTTTCCTTCGAGGGCGCGCGCCTGCTCCTCGCCGGCGGCCGGCCGACGGGACAGCTGGTCTATCGCGACGCGGAGGGACAGGTCTTCGCCGTGTGCTTCCAGAAGGCCGATCCCGGCAGCGCGCGCACCGAACCCACAGGCACCATCCGCAACGGTCTCAACCTCGTCTCCTGGCAGGACCGCAACGCCTCCTTCGTCTTCGTCGGCCCGTCCTCGGAACCCGAGCTGGACGCGCTGGCCGCCATGGTCGCCCAGACGATCTGAACACAGGCCCTTCTTCGTCCGCCCGGAAACGGCAAGGCCGCCCCGTTTCCGGAGCGGCCCGTCATCGGGTCAGGACCTGCGGCCATCCCGCAGCCTGCCTGTGCTCGAGGATCAGCGTCCCGTTTCTGCGAGGACGCGGTTGGCCGCCGAGACGATCGCTTCGAGCGAAGCGGTGACGATGTTGGTGTTGATGCCGACGCCGAACAGCTTGCCGCCCGGATAGGCGATCTCGACATAGGCGATGGCGGCCGCGTTCGAGCCGCGCTGCAGCGAGTGCTCGGAGTAGTCCACCACCGACATCTCGATGCCCGTATAGATCGACAGCGCGTGGATGAAGCCGTCGATCGGCCCGGTCCCCTGCCCCTCGATCCGCTTCGTCTCGCCGCCGTCGGTGATCTCGGCGGCAACGATGCGCACGCCCTTGTGGGCGGTGTCGGGATAAGTGTGGTGGTCGACGAAGCGCAGGCGCGCATCCGGCTGGGTCACGTAGCGCTCGAGGAAGCGTTCGTAGATGCGCTTCGACGGCAGTTCCACGCCTTCCTCGTCGGTGATCCGCTGGATCTCCTCGCGGAACTCGACCTGCAGGTTGCGCGGCAGGTTGATGCCGTGGTCCTGCTGCAGGATATAGGCGATGCCGCCCTTGCCCGACTGCGAGTTGATGCGGATGATCGCCTCGTAGGTGCGGCCGACGTCCTGCGGGTCGATCGGCAGGTAAGGCACCTCCCAGAGCGGCTTGTTGGCCGTCTTGATCGCCTTCATGCCCTTGTTGATCGCGTCCTGGTGCGAGCCGGAAAAGGCCGTGTAGACCAGTTCGCCGACGTAAGGATGGCGCTCGGGGATCACCATCTCGTTGGAATACTCGTACACCGCCTTGATGCGCTCGATGTCGGAGCAGTCGAGCTCCGGATCGACCCCTTGCGTGTACATGTTCAGCGCCAGCGTGACGATGTCGACATTGCCGGTGCGCTCGCCGTTGCCGAACAGCGTGCCCTCGACGCGGTCCGCGCCCGCCATCAGCCCGAGCTCGGTGGCGGCGATGCCGGTGCCGCGGTCGTTGTGCGGATGCAGCGAGATGATCAGGTTCTCGCGGTTGTCGAGATTGCGGCACATCCACTCGATCTGGTCGGCATAGACGTTCGGCGTCGCCATCTCGACGGTCGACGGCAGGTTGATGATCAGCTTGTTCTCGGCCGTGGGACGGACGATCGCGGTGACCGCGTTGCAGATCTCGAGCGCCACTTCCAGCTCGGTGCCGGTGAAGCTCTCCGGCGAATATTCGAAGCGGTAGTCGCCGCCGGCCTTCGCCGCCATCTCCATGATCATTTCGGCGGCGTCGGTGGCGATCTGCTTGATGCCGGCGACGTCCTTGGCGAAGACCACCCGGCGCTGCAATTCGCTCGTCGAATTGTAGAAGTGGATGATCGGCCGCCTGGCGCCTTCCAGGGCCTCGAAGGTGCGGGTGATCAGTTCCGGCCGGCACTGCACCAGCACCTGCAGCGAGACGTCGTCGGGAACGTTGCCCTGCTCCACGCACCAGCGGGCGAAATCGAAGTCCGTCTGCGAGGCGGACGGAAAGCCGATCTCGATCTCCTTGAAGTTCATGTCGAGCAGGAGCTGGAACATGCGGGCCTTGCGGTCATGGCCCATCGGATTGACCAGCGACTGGTTGCCGTCGCGCAGGTCGACCGAGCACCAGATCGGCGCCTTGGTGATCGTCTTGCCGGGCCAGGTGCGGTCGGGAATGGCGACCTGCGGATAGGGCTGGTACTTCACCGAGGCATTCGGCATGCCTTGTTTCGGGGTGCGGATATCGATGCTCATGTGCGTGTCTCTTCTCATCCCGGCATTTGCCGCAAGCCTCATAGCGGATCGGGCGTGGCTTGGCGACGGCGAATGCGGCTCTTCTGCGAGCCCTTGGGCGGATTATACGATAAGGGTGAGGCGAGGAGCACTTCTGCCGGCGGGCTTTTCGGCCGCCGGGCGCTCCTCAAAGAACCCGGCAACCGCGCGTAAGGCCGAGAAGAAGGAGCGAGGTGAAGCTGCGCGCGCGCGCCGTCGCAGCCTGGCGGCTGTGCGAAATGCGTGCGGCGAACTGGCTTGCGCTCCTGGACATGGCCCGGCTTATAGCGGGCAGGCCGGGACGGCGCAAGTCGCGGCAAGATGATTTGTGAAAACCGCAGGCCCGCGATACTCTTCTCGCCGGCGCCGAAGGGGGCGGCCATCGCAAGGAACGAAACGATGAAGCTGCGTTACGCGATGCTGGCAATCCTGGCCCTCGTTTCGGTCGGCTGCCAGTCGAACCCGCCGAGCCAGAAGACGCTCGACGCGACCAACTACTGCTTCCAACGCTTCGGAGGCCCCTCCAACACCAACTACGACAGCTGCGTCTACGCCCGGCAGATGGGCATGGAAGTGACGCCGGCGACGCCGGGCTGGTGACCGGCGCGGATGATGCCGCCAGACGCAAGACGCCCCTCCGCCGGCTGGACGAAGGGGCGCCTGAAACGGTGAAACCGCGCGGACCGCTCAGATGTCGGCCTGCGAGGTGATGATGCGCGAGACGAGGCCGTACTCGATCGCGTCCTTGGCCGACAGCCAGTAGTCGCGGTCGGTGTCCTTGGCGATCTTCTCGATCGGCTGGCCGGTGGCATCGGCGAAGATCTTGTTCAGCCGCTCGTTCATCTTGATGATCTCGCGGGCCTGGATCTCGATGTCGGAGGCCATGCCGCGGGTGCCGCCGGACGGTTGGTGCAGCAGGAAGCGCGTGTTCGGCAGGCAGATGCGGCGCTCCTTCGGCGCCGCCACGAAGATCAGCGCGCCGGCAGAGGCGACCCAGCCCGTGCCGATCATCCAGACCTTCGGCTTGATGAACTTGATCATGTCGTGGATGCTGTCGCCGGATTCGACGTGGCCGCCGGGCGAATTGACGAAGATGCGGATGTCCTCGTCGCTGGCGGCGGCGAGCGCGACCAGCTGCGAATTGACCTTCTGCGCCAGCTCCTGGGTGATGCCGCCATAGATGAAGATCGAGCGCGACTTGAAAAGGTTCGCCTCGGTTTCCTTGCCGAGCGGCAGCTCGGTCTTTTTCTCTTCTTCGTCGCTCATCGGCAACTCTCCGCCTGTTGTCTCATAGGTCTTGCCGCAGTCAGATAATGCGACTCAGTGGCCAAGACAATGCAACAAAA
This sequence comes from Hyphomicrobiales bacterium, assembly GCA_900469965.1. Classification (GTDB taxonomy): domain Bacteria; phylum Pseudomonadota; class Alphaproteobacteria; order Rhizobiales; family Rhizobiaceae; genus Mycoplana. Next base: position 95,502 of record UBZP01000012.1, on the reverse strand, counting down.
CGTTCATCGCGCGATAGAGGGCGGGAACGGCAACGGCAAAAAGGGTAAATGCCGGGCACGGCCGCCGGGGCCCGCCCCGATCCGTCCGTCCCGACCTGCGTATCTTTACGTATGGACTCGCGGCGGCGCCTCCCTAGGATACCGATTGTATTGACGAAACGCCGGCCGCCTCCCAGGCCGGATCATCATCGGGGACACCATGATCAGACGCACCCTGCTTGCGATCGGCCTGACCGTCGCATCGACCGCGCCCGCCTTCGCCCATCTCGATCCCGAGGAGCACGGCTCCTTCATGGCCGGCTTCTCCCATCCGCTGTTCGGCCTCGACCATATCCTGGTCATGGTCGCCGTCGGCCTCTGGGCGGCGCAGATCGGCGGCCGGGCGCTCCAGGCGGTTCCGGCAGCCTTCGTGGCGATGATGGCAGCGGGCTTCGGCCTTGCGGTCGCAGGCCTCCCCCTGCCCTTCGTCGAGCCGGTGATCCTCGCCTCCGTCGTCGCCCTGGGCCTGCTGGTCGCGATCGCCGCCCGCCTCGACGTGGCGCTCTCGGCCGTGATCGTCGCCGTCTTCGCGCTGTTTCACGGCCATGCCCATGGCGGCGAGCTCGGCGTCGCCGGCGCAATGCCGTTTGCGGCGGGCTTCGTGGTCGCGACCGCCCTGCTGCACGGAGCCGGCATCGCGCTCGGCCTCGGCATCGGCATCGGCCGCATCGCCGGCGGCGGCACCCTGACCCGCATCCTCGGCGGCGCGACCGCGCTTGCCGGCATGGCACTCGCCTTCGGCTGATCGCCCGGTGACCGGCAAGGACGACGCGGCGGCCGCACCGGCCGTCGCGCTTTTTCGTTCGAAGGCGACCTTCGCCGCGCTTGCCCTCCGGCGAGACGGCAGCTGCACACGGCAATGGTGCGGCGCGCGCATCACAAGCCCGCGATGTCCGCACTAACATTTTGAAAAACAGTAAATTTTAGAGTATTCTTGTTTTAGGCCGCGCAATGGTGCGCGGCAGCAGAAAATGCCTCACGCACGGAGGTTGCAGCATGAATATGATGTCTGGACGGAGAGGTCAGGATCTGGTCACTCTGATCCTGGCGTTTTGCCTGTTCATCTCCCCATGGGTCATCGGCTTCATCGCCGATGCGACGCCGAGCTGGAACGCCTGGGTCGCCGCCATCGTCCTCGGCGCCTTCGCAGTCATGACGCTTTCGGCCTTCGCCGAATGGGAGGAATGGGTGAACATGGCGATCGGCCTGTGGTTGATCGCCTCGCCATGGCTGCTCGGCTTCATGGCGAACACGAGCGCAATGTGGACGCACGTGGTCCTCGGTATCTGCACCGCCGCGCTGTCGGCCTGGGCAGTCTGGGACTTCCGTCACCCGCATTCGCACGCCTGACGGACCCGGTCGGGCCGGACGCTGTCCGGCCGCCCGGAAATGTCGCGCCGCCCATCCGGAAGGACGAGCGGCGCACGTCTCGACGTTTTCCCAAAATCGACGAACAGCCCGCTCAGCCGCGGCCGCGATAGGTCGGCACGCCCTGCTCCGGCAGCCAGACGCCTTCCGGCGCCTCCCCCGTCTGCCAGAAGACGTCGATCGGGATGCCGCCGCGCGGATACCAGTAGGCGCCGATCCGGAGCCACTTCGGCGACAGCAGGTCCACCAGCCGCTTGGCGATAAAGATGGAGCAGTCCTCGTGGAAGGCGCCGTGGTTGCGGAACGAATGCAGGAACAGCTTCAGCGACTTGGATTCCACCAGCGAGGCGTCGGGAATGTAGTCGATGACGATATGGGCGAAATCCGGCTGCCCCGTCATCGGACAGAGCGAGGTGAACTCGGGCGCGGTGAAGCGGACGACATAGTCGGTGCCCTGGTTGCCGTTCGGCACCTTCTCCAGCACCGCCTCTTCCGGGCTTGCCGGCAGGGCGACGTTGCGCCCGAGCTGCGAAAGCGTTGAAACGTCGGTCTTGCTCATGCCCTGGTCCTTTCCACCTTGACCTTGATGCCATGCGCCTTCTCCGTCTCCGGCTCGACATGGATCGCGATCTGCGCGCCCTGATGAACCCTTTCCAGCGCCGCTTCAAGCCTGTCGCAGATCTCGTGCGCATCGGCCACCGCCATCCGTGCCGGCACCACCAGGTGAAACTCGATGAAGATCGCCTGCCCGGCCCGGCGGGTCTTCAGGTCGTGCACGCCGAGCGAGCCGTGCGCGTTCTCGGCGATGGTCTGCTTGATCGCCGCCTCCTCGTCCGCCCCGGCCGCGTGGTCCATCAGCCCGTTGACGGAATTGGAGATGATCGACCACCCCTGGAAGAGGATGTTGACGGCGACGAAGATCGCGATCACCGGGTCGAGGACCGCATAGCCGGTCGCAAGCACCAGCAGCAGGCCGACCAGCACGCCCGCCGAGGTGACCACGTCGGACATGATATGATGGCCGTCGGCGAGCAGCGCGGGCGAGCGGTGGCGCTTGCCGGCGCGGATCAGGATGGTCGCCCAGACGGTGTTGATGACGCTGGCTGCGAGGTTGATGCCGAGGCCGAGCACCGGCTGCTCCATCAGCGACGGCGCCCAGAGTTTCGGCACGGCCTCCTGCACGATCAGCATCGCCGCCACCACGATCAGCACGCCCTCGACCACCGCCGACAGGTATTCGGCCTTGTGGTGGCCGAAGGGATGGTCGGCATCGGCCGGTCGCGAGGCATAGCGGATCGCCCCCCAGGCGATCACCGCGGCCACCACGTTGACGATCGATTCCAGCGCGTCCGACAGAAGCGCCACCGACCCCGTCACCCACCAGGCCAGCATCTTCAGCCCCAGCACGAAGACCGCCATCGGAATGCCGACCAGCGCCAGCCGGTTGACCGTGTGATTGCCGTTCATGATCGCCTTCCCTGCGGATGCAAACGAATTGCAGAAACCGCGCCCTTCAACGCAAAACCGCCCGCGCGGGGTTCGCGCAGGCGGCTTTCTCTTCGGCGTCTCTATCGGCCGTTTCGGCCGGAATGTCAAAGGCCGATTGGCCTCAAGCCGCCTTCGTCTTCGCCTTTCTGGACAGGTGCGCCACGACGTTCTCGATCATCCGCATGCCGGCGTCGCCGCCGAGCGTCATGATCGATTCGGGGTGGAACTGGACGGCGGCCACCGGTTCCTTGACGTGCTCGATGCCCATGATCGTGCCGTCCTCGCTCTCCGCCGTGATGATGAAGTCGCGCGGCAGCGTCGAGGGGTCGGCGAAGATCGAGTGGTAGCGGCCGACCGTCACCTCCTTGCCGAGCCCGGAGAAGACGATGCCGGGTTCCAGCACGCGGATGCGCGAGGGCTTGCCGTGCATCGGCACCGCCAGTTGCCTGAGATCGCCGCCATAGGCTTCCGCCAGCGCCTGCAGGCCGAGGCAGACGCCGAAGATCGGCAGGTCGCGGGCGCGCGCCTTCTTGATCGTCGCCTTGCAGTCGAAGTCCTTCGGCGTGCCGGGACCGGGCGAAAGCACGACGAGATCGGGCTTGATCCGGTCGAACAGCTCGTCGGCGACGGGCGTGCGCACCGTCGTCACGCTCGCCCCGGTCTGGCGGAAATAGTTCGCCAGCGTATGGACGAAGCTGTCCTCGTGATCGACGAGCAGGATGCTGACGCCGGCGCCGACGGAGGCGACGTCGCGTTGCGACTTCGCCGCATTGCCCGACTTGGCGTCACGGATGGCTGCGATCATGGCGGAGGCCTTCAGTTCGGTTTCGGCTTCTTCTTCCTGCGGGTTGGAATCGTTGAGCAGCGTCGCGCCCGCCCGCACCTCGGCGATGCCGTCCTTGATGCGGATGGTGCGCAGCGTCAGCCCGGTGTTCATGTCGCCGTTGAAGCCGACCATGCCGATCGCCCCACCATACCACAGCCTGGGGCTCTTCTCGTGCGCCTCGATGAAGCGCATCGCCCACAGCTTCGGCGCGCCGGTGACGGTCACCGCCCAAGCGTGGCTGAGGAAGCCGTCGAAGGCGTCCATGTCGTCGCGCAGCCGGCCCTCGATATGATCCACGGTGTGGATCAGCCGCGAATACATCTCGATCTGCCGGCGGCCGATCACCTTGACCGAGCCCGGCTCGCAGACGCGCGACTTGTCGTTGCGGTCGACGTCCGAGCACATGGTCAGCTCGGATTCGTCCTTCTTGGAGTTCAGGAGCTTCAGGATCTGCTCGCTGTCGGCGATCGGGTCGTCGCCGCGCTTGATCGTGCCCGAGATCGGGCAGGTCTCGATACGGCGGCCGGACACGCGCACGAACATCTCCGGCGAGGCGCCGACGAGATATTCCTGGTCGCCGAGATTGATGAAGAAGGAATAGGGCGACGGGTTGATCGCCTTGAGGCGCTTGGAGATCTCCGACGGCTTGCTGTCGCAGCGCTCGTAGAACTTCTGGCCCGGCACCACCTCGAACAGGTCGCCGCGGCGGAAGCTCTCCTTGGCCTTGACGACGAGCTCGGCATATTCGCCCGGGCGATGGTCGCCGTGCGGCGGGATGACGTCGGAGGTCCGGAACGGCTCCGGCGCGATCGCCTGCTCCCGGCCCTCGGTGGAAACCCCGTCCTTCTCGAAGTCGTAGCGGTCGACCCAGGCCTTGGCGGCATAGTGGTCGACGACGAGGATCTCGTCGGGAATGAACAGCACCATGTCGCGCTGGTCGTCGGGACGCTCGAGCTTCAGGTCGATCGCGTCGAACTGGAAGGCGAGATCGTAGCCGAAGGCGCCGTAGAAGCCGAGATTGGCGTCCTCGGCGGAATGGAACAGGTCGCTGACCGCGCGCAGCACGGTGAACACGGTCGGGATCTTCGAGCGCTCTTCCTCGGTGAAGACGCGGTCCGGTTCGTTGACCTTCAGGTCGAGCCGGCGTTGCGTCGAGGCGCCCAGCGACAGCTCGGAAATGCTCGCAAGCTTCGGCCTGATGATGTCGAGCAGCACTTCGCCGCGGCCGTTGTAGGCCTCGATCCAGACGTTGCGGCCGAAGGAGGAAATGGCGAGCGGCGGATCGATGATCGCCGTGTCCCAGCGGGTGTAGCGGCCGGGATATTCGTAGTTGGAGGAGAAGACCGCGCCGCGGTGCTCGTCCAGCCTGTCCACATAGGTGGAGATCGCGGTCGCATAGTCCGCGTCCCGGCGCCGGCGCGTGACGGTGATGCCGCCCCGCGTCTCGTAGCTCTCGGCGCCGTCCTCCAGTTGCTTCGTCACCATTGCCTGCTCTCCTGTTCGGCCCGGTCTTGCGTGCGGCCCGAATACGAAAAAGCCGCCTCGAAGGTTTCGGGCGGCTGTTCGTTGCAATCACGCATGACTGGTCGAGGCCGCCTCAGCGAGCCCACCACCAGATCGAAATCATGCGTGCGTCTGTCATGGCCGGAATTGTTAGCGCGAAGCCGATGCGAACGCAACCGGCATTTCTTGCGCCACGCACGGCCGGATCCGGGACCGCTCCCGGACAGGGCAAATGCGGTTCTTCCTTGCCTTGTGAAACTGAACGGGGTTTCCATGCGTTTCTTCCCTCCGTGTCCATGGAAGAGGAGAACGCCGCCATCCGTTCGCGATCTTTCGCCATCCTGGCTGCCACTGTCCTGTCCCTGACCGGGGCCTCCCTGCCCGCAACGGGTCCGATGCCGGTTCCGCGACCGGCCGCCGGCCAGCACCAACCGGAAAAGAATGCCCCTGCCGAGCCTTCCGCGGCGCAGGCCCCTCCCGCTGCGAAGGAGAAGGATGCCCCGACCCCGAAGCAAGCCGACGACGGCGGGAGACAAACAAGGGGCGACGACGACAAGGACGGCAACAGGGAGACGGAGGCCGACATGGAGGCCGGGGCCGGCAAGGAGGCCGAAGCCCGAAAGGCGCCGCCGCCGCCGCTCGTTCGCGAGGACGACGCTGCCTTCGCCGCCTGCATCGGTGCCTTGAAGGCGGGCGGCGCCGTCATCGAGGAGGTTGCGGCGATCGGGCCCGAAAACGGCTGCGGCATCACCCGCCCCGTGGTGCTCAAGCGGCTTTCGGCCGACGTCGCGATCAGGCCGGAGGCGACGCTGCGCTGCAAGACCGCCCTTCAGCTCCAGCGCTGGACGTCCGGCGCGCTCGGGCCGGCGGTCGAGGCGGCCATGCCGGAGAAGACGCTGTCCGGCCTGGAGCAGGCCTCCGGCTACGTCTGCCGCAATCGCAACGGTGCGGCGAACGGCAAGGTCTCCGAACATGCCTACGGCAACGCGATCGACATCGCCGCCTTCACCTTCTCCGACGGCAGCCGCATGGACATCGCCCCGCGCGAGAAGGATTCGACGATGGCGGGCGCGCTGCAGCGTGCCGCCGTCGCCACCGCCTGCCTCTATTTCACGACCGTTCTCGACCCCGGCAGCGATGCCGCCCACGAGACGCACCTGCATCTCGACGTGATCCGGCGCAAGAGCGGCTATCGCTACTGCTGGTAGCCGGCGGCGGAAATTTCTTTCCGCCGGCGGGGATCGCGGGCTCAAAACCGGCCGGGGCCCGTCCTATCTTAGCGGCGTGATCCCGGCCCGTCGCCGGCCAACCGACAAGGATGCCCGCATGCCCGTCTCCATGTATCGCCTCTCCGTCCCCGTGTTCGTCCGGGGCCTCACCGTGCTCTCCGCTCTGCTCGAAAAGGCCGAAGCCCACGCCGCGGACAACGGGATCGCCACCGAGGTGCTGGTCAACTCGCGGCTTGCCCCCGACATGCTGCCGCTCTCCGGACAGATCCAGCGCGTGAGCGATACCGCCAAGAACGCGCTCGGCCGCCTGAGCGGCAAGCCGGCACCGAGCTTTCCCGATACAGAGACGACCATGGCCGAGCTGAAGGCGCGGATCGAAAAGACCATCGCCTATCTCCAGTCGGTCCCCGCCGCCGATCTCGAGGGCAGCGAGGGCCGCGAGGTGAAGCTCAATGTCGGCAGTCTCGGCGTGACGTTCACCGGCGAAAGCTACCTGCTGGAATTCGCCCTGCCGAACTTCTTCTTCCACGTCACCACCGCCTACGACATCCTCCGCCACGACGGCATCGAGATCGGCAAGCGCGACTACCTCGGCCCCTACGCCTGAGAGAGCCCTTCGCTCCGGGGCAACTCGGTAAACCCGGCCGGAGGAATTCTTTTGGCGGCCTCCACAAGGTCGTGATAGGTTTCGATTCATGTGTACGACAAAGATGCCGAAGCCGACCCGGAGCGCCGCAACCGGCCGCCTCACCCAGGCGCGAGCTGAAAAGATCAGCGCGGTTGAGGGCCTGGTGCTGAGCCCGCGCATGCGCGAACTTCTTGCCCGGACCGAAGACCAATCGGCCGAGGAACGCCGCAAGGCGGTCCGTGCACAGTTCGCCCGCAAGTCCGCCTAGCGGTGATCTATACTGCCGAAACCGATCCCCTCTGCTATCCGGGCACTACCGTGCTCCGGAACAAGCTGGATCTCATGGACCAGGACGAGCTGGACGAGTACGAGACGGCGATGTTCGTCCTGCGCTCCGAAGAGCCTTGGCCCGAGGGCAAACTGGACGTCGCCCACTACCTTTCGCTCCACCATCACCTCTTTCAGGACGTATACGACTGGGCCGGCCAGATCCGCACGATCCGGATCGGCAAAGGCGGCAACTGGTTCTGCTACCCGGAACACATTCAGGCGCAGTTGGACCACGTCTTTCAGGAATTGGGCACTGCCGACGCCTTCGAGAGCCTTGCGCCGCGCGACTTCGCGGTCCGGGCGGCGCACTTTCTGGCCGAACTCAATGCAATCCACCCTTTCCGCGAAGGCAACGGGCGAACCCAACTGACCTTTCTCGCGCTCCTCGCCGAACAGGCCGGGCTCCCGTTCAACGTCGAGGTGCTTGATCGCGAACGTGCAATAGGGGCCATGATCGAGAGCTTTGCGGGCTCGGAGCTGCCGTTGGCAGACCTGATCCTCGACATCGTCTCTGAACCCTCGCCCTCTTGAGCATGCGGGCCATTGGGCCGGCAAGACGAAGGTAGCCGGGGCCAGCGCCGGCAAGGAGACAGCCCCCTAGAACAGTCCCTCGATATAGCCGGCGTCGTTGAGGTAGATCCGCTCGGAGGAGGGAACCTTCGGCAGGCCGGGCATGGTCATGATCTCGCCGGTGATGACGACGACGAAGCCGGCGCCGGCGGAAAGGCGCACCTCCCGCACCGGCACCGTATGCCCTTCCGGCGCGCCGCGCAGGTTGGGATCGGTGGAGAAGGAATACTGCGTCTTGGCCATGCAGACCGGCAGGTGGCCGTAACCCTGCGCCTCCCAGGCATGCAACTGGTCGCGCACCGTCTTGTCGGCGATCACCTCGCCGGCGTGGTAGATGTCCTTGGCGATCGTCTCGATCTTGTGGAACAGGCTCATCTCGTCGGGATAGAGCGGCGCGAACTGCGAATGGCCGGTTTCGGCGAGCGCCACCACCTTGTGCGCCAGCTCCTCGATGCCCGCCGAACCCTCCGCCCAGTGCTTGCACAGCACCGCCTCGGCGCCGAGCGTCGCCACGTAGTCCTTGATCGCCTGGATCTCGCCCGCCGTGTCGGAGGCGAAATGGTTGATCGCCACGATCACCGGCACGCCGAATTTCTTGACGTTCTGCACGTGCCGGCCGAGATTGGCGCAGCCCCTGTGGACCGCCTCGATGTTCTCGATGCCGAGATCCTGCTTCTTCACCCCGCCGTTCATCTTCATCGCCCGCGCGGTCGCGACGATCACCGCCGCATCCGGCTTCAGCCCGGCCTTGCGGCACTTGATGTCGAAGAACTTCTCCGCCCCGAGATCCGCGCCGAAGCCGGCCTCCGTCACCACGTAGTCGGCGAGCTTCAGTGCCGTCTTCGTCGCGATCACCGAGTTGCAGCCATGCGCGATGTTGGCGAAGGGGCCGCCATGCACGAAGGCCGGGTTGTTCTCCAGCGTCTGGACCAGGTTCGGCTGCATCGCGTCCTTCAAGAGCACCGTCATCGCCCCGTCCGCCTTGATGTCGCGGGCGAAGACCGGGCTCTTGTCGCGGCGATAGCCGATGATGATGTTGCCGAGCCGCCTTTCGAGGTCCTCCAGATCCGTCGCCAGGCACAGGATCGCCATGACCTCCGAGGCGACGGTGATGTCGAAGCCGGCCTGGCGTGGATAGCCGTTGCGCACCCCGCCGAGCGAACAGACGATCTCGCGCAGCGCCCGGTCGTTCATGTCCATGACGCGGCGCCAGGTGATGCGGCGGGTGTCGAGATCCTGCTCGTTGCCCCAGTAGACGTGGTTGTCGATCAGGGCGGCGAGCAGATTGTGGGCCGTGGTGATCGCGTGGAAGTCGCCGGTGAAGTGCAGATTGATGTCCTCCATCGGCACGACCTGCGCATAGCCGCCGCCGGCGGCCCCGCCCTTGACGCCGAAGCAGGGCCCCAGCGAGGCCTCGCGGATGCAGACGATCGCCTTCTTGCCGATCCGGTTCAGCCCGTCGCCGAGGCCGACCGTCGTCGTCGTCTTGCCCTCGCCGGCCGGCGTCGGGTTGATCGCCGTCACCAGGATCAGCCGGCCGTCCTTCCTCTCCCTCTGCCGGGCGATGAAGGCGGCACTGATCTTGGCCTTGTCGTGGCCGTAGGGAATGAGCTCCTCGACGGGAATGCCGAGGCCGGTGCCGATCTCCTGGATCGGTTTCTTGGCGGCATCCCTCGCGATCTCGATGTCGGATTTCACCTCGCTCATGCTTCCCCCTCTTCGTGCGTCTTTTTGCCCCGCCTTGCCTGGCGGAATCCCCGGTTTCCATGGTCATAGCGCCAATCGACGCGGTGGCAAACGGCTGATCGGTGCATCTTCTCCGATTGACGTAGCCTTGGCTCTTGCGATTTTCGGCAAAATGTGGCGAGAGGATCACCAAAATTCTGGCAGTCTTCGCCTCGATCCCGAGGAGATGGAGGAGAAAGGTAGAGAAAGATGAAGGAACTCGACCGTCTGGACCGAAAGATTCTCCGTGCGCTGCAGCAGGAGGGCCGCCTGTCGAACATCGAGCTGGCCGAGAAGGTCAACCTCTCCCCCACGGCCACGGCAGAGCGCGTCAAACGGCTGACCCGCGACGGCTATATCATGGGCTACATGGCGATCCTCTCGCCCGAGCGGCTGGGCCGCAACCTGCTCGTCTTCGTCCAGGTCAAGCTCGACCGCACCACGCCCGACGTCTTCGACGTCTTCGCCGAGGCCGTGCGCCAGAGCGACAACGTCATGGAATGCCACATGGTGGCAGGCGGCTTCGACTACCTCGTCAAGGCGCGCGTCGCCGGCATGGAAGCCTACCGCGCCTTCCTCTCCGACGTCTTCCTGTCGCTGCCCGGCGTGCGCGAGACCCACACCTACGCGGTGATGGAGGAGGTCAAGAGCACGGGGTGGCTGCCGGTATAGGGGGAGGCAGTAGGCAGTGGGCAATAGGCAGTCGTGAGTGATTTGCAGGGGCGGACGGCTCAGACTTCACTCTGCTGGCTGCCTACTGCCCACTGCCCACTGCCCACTGCCTACTGCCCACCGCCTGGCACGCTCAGCGCGCCAGGATATCCCGCATCTCCACCAGGTTCGACCGCACCCGCAGGATGTAGAAGCCCATGGTCGCGAGATGGGTGGGCATGATCCAGCCGTCCTCGCGGCCGTTGGAGATGATCACCGGCTGGATGTTGAGCGCCGAGCGCAGCTGGCGGAGCGTCTCCGTCCAGATCTGCGTCAGGCCGCGCTGGGCGATGACGCTGTCGAAGTCGGCGCCGGCGGCCGACAGGATGCCGTAGTAGCCGTAGAGCTGGCCGAAGGCGAACCAGAAGCGGTCGTCGGCGCGCAGGTCGAACCAGCCGCCATTGTGGAACTCCGAGCGCTCGCGGATGATCGCCGAAGTGTTGCCGATGTCGTTGGCGATCCGGTCGAGGAACTCCACGAGGTTGTCGGAGCGGGCGTCGAAGGTGGCGCTGCAGGTTTCCAGAGAGGCATTGAACTTCCGCAGGTCCCGCGCCGCCGCGCGGTAGATGCTCGGGGTCGGCGTTCTCGGGCCGAACGGGCTGAGGCTGAAGTACCAGGTCTCCTCGTCGAACTGGATGTTGCCGCGGGCGAGCTGCAGGTCGTTGTTGATGCCGGAGGTGCCGCGCACGCGGCCGAGCGAATCCACCAGTTCGACGGTGGTGCGGCGGACGGCCTGGTTGATACCGCGCTGGAACGAAGCCTTGTTGTCCAGCCACGGCGTATCGTCCCAGTCGATCCCGAACAGGCCGAGCTTGTAGAGCAGCATCGACGAGATCCAGGCGTTCTGGTTGACGTTGAAATCGATCAGGTCGGCCGTGACGTCGACGATCGCCGAGCGCTCGCAGACATTCGCCGCCGTCTGTCCCGAGGCGGCCGGCGCAGCCCCGCCGCTCGCCGGTTGCCCGGTGGTTTCGGTCGCCGGCTGCCCTGAACCGGCCTGCCCGTCCGTCGTCTGTCCCGAAGGGGCGGCCGCCGGTGTCCTGACCGGCAGGCCCGCATCGTTCTTGCGCGCGGCGAGATTGTAGGCGTTGACGTAGTCGATGTTGAAATTGCTCCAGACCTGCGTCTGCCAGATGAAGTAGCCGTAGAGCGCCACGAGACCGATCAGCACGATGCCGATCGGGCCCTTGATCAGCCAGCCGCGCTGCCGGTACCAGTTGGCGGCGGCGATGAAGGGCCAGAGCAGCCATGAAATGGCGAGCCCGATGCCCCGGCCGATGGCGGCGAAGACGCGCTGGAAGAACGCGGCGATCGGGTCAAGCATTGCGTTTGTCCTCTCCAATTCCATAGAGCCGCAACCGGAAGGCGGCCTTGTCCTGCAAATAGGTACGGGTGAGCGTTTCGACCACGAATTCCCTGAATTTTTCAGAGAGTTTCTCGTAAGTTGCGTAGAAACCCTGCTTGTCGAAGACGAAGCGCGAGACGAAATCGAACGGCGTCAGCTGCGAAATCAGCTGGTTGACGAGCCAGCGGTCGGGGTGTTCCGGCGCCGCCCGCACGAGCAGGAACCGCGCCCAGGGTGTGATCTCCTTCAGCCGGATCTCGCCCGTCGACGAAATCGTCCGCATCGCCTCCTGCAGGAATGGATAGACGCCGTCCTCGGCGATCAGTGCCGCGTTGCGGTGCATCCAGGTCTGCATCCAGACGCGATCGGCGCGCGCGAGGTCGGCGCGGGGATCGGCCCGGTTGACGAGGTTCAGGATCGTCATGTCGGCGCGGTGCTGCAGCAGCCCCGACGCCTCGACCCAGGAGGCGCGCGGCAGTTCCAGCCGCTTCGTCGAGGCCAGGAACTCGAAGATGCGCGGATAGTCGTCGAGCGCGATGTAGCTGACCTGCCAGGGCCGCGAACGGCGGAAGCCGGGAACGGAGGGATCGCAGATCACCGTCGTCTGCCGGCCGTCGACAAAGACGAAGACGCCGCCGAAGTGATTGGCCCAGAACGCCTCGTGGCGGAACACCAGCTGGTCGGGCACGAGCGCGTTCTGGCGGATGTCGCCGGTCTGCTTGGAAAGCTCCACCATGCGGTTCAGCATGGCGTCGTCCGCCCAGGCATTCGGCACCGTCTTCAGCCGGTCGACCAGCGCGCGCAGCTCTGCCGCCTTGCCGAGCACGTCCTCGGCCGAAAGCACGCGGAAGCGCACCTCGTTGATCGAGAGCAGGTCGTCGATGTCATTGACCGCAGCGACGCTGTCCTCGATCTCGCCGTAGAGGGCGTCGCGGATCGTCACCGCGTTGATCGCGCGCGCATTGGCGGAAAAGAACTCGTGCATCAGGGCGGCGGTGTTGGAGAAGCTCGTGTGCACCACCGGCAGTTCCACCTGGTCCGGCGTCAGGATGATGAAACGGCGGTTCACCCGGTTGGGGTCGAGATAGTCGCGGTCGCCGAGTTCGTCGGCGATCTCCGGCGAAAAACCGGTCATGTCGATGCCGAAGCGCGTGAGGTTCGTCCGCGGCAGCCCGAAGGCCTCCAGCGCCTTGTTGTAGCGCTCGACCAGATGCGGCTCCGACACGTCGAGCAACCGCCCGTAGATCAGCTCGGCTTCGAGGAGGCGTTTCATGCGATCAGGCTCTCGTCACCCAGCAGAGCCGGATTCGGCATCGTGGTCGCCCCAGGCCACCAGATCGTCAATATCCACCTTCAGCGCCTTCGCGATCTTCTTCAGCGCCGAGATGCTGCCCTCCTTCTTCCGGGATTCTATCTCCGACAGATAGGTGGCGCTGATCCCGGCGGATGCGGCAAGCTCCTTGGCCGAAAGCCCGCGAACGTCGCGCCAGACCCGGATCGGGCTCTCGCCGTCGATCATCCGGTTGACGAATTCGGCAGGGATGAACTCCTCTTCTCCGCGCGCCAGCCGCTCCTGGAAACGATCGTACGCGGCAATGTCTTCAAGCATCTCGGCCGCCTCTACGAGCTCCTCGTAGTCGACTTGCGACAACACCACCATCTCCTCACCGTTAGGCGTCTTGAAACGTGTAGCCATGCCCATGTCATTACCTCGCTAATATACGTTGCCACGACTGGCTATCTTCTCGACATCCAGAACCTTGTCGTCTTCATCGAAGATGACCCGCCAGTCGCCGACGCGAAGTCGATAGCCGGGGCGACCCTGCAATTTCACGACGTTTTTGGCCTGTGAACTTGGATCTCCGGCATACTGCTCGATCTTTGCGATGATCCGCTTGCTCTCGTTTGTGGGGATACGCGCCAGTGTGCGACTTGCTTGCCTGCTGTAGACAACTCGCTTTGCGACCATACCGCCCCCAAGTGTTTCAAACAACAAAATTCGCCAATAGCGAATTGAAAGTCATCACTATCCCCTACCACTTCCCCTCCCGCTTCATCGTCTCGATCTCCTCGACCGCCCGTTCGCGCAGGCGTTCGCGGCGGATGATGTCGGTGACGGCGGCGTCGTCGGATTTGTCGGCATAGCGGAATTCGCTGTCGGCGTAGCGGTTGATCTCCTGCAGCACCATCTCCATCGTGATCGGCCCGCGCAGCTCCTCGATCATGCTCTTCTTCTCGTCGTAGGACCGGTGCATGAAGGCGTCCGGCGTCGCGAACCAGTCGTCCGGCAGGTCGACGTCCATCGCCCGCATCTTGATCGCGTCGGTAATGTTCTTGATCGCCCGGCCGGTGAAGCGCGGCTCGGCCTCCTTGATCATGTGCAGGTAGGTGCCGACGTCGGCGAGCGTCGCCATCTTGCCGTGCGCCTTCTCGTAGCGCTCCCACACCTTGAGAAGCCCGTCCTCCTGCGGCAGCGCGTGCTGGCCGTAGGAGGTCGAGACCGCCTGCTTGATCTCCTGTCCGGCCAAAAGCGCATGCTCCCCGAGCGGGATCGAATGGTTCTTGCCGACGAGCAGCGCGAAGATGTCTACATAGTCGGCGCGCGACTGCGGCCCGTCGACCAGCCAGCGGGCGCCGGCGCGCTGGCGCAGCGCGTCGTCGACGTTTTCGGGATAGTTGGAGAACATGCCGAAGGTGCAGTTGCCGCGCACCACCGTCGAGGCGCCGGCAAAGCTCTCCATCAGCACCGCCGTCACCTCGTGCTGGCCGGCAGACGCCCGGTCGTCGGAGCGCTTAGCCGCGACCTGGTCGACGTCGTCGATCGTGCCGAAACCGATCGCCTTCGGGTTCACCACGTTGTTGACGAACTCCTTGCAGTTCTGCCCCGACTTGCCCTGGTAGGAGGAGATCTGGTCGACGCCGAAGTTCTCGTAGTGGAAGGGATAGCCCGCCACCCGGCAATAGTCGTCGAGAAGCCCGGCCAGCATCTGGATCAGCATGGTCTTGCCGGTGCCGGGCATGCCGTCGCCGATGAAGGTGAACAGGAAGCCGCCGAGCTCGACGAACGGGTTCATCTGCCGCTCGAAGTCGTAGGCCATCAGCATCCTGGCAAGCCGCAGCGCCTGGTACTTGGCGATGTGGTTGCCGACGATGTCGGTCGGCTTCTTGAAGGTCATCGACAGCGGCTTGCGCTTCTGCCCCGGCGCCACGTCGAAGCCGTTGAGGGTGAAATCGTCCTGCTCGATACGGATATGCGCGTTCTCGAAGCGCGAAAGCCCGGCAAAGCGGGCCTTCCTGGCGATCAGTCCCTCCAGCGCCACGCGGGCGAAGGCGCGGGCGCGGGCGATCAGCGCCGTCTCGTCGGCCGCCCCCGCGATCGCCCGGTCGAGGCCGGCTGTGAGGCTCTTCACCGCGTCCTGCGCCGTGTCGAACAGGTAGTCGGGCTCGTCGGTATCTTCCGCCGGCTCGCCTTCTCCGGAAAGGGTCGCGCCCAGATAGGCGGCAAGGGTGAAGGCCGCCACATAGGCCGATGCGGAAAGCAGCGCCTTGAACCGCTCCGCCTCCTCGCCTGCGAGCGGTGCCGTCTGGTTGCGCGCCTGCAACTGCTCCAGCTCCGTCTGCCGGGCGAAGACCTCGGCGACGGCGAGCGCGATCTCGATGCCGCGGCGGGCGCGATAGAGCAGCTGGTGCTGCGCCGGCGACAGCAGCGGGTCGTTCGCCCGCACAGCGGCGATCGTCTTTGCGAGTTCGACCTCGCGCGAGCGCCGCATGCCGCCGGTCGAGACGGTGGGCACGAAGCGCCGCCCGGTGCCGGCGATCGGCGCGCCGCCCGGCCGGCCGTCGCTCTCCAGGACGGCGAGCCGCGTCACCATGCTCTGCGCCACCGCCCGGTGCTTTTCGATATCGCCTTCGGGGATCATCGTCAGTCCGGCGTTCAAGCTCATCGCGTCATACCCCGCTGACCACCTGGTTTCCGGAAATCACATGCACCTTGTATTCGCCGAAGATCGCGTCTGCCTCGCCGGCGGCATAGAGCGCCTGGTAGGCATCGTGCGGCACCAGCGCATGCTTCTCGAAAGCGCTGACGCCCATGCGCACCGCCTCGAGATTGCCCGTGTCGATATGGAACTCCTCCTGCGCCGGCGTCGAGCTCCAGAAGCCTTTGCTTGCCGGGCGCTCGGCCTTGGAGAACACCTCCTGGATCGTCCAGGTGAGCAGCCAGGCGTTCTCGACCTTGCGCACCTTCGACAGGATGTCGCGGACCTTCTGGTTGTTCTCGGTGATGTCGGCGGAATAGAACGGCCCGAGCACGATGCGGCGCAGCTGCTTGGGATGCAGCATCTCGAAGTCGCGGTCGAGATTGGTGGCGATCGTCACCGGCGACAGCGAATAGGCGCCGTTCTTCAGCGCGAAATCGTCGAAGCGGCTGGCGAGCTCCGGATTGAGCAGCCCGCCCACCGGCAGGTCGATCGTCACGTCGGGGTTGAGCTTGCCGTCCTCGGTGACCAGCAGGTCGACGATCTTCTCCGAACTGTCCTCGATCGTCGCCATGTAGACCATCGGCAGCGTGCTGGCGCCGTCGAAGGCGCCCCAGCTGACGACGTAGTAGGGCCGCATCGTCTTCGGGTTGACGGCGACGCGGATCGTCTCGGGCAGCACGAACGGCGAGAACACCTCACCCTTGCCGATCTGCTGCAGGTACATGCGCTCGGCCATGCGCGCCTGCAGCTCGGTCGGAAACGCCTTGTTGCGCAGGATGAAGTCGGCCATCTCGCCGCGCAGCTGATCGGCGCCCGGGATCTCCGAAAGCCGCTTCTCCGCGCCCTTGCGGTCGTTCTCCAGCTCCAGCACGTTCTGGTAGACCGGAAAGCCGCTCTCGGCACGCGAGATGCGGAACTGGTCGACGAAGCCGATCCGGTTCTCCCAGCAGGAAAAAGACGCCTTCAGCCGCGCCAGATACGGCACGATCGCCTCGCCGATCACGCCATGCTGGTAGAGCGGCGAGTTGCGGTCGCCGAGGAAGATTTCCAGCCCGCCGAGCGCGGCCCGGATCGAAGCGAAGTACTGCGCGACAGCGCTGTCGGCCGCAGCTTTCATGGCTGCCGCTCCCGCTTCTCCCTCGCGGGGAGAAGGTGGCGCGAAGCGCCGGATGGGGGGGCACCACGCATGCAAAGCCAGCGGCACGCCGCCACCCCCCTCTGCCCTGCCGGGCATCTCCCCCTCAAGGGGGGAGATCGGTCCGCCGCGGCGCCGCGGTACCCCGCGGACCGTCCTGAAGCGGAATGACGAAGGGCAGCCCGGGGCAGCGCCCGACGAGCGAAGATCAGTGATGATGCTTCGTACCATTGCGGATGGCGGACGCACGGATAGGACAGACGCAGCTCAAAGCCATACCCCGTTGAAGCGACGTCGCAGCGTCTGCCGATCTCCCCCCTTGAGGGGGAGATGCCCGGCAGGGCAGAGGGGGGTCGAGGCACTCCGTCGCCGCCCATCGCCGTCACGCCTTCACGTAGTTGGACGCGTTGTGCTTGTCCATCACCTCCTGGAAGCGCCGGGCGAAGGCGTCGTCGGCGAGCTTCTTGCGGCGCTGGATGTCCTGGGTGGCGAGCATGTTCTTCTCGTGCATCTCGAGCAGGTCGCCGATGTGCTTCTGCGCCGCGGCGCCGATGCCGGCCATCGTCTCCTCGGCGGCGGTGTCGACCTGGCTGCCGAGCGTGTTGATCCGGTGGGCGACGTCCTGCTGCGCGGCCGTCTTCAAGGAATCCTCCAGCGCCTTGTAGAGCACGATGCGCTGCTCGGTATCGATCGTCAGCTTGTTGATCAGCGTGTTCTGCGCGGCGATCTGGTTGTTCAGGGAATCCACGAAGGTCTGGAACATCGAGGTGTAGCGCTCCAGCGTCTGGCTCTCGGCCAGAAGCTCCTGCTCCTTCGCCTGCTGCTCGTTGTATTCGGTCGCAAGCGCCGAGCGCTCGCCTTCCAGCTGCGTGCGCGTCTTCTGGTCGGTGGAGGCGGCGATCCGGTTTTCGATGTCGAGCAGCTGCGGGTTCAGCTCCTCGATCCGCTTCTGCGTCGTCTCCAGGTTCGCCATCGTCTGCTTGCGCCGCTCGATCACCTGGACCAGGCTCGCCTCCGACGTCTTGTAGCGGCCGTCGAGGATCGCCTTCTGGTCCTTCAGGATGCCGACGATCGTATCCGACTTGGACAAGAGCTCCTGCAGATTGCCGGAGAGCGACATGTTGCGCACGCGGTCGGTGCGCATGCGCTGCATCTTCTGCTTGGAGAACAGGCCGATGAATTTCTCATAGCCCGTATAGCTCTTCATGCTCTCGAACTCGGAGCCGAAGACGTTGGTGGCGTCCTCCAGCCCGATGATCAGGTCGGCGATGTTGGCTTCCATCACCTTCTGCTGGGAGAGCACGTCCTGCAGCCGCGCATTCTCGATGTCGAAATTGGTATCGCCGATCTTGGTGTCCGCCTTGGCGAACTGTTCCAGCACGATGCCGGTCTGCTCCAGCTTGCTGCGCATCTGCTCGACCGTCTCGCGCGTTCGCGCGATCTCGGCGTCGAAGTTCTGAAGTGTGGCCATGCCTGCTCCCCTCTGTCCAAGGCGAATGCCCCGTCCCGCCCGACCGGATGGCCGGACCTGCCCCGCTGCAACCGGCAAAGGCCGCCGGCTGCGGCACTGGACATGATGTGGGAAGGCTGCCGGCCGCTGCAAGCCCTGAAAGATAAGTATTTTTTGAAGATTGGCCGACCGGGCGTTGCATCGACCGGCCGGCTGCACGGCAGGCCTATTCCGCCGGCGGTGCCTTCAGATAGGCGATGACGTTGGCGACGTCCTCGGGTTTCTTCAGCCCGGCGAACGCCATGGAGGTTCCCTTCACGACGGCGCGCGGCGCCGCCAGGTATTCGGTCAGAAGGGACTCGTCCCAGGTCTTGCCCTCCCCGAAGGCGACCATCGCCTTGGAGTAGCGGAAGCCCTCGACGGTGGCGACCGGCCGGCCGACGACGTTCTGCAGCGACGGGCCGACCTTGTTGGTCGGGTCCACGCTGTGACAGGCCATGCACTTCTTGAAGACGGTCGCACCCGCGGCCGCGTCACCCTCGGCATGCGCCGCGGTGGCAGCCGCGATGAGACAGCTCGATACGATGATTGCCAGCTTCATGTCGTTCCTTTCTCTGGATGGGTCATGCGATGAAGGAAGGCAGCGACCGGGACTGCACTTGGACGACGGCCGGCCGCCCTGAGGCGACCATCATGTGGTCCTCCCGATGCCGCAGGCAAGAGGAGCCGTCATCGTCGCAGTGTGGAGATAGAAATTTGCCATGATTTTGGCATCGGCGTTTTCCGGACCGGAAGACCGACGTTTTCCATCGGGAAGAGGGCCGGATTTGCAGAATACCGCGCGCTCCGTTCTGAGCGACATTCTTGCGCCGGATTGCGAAACGCCATGAAATAAACTAGTCGCCTGATAGCCACCCGGCTGCGGTAAAGTGCTTGAATAATGACGTTTTTGATGCTTGGCTTAAAGCATCAGAACAAGAATGGGGAGCATGACATCATGAAATTCGCATCGACACTGAGGACTTCGGCGCTGGCCGCGGTCTCGCTGATTGCACTCGGCGTATCCGGCGCGCTCGCCGCCGAGCCGGAAAGCTGCGGCAAGGTTCGCTTCTCCGACGTCGGCTGGACCGACATCACCGCGACGACCGCGACGGCCTCGACGATCCTCAAGGGCCTCGGCTACGAGACGGAGACGACCGTACTGTCCGTGCCGGTCACCTACCAGTCGCTGAAGAACAAGGACATCGACGTCTTCCTCGGCAACTGGATGCCGACGATGGAAGCCGACATCAAGCCCTTCCGCGAGGACGGCTCGGTGGAGACGGTGCGCGAGAACCTCGAAGGTGCCAAGTACACGCTCGCCACCAACGCCAAGGGCGCCGAGCTCGGCATCAAGGACTTCAAGGACATCGCCGCCCAGAAGGACGCGCTCGACGGCAAGATCTTCGGCATCGAGCCGGGCAACGACGGCAACCGCCTGATCATCGACATGGTCGACAAGGGCACCTTCGACCTGAAGGGCTTCGAGGTCGTGGAGAGCTCCGAGCAGGGCATGCTCGCCGAGGTGGCCCGCGCCGAACAGGACGGCAAGCCGATCGTCTTCCTCGGCTGGGAACCCCACCCGATGAACGCCAACTTCAAGCTGACCTACCTTTCGGGCGGCGACGACATCTTCGGCCCCAACTTCGGCGGCGCCACCGTCTACACCAACGTCCGCCAGGGCTACGTGGCCGAGTGCCCGAACGTCGGCAAGCTCCTGCAGAACATGAAGTTCTCGCTGGAGATGGAAAACCAGATCATGGGCAAGATCCTCAACGACGGCACGGCCGCCGAGGATGCCGCGGCCGAATGGCTGAAGGCCAACCCCGCCGCCATCGAGCCCTGGCTGGCAGGCGTCACGACCAAGGACGGCGCGGACGGCCTGGCCGCCGTCAAGTCCGCTCTCGGCCTCTGATCGAGGCTGCGAAAGGCGGAAGGCAACTTCCGCCTTTCTTGAAATCGACGGTGCGATATGCTTCCGCGGAAGCGCGTCGCAGACTGATCAGTCTCATTTTTCGGATGCCTCCGCGCCCCTTGCGACCGCCGCTCCGGCAAGCGCATGGCACATGCGGCATGGCGTTTCATCAACCCTTCGGAAGGCAGGTGCGGACCCGTGGATTGGCTGACGAATTTCAAACTGCCCATCGGCCCCTGGGCCAAGACTGCGGTCAACTGGCTGACGAGCAACGGCAAGGAGATGTTCGATCTCCTCAAGGTCGTGCTGCAGGCCGGCATCGACGCCATCCTCTTCGTGCTGCAGGGACCCTTTTCCAGTGAGCAGGGCGAATATGCCTATGCCTTGGTGATGATCGCGCTGATCACCCTTCTGTCCTGGTACCTGCGCCGTTCCGTCGGCGTGGCGGTCTTCACGCTGCTGGGGCTGCTCCTGATCGTCAACCAGGGCTACTGGCAGGAGACGACGGAGACGCTTGCGCTCGTCCTGGCCGCCACGGCCGTCAGCATGGCCGTCGGCATCCCGCTCGGCATCGCCGCCGCGCGCCGGCCGCTGTTCTACGCCTTCCTGCGCCCGGTCCTCGACCTGATGCAGACGATCCCGACCTTCGTCTACCTGATCCCGGCGCTGATCCTCTTCGGCCTCGGCATGGTGCCGGGCCTGATCGCCACCGTCATCTTCGCCATTCCCGCGCCGATCCGCCTGACCCGGCTCGGCATCATCTCCACGCCGGAATCGCTGGTGGAGGCCGCACAGGCCTTCGGCGGGACACCGGCGCAGGTGCTGCGCAAGGTCGAGCTGCCCTTCGCCACGCCCCAGATCATGGCCGGGCTGACGCAGACGATCATGCTGTCCCTGTCGATGGTGGTGATCGCCGCCCTCGTCGGCGCCAAGGGTCTCGGCGTTCCCGTCGTCCGCGCGCTCAACACCGTCAACATCTCCATGGGCTTCGAGGCCGGGCTCTGTATCGTGGTCCTCGCCATCATTCTCGATCGCCTGTTCCGCTCGTCCGATGAAGGAGAAGGCGCATGACCGAGGCCGTCGTCTTTCGCAACGTCGATATCATCTTCGGCGAAAAGCCCGAACGGGCGCTCGCCATGGTCGACGCCGGCCGGACCCGCGACGAGATCGGCAAGGAGACCGGGCTCGTCATGGGCGTCGCCGGCGCCTCGCTTTCGATCCACGAGGGCGAGATCCTGGTGCTGATGGGCCTCTCCGGCTCCGGCAAGTCGACGCTGCTGCGCGCCGTCAACGGACTGGCGCCGGTCGTCCGCGGCGAGGTGCAGGTCAAGACCGGCACCGGCTCGCTCAGTCCCTACAGCTGTTCGCCGAAGGCGCTACGCGACTTCCGCATGCACACCGTCTCCATGGTGTTCCAGCAGTTCGCGCTGCTGCCCTGGCGGACGGTCGCCGACAATGTCGGCTTCGGGCTGGAACTGGCGGGCATGCCGGAGGCCGAGCGCAAGGCCCGCGTCGACGAACAGCTGAAGCTCGTCAACCTGACGCAATGGGCCGGCCGCAAGGTCAACGAGCTCTCCGGCGGCATGCAGCAGCGGGTCGGCCTCGCCCGCGCCTTCGCCACCGGCGCCCCGATCCTCCTGATGGACGAGCCCTTCTCCGCCCTCGATCCGTTGATCCGCACCCGCCTGCAGGATGAACTGCTGGAATTCCAGCGACGCCTGAAGAAGACCATCATCTTCGTCAGCCACGACCTCGACGAGGCCTTCCGCATCGGCAACCGCATCGCCATCATGGAAGGCGGCCGCATCATCCAGTGCGGCACCCCGCAGGACATCGTCAAGAACCCGGCCAACCAGTACGTCGCGGACTTCGTGCAGAACATGAACCCGATCAACATGCTGATGGCCCGCGACGTGATGCAGCCGGGCCTCGGCGGGCCAGCGGTGGGCGTGACGGCGACGGCCAAGCCCGAGACCCCGCTGGTCGACATCCTCGACGCCATGTCCAAACAGCCGGGCAATATCGGCGTGGTGGAAAACGGCGCGATCGTCGGCATGATCAACGCGCAGAACGTGGTGGAGAGCCTGACGCGCCATCGCCGTCGCGAATGACGGCAGGCCGCGGCGGCCGCAGTGTCGCAGTGCCCGCATCCCGCTTGACACCGCCCCGCCCGTCGGCTCGAAACGTGACGATGCAACAAGGCGAGGACGAGCCATGACCGGCAGCAAGGACGACCGTGCGAAGGTCCTGCGCGACACCGACGACGAGGCCCGCAGGCTCGCCCGCACGCTGCTGCGTTCGGCCCGCAGCGCCTCTCTCGCGGTGCTGGAGCCGGAGACGGGCCATCCGTTGGCAACCCGCGTCCTGACCGGTCTCGACATCGACGGCGCGCCGGTGATCCTCGTCTCCGCGCTGTCCGTCCACACGAAAGCACTGCGCGCCGATCCCCGCTCTTCGCTGCTGGCCGGCGAGCCCGGCAAGGGCGACCCGCTTGCCCATCCGCGGCTGACGCTGATCGCAACCGCAGACGAGGTCGCCCGCGACACCAAGGAGCATGCCCGCCTGCGCGAGCGCTTCGTCCGGCGCCACCCCAAGGCGAAGCTCTATGTCGATTTCCCGGATTTCACCTTCTTCCGGCTGGTGCCGCTGCGGGCCAACCTGAACGGCGGCTTCGGCAAGGCCTACCTCCTGTCGGGCGACGACCTCATGATTCGTTCGCCCGCCCGCGAGGCCATCGCCGACCGCGAAAATGCCGCAATCGAGCACATGAACAGCGACCACGCGGAGGCCGCATCGGTCTATGCGAACCACTACTGCGGCGCGAAGGGGAACAATTGGTCGCTTTGCGGAATTGATGCGGCGGGCATTGACCTCGCCGCCGGAGACGAACTGAAACGTGTTGAATTCGCAGAAGAACTCACCGATCCTGCGCAACTGCGCACGGTCCTCGCCGACCTGCTCCGCAACGCGCGCGCCGGGCAGGCCTGACCTCTCCCCCTCGATGCACAGACCCCCAATTTCTGGCCACTTGATGTGTTCGGTTTTGTTTATATGCTAACAGTCATACAGTACGGGACCGCACATATTGAAGTTGATACGCATTGAAGGAGTTTCCGATGGACGCCTTTTCTGACTACGAGCAGGCACAGGCCGAAGTTGCGACGAACTTTCTGTCGGCAGTGGCGAATCCCAAGCGCCTGCTGATTCTGAAAGTCTTGGTCAGCGGCGAAATCGCCGTGGGTGCGCTCGCGCAGAAAGTGGGACTGAGCCAGTCTGCCCTGTCGCAGCACCTGTCGAAGCTGCGCGCGCAGAACCTCGTCACCACGCGTCGCGACGCCCAGACGATCTATTATTCCAGCAAGTCGGACGCCGTCCTGACGATCCTGGATGCGATCGACACCATCTACGGCGAGGCACGCCCGGCCGACAGCAGGCAGCTGCGCTACGCCTGACCGGAAGAACGGACCCGTTTCACGCCCGGCGGAACACCCACCGCCGGGCGTTTTCTTTTGTGCGGTCGCGATGCGGCCGAGACTTGACGATGCCGGGCGCTTCGATAATTTGACCAACAGGTAAAGAAACCTGCCGGGACGGCGCCGCCCGTCCGCCCCCATTGTCCTCACGGAAGAAGGCCACGGAGATCGCCATGTCCAACCGCGTCAACACCCCGAACGACATGCGCGCCTTCTGGATGCCGTTCACCGCGAACCGGCAGTTCAAGAAGGAACCGCGCCTCTTCGTCAGCGCCAAGGACATGTACTACCAGACCCATGACGGCCGGCAGGTGCTGGACGGCACGGCGGGGCTGTGGTGCGTCAATGCCGGCCACTGCCGGCCGAAGATCACCGAGGCGATCCGCGAACAGGCCGGCGAACTGGACTACGCGCCGGCCTTCCAGCTCGGCCACCCCAAGGCCTTCGAGCTGGCCAACCGGCTGATCGACATCGCGCCCGAGGGCATGAGCCACGTGCTCTACACCAATTCCGGCTCCGAATCGGTCGACACCGCGCTCAAGGTCGCGCTCGCCTATCACCGTGCGAAGGGCGACGGCTCCCGCTTCCGCCTGATCGGCCGCGAGCGCGGCTACCACGGCGTCAATTTCGGCGGCATCTCGGTCGGCGGCATCGTCGCCAACCGCAAGATGTTCGGCACGCTGCTGACCGGCGTCGACCACATGCCGCACACCCATTTCCCCGACCGGAACGCGTTTTCGCGCGGCGAGCCGGAGCATGGCGGCGACATCGCCAGCGAATTGCAGCGCATCATCACCCTGCACGACGCCTCGACCATCGCCGCCGTCATCGTCGAGCCGGTCGCCGGCTCCACCGGCGTGCTGATCCCGCCGAAGGGCTATCTGCAGAAGCTGCGCGAGATCTGCACGCAGCACGGCATCCTGCTCATCTTCGACGAGGTCATCACCGGCTTCGGCCGCCTCGGCGCGCCCTTCGCCGCCCAGTATTTCGACGTCAAGCCGGACATCATCACCACCGCCAAGGGCCTGACCAACGGCGTCATCCCGATGGGCGCGGTCTTCGTCACCTCCGAGATCCACGACGCCTTCATGAACGGGCCGGAGCACTTGATCGAGTTCTTCCACGGCTACACCTATTCCGGCAACCCGATCGCCTCTGCCGCAGCGCTCGGCACCCTCGACACCTACAAGGAGGAGGGCCTGCTGACGCGGGCAGCCGAGCTCGCCTCCTACTGGGAGGACGGGCTGCATTCGCTGAAGGACTGCCCGGACGTCATCGACATCCGCAACGTCGGCCTGATCGGCGCGATCGAGCTGTCGCCGATCGCGGGCGAGCCGACCAAGCGCGCCTTCTCCGCCTTCCTCAAGGCCTACGAGAAGGGCCTTCTGATCCGCACCACCGGCGACATCATCGCGCTGTCCCCGCCGCTGATCATCGAGAAGCATCACATCGACGAACTGTTCGGCAAGCTCAGGGATGTGCTGAAGGACAATATCTGAGCGCGGCCGGCACCGATCTCGGCAATGGCGGCCGTCCCAGTCGCCATTTTCGTTTCCGGCTCCGGCTACAGCCGACGCAGCCTTCCGGAATAGCGGATGATCTCTCCAATTCCGGGCAGCGCGATCGGAACGTCGAAGCAGAATTCCTCTCCTTCGCCCCACTCCCTGGCCTCGCTTCGCGGCGCGAGCGCAAGCGGCATCGGGATGCGGAAGATGGACCATTTGCGCATCGCCATCCGCAGTCCCGAGGGGTCGGCCGGAAGAGCGAAGTGAAACCGCATGGGACCGAAGCGCTCGCAGAGAAGGGCGCCGCACTGGCTGAGTTCGCTGGTGAAGGACCGGCCCGAGAACGTCCGCGTCCAGCGCTCCCTCCCGCGATGTTCCTCGAACGCGACATGCAGGCTGTGGCCACCCTCGGGGGGAAACCGCATGACGGCGCAAACGAGACGGGCCAAGGGCGACCGTCCCCGCCGTACCGTCGCGGTCCCGGCAGCCCCCGCGTCCCCGATCAGCTGATGCATGTCGCGGACGGAGGGCGGCAGCGTGTCGAACGCAGTGCGCATGACTCGGTGGTAGAGCGGCACATAGGGCTCTTCCACGATCTCGCGAAAGGCCGAGAGCCGGTCGAGGTGCCGATCGAAGGCCTTAAGCGCCAGCTTCCCCGCCGCGTGCCCCGCCCCTGTTGCAAGCCGCCCCTCCGCAATCGCATTGGCCAGGAGCTGGGCGGCGATCGTCGGAATTTCCGGGCCGTCTCCGTCTTCCGCAATCAGCGTCCACCGCCGGACCAGCGGTTTCCCCCCGGCCACGCCCTTCAGCTCGACGGCCATCGCCGAGCGATCGGTGCCGAGGTAGGACGTGACCTTCTGCAGGGGCTGCAGCCACTTCGACAGCCCTGACAGGGAGCCAAACCAGCCGGCCCTGACGAACCAGCTTGCAAGCCACAGCGCGGCAAGCTGCACCGTGAATTCCGGCCCGGCGCGGAAGACGGTGGCCGGCTTGCCCTTGATCATGTGCGGAACGACGTCGTGGTCCGGAACG
Source organism: Hyphomicrobiales bacterium (assembly GCA_900469965.1). GTDB lineage: Bacteria > Pseudomonadota > Alphaproteobacteria > Rhizobiales > Rhizobiaceae > Mycoplana. The sequence goes on along the minus strand of UBZP01000012.1, from coordinate 69,211 downwards.
TCGGAGAGGGCGACGACCCTCGTGATTGGGCGGCGGTGCGCGACGACGTATCGCTCGCGCCGCAGCATGTGCCAGCCCGTCTCCTGTTGCCATCGCCGCCCGCGCCAGAGCCGAATCGGCCGGCCGACATAACTGAGGATGGCTGCCGCCACCGAGGCCCCGGCGGCAGCCCGGCTGGAGGCGCTGATGGAGATGCTGACCTGCCGCACGTCGTCCATGTCCCGCCCGAGTTCGGCGATGACGGCACCGGAGAGCACCGGCACGCTCGAGCCGCCCGATAGCACCACGACGCCACCCTCGCGGGCCGCGGCGTCCAGGCTCTCGATCCCGCCGACGAAATCGCGCGCATCGGCGAGATCGATATAGTTCACCCCACAGGCGATGCAGGCCTGCACGACCTGGTAGCCGCTGCCCTGGAACGGGCCGGCCGCATCGATGAGCAGCATGGGTCGATGCTGTTCGAGGAGCGGGGTCAGGTCGGCGTTGCGATCGGCCACGAGCGGCCGGGCGTTCGGCAGGCGCGCCGCAAGCGCCGCCGCCGCATCACCGTTGCGCCCGGCGACCAGCACCGACCAGCCGTCGGCCGCAAGCCGTTGCGACAGCCGCGAGCCGAAGCCGCCGTAACCGCCGAGAACGATGACTGTCTTCACAGGACGCGATCGGCATAGTCGGCCGGGGGAACCCAGCAGGCCTCGCGCCGTCCGAAGATGCGGTAGCGGTTGCGCGCGATCCAGCGATAGACCGGGTCGCGGACGAGGCGCGGCACCAGCCGCAGAACCCCGAGCGCTTTCCACGGCCAGCCGAGGCCGGCATAGATCGCAAGCACCGCGTCGCTGTCGCGCAACATGCTGTCGCCATCGACGATGATCAGCGTCTCCGGCCGCCTGGGATCGATGCCGAAACGCCGGTAGAGGGCAGCCCCGACCCCGTTCTGCATCGAGGCGAGACGGAAACGCCGCGCCCGGTCGTGCCGCAGCACGAACTGCGCATTGGCGGAGCAGAGGATGCACTGCGCATCGAAGACGATGATCGGATCGGTTGCATGGTTGCGTGCCATGCCGCAACCATATTTCGGCTGGCAGCCGCCATCAATGGACTTTCTGCTGCGGCGCACTGCGGCCGCGGCTTCCTACCCGGCGACGTCGCGACGTTTGGCGGCGTGGGGCAGGATGAAGAGGTAGAGGCCCGTCGCCAGCAGCGGGATGAGCGGCACCAGCGCCAGCAGACCTATCCAGACCACGGGCTCGTCCATGCCCATCGCGGCGATATTGGCGATCACGGCGAGCGTGAAAGCGATCGAAAGCCAGCGGTGAAGCTGCCTGATCCACGTGTTCCGGTTCAAATCGGTCTCCCTCGATTGCGGGCCGGACGGCCCTCCATTGCCTCTGCCCCATGGTGCGCGGCGCCGTCCGCCGCCCGTCCCCGGACGGGCTCGGCAATGGCTGTCGCTCGCGTGGGGCGTTTCCGCCGGTCGCGGAGACCTCAGTCCAGGCGCGCGAGCACGTCTTCCAGTCTGTCGATGAATTTCGGCCAGCCCATCTTGGCGCCGCCGTAGAACATCGGCTGGTCGTGACGGAAGCCGGTTTGCTCCATGCGCAGCATCGTGCCGTTCGCAGTCGGCGTCAGCGTCCAGGTGACGATGCTCTCCAGCGGCGCGGCGTCCCAGCTGTAGGACAGCGTCCTGTTCGGCTCGACGGTGCGCACCTTGCATTCGACGGTGCCCCAGTCGGCGCTGAGGCTGAAGGCATGGCCGACTGTGGGCTTGAACGCGTTCTTCATCAGCCATTCCTCGATGAGTTGCGGTTGCGTCAGCGCACGCCAGATCTTCTCCGGCGGATGCGGCAGCTCCCGTTCGACGACGACGGAGAGCGTTTGTTCGGCGGCTGCAGTCATTGATCCATCCTCTTGAGCAGGTCTTCGAGATCGTCGAACCGGCTTTCCCAGAAGCCGGCCATCTGTTTCGTCCAGTCCACCAGCGGGGAGAGCGCTTCGAGCCGGGCGCTGTAGTGCGTCTGGCGACCTTCGTGCCGGTCGCGCACGAGGCCCGCGCGCTTCAGCACGCCCAGGTGCTTCGATACCGCCGGCTGCGAGACGCCGGCCTCGGCCGTCAGGGCGCCGACGGTCTGCTCGCCCCGGCGGCACAGCCGCTCGAAGAGCGCCCGACGCGTCGGATCCGCCAGTGCGGCAAAGAGAATGTCCTGCGCTTCGCCCATGAAATCCATAACCCGATGGCTATTGGTTTATTCAATAACTCTTCGGTTATGGATATGTCAAGTGACGCGTGAGTCATCGAAAATCGCCCCGCCGCCCCGACTGCCCACGAAAAATCCGGGAGAAGCGTCTATGCTGCGTCGCGCGTATCGCCGCATCATGCATCAGGAGCGACCATGTCCACCCTCACCCGCATCGAAAGCGAAGCCCTCACCGTCGAAGTGTCCTCTCTCGGCGCCGAAATGCAGTCGTTGACGAGCCGGGACGGCCGCGCGTGGCTGTGGAACGGCGACGCCGCCTTCTGGTCCGGCCGCTCGCCCGTTCTCTTTCCGATCGTCGGCAAGGCGCCGGGCGACACGCTCTCGATCGGCGGCAAACCCTATCCGATGAAGCAGCACGGTTTCGCACGGCGCAGCACTTTCGCCCTGTCGGCGTCCGGCACGGGCTTCTGCCGGCACGAGCTGGCGGCCGACGCCGAGACCCGCGCCGTCTATCCCTTCGACTTCCGGCTGGCGCTGGAGCACCGGCTGGACGGCCACCGGCTTTCCGTCACCGCCACGGTAAGGAACGAGGGCGCCGATCCGATGCCCTATGGCATCGGCTTCCACCCCGCCTTCCGCTGGCCGCTGCCGGGCGGCGAGGGCAAGCCCCATGTCGTCGTCCTCGACAACGGCGCCGAACCGCCGCTGAGCCGGCTGCACGACGGGCTGCTGGCCGCCGATCACCTCCCCTCGCCCTTCCAGGCCGGCCGCTTGGAGCTGGAGCACGACCTGTTCGACGCCGATGCGATGATCTTCCCGGACGGGGCGGGCAGCGGGCTGACATACGGCCCGCCCGACGGCCCGAGCCTGACGTTCCGCTTCGAGAACCTTCCCAATCTCGCCCTGTGGCAGAAGCCGGGCGCCCCGTTCCTGTGCATCGAGCCCTGGCACGGCATGGCCGCCCATGCCGGCGGCACGGCGGAGCTCACCGAACGGCCGTTCACCGTGGCCCTGGCGCCGGGCGAGAGCGCCGCCTACGGCTTTTCGGTGGAACTGCCGGCGTGAGATTGTCGTCGCCGCCGTCTTCCGCGCCACGGCCGGGCGCGGTTAGACTGTGGGCGACAACGGAATCGGGAGATCGCCATGACCGACTTGGAACGCCGCATCGACCAGGGTACCGGCCGCATGCCCGCCGACATCGTGCTCAGGGGTGGCCACTTCCTCGACCTCGTCACCGGCGAACTGGTGGCCTCCGACATCGCCATCTGCGGCGATCGGATCGTCGGCACCTGCGAGGCCTATGAGGGGCGCGAGGAGATCGACGTTTCCGGCCGCATCGTCGTCCCCGGCTTCATCGACACCCACCTGCATATCGAGAGCTCGCTCGTCACCCCGCACGAGTTCGACCGCTGCGTGCTGCCCCATGGCGTGACGACGGCGATCTGCGATCCGCACGAGATCGCCAACGTGCTCGGCGAGGACGGCATCCGCTTCTTCCTCGATTCCGCCGACCAGACGGTCATGGATATCCGCGTGCAACTCTCGAGCTGCGTGCCGGCGACGCATCTGGAGACCTCGGGCGCCGACCTGCCGGTGGAAAAGCTCCTGCCCTTCCGCACCCATCCCAAGGTGATCGGGCTTGCCGAGTTCATGAACTTCCCCGGCGTGATCCACAAGGATCCCGGATGCATGGCCAAGCTCGAAGCCTTCCAGGGCGGCCATATCGACGGCCATGCGCCGCTGCTGTCCGGCCGCGACCTCAACGGCTACCTCGCGGCCGGCATCCGCACCGACCACGAATGCACGACCGCGGAGGAGGCGCTGGAGAAGATCAGGAAGGGCATGCACATCCTGATCCGCGAAGGCTCGGTGTCGAAGGACCTCTTGGCGCTGATGCCGCTCTTCACCGAGCGGTTGTCGCCCTTCATCGCGCTCTGCACCGACGACCGCAACCCGCTCGACATCGCCGAGCAGGGCCATCTCGACCACATGATCCGTACCGCGATCGCCCATGGCCGCGCGCCGCTCGCCGTCTACCGCGCCGCCTCGATCTCGGCGGCGAAGGCCTTTGGGTTAAGCGACCGCGGCCTCGTCGCTCCCGGCTGGCGCGCCGACCTCGTCGTCATCGACACGCTGGAGGACTGCCGCGCCGAGATGGTCTTCGCCGCCGGCCGCCGCGTCACCGACGCCCTGTTCGCAGCCCGCAAACCGGTCGCTCCCGTCGGTCTCGACAGCGTCAGGGCACGGCCGGTTCGTGCCGCGCATTTCGCCGTCCCCGCCACCGAGCACGAGACGCCGGTGATCGGCGTCATGCCGGGCAAGATCATCACCGAGCATCGCCGCTACCGGTTGCCGACCAGCGGCAACCAGACGACCGTCGACCTCTCCCGCGACATCATCCGCGTCGCCGTCATCGAGCGCCACGGCAAGAACGGCAATCACGCCAACGGCTTCGTGCAGGGCTTCGGGCTGAGGAAGGGCGCGATCGCCTCCACCGTCGGCCATGACAGCCACAACATCTGCGTCGTCGGCGTCGGCGAGGACGACATGGCGCTCGCGGCCAACCGGCTGGGCGATATCCGCGGCGGCTTCGTCGTCGTCGAGGACGGCAAAGTCACCGGCGAGATCGCGCTCCCCGTCGCCGGCCTGATGAGCCTGGAGCCCTTCGAGGTGGTCCGCGACACGCTGCATCACCTGCGCCAGGCCGCTTTCGCGCTGGGGGCGACGCTGGAGGAGCCGTTCCTGCAACTCGCCTTCCTGCCCCTGCCGGTCATCCCGCACCTGAAGATCTCCGACCGCGGCATGGTCGACGTCGACCGGTTTGAACTGGTCGGGCGAGCGCCCGCGCTTGGCAACGGCATGGAAAGCGCCTAACGTCCGCCGGAGATCGAATTTGATCGGAAATCTGCCGATGTCGAAGCTTCAGAAGATCGAGGAAAGCGTCGCGTCGCTCGACAGCGACGACTTCGCCGCCTTTTCCCGTTGGTTCGAACGGTTGCAGGCGAAACGGTGGGATGAAGCGTTCGACCGCGACGCCCGGACGAGCGGGAAACTGTCGGAGCTTGCCGACGAGGCTTTGGCCCAGCATCGCGCCGGCAGGACCAAGGCGCTTTGAGGCATCATGCGAGCGCCAGGTTCTGGCGTTCCTATGACGCCTTGCCCGAACACGTGCGAAGACTTGCCGATCAGAACTTCACGCTCCTCAAGTCCGATCCGCACCATCCCTCGCTGCATCTGAAGCAGGTGGGGCGCTTCTGGTCCGTGCGCGTCGGCCGCTCATGGCGCGCCATTGCGGTGGCCGACGGCGACGATCTCGTGTGGTTCTGGATCGGCAGTCACGCCGACTATGACAAACTGCTGAAGTGACCCCTCAGAGCCGCACGCAGGCCATGTCCAGCGGTGCGAGCGCGATCGAACCGTCCACCAGCCGGCCGCCGAAGCCGGGCACGGCGACGCTGTCGCCGAGCTTCATCGAAGACGGCGGCGAGAACTCCGCCTTCTCCCGCGTCAGGTTGAACACGAACAGAAGCTTTTCCGCCCCCTTCTCGCGCGTGAACGCCAGGATGTCCTGGTTGGACTTCACGAAGACCATATCGCCGTCCAGCAGCGCCGCATGCGCCCGCCGGAAGGCGAGCGTGTCGCGATAGTGGTTCAGCACCGAGCCCGCGACCTTCGCCTGCGCGTCGACGGCAAGCCGCGCGTGCTCCTCCGGGACCGGCAGCCACGGCCGGCCGGAACTGAAGCCGGCATGCGCCTCTTCCGCGCTCCAGGGCATCGGGGTGCGGCAGCCGTCGCGCCCCTTGAAGGCCGGCCAGAAGCGGATGCCGTAGGGGTCGCGCAGGTCCTCGAAGGCGAGCTCCGCCTCGGGCAGGCCCAGTTCCTCGCCCTGGTAGAGGCAGATCGTGCCGCGCAGCGTCGCAAGCAGCGTCATCGCCAGCCGCGCCACCCGCTCGCGCTCCTCCGGTGCGGCGATGAAGCGGCTGACGTGGCGGACGACGTCGTGGTTGGAGAAGGCCCAGCAGACCCAGCCGTCCGTCACCGCCTTCTGGAAGCCCTCGACGCACTTGCGGATATAGGGCGCGGAGAAATCCGGCCCCAGCAGGTCGAAGGTGTAGCACATGTGCAGCTTGTCGCCGCCGCTCGTATACTCCGCCACCGTCTTCAGCGACCGCGCCCCGTCGCCGACCTCGCCGACCGTGGTCCGCCCCTCGTAGCCGTCGAGCAGCGCACGCACCTCTTTCAGGAAGCCGACGTTTTCCGGCTGCGTCTTGTCGTGGCGGTGCGACTGCATGCCGTAGGGGTTGACGTCCGGGGCGTCGAGCCCGGCCTCGTCGCTGTCCGGTTCGTGCGGCGGGTTGTCCCGGAGCCTGGCGTCGTGGAAGTAGTAGTTGACCGTGTCGAGCCGGAACCCGTCGACGCCCCGGTCGAGCCAGAAGCGCATCGCCTTCAGCACCGCCGCCCGGACGTCCGGGTTATGGAAGTTCAGGTCCGGCTGCGAGGTGAGGAAGTTGTGCATGTAGTACTGGCGGCGCACGCCGTCCCACTCCCAGGCCGGCCCGCCGAACACCGAAAGCCAGTTGTTCGGCGCCGTTCCGTCCTTCTTCGGCTCGGCCCAGACGTACCAGTCGGCCCTGTCGTTGTCGCGGCTGGAGCGGCTTTCCCTGAACCAGGGATGCTGGTCGGAGGTGTGCGAGATCACCTGGTCGATGATGACCTTGAGCCCGAGGCGATGCGCCTCGGCGAGCATGTCGTCGAAATCGGCGAGCGAGCCGAACATCGGATCGACGTCGCAATAGTCGGAGACGTCATAGCCCATGTCCGCCATCGGCGACTTGAAGAACGGCGACAGCCAGATCGCATCGACGCCGAGGGACGCGATGTGCCCCAGCCGCTGCTTGATTCCCTTCAGGTCGCCGACGCCGTCGCCGGTGGTGTCCTGGAACGAGCGCGGATAGACCTGGTAGATCACCGCGCCGCGCCACCAGTCGGCTGCGGACGTCTGCGAAGCGGCCATGGAGAACTCCCGGAAATGATGCGCCTCAATCTGTAGCGGGCAGGACGGGACGCGTAAACAGCCAAACGGCAGCGCCCGCTCGATGCCGTTGCGGCCTTCCCAAGGCCGTTCCCCTCGTGCGTCCAGTGTGCATCCCTTGTGCACCCCGCGTGCATCCCGCGGTTGACGCCGGTGGCTCGGGGCTTGATGATGGCGCGGAACGGGACCGGAGCAAAGCCGTTCTTGCCCTGGGGCGGCGCGCCGCCCGGGGAGCCCGAACGAAAACGCCTGCCCCATCCCCGGAGGCGACCGCATGGCTGATCGCACCATCTCCCTGACGCTCGCCGAGATCTCCACGCTCGCCGCCGACGCGCTGCTGCGGGCCGGCGCCAGCGAAGCGCTTGCACGTTCGCTGGCTGGCGCTGTCGTCGCCGCCGAGGCGGCCGGCAAGCGGGCGGTCGGCCTCTCCCACCTGCCGGACTATCTCGACGCGCTCGACCGCGGCCGCATCGACGGCCGCGCCGAACCGCTGCTCACCTCGCCGGTCCCCGCGCTGATGAAATGCGATTGCGGTGGTGGCATCGCCCAGCTCGGCTTCGACATGGCCTTCGAGGAACTGGTCGCCAAGACCCGCATCTTCGGCCTGACGGCCTACGCCTCGCACAACAGCTTCACGACCGGCGAACTGGGCTGGTATGTGGCCAGGCTTGCCGCGGAGGGGCTCGTCGCCCTTGCCGCCACCAACGGCCCGGCCCTGATGGCCGGCGCCGGCAGCACCAGGCCGGTCTATTGCACCAATCCGCTCGCCTTCGCCGCCCCGCGCGCAAACGGCCCGCCGCTCGTGATCGACCAGGCATCGAGCGCCACGGCCTTCGTCAGGATCCGGGAGGCGGCGGAGCGCGGCGGGACCATCCCCGAAGGCTGGGCGCTCGACGCGGACGGACGCCCGACCCTGGACCCGAACGCGGCCATCAAGGGCGCGCTTCTCGCCTTCGGCGGCCCGCGCGGCGCCAACATCGCGCTGATGGTCGAGGTGCTCGCGGCAGGGCTGACGGGGGCCAACTGGTCCCTCGACGCGCCCGACTTCCAGTCGGGCGACGAAACGCCGGGCGCCGGTCTCTTCATCCTCGCGATTGCGCCGAAGCTCCTCGCCCATGATTTCGAGGCCCGGCTCGACAGGCAGCTGCAGCGCCTTGCGACGGAGTATGGGGTCCACGTCCCCGGAAAGGGCCGCGCCGGCGGCAGCCGCATCGCCTTGCCCCGTGCTCTGTTTGACAGTATCTCCTCCTTCCGACGCAGATAGGGAGGCGGACTTCATGGCAGGCAAGCTGCTCGCGATAGGCGAATGCATGGTCGAACTGATGCAGGCGGATGGCGGCCTGATGCGCAAGAGCTTCGCCGGCGACACCTTCAACACCGCCTACTACGCCCGCCAGTACCTGCCCGCCGACTGGTCGGTCGACTATTTCACCGCCGTCGGCCGCGACATGATCTCCGAGGAGATGCTGGCCTTCATGGCCGGCCACGGCGTCGGCACCGGCCATATCGCCCGTATCGAGGGTCGCTCGCCGGGCCTCTACATGATCCACCTGAACGACGGCGAACGCAGCTTCTCCTACTGGCGCTCGGTCTCCGCGGCCAAGCTTCTGGCCCGCGATGCCGAGCGGCTGCGGGCGGCGATCGAGGCATCGGACGTCATCGTCTTCTCCGGGATCACGCTGGCGATCCTGTCGCCCGAGGACGTCGACACTCTCCTGGCAGAACTCCGCCGCGCCCGGGCGTCCGGCAAGCTGGTCGCCTTCGACCCCAATATCCGCCCCCGCCTCTGGGAGACGCCAGAGCGCATGCGCGCGACGATCAGCGACGGCGCACGCGCCGCCTCGCTCGTGATGCCGAGCTTCGACGACGAGGCGACCCATTTCGGCGACGCCTCCATCGAGGCGACGATCGCCCGTTATCGGGCGCTCGGCGTGCCCGACATCATCGTCAAGGATGGTGCGGACGGCGCCACCCTCGCCCTTGCCGGCACGACGGCGCACGTTCCCTCGGCCAAGGTGGAGAAGATCGTCGACACCACCAGCGCCGGAGACAGCTTCAACGGCAGCTTCCTCGCCCGCTATGTCGAAACCGGCGACGCTGTCGCAGCCGCCCGCTTCGCCGCCGACGTGGCAGCATCCGTCATCCAGCACCACGGCGCGCTGGTGGCGCGGGAGAAGCTGCCGGGCTGAGAGACCTTGTCGCACCTGTCGTGAAGCACTATATTGACCAGAGTTAGCTAAGGAGCCATCCGATGCGGACTGTTAACATGCTGGACGCCAAGACGAACCTTTCAAAGCTGGTGAGTGATGTCGAGAGAGGGGTGGAGAGCGAGGTCATCATAGCCCGCAATGGTCGCCCTGCTGCCCGCATCGTTCCAATCTCGGAGGCAAGACCCACGCAGAGGCGGCTGGGCCTGATGGCAGGCAAATTTCCCCCAATGGAACTTGAAGACTTCAATGCACTCGACGCTGAGGTCGCGGAGCTTTTCGGCGTCAAGCCTGAATGAGGCTGCTTCTCGACACACACGCCGCCGTCTGGGCGGTCGCCTCTCCTGAGAGGCTGTCGGGATCTGTGGCGGAAGCCATCGCCGACACGAGCAACGAGATATTCGTATCGGTGGCGAGCCTTTGGGAAATCGCCATCAAATTCAGTCTCGGAAGAAAGCAGGCGCCGCCTTTCGATGCGGAGGCCGCTCTGACGTTCTTTCACGAAACGGGCTTCGCGCTGCTCGACATCACGCCGGCACACGTGGTTGCCGTCGGCAAACTCGCCATCGAGCACTCGGATCCGTTTGACAGGCTGTTGATCGCACAAGCGCTGACAGAGCCGATGGTGCTTGTCAGCAAGGATCAGAAGATCGCCGCCTGCTTGCCCCAGCTGACGCTCTGGTAGCCCTCAGCGCTTCTTCTTCGCCTTTCCGGCATAGGGATTGTCCGAGGCGCGGAAATGGATGCGGATCGGCACGCCCGGCAGGTCGAAATCGTTGCGCAGACCGTTCGTCAGGTAGCGGACGTAGGACTCCGGCAGCGCCTCGGGCCGCGTGCACGAGATCATGAAGCCCGGCGGGCGGGCCTTCACCTGGGTCATGTACTTCAGCTTCAGCCGGCGGCCGGAGACGGCCGGCGGCGGATGCTGGACCTGCTGCGCCTCCAGCCAGCGGTTGAGCCGGGCGGTCGAGATGCGGCGGTTCCAGACGCGGTCGGTGTCGATGATCGACTGCATCAGCTTGTCGAGCCCGCGGCCGGTCTGGCCGGATATCGGCACGGCGCGGATGCCGCGCGCCTGGGGAAGCAGCCGGTCGGTCTTCTCGCGCAGGTCAGCGAGAACGGCCTGCGGGTCCTCGATCAGGTCCCACTTGTTGAAGGCGAGCACGGCCGCCCGGCCCTCACGCAGGACGAGGTCGACGATCTGCAGGTCCTGCTTTTCGAACGGGATGGTCGCGTCGAAGACGATGACGACGGTCTCGGCGAAGCGGATCGCGCGCAGGCCGTCGGCGACCGAGAGCTTCTCCAGCTTCTCCTGCACCTTCGCCTTGCGGCGCATGCCGGCGGTGTCGAACATCTTGATGGTGCGGCCGCGCCATTCCCATTCGACGGAAATCGAATCGCGGGTGATGCCGGCCTCCGGTCCGGTCAGAAGCCGGTCCTCGCCGAGGAAGCGGTTGATCAGGGTCGACTTGCCGGCGTTCGGCCGGCCGACGATCGCCACCCTGAGCGGCTTCGTCTCGTCATAGGCGGGCTCTTCCTCTTCCGCCGCGTCCTCTGCGCCGGGAGCCGTCTGCGGCACGTCGACATTGGTGACGGCCTCGTCCTCCTTCGGCGGGAAGGCGCGCTCCTCGCCGAGCGCGGCGACGATGGCGTCGCGCAGGTCGAGCATGCCCTGGCCGTGCTCGGCGGAAATCGGCGTCGGATCGCCGAGGCCGAGCGTGAAGGCCTCGTAGAAGCCGGCGTCGGAATCGCGCGCCTCGGACTTGTTGGCGACGAGCACGACCGGCTTGCCGTGCCGGCGCAGCATCTCGGCAAGCGCCTGGTCGACCGGGGTCAGCCCCGTCTTGGCGTCGACGATGAAGAGCGAGAGGTCCGCCTCGTCGATCGCCGCTTCCGTCTGCGCGCGCATGCGCCCCTGCAAAGTCTCGGGGGCGGCTTCCTCGAGGCCGGCGGTGTCGACGACGCGGAAGCGCAGGTCGACGAGCTTCGCCTCGCCGGGCCGGCGGTCGCGGGTCACGCCGGGCGTGTCGTCGACCAGCGCGAGCTTCTTGCCCACCAGCCGGTTGAACAGCGTGGACTTGCCGACATTGGGGCGCCCGACGATGGCGACGGTGAAGCTCATGGGACGTTCCGTTCCGGGTTCGAGCCGCGCGGCGCGCGGCGTCAGGAGGCCTTGCCGCTGGCGGCGATCAGGTCGAGCAGCATCTGCGCGCGGTTGGAAAGGTTGCGCGGCGCCTCGGCGTCGTTGACGACCTGCTCGAACCATTCCTTGGCGCGGGCAAAATCGCCGGCCTTGTAGGCCGACAGGCCCAGCACCTCACGCGCCGAATGGCGCATCGGGTTCGCCGCGTTCGTCAGTTGCTCGGCTTCGGCGGCGACCTGTTCGTAGGTGCCGGTGTCGACCAGCAGGTAGGCCGCGCGCAGCCGGGCGGCATCGCGGATCGCCTGCGGCACCGAACCATCGTTGGCGATCGCCGAGAACGCGGTGACCGCGCCGGCGGCATCGCCGCCCTCCGCCAGGAGCGAAGCCGAGCGCAGGCGCGCCAGCACCGGATAGGCGCCGAAACCTTCCTGCTCGAGGGCGGCCAGTTGCTTCTGGCCCTCGTCCCTGTTGCCTTCGCGGATCTGCGTCAGCGCGGAAAGGAACTTGTCGCCGGCGGCCGAGGCCTCGCGGTCGCGCCAGTATTCGTAGCCGACCTTGCCGATCGTGCCGAGGACGACGAGGACGGCGGCAGCGATGAGAACCCGGCCGAAACGCCGCCAGAAGGCGCGCACCTGGTCGGAGCGAAGCTCCTCGTTGACTTCGCGGATAAAGCTGTCGTCCTGGTTTGCCATTATCGGTTCCGGCTTTCACTCGTGAGTTTGTTTTTCGCGCTTCTACCCGATTTTTGGCGCGTTGTAAGGGGGCAGCGCGATTTCGCGCGCCGCCACGGAGGCAATAGGCGAAACGGCTCAGGCCAGCGGCGCCACGCCGATGAAGAGCTCGTGCAGTTTCAGCACGATCGCCGCATAGAGCGCCAGGCCGAGGACGATGGCGATCAGGTCGTAGCGGGCGGAGACGAAGACCGGCAGCTTGGTCTCGCCGGCCGCGATCCGCTTCTTCAGCGAGATGCGCAGGACGACCGCCCAGGCGAGGATCGCCAGGAACAACACCACCGAGTAGCTCTCGCCGTTGGCGAGCAGGTGCGCGAGGGCCCAGATCTTGATGGCGACGAGCAGCGGGAACTTCAACTTCGTGCGGATATGACCCGCCGGCAGGAAGCCCGCGACCAGACAGATCGAGGCGATCAGCATCAGCGTCAGCGTGATGTGCGCCATGAAGGCCGGCGGATAGTAGAGCATCGTGCCGCCGTTCCAGCGCGCCTCTGCGAAGCCGTAGACCATCATCACCGCGCTCAGAAGCGAGACGATGCCGTGGATCGCCATGAAGGCCGGCATCCCGAGACGGCCGATTGCGGCAGCACGAAGGCCGGGCGCGAACGGTCTAACGAGGTGCGTCGCGATGAAGAGAACAATGCCGGCAACAAGCAAAGTCATGAAGTTCCGCCTTTCGTCATTGAAATGCGGTCAGGGGACCGCCCCGCTGGGATAGCGCCGCTATCGGCCAAATTCCAGTGTCATCACGGCTTTGCCGCATTCGCAACCGATGAAGGCCCGTTGCAAATTGTCGCGGTGCCCATGTTTCGATCAAGTCTTTCGACCGTCCTTGCCCTTTCCCTGGCCGGCTTTCCGGCCCTTGCCCAGTCCCCGCAGGATCCGGTGGACGACCGGCCCGTGCAACTGGTCGTCGTCTCCTTCGACGGAGCGCACGACAACCGGCTGTGGACGCAGAGCCGGGAGATGGCGAGGCGCACCGGCGCCCATTTCACCTATTTCCTCTCTTGCACCTTCCTGATGACGAAGGAGAACCGCAAGAGCTACCAGGCGCCGCACCAGCCGCGCGGCAAGTCGAACGTCGGCTTTGCGCCCGACAACGCCGACGTCGTCACCCGGCTCGAACACATCTGGCAGGCGCGCGCCGAGGGGCACGACATCGGCAGCCATGCCTGCGGCCATTTCGACGGTGCGAAATGGAGCGCCGACGACTGGAAGCAGGAGTTCGATTTCTTCCGCAACACGCTGCGCGACGCCTGGCAGAACGCCGGCGTGCCCGAGCGCGAGCCGGTGGAATGGCGCAATTTCGCCGAGAAGGAGATCATCGGCTTCCGCGCCCCCTATCTCGCCGCCGGATCCTCCCTGTATGCGGCGCTTCGCGATTTCGGCTTCCGCTACGATGCAAGCCAGGTATCGAAGGGCCCGGTCCTGCCCGGCGAGAGCGAGGGCCTCGTGCACTTTTCCCTGCCGCTGATTCCGGAAGGCCCCTCCGCCAAGCCGGTGATCGGCATGGACTACAACCTGTTCGTCCGCCATTCGCTCGGCATCGAGGACAAGAAGCACAGCGCAAAATTCGAGGAGCGCGCGCTTTCCGCCTACCGTGCCGCGTTCGAAAAGCAGTATTCCGGCGAGCGCATCCCGCTCCAGCTCGGTTTTCATTTCGTGGAGATTAACGGCGGCGCCTACTGGCGCGCGCTCGATCGCTTCCTCTCCGAGGTCTGCAGCAAGCCCGGCGTCGCCTGCGTCAGCCAGCGCGAGGCGATGGACATCCTGGCAAAACGGACGAAGGCGGCCAAGGCCGCCTCCCAAACGCTCTGACGCTGCCGGCGCGGGACTACTGCGCCATCTCCTCGACCCCGCCGGCGGCGATGAACTCCTCGTCGATCGACGGCAGCGGCCTGTCGTCCATCGCCGCCTCGAACGCCTTGAGGCGCTTGTAGATCGAGATCAGCTCGATGACGGTCGGCCAGGAGTTGACGAGGTACTGGAACGAACTGGTCACCTGCGCGAAAGCCCCCTGGATCTGCTGCATCAGACCGAAGGTGATCGTGGCCGCGACGACCGAGGGCACGAGCAGAAACAGCGGGAAGATGTTGTCCGTCTGCAGGTAGAAGTAGCGGGCGACATTGAAATACATGTAGTGGAAATAGAGCCGGAAATAGTTCTTCCGGACATTGTCGAACAGCTCCCGCACCGTCGGCGGCTGCGCGCGGTCGGCATGGTCTTCGCCATAGACGAGTTCCTTTCGGTAGGCCGCCTCGACGCGCTGGTTGCGGAACTCCAGTCCCGGCAGTTTCACGCCGACGATGGCCAGCATGACCGTGCCGAAGATCGACCAGAAGATCGCCGCCGTCACCAGCGGATAGGGAATGGACCCGACGACCGGCAGCTCCTTGACGCTGGAAGACAGCGCGTGCAGCACCGGCAGGAACGCGATCAGCGTCATGAAGCTGTCGACCAGCCGGATGCCGAGGCCCTCCACCGTGCTGGCAAAGCGCATCGTGTCCTCCTGGATACGCTGCGAGGCACCCTCGATGTGGCGCACCTTGGGCCAGACCGAGACGTAGAAGTCGTTCATCGCATTGCGCCAGCGGAACACGTAATGGCTGGTGAAGAAGGCGATCAGCACCGCCGAGACGATATAGACGGTCGCAAGCTGGAAGAAGATCAGGACATAGCCGTAGATCTCATCGTAGCCGACGGTGTTCGGGGCCTTGAGGGCTTCGACGATGCGGTCGTAGGTCGGGCGGCGCCAGTTGTTCAGCGCCACGCTGATATCGACCGAAAAATAGACCGTGAAGATCAGGAAGGCCGAACCCCAGACGGACCACAGCCGCCACGGCTGGTTGGTCGCGCGGACCTGCCAGAAGCCGCAGAAGATCACGATCGCGGCGATGAAATAGAGGTAGAACCAAATCGAAGCCGTGGTGAAGAAATGGCCGACGCCGATCGGCGGCTCCTGCCCGGGCGGCAGCGGCGGCAGGCCGAACGAGGCGCCGAGGCTCTCGCCGACACTGTACCAGACCGCGACGACCACGAACGTCCAGATCAGGGCGGACAGGAAGAACTTTTTCGGCTCGGGGAAGAAGGAATGGAACAAGGCGATCGTCTCTCGTTGCGGGAACGGTTGCTCCGCTCCGGTTCGCGCGGAAACTAAAGCAGTTTCCGCACAGCAACAATCGTCGAGGCCGTGGATTACCGAGATTTAATCATCGCGTGATCGCCGGCGGCAAGCGTTGCGAGCGCGGCGATCCCCAGCACGGCCGCCGCGAGCAGGCTCGGCAGGCCGTAGCCGCCCGAGAGACCAGCGAGCCAGCCGGCGGCGAGCGGACCGACGATCTGGCCGACGCCGAAGCCGGCCGTCATCATCGCGAGCGACCGGCGCGGGCTCTCCGGCGCCATCGCACGACCGAGCTGCAGGCCATAGGCGGTGACCACCATGAACGTCGCACCGAGCAGGAAGCCGCCGACGAGCACGGAGGCCGGCGGCGGCAGCAGGACCGTTGCGGCAACGCCGGCCGCCTCGATCACCAGCGCCGCACGGTAGACCCCGAGGATGCCGAAAATGCGGTCGAGCCCCTTCCAGGCAAAGAGCGATAGCATCGCCGTCAGGCCGGTGAGAAACCAGGTGAGCCCTTCGAGCAGCCGGTCGCCGCCGCCCTCGCGGGCCATCGCCACGATGAAGGTGGCGGTGACCACATAGCCGATGCCGAACAGCCCGTAGCTCAAGGTCAGCGCGACGAGCGGCCGTCTCCAGAGGAGCGGCGGCTCGGGTCGGGCCGGACCGCCCCTGCCGCCGCGCGGCAGAAAGGGCCCGATTGCGAGAACCGCAAGCGCGGCGAAGCCGGCAGCGACGAACCAGTCCAGGCGCCAGCCCGCCAAGCCGGCCGGATGGAGCGACGCAAGCCCCATCACCAGCAGGGACGACAGCGCGATCCCCGCCCCCACGCCGGAGAAATAGAAGACGGGGACGCGCCGGTCCCCTGCCGCAAGTCCGTGCGACAGGACGATCGCCGAGGTGAAGACCATGCCGAGCGCGCTGGCAAGCCCGGCGAGGAAGCGGATGACGACGAAGGCGGGAATGGTCGAGACGAGCCCCATCGCGGCGAGCAGAACCGCATTGGCGGCCAGGGCCGCGAGCGCCAGCGACCGCTCGCGCCCGGCAGCCCAGCCATAGGCCGCCAGCACGGCGCCTGCGAGATAGCCGGCGAAATTGGCGGCGGCGATCAGCCCGCTCTGCGCCGGGTCGAGATGCAGATCGGCCATCATGGCGGGCAGGACGGGCGTATAGAAGAACCGGCCGAACCCCATCAGGGAGGCGAGCGAAAGCCCTCCCGCGAGCGCCACGAGGACGGGATGGGGATGGAGCGGTTTGGCAGATTGCAGCATGACGCCGTCGTATTGCAGCGCAGCACACAGCGTCAAACGACTAAAACTGATCGATCGACGATTATTTCTGAAGGCGCGGCGCGCGCCCGAAGCTCAGCCCGGCAGCGTCAGGATCAGCGGGCCGTTCCTCGTCGCCACCACGGTGTGCTCGAACTGGACCGTCGGCGCGCGCGGATCGCTGTAGAGCGTCCAGTCGTCATCGCCGTTCTCCGCCCAGTTGGCGCCGAGCGACAGGAACGGCTCGACCGTGAAGACGAGACCTTCCGTCATCATCCGCTTGTCGCGCGGATCCGGCCAGGTGGCGATCTCCGACGGCTCCTCGTGCAGCGAGCGGCCGACGCCGTGGCTGGCGAGGTTGGTAATCAGCGTATAGCGGTTCTTGCGGGCAAAGGTGCCGATCGCGTTGCCGATCGCCGACAGCGGCCGGCCGGACTTGACCTCCTTCAGCCCGACCCACAGCGCCCGCTTGCCGTCGCGGCAGAGCCGGTCGACGTTCGGCGCGACGCGCCCGACGGTGAACGAGGCGCCGGTATCGGCGAAGTAGCCGTCGAGCTCGGCCGAGACGTCGATGTTGACGAGGTCGCCCTCGGCGATGACGCGGTCGCCCGGGATGCCGTGCGCGACTTCCTCGTTGACGCTGATGCAGGTGGCGCCGGGGAATTCGTAGCAGCTTTCCGGCGCCGAGCGGGCACCCGCCTCCTCGATCATCCGCCGGCCGATCAGGTCGAGCTCGGCCGTCGTCATGCCCGGGCGCAGCGACGTGCCCATGTGCTGCAGGACATTGCCGCACAGGCGGCCGATCGCCTGCATGCCGCGCAGGTCTTCGTCGTTGTTGAGGGTCATCGTATCTCGCTTTCGGCGGGCTCCATATCACGGGGCAGCGGCGGAGGCCATGCCCTCAGATCCCCGGCGCGCTCCCGGCGAGTGCCGCGCGCACCAGCGGCGCCACTTTCGTGCCGTAGAGCTCGATCCCGCGCATCACCTGCTCGTGCGGCATCAGCCCGATCGCCATCTGCAGCACGAAGCGGTCGTTGCGGAAGAGCCGGTGATGGGCGACGATCTTCGCGGCCACCGTCTCCGGATCGCCTAGGAACAGGTGCCCCTCCGGCCCGGTGGAAAGATCGAACTGCGCCCGGCTCGTCGGCCCCCAGCCGCGCTCGGCGCCGATCCGGTTCATCACCGCCGTCTGCGGCCCGAAGAACCGGTCGGCCGCCGCCGCGAAGGTGTCGGCGACGAAGCCGTGCACGTTGATGCTGGTCTTCAGCGTCGAGAGATCCCGCCCGGCACGGCTCGCCGCCTCGCGGTAGAGATCGAACAGCGGCGCATAGCGCGCGGGCGTGCCGCCGATGATCGCAAGCGCCAGCGGCAGGCCGTGCACTGCGGCACGCACGATCGATTGCGGCGTGCCGCCGACGGCGATCCAGATCGGCAGCCGGCCATGCAGCGGCCGCGGATAGACGCCGAGCCCGGGGATCGGCGGCCGCGTCTCGCCGCTCCAGGAAACCTTCTCGCTATCGTTGATCGCCAGGAGCAGCTCGAGCTTCTCCTCGAACAGCTTGTCGTAGTCCTGCAGATCGTAGCCGAACAGCGGAAAGGACTCGATGAACGAGCCGCGGCCGGCCATGATCTCGGCCCGCCCGTTCGAGAGCAGGTCGAGCGTCGCATACTGCTGGAAGACCCGCACCGGATCGTCCGACGACAGCACCGTCACGGAGCTGGAGAGGCGGATCGATTTCGTCCGCGCAGCCGTCGCCGCAAGGATCACGGCCGGCGCCGAGGCCGCGTAGTCCGGCCGGTGGTGCTCGCCGATCCCGAACACGTCGAGCCCGACTCGGTCGGCAAGCTCGATCTCCTCCAGAAGCTCGCGCAGACGCCGCTCCCCTTCCCTGCCGCGATCGGCGGCGGCGGGATCGACGTCGGCAAAGGTGTGAAGGCCAAGTTCCATGGCGATGCTCCGGGTTGCGGTTGCATCCACAAATAGGGGCAGGCCGCCGTCGCGCAAAGCGCGAAAATGGAAACGCTACGTTTCACCACCGTGCCACGGGTCCCGGACCCGCACCGCAGCAGAAATATCGAAGCATTGCAGAGAGCGTTACCGCACGCGCCACCCAATTTTGCTCGTATTTCAGGAATAAAGAAAACATTTCCAGACGGAACTATGTATTTCCTCATCGACGGATCACCAGATGCACAGAAGTACGGGCACGTGGCATGAGATCAAGACGAGATATATATCCACCTGAGGGATCCCGTTGCGCATCATCTCGCTTTCCACCATCCCGCCCAGGTTCGAAACGCTTGCGTCGACGCTGCAAAGCCTCTTGAACCAACGCGGTCCGATCGACGAGGTGCGCCTCTACGTCCCGCGCCGCTATCGCCGGTTTCCGCAACATGACGGTGGCGCACCTGCCGTACCGCCGGGTGTCACCGTGGTGCGGACCGAGGTCGATCTCGGCCCGGCCTCGAAGGTCCTCTTTGCCGCGCGTGAGCTGAGGGGCAAGCCTGCGCAGATCCTCTTCTGCGACGACGACCGGGTCTTCTCTCCCACCTGGGCCGCCGATCTTCTCTCCGCGCAGGCGGACCGGCCCGGCGAATGCGTCGCGCTCATCGGCAAGGCGATCCCCGCCCATCGCGGCAAACCGGGCCCCTTCCAGCCGAAGGCGGTGCGCGCCGGCAAGTTCGACCCGCAGCTCCGCGCCCGCCGCCTCGGTCACAGGCTGGCATCCGCGCTTCTTCGCCGCGACAGCCCGCGTCCGATGCGCCGCCCGGTCGCCAGGGCCGGCTATGTCGACATCCTGCAGGGGCTCGGCGGCGGCGTCGTGCGGCCCGAATTCTTCGACGACACCGCCTACGACATTCCCGACGCCGTCTGGGCGGTCGACGACGTCTGGCTGTCCGGGCTGCTGGCGTGGAAGGGCATTCCGATCTGGCTGCCGGCCGGCCTCGAGCAGCCGCAGACAACGGCGGCGCACGACATTGATTCGCTCTACCGCTCCACCGTCGAGGGGATCAGCCGCAAGGAGGCGAACCGCGCCTCGGTCGCCTACATGCAGCAGCGCTTCGGCATCTGGACCTGAGCCGTCCGGGGCTTGCGCCGTGCGCCGCCCCGATCGGTGATGAAGACGGGGCCGTGTTCGGCCGCCTTCTTCGCCCGGCCCGTATCCTGATTGAATTCGCGGCTCGTCATGCGTGCCATGCAGCACCTCCAATTGCAGGAACGTTGCTACATGGACCGATGCCAGGCAAAGCCGTTCAGCGCTTGGCGGCGACCGCCTCGAGCTGGCTCGCCACCTGTCCCCAGCCGCCGTGGAAGCCCATATTCTCGTGCTCCTTCGCATCCTCGACGCTCCAGTGGCGGGCGATCGCGGTGTAGCGGGTGCTGCCGTCGCCGAGGTCGTCGAAGAGGATCTCGGCGGTGAAGAAGGCTTTCTCCGTCGGCTTCCAGTCCGGCCCGAAGGCATCGGTGAAGATGATCCGTCGGTCCTTCTCCACCTTCAGCAGCACCCCGGTCGAATCCATGTGGAAATCGTCCGGCCCCTTCATGACGGTGCGGAACTTGCCGCCGTCGCGCGGCTCGATCTCGACGAGCGGCGTCTCGTACGGCTTCGGCGCGAACCATTGCGTCATCAGTTCGGGCGTCGTCCAGGCCTTGAAGAGCTGGGCGGGCGTGGCCTTCAGCACGCGGGTGAGCACCAGCTCGCGCTCGTTCTGCGGCTTGATCTCGCCGGCCTTGATCTCGACGGTCTTGTCCATGGTCTGTCTCCTCGTGGTCCAGTTTCGGTCGGTTCGTGGCAAGGACGAAGGCGACGCCGGCGATCCGACAGGCCGAACGAAAAAATCGTCCGCTATTTCGTCTCCGCGACGACACCGCGCGAAAGCCCGTCCAGGTGCTGGCGGATATGGGCGGCTTCCGCCGGCGTCGTGGCGAGTGCGATGGCGCGCTCGAAGGCGGCGCGTGCCTCGCGATCGCGGCCGAGCTGCTTCAGGAGCCCGCCCCTGAGCCCATGGAAATAGAAATAGCCCGAAAGCCGATCCTCCAGCGGCTCGATGAGATCGAGTGCGGCCTGCGGTCCCTGGCGCTTCGAGACGGCAACGGCGCGGTTGAGGGTGACGACCGGAGACGGCTGCAGCCGCTCCAGCGACTGGTAGAGCAGGTCGATCTCCTCCCAGTCGGTATCCTCCGGGCGCGTGGCGCGCGCATGCAGTGCGGCGATCGCCGCCTGAATCTGGTAGGGCCCCGGTGCGCGGTGGCGCAGCGCCTTGTCGATCAGAGCCAGCGCCTCGCGAATCATCCGGCCGTCCCAGAGGCTGCGGTCCTGCTCCTCCAGAAGCACGATCTGGCCGTCGGCGTCGAAGCGCGCATCTTTGCGCGAATGCTGGAGCAGAAGCAGCGCCGTCAGCCCCATGATCTCGGGCTCGGAGGGAAACAGCCGCAAAAGCAGCCGCGCAAGCCGGATCGCCTCTTCGCAGAAGGGCGCATCGGCCCGCTGGGTCTCACCGGCCGAGTAGCCCTCGTTGAAGACGAGATAGACCATTGCCGAAACCGCGCCGAGCCGCTCGGCCCGCGAGACGGCATCCGGCGTTTCGAACGGCAGTCCGGCGGCGGCGATCCTGGCCTTGGCGCGGGTGATCCGCTGCTCCATCGCCGCCTCGGAGACGAGGAAGGCGCGGGCGATCTGGCGCACCGAGAGCCCGCAGACGATGCGCAGCGCCAGCGCGATCTGCTGCGTCGCCGGCAGGTCCGGATGGCAGCAGACGAACAAAAGCCGCAGGATGTCGTCGCGGTAGTGCGAGCCGTCCAGCCGCTCGGCGAGATCGTCCTCGACATCCTCCAGGTCGGACAGCGTCTCCTCCGGCGGCAGCGGCTGCTGCCGCGCCCGCTTGCGCAGGTGATCGATGCCGCTGTTGCGGCCGACGAAGATCAGCCAGGCGACCGGATCGCGCGGCGGCCCCTTGTCCGGCCAGGCGCGCACGGCCCGCAGGCACGCCTCCTGGAACGCCTCCTCGGCAAGGTCGAGGTCGCGGAAGTACCGAAGCAGCGCGCCCATCGCCTGCGGGCGGGCGGAGGACAACGCCAGGTCGATCCAGGAGAGTTCGCTCACAGTGCCTCCAGAGCTCCGCCCGGCTTGAAGACGCGCAGGGGCCGGATCTCGTAGGCGCCGACGCCGGGATTGGCGACCGCGAGCTCCTTCGCGAAATCGATCGCCGCGTCGAGCGTCTCCATGTCGACGAGGAAGAAGCCGAGGAACTGCTCCTTGGTCTCGGCAAAGGGCCCGTCCACCACGATGGTCTCCCCCGGCGCCTTGCGCAGCGTGGTCGCAGCCGTCGTCGGCATCAGCCGGGCGACCGGCCCGAGCTTTCCGGCCGCCGCATATTTCCGCTCCACCGCGGCGAGATCGGACATCACCCTGTCCTCCTCCTCCCGGCTCCAGGCGGCGACGGCTTCCTCGGAATTGTAGCAGAGCACGGCATACAGCATCGGATCCTCCCATCGTTGCAATGACGTAGGAGTAACGCCGATCCCGACACGGCGCATGAAAAATTCGCAAGCTGTTTCCGCTCGCTTCGACCGCAGCCGGCCTGCCGCGCTTGCCAAGGCCTCGCTTGAAGCGGAGGATGAGCGAGAGGTGCCCGGCCATGCGACCGAATACACGCTACGCACAATGCGGCGATCTCAGCATCGCCTATCAGGTGGTCGGCGCTGGCCCCCGCGACATCGTCTATGTTCCGGGCTGGGTGTCCAACCTCGACTACGCCTGGACCCTGCCCCGCCTCGCCCACGTTTTCGACCGGTTGAGTGCATTCGGACGGCTGATCATGTTCGACAAGCGCGGCACGGGATTGTCCGACCGGAATGTCGGGTATCCGACGCTCGAAGAGCGCATGGAGGACCTGCAGGCCGTCATGGCCGCCGTCGGTTCCGAACGCGCCGTGCTGATCGGCACCTCCGAGGGCGGTAATCTCTGCATGCTCTTTGCCGCCACCTTTCCGCAGAAGACGGCGGCGCTGGTTCTCTACGGTTCCTTCGCCAAGGGGCTTTGGTCGGAGGACTATCCCTGGGCCAAGACACGCGAGCAGGCGGAGGAGGAACTCGCGCAGATCGCCCGCGACTGGGGCGGACCGTTCGATCTCTCCAACGCAGCCCCCAGCCTCTCAGGCGACGCGGCGACGGGCGAATGGCTGGCCGCCTACCTGCGCAATTCCGCAGCCCCGCAGGATGCGATCGCGCTCTGGCGCTGGAACACCGAGATCGACGTGCGCGACATCCTGCCGGCGATCCACGTGCCGACGCTGGTCGTCAGTCGCAAGGGCGATCGCTGGGTGAAACGACAGGAGGGGCGCTATCTCGCCGACCATATCCCCCGCGCCACCTTCGTTGAGCTTCCGGGCGAGGACCATGTCATCTGGGCGGGCGACAGCGACCGGGTGCTGGACGAGATCGAAGCCTTCGTCACCGGCGCGCGGCCGCGCTCGACGAGCGAGCGCGTCCTCCTGACCGTGCTCTTCACCGACATCGTCGGCTCCACCGCTCTCGCCTCCCGCCTCGGCGACCGCGAATGGAACGCGCTGATGCTGCGGCACGACGAAGCGATCCGGGCCGAACTGCGCCAGCACGGCGGCACCGAGATCAAGATGACCGGCGACGGACTGCTTGCCACCTTCCAGGGACCGACGCGGGCCATCCAATGCGGCGACGCCATCCGCGAGCGGCTTGGGGAGCTTGGCCTGACCATACGGGCCGCGGCCCACACGGGCGAATGCGAAAGGCGGGGCAACGACGTGGGCGGCCTCTGCGTCAACATCGCCTCGCGCATCCTGGGCGAGGCCGGGGCCGGCGAATTCCTCGTCTCACGCACCATCCACGATATCGTCGTCGGCTCCGGCACGACCTTCGGCGATAAGGGCGAGCGGGCGTTGCGCGACGTGCCCGGCACGTGGCAGTTGTATGCCGTTCGATCGATCCAGCGCTATTGACCTGCCCACAGCGACCACGCGCCGCCAGGTCAGATCTTGAAAACCTCGTCCTGCCAGAACACGATCACGTAGCCGCCCGTCCGCGCGGCCTCCGAAGCCCACTTTTGCAATTGCGCGTGGTATGGCTCGCGCCGCCAGATGTCCTCAAAATCCGGGTCGACCAGGATCGTGATCTGCGGGCCTTGGCTGTAGATCATCATGTGCGCGCGCGACGGTTCCCACGCCGGGCCGAGCTCGGCATCGGTCATCCACCGGCAGAGAAAGTCCCGGCAGACCGCGGGACGATTTTCATAGTTCGAGCATCCCGCCCCCTCGATGCAGTGCCTGCACCAGCTATTTGCCGGTTTTTCGAGAAGATCGATGTCAGGCAGTCGGCAACAGAGCGTGCAGGTCCCGCATGATCGGCCAGCGACGACGTGTGATGAGAGGTGCATGTCCGAGCCATATCATCCGGAAGCGCGGCTCAGAAGAGCAATGCGTCCAGATGCCTCGCCGACAGCCGCAAGCCCGATGCCGGGTGAGCCGGGCGAACGCTGTCCCTTGTCCATAGAGCCCTTCAGGCCGCTCGCCCTACCCCGCGCTCAGCGTCCGCCGCACCGCATCCTTCCAGCCGGCGACCTTCGCGGTGCGCGTTTCCTCGTCCATCTGCGGCTCGAAGCGGCGGTCGCGGGCCCAGGAGCGGGCGATGCCGTCCCGGTCCGGCCACACACCGGCGCGGTGGCCGGCGAGCCAGGCCGCCCCCAGCGCCGTCGTCTCCAGGATCGTCGGCCGGTCGACCGGCGCGTCGAGGATGTCGGCGAGCCGCTGCATGGTCCAGTCCGAGGCGACCATGCCGCCGTCGACGCGCAGCACCGTCTCGCGCGCACCGTCCGCCCAGTCGCCGCGCATGGCCTCCAGCAGGTCGCGCGTCTGGAAGCAGACCGCCTCCAGCGCCGCGCGCGCGAATTCAGCCGGGCCGGTGCCCCGCGTCATGCCGTAGATCGCCGCCCGCGCATCGGGATCCCAGTGCGGGGCGCCCAGGCCGGTGAAGGCCGGCACCAGATAGACGTGCTGCGTCGGATCGGCCTTGTCCGCAAGCGCGCTCGCCTCCGACGCCGCGCCGATCATCTTCAGCCCGTCGCGCAGCCACTGCACGGCCGCGCCAGCGATGAAGATCGAGCCCTCCAGCGCATAGGTCGTCTCGCCGTCCAGCCGGTAGGCGATCGTCGTCAGCAGGCGGTTCTTCGAGCGCACCATGTCGGAGCCGGTGTTCAGGAGCGCAAAGCAGCCGGTGCCGTAGGTCGATTTCATCATGCCCGGCGCAAAGCAGGCCTGGCCGATCGTCGCCGCCTGCTGGTCGCCGGCGACGCCCAGGATCGGCACCTCGGCGCCAAGATGCTCGCGCGCGGTGACGCCGAAATCGGCCGCGCAGTCGAACACCTCCGGCAGCATCGCCCTCGGGACGTTCAGGATCGACAGCAGTTCGTCGTCCCAGGCGTTGGCGCCGATGTCGTACATCAAGGTTCGGCTCGCATTGGTCGCATCGGTGGCAAACGAACGCCCGCCGGTCAGCCGATAGATCAGGAAGGTGTCGATCGTGCCGAAGCAGAGCTCGCCGCGCTCGGCGCGCGCCCGGGCGCCGTCGACATTCTCCAGCAGCCAGGCGAGCTTGGTGCCGGAGAAATAGGGATCGAGCAGCAACCCGGTCCGGCCGGTGAAGAGCGCTTCCAGCCCCTGCCGCTTCAACTCCTCGCAACGATCGGCGGTCCGCCGGTCCTGCCAGACGATGGCGTTGTGGATCGGCCGGCCGCTCTCGCGGTCCCAGACGACGACGGTCTCGCGCTGGTTGGTGATGCCGATGCCGGCGAGATCCGAGGCGCCGATGCCGGCCTGCTCGAGTGCGACCCGGGCCGACCAGATCACGCTCTCCCAGATCTCCTCGGGATTGTGCTCCACCCAGCCGGAACGGGGAAAGATCTGCGGAAACTCGCGCTGGCCGACGCCCACCACCTTCTGGCCGCCGTCGAAGACGATCGCCCGGCTCGAGGTCGTGCCCTGGTCGATTGCGAGGATGAAGCCGCCCATGAATCCCTCCCGTCTGTCCGGCCGCTCCCGACGGCCTTCGGAATCTTCAATACGACATGAAAACGAATGTCAAAGGAAAATAAAACGCAACCCGCGGCGCACAATTTCCGCGCTGCACCGCCCCAAAAGCCGATTGCAACGGCCGGTTCTTTGCGCGTAGGCTGGCCCGGATGCGGCGGTCCGGAGGTTCTACCCGCCGCAAGAAAACGGGAGAGAAGCAAGATGAAGACAGCCGTCGTCACCGGCTCCACCAGCGGTATCGGCCTTGCGATCGCCACGGCTTTTGCCCGCACCGGCGCCAATGTCGTGATCAACGGCCTGGGCAGCGCGGCCGAGATCGAGGAGATCCGGCAGCGGCTTTCCGGCCTCGGCGGCGGCAAGGTGGTCTATCATCCCGCCGACATGACGCGTCCGGCCGAGATCGCCGACCTGATCGGCAGCACGGCCGCCGAATTCGGAAGCGTCGACATCCTCGTCAACAATGCCGGCATCCAGCACGTCGAAAAGATCGAGGATTTCCCGGTCGAGAAGTGGGACCAGATCATCGCCATCAACCTGTCGAGCTCCTTCCACACGATTCGCGCCGCGATCCCCGGCATGAAGGCGAAGGGCTGGGGCCGCATCATCAACGTCGCCTCCGCCCACGGTCTCGTCGCCTCGCCGTTCAAGACGGCCTACGTGGCGGCGAAACATGGTATCATGGGCCTGACCAAGGCCGTGGCGCTGGAAGTCGCCGACCAGGGCATCACCGTCAACGCCATCTGCCCCGGCTACGTGCTGACGCCGCTGGTGGAGAAGCAGATCCCCGATACGGCGCGCGCCCGCGGCATCAGCGAGGCGCAGGTGAAGTCGGACGTCATGCTGAAGTTCCAGCCGACCAAGGAATTCGTCAGCGTCGAGGAGGTGGCCGAGACGGCGATCTTCCTCTCGAGCGACGCCGCCCGCTCGATCTCCGGCACGCACATCTCCATCGACGGCGGCTGGACCGCGCAGTAGCAGGCAAGGCAGAAGAGGCGCATGCAAGAGACCGACCGCATCCGATTCATGCTGAACGACGAGGACGTCGTGCTCGACGACGTCCCGGCGACCGGTACCCTGCTCGACTGGCTGCGCCTGCGCCGGCGGCTGACCGGCACCAAGGAGGGCTGCGCCGAAGGCGACTGCGGCGCCTGCACGGTTCTCGTCGGCCGGCTCCTCGGCGGCGAACTCGTCTGTGAGAGCGTCAATGCGTGCATCCGCCTGCTCGGCTCGATGAACGCCACCCATGTCGTCACCGTCGAGCATCTGGCTGGCGCCGATGGGGCGCTGCATCCGGTGCAGCAGGCGCTCGTCGATCATCACGGCTCGCAATGCGGCTTCTGCACGCCGGGCTTCGTCATGTCGCTCTATGGGCTCTGGCTTTCCGGCGACCGGCCCGGCCGGCCGGCGATCGAGCGGGCGCTGCAGGGCAATCTCTGTCGCTGCACCGGCTACGAGCCGATCGTGGCCGCCGCCGAAGCTGTCGCCGCCACGCGCCCGAGCTCCGTGTTCGATCCGATCGAGCGCACGCGCGCGGCCGTGAAGGAAAAGCTGGCGGCGTTCTCGCCGCGCCAAACGATCCGCCTCGGCGGGACGGGAAACCGCATCGTCGTCCCCGCCTCCGCCGATGAACTGGCAGCGGTGCTGGCGGCCGAGCCGAAGGCAACGGTCGTCGCCGGCTCCACCGATGTCGGGCTCTGGGTGACCAAGCAGATGCGCGAACTCGACCCGGTCGTCTTCATCAACCACCTTCAGGACCTGCAGGCGATCGAGCGCACCCCCGCCGGGCTTTCGATCGGCGCCGGCGTGACCTACACGCAGGCCTGCGAGGCCCTGTGCGCCCTCGTCCCCGCACTGCGCCCGCTGATCGACCGCATCGGCGGCGCGCAGGTGCGCAACATGGGCACGATCGGCGGCAACATCGCCAACGGCTCGCCGATCGGCGACACGCCGCCGCCGCTGATCGCGCTCGGCGCCACGCTGACGCTCCGCTCGACCACCGGCCGCCGCGAGATGCCGCTCGAGGACTACTTCATCGCCTATGGCCGGCAGGACCGGCGTCCCGGCGAATTCGTCGAAAGCCTGTTCGTGCCGGCGCCGGCGGAGGCCGACCTGTTTGCGGTCTACAAGATCTCCAAGCGCCGCGACGAGGACATCTCGGCGCTCTGCGGCGCCCTCCGTCTGAGGCTCGACGCGGCCGGCGCCGTGGCCGAGGCCCGCATCTGCTTCGGCGGCATGGCCGCGACGCCGAAGCGGGCGACGCATGTAGAGGCGGCGCTTGCCGGCCGGCCGTGGACAGAGGCGACCGTGCAGGCTGCGACCGCGGCGTTCGACCACGACTACACGCCGCTCTCCGACTGGCGCGCCACCGCCGCCTACCGCATGCTGGCGGCGAAGAACCTGCTGTTGCGCTTCTTCCTGGAGACGACCGGCGAGGCGGCCCAGTTGAGGCGTTTCGAGGAGGTGGCGTGATGGGCGCGTGCACACGGACTTTCCTGCTGCGACCCTCCCTCACCGAGGCGTCGGCACTACCCCTCACCCCGCAAGCGAGGAGAGGGGGACCGAGACGCCGCAACACCCGTCCTTCTTGCCGCCTGCGGGGAGAAGGTGCCAGGCGGATGAGGGGCGCCCTGTCCGCCAACGTCGCGACGGTCGCACCGCCCTTCCCCCTCATCGCCTCGCTGCGCTCGGCACTTCTTTCCGGTGAGGAGAGGGCGGCGGGATTGATGCCCGCAGGGCGACCGGAGGCCTGAACCATGGACAAGTCCGCCTTCGAGGAGCGCAAGACCATTTCCGCACCCGTGCACGCGCCGCTCCGCCACGATAGCGCCCACAAGCACGTCGCCGGCAGCGCCGACTATATCGACGACATGCCCGAGCCCGAGGGCACGCTGCATGCGGCGCTCGGCATGAGCGACCGGGCGCATGCCGAGATCGTCTCGATGGACCTCGCCGCCGTCCGCGCGGCCCCCGGCGTCGTCTGGGTGATGACCGGCGCCGACGTGCCCGGCCACAACGACATCAGCCCGACCGGCCGGCACGACGAGCCGGTGCTGGCGGAAGGAAAGGTCGAGTTCCACGGCCAGCCGGTCTTCGCGGTGATCGCCGAAACCCGCGAGGCGGCGCGCAGGGCGGCACGGCTGGCGAAGATCGAATACCGCGACCTGCCGCACTTCACCGACGTCACCGACACGCTCGCAAACGGCGCAGCGCTCGTCACCGACCCGCTGACGCTGTCGCGCGGCGACGCCGATGCCGCCCTTGCCGCATCGCCGCGCCGCATCGCCGGGGCGGTGCGCGTCGGCGGCCAGGACCATTTCTACCTCGAGGGCCACATCGCGCTCGCCATCCCCGGCGAGGACGACGAGGTCACCGTCTGGTCCTCCACCCAGCATCCGAGCGAGGTCCAGCACATGGTCGGCCATGCGCTCGGCGTGCCCTCCAATGCGGTGACGGTGCAGGTGCGCCGCATGGGCGGCGGCTTCGGCGGCAAGGAGACGCAGTCCAACCAGTTCGCCGCCATCGCCGCGATCGCCGCCAAGCGGCTGAAGCGGGCGGTGAAATTCCGCCCCGACCGCGACGAGGACATGACGGCGACCGGCAAGCGCCACGACTTCCTCGTCTCCTACGAGGCCGGCTTCGACGACGACGGCCGCATCCTTGCGGTCAAGGCCAACTATGCCGCCCGCTGCGGCTTCTCCTCGGACCTTTCGGGTCCCGTGACCGACCGCGCCCTGTTCCATGCCGACAACGCCTATTTCTTTCCGCATGTGAGGCTGACCTCGCAGCCGCTGAAGACCCACACCGTCTCCAACACCGCCTTCCGCGGCTTCGGCGGCCCGCAGGGCATGGTCGGCGGCGAACGGATCGTCGAGGAGATCGCCTACGCGCTGGGCAAGGACCCGCTGGAGATCCGCAAGGCCAATTTCTACGGCGAGGCGGGCTCCGACCGGGTGCTGACGCCCTATCACCAGCCGGTCGAGGACAATATCGTCGCCCGCATCGTCGACGAGCTGGAACAGTCCGCCGACTACCAGGCGCGGCGCAAGGCGATCCTCGCCTTCAATGCCACGAGCCGGGTGATCCGCAAGGGCATCGCGCTGACGCCGGTGAAGTTCGGCATTTCGTTCACCGCCACCTGGTACAATCAGGCCGGTGCCCTGGTGCATGTCTACCAGGACGGCTCGATCCACCTGAACCACGGCGGCACCGAGATGGGCCAGGGCCTGTTCACCAAGGTGGCGCAGGTGCTGGCCGACGCCTTCCAGGTCGACATCGCGACGGTGAAGATCACCGCGACGACGACGGCGAAGGTGCCGAACACCTCGGCCACCGCCGCCTCCTCCGGCTCCGACCTGAACGGCATGGCCGCTTACGATGCCGCCCGCCAGATCAAGGAGCGGCTGGTGGCCTTTGCCGCCGAGAAATGGGGCGTGGCGCCGGACGCGGTGGCCTTCGTGCCGCATCACGTCCGCATCGGCGAAACGCTGATCCCCTTTGCCGACTTCATCAAGCAGGCCTACATGGCCCGCGTCCAGCTTTCCGCCGCCGGCTTCTACAAGACCCCGAAGATCCACTGGGACCGGGCGAAGGGGATAGGCTCGCCCTTCTACTATTTCGCCTATGGCGCCGCCGTCTCCGAGGTCTCGATCGACACGCTGACCGGCGAATACCAGGTCGACCGCGTCGACATCCTCCACGACGTCGGCCGCTCGCTGAACCCGGCGATCGACAGGGGCCAGGTCGAGGGCGCCTTCGTCCAGGGCATGGGCTGGCTGACGACGGAGGAACTGTGGTGGGACGACAAGGGGCGGCTGCGCACCCACGCGCCGTCCACCTACAAGATCCCGCTCGCCTCCGACCGCCCGAAGATCTTCAACGTCCGCCTCGCCGAATGGTCGGAAAACGCCGAGCCGACGATCGGCCGCTCCAAGGCCGTCGGCGAACCGCCCTTCATGCTGGCGATCTCGGTGCTGGAAGCACTCTCGATGGCGGTGGCCAGCGTCGCCGGCTACCGCCACTGCCCGCGGCTGGATGCGCCTGCGACGCCGGAACGGGTGCTGATGGCGGTGGAGAGGTTGAAGGGGATGTGAGGGAGGGGTTCAGCTTCGCGAGCGTCCGGTCAGCCAGGATGGCCAGAAGCGCCGCCACCATGGGAGCGGGCGAACGACCGTTTCGGGCGCGCTGTCCAATTTGCCGAGCCAGGCCACTTGCATCCGGGCATCGGAAAGCGCGCGCTCCCGGGTATTGTAGAGCCCGCTGATACCTGGATGAACTGTATCCCAATCCCCCTCCCAGCCATATTCTGGATCGGGCGGCACATATGCCTCGTGGCGCCACTTATAGTTTCCGTCATCGCGCCTCCAAATCACAACCCGGAAGGTGGCATCCGGCGCCAGGATTATTTCGCTGCTTGTTTCGCTCATCGGAAAGCAATGGATTGTATTGCAGGGCAATTCAAGCTTTGGTTGCCGCCAGATGGCTGTTCCGGCTCACGAGTTTAGGTCCCGACAGTCTCAAATTGGGCAGTTTACAGCATGCAGAGACGACTGATCACGCGCGCCGAGATGTTTCCTCCGCTATTGCTGGCGGATCCCACCTTTGATGACGCATGGAGAGCGTTTCGCGCCGAATCGCCGGTGGACGACGAGGAACGCCCCTACTGCCAACTGCTCGGCGAGTTGGCTCGACACCTCGCCAGCCGGCTTCAGGAGGGTGAGACAGAGAACTTCAGGGCTGTGTTTCAAGTCATCGAGGAATGGCACGTTTACGGGGACGACTACGTGCGAACTGCCGCGAGCGTGGGCTTGCTGGAGGATCTCCAGAACGAAAATCTGCATGACAAGACCAGGCCTGCCGATTTCAAGGAATGGCTCCTGCCGGAATCAAGGCGCTGGTGGGGCAAGCAGTGAGTTTTTCGTCTTCTCGGCAGATCGGCGATTTGCAGATGATCAGAACAAGAACCACCGGAAATGTCTTAGTTGATCGATATAAGTGGAACTCCGATGAACGAACTTGAAAGCGCTTTCTTATCTTCCGACGACGTGATCATGGTCTCCGCCGAAGCCTTTGACAGCAGAGATCCCTTCGACATCCTCGACTCGAACATCTCCGTCATAAACGACCTGTTCAAAGAGCATCTGACCCCAGAAGAAATCAGCCGCTCCGCAATTATGAGTTACTATGTCGATTTCTACGTCGCACAAGTAAACAACGGCGGGTTCCTGCAGTTCGGCATAAATTCGAACTGGAGTGCTGAGATCGTCGATATCGTAAGACAAGGGCTGAGGGACATGGGCGCCGTCCGACATCTGGCTCTCTTCGATGAAGGAGTGGATGCAGTCGGGAAATTTGGCACGAAGGCATGTTCATCTGCTTACTCTGGCCGGAACAAGCCTGTGAAAGACCACTTCTGGACAATCGACAGCCGCTTCTATGCGCTGAATGAGGTCGAGGACCTTTTTCTGATCAACGCGGCATGGCTTAGGCGCCAACCGAACTTGCGCGTCCTATCGGTCGATGAACTGCAGCAGGAAGTACGGCGGCGATCTGTGGCTCTATCGAACCGCTCGGAAAGAGTGAAATCCGCACTTGACGCCGAACCAAGTTATATGAAGCTCATTCGCGTGCTGTGCCAGAAAAGCAGGCAGATTTTCGAGCAGTTTACTGTGGGCGAACGGACCATCTTCTACGACGGAACGACCGCACGCGAGCTTGCACCAGAGGAATTACACAGGAGAGATAACGCTGAACTCCAAATGAGTTGGTTCTTCATCACCAACAAGGGGCTGCACTTCATGATAGAAACTGAGGGCAAGGCAACCATGTTCCAGTTTGAAACCATGAGGAAAATCGCGGAGATTGACATCTCAAAGGAGGAGTAGTCTCGACGACGGCGCCTCCCGGAGGGCCAATATGGCCGCAACGGGTTGCGGCCGCTCTGATTCCCAATATCCGGCCGCGGAACGGTCGCACACTCTTCTCCCATAGGGGAGATGAGAGCACTGCACGTCACCTCACCGCCCCTCGTCGCAATAGCGATCGCGGCCGTCGAGCAATCCCAGGTCGCGCTTGATGTGATCCGGCATCGTCTCCAGATCGAGGCGAGAATGGCGCGGCGTCAGCGACGGCAGCAGCGCGTCGACGATGACGCGGACCCACCAGTCGAAGGGGGACGGAAGCGGCTGGCGCAGGCTGTGTTCATCACGAACAAGATCGGGGCAGGTCATAACGACACCTCATGGCGGCTGTTGAACTTGCTTGCACTTTGCACACCGAAGTGCTGGAATTCCAATCGAACCTCCGGCTGCATGCATCAAGAGAGCTTATCCATGAAGATGGCCCGCCAGTTCCCGCTGAATGCGATGCGGGTGTTCGACGCCGCCGCCCGGCATGGCAGCTTCACCCGCGCCGGCGAAGAACTGGGCATGACCCAGACCGCCGTCAGCTACCAGATCAAGCTTCTGGAAGACCTGCTCGGCGAACCGCTCTTCCTGCGCCGGCCGCGCCAGATCGTGCTGACGGAGGTCGGCCAACGGCTGGCGCCGAGGGTGGGCGAAGCCTTCTCCATCCTGCAGGACGCCTTCGCCTCGGTGCTCGAGGATGCCGAGGGCACGCTGGTGATCTCCTCGACCTATACCATGGCATCGCGGTGGCTGGCGCCGCATCTCGGCTCCTTCCACCTGCAGAACCCGACCGTCGCCGTGCGGCTTCTGACCGACCAGGCGCTGGTCGATTTCTCGCGCGAGGCGGTCGATGTCGCGATCCGCTACGGTGACGGCAACTGGCCGGGCCTTGCCACGCACCGGCTGATGGAACTGACCTTCACCCCGATGCTGAGCCCGGCGCTGGCCGAGAGCGTCGGCGGCATCGACAGGCCGGAGGACCTGCTGAAGCTCCCCATCTTCGATCCGACCGACCCCTGGTGGGCGCAGTGGTTCGCCGAGGCCGGCCTGCCCGACATCGACCTCGGCGACCGGCCGCACACCTATCTCGGCACCCAGACGCTGGAGGCCGACACCGTGATGGGCGGGCACGGCGTGGCGATGCTCAGCCCGGAACTCTATGCCGACGACATCGCGCGCGGTCGCCTCTACCAGCCCTTCGACATCGCCTGCAACGACGGCAAGGCCCACTGGCTGGTCTACCCCGAAAGCCGGCGCAACGTTCCCAAGATCCGGCTGTTCCGCAACTGGCTGCGCTCCGAAGCGCCGACCTTCGTCGATTGAGGAACGAGAACGGGGCATGCCGCCGAGGGAGCCCGGACGGCGACAGGGCGGTGGAACCGCGCGTCATCCCCTTCCCTCGCCTCGCATTTTTTCGCAAGGTGCGGGACAGACGAGAACGAGGGGTCATGCATGTACGAATACGCCATCGCCTGGGAATGGATCGCCTTTGCCGTGCGCTGGCTGCACGTGGTCACCGCGATCGCCTGGATCGGCTCGTCCTTCTACTTCATCGCCCTCGACCTCGGCCTGGTGAAGCGGCCGCATCTGCCGCCGGGCGCCTATGGCGAGGAGTGGCAGGTCCACGGCGGCGGCTTCTACCATATCCAGAAATACCTGGTGGCGCCGGCGACGATGCCCGAGCACCTGACCTGGTTCAAATGGGAGAGCTACGCCACCTGGCTGTCCGGCTTCGCCATGCTCTGTCTGGTCTATTACGGCGGCGCGGAGCTGTTCTTGATCGACCGCCAGGTGCTGGACGTCTCGGCTGCCACCGCGATCGCCATCTCGCTCGCCTCGCTGGCGGCAGGCTGGATCCTCTACGACCTGCTCTGCAAGTCGCCGCTCGGGCGGAACACCTGGGGCCTGATGATCCTGCTCTATATCCTGCTCGTCGCCATGGCCTGGGGCTACACGCAGGTCTTCACCGGCCGCGCCGCCTTCCTGCATCTCGGCGCGTTCACCGCCACCATCATGTCGGCCAACGTCTTCTTCATCATCATCCCCAACCAGAAGATCGTCGTCGCCGACCTGATCGCCGGGCGCACGCCGGACCCGAAATACGGCGTCATCGCCAAGCAGCGCTCGCTCCACAACAACTACCTGACGTTGCCCGTCATCTTCTTCATGCTGTCGAACCACTATCCGCTGGCCTTCGCCACGGCCTTCAACTGGATCATCGCCGCACTCGTCTTCCTGATGGGCGTCACCATCCGCCACTGGTTCAACACCACGCATGCCAGAAAGGGCCGGCCGACCTGGACCTGGCTCGCGACTGCGATCCTGTTCATCGTCATCATCTGGCTCTCGACCGTGCCGAAGGTCCTGACCGGCGGCACGGCGGAGGCGACGCCGGCGCCGGTGTTCGAAAGGTTTGCCGCCGATGCGCATTTCCCCGCCGCCCGCGACGTGATCATGAGCCGCTGCAGCATGTGCCACGCCGCCGAGCCGGTCTGGGAAGGGCTGCACGCCGCGCCGAAGGACGTCGTGCTCGACAGCGATGCGGCGATCGCAAGCCATGCCCGCGAAATCTATTTGCAGGCCGCCCGCAGCCATGCCATGCCACCCGGCAATCTCACCGGCGTTACGCCGGACGAGCGGCAATTGCTGACCGCCTGGTATGAAAGCGCGGTCTCGAAAGGAGACGCACCATGACGGCAACGCTTCTGCGCGGACGTCTGCTCGGCTTCGTCCGCGGGCCGGAAGGCATCGACGATCACGACGCCTACCGCTATGAGGAGGACGGCGGCATCCTGGTCGAGGACGGCCGCATCGCCGCTGTCGGGCCCTATGCGGCCGTGCGCGCCGCAGCGCCCGAAGGCATAGACGAGATCGACCACCGGCCCTGCCTGATCCTGCCGGGCTTCATCGACACGCATGTGCATTTCCCGCAGATGCAGGTGATCGGCGCCTATGCGGCAAACCTCCTGGAATGGCTGAACACCCATACCTTCCCCGAGGAGTGCCGCTTCGTCGAGCCGGCCCATTCGGCAAGGATCGCCCGCCATTTCTATGACGAGATGCTCCGCCACGGCACGACGACGGCCGTCGCCTATTGCTCGGTGCACAAGGCCTCGGCCGATGCCTATTTCGCCGAGGCGCTGAAGCGCGGCATGTGCATGGTCGGCGGCAAGGTGATGATGGACCGCAACGCCCCGCAAGGGCTACTCGACACGCCGGAGATGGGCTACGACGAGACCCGCGCGGTGATCGAGGCGTGGCACGGCAAGGGCCGCAACCACGTCGCCATCACCCCGCGCTTCGCCATCACCTCGACGCCGGCGCAGATGGAGATGACCGCAGCGCTCGCCCGCGAGTTCCCCGACCTGCACATCCAGACGCATCTGTCGGAAAACCACGACGAGATCCGCTACACCGCCGAGCTCTACCCCGAGGCGATCGACTACACCGACGTCTACGCGAATTATGGACTGCTGGGTCCGAAGAGCCTGTTCGGCCATTGCATCCATTTGACCGAACGCGAGGCGGATGCGATGAGCGAGGCCGGCGCCGTCGCCGTCCACTGCCCGACGTCCAACCTCTTCCTCGGCTCCGGCCTGTTCCCGCTGAAGACGCTTTCACGACGGGACAAGCCGGTGCGGATCGGCCTTGCCACCGACGTCGGCGGCGGCACTAGCTATTCGATGCTGAGGACGCTGGACGAGACCTACAAGATCCAGCAGTTGCTCGGCGAGCGCCTGAACCCGTTCGAGAGCTTCTACCACATGACGCTCGGCAACGCGCAGGTCCTGTCGCTCGAAAGCCGGATCGGCACGCTGGAGCCCGGCACCGACGCCGACCTCGTCGTGCTCGACGCCACCGCGACGCCTGCGATGGCGCTCAGGATGGAAGTCGTCCGCTCGCTCGCCGACGAGCTCTTCCTGTTGCAGACCCTCGGCGACGACCGCGCGGTGCGCGAGACCTACGTCGCCGGCAAGGCGATGAAGGCGGGGCTGTGAGCCCCCTTCAAATGGCAGAGGCGGTACTGAGGATGATCTGCGCCGCAGAAAACTCAAGCGCCGTCAGCTGCCCCGGTAGGTCGAGTACCCATAGGGCGAGAGCAGCAGCGGTACGTGGTAGTGGCTCGACGGATCGGCGACGCCGAAGCGCAAGGGGATGACGTCGAGGAAGGCCGGGTCCGGCAGTGCCACCCCGCTCTGGCGCAGGTAGTCCCCGGCGTGGAAGGCGAGCTCGTAGGTTCCGGCCATGAAGCCGACGCCCTCGACCAGCGGCGCGTCGACCCGCCCGTCGGCGTTGGTCTTCACCGTGGTGATCCATTGCCGCTCGCCGTTCTCCAGCCAGAAGAGATCGATCGTCAGGCCCGCGGCAGGTCTGCCGAGGGCGGTGTCGAGCACATGCGTCGTCAGTCGTCCGGCCTTGGTCATGCGCTTAGCTCCGCCGCTTCGATGATGAAGGGTTCGTCGTAGAAGAATTCCTCGAGATTGTTTCCCGCCCCGCTCCGGTCGACGACGAGGAAATCGCTCGTCTCGCCCACCGTCATCAGCGGATGGTGCCAGACGTTGCGGCGGTAGTTGACGCCCTGCCGGCCGCCCGCGAGAAACACCTGCGGCGCGCCGGGCCGGCCGCCTTCGTCCTCGGCCACCACCACCAGCCAGGGGCGGTGGTCGATCGGCGAAAAGCTCTGGCTGCCGAACGGGTGGCGCTCCATCATGGCCACCGCATAGGGAAAGGTCCGCGGGCTGCCGCGGAAGATATTGATGACGACGCGCGCGTCCTCGCCGGTCGCCTCGGCCTCCGCAAGCGCATGGTAGCGCTCGGTGTTGCCGCCGTTGATCAGCCGCATCGTCCCGGGATCGGCCTCGATGACGCTGCCGAAGGGGGCGAAGGCTTCCTTTGTCAGCGGGCGGACGGCGAGCGCATGCCCGTCTGCCGGCAAGAGCGCCGACAGCCGCAGCAGCGCGATGCGCTCCACCTGCGCCTTGGCCGTCTCGAATTCCTGTTCGCGGCTGTTGCCGATCCGCGCCTCGAACGCCTTGAGGATGTCGTCCTTCGTCAGCCCCTTGACGGCGATGATGAAGGGAAAGCCGAATTTCTCCACATAGGCCGTGTTCAATCCGGTGAAGCGCGCATGCTCGGCCGCAGTCAGCCGGTCGAGGCCTGCACCCGCCTGCTCCTTGCGGCTGTCCTCGGTCAGTTCGCCGGCGATCGCGAGCCGGCCGGCGAGATCGGGGTGTGCCCGCAGGACGCCGAGCTGCTCTTCGAAAGAGGCCGCGCGAAACTGCGCCGCCATCGCCGCGTGCACGCCCCGCGCCGTCAGCGGCGCGATGATGGCACCCGCATCATGCGCCCGTCCGGCGATGAACGGCGAGTGCTCGAAGACGCAGCCGAAGCGGCTGACGAAGTCCTCGCGGGTCATGGCAGGCCCGCCGTCGGCTTGTGATGCGCATGCCAGTGGCGGGCGATGTCGATCCGGCGCGGCACCCAGACCTTCTCGTGCGACAGCACGTAGTCGACGAAGCGGGCGAGTGCGGCCGCCCGACCCGGACGGCCGACGAGGCGGCAGTGCAGGCCGACGTTCAGCATCTTCGGGCTCCCCGCCTTGCCCTCCGCGTAGAGCACGTCGAAGGCATCCTTCAGGTAGGTGAAGAACTGGTCGCCGGAATTGAACCCCTGCGGCGTGGCAAACCGCATGTCGTTGGTCTCCAGCGTATAGGGAATGATCAGGAACGGCTCGTCCTTCAGGCCCTTCACCCAGTAGGGCAGGTCGTCGGCATAGCTGTCGGAGGAATAGACGAAGCCGCCCTCCTCCATCACCAGCCGCAGCGTATTTGCCGACGGCTTGCCCTGATACATGCCGAGCGGGTGCGATCCGGTTAGTTCGGTGTGCAGCCGCACCGCCTCGCGGATGTGCCGGCGCTCCTCCTCCTCGGAAAAATCCTTGTATTCCAGCCAGCGGTAGCCGTGGCTGGCGATCTCCCAGCCCGCCTCCTTCATCGCCGCCACCGCGTCCGGGTTGCGCGCCATCGCCAGCGTCACGCCGTAGACGGTAACCGGCACGTCGCGGCTGGAAAACAGCCGCCACAGCCGCCAGAAGCCGGCGCGCGCGCCGTACTCGTAGATCGATTCGATGTTGAGGTTGCGCTGCCCGGGCCAGGGCTGCGCGCCCACGATCTCCGACAGCAGGCTTTCGGAGGCCGGATCGCCGTCGAGCACGCAGCTTTCGCCGCCTTCCTCGTAGTTGACGACGAACTGCACGGCGATGCGCGCCTCACCGGGCCATCGCGGGTCCGGCGCCGTGCGACCATAGCCGACGAGATCGCGCGGATAGGGCTTTTCAGACATGAATTCCACCTCGAAACGTTCGGCCGACGGTAGCATCCGCGGCAGGAAAGTCGAGGCGGAATCCGGCATTTCCACGATGCCGCCGATGGAACAAGACGGGGAACGGCGCGTTGATTTCCCGAACAGAAAGGGAGAACACACGATGATTCCGCAGGATGCAAACATCAAGGAAACCGAAGCCCTGATCGCCAGCGACAAGGTCGAGGGCACCGCCGTCTACGGCGCCGACGGCAAGCACATCGGTTCCGTCGAACGCCTGATCCTGGACAAGCGCAGCGGCCACGTCTCCTATGCCGTGCTGTCCTTCGGCGGTTTTCTTGGCATTGGCCACGATCACTATCCGCTGCCGTGGGGCAAGCTGAACTATGACGAAAGCCTCAACGGCTATCGCATCGACGTGACCAAGGAGCAGGTCGAAGCCGCGCCCCACTACGAGAGCGAAGCGGAATACGAATGGGATCGCCGCAACGGCAAGCTGATCCACGACTACTACGGCGTGCCGCCCTACTGGATGTAACGCCTAGGCGAAATCCCGGCGCGCAGCCTCCAGATGCGCGCCGACGGCAAACGACGGCGGTAGCTCCCCTGCGCTACCGCCGTCGATCTGTCCGATCACCGCGCGTGCCAGCTCATGCGCAATGCCGAAACTGATCTTGAAGCCGCCGCCGAGAACCGCGACCGCGGGAAAGTCGGGGTGCAGTCCCGCGACCGGATCGCGCCCGATCGGCTTCGGCCGCAAGCCCGCCCAGCGTTCGACCAGCGACGCCTCGCGCAGCACCGGTGCCAGCCGGCAGGCTCTTTCGACCACGTCGTCCAGCAACCCGTCGGTGGCGGTTGCGTCGCCGAACGCGTCCTCGCTGGTGCTGCCGACCGCACAGTATCCGCCGTCATGCGGCACGACATAGATGCCGTTGTCGAACAGGATCGGCACACCGGGGTCGATTTCGGCCCTGAACAGCGCCGCCTGCCCTTTCACCGCCACGCCCAGCGGCCGCGGCAACCTGATCGGTTCCAGCGCTTCGAGCAGGTTGAAGCCCGCGACACCGCCCGAAACGA
The DNA here is from genome assembly GCA_900469965.1 of Hyphomicrobiales bacterium. Taxonomy (GTDB): domain Bacteria; phylum Pseudomonadota; class Alphaproteobacteria; order Rhizobiales; family Rhizobiaceae; genus Mycoplana. Next base: position 29,157 of record UBZP01000012.1, on the reverse strand, counting down.
CCACATGGCCGAAGGCGATCTCGGTGCCGTCAGCCAGACGCGCGGTCCTCCCCTCGGGATCGAGGCGGGCGACATCGGCACTCTCCGCGATGCGGACCTGCGGCATCGCCTCGAGGGCAGCCCGCAGGAGGTTCAGCAGCCCGCGCGGCGAGATGCGGGCGGCGAGGCTGTCGAAGACCAACCCATGCGTCGTCGCCTCTGCCGCCGGCCAGCCGGAAGCCGGAGCACGATCCGAAACCTCGTAGGAAAACGTCCGCCCCGCAACGCTCCAGGCCGCGGCGGCATCGCGGGAATGCTGCAGCGCGCGCAGATGCTGTTGCGGTCCGGCCAGGGGGATCACGCGTCCGCTGCGACGATAGCCGGCGGAAAGGCCGGTGGCGGCCTCCAGCTCGGCGAGTTCACCCTCCAGTGAAGTCAGCGCCTCGAGCTGGAACTGCTTCTTGGCGTTCCAGCGATCCGGCAGGTGCGGCATCAGGGCGCCGAGCAGGCCGCCGCTGGCGCCGGCCCCGACCCGGTGGCGCTCGGCGACCAGCACCGTGTGCCCGGCGCGCGCCGCCATCAGCGCCGCCCACATCCCCATCACGCCCGCCCCGATGACCAGAACGTCGGGGCGCCATTGACCGGCACCGCTGGCGCGACTATCGACTGGCGGCATGGCTGACAACGCTCCTGACATCGCCGCGGCGGCGAATGGCTCCACCCCGGACCCGGTCCCCGGCCGGGCGCCCGCTGATCTGGCCCCCGATCTCGCCCGCGATCTGGCTCTGGACTGGCATGAGGGCGATATGCCCTATTCGCAGGCCTATGGCGATCACTTTTATTGTCGCACCGACGGGCGGCTGGAATGCGGTCACGTCTTTCTCGACGGCAACGGCCTGCCGTCCCGCTGGGCGGCCGGCGGCGACTTTGTGATCGGCGAACTGGGCTTCGGCACCGGCCTCAATTTCTGCGAAACCTGGCGTCAATGGCGCTCCGCCCGCACGGCGACCGGCCGGCTGCACTTCGTCTCCTTCGAACGTTTCCCCCTGCCGAAAGCGGCGATCGGCCGCGCGCTCTCCCATTGGCCGGAGATCGACCGCGAGCGCGAGGCGCTTTTCGAGCACTGGCCGGAGGCACCGGAAGGAGACGGGGCGATCGAGCTGGAACTGGACGCGCAGACCCGCCTCACCGTCGTCTGCGGCCCTGCCCTGGAACGGCTTCGGGCGTCCGGCCTCGCCTTCGACGCCTTCTATCTCGACGGCTTCGCGCCCTCGCGCAACCCGGACATGTGGTCGGCCGAACTGATAGGAGAGGTGTTCGGGCACACCCGGCCCGGCGGCACGTTCGCGACCTATGCGGCCGCGGGCTTCGTCCGGCGCAATCTGATCGCTGCGGGCTTTGCGGTGGAGCGGCGCCCCGGCTTTGCCGGAAAGCGCGAAATGCTGTGCGGCCGCCGCCCCTAAAACCGGCCCGCCGCGCAACAGAGAGCCCCGACCGGACCCGCCGGGCGCGCCCGCTCAGTGAAGCGTGGAACGGCGGGCGGCGGAGAAGGCGCTCAAATCCATCCAGCGCCCCAGCATTTCCTCCAGCCGGTCGGTGCTGATCGGCTTCGTCAGGTAGTCGTCCATGCCGGATTCCAGGCAGCTCTCCCGGTCGCCGTCGAGCACGTGCGCCGTCACCGCGACGATAGGCACGCGGTCGCGCGTGCCGGCCTCCAGGCTACGGATCGCGCGTGCCGCCTGATGGCCGTTCATGACTGGCATCGACACGTCCATCAGGATCAACCGCGGCTTCAGCCGCTTGTAGGCCTGCACCGCCTCCTCGCCATTGGCAACCACGGTGAAGCCGACGCCCAACCCCTCCAGCAACTGCCGGAAGACCAGCTGGTTGACCTCGTTGTCCTCCGCGACGAGAACGTCGATGGTCCCCTCCTCCTCGGCCGGAGCGGCCGGCGAAGGCTGCCGGATGTTGACGACGATGCCGCCGTCGGCCTCCACGGACGCGCCGTGGCCGGAGGCGCGCCGCCGCGCGGCACGCACCACCTCGCACACCGTCTCGCGCAACAGCCCGGCCCGCACCGGCTTCATCAGGTGCGCCTCGGCCTCGCAGGCATCCAGCCCCGCCTGCGACGAGGCGCCGCCGAACGTGGAGACGGCAATCACCGCCGTCTCCGGGAACTCCTTGCGGATGGCCTCGATCAGGCTCCGGCCGTTGCCGTCGCGGATATTGCGGTCGACGATCACCGCCTCGACCATGATTTCGATCGCGCTGGCCGCCGAAAGCACCGCAAGAGCCTCCTCGGCATTGGCGACCGCCGTCACGTCGAAGCCCCACTCCGACAGAAGCTCGCGCGCGACCGTCCGCGTCGCATCGCTCCGGTCGGCGACGAGGATGCGCGCCCCGCGCAGGTTGGCAGGCACGGCCGTGTTCGACGCCGAGAGCTGATCGACCTCGAAGGGCAGCGTCACGGTGAAGGCGGACCCCTTGCCGACCGTGCTCGTCACCGAGAGCGAGCCGCCGAACAGCGTCACCAGGCCGTGGGTGATGGCAAGGCCGAGACCGGTCCCCTCGTGGCGGCGCGTGGACGACGAATCGACCTGCGAGAACTTCTCGAACACCGAGGCGAGCTTGTCTTCCGGAATGCCCGTGCCGGTGTCCTCCACCGTCAGTGTCACGTCGATCCTGCCGTCCTCGGCCTCCCGTGCGGCCATGTCGATGCGGACATGGCCGAAATCGGTGAACTTCACGGCATTGCCGACGAGGTTCGTGACGATCTGGCGGAAGCGCCCGGCATCGCCGACCAGGACCGCAGGCATGTCGGCCGCAGCCCGGACCACGAGCTCGATGTCCTTTTCCGCCGCCTTCGCCGCAAGCAGCGTCGCCACGTCCTCGACGGCTTCCAGTGCGTTGAACGGCGCCTTGCGCAGGGTCATCTGGCCCGCATCGATCTTGGAAAAGTCGAGCACGTCGTTGATGATCGTCAGCAGCGCGTTGCCGGACTTCACCATGATGTCGATGAAAGTCTTCTGCCGCGTGTCGAGGTTTGATTTCGCCAGGAGCTCAGCCATGCCGAGAACCCCGTTCATCGGCGTGCGGATCTCGTGGCTCATGTTGGCCAGGAACTCCGACTTCGCCTTGTCGGCCGTCTCGGCCCTGACCACCAGGCGGCGCAGTTCGTCTTCGCGCTCCTTCAACTGGCTGATGTCGGAAAAGACGAAGACGATGCGGCCGTGTTCGGTGGGCCGCGCCTCCATCTGCAGCCAGCTGCCCTTGCCGCTCAGAAGCGTGATCGAGGCCCGCCGGTCGCGCAGCAGCGTCTCGCGGAAATTCTCCACCGAGACGCGCTGGTCGCCGGAAAAGCCGAAGATGCCGCGCTCGCGGCAATCGGCGATGATGTCCGCCACCGCCGCCCCGGGCCTGAGCAGCTCCGGCGCGATGTCGACCATCGACAGCAGCGCCTCGTTGGCGAGTTCGACGTGGTCCTTGTCGATGATCAGCAGGCCCTGGCTCATCGCCGCCATGGCGTCCTTGACGAGGCTTCCGACCTCCTCGAGGGCGCTGCGCGTCTCCAGCACCTCCCGCTCGTGTTCGCGCCGCTCGGTGATGTCGATATAGGTCAGCAGGCAGCGCCCGCCCGATATCGGCTGTCCGGACTCGATCAGGGTGCGGCCGTTGGCATAACCGACCTCGCGTGTCGGAAAGCCGCCGTCCCGCACCCGGCGCAGCCAGACCTGATGATCGGTGTCGCAGACATCCGCCTCGGTCCCGATCGTCTCGCCCTGCTCCTTCTTGAACCGCAGCAGCGCATCGAACGGCTTGCCGGTCAGCGCCGGCAGCTTGCCGTTCCACAGGCTTTCGAAGGCGCTGTTGACCAGCTCGATCGTCGAGTTCTCGTCGACCACGACGATGCCGACATGCAGCGAGGCGACGATGCTTTCCAGGTCCGACTTGATCTCTTCGGCCTGCCGGCGCGCCTCGATCAGCTGCTCCTCGCGCCGTTTCAGCATCGAGGTGTCGGTGATCGAGCCGATCAGGTACTTGTGGTTGTCGGCGGAGATCACGCGGTAGCTGCGGGCAATCGTCGGGATCACCTGGCCGTCCGGCCGGCGGTAGTCGGCCTCCGCCTCGACCAGTTCGCCGCCGTCCAGCACGCTCTGGTTCCGGGCATGGAATTCGTCGCCCTGATCGGGAAACATCTCTAGCGTGGTCTTGCCGAGCACATCCGCGGCGACAAGCCCGGTCAGCTCGAGGAAGGCCCGGTTGGCGAACACCAGCCGCTGCGCCTCGTCGCGCACGAAGGTCGCCACCGGCAGTTCGTCGAGAAGCGCGCGGTAGAGCCCGATCTCCTGTCCCTGCTGGCGCAGCCGGCCCTCGTTCTCCTTCATCGCGGTGACGTCGGAGCGCAGCGCCACGAGCGTGCCGTCGGCGCGGCGCTGGGTGACAAGCCGCATCCAGCCGCCGGCAACCGTGCGGCTGACGCGCTCGAACAGCGGCAGTTCGTATTCGGCGAGCCGCTGGCTGATCCAGTCGTCCCTGGCGTCCTCGCCCGCGTCCGGCGCCTCGACCTCGTAGAGTGCCTGAAGCAGCGCGTGCATGGTGATGTCCGCGTCCGCAACCTCGCCGAGAAGCGCCTTGTAGAAGGCGCGCATCACCTGGTTGGCGTGGATCAACGCGCCGGCCCGGTCGTAGATCGCAACCCCGGTGCCGATCGCATCGAGCAGGTTCTCCGCCGAGGCGGCGCCGGCGTTCACCAGCGGCTGTCCGGCCGAGACCGACGACGATCCGGTGGCGCAGCCCTGCTCGGGCGCGCCGGCAAAGGCGATGCCGGTGCCCTGCGCCAGCACGTCGAGCCGGTTGGCGAGCGTCTCCGTCGCCGGCAGGAAGGTGCCGACCAGGATCGACAGCTCCGCCGACAGCTTCTGCCGTCGCATCGAGATGACGAAGGAGGAAGCGCTGGCGCTGTGATGATAGCGGGCGGTCTCGTCGGCTCCGAACACCAGGCAGCGACGCTCGTGCTCGCTCCTGTCCTCGTGGCCGTCGCACTCGCCGAGTTCCGTGCCGCTGCGGCCGACGACCTCGCCCTCGCTCAGGCCGAAGAGCTCGCAGAAGGCTTCGTTGACGGCGAGATAGCGCATCTCGCTGCACTTGATGTAGGCCGGCGATTTCTGCGCGCGAATCGCTTCGCGGGCCGCAAGCAAAAGATCGTCTCGTATGTCAGCCACGCCGGCGCTTTCCACGTGTGGGCAGAAGGAAGTCTCCCTCCAGCGATTAGCACGAAGGATTTGAACAGATGGTTAAGAATCGGTTGCTTACGCCGTGCGGTTGCATCGCCGCAGCCGGCGACCGGCCACGGCCGGGCACCTGCAGGCATGCCGCCGCATGTCGCAAATCGCCCGTCATCCGGGAGGTTTCTGTGGCAGGATCGCGACCGAACTGAACGGCAATCGGGACGGATCATGGGCGACGTCGTAAACCTGGACCTGCACCACGGACATCAGGCGGCAGAAGGCCCCGTCGAGCGCCGCCGGCGCTCGGGAGGACGCGGCTCCGAGCGTCACCGGGCGGCTCCGACCGGCTCCCGCTATCTCAACCTGCGAAATACAATGGCCTCCTCGCGGGTGCTCTCGGACGACGCCGTCGAGGCCATCCATGAGGCCTCGCTGACGATCCTCGAGGAAATCGGCATGGACATCATCCTGCCCGAGGCCCGCGAGCGGATGAAGGCAGCCGGCGCCGACGTCACCCCGGGCACCGACCGGGTGCGCTTCGACCGGGGGCTCATCATGGAGATGGTGGCTCAGGCGCCGTCGGGCTTTACGATGCATGCGCGCAATCCGATGCGCAACGTCGAGATCGGCGGCAACAACCTCGTCTTCGCGCAGATCGCCTCCGCCCCCTTCGTCGCCGACCGCGAAGGCGGCCGGCGCACCGGCAACCAGGAGGACTTCCGCAAGCTCGTCAAGCTCGCCCAGTGCTACGACATCGTCCACACCACCGGCGGCTACCCCGTCGAACCCGTCGACCTGCATGCCTCGGTCCGCCACCTCGACTGCCTGTCGGACCTGGTCAAGCTCACCGACAAGGTGTTCCACGTCTATTCGCTCGGCCGCCAGCGCAATCTCGACGGCATCGAGATCGCCCGCATCGGCCGCGGCATCTCCATGGAGCAGATGGAGCGCGAGCCCTCGCTCTTTACCATCATCAACACCTCGTCGCCGCTCAGGCTCGACGGCCCGATGCTGCAGGGCATCATCGAGATGTCGTCGCGCAACCAGGTCGTCGTCGTCACGCCCTTTACGCTCGCCGGCGCCATGGCGCCGGTGACGGTCGCAGGCGCACTGACCCAGCAGAACGCCGAGGCGCTCGCCGGCATCGCCTTCACCCAGATGGTGCGCAAGGGCGCGCCGGTGATGTATGGCGGCTTCACCTCGAACGTCGACATGAAATCCGGCGCGCCCGCCTTCGGAACGCCGGAATACATGAAGGCGGTGATCGCCGGCGGCCAGCTGGCGCGCCGCTACAACATTCCCTACCGCACCTCCAACACCAACGCCTCCAACACGCTGGACGCGCAGGCCGCCTATGAATCGGCCCTTTCGCTCTGGGCGCTGACGCAGGGCGGGGGCAACTTCATCATGCATTCCGCCGGCTGGAGCGAGGGCGGGCTCACGGCCTCGTTCGAGAAGTTCATCCTCGACGTCGACATGCTGCAGATGGTGGCGGAGTTCCTCGCGCCCCTCGACACCAGCCCCGATGCGCTCGGGCTCGATGCGGTCCGCGACGTCGGACCGGGCGGGCACTTCTTCGGCACGCCCCACACGCTCGCCCGCTACGAGACCGCCTTCTATTCCCCGATCCTGTCGGACTGGCGCAATTTCGAGACCTGGTCGGAGGCCGGCCGGCCGACCACCTACGACCACGCCAACCGCGTGTTCAAGGAGAAGCTGAACAGCTACGAGCGTCCGGCGATCGATCCGGCGGTCGAAGAGGAGCTCGATGCCTTCGTGGCGCGACGGAAGGCGGAAGGCGGCGTGCCGACGGACTTCTGATCCACACCACAAGCACCCGCATTCACCGGAACGGCGCGCGGCTCGGATGGCAGATGCAGACGCCGCCGGCTCCCGGGCCGGCCCTCCCGCAGGCGCTCGCCCGCCTACTTGGCGGGCTGCGGCGCGCCTTCCGGAAAGACGAGCGTCAGCACCGGAAAGGTTGGTTTCTCGCCCGGCCCCAGGGGTCCCGGCACCTTGTGTTCGACCGGCTTCATCGACTTGAGGAAGGCGGCGATCGCCGCCGCATCCTCCTTCGTCAGCTTGGCAAAGGCGTGCCAGGGCATGATCGGTGCCAGCATGCGCCCGTCCGGCCGCACGCCCGTCTGCAATGCGGTGACGATCTGCGCCTCGCTCCAGTCGGCAAGCCCCGTCTTGTCGGGCGTCAGGTTCGGGCCGACGAACGTGCCCTGCGGCATCTGAAAGCCGACATCGGAGCCGGAGAGATAGGTCTCCGGCGTCGTCTTGCCGAAGAAGTAGCCGGGCGAGTGACAGTCGTTGCAGCCGCCGAACTGGACCAGGTACTGACCGCGCTCGACGGGCGTTTCCGCGCGGGCGGTCTCGATGGGAAGGATGGCCGGACAGCACAGGAGCACTGTCGCAGCGATTGCGCTCTTCTTATGCATGGGATGGCTCCTTTAGAAAGAGCGAACATATAGCAATCGCGCCCGGAAACCGGCAATTCGTGCAATGGAGGTAGGTCCGGCGAAGAGGGGGGCGGGCGGACGGCGTCGCCCGCCGCCCTGCCTGTCGCCGGTCAGTCGAACATGATCGAGCGCACCGACGACACGAGCTTGTCCGTCGGCAGGTTGGTGAAGTCCTTGTCGATCTCCGCCGTGGTCTTTTCCCGGCACTTGGCGCCGAGCATGCTGCGCAGGTCGCCGAGCGTCTGCGGCGCGGCGCACACGATCAGGCGGTCGAAGGCGCCGGCATCGGCATAGCCTTCCAGCTTCTCGGCCACTTCCGCGGTGAAGCGCTGCTGCTCGTCGCGCACGGGATCGCTGGTATACTCCATCGCCGAGCGCCCGGGCCCGTGCGACGAATAGCTCCGCCCCGGCCTGTCGCTCATGATGTCCTGCACCTTCTTCGGTTCGCTCTTGAAGACCTCCTGTTCGGGGCTGCGCCTGTCCTCCTTCAGAAAATTGACGCCCTTCAACAGCCGGGCCTGGTTACCGTCGGCGGCGAGGATCCAAGTGGTCGTCATGCTCTTCACTCCTTTGGCGGTTACCGGCGGCAGCATGGGGTGCTGCGGCCTCAGGATGCCTCCGGCAGGCTGCATCCTATGAGGGCAACGCGAGGGCTGGGTCGAGGTTCCTTGCTTCGTCCGGAGCGGCGGTCATGTTGCACCCGCGAAAACTCGCGCTTGACTTTCAGGTTGAAAAGCACGACATGGGGCCTGTGTAATCCTTCCGGCCGCCGCGTGAGCGAGCCCCGCACAGTTCCTGATTGGACTGCGGAAGAAGGAAGAGCGCAAGAGAAATTGTGCCGCCACCCGGCGGGAAACTGCGCCAGACGCCACTATCAACCCACAAGTTCCCAATTCACGCGGGGTTCTTGACGCCAGACGGTCCCGGATCGGCAATGAAGCCGCTCCGCGAGACGCGCTTGGCGCCCCGAAAGGCTATTGCTTTGACCACTTTTCATGACCTCGGTCTGTCGAAGAACGTTCTGTCCGCGCTGGAAGCGCTCGGCTTCGACACCCCGACCCCGATCCAGCAGAAGGCGATCCCGCTGGTCCTCGCCGGCAACGACCTGATCGGCCTTGCCCAGACCGGCACCGGCAAGACCGCCGCGTTCGGCCTGCCGATGATCGAGCGGCTTCTGGCCGAGGGCCGCCGCCCCGACCCGAGAAACATCCGCGCCCTCGTGCTTGCGCCCACCCGCGAACTGGTCAACCAGATCGCCGACAACCTGCGCGACTTCGTGAAGAAGACGCCGCTGCGTGTCGTCACCGTCGTCGGCGGCGCCTCGATCAACAAGCAGCAGCAGATGCTGGAGCGCGGCACCGACATCCTCGTCGCCACCCCCGGCCGCCTGCTCGACCTCGTCTCGCGCAAGGCCGTGACCTTGACGCAGGGCCGCTACCTCGTCCTCGACGAGGCCGACCAGATGCTCGACCTCGGCTTCATCCACGACCTGCGCAAGATCGCCAAGCTGGTGCCGAAGAACCGCCAGACGCTGCTCTTCTCCGCCACCATGCCGAAGCTGATCGCCGAGCTTGCCGGCGAATACCTGACCAACCCGATGAAGGTCGAGGTCACCCCGCCCGGCAAGGCCGCCGACAAGGTGGAGCAGTATGTCCACTTCGTGCCCGGCAAGGACCAGAAGACGCAGATCCTCAAGCAGTCGCTCACCGACAATCCCGACGGCCTGTCGCTGATCTTCTCGCGCACCAAGCACGGCGCGGAGAAGCTGATGAAGCATCTCGACCACGTCGGCTTCAAGGCCGCCTCGATCCACGGCAACAAGAGCCAGGGCCAGCGCGAGCGGGCGCTGAAGGCCTTCCGCGACGGCGAGATCCGCGTGCTGGTGGCGACCGACGTCGCCGCCCGCGGCATCGACATTCCCGGCGTCACCCACGTCTACAACTACGACCTGCCGGAAGTCCCCGACGCCTATGTGCACCGCATCGGCCGCACCGCCCGCAACGGCCGCGACGGCATCGCGATCGCCTTCTGCGCGCCCGACGACATCCGCCTGCTGCGCGACATCGAGAAGCTGATGGGCATCTCGATCGCCGTCGCCAGCGGCGACGCGCCGGCGGATCTCCCCGGCCCCGGCGGCAAGTCGCGCAAGGGTCGCGGCGGCAGGGGCCAGCAGCGCGGCGGCCAGGCCCGCCCCGCACGGCCGCAGGGCCAGGGCGCCCGCGGCGGCCATCAGCATGCGGAACATCGCGCACAGTCGGGCAGCCAGTCGGGCGAACGCGGCGAAGGCCAGATCGTCGACCGCGGCTTCTCCGACCGCCCGCAGAAGCGCCAGGACCGCCGCCCCGACGCGGCCAGCCACGACGGCGCCGGGCAGAACCGGCACGCACCGGGCCGCCCCGACCAGAAGCACGCCGAAGGCCGCAACCGCAACCATGCCGGCGGCCGTCCGGGCCAGAACAACGGCAACCACAACGGCCAGTCGCGCCGCCAGAACGGCAAGCGCCGCGAACAGGCCTGACAGCCGGCCGCAGGCGTGACGCCTGCAAATCGAAACAGGATCAGGCGTCCCAACCGGGGCGCCTTTTCATTTTGGGCCAAGGACTTCCGTGACTACTCCGCCGGCGCGGTCTGCGGCGCCTTGCGGTTGGCGAGATAGACGCCGGCGACGACGACGAAGGTGCCTGCGATCATCGGCAGGGTCAGTTCCTCGCCGAAGCCGATCGCCGCTTCGATCGCCGCGAGCGGCGGCACCAGATAGATCAGCGAGGCGGCACGGGCCACCTGGCCGCGGCGCAGAAGGTAGAGCAGCAGCAGGATCGCCCCCATCGAGATCCCGACCACCGACCAGACGAGCAGCGCCACGAAACCGAAGGACAGCTCCACCCGGAACGGTTCGAGGGCCAGCGCGAAGGGCAAGGTGACGACAAGGGCGCCGACATATTGCAGCGTCGCGATCGCGCGGATGTCGCCGGTCTGCAGGTGCTGCTTCTGGTAGATCGTGCCGTAGGTGACCGACATCATGCCGATCACGTTCAGGATGATCGGGAAAGCCGGGATCTCCGCATGCCCCGCGCCCACAAACTTCGGCAGCACGGCGAGGGCGACGCCGGCAAAGCCGAGACCGATGCCGGCCTTCTGCAGCGGCGACAGCCGCTCGCCGATGAAATACGGCGCCGCCAGCGCCGTCATCAGCGGCTGCAGCGCGGCGATGATGCCGGACAGCGCCGCAGGCACCCCCTGGCCGATCGCCCACCAGACAGCCCCCAGATAGAAGCCGTGCAGGAAGACGCCGGAGACGATCGCATGCACGACCGTCGACCGGTCCGACGGCCAGCGCACGCCGGCGACCTGGCAATAGGCGGCAAACAGGATCGCCGCGGTCGCATAGCGCACCGCGAGGAACGTCAGCGGATCGGAGTAGATGCCGCCGTACTTCGCCACCACCCAGCCCGAGGACCAGAGCAGCACGAAGAGTGCCGGAGCGATGCGATCGAGGGACATGGAGGGCTTCCGGACGGCTTTGCGGATCGAAGGCGAAAGCGTTAGGTCGCCGGCGTCCGATGGTCAAAGCAATATTCTTGATCGTTAGGTTCAACCGCGCTGCGCACGCGGCATTTGCATCTTAATTGAGCAGTTGCAACCGCATCCGAAGGCCGGACAGGCGCCGCGGCCGGACAGGGACGGGCCGCGGCAGCGAAACGCCGTGCAGGCCTTTGCCGCTTGTTTGCGCCGGACAGATTTTTGCATGCCGATTGAGCACGGTTCTTGCATTGCCCAAGACGTTGTACTCAAATGGCGAGAAAATTGGGGAACACGCCGTTGGCATTTGACGAAATGATGAACGCGGACTCCAGCCCGCGCCAGCCATACCAAGACTACTTTGAATGGTATTCCAGTCAGGATCGGGCCCGCCTGATCGCCAAGTCCAGGGATGCCGAGAACATCTTCCGCAAGACCGGCATCACCTTCGCCGTCTATGGCCACGCGGATAGCTCCGAAAAGCTCATCCCCTTCGATCTCATCCCCCGCATCATCTCCGGCCGCGAATGGCGCAAGCTGGCCCAGGGCATCGAGCAGCGGGTGATCGCGCTGAACGCCTTTCTCGACGACATCTACCACAAGCAGGAGATCATCCGCGCCGGCCGGCTGCCGCGCGAACTGATCGAGAAGAACGAGGCGTTCCTGCCGCAGATGATCGGCTTCAAGCCGCCGGGCGGCGTCTACACCCACATCGTCGGCACCGACATCGTGCGCACCGGCGAGGACCAGTTCTACGTCCTGGAGGACAATGCCCGCACGCCCTCCGGCGTCAGCTACATGCTGGAAAACCGCGAAACCATGATGCAGATGTTTCCGGAGCTGTTCCAGCAGAACAAGGTCCGCCCGGTCCAGAACTATCCGAACCTCCTGCGCCAGAGCCTCGCCTCGCTGGCCCCGCCCGGCTGCACCGGCAGGCCGCGCGTCGCAGTCCTCACGCCCGGCATCTACAACTCCGCCTTCTACGAGCACGCCTTCCTGGCAGACCAGATGGGCGTCGAACTGGTGGAGGGATCCGACCTGCGCGTCATCGACGGCAAGGTGAAGATGCGGACCACGCGGGGATACGAGGCGATCGACGTGCTCTACCGCCGCGTCGACGACGATTTCCTCGATCCGCTGACCTTCCGCCCCGAATCCGCGCTCGGCATCCCGGGCATCATGGACGTCTACCGGGCCGGCAACATCACCATTGCGAATGCGCCCGGAACCGGCATCTGCGACGACAAGGCGATCTATTCCTACATGCCGGAAATCGTCGAGTTCTACACCGGCCGCAAGGCGATCCTCGAAAACGTGCCGACCTGGCGCTGTTCGGAGCCGGACAGCCTGAAATACGTGCTCGAGCACCTGGAAGAGCTGGTGGTGAAGGAGGTGCACGGCTCGGGCGGCTACGGCATGCTGGTCGGCCCGACGGCGACCAGACGGGAGCGCGCCCTCTTCGCCGACAAGCTGAGGAGCAAGCCGGGCGGCTACATCGCCCAGCCGACGCTGTCGCTCTCCACCGTTCCGATCCTGGTCAACAAGGGCGTGGCGCCGCGCCATGTCGATCTGCGCCCCTATGTTCTCGTCTCCGACAAGGTGCAGATCATCCCCGGCGGCCTGACGCGCGTGGCGCTGAAGGCCGGCTCGCTCGTGGTCAATTCGAGCCAGGGCGGCGGCACCAAGGATACCTGGGTTCTGGAGGACTGAGCGCCATGCTGGGCAGAACCGCAAACGGACTGTACTGGATGTTCCGCTACATCGAGCGGGCGGAAAACACGGCCCGGCTGATCGATGCCGGCCTGCGCATGTCGCTGACCCGCAGCGACAGCCGCGACGACGACTGGGACGGCGTGCTGCAGAGCGCCGGCGTGCGCGAGGACTACGACAAGGTGCATCCGACGCTTTCGAGCGTCGACGCGATCGACTACCTGTTGCGCGACAAGGCCAACCCTTCGAGCGTGATGTCCTGCATCGACGCGGCCCGCAACAACGCCCGCATGGTGCGCACCGCGCTGACGCGGGAGACCTGGGAAGCGGTCAACGAGTGCTGGATCGAGCTCAAGCACGTACTCGCCCGCAAGGCGCGCTCGACCGACCTGCCGGAGATCATCGAGACGATCAAGCGCCGCGCCGGCCTCATCCGCGGCGCCTTCCACGGCACGATGCTGCGCGACGACATCTACAACTTCGCCCGCATCGGCACCTTCATCGAGCGCGCCGACAACACCGCGCGCATCCTCGACGTGAAATACTACGTGCTGCTGCCGGCGATCTCGCAGGTCGGCTCGTCGCTGGACAACATGCAGTGGGAATCGATCCTGCGCTCGGTCTCCGCCCACCGCTCCTACGGCTGGGTCTATGACGGCGAATACAAGCCCTCCAACATCGCCCACTTCCTGATCCTGAACGCGCGCATGCCGCGCTCGCTCGCCTTCAGCTACGAGAAGATCGTCAGCAACCTGTGCTTCCTCGGCCAGACCTACGGCGAGACCCACGCCGCGCACGAGACCGCCTCGACGACACTCACGCTGCTGCAGAACCGAACGATGGAAGACATCATGGACCAGGGGCTGCACGAGTTCATCGAGGAATTCATCGTCCAGAACAACAGGCTGGGGCAGGAGATCGCGGACGGCTACCGCTTCTATCAGTAGCGTTGCGCGGCAGGGGACTTGAAGATGCGGCTGAAGATCAACCATACGTCGGTCTACACCTATGACGAGCCGGTGCAGTACTCGCTGCAGCGCCTGCGGCTGACCCCGAAAACCCAGCCGGGCCAGACGGTGCTCGACTGGCGGACGACCGTTCACGGCGCGCATGTGGAGGTCGGCTACAGCGACCATTTCGGCAATCACGTCGATCTCGTCAGCACGAACGCCGACCAGACGACGATCCGCATCATCGCCGAAGGCGAGGTCGACACCGAGGACCGCGCCGGCGTCTTCGGCCCGCACCAGGGCTACGTTCCGCTCTGGCTCTACCTGCGCGAGACGGCGCTGACGAAGCCCGGCCGGCTCGTCCGCGAACTCGTCCGCGCCTCGGACGGCGAGACGGAACTCGCCCGCCTGCACGCGCTGATGGCGACCATCCACAAGGCGATCGACTACAAGACCGGCGAGACGGCGGCGGATACGACGGCGGAGCGTGCGCTCGAGAAGGGCTCGGGCGTCTGCCAGGACCACGCCCATGTGATGATTTCGGCCGCACGCGTGCTGGGCCTGCCGGCCCGCTATGTCTCGGGCTATCTCTTGATGGACGGCCATGTCGACCAGACGGCCAGCCACGCCTGGGCCGACGTTCACGTTCAGGGCATCGGCTGGATCGGCTTCGACGCGGCCAACGACATCTGCCCCGACGATCGCTACGTGCGGCTGGCCACCGGCCTCTGCTACCGCGACGCCGCCCCCGTCTCCGGCCTGGTCGTCGGCCGCGCCGCCGAGACGATGAGCGTATCGATCCGGGTCGAGGCGGCGGGACAGAGCCAGTCGCAGAGCCAGAGCTAGAGTTATATCGCGGCAGAGCCGTCGGCGCCGAATTAAGGTCCGACTGGAACTGGCGCCAGATTCTAGATGTCGCTCAAAGTCCCATGCCATGGACTTGCGGCATCCCCTCGTTTCCGTCTTCGAGTAACGTCCGCAGTGACCGTCCCCTGACTTCGGGCTCATCCATCGGAAGCTCCATTGCAGGGCCTAGCATAGAGCCGTAAGCGTGCTCCTCGCCGGAAAAACTACGGCTGACGACACCTCGGATCACAGCTCCTTGAGCGCCAAAGACAGGGGCACCACTCATCTTTCCAGGGACACGCGCATTGAAATCGAAGCAAGGGCCGGGTGTGGAAACCTCCCTCGCAACGTGGTTCTGTGGAAACGTATTGAGGATGTTTCCCACCGTAACATATATCTTGAGCCGAAAAGCGCTGTCCGCGATCCCGCCCGTCCGGGGGTCAATCTGGATGTCGGGCATTTCTGCATAGCCTAGCGCGTAGGCCGGCTCGCCAGGAACGAATGGATTGAGAGACATGTTCAAGGGCTGGTGCGCCTGTCCATTCGGCATTTCTTGGATTTTGCAGACAGCCACATCGGTCAAGTATTCCCAGCGGTCATCTTCATGGACCAACGGGCTTTGCTTCCAGTTGCCCCATGTCCACATCTTCTGGAAGGGAAAAAATCGAAACGCCTTCGTGAAGTGAATGCCGCCTGTTGGCGCCATGTATGGAATCATCACGCCGAAGTTTAGGTCCTCTCGATGTTGAACTTGCCCTCCTACACGGGTGGCACCGTACCCCGCTTCCAGCGGGTCCAGCAGCACATGGGCCGCCGTGACCAAGCACCCGGTGCAACTAATGATTGATGCCGTTCCAATACATCTGATGGCAGTTTCGCCCTCAATCCATGCTACGACAGGAACAATACTTTGTTGCATCAAGTAGTCTGTGGTACCAACGAGAGAGAGGACATCTGCAATCCCTCCAATTGGATGATTGGTCAACAGTTCAATGTCACCGCTCAGCAAGAAATAGTGATCTTCTGATTTCGTCCCAGACCCGAGTGTGATCCCCTTCATGTCGGATATTTCCCAAAGCCCATCCGGACGCCGCGCCCAAAGCGATTTAATTATTGCAATTGGAAATTCGATAGGCATGAATATCTCTATGTTTCTGGGGCTGGAAGGCCCGCGATGGATGGCTTTACGCCCCGGCATCCTCGGCAAGGACGTGCCCGAGTGCAGCATAGTCGAGCACGGCACGGTCCGCCGTCAGGAGGATCGCGCCAAGATTGCGCGTCGTGGCGACGATCAGGCGATCGGCGGGATCGGCGTGGAAGACGCCCGGCAAGCGCACGCTGTCGACGGCGATCGCAGGGCTGATGGCGGCGAGGTGGATGCCGGGCAGCGCCAGCGCCGCGTCCAGCCAGGCAGCGACGTCGCGGCCGAGGGCCAGGCGCCCCTTCTCCGCAAGCATGGCGATTTCCCAGGGGGTGATCGCCGACAGAAACAGGCCGTTTGTCAGCACTGCGTCATCGATCGCGCGTCGGGCGCGAGCGCCGAGCCGGCCGCTTCCCTCCATCAGCCAGACGAAGACGTGCGTGTCGAGAACGATCACCGCGTAGCCGCCCAGTCGTCGGCATCGGCGGCCGGGGCAAACGGATCGTCGTAGCGCAGTACGCTGCCCTTGAGGGCCCCGAAGACGGACTTGCCCTCCGCCGGAACCGCCGGCGAGAGCACGGCGACCGGCTTGCCGTGGCGGGTAATGACGACGGGTTCGCCGTCTGCGTTCATCTCGTCGATCAGGCGCAGGCAGGTGGCCTTGAATTCGGTGGCCGCAACGCTCTTCGTCATGTTCTGTCTCCGCACGGATTTCTGTACAGATAATATGTCCATTATCGAAGCATTTCAAGCGGACCACTGGCGGCGCGGCGGCGCGTCACGGTGTCGATGCCGGTCCCGCAACGAAAAAGGCGGGGTTTGTCCCCGCCTCTTCTTGTCTTGCCGTCCCGGCTGCGGCCGTCAGTGGCTGTCCTTGCCGACAGCGCTGCCGCGACATCCCTTGAGGAAGTCGAGGTCGGCGCCGGTATCGGCGCCCTGGACGTGCTGCTGGTGCAGCCAGGCATAGCCGGAGGTCGGCAGTTCGTGGTTCGGCTTCCATTCGGAAAGACGCCGCGCCAGTTCCTCGTCGGAAATGTCGAGGTGCAGGCGACGGTTCGGCACGTCCAGCTCGATCATGTCGCCGTTCTTCACCACCGCCAGCGGCCCGCCGACGGCGGCTTCCGGCGAGGTGTGCAGCACGACGGTGCCGTAGGCCGTGCCCGACATGCGCGCGTCGGAGATGCGCACCATGTCGGTGATGCCCTTCTTCAGCACCTTCGGCGGCAGGCCCATGTTGCCGACCTCGGCCATGCCCGGATAGCCCTTCGGCCCACAGTTCTTCATGACCATGACGCAGGTCTCGTCGATGTCGAGATTGTCGTCGTTGATCTTGGCCTTGTAGTCGTCGATGTCCTCGAACACGACGGCGCGGCCGCGATGGGTGAGAAGATGCGGCGAGGCGGCGGACGGCTTCAGGACCGCGCCCTTCGGCGCGAGATTGCCGCGCAGAACGACGATGCCGCCCGACTGCGTCAACGCCTTTTCGGCCGGCAGGATCACGTCCTCGTTCCAGTTGACGACGCCCTTGACCTCGTCCCACATGGTCTCGCCGGAGACCGTCAGCGCGTCCTTGTGCAGGAGACCCGCCTCGCCGAGGCGCTTCAGCACCACCGGCAGGCCGCCGGCATAGAAGAACTCTTCCATGAGGTACTTGCCGGACGGCATCAGGTTGACGATGGTCGGCACGTCGCGGCCACAGCGGTCCCAGTCGTCCAGCGTCAGGTCGATGCCGACGCGGCCGGCAATGGCGAGGAGGTGGATCACCGCGTTGGTCGAGCCGCCGATCGCCGCATTGGTGCGGATGGCGTTCTCGAAAGCCTGCTTCGTCATGATGTCGGACGGCTTCAGGTCGTCCTTGACCATCTGGACGATGCGCCGGCCGGTCATCTGCGCCATCACCTTGCGGCGGGAATCGACCGCCGGGATCGCGGCGTTGCCGGAAAGCGCCATGCCGAGCGCCTCGGCCATGGAGGCCATGGTGGAGGCGGTGCCCATCGTGTTGCAGGTGCCCGTCGAGCGGCTCATCGAGGCTTCGGCCTCGAGGAACTCGGCCTGCGTCATCTCGCCGGCCTTCACCATCTCGGAGAACTTCCACAGATGCGTGCCCGAACCGACGCGCTCACCGCGGAAATAGCCGTTCAGCATCGGCCCGCCGGTGACGACGATCGACGGCAGGTCGACGGAGGCCGCCCCCATCAGGAGCGACGGCGTGGTCTTGTCGCAGCCGACCATCAGCACGCAGCCGTCCATCGGCTGGCCGCGGATCGCCTCCTCGACCGCGAGCGCCGCGAGGTTGCGGTACATCATCGCCGTCGGGCGGAAGGTGTTTTCGGAGGCCGAGAACACCGGCACCTCGACCGGGAAGCCGCCGGCCTCCCAGACGCCCGCCTTCACCTTCTCGGCGAGCTCGCGCAGGTGGCCGTTGCAGGGCGTCAGATCCGACCAGGTGTTGAGGATGCCGATCACCGGACGGCCGTCGAACAGGTCGTGCGGATAGCCCTGGTTCTTCATCCAGCCGCGGTGATAGATCACGTCGCGGCTCGTGCCGCCGTACCATTCCTGCGACCTCAGCCTGCGCGGCCATTCTGCTTTCTTTGTCATTTCCTAGCGTCCTTGAAGGAGGCGCCCCGGCGCCACTGCCGGGGCGTTTTTCAGGCCGGCGCGGTCACGCCAGCGTGTAGGCGGTCTTGACCGTCGTGTAGAACTCGTTGGCGTACTTGCCCTGCTCGCGCGGACCGTAGGACGATCCCTTGCGACCGCCGAAGGGCACGTGGAAGTCGACGCCGGCCGTCGGCAGGTTGACCATCACCATGCCGGCTTCCGCATTGCGCTTGAAATGCGTCGCATGCTTGAGGCTCGTCGTGGCGATCCCCGACGACAGCCCGAACGGCGTGTCGTTGGCGGTGGCCAGCGCCTCCTCGTAGTCCTTCACCCGGATGACCGAGACGACCGGGCCGAAGATCTCCTCGCGGCTGATGCGCATGGCATTCGTCGCTTCGGTGAACAGCGCCGGCTGCAGGTAGAAGCCCGGATTGTCGCGCGTCAGCAGATCGCCGCCGAAGGCGAGCCTGGCGCCCTCGCCCTTGCCGATCTCGATGTAGTCGGTGTCCTGCTTGAGCTGGCTGGCGTCGACCACCGGGCCGATATGGGTGCCGGCCTTCAGCGCGTCGTCGACCACCAGCGTCTTCAGCTTCTCCGTCAGCGCGGCGACGAACTTGTCGTGGATGCCCTCGGTGACGATCAGTCGCGAGGAGGCCGTGCAGCGCTGGCCGGTCGAGAAGAAGCCGGAATTGGCGGCGGCTTCGACGGCGACGGTGAGGTCGGCGTCGTCGAGCACGACGAAGGGGTTCTTGCCGCCCATTTCCAGCTGGAACTTGCGGTTATGCTCGATCGAGGCGGCGGCCACCCGCTTGCCGGTGCCGGTCGAACCGGTGAACGTGATCGCGGCGACGTCCGGGCTTTCCAGCATCGCCTGGCCGACGACCGAGCCCTTGCCCATGACGAGGTTGAGCACGCCCTTCGGCAGGCCGGCGCGGTGCAGGATGTCGACGATCGCCCAGGCGCAGCCCGGCACCAGCTCGGCCGGCTTGAAGACGATCGTATTGCCGTAGGCGAGTGCCGGCGCGATCTTCCAGGCCGGAATGGCGATCGGGAAGTTCCACGGCGTGATGATGCCGACGACGCCGACGGCCTCACGGGTGATCTCGACGCCGATGTTCGGCCGCACCGACGGAATGACCTCGCCGGCGAGCCGCAGCGTTTCGCCTGCGAAGAATTCGAAGATCTGCCCGGCCCGGATCGTCTCGCCGATCGCCTCCGGCAGCGTCTTGCCCTCCTCGCGGGCGAGCAGCGTGCCGAGCTCGTCCTTGCGCGCCATGATCTCGTCGGCGGTCTTCTTCAGGATCGCATGGCGCTCGAGAATGCCGGATCGCGACCAGGCCGGAAAGGCGGCCTTCGCCGCGGCGATCGCGGTCTTGGCATCATCGGCCGAGGCGCGGGCGTATTCGCCGATCACGTCGTTGGTGTTCGACGGATTGATGTTGGCAACCCCGTCGCTGCCGACCCATTCGCCGGCGATCAGGTTCTTGTGGATGGTCATGGGCAAGGCCCTCCTGTCTCATCCCGGCGGCGCGCAGGCACCGGCCCGGATCCGTTACAATTGCTGGATTTCGACCGGAACTTCCTTGGCAATTGCCAAGGGATTGCGGAGCGGCAGGCCGAACCCGTCGGCGCCGATCTCGAAGACGTCGCCTTCCTGCGTGCGGATGCCGTCACCGAACGACAGCGTCGCCGTGCCGAACATGTGCACGTGCACCTCGCCCGGCTGGCGGAACAGGTCGTACTTGAAATGATGGTATTCGAGGTTGGCGAAGGTGTGCGACATGTTCGCCTCGCCCGACAGGAACGGCTTTTCCCACAGCACCTTGCCGTCGCGGACGATGCGCGAGAAGCCGCGGATGTCGTCCGGCGCGGCCCCGATGCGGATCTCCGGGCCGAAGCTCGCCTGGCGCAGCTTGGAATGGGCCAGCCACAGGTAGTTGACCCGCTCGGTGACGTGGTCGGAGAACTCGTTGGCGACGGCAAAGCCGAGGCGGAAGGGCACGCCCTTCGACGAGATGACGTAGATGCCGGCCATTTCCGGCTCCTCGCCGCCGTCCTCGGCGAAGGAAGGCGAGGTCAGCGCGCCGCCCGGGGCGACGGCCTGGGTGCCGTTGCCCTTGTAGAACCATTCCGGCTGCACGCCCTTCTCGCCCGGCTTCGGCTTGCCGCCTTCGAGACCCATCCTGAACATCTTCATGGAATCGGTCAGCGTCTCGGCGGCCGCCTCCGTCGTCTTCTTGTGCATGGCGTCGCGGGTCGCAGCGGAGCCGAGATGCGTCAGGCCGGTGCCGGTCAGGTGCAGGTGGGCCGGATCGGGATGGGTGATCGGGGAGATCAGCCGGCCCTCGGCATAGGCCTTCTCCAGGTCGATCGCCTCGCCGTAGCCGTGCGCCTCGATCACCGCCTTCAGGCTCTTGCCGCCGTCGGCGGCCTCCATGGCGAGCGCGTGCAGGCTGGCGGCGTTCTTGACCGCCCGGGCGCCCTGCCCGTCCTCGCGTGCGGCGACCGTGATCGAGCCGTCGGCATTCTTCAACTGTGATACCAGCATGGTCCAAATCCTTGTTCGTTCGCGGCGGCCCGCCTCGGCAAGGCTCCGCCAACGGCGCGACCGCTGCCGCGCCGCCAGACCGCGCGCCCCGCGGCCCGATAGGTTGACGACTGTGCGGCTGTCCGGCGCTGGCCGGTCAGCCCTTGTTCTTTTGGTAGACGTCGAAGAACACCGCAGCGAGAAGCACGAGGCCCTTGATCAGCTGCTGGTAGTCGATGCCGATGCCCATGATCGACATGCCGTTGTTCATCACGCCCATGATGAAGGCGCCGATCACCGCGCCGGTGATCTTGCCGACACCGCCCGAAGCCGAGGCGCCGCCGATGAAGCAGGCCGCGATCACGTCCAGCTCGAAGCCGACGCCGGCCTTCGGCGTCGCCGAATTGAGGCGCGCGGTGATGATCATGCCGGCGAGCGCCGCCAGCACGCCCATGTTGGCGAAGGTGTAGAAGGTCAGCCGCTCGGTGTTGATGCCCGAAAGCTTCGCCGCCTTCTCGTTGCCGCCCATGGCGTAGATCCGCCGGCCGACCGTCGAACGCGTGGTGACGAAGGAATAGAGCGCGATCAGCACGCCCATGACGATCAGCACGTTCGGCAGGCCGCGATAGGTGGACAGCTGGAAGCCGATGAAGAGCGCAACGACGGCGATGACGGCCATCTGGATCGCGAAGAACACGAACGGCTCGTTCTCGGTGCCGTGCATCTCGTTGATCCTGCGGCTGCGGAAGCCGGACCAGACGGCCAGCGCAACGAGCAGGATGACGGCGACGAGCGCCACCACGTTCTTGATCACCTCCGGGGCCGGGTTCAGGAAATAGAGGAAATCAGGCACGAAACCGGTGGAAAGGACCTGGAATTCCTTCGGGAACGGACCGATCGGGCGGCCGCCGAGCACGACATAGGTCATGCCGCGGAAGACCAGCATGCCGGCCAGCGTCACGATGAAGGACGGGATCTTCTGGTAGGCCACCCAGTAGCCTTGCGCCGCGCCCATGATGCCGCCGACGATCAGACATGCGGGCACGACGATGATCGCCGGCACGCCCCATTTCACCAGCATGATCGCCGAGATCGCGCCGATGAAGGCGACGATCGAGCCGACCGACAGGTCGATGTGCCCGGCGACGATGATCAGCAGCATGCCCAGCGCCATGATGACGATGAACGAGTTCTGCAGCACCAGGTTGGTGATGTTGACCGGGCGGAACAGGACGCCGCTCGTCAGGATCTGGAAGAACACCATGATGACCACGAGCGCGACGAGCAGGCCGTACTCACGGATATTGTTCCTGAGATAGTCCCCGATGGACGGTTTTGAGGTTGGAGCGCTGGTATCGGCGACCATTAGTGTTTCTCCCCGGAGCGCATGATGGCGCGCATGATGGATTCTTGGCTTGCCTCCTCCTTGGAAAGCTCTGCGACGATACGTCCTTCATTCATGACATAGATGCGATCGCAGGTTCCAAGCAGCTCGGGCATCTCCGAAGAGATCATCAGAATGCCTTTGCCCTCGGCTGCAAGCTGGTTGATGATGCTGTAGATTTCGAATTTGGCGCCGACGTCGATGCCGCGCGTGGGCTCGTCGAGGATCAGCACCTCCGGATTGGTGAACAGCCATTTCGACAGCACCACCTTCTGCTGGTTGCCGCCGGAGAGGTTCACCGTCTCCTGATAGATCGAATGCGAGCGGATGCGCAGCTTCGAGCGGTAGTCCGTCGCGACCTTCGTTTCCTTGTGGTCGTCGATGATGCCGTTCTTCGACACCGCCTCGAGGTTCGAGAGCGTGGTGTTCTGCTTGATGTTGTTCATCAGCACGAGGCCGAGGTGCTTGCGGTCCTCGGTGACGTAGGCCAGGCCCGCGTCGATCGCCTTCGGGATCGTGCTGACGTCGACGGGCTTGCCGCGCATGTAGACTTCGCCGCTGATCTTGTGGCCCCAGGACTTGCCGAAGAGGCTCATCGCGGTCTCGGTGCGGCCGGCACCCATCAGCCCGGCGATGCCGACGACTTCGCCGGCGCGGACGTTGAAGTTGACGTCGTGCAGGAACTGGCGGTCGCGGTGATGCTGGTGGAAGACGTTCCAGTTCTTCACTTCCAGCAGCTTCTCGCCGATCTTCGGCTCGCGCGGCGGGTAGCGGTCTTCCATGTCGCGGCCGACCATGCCCTTGATGATCCGGTCCTCGCTGATGTCTTCCCTGTGACAGTCGAGCGTCTCGACCGTGCCGCCGTCGCGCAGGATGGTGATCTTGTCGGCGACCTTCTTGATCTCGTTCAGCTTGTGCGAAATGATGATCGAGGTCATGCCCTGGGCGCGGAACTCCATCAGCAGCTTCAGCAGCGCCTCGGAATCCTTTTCGTTCAGCGACGCGGTCGGCTCGTCGAGGATCAGCAGGCGCACCTTCTTCGACAGCGCCTTGGCGATCTCGACCAGCTGCTGCTTGCCGACGCCGATATCGGTGATCAGGGTGGTGGGCGATTCCGTCAGGCCGACCTTCTTCAGCAGTTCCTGCGTCCGGGCGAAGGTCTGCGGCCAGTGGATCACGCCGTTGGTGGCGATCTCGTTGCCGAGGAAGATGTTCTCGGCGATCGAGAGCAGCGGCACCAGCGCCAGCTCCTGGTGGATGATGATGATGCCGAGCTCTTCGCTGTCGGCGATCGTGGCGAAGCGGCGCAGTTCGCCGTCGTAGTGGATTTCACCCTCGTAGGTGCCCGCGGGATAGACGCCGCTCAGCACCTTCATCAGGGTCGACTTGCCGGCTCCGTTTTCACCGACCAGCGCGTGGATTTCGCCCTCGCGGACCTTGAAGCTGACATTGTCGAGCGCCTTGACGCCGGGAAACGTCTTGGTGATGCTCCGCATTTCGAGAATGATGTTGTCCATGTTCAGGCATTCCGGCAGCATTCTGCGTGCGACGGGCTGGAACCGAAAGTCTACAGGCTCCACCGCCAAGATAAAAGGGTCCGCAACCGATCGCGGACCCCCCGTTTTCAGACCGTTATCAGTTGTTGATCTGATCTTCGGTGTAGTAGCCCGCGCCTACCAGGATGTCCTTGGCGTTGGACTTGTCGACCGAAACCGGCTTCAGCAGGTAGGACGGAACGACCTTGACGCCGTTGTCGTAGGTCTTGGTGTCGTTGACTTCCGGCTCCTTGCCGCCGAGGATGGCATCCGTCATGTTGACGGCAACCTTGGCGAGTTCGCGGGTGTCCTTGAACACCGTCGAGTACTGCTCGTCGGCGAGGATCGACTTGACCGACGGCAGCTCGGCGTCCTGACCGGTGACGACGGCCATCTTCTGGTCGCCCGAGCCGTAGCCGACGCCCTTCAGGGCCGACAGGATGCCGATCGACAGGCCGTCATAGGGCGACAGAACGCCATGGACCTGGGCATCGGTGTAGGTGGAGGACAGCAGGTTTTCCATGCGGGCCTGGGCGACCGCGCCATCCCAGCGCAGCGTGCCGACCTGGTCCATGCCCTGCTGGCCGGACTTGATCACGATGTCGCCGCTGTCGATGAGCGGCTGCAGGACCGACATGGCGCCGTCGTAGAAGAAGAAGGCGTTGTTGTCGTCCGGCGAACCGCCGAACAGCTCGACGTTCCACGGCTTGACGTCGCCGAACTGGGCCTTCAGGCCGTCGACGAGGCTGGTTGCTTGCAGGACGCCGACCTGGAAGTTGTCGAAGGTGGCGTAGTAGTCGACGTTGCCCGAATCGCGGATCAGGCGGTCATAGGCGATGACCTTGACGCCGGCGTCGTGCGCCTTTGCCAGGATATCCGACAGCGTGGTGCCGTCGATGGCGCCGATCACGAGAACCTTGGCGCCCTTGGTGACCATGTTCTCGATCTGGGCCAGCTGGTTCGGAATATCGTCATCGGCGAACTGCAGGTCCGCCGTGTAGCCGGCCTCCGTGAACAGCTTCTCCATGGTCTCGCCGTCGGAAATCCAGCGGGTGGAGGTCTTCGTCGGCATGGAAATGCCGACCGTGCCCTTGTCCTGCGCAAAGGCAGGTACGGCGAAGGACGCCACGCTGATGGCAGCGGCGGCGAGAAGCGAAGTGATCAATTTCATTATTTAGTCTCTCCCTTGTACAGGCCTGACTCCACGTCCAGACCGAATTCAGTGCTTCGTTGCCCGCTGTCGCAGACGACGGTCTCCAACGGAGGAAAAGGATGTTTACCCCTCCCGGCCTCAACTCCCTTGGGCACGAGCGCACCTGCCGGGCAAACTCTACCGAAACGCTATAACTGTCAAATACAATAAGCTTCTAATCCCATACCAAAAACGATATAATGATCGTTAATGATATGATTTTTGGGTGAAGGAAGACGGTTAACATATGCATGAAGCCATATTTGACGCCCCGCCGCCCCCCGAGCGGCCCGCGGACGACCAGCTCGGCCTCGGCCTGCTGCGCTCGGGCCTCAAGCTGAACCACCTCCGCATGATCGTCGCGATCGACCAGCACAAGCAGGTCAGCGCTGCCGCCGCGGCCCTCAGCATCTCCCAGCCGGCGGCCTCGCGCATGCTGACGGAGATGGAGAGTATAATAAAGGTTCCGCTCTGTGAACGGGTCTCTCGCGGGGTGGAACTGACGCAGTTCGGCCGGGCGTTCGCCCGCCGCGCCCGCACCATCCTTCTGGAACTCGACGAGGTCGACCGGGAAATCGCCGCGCTGAAGTCCGGCGCCGGCGGCACGGTCTTCCTCGGCACGGTGGCCGCACCGGCGATCAGCCTGGCGGTCCCGGCGATCCAGCAGGTCAGCGCCGCCTATCCCGGCATCGAGGTCAACGTCCGCATCGAGACGAGCAACGTGCTGGCCCGCGAGCTGATCTCGTCCAAGCACGACTTCATCATGGCGCGCGTGCCCGACGATCTCGATCCGCGCCTCTTCAACGTCCAGGAAATCGGCGTGGAAAAGGCCTGCCTGATCGTGCGCAAGGGCCACCCCCTGACCGAGAAGGACACCGTGTCGCTGGCGGACTTGCCCTTCTACGACTGGGTGTTCCAGCCGCCCGGAACGCTGCTGCGCCGGCGGGTCGAGGAGCTGTTCATCGCCGGCGACGTCCCCCTGCCGGGAACGGTGGTCAACACCGCCTCGCTGCTGCTCACCGTGGCGCTCGTCTGTTCCTCCAACGCGATCGCGCCGATCGCCCTGGACATGGCCGAGTTCGTCACGGGGAACGGCGGCGGGCCGAGCGAGGTCCGCATCCTGAAGACCGACTTCGACATCGACATCAAGCCCTACAGCCTCATCTCCATCAAGGGCCGGGAGCTGCCGCCGAGCGCCAAGCTGTTCTATGATCTGATTCTCCAGCGCAGCCGGGTGCTCTTTCCGGACCGCTCGGACGGCTGAGGAGAGCGGATGTTCGGCAAGAGCGTGTTCGAAAGCGTGCTGGACCGGCTGGCCGCGGAAGGCCCGGCCGCGGAAGAGCGCGCGGGACAGGCCCCGGGCGCCGGCGCGGACGACCCCGTCCATGGCGCCCATCCCGTCTTCACCGTGTTCCCCGAAGGCCGGCCTGCGGTCCCGCCCCGCTCGGCCGCGGCCGCCTACCGCGCCATGGACGATGCCGACGACGGCTTCGATGCGCCGGAAGGCGCCTTCGCATCCGGGGATCCCGACAAGGCGGCAGCCGAGGCCGCGCCGGCCGCGCCCGCGCTGCCGGCCCACCTGTTGCGGACGAGCCCGGAGGAGATCGCGGCCGACCTCGGCCTCACGGGTAAGGAGACGCGCGCGCAGCTTGCCGAGCTTCGCCGCGCCTTCGCCCGCGATAATCACCCCGACACCGCGCCGGCCGACCTGCGGGCCAACGCCACGCGGCGCATGACGATCGCCAACATGCTGATCGACGAGACGCTGCGCCGGATGCGGGCGGAGACGGCGCTCGGGCTCCGCCGCTAGAAACGAGGCGTGCGAAACGCCAGCGGCGGCGGCGTTACTGTTCGCCGCCCTCGTCCGGCGCCTTCTTCTCGTCCGGCCTGCGCGCCTCCTCCGGCTTGTAGAAGAGGATCAGCTGGGCGAAGGCATAGGCGCTGACGACGAGGAAGATCAGGCCCCAGGTTTCCTGGCCGTTATAGTATTCGACCGCGGTCCAGGCCGCACAGCTCCCCACGATCAGCAGCCGCACCCAGAGCGGACGATAGACCGGATGGGTGGGATCGATGAATTTCATGAAGCGGGCTCCCTTTTGCTGAACAGGCTCTTAGAGCCATTTCCGCGCAAAGGAAATCGCTTGCGTTGACCGCCGGCCAGGCGAGCCGAGCGAAGGTGCGGGCGAATTCCGGGGCACAGGCGGCAAACAGGCCTTGACGGCACCGGCATGAAATGGAATGAATATTCCACGGGAGAGAGAATTCAGACTACATATTCCAAATTGACTATGTCGGCCCGATCCTCGCCCGAACCCCGCCCTTGGCGGGGCGCGATCCGGGGAAGCGCATGGCCCCGCCCTTTGCCGGACGGAACGGTCCGGCCATACGAGAGCATGACAGATGACCGTCAGATTTGGTCTCCTCGGCGCCGGCCGCATCGGCAAGGTTCACGCCAAGGCGGTATCCGGCAACCCCGATGCCACCCTCGTCGCCGTTGCCGACGCCTTCCCCGCAGCCGCCGAGGCCATCGCCGCGCAATATGGCTGCGCCGTCCGCACAATCGAGGAGATCGAGGCCGCGGACGATATCGACGCCGTCGTCATCTGCACCCCGACCGATACGCATGCCGACCTGATCGAGCGCTTCTGCCGGGCCGGCAAGGCGGTCTTCTGCGAAAAGCCGATCGATCTCGACGTCGAGCGCGTGCGCGCCTGCATGAAGGTCGTCAAGGAGACCGGCGGCAAGCTGATGGTCGGCTTCAACCGCCGCTTCGATCCGCATTTCATGGCCGTCCGCGAAGCGATCGATGCCGGGCGGATCGGCGACGTCGAAATGGTGACGATCACCTCGCGCGATCCCGGCGCTCCGCCGGTCGACTACATCAAGCGCTCCGGCGGCATCTTCCGCGACATGACCATCCACGACTTCGACATGGCCCGCTTCCTGCTCGGCGAGGAGCCGGTCACCGTCACCGCGACGGCGGCCGTGCTCGTCGACAAGGCGATCGGCGAGGCCGGCGACTACGACAGCGTCTCGGTGATCCTGCAGACGGCCTCCGGCAAGCAGGCCGTCATCTCCAACTCCCGCCGCGCCACCTACGGCTACGACCAGCGCATCGAGGTGCACGGCTCGAAGGGCATGGTGTCGGCGGAAAACCAGCGCCCGGTCTCCATCGAGGTCGCCACCGGCGACGGCTACACCCGCCCGCCGCTGCACGACTTCTTCATGACCCGCTACACCGAGGCCTATGCGAACGAGATCGCGGGCTTCATCGCGGCGCTGGAAAAGGGCACCCCACTTGCGCCCTCCGGCGCGGACGGGCTGGCGGCTCTTGCCATTGCCGATGCGGCGCTGGCGTCGGTCAAGGAAAAACGTCAGGTCACCATCGGCTGACGGCGGTCTCCTCCCAGCAACTGGCCGGGCCATGCGCCCGGCCTTTTTTTGTGTCCGGTTCCGCGACGGCGGACACGTCTGTCGGAGCCCGGGATCCGTCGTCCGTCACTTGTCGCCCGGTGCCGGCCGCTCGCCCGCCAGCATCCGGTCGACCTGCGTCAGCGCCCGGTCCAGATGGCCCTCGAACACCAGCGTCGCCTCGTCCGGCGCGATCGTGATCGCCGGCATGCCCTGCAGGCGGCCCTGCTGCGTCTGCATCAGCCCCTCCTCGATCCCGCGCGACAGCAGGTCGATGAAGCGTGCGCCCAGTCCGGTGATCGTGACCGGCATGCTCTCGTAGAGGCTGAAGACGCGCGACAGGCCCTGGCCGAGCGCCAGTCCCGCCTGGCGGAAGGCATATTCCGACATGCGGTGGCCCTGGCGGGCGCGGAGCGCGATCTTGTCCATTTCCGCAAGCGGCACGAACTTGGCCGGGATCGTGTCCGGCGGCACCTCGAAGGCGGTGCGCAGGATCCCGTAGAAGCCGGCGGAGGCCTCGATGCAGCCCTGGGAGCCGCACCGGCAGAGCTTGCCGTCCGCCGCGTGCAGCATGTGGCCGAAATTGGGAGCGGAGACCTTGAGGTCGCCGGTCTCGTCGCCGCTGACGATCCCGAGCCCGACGCTGTGGCCGAGCGACAGGGCCGCGAG
>UBZP01000034.1 GCA_900469965.1 Hyphomicrobiales bacterium | reverse complement strand
ATCACGACGTCGGCGGCGGTAATCCGCAGCGAGCCGTTGATGATCTGGTTCTCGATGACCGTGCCGGCCTTCGAGATCGTCATCGGGCCGGTATATGTCTTCAGCGAGGTGCCGGCCGGAACACCGGTGGTCGAGGCATCCGGGAAGCCGGAAGAGGCGGCTGCAGCGGCCGGCGCGGCGGCTGCGGCCTCGACGCTGCGGGCTGCCGGGCTTTCGACGGCGGTGGTGGTCGGCTGCGTTTCGGCGACGGCGTCGGAGACGCCGGCGGTCTTGACGGAGGACAGCTCGGTCGACGACTGCAGGTCGGCCTTGGTGGTGGCGGTGCCGGTCTTCTCGGTCACCGAGACCTCGCCCCAGCCGCTCTTGTCGTCGGAGGCCTTCTTGCCGAAATCGTCGATCAGCTTGCTGACGCGCTCGTTATAGGCATCGGCATCCAGCCCATCGAACTTGCTCGACAGAAGGTCGAGCAGCTTATCAAGCGACAGAGCTGAGATCTGGCCATTTTCGTTGATGGAATTGCCGATCAGGTCGGCATGCGCCGTCTCAGCCCGGAATCCGGACTTGATTGCATCGAAAATTGTGCTTGTCACTGCAGCTTTGCCTTTCTCCCCACCCTGAACCCTTTGGAGATGAGTGGTTACTATCTGTGTGTTAAGCCGGTTAATATTTTTGTTAATCCGACGTTACGGCGGAACTAATAATTCAGCTTTCCAGGGGGTGCAACGCCTGGAAACCAGTAAGACTGCCCACTATAGTGGTCACATTGCTGCCACATTAGCTGCACTGTCTTCGTTTTGTTTTTTGAATTATTTGCCAGAATCCGAATCGCCCAAATTAAGGCAACTACTGGCTAACCATCCCACGGAAAAGTTGAGAAGCGGCGGCTTACTCGCGGAACCACGATTGAAAACATTAGGAAATTCTTAACCAGTTGGCGGCGAGGGCCGCAAAAATGCGCGCCATGAGCGAAATCGAGAATTTTTTGTGAATATCGCAATTTTGCAATCTATGAGCGGGCGTTCCCGCCGCCTAAATCAGTGATTCGTGTCCGCTGCCGCTCACAAACCGGGCTGCACGCGGCGAATCAGGCCGTGATCTTCGGGGGCCGGCGGCTGTTTCCGGCGGATGTCCGACAGGCCGGGCGCGCTGGTTCCGGCTTGAACCGCGCCATCAGAACCAGGCGCGCACGGTCATGCCGGCGAAACGGCGCAACCGCTTCCACGGGGGCATGGTCCCGGACAGGATGTTCTCCAGAATACTGTCCGTCGTGTCGCGTCGAAGCGACGTTCGCGGGTGGAGAAATGCCGCCGGAGCAGCGCTTCCCCCGTCGCTCGAATAGGCGACCGCATAACCGGCCCCTTTCAGGGCGCGTAATACCGCGGCGTTGTAACGGCCGAACGGGATTGCGGCAGACGACACGGGAACTCCGCAGATCGCCTCGAGGGCTTCCTTCGAGGTTGCGAGTTCACGCTGCAACTCAGGTGTCGAAAGGCCCGACCAGTCGCTGTGCGCAACGCCGTGGCTGCCGATACGCATGCCCATCTGCATCAGCTCCCGGATCTGGCCCGCATCCAGCGATCCGGCCTGCCCGGTACGGCCGGACAGGACGAAGAACTCCGCCTGAAGGCCGCGCCTCAGCAGTTCCGGAGCGGCAATCAGGAGGTCGGAATCGTTGCCGTCATCGAAGGTGATGGACAGGCGCTGCCGATCCGGATGCGCGGCGATGCGATCCAGCGCGGCGCGGAACCGGTCGACGCCGAGCCAGTAGCGGGACTCGCCTGGCTCCAGCACCCGGCCGGGCTCGCCCACGCCGTGAAAGATGACAATTCGCCGTTCTTCCGCCGCCGCCATTGCTAGGTCCGCGTGTTGGCCTGGAACTCGGACACGGGCCGCAGCGGCATCAGCGCGCTAAACAATGCCGCCCGATGCGGCGAACCCCGCCAGAACCGTGCCGCCTGGCCGGCCGCCACCCCCAGCCGGAACATCGCCGTCGATAGGGCTCCGTGATGGCGCCCATAATAGCGGATCCGGTTGGAGGTCAGAAGCGCATAAAGGCGCGGGCTCGCGCCGCTGCCGCCGGAGGCATGCATCACCTTCGACCGGGGTTCATAGACGATGTCAAAGCCGGCCTCGCGCGCCCGGCGCTGATAGTCCACCTCCTCGCTGTAGAGAAAGAAGCTCTCGTCCCACTCGCCGACGATGCGCCGGGCCCGGGCGGAGATGAGGAGTGCCGATCCGGTCGCCCATTCGATCGTACCGCTCTGATCGTAGCGGGACGGCTCGCCCACGACCTCGCCCCAGCCGAGCCGTGCCGCCAGCGTGCCGCCGAGGATCGCCTCGGCCCATGCGGTGAGCATGGACGGTTCCCGCCGCAGGGTCGGATCGAGCGTACCGTCCTCCCGGTAGTTCGCGGGAACGACGATGCCGACCGAGCGCGCCACGAGATGATCGAGCAGCGGCCGCACCGAGTCGGGATAGAGCCTAAGATCGGGATTGAGCACCAGGAGATGCGACTTCGGGTTCACGGTCGAGGCGCCGGCATTGATGGCTGCGGCATAGCCGGCGTTTCGTCCCATGCGAATGACCTTCGGGCGGAGCGGATGCGCTTCCGCCAGATCCGCCGACCCGTCGCGGGAATCATTGTCGACGATGATCACCTCGAAGCGATCGACCCCGTTCAGGCCGGCCGGCAGCGATCCGAGCAGGGCCGGAAGGGCGGAGGCGCTGTTGTAGGTGACGATGACGACGGACACGGTGGCCGTCGCATCCACGCCTTCGAGCACGGCGGTGATGTCCTGATCTGTATCTGCCACTTCCGGTCTCCCTCGCTTTTGGGCGCGCCGCGGCCCGACGGGTCCTGGCCTAGTGGCTCAGGTTGCGATCCACGAACCGGGCCAGCGACCCGACGGTCTCGAAGACCTCACCGGTAAAGTCGCTGTCGTCGATCCTGAAGCGGAACCGCTGTTCCAGCGCGGCCGCCAGGCTGAGGACGGCGAACGAGTCGAGTTCCGGTATGTTGCCGAACAGGGGCGTCGAGGCGAGTTCGATCCTGCCCCGGTCTTCAATGCCGAGCGTCTCGATGATGACGTCCTTCACGGCTTCGAGCGTTGACGTATTCATGCTGCCCTCACTGTCTGAAACGAGATCCTCAAGGATGTGCGCTAGAGAAGAACCTCCGCCGGCATCGGGTGGCCGAGAAAAGCGGTCGGGCTGGCGGTCAGGCCATAGGCGCCCGCCTGAAAGATCACGACGAGATCGCCGACATCGGCATGCGGCAGCATGACGTTGTCGCCCAGAAGGTCTAGCGGCGTGCACAGGCATCCCACCACCGAAACGCTCTCCAGCGCGGTGTCGCGCATCCTGTTTCCGATGACGATCGGATAGTTGCGGCGAATGACCTGCCCGAAATTGCCGGAGGCTGCGAGCTGGTGGTGCAGGCCCCCGTCGACCACGAGATAGACGCGCCCGCGCGAGACCTTGCGATCGACGATGCGCGTGACGTAGACGCCGGCTTCGCCGACCAGGTACCGGCCGAGTTCGATCACGACGCGGGCATCGGGAAGCTGCGGGCGGATGGCCCCCTCGACGAGCTCGCCGAGCGTATGGCCGACCGGCGAAAGGTCCAGCGGACGATCCTGATCGAAATAGGGGATGCCGAACCCGCCGCCGAGGTTGAGATAGCGCACCGGCGAGGGGCACGCGTCGGCGAGCCGCAGGAGCAGCGCGACGTTCTTCGACAAGGCCTCGCAGAGGATGTCGGCATGCAGGTTCTGCGAGCCGGCAAAGACGTGGAAACCGAGAAAATCGAGATCGGTCGCAGCAA
The DNA here is from genome assembly GCA_900469965.1 of Hyphomicrobiales bacterium. Lineage (GTDB taxonomy): Bacteria > Pseudomonadota > Alphaproteobacteria > Rhizobiales > Rhizobiaceae > Mycoplana. The sequence goes on along the minus strand of UBZP01000034.1, from coordinate 24,925 downwards.
GCGAGCGCAAGAGCGCGGGCACCTCCTCGACGTCGACGCCGAACTGCTGCGGGCCGCCGCCCATGCGCATGCCGGATCCCTTGACCTGGAAGTCCGGATTGACCCTGAGCGCCACGCGCGGGCGGATCCCGAGCCTGTCGCCGATCTCGACCAGGCGGCGCGCCTCGTTGGGGGATTCCATTTCGATCGTCACGCCGGCAGCCACCGCCTGCGTCAGTTCCGCCGTCGTCTTGCCCGGGCCGGCAAAACTGACCTGCGACGGCGGCACCGGCGTGTCGAGCGCGACCTTCATCTCCAGCGCCGAGGCGACGTCGAGTGCGTCGACCAGGCCGGCGAGATGCTGGACGACCGCCGGCATCGGATTGGCCTTGACCGCATAGCTCAGCTTGACCGCCGCGGGCAGCACCGAGCGGAGGTAGGCGACGCGCGAGGTGATCAGCTGGCGGTCATAGGCGAAGAACGGCGTGCCGCCGACGCGCTCGGCCAGTCGATCGAGCGCCACGCCGCCGACGGCGAGGCAGTCTCCGGCGACCGCAAATTCCGCAATGGACGGGTGTGCGCTCACGAACTTGCTCGCTCCCTCAGCAGGACCCGGTCGAACTTGCCGTTCGGGTTGGTTGGAATGACGTCCATTTCGATGACCTCCGAAGGCACCATGTATTGCGGCAGCCGCTTCCTGAAGGCCGCGATCAGGGCTGTCCTGTCGAGGGTGCCCGTGAGGGGGCTCGCGACGAGGACGATGCGCTGTCCGAGTGCAGCGTCTTCCACGCCGAGCGCGACGGCATCACGAACCAGGCCCGTGGCGTAGGCGACTTCCTCGATTTCGGTGGGGCTGACCCTGTAGCCGGACGTCTTGATCATCTCGTCCTTCCGCCCGACGAAGAACAGGAAACCTTCCTCGTCGGCGACCACCGTGTCGCCGGAGAAGACGGCGATTTCCGGTGCCCGCCAGCTGGTGTCGACGCCCGGGAGCGGCCGGAAGCGTTCGGCGGTGCGCACCGGATCGTTCCAGTAACCCAACGCCACCAGCGGGCCGCGGTGGACGAGCTCGCCGTGCTCGCCGGGCGCGCAGCGCGATCCGTCCGGCCTGACGACGAGGATCTCGGCGTTGGGGATGGCCTTGCCGATCGAATCCGGCCGCCGGTCGATCTCGGACGGATCGAGATAGGTCGAGCGAAAGGCTTCCGTCAGCCCGTACATGAGATAGGGCAGCGCCTGCGGAAACAGGGCGCGCAGCCGGTCGAGCGTCGCCTTCGGCATGCGTCCGCCGGTATTGGCGAAATAGCGCAGCCGCGCCGCCACTTCGGCCGGCCAGTCCAGCTCGGCGATCTGGATCCAGAAGGGGGGAACGCCGGTGATCCCGGTGACGCCATGCTTTTCGCAGAGCCTTATGACGTCGCCGGCCAGGAGGAAATTCATCAGGACGACATGGGCGCCCGAATTGAAGGCCGTCGTCAGCTGGCTCAATCCGGCATCGAAGCTGAGCGGCAGTGCGGACAGGATCGTGTCGTCGGGGCTGTTTGCGAGATAGTGGCTGACGCTTTCGGCGCCGACGATCATGTTGCGATGAGTGAGGACGACGCCTTTCGGCTTGCCGGTGCTGCCGGATGTGTAGAGGATCGCCGCCATGTCGCAGTCGACCGTCCGCATCTCCGGTTCCGGCGCGACGCCGCCGGCGAGCAGTTCCGCCCAGCCATGCGTCTCGCGTCCTTCCGCCTGCGTCTGGCGGTCGTCGACATAGGCGTCGTCCACCAGGATGACGTTGCGGAGCTTGTCATTGTCGACGATGAATTCCCGGAGCTGCGCGAGGCGGTCGGGCGAGGTGACCAGCACCCGCACATCGCAGTTGCCGAGGATATAGGCGACCTGCTGCGGCCTGAGCAGCGGGTTGACCGGAACGGTGACGCCGCCCGCAGCCGTCGTGCCGAAGATGGAAACGACCGTCTCGATGCGCTTTTCCAGGAACACCGCGACACGATCCTCGCGCCTGAGCCCGATCGCGGCCAGCGCTGCGGCGAACCGGCAGACCTGCTGCCAGAGCTCGGCGTAGGTGACGGTCGAGGTCTTGTACGTGACCGCCGGGGAGGCCGCGTGCCCATGGGCCGCCTGTTGCAGCAGATGGGCCAGGTTGGTCTTGATTGCCGGTCGCATGTATCGCCGCACTCCTTGCTACCAGGGCACGCAGGTAAGTTCGCTGTAGAGGTAGTCGACTTGGCTGGATGACACCCTGTTGCTGCGGAACATCTTCGGACGCGGCGAAGGCAGCAGGATGGAATACTTCGGCCTCGAGCGGACGACGCGCGTTTCCGCAAGCGTCGCCACCACGCCGTGATGGGTCAGCAGATGGCTGTAGACATGGCGGGCGGCGCGCTCGAAGAGGGCCGGATTGCCGACATGGAGGATCGAGGCGAACAGGCGCAGCCTCTTCCGGCTGTCCCTGCGGAACATCACATAGCAGCACTCGCCGTCCGCGATCACCGCCAGATGATGGGCCGCCGGGGCGGCGGCATGGTCCCGGTAGATCTCAAGGTCGCGCCCCTTCAGGCTGCTTTCGAGCGTTGCCGGATCGGAGACGATGCGCAGGCGCGTTCCCGATCGCGGCCAGGGCCAGTTGGGCACGAGCGCCGTGGCCGTATCCAGGTGCTGAAAATTCAGCCGCGCATTCAGCGGAACGACATTGCCGCTCGGCGACAGGTCGGTGAAAGTGTAGCCGTCCTGGGCCAGCATGGCCCTGAGCAGCCTCAGACCGTGCGCGCGATAGGCTTCCAGCACGCACCAGGCGGACAGATTGCAGAAATTCTCCAGCCGGTCGTCCACGCGGCGCTGGGAATAGAACGCGACATAGGCGCCCAATACGCGCTCGCCGTCCACCAGCATGAATCCGTGATTGGGCGATGCCGATGGCCAGGTCGGACGGATGGCGGCAGCCCAGGCCGACGGCGACAGCCGCCCGTTCAGCTCGGCATGAAGGAAGGCGGCGACACGCTCCACATCACCGGACGTGATCGGGCATATCTGGATGTTTTCGGCAGCCGATCTGACCTCAGAGTGTAGCACTGTCCCTCAATTCCTTCGCATGCGTCCCCAACCGGTCGCCTGTGCCCATTGCAAGAATTTATAGCCACCTGCCGGGCCGAAGGTAGTTCGACAAAAGGTCAGGTCCCTATCCCCTTTGCCGACTGGAGAGTTACGGTTTGCGAGTCGTATGGTCGACCTCGCCGTCTTTGCGGATGCGAACGGGAGGCTACGATTTCCATGCGCCATCACATCCTGATCCTGGTCGAAAATCTGCCGGTCCCGTTCGATCGCCGCGTGTGGCAGGAGGCACAGGCCCTGAACGACGCCGGATACGAGGTGTCGGTGATCTGTCCGACCGGAAGAGGGCACGACAAGACCTACGAGGTGATCAACGGCATCCACATCTATCGCCACAGGCTCAAGGAAGCGGTCACCGCAGCCGGATACATGCGGGAATACTTCCTGGCGCTCGTTCACCAGATCCGCCTGTCGTTCCGCGTCCGGCGCCGGCAACGGATCGATGTCATCCAGGCGTGCAATCCGCCGGATCTTCTTTTCATGGTGGCGATGATCCACAAGCTGCTCTTCGGCACTTACTTCGTGTTCGACCATCACGACCTGAGCCCGGAGCTCTACGTCAGCAAGTTCGGCCGCAGGGACCTCTTCTACAAGCTCCTCTGCTTCTTCGAGAAACAGACCTTCCGGATGGCCGATGCCAGCATCGCGACCAACGAGACGTTCCGCGACATCGCCCTTGCCCGCGGCGGGATGCCGCCCGACCGCGTCGTGGTGGTCAAGAGCTACCCCGAGGCGTCGCGGTTCCGCCCCACCGAGGCCGAGCGGTCGCTGGTCGTGCCCGGCAAGCACCTGATCGGCTATATCGGCATCATGGGCGAGCAGGACGGCGTCGAGACCCTGGTGCGGGCCTTCGCCGAGATCCTGCACGTGCGCAAGCGCAGCGACGTCAACTGCCTCATCATCGGCGACGGCCCGGAACTCGAGCGGCTGAAGGCGATGACGGCGGCGCTGGGGCTCGACGGTCCGCTGCAGTTCACCGGCTATCTCAGCGGCCCGCCGCTGCTGTCGCATCTTTCGGCCTTCGACGTCGGCATCATCCCGGATCCGCCGGGCGAGCTCAACGACAAGCTGTCGATGAACAAGGTGTTCGAATACATGATGCTCGGGCTGCCGATCGTGCAGTTCAACCTTCCCCAGGCGACGCGCGAGGCGGGCAATGCCGCCCTCGTGGTGTCCGAGCATTCGCCGCAGGCGCTCGCCGACGGCATCCTCGCTTTGATCGACGACCCCGAGCGGCGCAAGACCATGAGCGTGACCGGGCGGGCGGTGGCCGAGCGCGAATTTCGCTGGACGGGCGAGGCCCGCCGATACCTCGGGGCCTACAACGCCCTGTTCAGCCGGAGCCTGGACGTCAATGATCAGCGTCATTATCCCGCATCTTGACCAGCCGGAGGCGCTGCGGTCCTGCCTCGCCTCGCTCAGCGCCCAGAGCGGGCTGCAGCAGGCGGTCGAGATCATCGTCGTCGACAACGGCTCCCGGGTGTCGCCCGCCGAAATCTGCGCCGCCTTCCCTAACGTCACCCTCATGTCGCAGCCGGTGCCGGGGCCGGGGCCGGCGCGCAATCTCGGCGTCTCGAACGCGAAAGGCGACATCCTCGCCTTCATCGACGCCGACTGCATCGCCGGCAGCGGCTGGCTTGCCGAGATCGCGCGCTGCTTCGAGGCACATCCGGACTACGCGATCCTCGGCGGCGACGTGCGGATCGCCTGCCGCGATCCGCACAGGCTGACGTTGCTGGAGGCCTATGAGAGCGTGTTCGCCTACCGCATGAAGGAGTACATCGCCAAGCAGGGCTTCACCGGCACCGGCAACCTGGCGGTGCGCGCGGACGTCTTTGCCGCCGTCGGGCCGTTCGGCGGCATCGAGATCGCCGAGGATCGCGACTGGGGGCAGCGGGCGCTGCGGCTCGGCCACCGCACCCACTACCTTCCCGCCATGATCGTCTATCACCCGGCCCGCAAGACGCTCGCCGAACTCGCCCAGAAATGGGAGCGGCACACGGCGCACGATTTCGTGCGGATCCAGTCGCAGCGCGGGTGGCGGCTGCGCTGGCTTCTGCGCAGCCTGGCCGTGGCACTCTCGCCCGCCGCTGAACTGCTCAGGATCGGCCGCACCGACCGGCTGAAGGGCTGGCGCTCGCGCGCCCTTGCCTTCCTCGGCGTCGTGTTCATCCGCTGCTACAGGTTCTGGATGATGCTCGCACTCGCCTTCGGCGCCAGCGCGCCGGCGTGGAGCGGTCGCTGGAACCGGGCATAGGCCTTCATCGACGTCTCCGCCGACACCTGGCAGGTTCGCGCCGACGGGCTGCCCCGAGGCACGAGGCGATTCGCCTTTGCGAACCGGCCGGAGACCGGGCCCGTCAATTGCGGGCGCGGGCCGGCCGGCGGCTTCAGCGGAGGGTCTTTGCCACGCAGGCCGCGATCATCGACAACGAGACGGCGCCTGCGTCCGGATGGCCGATGCTTCTTTCGGCCAGGGGACGGGCGCGCCCGAGCTTCGGCGTCAGCTGCGCCGTGGCATCGGCGGCAGCCTTGGATGCAGCCGCCGCATCGGCCCAGGCGGCCGGCAAAGGCTTGCCGGCGGCGAAGGACGCCTCCAGCGTCTCCACGAAGGGAACGAGCGCATCCACCAGCGTCTTGTCGCCAACCCTGGCGCCGCCGAGGCTCGAGACGCTGTCGAGCGCCAGGCGGGCGCCCCTGACGACGGCCGCGCCATCGGCCGGCGCATCGTCGTCGAGCGCGCTGCTCCAGGACCGCAGCAGCAGGCCCCAGATCGCGCCGGAGGTTCCGCCCGCGCGGTCGGCCCAGGCGTCGCCGGCGGCGGCGAGCACGCTCGCCGTTCCGGCGCCGGCAGCGCTCGCGGCCCTTGCGGCCTCGAGGGCAGCCGCCGAACCGCGGGACATGCCCTGGCCATGGTCGCCATCGCCGGCGCGCGCGTCGATGCGGCCGAGTTCGGCCTCGGCATCGTGCAGCATGGCGGCGATCCCGGCGAAGAGGCCGGCGATGCAGGCGCCGCCGCGCCTGCCCTCTTCCGATGCCGCCGGATAGCTTGACGGGCCGTCCTCGTTCACGAGGACATCGGTGGCCGGTTCGGTGGCGATCGCGGCGCCGCGGCGGAGAACCGGGCTGTCGCAGGGCGCGGTCCAGTAGGTTTCCAGCTCCTCGTCGAGCCAGAGCAGCGTCAGCGAGCAGCCCTGCATGTCGAGACTGGTGACGTATTCGCCGGCCTCCGGCGCGACGACCGCAAGCCCTGCCTTTTCCAGACGGGCTGCGACTTCCGTCCAGAGCACGAACAGTTCCTCGTACTTGGTGGAGCCGAGGCCGTTCAGGACGGCGCCGACGCGCTTGGTGCCGGCCGGGCGTTCGGCGAGCAGCTTGTCCGTCAGGAGTGTCGCGAGGTCGGCGGCGGAGACGATCGCTTCCTCGGAGATGCCCGGCTCGCCGTGGATGCCGAGGCCGAGGGCCATCTTGCCCTTCGGCACGGTGAAGAGCGGCTGGCCGGCACCCGGCAGCGTGCAGCCGTCGAAGGCGACGCCGAAGGAGGCGGTGCGGGCGTTGGCGTGGCGGGCGATCCGCTCGACTTCGTCGAGCGGCAGGCCGGCCTCGGCGGCCGCACCTGCGATCTTGAAGACCACGAGGTCTCCGGCGATGCCGCGGCGTTTCGCCTGCGTATCGGCCGGGGCGCTGGCGACATCGTCCGTCACCGGAACGATGCGGACGTCGATGCCCTCCGCGCGCAGGCGCTCCGCCGCGACGCCGAAGTTCAGCACGTCGCCGGCGTAGTTGCCGAAGCCGAGCAGGATGCCGCCGCCGTGATCGGCCTGGCGGCAGACGCGGGCGACCGCAGCCGTCGAGGGCGAGGCGAAGACGTCGCCGGCGACCGCCGCGTCGGCCAGTCCCGGACCGACATAGCCGGCAAAGGCCGGATAGTGGCCGGAGCCGCCGCCGATGACGACGGCGACCTTGCCTTTCGGCACGGCGGTCGAGCGGACCACCCCGCCCTTCACGAGGCGAACGAAGCGGCTATGGAGGGCTGCGAAGCCGGCCAGCGCGGTCGTGGCAAACTCTTCCGGGGCGTCGAAAATCGTCGTCATGGGCGAAGTCCTCGTCAGCGCGGCAGGATGCGCCGCAGGTAGTTGCGGTTGGTGGCGGCGACCGACAGGCCGTCGCCGCCGTAGTGTTCGCAGAGGAAGGGGCTCGAGAAACCGTGCGCAAGCGCCATGCGGATGGCGGCGCGATAGTCGATGATGCCCGATTCCAGCGGCGCGGGGTGGGTCATGATCACGCCGGACGCCGGATCCTCCATGCGGGTGTAGTTCTTGACGTGCCAGAACTTCGCATAGGGCGCAACCTTCGCCATCATCTGCTGCCAGTGCTCGACCGGGCGATGCAGGCGGATCAGGTTGCCGAGATCGGCGTTGATCCCGACATTGGCGAGCCCGACCTCCTCGACGAAGCGCACCGAACTGTCGGCGGTACCGAGATAGGTGTCCTCGTACATTTCGAGCGAAACTTCGATGCCGAGCTCCTCGGCATGGCGGCCGAGCGCGCGGATGCGCGAGACGGCCTTCTGCCAGACAGCCGGGTCGTCCGGGTTCCTTGCACCGTCGACCGTCCAGAACCACAGGGCCTTCTTCTGCGCCTCGGTAAGCGGCTCGAACAGCCCGAAGGAGACGGCGCTCGCGCCGATCGCGCTTGCGGTGTCGATGACGCGATGGCCGTAGGCCAGGTATTCGTCGCCATGTTCAGCGTCGATCACGCTGCGCCGGGACGTGGAGATCGCAGGGATCGAAAGCCCCAGCGACCGCGTCAGCGCCATGAAGCTCTCTAGCCGAGACGGCGTCAGGTCGGCGAGCCGCAGCCAGCTGTCGGTCGGATCGAGCTCGGTGAAGCCGGCTTCGACGACGTCGGCCAGCGTTACCGCCCACTCCTCGACGGACTGGTCCTGGACCGAGCGGCCGTCCGGCAGACGGTTCGGATACTGGATCATGGCGGCCGCGATCGGCCAGGTCTCGTTGTTCCACTTTCGTGGCGTCGCGTTCATGGAACCCTCCTCGTTTTCTTGGGATCGGCCGGCGGCCGGTCAGACGGCCGGCTTGCCGCCGTGATCGATTTGGCCCGGATCGTCCCGGCGCCCGCGCGCCAGCCCGACCAGCCAGAAGGCGAGCGGCGACAAGAGCAGCGCCAGCCCGACCAGCATCAGGGCGGTCACCAGCCCGTTCGACCAGAAGATGGACAGGCTGCCGCCGGACATCAACATCGACTGCCGGAAGGCATCCTAGGCCTTGTCGCCCAGGACCATCGCCAGGACCAGCGGTGCCAGCGGATAGTCGAGCTTCTTGAAGACGTAGCCCAGCACGCCGAAGGCCAGCACGAGCCACATGTCGGAGATCGCGTTGCCGACCTGGTAGGCGCCGGAAAGGATGACGGCGACGATGACCGGGCCGATGATCGAGAACGGGATCCTGAGGATCGAGGCGTAGAGCGGCACGGTGGCGATCACCAGGACCACGGCGACGATGTTGCCGAGATACATGGAGGCGATCAGTCCCCAGACGAAATCCGGCCGATCGGTGAAGAGGGTGGGGCCGGGGGTCAGGCCCCAGATCATCAGACCGCCCATCATCACCGCTGCCGTCGCCGACCCGGGTACGCCCAGCGCCAGCATCGGCAGGAGCGCGGAGGTGCCGGCGGAATGGTCGGCCGTCTCCGGCGCCACGATGCCGCGCGGATCGCCCTTGCCGAATTGCGACTTGTCGCGGGCCGAGCGGCGGGCGACGCCGTAGCTCATGAAGGAGGCGGCCGTCGGCCCTGCCGGCGTGATGCCCATCCAGATCCCGATCAGCGTGGAGCGCGCGATGGTGAACCAGTAACGCGGCATCTCGATCAGCGTTCGGCCGATCTCGACGAGGCGGACGCGCGCCTTGATGCCCTCGAAGCGCAGGCCCTCCTCGGTGGTCAGCAGCAGCTCGCCGATCCCGAAGAGCCCCATGACGGCGATCAGGAACGACACGCCCTTGATCAGCTCGGGGATGTCGAAGGTCAGGCGCAGGTTGCCGGAGATCGTGTCCATGCCGACCGAGGCGAGCGCGAAGCCGATCATCATCGACACCAGGGTCTTGAACGGCGACTGGGCGCCCATCGAGATGAAGCTGGCGAAGGCGAGGAAATAGACCGCGAAATATTCCGGCGAGGAGAAGCGCAGCGCGAAGTTCGCCACCCAGCCCGACAGAAGCGTGATCATGACGACGCCGGCGAGGGCGCCGAGGCCGGCGGAGACGAAGGCGAGCGTGAGCGCGCGGCTCGCCTGGCCCTGCTTGGCCATGGGGTAGCCGTCGAAGGTGGTGGCGACGGACGAAGGCTCACCGGGGATGTTGAAGATGATCGACGTCGTCGAGCCGCCGAAGAGCGCGCCCCAGTACATGCAGGAAAGCAGGATGATCGCCGAGATCGGATCCATCGAGAAGGTGAGCGGGAGGAGCAGGGAAATGCCGTTGGGGGCGCCGAGACCGGGCAGCACGCCCACCAGGATCCCGAGGGTGACGCCCAGCATCATCAGCAGGATGTGGTTCCAGCTCAGGACGTGGGCGAACCCGTCCATCAGAAGTCCGATGTTTTCCATGTCTTTCCTCCAAAGACAGCCGGCGCGGGGATCAGTAGATCCCGAACCACGCCTCGACCGGCCCCTTCAGCAGAGGAACCTTGAAGCCGATTTCGAAAATGACGAAGAAGAAGAGCGAGACGGCGATGCCGACGGGCAGGCCGATCCACCATCTGTATCGACCCTGGAAGATCATCGTGCCGGCGATGTAGAGTGCGGTGCCGACATAGAGGCCGAGGAAGGTCGATGCGGCCGCGAACGCGACGAGCGGCAAGAAGAAGGCGAGTACCGCCTTGAAGCGGTCCGCATCGACGAAGATCTCGCCGCTGCCGCGATGCTTGAGGAGGGCCTGCAAGAGGTTGACGAGGCTTCCGAAGACGATCAGCAGGCCGATATAGAAGGGGAAGTAGCCGGCATCCGGGCCCATGTCGGTCCAGCCGGCGCCCGCCTCGATGGAGCCGTAGCACACGGCAATGCCGAAGGCGCCGGTCAAGAGGGCGACGCCTGCCTCCATCACGAAGCGCGGCAGTCCCTTTTCACCATGTTCTTGCATCGATCGAGCCTTTCGAAAGGGTTGCGGACGCCCGGGGGCGTCCGCACTGACCTTGGGAGGATCAGTTGGCCAGCCAGCCTTCGCGCTTCAGCACTTCGCTGACGGAGGTCTCGTCGCTCTTGATGAACGTGGTCAGCTGCTCTCCGCTCATATAGGCCGGAGACTGCGAGGTGTCAGCGAGATACTTGGCCCACTCCGGCGTTTCGGACACCTTCTTCAGGACCTCGGAATAGAACTGGACGACGTCCGGCTCCACGCCGGCCGGCAGCCAGACGGTGCGCGGCATCGAGTAGTTGTCGATGGCGATGCCGCCTTCCTTGCAGGTCGGGATGTCGGACCAGCCCTTGTCGCCGGCGACCTTGGCATCGTTCTTCAGCTTCTCGGACTTGAACACGCAGAGCGGCTTGACCATGCCCGCCTGCCACTGACCGAGGTTCTCGCTCGGATTGTTGACGTTGGCGGCGATGTGATCGCCGGCAAGCTGCACGGCCGCCTCGCCGCCGCTCTTGAAAGGAATGTAGCCGAGCTTGGCGCCGGATGCGTCGTTGATCATCGAGGTCAGGATCTGGTCGACATCCTTCGACTGGCTGCCGCCGACCTTCATGTCCGACGTCTCCTTCGCCTTGGCGACGAAATCCGCGGCCGTGTTGAATTCCGACTTGCCGTTGACCCAGAGAACGAACTCGTCGGCTGCGAGCGCCGAGACCGGAACGAGGTCTTCCTCCTTGTAGGGCACCTTGGCGCGGATCGGCAGCAGGTAGGCGTTGTTGGTGCCGAAGGCGAGCTTGTGGGCATCGCCCTTGTATCCGGCGGTATAGACGAAGCCTTCCGCGCCGCCGGCGCTGCCCTTGTTGGTGACGACGACCGGCGCCTTCATCAGCTCATACTTGGCGATGATCGCCTGGATGGTGCGGGCGAAGATGTCCGTGCCGCCGCCGGGGCCGGCGGTCACGATGAATTCGACCGGGCGGCTGGGCTCGAAGGCATGGGCGGGGGCGACAGCCCCGAAGGCAGCTGCGACGACGCATGCAAGGGACAGGCTTCTTTTCATAGTCAACTCCTCCGTTCGACGATACGGCACGAGACCTCCTCCATGCCGCTATTGATGAAAACCGATGTAAATCAGGCGGCGGCGGAAATCGCCGACGCGCGCTTGGCCATGCGGGCGGCAAGCAGGATCGCCTCGCGGCTGGCGCCGACGTCCGCGATCCCCTTGCCGGCGATGTCGTAGGCCGTGCCATGGGCCGGGGTGCAGAGCGGGAAGGGCAGGCCGCCCATCATCGTGACCCCCTTGTCGAAGCCCATGAGCTTCATCGCGATCTGACCCTGGTCGTGATACATGGTGAGGACCGCCTGGAAGCCCTCCTTCAGGGCGCGCAGGAACACGGTGTCGGCCGGGAACGGCCCGTCGACATTGTAACCACGGGCCTTCGCCGCCGCGACGGCCGGCTCGATGATGTCGATCTCTTCCATGCCGAAGCTGCCGCCGTCGCCCGCATGCGGGTTGATGCCGGCAACGGCGATCTTCGGATTGTCGTATCCGGCGTTCTTCAGGCAGGCCTGCGCCAGCTCGAGCTCGCCGAGGATGCCCTCGACGGAGATGGCGGAGGCGACCTCCGAAAGCGGGATGTGCGAGGTGACGCGCGCGTTCCAGACCTTCTCCAGGACGTTGAACTCGCGAACCTTGCCTTCGAAACCGAGCACGTCGGCCACGAAGCGGATCTCGTCGTCATAGCCGGGGTAGGCGAAGCGCATGGCCTTCTTGTTGAAGGGCGTGAAGCAGACCGCCTGCGCGCCGCCGCGATGGGCGAGCTTCAGCGCCTCGCGGAAATTGTGGGTGGCGAACATGCCGCCGGCCAGGGTCGCCTCCCCGCGCGTCACGTCCGCCGGATCGAGGTTCTTCAGGTCCACGAAAACATGGCGATCGGTGCCGGCCTTGTCGACGCCGTCGAGGGTGGCGCTTTCCAGCGCGAGCGTCAGGCCTGCGGCCTTCGCGCCCTCGTCGAGGATGCGGCGATCACCGATGGCAATGATGTGGGCGGCGGCGCGGACTTCGTCCAAGGCAAGAATACGCGCCGTGAGCTCGGGGCTGATTCCGGCCGGGTCGCCCATGGCGAGCGCGATAACGGGACGCGCGTCTGCGCCGTTCGTTGTCATGATGATGTTCCTCCTCGTCATGCCTGTGACGGCAGACATAGGCCATTCAAAACTCTGCATCAAGTCTTTTGTATTCTGCATGCAGCATTTTTCGTTGACGCGGCTCGGCGCTATTGCCATGGTCGGGCGGTCGTGCTGGAGAATCGCTGACGCGCGTCAGGTCGCGGAGCAGACACGGTGGAAAGACAACAGATGGACGAAATCAGTACCTTGGACCGGCCGGCCTCTAGCGGTCCCGGCCCGATCCGCCGCACCGCCCTGCACGACACGCTCGTCAACCACCTGCGCGACATGATCATCGAGGGCCACCTCGAGCCGGGCACGCGCCTGCACGAGGGCCAACTCGGCGAACAGCTCGGCGTCTCGCGCACGCCGCTGCGCGAGGCGATCAAGTACCTGGCAAGCGAGGGGCTGGTCGAGCTGGTGCCCAGTCGCGGGGCTGTCGTGAAGCGGTTCAGCGGCAAGGACGTCCAGGACATGCTGGCCGTCCTGCGCAACCTCGAGGAACTCGCCGGCAAGCTCGCCTGCCAGCTGGCGAGCGATGCCGAGATCGCCCATGTCCGCGCCCTGCACGACGAGATGGTCCGGCGCTACAAGGCGGCGGACCGGCTGCAGTACTACAAGCTGAACCAGGACATTCACACGGCGATCGTGCGGCTGGCGCAGAACGCCACGCTGGCCGACATGCACCAGATGCTCCAGACCCGGCTGAAGCGCATCCGCTTCATCGGCCACGAGGGAGCAGAAAAATGGGCCGCCGCCGTCGCCGAGCACGAAGAGATGATCTCGGCGCTCGAGGCCCGCGACGCGGCGCGGCTGTCCGACGTCTTGGGGCGCCATCTGGCGAACGCCTGGGAACGGGTCCGCAGCGCCATCTGATCGAAAGGCGAATACGATCTCAGCGGAGCTTCGGCAGAAGCGCCGTCAATGCGCGGGCGACCGTTTCCCGGCTATAGGGCTTCCTGACGATGGGCACGTCGGCGAGGTTGTCGGGAAGCTCGGCACCTTCGCCGTAGCCCGTGGCGAAGACGAAGGGGATGCCCCTTGCGCGCAGGGCCTCCGCCACCGGGAAAGAGGTGGTCGCGCCGAGATTGATGTCCAGCACGGCAAGGTCCGGCGGCGAGGCGTCGATCTGCTGGAGGCCCTGGCGAACCGAATTGGCGGCAAACACCCGGGTAATGCTCTCCTCTTCCAGCATCGATTCCAGATCCAGCGCGATCAGCATCTGGTCCTCGACGATGAGGATGGCGGGATCCGCCTGCCGCAGGCTCGCTCCGGCACCCGACCCGCTCGCCTGGCCGTTGCCCGCGTCCCTGGCGTAGCGCGGCATCTGCCTCACATGCAGCGGCGGGATCAGGAAACGTGCCACGAGACCCGACGGCGGGAAGGCGATGGTGCTTTCGCCGTTGAGGTCATAGGGCACGCTGCGCTCGATGAGCGCACTGCCGAACCCCCGGAGGGCGGGGACGGAGACGATCGGGCCATTGCTCTCCGTCCAGACGATTTCGCAGCCGGCTCCGTCCTCAATGCTCCAGCGGACCTGGAGCGCTCCCTCCGGGGCGGAGAGCGATCCGTACTTCGCCGCATTGGTGGCCAGTTCGTGGAACACCAGCGCCATGACCGAAAAGGCCCGGCTATCGATCCAGACGTCCGGCCCGTCGAACGCGACCGTCCGCCCGCCGGACATGTGGGGCTTGAGCTCGGCCTGCAGCAGATCGGCGAGGATGCCGCCGCCGTCTCCGCGAACCACCTGGTCATGGGCGACCGACAGGGCCTCGATGCGGCCCTGCAGGTTCGACACATAGGTCTCGATCGTATCCTTGTGCCGCTGTGGCCCGGTCACCAGCGACTTGATCACGGCCAGGATGTTCTTGACGCGATGGCTCAGTTCCTGATTGAGCATCCTCTGGCGGACTTCCGACTTCTGGCGCTCGCCCGCCATCAGTTCGTTGTGGCGCAGGACGACCTCGACGATCGCCACCCGCGCGATCTCCGCGATCTCGCGCTCGGCTTCGGTCCACGGCTCGGACCGCTGCTCCACCGTCTCCTTCCAGATGGCAAAGCTCTTGCGCGGCGTCAGCCGGTCGCCGTGCGGTCCGGTGTCATACGTCTTGTCCGGGTTGCCCGCCCAGTTCAGCGTATGCACCCATTCCTTCCGGAAGAAGAGGAGGCAGTCCGAGCCGGTCTGCGACAGCGGTATGGCCAGCATCCCCGATACCCTCTCGCTGTAGTCAGCGGATGCGGGCAGCTTCTGGGACAGCGCATGCGTCGCCCAGATCCGCCCCGCGCAGACGGGCCCGACAAAGCGCAGCAGCTCCGGCAGCGCCTCCTCGGGTGGCACCGATCCCTGGGCGGTCCAGGTTCCGTCGAACATCACGCCGATGCCGTCGTTCGGCAGCAGTCTCGAGAACTCGCCCAAGCTCTGCCGCAGCAGCTCGCCGACGTTCTCGTGATGCGAGGACAGGATGAGAAAACGGTCGAGCGCCTGCCGCGTGCCCGTCACCGCCGCGATGCGCCGCCTTTCCTTCAACGATGTCAGGCGCAGCGAGAAGAACTCCCCGAACACCTCCATGGCCACGCGCTGGGCCATGGGAAGCGCCCGCGGCGAATAGTGATGGCAGGCGATCAGGCCCCACAATTGCCCGTCGATGATGACGGAGATCGACATCGACGCCGCCACGCCCATGTTGCGCAGGTACTCGCAATGAATGGGCGAGACGCTGCGCAGGTGGGCGAAGCTCATGTCGAGCGGCTCACCGGAGGCGTCGAGCACCGGCTCGACGGGCACCCGCTCTCCGCCGGCATCGGAAATGACGCGGATCGTGTTCTTCAGATACAGCGCCCGCGCCTGCTGCGGGATGTCGCTCGCCGGAAAGTACTGTCCGAGGAAGCTCTCGAGGTCCGCGCGCTTCGCCTCGCTGACGACCTTGCCCGATCCGTCCTGCTCGAACCTGTAGATCATCACCCGGTCGTAACCGGTGGTGGCGGCGACGATGCGCGCCGTCTTCGCCACCAGCCCGTCGACATCCGCGATGTCGGCAATGCGGCCGATCATTTCCCTGACGATATGCAGCGGCTGCTCGCTTTCGGGCGCCGGCTCGAATTCGATGATCGCGGTCGACTTGTGCTGGTGGACGGCCACGTCGAACCGGCGGCCGCCTGTCGTCGCTCCCATCATGAGCGCCGGGCGCGACGCCACATTGGCGGTTGCCAGCGCATTGCGAAGATCGTGCACCAGCGCACTGTCCAGGACCTCGGCAAGCCGCAGCCCACCCAGGTCGCCGCCATGGCCGAGCATCGCGGCGGCGTTTGCGGAGGCGCGCTCGATCCTGGACAACGCGACGTCGCAGGCAAGGAGGCAGCCATGCGGCTGAATGCTGCCCGGAACATGGATGGGCTCGCGATCGCAGGTATCGAGGCTTACGGCTTCATCGGTCGGCGACAACAGCATCTCTCTCACGTGAACTCCGACAGATAGATAGCCAGGCTCGAAAGTCCATGACAATGATGCGCGCCAGTAAAGAAAAGGGCGGCCCGGCCGGACCGCCCCCTTGATCGGATCATCGTGCCGGCGGGTTCCGGCTGCGGCCGAACGCCTGGCGTCGCCCCGCGTCAGCCTTCGCGTTCGCCGGTGAAGTTCAGCAGCAGCTGGAAGATGTTGACGAAGTTCAGGTACAGCGACAGGGCACCGAACACGGCGAGCTTCTGCTGGGATTCCTGGTCGAAGTTGTCGGCATACTGCTCCTTGATGTTCTGCGTATCCCAGGCGGTCAGGCCGACGAAGACGACGATGCCGATGACCGAGATGGCGAACTGCAGGGCGCTCGAGCCGAGGAAGATGTTGACGATCGAGGCGATGACGACGCCGATCAGGCCCATGATCAGGAACGATCCGAACCGGGACAGGTCACGCTTGGTGACATAGCCGTAGAGGCTGGTGGCGCCGAACATGGTCGCGGCAATGAAGAAGGTCCGCGCGATGCTGGCGCCGGTGAAGACCAGGAACACCGAGGCGAGCGACAGTCCCATCACGGCACAGAAGGCCCAGAACGTCATCTGCGCGGCGGACGCCGACATGGTCTGGATGCGGAACGAGAAGAAGAACACGAAGGCCAGCGGCGCCAGCATCACCACCCATTTCAGCGGCGACGAAAAGATCGGCACATAGAGCGCCGGCGTGGTGCCGACGATGAAGGCGACGAGGCCGGTGACGACGAGCCCGAGGCCCATGTAGTTGTAGACGCGCAGCATGTGCTGGCGCAGGCCCTCATCGAAGGCGGCCGCGGAAATCTGGCTGTGACCGCCGAAGCGGCTCTGGTTGGGATACATGTCGGTCTCCTTTGACAATCAGTAGAGGGAGTTCTTCAGAAGTTCGGCCTCGTCGGCGAGGCCGGTCTCGGGCGTGCTGGACACGACCGCATAGGCCACGTCACCGATCTGCCACCAGGCGGCCTCGGCGTCCTTGAGGTTGAGGTCGGTCACCGGCTCGACCGCGAAATGGCCGGGCCGGACGGCAAACAGCGAAATCCGGGTGCCGTCGGCGGTGCCGATGCTGACCTCGACGCTCGGCCCGTAGCCGGACGGGAAGATCTGCACGTCTCCAACCGTCCAGCCGACCGGCAGCTCCGGCATGACGATCGCCGTCGCCGCGCGGATGTCCTCGCGGTCATAGGTCTTCGCCTGCGTCTGCGACGGCATGCCCTTTCGCACGAGCGCCGTCTGATGCGCGCGCACCGCGTGCTCGACGAAGGCGGGCGGAGGAACGGAGGCGTTCACCTCGCGCATGGCCAGCGGACCGAACGACGAATGGGCGACCCAGCCGGCGGAAACGAGCAGCGCGACGGCCGCCACCCGCCGGATCGCCATCCACATGCGCAGCCCCGCAAGGCCTGCGGACAGGTGGCGGGCAGCCTCGCGGGTTTCGGGCCGTCCGGTCACGACGTCCGCCGCCACGGCAAGCCGCAGGGTCGTTCGCATGCCGAGATCGGCCATGACCCGGGCGGCGACATCCGGATGGCGGGCCAGATAGGTCTCGACCCTGAGGCGGCCGTCGGCATCGAGCTGGTTGTCCACGTAGGCGTCGAGATCGGCATCGAGAATGGTGGCGGTGTCAGTCATCGCTGTCTCCCACGAGCCTCAGATGATGGGGCTGCCCCGGATTCTCCTCGAAGGCGCGCAGCCGTGCGCGTGCCCGCGAGACGCGCGACATCAGGGTTCCCACAGGCACGCCGAGCACCTCGGCCGCCTCCTGGTAGGACAGGTCCTCCACGGCCACGAGATGCAGGGCCTCGCGCTGTTCTTCCGGCAGTTCGAGAAACGCCTCCCGGACCTGGCGCAACCGGACGGCATGCTCCTGGGTCGCCGGGTATGCCGGCTCGGCCTCCAGCGCTGCCGCATCCTGGCGGCGCCGGCTGGCCAGCGTGGAGCGCAGCCGGTCGACATGCGTATTGTGGACGATCGACAGCAGCCAGTTGCGAAGATTGCCGCCGCTCCTGAAGGTCGAGCGCCGCTCATAGGCCTTTACCAGGGCGTCATGGACGAGGTCTTCGGCATCCGACGAATTGCGCGCAAGCGAGCGCGCGTAGCGCCGCAACGCGCCCAGCTGTTCGATGACGTCGAAGGGTCGTCCATTTCGATCCATACCCGCATATACGGAACCAGGACGCGATGTCTTCCATCGCACGACGAATTATTTCGTGAAGACCGCGGAACGCGGCATCGACGCAGCGGCAACGCCACACCGGGTTAACGCGCGCCAAGACTGCATTTTTCAGTGAATAACCTGCCCCTACGGCCTCATTCTCCGGGCATCGGCGTTGACAGCAGACAGATTTATGACAACCATCGACGTAATATTCGATCAATATACGTTACCATCGTTATTTTCGGTGAGTATTGCCGGCCAGTGGCCCGCATTCATCCTTTGGGTGATGGGAATCTGGTTATGTTGCTATAGGCTTAGCCGGCTCAAACGCTTGCCGGACCCGTGCGACAACACGGCAGGCGAACCTCCGACGGCCGCCGCCCTCCCCCAAAAGGCGTAGCCCCTACCCCGCCCGAGGGTACCGTCCTAGCTCAAAGCGGTAGCACTCTTGCCAGCGTCGGGTCGGCCCATGCGGCCGGCGCAGCGAATACCCCGCTATGCAAGATCGTTATTATCGGGTAAATAAGCTATACCTCATACATAATATTCAAGTTTAATAACCGTGAGTGAATGCGAAGTTCGGGGCCTATAAGTATAGTTGGGGCTAGCACGCATTATCCACTGCACCTCTGCGAGACAGAGGGGGATAGTCGTGCGTTGTAGGGAGTAAAAAAGCTATGAACTCGGCAATGGTATCCACCGGCAAGGAAATAGCAGGCAGTCTCATTCATCCCATCGCACTTGATCCTTCCAATCCTTCTCATGCAAAGGTCTTCGAGGGGGTACATGGTGCGAGAGAACGTTCTCTCCTGATCATCGACAATAGAGCACTGGACCGCCAATGCCTTGCCCAGTGTATTTCCGCGCACAAGATCGACATGGACGTCGTCGCGTTCGGCTCCATGGAAGAGTGGAAGCGCAAGCGGCAGGACTATCCCCCGCTCGCAGCCATCCTGCTCAATGTGGGCGGCCGCAAGATCGTTGAGCCCTCCGTATCCGAGGAGATCAAGAAGCTCGCGGCCGAATTCGAGGCACCGATCATCGTATTGGCGGATACGGACGATCTTGCCCAGATCATGAAAGCCCTGGAGTGCGGAGCCAAGGGCTACATCCCGTCGTCTGTCAGCATCGACGTCTGCATCGAGGCGATCGCGCTGTCGCTTGCCGGCGGCATCTTCGTCCCGGCCAGCAGCGTCTTCGCCATGCGCCAGGTGCTCGAAACCGGCAGCCCGGTGTCCCGGCCCCTCGCGGGCATGTTCACCGCCCGCCAGGCCGAAGTCGTCGAGGCCCTTCGTCGCGGCAAGGCCAACAAGATCATTGCCTATGAGCTGAACCTGCGCGAGAGCACGGTCAAGGTTCATATCCGCAATATCATGAAGAAGGTGAAGGCCACCAACAGGACCGAAGTCGCCTACAAGATCAACGATCTTTTCCCGGTCGACTTCTCCGCCGACACGGCCAGCCGGCTGGAACACTGAAGGCGAGCGGCCCGCGCTTCTGCGCGGCGCCGTCTTCCTTTCCCATTCTTCTGCTGCACCTGTTTCCGGGCTCCCTCGCGGAGCCCGGAACCGTTTTCAGCGGTCAATATGCCTCGTTCTCGTCCGCTGATCTTTCGGTCCGCCATCCTTACGGCTCGACCGCGGCGATTGACCTATCTGGCACCTGGGGGATTTGGAGCGCCTTCCGCACAGGGCATCCGCTTCCCGGTTCTGGTCTCCGTTTGCGGCCCCTCGGGGGAAAGGGCCGCCCGAAAGGGCCCGCGGGGCCTTCTCGGACTTCTGCGTCCCCAGTGCCGGGTATCCCGCTAGAGACCGGTACCACGGAGCACCACCATCGGCGTTCTGGACAGGATCCAGAGATCCGTGGCGAAGGACATCATGCCGAAATAGCGGGTGTCGTGGATTGCACGTTCCGCGAAACTGCAGCCGTTTCGGACACTGATCTGCCACAGCCCTGTCAGGCCGGGACGCATCTGGAAGTAGGATGTGCCGGGATACTGCGCGCGCTGCTCGGGCAGCATCGGCCGCGGCCCGACCAGGCTCATGTCGCCGCGGAAGACGTTCCACATCTGCGGCAGCTCATCGAGGGAGTACTTGCGCAGATAACGGCCCACCCGGGTGATGCGCGGGTCGTCCTTCAGCTTCTGCGTCAGTTCCCACTCGATGCGGGCCGCGGTGTTTTCGGCAAGGTACTCCTGAAGCCGCTGGTCCGCCATCGGCACCATGGTGCGCAGCTTCCAGAGATTGAAGATCCGGCCATCCTTGCCGATGCGCGGCTGGCAGAAGAATGCCGCCTGGCCGTCCAGCCTGACGAGCAGGGCCAGTATGCCGACCACGATCAACACGAGAGGAGCGATCGCGAGGGTGAAGAGGATATCGAACAGTCTTTTCGACGACAGGTAGACAGATCGCGAGCCCGATGTCCGGGCCTGTGACGCCGGTTGGGTCGCAAGCCCGAGCGAATAGGGCAGGTGGTCTTTCGACATTATATAGCCTCCGCGTACGCCCGACACAGCCGCAAGCGTCCCGTGCCGTTACGGCACACAAGAAGGCTCGGCGCCGGCAGATCCTGCCGGTCCGGTTGGCTTCAGTTGGTTCGAAGGCGCTTGAGCAAGACTATATTAACCATATGAAATCGTGGCTCAATAAATCCCCGTTAGCCAATTCGATCTAGGTTATCGGGATGATCACCCTGTACGTCGTTCGGTAGTGTTTGGTGAGCGTTTCGGGGTAGGAACGGCACCGACACGGCAGTCGTCGGGCGCTGCTTTGGCCCCGCAGGCGCAAGCGACGGCCACCATGGGGCGAAGGTTCGGGCATCGACGGTTGAAGGCGACGCCGCAGAGTACGAACGCATGGAGGATGGTCGTCACCTCCCGCAGTTTCGATGGCGGAAAGCGATCCCGCCTGTCGTCGTTCCGATCATCCGACGGCCGTCGAGGATCCCTGCTGACGGCGGCCGGGCGGCGCTCGACCGGAAATGTCGGCGCTCCCGGTTGGCAATGGCCGAGAACGGTAAGGCATAGGGCGAGCGCGACTACCCAAATGGGTTACCGCGCGCCGATTGCGCGAACACTTCACCCACCATTGACGATCTATCGTGCGATGCGCGGCCGCCGGAGAATGGCTTCCAGGCAATGGGGCCCTCTGGTGTCACGCGTGGATTCGTAATGAATAGCTTGGACTTGCGGTTCTATCTTTCACTGCTGATCAGGCGGCTGCCGCTTGTGCTGGCAATCGCCGTTTCCTTTGCGGCGCTGATCGCGGGGGCCGCCTACATGCTGCCGACGAAGTTCCGGGCCAGCTCCAAGATCCTCGTCGAATCGCCGCAGATCCCGTCCGAGCTGGCGCGGTCCTCGGTCGCGATCGGGCCGGCGGAACAGGTGCAGATCCTCCAGCAGCAGATCACCACCCGCGACGACCTGCTCGCGCTCGCCGACAGATTGAACCTCTATGCCAATGCCGAGGTACCGCCGCTGCCGGAAGACATCGTCGACGACATGCGCTCGCGGATCTCGATCGAGGAGGTGCTCGTCGATTCGCAGGGCCGCAACATGAGCGCGGTCATCTTCGACGTGTCCTTCACGTCGGGCGATCCGGTGCTTGCCGCGCGGGTGGCAAACGAGCTCGCGAACATGATCCTCGCCCGCAACCAGCGCCAGCGGACTGACCGGGCCGGCAGCACGCTGCAGTTCTTCAACCAGGAGGTCGCACGCCTCGGCACGCAGCTGAGCAAGCTGGAGGCCGACATCCTCAAGTTCAAGACCGAGAACAAGGACACGCTGCCGGAAAGCATCGACTTCCGCCGCACCCAGCAAAGCAATCTGCAGGAACGGCTGGTGTCGCTGGAGCGGGAGGAATCCGACCTGCGCTCGCGGCGCATCAATCTGATCGCGACCTACACCAATACCGGGCGCATCTCCGATGCCGCCCCGCTGACGCCGGAACAGCAGATGCTGGCCGATCTCAACCGCGCGCTCGCCGAGCAATTGGCGATCTTCTCCGAAACGAGCCCGAACATCGCCGCGCTGCGGGGCCGCATCGCAGCCCTCCAGGCGAAGCTCTTGGCGCGGGAGCCGAAGGCCCTGGCCGAGGCCAAGACCGATCCGCGGCAGCGCGACGACATGACGTTCGGCCTCGATCTCCAGCTCTCCGACATCGACCAGCGGCTCGAGGCCATTGCACGCGAGCGGGTCTCGACCGCGCAGAGCATCGACGAACTGACCCGGTCGATCACGGCCACGCCCGCGAGCGAGACCGTCCTGACGGCGCTCGAGCGCAACCGGGCCAATGTCCAGACCCAGTATAACGAGGCGATCGCGCGGCGTGCAGAAGCCTCGAGGGGCGAACAGATCGAAATGCGATCCGACGGCGGGCGCGTTTCCATCCTCGAAGCCGCCACGCCGCCGCTCGAGCCGGTCAACAAGAAACGGTTGCGGATCATGGCGCTCGGGCCGGTCGCGGGCCTCGGCCTCGGCCTCGGCGTCGCACTCGCGCTCGAAATGCTGAACCGGACCATCCGCCGCCCGGTGGAACTCGCCAGGCTGCTGCAGACGCAGCCCCTGGCGATCATTCCGGAGATCGCGCCGGCGCGCGGCGGCTCGTCCCCCAGGCGCAAGCGCGGGCTCGCCGCACTCGTCTCCTCAAGCTTCATGGTGCTTGCTTGTCTCGCGGTCCCGCCCGAGCACCTGGCGCAACTGCTGTTTTCGGGAGTGGCCTGACATGCGGTCCAGCCTTGCCATCACGTTCGATCAGTCCGCTGTTGCCGGGAGCTAGGCCATGGAGCAGATACCCGCCCCTCTTCAGGAAGCCATGCGGTTCCGCAATGCCGACCGGCTGGCCGAGCAGACCGTGCAGGCCTGCGCGCGCTTCGAGCAGGAAATGGTCTGGGAGAGCCTTCCCGTCCTGGCGGTGAACCCGCAGATTGCCGAACGCGGCCGCATCGTGACGTTCGCGCGGTCAGACCCCGCCCATGTCGCCTTCGACATGCTGCGCACCCGCTTGCTGCAGACGTTGCGCCAGCATGGCTGGACCTCCGTCGCGATCACCTCGCCGACGCCGTCGTGCGGAAAGTCGCTGGTGGCGCTGAACCTGGCCTTCTGTCTGGCCAACCAGAAGGACTGCAATACGGTGCTGATGGACCTGGACCTGAAGCAACCGCAGATCGGCCAGACGCTCGGGGCCAGGAACAGCGGTTCCATGGAAGATCTTCTCAGCGGCAATTGCGAACTGCACGACGTGATGCAGCGCTATGGCGATAATCTTGCGATCGGCATGAACAGCCGCCCGGTCAAGTACTCGGCCGAACTCCTGCAGAGCATGGACGCCGCCAAGGCCCTCAGGGACATGCGAAAGCGGCTGAACCCGCACGTAATCCTCTACGACCTGCCGCCGATGCTCTCGCGCGACGACGTGACCGCGTTCCTGCCGAACGTCGACTGCGCCATTCTCGTGGTCGGGGCCGAAAAGAGCACGATCGAGGAAGTCGACGCCTGCGAACGCGACCTGGCCGAACGATCGAACGTCGCCGGCGTGGTCCTGAACAGATGCCGCTACGGCCCGGGCTATTGAGTGGCCGCAGCCCGCGGGCCAGCGGGACCGACGGCCCGTCCCGGGCATACCCCCACAGCTCCTGTTTTTGGCACTGAACCGCGGCTGCCGAACCACCGGGCGACACCGCCCGGCGCGTTGACTGATTCGCGATTTCGCGCCGGCGCCGGCCGATCCCAATCCATGGAATCGCAGCTGCGGAGAAGGGTGGCCGGAGCCTGAAAATCACCCTTGTGATTCGCGGCCGGAGCCCGTTCGACGAAGCCGCGGCAGCGCGAATTGGGGATTGCAGGCGCCGATTCGCCCACTTTTGGATTGCAAAATTGCGATATTCAGAAAAATTTTCGATTCTCGCCTTTCGGGCGAAATTTCGCGCGACTCTCGCAATCGTCAATAAGAATTCTCTAATGTTTTCAGTGTTTGTCGGCGCGTAACAGGTTTCCAAATTCAACTTTTGCGCACAACACCAGGTCGGTGGCTGCCTTAATTTTGGCAGTTCGGATTCTGGCAAATATTTCAAGAATAAGTCCGAACCGAACCAGCTAATGTGGCAGCAATATGGCCACTATAGTGGGCAGTCTTACTGGTTCCGAGGCGTTGCAGCCCCTGGAAAGCTGCACTATTAGTTCTCCCCGTAACGCCGGATTAACCAAAAATATTAACCGGCTTCGCACATAAGTAGTAACCACTCATCTCCAAAGGGTTCAGGGTGGGGAGAAAGGCAAAGTAGCAGTGACAAGCACAATTCGCGATGTAATCAAGGCCGGAGTCCAGGCTGAGACGGCGCATGCCGACTTGATCGGCAATCCCATCAACGAAAATGGCCAGGCTGTAGCTCTGTCGCTTGATAAGCTGCTCGACCTTCTGTCGAGCAAGTTCGATGGGCTGGATGCCGATGCCTATAACGAGCGCGTCAGCAAGCTGATCGACGATTTCGGCAAGAAGGCCTCCGACGACAAGGGCGGCTGGGGTGATGTCTCGGTGACCGAGAAGACCGGCACCGCCGCCACCAAGGCCGACCTGCAGTCGTCGACCGAGCTGTCCTCCATCAAGACCGCCGGCGTCACCGACGCCGTCGCCGAAACGCAGCCGACCACCACCGCCGTCGAAAGCCCGGCAGCCCGCAGCGTCGAGGCCGCGGCCGCCGCGCCGGCCGCCGCAGCAGCCACCTCGACCGGCTTCCCGGATGCCTCGACCACCGGCGTTCCGGCCGGCACCTCGCTGACGACCTACACCGGTCCGATGACGATCTCGAAGGCCGGCACGGTCATCGAGAACCAGATCATCAACGGCTCGCTGCGGATCACCGCCGCCGACGTCGTGAT
>UBZP01000020.1 GCA_900469965.1 Hyphomicrobiales bacterium | reverse complement strand
CGGCACCTCCTCCCCGCGGGCGGGGAGAAGCGCGGATGCCGCGGCGTCCCGATCCCCCCTCTCCCCGCTTGCGGGGAGAGGGTCAGGGTGAGGGGCGGGAGAGGGTAAGGGTGAGGGTTAGGGGCAGATGCCTATGATCCTGTCGCCGTCAGAGAACGGCGGGAAACGCAGCGCTGTCCTACTCCACGAACACCCGTACACTCGCGGCCCGGCCCACCGCGTCGATCACCGTCAGTGTCGAATAGCCGGCGCCGTCGGGCACCCATTGGGTGGTGCGGCGGCGGGAGCTTTCGGGGAGCATGCGGCCGTTGGCGAGCCAGCGGAAGGGAGCGCGGCCGCCCTGCAGCTTGAGCGCCAGCGGCGAGACCGCGCTGCCTCCGCGTGCGCCGAGTTCGACATGGGCGCCTTCCGGCGGGTAGACGATCTGCGGTGCCGGTTCGCGGGCGGTGGCGGCGACGAGGCCAGAGGCGGTGCGGGCGAAACGGCGCAGGCCGACGGGGAGTTCGGACTGGGCGATGCGGACGGCGCCGGGCGGCGCCTTCGGCATCGGGGTTATGGCGATGCCGGATTTGGCGAAGGCCTCGAACAGCATCGGGGCTGCGGATTCGTACCCCGTCAGGCCGGGGACGGCGGCATTGTCGGCGCGTCCGACCCAGACGCCGAGGACGTGGCGGCCGTCGTAGCCGACCGACCAGGCGTCGCGGTAGCCGTAGCTCGTGCCGGTCTTGTAGGCGATGCCGAGCCTGCGGCTGCCGCGCGGCGGCAGCACCGCCGAAAGCGTGTCGGTGACGTTCCAGGCGGCGGCCGCATCGATCAGCGGATCACCGGCGACGACCTCGGGCGGACGCTCCACGCCGTTGCCGAGGCGGACGACCGCGCCCTGGTTTGCGAGCGCCGCATAGAGCTGGACCAGATCGCGCAGCGTGATGCCGGCGCCGCCGAGCGCGATGGCGAGCCCCGGCGCCTCGGTTACGGGCAGCGCCAGGCGGACATCGGCGCGGCGCAGCCGAACCGACAGTCGGGTCGGCCCGACCGCATCGAGCAGCCGCACCGCCGGCACGTTGAGCGACAGTTGCAGCGCCTGGCGCACGCTGACGTCGCCCTGGTAGCTCATGTCGAAATTGCGCGGCCGGTAGCCGAAGAAGTCGGCCGGGCGATCCTCGACGATCGTCTCCTGCGCCACCAGCCCTTCCTCGAAGGCGAGGCCATAGATGAAGGGCTTCAGCGCCGAGCCGGGCGAACGGATCTGGCGGGTCATGTCGATCCAGCCGTAGCGGGAGGCGTCGAAATAGTCCGCCGAGCCGACCTCTCCGACGATGGCGCCGGTGCGGGCGTCGGCCATGACCATGGCGACGGAGAGCTTCGGTCCGAGACGCCCCGCCGCACTCCGGGCGACCGCTTCCAGGGCCTGCTGGACATCGCGGCGGATCGTCGTCTCGTGACGCTGGCGGGCGGGTTCCTTCCGCAAGGCGAGCTCGGAGAGGTGCGGGGCGAGCGCCGGCAGTTGCAGGCGACGCCTCGGGACGGCTTCGGCTGCCGCCCGCTCGGCCTCGCCCTCTCCGATCACGGTGGAGACGGCCATGCGGGTGAGCACGCGCTCGCGCGCGGCGTCCGCGGCCTGCGGGAAGCGGTCCGGCCGGCGGCGTTCCGGCAGCTGTGGCAGGGCGACGAGCAGGGCCGCCTCGGCGACCGAAAGCCGTTTGGGCTCCTTGCCGAAATAGGAAAGGCTCGCCGCGCGCACCCCTTCCAGGTTGCCGCCATACGGGGCGTGGGTGAGGTAGAGGTCGAGGATCTCGGCCTTGCCGAGCCGTCGCTCGATCTGGACGGCACGGGCCATCTGCCGGACCTTGGCCAGAAGCGAGCGGCCGTCGCGCGGCTCGATCAGCCGGGCGACCTGCATCGACAGCGTCGAGGCACCGGAGACGATGCGGCCATTGCCGACGAACTGGCCGGCAGCGCGCAGGAGCGCCAGCGGATCGATGCCCCTGTGGTCGTAGAAGCGCTGGTCCTCGTAGGCGAGCAGCATCCGGACGAACTGCGGATCGACGTCTTCCGACGTCGTCCGCAGCCGCCAGAGGCCCTCGGAGGTCGCGAAGGCCCTGAGCAGGCGCCCGTCGGCATCCACCACTTCGCGGGAGGTTTCCGTCGCCCGTTCGATCGGCGGCGGAAAGGCTTCGTCGGCGCGGTTCAATCCCTGCAGCAGCGCGGTTAAGAGCACCGCATTGCCGAAGAGAGCCAAGAGCGCGAAGCGGAAGCGGGACACGGGCGCGCGCCTCCTATTCCGCCAGCACCTGCATGCGACCGGTCGCGGTCCGTGCCGAGAACTGCGGGCGATACATGTCTTCCACGCTTGCGGCCGGGTGGTCGTAGATGCCCGGCGTCACCGCGCGCACGACATAGGCGAGCGTGATGTCGTCGTTGCTCGAGCCGGAGCGGTCGAAGGCGGCGACGAAACGATCGCTGCGGAACTCGGTATGGGCGGCCTCGACCTCGCCGATCCACTCGAAATTGGCGAGGCTGGCGCTGTCGACCAGGCTCGGATTGTCGATCTCGAGTCCTGCCGGCAGCAGGTCGGTGACCAGCACGCGCGAGCGCCAGCGATTGCTTTCGGTCACCTTCAGCACGACCACGTAGCGTTCGTTCTGGCGGGCCTCGGAGATGTTGGCCGGCTCGCCGTCGAGCGTGTAGTAGTTGCGCTCGATGGCAAAGCCGTCGCCGCCGGCCGGCAGCGGCTGGACCGGGGCCGCGACCGTGGTCAGCACGGCCGAGACGGGCTCGCTGCCGCGATTGGCGATCGTCACCGGCGTCTTCAGAAGATCCTCGCCGCTCATGCGGGCGGCATAGCGGCCGTCGTGACCGGCGCCGTTCACCTCGAGTTTCAGGGAAGCGTCCTGGTCCTGGATGGCGCGGGCGGCGAGCAGCATCCAGGTCTGTTCCTGGGTGCTGGTATAGGCCTTGCGCTCCCATTCGCCGGCGACGACCCGGGCCAGTTCCGGGATGATTGCCGGGGCAGGGCGGGCCTCGGCGGCGAGCGCCAGCACGGCGGCGCCATCGCGCAGCGCCGAGCCATAGTCGGACCGGGCCAGGCTGACATTGGTCACGTCGCCCGCCATCTGCAGCGCTTCGCCGAAGATCCGGCCGGAGCGTTGTGCGTCGCCGTAGAGGCCGAGGGCGGCTGCGACGTGCGCCTTGGCGAGCGGCGTCGGGAATTCGGCAAGGCGCGTGTCGGCGTAGTAGCGCAGGTCGCTGATCGCTGCCTTGCGGTTGCGGGCGAGCACGTAGAGCGCATAGGCGATCTCGTTGCCGCGCTCCTGGACGTTGTTGTCGTAGGACAGCGCGTTCTGGAGATTGTCCAGCGCCTGCACCATCGCCTGTTCCGGCACGTCAAACTTCTGCTCGCGGGCCCGGGTCAGGAAATCCGTGACGTAGGAATCGAGCCAGAGGTCGCCGTAGCCCGGTCCCCAAAGGCCGAAGCTGCCGGAGGAGGACTGGTAGGACAGCACCCGATAGATCGCCTCCTGCACCCGCTTGCCCGTTGCAGCGTCGTCGGGCAGGCCGGAATCCTTCGACAGCTCGCTCAGATAGAGCAGCGGCAGCGCGCGGCTGGTCGTCTGCTCGGCGCAGCCATAGGGATAGCGGTCGAGCGACATCAGGAGCGCCGGGATGTCGAAGGCCGAGGAGCGGGAGACATTGAGCGCGACGGACGCACTGCCGAGCAGGCTGTCGGCCAAAAGCTGGTCGTCGATCGTCAGGCTGCTGCCGGCGGCGAGCTCCAGCACCCGCCGGGTGGTGATCGGCAGGGCGGCGGGGCGGACGGGAATGTCGAGCGACTGTTCCCAGCTCTGCCCGGTGCCGTCTGAGAGGGCGACGGTGACGACGCCGTCGCCCACCTCGCCGCCGATCAGCGGCAGGGTCAGGTCGGCCTTGCCGCCGGCTTCGAGCCGCACGGTCTGCGAGGCCCCCGTCTGCTCGACCATCACGGCGGGATTGTGGGTGACGGCGAGTTGATAGTCGCCGGCCGGGGCGTCGGTATTGGCGATGTCGAGCCGCAGGCTGGCGCGATCCCCCGGCGCCAGGAACTTCGGCAGGCTGGCGGTGATGACGACCGGGTCGCGGATGATGACGTCCCGCTCGGCGTGGCCGATCCCCGCCCTGGACCAGGCGACGGCCATGATGCGGGCGGTGCCGTTGAACTGCGGGATGTCGAAGGACACCCTTGCCCTGCCGTCTGCGTCCAGTTTCACCGGACCGGAGAAGAAGGCGACGAGCTTCTGCGTCGGCGGGCTGCCCTCCAGCGCCGTCTGGCCGCCGTCGCCACCGGTGCGCAGCCGTCCCGTGGCACCGAGCGAGCCATCGATCAGCCGGCCGTAGAGGTCGCGGATCTCCAGCCCGAGGCGGCGCTGGCCGAAATACCAGCCGTCCGGATCGGGCGCCTCGTAGCGGGTGAGGTTGAGGATGCCGACGTCGACGGCCGCAACCGTGACATAGGCGTCCTCGTCGGCGCCGGCGCCGGAGACGGTGACGGCGATGTCGAGCGGCTGGCGCGGCAGCGTCTTCTCCGGCCCCTCGAGGGTGATCGCGAGCTTGCGCTCGGCCGGGTCGACCTTCAGCCATTTGACGCCGATGGCGCGCATCGGCATACGGCTTTCCTGCGCGTCGCCGGGGCGGTAGAGCGTGGCGGTGACATAGGCGCCGGCGCCCCAGTCGGCGGTCACGGGGATCTCGACCTCGCCGCCGCCGTCACCGATCTCGGCGGTGCTGACGGAGATCAGGGTCTCGGTGCCGCCGGTCACCAGCAGCGCGCCGGCATAGCGGGAGGAGACCTTGAGCCGCGCCGTCTCGCCGACCTTGTAGCTCTCCTTGTCGAGGGCGATCTCGAGCGCATCGGGCGTCTCGGTGGAGGTCGCCTCGACATACCAGCCGGCGTCGAACTCGATGCTGGATGCCGGGCCGTCGGCGGCGGCGGTCTCGACCTCCAGCCGGTAGCGGCCCCAGCCCACGGGGACTGCGATCTCGGCGCCGTCGGCGGTCGCGTCGATCGTGCCCGCCTGGAGCTGCTTCGTCGACAGGATCGGCTCGTAACGCCAGGAGGAGCCATCGCGATACCATTGGTAGTCGCGCTCGACGCTGAGCAGCTTCCAGACGAGGCCGGACATCGGCTGCCTGTTGCCGTCAGGCCCTGCGACGATCACATGGAAGCGGGCGATCGAATTCTCCGGCACGTCGCCGTCCGCGGCCGGGCGGATGCCGATCATCGGGCCGTCGGCGCGCACGGGCAGGGTCAGCGAGCGCTCGACGGCGCGGCCGCCGGCCTCGCTCATGCGGACGGTGATGTCGGCGTTCAGGAGTTGCGTCGTCGCCGGGCGCTCGGCGATATCGACCTCGAAGCGCGCCTTGCCGTCCTCGTCGAGCGGCTCCAGCCCCTCGATCGTCGTGCGGTTCTCCTCCATCGCCTCCTCGTCGGCCAGCCCGAAGACATAGCCCTTGAAGGCCTCGCTCGTCCGCGCCGGCTTCAGCGCCACGTCGCCCTCGATCTGAAGGCCGGCGGCGGGGGCACCATAGAGATAGCGGCCGTCGACATCGATCGCGACCGGGGTGCCCGCTGTGATGTCGGTCGCCTCGCTGGTCAGGTCGAACTCGGTGCGATCGGGCACGAAGTCGTCGACCAGGAAGGTCTTCTCGCCGATCGAGGGCGCCTTCGGGTCGGCAAAGATCTGCATCGTCCAGGTGCCGCGCATGGCATTCGCCTGGACGGGGAAATCGACCGCGTGGCCGCCCGCGCGGCTGTCGTTGCTGACGATGCGGCGGTCCTCGACGCCGTCGGGCCGGGTGAAGACGAAGGTCAGCGGCAGGCCTTCGACCGCGTTGGCCTCGATGTTGCGTGCAAGCGCTGCGGCATGCACCGTCTCGCCGGCGCGGTAGATGCCGCGCTCGGTCCAGGCGAAGATGTCGATCGCGCCGGGGGCGGCGCGGCCGGTGACGCCGCGATCCGAAAGATCGAAGCCGGCGCGGGTCATGTCGAGGAAGACGTAGTCCGCGCTGCCGTTGCGGGCGGTGAGCACGGCCGGCATCGTCGCCGCCGTGCCGCGGATCAGGCCGGCGGTGAAGGTGGCGCGACCGTCGGCGTCGGTGGTGGCGGTGCCGAGGATCTCGTTGTTCTTCGCCAGCAGCTGCAGCTCCACGCCTTCGAGCGGCGCGGCCGTGCCGAGCGACCGGGCGAAGACGTGCAGCCCGTCGGTTCCGGCGAAGGTGGAAAGCCCGATGTCGGAGACGAGGAACCACTGCGTGGCCTTCGCGTCCCAGTCCCGCTTCGGCCCGTTGGAAGCATCCGCCGTCAGCACGTAGATGCCGGGCTTGCGCTCCGGCAGCGCCTCGTCGACGGGGAAGGAGGTGACGACGTCCTTGTTCAGGTCGCGCTGCATCTCGATCTGGCCCTGCCAGACGAGCTCGCCGATCTCGCTTTCGATGCGGCCGGCGCCGTAGCCGTCGAGCTGGGTGAGGAACTGCGAGCCGGTGAGAAGGGCGGCGACGCTGCGGTCGCCGACCCGGTAGAGCTTCAGGTCGGCGCTGTCGGTGTTCACGGAGACGATCGGGATGCCGCGCCGGGCCGTGCTCGGCAGCACGAAGCTGTCGCCGGTGAAGCGGACGCTGGCGCTGCGGTCCTGGACGTAGACGTCGAGCTCGACGGGCGTCTCGAGGCTCTCGTCGACCGAGGAGGGCAGGCCGGGGCGGAGAGCGAGATGATAGCGCTGGCCGTGGTTCAGGCCCTCGACGCAGATCTGGTTGTCCTTCGCCTCGACGGCCTTGGGGGCGGCGCCGTCGAGTGTGACGAAGCTCGCATAGTCCGTGCCGAATTTCACCAGCGGCTCGGAGAACTGCACGCAGGCGCGCGGGCTGACGCTGTCGTTGTCGACGGTGTGCTGGACGACGCGGAAACCCTGGCGCGCCTTGAGATCGAGATAGGCGGCGCGCACGCTCGGCTCCTCGACCAGCGCGAGGCTCGCCTTGTAGGCGTCGATGCCGGCCCGGTAGTTTCCGGACTTGTCCAGCGTGTCGGCGAGGACGGCGAGCGTCTCGGCCCTGGCGGAGGTGGTACGCGTCAGCCAGTAGGCGTTGAGCGCGGCAAGCGGGCCCTGCCCGGCAAGATAGGAATTGTCGGTGGCCTGCGCTGCCGTCTGCGCCATCTCGTTCCAGAGGAAGCGGTCGTCGGGGGCCAGCGACAGCGCGCTCTTGTAGGCGTCGAGCGCTTCCTGGTAGCGACCGGAGGAGGCTTCGATCCGTCCGAGTGCCGCAAGGCTCTCGACGCCCTGGCCGTCCTGCGTGTTGAGCAGCGACAGGCTGGACTGCAGCGCGCGCGCCTCCTGCTGCAGGCTGTCGGAGATGAAGGGCAGCGGTGGCGCAGCCCCGATGTCGGCCTCGCCGTCGGTGAGCGCGATCTTGCCGGCGATCGTCCCCTCGAACCCGTTCAGCTGGTTGAAGTCGGACTTCAGGAAGCACCACTTCACCTTGGGATTGTAGGTGAAGGCGCGGCAGGACATGTCGTCGATGCACTGGCTCTTGCACTGGTCGAGGGTGACGTTCTGGACGGTGCGCAGGTCGAAGCCGAAATAGTCGGCGTTTTCCGTCGTCACGATGGTGCGCCGCGTTTCGGCGGCCTGTGCCGGCAGCAGGCCCGGCGCAAGGGTGAACATCAGGGCGCAGAAGAAACCGATGAACGCACGCATAAACCCTTGTCCTCCAAGATAAACCGGGCCCCGGCGCCGGACACTCTCGAAGCATCGCAAAGCGATGTCAACCGGAGGTCGCAAGCAGGCCCGGGCAAGCGGGATGGCGGGAGAAGTGACACTTCCATCGACAAGGACGGCTGAGGCGGCGGGTTTCATCGGCGAGCGCGGCGGAATCCGCCGCGCCGGCTCAGACGCTGCCTGCCGCGCGCTCGGCCCGCACGATCGCATAATAGGGCGAAAGGGCGGGAAGGGCCGATGACAGCGCGTCGAACAGCGGGTCGCCGGCCGCGAGCGTTCCCGCCTCGCGGGCGGCCAGAAGGCGCCGGTGCTCGGCCAGGACCTCCGGCGAAACGCCGGCAAGGGCGGTGAAGACCGGGGAGGCGGCCGTGCGCCCCTTGACCGTGATGCGGTCGAGTTCGAGCACGCTGAAGCGGTCGGCGAGCATGGCGGTGCCTTCGCCGATCAGCAGCGGCACGCCGTAGTTCTTCGATGCACCCTCCAGGCGCGAGGCGAGGTTGACCGCATCGCCCAGCACCGAATAGTCGAAACGCTGCGAGGAGCCCATGTTGCCGACGACGCATTCGCCGGTGTTGATGCCGATGCCGATCTTGAGCTGGTGATAGACCGTTCCGCGCTCGGCCGCCTCGCGCTTCAGCTCGGCGTTCAGCGTCTCCATGCGGGCGAGCATATCGATCGCGGCGGCAACGGCATGGTTGGCGTGGTCGGCATCGTCCAGCGGCGCGTTCCAGAAGGCCATCAGGCAGTCGCCGATATACTTGTCGATCGTGCCGCCGTGGCCGAGCACGATGTCGGAGAGCGGCGTCAGCAGGCGGTTGATCAGCGTCGTCAGCTGCTCGGGATCGTCCTTCATCGTCTCGGCGATGGTGGTGAAGCCGCGCACGTCGCAGAACAGGATGGACAGCGTGCGCCGCTCGCCGCCGAGGCGCAGCTGCGAGGGATCGCGGACGAGCCGCTCGACCAGGGCGGGCGACAGGTATTGCGAGAAGGCGCGGGTGATCTGCTTGCGGTTGCGGCGCTCGTCGGCATAGTCGAAGGCGGCCTGGCCGACCGCGACGGCGGCAAAGGCGAGCGCCGGCCCGAGCGGCGAGACGAAGAGCCCGGCATGGCGGATCAGCAGGAAGCTGATGGCCGAAAAGCCGAGCGCTGCGGCAAGCGCGATCGCCGCCGTCTGCCACCGCGTCGATCGCCATACGGTGAAGGCGGCGAGGACCGCGGCAAGCGCAATCCCGACAAGCGCGAGCGGCGCGCCGGCCCGGCGGATCGCACTGGCGTGGACGATGTTGTCGAAGATCGTCGCCTGGATCTCGACGCCCGCCACCAGCCGTCCGGTGTGCACCGTATAGGGCGTGGCGAAGGCGTCGGCACCGCCGTGGTTGATCTCGGGTGCGTTCTGCAGGCTCAGGCCGACGATGACGACGCGGTCACGAAAGTAGTCCTTCGGCAGGAAGGCGTCCGGATCGAGCGCTTGGTAGTAGGAGACGGTCGGATAGCTGCGGGCCGGGCCGTAGGACTGGATCATCCATTCTCCCACAGGCAGATCCGCGGCGCGGCCGGCGGCGCGGGCGATCTGGCGGGCAAACCCGTCCTCGTAGCGGGGCAGGTCGCGGAAGATGCCGTCGCCGCTGAGCGAGATCGAGGCGATCCCGGTCACCGCACCCGCCTCGGAAAAGGCCGGCAGCGGCGTGGTGCGCACCAGTTGCTCGGCCTGCGGGGTGACGATCACGCTCTCGTCGCCGGCGAGCACGACGTCGGGGCCGAGGCTTGCTGCGAGCGCTGCATCCCGTTCGGGCGCGGTGGGCTCGGCAAAGATGATGTCGAGGCCGATCGCTTTCGCGCCCGCCGCCCGCAGCGCCTCGATCAGCCGCGCATGGATATCGCGCGGCCAGGGCCATTGCACGTTGATCTCCGCCAGCGACGGCTCGTCGATGGCGACGACGATCGGACTGTCGGCCGGCGGGGCGGGATCGTGGAGTGTCGAGAGGAAATCGAAGCTGCGCAGCTCCTGCAGCGTCCAGAAGGGAAAACGGGTGAGCGTGGAGACGACGAGGATGGTGGCGATCGTCAGCAGCACGAGCCGCAGCCGGCGGCTCAGGCGCGGCCTGGCGTCGAGGGTGCCGCGGCGGCGGAACGGCCAGCTCCGCTTCATCAGAACCGCACTTTGAGGGTGCCCTTGAAGCTCCGTCCCCAACCCGGAATGCCCGCCGCGACCTCGAAGTCCTCGTCGAGCAGGTTGAAGGCGGCAAGGCTCAGCTCGAAGCGCTTGTCGAACGGCTCCCAGGTGACGCTGGCGTCGAGGGTCCAGAAGGCGGCGAGTTCCTGCGGCAGGAAATAGAGGTCGTCCGCGGGGTCGGGCGTGCCTTCGTTGGAAACGAGGAAGGTTTCGTTGCCGAGGCGCGTGCCGATGTAGTTTGCCGCCAGCGTCGCTCTCACATTGGCCTCGTTCACCCAGGTCAGGGCGACCTGCCCCGCCCATTCGGGGACGAAGGGCAGGGAGCCGCCTTCGTCCAGGCTGTTCGGATCCTGGTTCTCGGAATCGATGTAGGCGAGCGTGCCCGAAAGGCCGAAGCCGTTGCCGAGATGGATGTTGGAGGTGATGCTGGCGCGGTCGATGCGTCCGTCGGAGAGGAGCAACGTATCGGGAATGAGGAAGTACTGCCAGGTGGTCGGGTAGGCGATGCCGAAGTCCTGCAGATCCTGATGCTGGAAATCGAGGGCTGTGAACAGCCAGTCGTTCCACTCCGCATCCCAGCGCGCGGCGATCGTGTCGGTCGATCCGTCAACGGTCAGACCGGCTTGGTTCGGTTGCAAGCCGACAGTCGCGACCGGCGCGAGCGTGTTCACGCCATAATCGTAGGTCTGCCCGATATAGGCCAGCCTGAGCCATTGCCCCTCGGCGGGCGAATAGGCGATGCCGGCCCGAGGGTCGATACGACGCTGGTCCATATCGTCGCCATGGGCATAGCTGCCGTACAGGCCGTACTCGGCCTGGATCGAGGCGCCGATGTCGTGCAGCACATCGACATAGAGGCGACCGTAGTCGATCGAAGACTCCACGGTCTCCGCGCCCGTCTGCTCGGCGCGTCCGTCGACGACACCACCTTCGATACCGTAGCGCCAGGTCAGGTCGCCGATCGCGATCGTATGGTTGACGGCGCCGATGTAGCTTGCAACCCGTGCATCCTCAATGACCTGACCGATGGGGATTCCATTGCCGAGCCTGGTGGCAAAAAGATCGTTTCCTTCCTCCCTGTTGTAGAAGAAGGCGGCGTTGACCACGTTTTCGAAGCTGATCGTATGGCTCCAGCCGACCCCGGCGTCGGTCGATTTAAATTGCTCATTCCGATCGAGCGTGAATGGCGGGCTGGAAGCGAAGTAGTCCGACGTCAGATCGAAAGACTGATCATTGTGTTGTGCATAGGCGACGATCCTGTCATCCGGAGTTGGTGAGGCCGTCAAGTAGCCGGTGCCATTGATAACCTCCGTCTGACCGTCGAAATTGGTAGGCGGCACGATACGGCTCTCGCCCTGGATGGGTGTCTTGACCCATTCGAGATTGACGTAGCTGCTCACCGGGAAGGGCCAGTTGGCGAAGCTGTTCCAGCTGCCTTGGTAGATCGGCCGCGAACTGCCATCGAAGGTCGAGATGCCATAGCCAAGTTCGACCTCGGCGAAGGGGTGGCGGGCGTAGTAGGGCCTGGCGGATGGTGCTGCGAGCTGATGCGGATCGTACAAAAGCCCCTGCATGAAGGACGAGAAGGTCGACCCGTTCTGGCTCGGCTCGATGCCGTCGCCGCCGTAGAGATAGTTGTTCCAGAACGGATTGACGCTGCCGTGCAGCGTCTGGTCGACATATGAGGTGCCGGTAAAGGGATCGAAGGTAATGTCGCCGTAGTACTGGCCCCAGGCGTTCAGACCCTGGAGGCGGAAGGCGTTGTTCAGCGTCGATCCGACGTCGTGCCCATAGCTGATGTCTGCATAGTCCGGTCCGATCGCGCGCAGTCGGCGCAGATATTCCTGTGCCGCCGCTATCGCACCGTCCGAGTCGTATTCGTCAATCGCGATGCTCGCCCGGAGCGAGGGGACGGAGGGATCGTTCGGGTCCAGTCGATCGGCATTGTCCAGTGCCTGTTGCGCGGCTTCGCGGTTGCCCTGTTCCTGGTGGGCAATGGCCAGCGCAAGCTGTCCCCCTGCAAAGGCGGGGTTCGCCACCGTGCCTGCCAGCAGGTCCTCGGTCGCCTTTTCCAGTTCGCCGGTCGCAAGGTGGTAACGGCCGCGCGTGATGAGCGCCAGGTCGAAGCCGGGGTCCACCGCCAAGGCGCGGTCGATTTCCCGCTTGGCGTCCCGTACCCGATCCTGCTGGAGATAGACGATAGCGAGGTTCGACCGCGCCAGTGCATCCTCGGGATCAAGCTCGATCGCCCGCTTCAGGGCCTTTTCCGCCGACTGCCAATCGCCCCGCACATCCTGGGCGTTGCCGAGGTCGTTCCACAGCGTGCTCCAGCCGGGGGCGACCTTCACGGCCTTTTCCAAGGTGGCGATCGCGGCGTCGACGTTGCCTTCGATGCCGCTCTGGTAACGGGCGAGAGACCACAGGCCGTACGGCTGGTTCGGATCCAGCGCCAGCGCGCGGCCCATCGCTTCCTTCACCTGTTCGCGGTCGTTGATGATGAAGGCGAAGGCGGAGCGGTAGCCCGGCAGCCGCGGGTCGTCCGGATACCTCTTCTCGGCCTCCTTCAGCACCTCCAGGCTCGCCCGGATGTTTTCCAGGAAGCCTGCGGCATAGGCCTCGGCAAAGGCGCCGTTCGGGCCTGTGACATGGCGCGGCTGCTTTTCGAGGCGGTCGGGGTTCGCCAGCGCGCGGGCGAAATAGCCGCCGAAGTCGGCGACGCTGCCGCGCTTCGGATCGAGGCCGGGCCGGGCGCGGGCGAAGAGGCGGGCCGCATCGGAAAAGCGGCGTTCGGCCCCGGCAACCATGGCGTCCATCAGGTCGAGGCGGGCGCGCTCGGAGGCGGAGAGCGTCATGGCGCGTGCCCGGTTCAGCGAGGCCGTCGCTCGTGGCCGGCCGTCCAGCGTGAACTGCGCCTCGGCCAGCGTCAGCCAGTCCTCGGCGCTGCGATCCTGCTCCGGCATCTGCTCGATGCGGTCGATCGTGCGGCGCATCTCCTCGGACGTCAGCGGCGAGGCCTGCATGTAGACGAAGGCGTCGCGCAGCGGCAGGTAGAACAGCATCTGCTCGCGGTCGTCGGAATTGACGATGATGACCTTCTGCGGCGCCTGGCCGATGCGCGCGACGGCGGCCTCGCCCTGGCGGACCTGGACGCTGCCCTGGGCATTGGTGAGTTCGACCGTGCCTTCGAGGACGGCCAGCGAGGTCTTGTCGCCGTCGACGGTGAGCGACCAGTCGGTGCCGCGGATGGCGGCGGCGGCGGCGGGGGTCTCGACCTTCAGGCCCCGGCCGCCGCGCTGGGCGCGGGCCCAGATGGTGCCGCTCTCGAGGTCCAGCACGGTGTCGCCGGTCGCCCCCATCTGCCGG
Organism: Hyphomicrobiales bacterium; assembly: GCA_900469965.1. GTDB lineage: Bacteria > Pseudomonadota > Alphaproteobacteria > Rhizobiales > Rhizobiaceae > Mycoplana. The sequence goes on along the minus strand of UBZP01000020.1, from coordinate 253,610 downwards.
ACGAGCAGCGAGGAGTTGCGGCCGAGGCGGATCTGGGTGTTGTCGCTGAAGAGGATCGCCAGCTGGCCGAGCGCGTTGGTGCGCAGCTCGTCGCCGACCAGAAGATCCTGGTTCAGGTCGACATGGTTCCAGTTGGAGACGTCGAAGAAGCGGACCTCCTCGCCGGTCTTGCGGGCGATGACGGAACCCGCCGCCGGGGCGGCGCGCGGAACCGGCTCGCCGAGGGCAGCCGAATGCCCGCACGCGAGTAGAAGCGGCAACGCCGCGATCGTCCTCAAGCCCGCCCTTAGTCCCATGATCGAAGAACTGCCGGCGGCGGCGCAAATGTCAAGCAGGCGCGGCGCTTTCGCTTGCTTTTGTCGGTTGCTGTATTAACAGGGAAACACATGGAAACGGGGCGATCAGTTGATGGCGGACGGCGGATATACGTTGAAGAAGGGCAGTAACCCTGTAGAGACGGATGAGGGCCCGATTTCAATCGAGCATTTCAACCACATCAAGAAGGTGAACGACGTCTTCTACGACCAGGTCAGGTCGGCGGACCAGAAGGCGGCCTACATCTTCACCTTCATGCTGGCCTTCCTGATGTGGTCTGCCGAAGGTCAGGGCGTCTTCCAGGTGTCGCGTTACACGGGCGGCATCCACAACTGGGCGATCGCGTCGGCCGTTCTTGCGATCTCGGTGGTTTTTACCATCGTCTGCGCCATTCTCGTCGTGCTGCCGCGCCGGGCCGACCGGGGGACGTCGCTCTACTGGGGCGCGTGGCACGACCAGCGCGGCCGCCTGATCGCCGCGAGTGCCGCGGGCGACATGGACTATCTGTTCGGCCAGTATCTGGAAAACGCCGATGCGATGGCGAAGCTCTCGGCGGACAAGTACCGGATGGTGCGCTTCGCCTTCCGCGGCCTGCTCGTCACCGTGGTCGCTTATGTGCTGCTGTTGCTCCTGCGGCAATAGCAATGCCGCGCACCCTTGCGGGCGGCGGCACGCGGTCAAACGTCGGCTGCGGACCTGGTGAAATCCGCCTTCAGGCGGCCAGCATCTTGTTGACCTCGTCGACGAGGTCGCGCAGGTGGAACGGCTTGGAGAGGACCTTGGCGTCCTTCGGAGCCTTGGAATCCGGGTTCAGCGCCACGGCGGCGAAGCCGGTGATGAACATGACCTTGAGATCCGGGTCCAGCTCGGTGGCGCGGCGGGCGAGTTCGATCCCGTCCATCTCCGGCATGACGATGTCGGTCAGGAGCAGCGAGAACGGCTCCTCGCGCAGCCTGTCATAGGCGCTCGCGCCGTTGTCGTAGGAGGTGACCTTGTAGCCGGCGCGCTCGAGCGCTTTGACGAGAAAGCGGCGCATGTCGTTGTCGTCTTCGGCGAGGAGGATCTTGAAACTCATGTACGTGGAGGCCGTTACTGCTGGTTGTTCTGCCGGTGCGGCGGTTCGATTACGAAATAACGATTCCGGTAAAAATCCGATGAACGGACGAATCGCGGGCTCGTTGCGTCGAAGCGACTATGGACACGGGTGCCCGTGGCTGGCAACATACAGGACGTCGCGATCTTGTCATATGGTAAAGGACCGAAATGGCTCCGGAATTCAGCGAGAAAGGCCTCTTCGAGGTCCTGGAGCCATCCTCGCAGACCCTTCCGCTGGTGTTCAATTCCCCCCATAGCGGGCGCGCCTATCCACAGGGATTTGTCCGTGATTCGCGGCTGGATGCGCTTTCGATCCGTCGCTCCGAGGATCACTATGTCGACGAGCTGTTCGGCGCGGCACCGGATCTCGGCGCGCCGATGCTTCTGGCGCATTTCCCGCGCGCCTTCCTCGACGTCAACCGCGAGCCCTACGAGCTCGACCCGCGCATGTTCGAGGGATCGCTGCCGCCCTATGCCAACGTCTCCTCGATGCGGGTGGCGGGCGGGCTCGGCACCGTGCCGCGGGTGGTGGCGGAGAACATGGAGATCTACCAGCGCCGGATGCCGGTCGGCGAGGCGCTGGAGCGCATCGAGACGATCTACAAGCCCTATCACGCCTGCCTGCGCAGCCTGATCGTGCGCACGCACCTGAAGTTCGGCTTTGCCGTCCTGGTCGACTGCCACTCGATGCCGGGCAACATCCGCATCGCCGGCGGCCAGCGCCCGGATTTCATCATCGGCGACCGCTACGGCACCAGCGCTGCCGGCGACCTGTCGCGTGCCGTGGTAAGGCTGTTCGAGGACATGGGCTTCGTCGTCGCCCGCAACAAGCCCTATGCCGGCGGCTTCATCACCGAGCACTACGGGCGCCCGGCGAAAGGGCTGCACGCGATCCAGATCGAGGTCAACCGGGCGCTCTATGTCGACGAGACGACGCTTGCCAAGAAGCCGGAATTCGAGGCGGTGCGGACGGGCATCTCGTGGGCGCTCGCCGAGTTCGCAGGCTATGTCGACAAATACGCCTCCGACAGCACCCTTGCCGCCGAGTGACGATCGCGCCTGCCTGGATTTCGCCCCGCCCCTGTCAACGTCCACCCCGGTCAAAAAAAACCGCGCTGTGTGCGCGGTTAAGTCTAGGGAGGAAACACCCAAGGAGGGTATTACAGTCACGAATGACTGTAACCGAACCTTAATATTGCGCTGCACAAATGTCAAGCATTTCCGGGCAAGTGCCAATTTTTCGGCAAAATGCCCGCAATGGCCCGGCATGGCGGTGCTTCGATCCAGTGCTGTAACCCCTGTGTTCCCTGTCCGAACGGTTCCGTTTTTGCCCGGCATACTCTATGGACGGGCGGTCCCCTTCGCAAATGTGAGATTGCCATGCTTCCCGATCGCGCCTTCTTCGACCTGCTTGCCGACGCCGCCAAGGCGGAGACGCTGCCGCGCTTCCGCGTCGGCGCGCATGTGGTGAACAAGGAACAGGAGGGCTTCGATCCGGTGACCGAGGGCGATCGCGCCGCCGAAGCTGCGATCCGGGCGCTGATCACCGAACGCTTTCCCGATCACGGCATTCTCGGCGAGGAGCACGGTTCGGTCGGGCTCGACCGGGAATATGTGTGGGTGATCGATCCGATCGACGGCACGCGGGCGTTCATTTCCGGCGTGCCGGTCTGGGGCACGCTGATCGGGCTCTACCGCAACGGCCGTGCGGTGATGGGGCTGGTCGACCAGCCGTTCACCGGCGAACGCTATTTCGCCGACGGCACGCAGGCGGTCTACAGCGGGCCGGAGGGTGGGCGGGTGCTTTCGACGCGCGCCTGCGCGGGTCTTGCCGATGCGATCATGTTCACCACCTCGCCGCATATCTTCGTCGGCGGCGACCGGCAGCGCTATGAGGCGGTGCAGGACAAGGTGCGGCTGTTCCGCTACGGGGTCGACTGCTATGCCTATGCGCTTCTCGCCGCAGGCCACGTGGACCTCGTCATCGAATCCTCGCTGAAGGCCTATGACGTCGGCGGCCTCATCCCGGTGATCGAGCAGGCGGGCGGCATCATCACCGACTGGGACGGCGGGCGCGCCGAGATGGGCGGGCGCGTCATCGCCGCCGGCAGCCGCGCCGTCTATGACGAGGCGATGGCGATCCTGAAGGCCTGAGCGGGCAGGGGGCACGAGGCGTTCGCCCTCGTGGCGAGGTCGGCGGGCGCCGCGCATCATGCGCAGAGCGTCAGGCGCAAAGCATCAGGCGCCGAGGGCGGTATGCTCGGCCTGGCTGCCGGGGATGAAAGCCTCGATCGCGGCCATCGCCTGCGCGCGGTAGCGATCGGCCTCGCTGAACAGCTCGTGGCGGGCGCCGTCGATCTCGATCAGCCGGCCGGCGCGGAATTTTCTCGCAAAAGCATTGAGGACCGATCGCGGCACGATCGGATCCACGGTTGGGCAGAGCACCAGCGTCGGGATGCGGATGCGGGTCAGGTGGTCCTGGCGCGACACGCGGGAAATGGCGGCGAGCGATTCCTTCAGCCACCTGGCCGTCGGCTGGCCGAGGGTCAGGTCCGGGAAGGCGTTGCAGATCGCCATGTTGCGCTCAAAGCGGCGGCGGTCGCTGGTCAGCGCATTGCCCTCGAAGGCGGGTGCCGGCGGATGCCGGCGGAAGGTGCGCCCGCCGAGCTGGAAGAAGCTCGCCGTGTTGGCGATCATCGTGATCGAGCGCTGGCTCATGACCTGGCCGGCCAGCGCCAGGAAGGGGGCCGCCACCACCATGCGGTCGATCCGGCTCTCCAGCTCCGGCGCCTGCGACAGGGCGACGAGTGCGCCCATGGAGTGGGCGACGATGAAGAACGGCAGGCGCGTATCGGGCAGGACGACCTGTTTGAGAAACTGGTTGAGGTCGGCCTCGTAGTCGGAAAAGCGGACGACGTGGCCGCGCAGCGGATCGCTGAGCAGGCGGCCAGAGCCGCCCTGTCCGCGCCAGTCGAAGGTCGCGACCCACAGCCCGCGCGCCGTCAGCTCGTTGATCGTCTCGAAATACTTCTCGATCTGCTCGCTGCGCCCCTGCAGCAGCACGACCGTTCCCTTCGCCTCGCGCGCCGCCGAGCGAAAGACGGCATAGCGGATCTTCACGCCGCCGCTGCCTTCGAAGTAGCCGGCGAAATGGTTTTTCGGGACGGGATTGTCTGGGGTTTCGCGAAGGAGTTCGTCCATGTCCGGGCCGGCTGGGGTGCGTCTGCGGCCGAAGGTAGGGGCTCGGCCGGTTCGCGTCAAAGAAAAAAGCCGGCGATGCGACAGGCGGGGACGCCTGCGCATGCCGGCCAAATTGGCCTGGGCGGAAGGGACGTTTCGCCCCGGCCGAGGAAGTTCGGGCTTCCTATGCTTCCGATCTATCGCGCGGCATGTGAACGGGGCCGGAAGGGCGCGTTCATCGGCCGTTCAGCGTGGTCCTCAGGGGGCGGCAGGGGGGGGCGTACGGGTGGCTGGGGCCGGTCGCCCCGAAGGTCTTGAACTCTTCGAGCGGTATCACCATCTCAACGATGCGGGCGCCGGAACGGGCTCGCAACAAGGGCATTCACCGCCATCAGGGGTGAAGGTCCGCAAACTGGCCGGCACCCCTGAAATCAGGTGTTCGGCTTTCGATCGCAAACACGTTGCTCAATGGAGGACACCATGCGTCACTTCGATTTCTCCCCTCTCTATCGCTCCACCGTCGGCTTCGACCGCCTCTTCACGATGCTCGACAGCCTCGGCCAGCCCGACCAGGGCCAGACCTATCCGCCCTACAACATCGAGCGCACCGGCGAGAACGCCTACCGCATCACCATGGCGGTGGCCGGTTTCGACGAAAGCGAGCTTTCGATCGAAGCCCGCGAACACGTGCTGACCGTGAAGGGTGAGAAGGCCGAGGAAAACGGCGACCAGTCGCAGTTTCTCTATCGCGGCATTGCCAAGCGCGCCTTCGAGCGCCGCTTCCAGCTCGCCGATCACGTCGAGATCCGTGGCGCGCAGCTGAAGAACGGCCTGCTCCATGTCGATCTCGTCCGCGAGATCCCGGAAGCCGCCAAGCCGCGCAAGATCGAGATCGTCTCGGTCGGCCGCGAGACCAAGCAGATCGAGGCCCAGACGGCCTGACGATCTGTCCGATCCCGGATATGCGAACGGCGCCCGCGAGGGCGCCGTTTTTCGTATGTCGACCCGTCTGCCCTAAGCTGCGGCGGCGGCCGCCAGCGCTTGCCTCTCCTTTTCCCTCTGCTTCTGGCGTTGTGCGTATTTCTGCGCGATCACCGCGCAGGCCATCAGCTGGATCTGGTGGAACAGCATCACCGGCAGCAGGATGGCGCCGACCGGCTGGCCTGCGAAGATCGCGTTCGCCATCGGAACGCCGCTCGCAAGCGATTTCTTCGACCCGCAGAAGACGATGGTGATCTCGTCCTCCTTCGCAAAGCCGAGCAGGCGGCTGCCGTAGAAGGTGATCAGCAGTACGGCGGCGAGGAGGAGGATGTCGATGATGACCAGTGTTGCGAGGTCGCCGGTCGAGAAGGTCCGCCAGATGCCCTGGATCACGGCCTCCGAGAAGGCGAGATAGACGACCATCAGGATCGATCCGCGGTCGACGGGGGCAAGGATCTTCTTCTTGCTGCGGATCCAGGTGCCGATCCAGGGCTCCAGCAGCTGTCCGAGGACGAAGGGTGCGAGCAGCTGCAGCAGGATCTTCTGCAGCGCATTCCAGGAGAAGCCGCCGTGGCCGCCGAGCGAGAACAGCAGGCCGACAAGCAGCGGCGTCAGGAACATGCCGAAGATGTTGGAGGCCGATGCCGCGCAGATCGCCGCCGGCACGTTGCCGCCGGCCATCGAGGTGAAGGCGATCGAGGATTGCACGGTCGAGGGCAGGACGCAGAGGAAGAGGATCCCGAGGTAGAGCGGCTGCGGCAGGATCGAGTCGGGCAGGAGGCCGATCGCCAGCCCGAGCAGCGGGAAGATCGCGAAGGTCGTCAGCATGATGACGAGGTGCAGGCGCCAGTGCAGCAGGCCGGCCACCACCACGTCGCGGGAAAGGCGGGCGCCATGCAGGAAGAACAGCAACGCGATGGCGAGATTGGTGGCGATCGCGAAATAGTCGGCCGCCGCGCCGCTGATCGGCAGCAGCGAGGCGAGGACGACGGTGCAGACCAGCATGATCGTGAAGTGGTCGGGCAGGAAGCGGCTCATGGTCTCGGGTTCCGTTGCAATTCGGCTTTACCAGTCTCTCATCATGAAGCAGGATGCAAACACTAACAGTTATCACGAAACGAGATAACCATGCTGAACCTGACCCATCTCAACAGCTTCGTGATGCTGGAGCAGACCGGCAGCTTCACGCTGGCCGCCGAGCGGCTCGGCATCGGCCAGTCGACGATGACGCAGCACATCCAGCGGCTGGAAAAGGCGCTCGGCCGGCAGCTCGTCTTCCGCGATACCCATCATGTCCGCCTCACCGGCGAGGGCGAGGCGCTGCTCGGCCATGCCCGCAGCATGCTCGACCTGAACGGCCGGGTGACCTCGCTCTTCGGCGACAACCGGCTGCGCGGGCGGCTGCGCCTCGGCGTCTCGGAGGACGTGGTGGCGAACCGGCTGACGGCGATCCTGGAGGATTTCATCCGCCTGCATCCGCTCGTCGACCTGGAGCTGACGGTGGCGCTGAGCGCGGTGCTCTACCAGATGCAGGAGGCCGGCGACCTCGACCTCGTGCTGGCCAAGCGGCACGCCGGCGAAACGCAGGGACGTCTCCTCTATCGCGAGCCGCTCGTCTGGCTGGCGCGCGATCCGGATCTGCTGTCGCGCGGCGACGTGCTGCCGCTGATCGCCTTCCCGGCGCCGAGCATCACCCGCAGGGCGGCGCAGGAGGCGCTCGACCGGGCGAAGATCCCCTGGCGGATCGTCTGCACCTGCGGCAGCCTCAGCGGGCTGACGGCGGCGGCGCGCGCCGGCATGGGCGTGCTGGTGCAGCCGCGCAGCATGATCCCGTCCGGCCTGAGGGAAATTGCGGCCGACCGCCTGCCGCAACTGGAGGACGTCGAGTTCATGCTGATCCCGCGGCGCGGCGCCGATGCGGCGCTGACGGAGGCGCTCTCGGACCTGATCGTCGCCCGCATCCTGCCGCACGGGGCCGACTGACGTGATGCGCGCTCAGCGCGTGCAGATCGACAGGAAGCGGTCGACTTCGTCCTCGGTCGTGGCAAAGCTGGTGACGAGGCGGATCATCGTCTCGTCCCTGCCCATGATCTCGCGGACACCGGCCGGGGCGGCCCAGTCGTAGAAGACGGCGCCCTCGTCGCGCAGCGCCTGCAGGGTGGCGTTCTTCAGGATGGCGAAGACCTCGTTGGACCCGGTCGGCCAGGCGAGGCGGGCGGACTTCGCCGCGGCGAAGCCGCCGGCCAGCCGCGTTGCCATGGCGTTCGAATGGCGGGCGAGATCGAGCCACAGCCCGTCCCTGAAATAGGCGTCGAACTGCGCGGCGACGAAGCGCGACTTGGAGAAGAGCTGGGCGGAACGCTTGCGCAGATAATGCATCTCCCGCGCCCGGCCGGGATCGAAGAGCACCAGCGCCTCGGCGCACCAGCAGCCGTTCTTGGTGCCGCCGAAGGAAAGGATGTCGACGCCGCGCTTCCAGGTCATGTCCGCCGGCGTGGTGCCGAGCGTCACCAGCGCATTGGCAAAGCGGGCGCCGTCCATGTGCAGCGGCAGCTTCGCCTCGTGGGCGATCCGGCCGATCGCGGCGATCTCGTCCAGGGTATAGACCGTGCCGGCCTCGGTCGCCTGCGTCAGGGTGACGGCCATCGGCTGGCCGCCATGGACGAAATCCGGCGGGAAGCGGGCGATCGCCGAAGCCAGCGCGTCGGGCGCCATCCGACCGTCACGGCCCGCGACCGGAACGAGCTTGGCGCCGGTTGCGAAGAACTCCGGCGCGTTGCACTCGTCGACGTTCACATGGGCCTCGGCGTGGCAGAAGACCTGGCCGCCGGGGCGGTTGTAGCTTGCGAGCGCCAGCGAATTGGCGGCGGTTCCGGTGCCGACGAAGAAGACGGCGACGTCGCGCTCGAAGATCTCGTTGAAGGTGTGTTCCACCTTCCTGTCGAGGTCGCTCGCGCCGTAGGCCCTGGCGAAGCCGTCGGCCGCTTCGCTGAGGCTGCGGGCAATCTCGGGATGGGCGCCGGCCCAGTTGTCGGAGGCGAAATACATGCAGATCTTCCGGCGCAGGCCGGCTCCAGTGTCATCGATCGATGCGACATTAGCCGAGCGTGGACGGCGATCAACGGCATCCGGAGGCGAAACGGGGCGAAAGGCCGTTTTTAGAATTAACAGAAACCTTCGGTCGCGCCGTCGTAATTAAATTTCAAAAGATATGCACCCAATCGCAATCTTTCGCCATTGGATGTCAATATTTTGGCCAAATGCCCTTGCAGCGTCGGGCCGTTTCTGGCATAGAGCCTACGAAATAGGACAGTCTTGCTGTCCTATTTCGGTCAGGGGACCGAAACGATGTCCGATCTCTCGCCTTTTGCGGATGTTCGGGCGGGATGCAAGCGGCGCCGATCGCAAGCCGATCGCGAATGCCATGCAGATTGCGACGGTTTCTGACGTTTATGCCTGACCGGGCCGACTTCAGTTTGCCGCCCGGTACGGTTCATGCAACGATGATGCCCGCGGGGCCGGACTGCAAGGAATGCAGACGGTCGGCACGCGGGCGAAAGCCTGCCCGCGTCCGAGCGGGCCACAGGAGGAAAGACGATGACGGATTTCGCGTCGAAGAGTTTTGGTTTGACCCGCGCGCAGACGACTGCGACGGACGCCAAAACGACGGCGCGACGCATCGGTCTTCCCAAAAAGCAGGGGCTGTACGATCCGCGCAACGAGCATGACGCCTGCGGCGTCGGCTTCGTCGCGCACCTGAAGGGCCAGAAGTCGCACCAGATCGTCAAGGACGGGCTGTTCATGCTCGAGAACCTGACGCATCGCGGCGCCGTCGGCGCCGACCCGCTGATGGGCGACGGTGCCGGCATCCTCGTGCAGATCCCGGACCGCTTCTTCCGCGAGGAAATGGCGAGCCAGGGCGTCACCCTGCCCAAGGCCGGCGAATATGCCGTCGGCCACATCTTCATGCCGCAGGACGAGACGCTCGTCGCGCATTTCAAGAAGGTGATCGAGGACGTCGTCGCCGAGGAAGGGCAGGTGCTGCTCGGCTTCCGCGACGTGCCGGTCGACAACGCATCGCTTTCGAAGGCGCCGGAGATCGCCGCCACAGAGCCGAAGCACGTGCAGATCTTCATCGGTGCCGGGCGCGACGCCGCCACGACCGCGGAGTTCGAACGGCGCCTGTTCACGCTGCGCAAGGTGATCTCGAACCGCATCTACGACGAATACCAGGGCGAGGAGAGCGGCTTCTATCCGGTGTCGCTGTCGTCCTCGACGATCGTCTACAAGGGGATGTTCCTGGCCTACCAGGTCGGCGCCTACTACAAGGACCTGGCCGATCCGCGCTTCGAAAGCGCGGTGGCGCTGGTGCACCAGCGCTTCTCGACCAACACCTTCCCTTCGTGGAAGCTGGCGCATCCCTACCGCATGGTCGCCCATAACGGCGAGATCAACACGCTGCGCGGCAACGTCAACTGGATGGCGGCCCGGCAGGCCTCGGTCTCCTCGCCGCTGTTCGGCGACGACATCACCAAGCTGTGGCCGATCTCCTACGAGGGACAGTCGGACACCGCCTGCTTCGACAACGCGCTCGAGTTCCTGATCCGCGGCGGCTATTCCATGGCGCATGCGGTGATGATGCTCATCCCCGAGGCCTGGGCCGGCAACCAGCTGATGAGCCCCGAGCGCAAGGCGTTCTACGAGTACCATGCCGCGCTGATGGAGCCGTGGGACGGCCCGGCGGCGGTCGCCTTCACCGACGGCCGGCAGATCGGCGCGACGCTCGACCGCAACGGCCTGCGTCCGGCCCGCTACATCGTCACCGACGACGATCGCGTCATCCTCGCCTCCGAGGCCGGCACGCTGCCGGTCAAGGACGAGAACATCGTCAAGAAGTGGCGCCTGCAGCCGGGCAAGATGCTTCTGATCGACATGGAGAAGGGCCGCATCATCTCCGACGAGGAGGTGAAGTCGGATCTCGCCTCGAAGCATCCCTATCGCACCTGGCTGGACAACACCCAGCTGATCCTGGAGGACCTGCGGCCGGTCGAGCCGCGGGCGCTGCGCCGCGACGTGTCGCTGCTCGACCGCCAGCAGGCGTTCGGCTACACGCTGGAGGACACCCGGCTCCTGATGTCGCCGATGGCGACGACGGGCCAGGAGGCGATCGGCTCGATGGGCACCGACACGCCGATCTCGGCGATGTCGAGCAAGGGCAAGCTGCTCTACACCTATTTCAAGCAGAACTTCGCCCAGGTCACCAACCCGCCGATCGACCCGATCCGCGAGGAGCTGGTGATGAGCCTCGTCTCCTTCATCGGCCCGCGGCCGAACATCCTCGACCACGAGGGGGCGGCGCATGCCAAGCGCATGGAGGTGCGCCAGCCGATCCTGACCAACGGCGATCTGGAGAAGATTCGCTCGATCGGTCACACGGAAGACCGCTTCGACACCAAGACGCTGGACTTCACCTATGACATCTCGCGCGGGGCGGAAGCCATGCCGGAGATGCTCGACCGGCTGTGCGAGCGCGCCGAGGCGGCGGTCAAGGGCGGCTACAACATCATCGTGCTCTCCGACCGCCAGATCGGCCCGGACCGCGTCGCGATTCCGGCACTGCTGGCGACGGCCGCCGTGCACCATCACCTGATCCGCAAGGGGCTCCGCACCTCGGTGGGTCTCGTGCTGGAATCGGGCGAGCCGCGCGAGGTGCACCACTTCTGCCTGCTCGCCGGCTACGGCGCCGAGGCGATCAACCCCTACCTCGCCTTCGACACGCTCACCGACATGCACAAGAAGGGCGAGTTCCCGAAGGAGGTCGACGAGGCCGAGGTCGTCTACCGCTACATCAAGGCGGTCGGCAAGGGCATCCTGAAGGTCATGTCCAAGATGGGCATTTCGACCTACCAGTCCTATTGCGGCGCGCAGATCTTCGATGCGATCGGCCTGTCGTCGGCGCTGGTGGACAAGTACTTCTTCGGCACCGCGACGACCATCGAGGGCGTCGGGCTGGAGGAGATCGCCCGCGAGACGGTCGCCCGCCACAAGGCCGCCTTCGGCCGCGACCCGATCCTGGCGAACACGCTCGACATCGGCGGCGAGTACGCCTTCCGCATGCGCGGCGAGGAGCATGCCTGGACGCCGGATGCGGTGGCCTCGCTGCAGCATGCCGTGCGCGGCAATGCGCAGGACCGCTACAAGGAGTTCGCCGACATGGTGAACGCCTCGTCGCTGCGCATGAACACCATCCGCGGCCTGTTCTCGATCAAGGACGCGAGCGCCTGGGGCCGCGAGCCGATTTCGATCGACGAGGTCGAGCCGGCCTCCGAGATCGTCAAGCGCTTCTCCACCGGCGCGATGTCCTTCGGCTCGATCAGCCGCGAGGCGCACACGACGCTGGCGATCGCCATGAACCGGATCGGCGGCAAGTCGAACACCGGCGAGGGCGGCGAGGAAGCGGACCGCTACACCCCGCTCGCCGACGGTTCGATGAACCCGGAGCGCTCGGCGATCAAGCAGGTGGCCTCCGGCCGCTTCGGCGTCACCACCGAGTACCTGGTCAATGCCGACGTGCTGCAGATCAAGGTGGCGCAGGGCGCCAAGCCCGGCGAGGGCGGCCAGCTGCCCGGCCACAAGGTCGACGCCACGATCGCCAAGACCCGGCATTCGACGCCGGGCGTCGGCCTGATCTCGCCGCCGCCGCACCATGACATCTATTCGATCGAGGATCTGGCGCAGCTGATCTACGACCTGAAGAACGTCAACCCGCAGGCGGACATTTCGGTCAAGCTCGTCTCGGAAGTCGGCGTCGGCACGGTGGCCGCCGGCGTCGCCAAGGCGCGCGCCGACCACATCACCGTCGCAGGCTTCGACGGCGGTACCGGCGCCTCGCCGCTGACCTCGCTCAAGCATGCCGGCTCGCCCTGGGAAATCGGCCTTGCCGAAACCCATCAGACGCTGGTGCTGAACGGGCTGCGCTCGCGCGTCGCGCTGCAGGTCGACGGCGGACTGAAGACCGGCCGCGACGTCGTCGTCGGTGCGCTGCTCGGCGCCGACGAGTTCGGCTTCGCCACAGCACCCTTGATCGCGGCGGGCTGCATCATGATGCGCAAGTGCCACCTGAACACCTGTCCGGTCGGCGTTGCCACGCAGGATCCGGTCCTGCGCAAGCGCTTCAAGGGCGCGCCGGAGCACGTGGTCAACTACTTCTTCTTCGTCGCCGAGGAAGTCCGCGAGATCCTGGCATCGCTCGGCGTGCGCAGGCTCGACGAGATCATCGGGCAGTCCGAGCTTCTGGAGAAGGAGACGCTGATCTCGCACTGGAAGTCGCAGGGTCTCGACTTCAGCCGCATCTTCCACAAGGTGGATGCGCCGAAGGAGGCGACCTACTGGACCGAGCGGCAGAACCACCCGATCCACGACGTTCTCGACCGCACGCTGATCGAGAAGGCAAAGCCGGCGCTGGAGAGCAAGACGCCGACCGCGTTCGAGGTCGACATCAAGAACGTCGACCGCTCGGCCGGCGCGATGCTGTCGGGCGAGGTCGCCAGGCGCTACGGCCACAAGGGCCTGAAGGACGACACGATCACCGTGCGCCTGAACGGCACGGCCGGCCAGTCCTTCGCGGCGTTCCTGGCGCGCGGCATCACCTTCGACCTCGTGGGCGCCGGCAACGACTATGTCGCCAAGGGGCTCTCGGGCGGCAAGATCATCGTGCGTCCGCCGGAAACGTCGAAGACGGTCGCCGAAGACTCCATCATCGTCGGCAACACCGTGCTCTACGGCGCGATCGCGGGCGAGTGCTACTTCAACGGCGTGGCCGGCGAACGCTTCGCCGTGCGCAACTCGGGGGCCGTGGCGGTCGTCGAGGGCGTGGGCGACCACGGCTGCGAGTACATGACCGGCGGCGTCGTCGTCGTCATCGGCCAGACGGGCCGCAACTTCGCGGCCGGCATGTCGGGCGGCGTCGCCTACGTGCTGGACGAGGAGGGCGATTTCGCCCGCCGCTGCAACATGGCGATGGTCGAGCTGCAGCCGGTACCGGAGGAGGACGACATGCTGGAGAAGCTGCACCACCACGGCGGCGACCTGATGCACAAGGGCAGGGTCGACGTGTCCGGCGACATGAACCGGCACGACGAGGAGCGCCTGTACCAGCTCATTTCCAACCACCTGCACTACACCGGCTCGAAACGCGCCAAGGACATCCTGGACAACTGGGCGGACTTCCGTCCGAAGTTCCGCAAGGTCATGCCGGTCGAGTACCGGCGCGCGCTCGAGGAGATGGAGCGCATGAATATGGCCGAGGCAGCGGAGTGAATGGCCTAACGGCCATCATTCATCGGGTGATTTCAGTCGGCATCGCGGCCGCCGTCCCGGCGGCCGTCTTCTGGATGAACGGCGAAATCGGTTTGGAATTCATCGTACTGGGCGCGGCAATGGGATTTGCCTACTGGTACTGGGGACCTTCGGTTCCCCCGCTATGAAGTGAGGAATACACTCGTGGGTAAGGTTACAGGTTTCTTGGAGATCGATCGTCAGGTTGCGAAGTACCAGCCGGCGTCGGATCGCATTCGCCACTTCCGCGAATTCACCATCCCCATGTCGGACCAAGAGGTCCAGAAGCAGGCCGCGCGCTGCATGGATTGCGGCATTCCCTATTGCCACGGCCCGACGGGTTGTCCGGTCCACAACCAGATCCCCGACTGGAACGACCTCGTCTACAGCGGCAACTGGGAATTGGCGATCCGCAACCTGCATTCGACCAACAACTTCCCGGAATTCACCGGCCGCGTCTGCCCCGCCCCTTGCGAGGAGGCCTGCACGCTGAACCTCGAAGACATGCCGGTCGCGATCAAGACCGTCGAGCAGGCGATCGCCGACAAGGCCTATGAGATGGGCTACATCGTGCCGCAGCCGGCGACGGTCAAGACCGGCAAGAAGGTCGCCGTCATCGGCTCCGGCCCCGCCGGCATGGCGGCGGCGCAGCAGCTCGCCCGCGCCGGCCACGAGGTCCACGTCTTCGAGCGCGAATCCAAGCCCGGCGGCCTGCTGCGCTACGGCATCCCGGACTTCAAGATGGAGAAGAACTTCATCGATCGCCGCGTCGAGCAGATGCGCGGCGAGGGTGTCACCTTCCATTGCGGCGTCAATGTCGGCGTCGACAAGGCGATGGACGAGCTTCTGTCCGAGTTCGATGCCGTGCTCTATTGCGGCGGCTCGGAGACCCCGCGCGACGCCGGCATCCCCGGCGTCGACTTCGCCGGCGTCCACGACGCCATGCCCTATCTCGTCCAGCAGAACCGCCGGGTCGGCCGCGAGAACATCGACAGCGTCGGCTGGCCTTCCGATCCGATCCTCGCCGGCGGCAAGCATGTCGTCGTCGTCGGCGGCGGCGATACCGCGTCGGACTGCGTCGGTACCGCCTTCCGCCAGGGCGCGGTGAAGGTCACCCAGCTCGACATCCGCC
Organism: Hyphomicrobiales bacterium; assembly: GCA_900469965.1. Lineage (GTDB taxonomy): Bacteria > Pseudomonadota > Alphaproteobacteria > Rhizobiales > Rhizobiaceae > Mycoplana. Next base: position 238,570 of record UBZP01000020.1, on the reverse strand, counting down.
CGCAGCCGCCGGAGAAGGAAGACAAGCTCGCCGTCTGGCCGTTCTGGGCGACGAAGATGCGCACCTCCTCCTCGCAGGCCGAAGGTGCGGTGCGCGAGTTCCAGGTCGGCACGCTCGAATTCGTCGGCGACGAGGACGGCGTGCTCACCGGCGTGAAGTGCTGCCAGGTGGACGATCGCCGCAAACCGATCGCCGGCACCGAGTTCATCATCAAGGCCGACCTCGCCTTCATCGCCATCGGCTTCCGCGGTCCCTTCACCGACAGCGTGCTGAAGGACCTCGGCGAGCGACTGACGATCAACACCGACAAGCGCGGTTCCTCCAACGTCGTCGCCAACGACCGCGACTACAAGACCTCGGTCGACAAGCTCTGGACGGCGGGCGACGTCCGCCGCGGCCAGTCGCTCGTCGTCTGGGCGATCCGCGAAGGCCGCCAGGCGGCGCGCGCCATCGACGAGGCGCTGATGGGCTCGACGACGCTGCCGCGCTGAGCGGGCAGGCAGAGCCCGGCGTGAGCAATCGAAACCCCGCAAGCCGGACCGGCCTGCGGGGTTTTCCGTTTTCGAATGCGTGTCCCGGAAGGGCCTCCAGCGGCCGACCGGCGGGCGTCGTCAGGCGGAACTGGCAAATGCGATCAGGTTGCCGTCGGGGTCGGCGACGATGATCGTCTTCGTTCCCCATTCCTCGGTGCGCAGGGCCTGATGGAAGATCGCGCCTGCGGCCTCGAACTCGGCCGCGAGTGCTGCCGCGTCCTCGACGATGATGGTCGCGCTCAGCGCATCCTCTTCGCTGGCGCGGAAATCGGCGCCGAACGGGGACCGGTCCACCTGGCGTAGGTTCAACTGCACGCCATCGCGGTAGACCTGCGCATAGTAGGGCGGATCGCCGTAGACGAAGGCGACGGTGAAGCCGAGCTGCTCGCTGTAGTAGTCGCAGGCGGCTTCGATGGCGGTGACGTAAAGCTGCGGTTCGACGGCGAGGAAGGTGGAGCGGGTCGCGGCGGTGGTCTTTTCGGTCATCGCTCGTCCTGCCGGGCCGGCGCCTGGGTGACGTTGATCGCCGGGCGGAGCTTGTCCAGCCGGAAGTCGTCGACGCGGCCGGCGGGGGCTGCGGCGAAATCGCCCTTCTCGACCATGCGGTCGCGCGGGCTGCGGCCGCTCGTCGTGTCGGGCGCGGCGCCGCCGAGGAGAACCAGGCCGCCGTCGAGCGTCGGATCGGTCAGGCTGATCGGCTGGGTCTTGAGGATATCGGCGGGATCGGCCGGGGCGGTGACCAGCTCGTCCGAAACCGCCTCGCCGCCCTGCTTCTGGCCATCCACGGTCATGGCGTCGCCCAGCAGCCGGCGGATTTCCTTTTCGACGTAGAAGGCGAGCTTGCGCTTGCCCGCCTTGGTCATCGAGACGCCGTCGGAGCCGCGCAGGCGCACCTGCTGGCCGTTGATGTCGGAGCCGGTGACGACGAACTTGCCGTCCTCGTCGACGAAGCCGTCCCAGATGTCGATGAAGGTGCCGCCCGCCTTCTCCACCGCGTTGCGGTAGATGGTGTTGAAGGCGGACATGTCGGCGGTCATCGAGGCGGTGGGGAAGGCCGGCATGCCCACCCACAGGAGCGGCACGTTCTTGCCGCGGGTATCGTTTGCGAGCTTTTCGACGCGGCGGGTGTATTCCGCCGTCCAGGCCTCGCTGCGGAATTTCTCCTTCGCGCCGCCGATCGCCATCATCTGCCGGTCGTTGGCGCCGAGGCTGAGGACGACGACCGCCGGCTTGATCTCGTCGATCAGGGCCGGGAGCTGCCGGTCCCAGTCATAGTAGTCCTGGCGCACGAGGCCGGACGAGCCGTTGGTCCGCGCCTCGATCGTCACCCCCGGCATCTGCAGGAAGGCCTCGGTCAGGCCGTCGCCGATGCCGGAGGCGACGAAATCGCCGACGACGAGCACCTTGCGGGCGTCCGCCAGCTTCTCGACCATGACGGGGGCTGCGGGAGCGGCCACCTGCGGCGCCTTGGTGCGGGCCTTGGGCTTCTGGCTCCTCGCCTGGGTGCGGCGGGGCTGCACCCGCTGCTGCGCCCGCGGCTGCACCGTCGCGCGCGGCCGGCGCCGGAACCCGCCAAAGAGGAAATCGAGCACGGTCCGGCGCTGCACGCGCTCCTGCGCCACGGCGTCCGAGTAGATCGCGGCCGGCGGCACGGCGATCACAAGGCAGGCCAGAAACACCAGCAGGCGGTGGAAGCGTACCATGCGCGGCGGGGTCCTCGTTGCTGTCGGAGCCGGGCTCCCGGCATTCTTGCCGGCAATCATCGCAAATTGCGGGGGATCGGGAAAGCGTCAATGCCGATGGCGGCGTTTTCGTCCAACGGGACTGACGAAAACGGGCGCCGGTTGGCGCCCGTCAGGTGGCTTGCGGCAGGACCGGGGTTATTTCCGCAGGGCCTGCAGGAGGCGGGTGCTCGGCTCGCCGTCCGCCGCCAGGCCGAGCCGGCTCTGGACGGCCTCGATCGCGGCCTTGGAGCTGGAGCCGAGATTGCCGTCGACCTCGCCGTCATAGTAGCCGAGCTGCTTCAGCCGCGTCTGCAGCTCGAACTTCTCGGAAATGTCGAGCGAGCCGTCCGGGCGCGGCCAGCGCTGCTTCACCCCGCCGTAGCCGGCGAGCTGGTCGGCCAGCATGCCGACGCCCATGGCATAGGAGTTGGAGGCGTTGTAGCGCTTGATGACGAAGAAGTTGCGGGTCATCAGGAAGGCCGGGCCGTCTGCGCCGGCCGGCATCAGGAGTTCGGCGCGATCGCCGCCGTTCCGAAACCCGCTGCCGGTCGGCCGCCTGAAGCCGAGCTTCTGCCACTGGGCCAGCGTCTTGGTCTGGCCCTCGTAGGCGCTGCCGCCGCCCGGCGCGACCACCTCGTAGCCCCAGGTCTTGCCCGGCTGCCATCCGTTCTTGTGCAGGAGATTGGCCGCCGTTGCGAGCGCATCGGGCACCGAATTCCAGATGTCGCGGTGGCCGTTGCCGTCGGCATCGACCGCATAGAGCAGGTAGCTCGAGGGAATGAACTGGGTGTGGCCCATCGCGCCGGCCCAGGAGCCGGTCATCTCGGCGGCGGGGATGTCGCCGTTCTGGATGATCTTGAGGGCGGCGATCAGCTGGGTGCGGGCAAACTTGGCCCGCTTCGGATCGGCATAGGCGAGCGTGGCGAGCGCGCGCGGCACGTAGTGCAGGCGGTCCTCCTTCGACAGCACCGCGCCGTAGTTCGATTCCATCGACCAGATGGCGAGCAGGATGTTGCGGTCGACGCCGTAGCGCTTCTCGACGGCGGCAAGGGTGCGGCCGTACTTGGCGGCCATCTCCTGCCCGATCTTGACCGTATAGGGGTTCACGCGCGAATCGAGGTAGTCCCAGATCTTGTGCTTGAACTCCGGCTGGTAGGCGGCTTTTTCCAGGACGTCGGGGTCCGGCGTCTTGACGCCCTTGAAGGCCTGTTGGTAGGTCGATTTCGAGATGCCGCCCTTGGCTGCCGTCGCGTAGAAATTGGCAATCCACTTCTGAAAGCCGGCATCGGCATGCGCGGCGGTGGCGGGAACCAAGAGAGCCGCGGAGACGAGGATGGCACGTGCGGAGCGGAGGAGCCTGGAATTGCTAAGCTGATGCATCGGTCGTTGGTTCCGTCTTTCGAAAGTTCGACAGGGCGGAGCAGTAAGCTTCCGGTGGAAAGCTCAGCCTACAGACATGAAGTCAACAAATTCTTTACCATGGATTCCCCAGCACGTCTCTCTTTGCAAAATGATAGCAAATTGAAGCTAAGGCAGCACTGAACTAAGCCCCCGATGAACGCGGGGCCAACATGAGGTTGATGATGGCCGAAAAACGCAAGGTACGAAAAGCAGTGTTCCCGGTCGCGGGTCTGGGAACGCGGTTCCTCCCCGCCACCAAGGCGGTTCCGAAGGAAATGCTGACCGTCGTCGACAAGCCGGTGATCCAGTACGTCGTCGACGAGGCGCTGGAAGCGGGCATCGAGCACCTGATCTTCGTCACCGGTCGCTCGAAGGCGGTCATCGAGGACTATTTCGACATCCAGGTCGAGCTGGAGCAGACGCTGCGCCAGCGCAACAAGACCGCCGAGCTGACGCTCTTGGAGAGCATCCTGCCGGTGGCGGGCTCGACCAGCTTCACCCGCCAGCAGGAGCCGCTCGGCCTCGGCCACGCCGTCTGGTGCGCCCGCGACCTCGTCGGCAACGAGCCTTTCGCGCTGCTTCTGCCGGACATGATCATGAAGGCGCCGAAGGGCTGCCTTTCCGGCATGGTCGAGCTCTACGAGCACGACGGCGGCAACGTGATCGCGGTCGAGGAATGCGCACCCGACCAGGCACACAAATACGGTATCGTCGGCGTCGGCGAGACGGTCGGCGAGGGCCGCCGCATCACGCAGATGGTCGAGAAGCCGGCGCCCGGCACCGCTCCGTCCAACTTCTTCATCAACGGCCGCTACATCCTGCAGCCGGAGATCTTCTCGATCCTCGCCACGCAGGAGCGCGGCGCCGGCAACGAGATCCAGCTGACCGACGCGATGCTGAAGCTTCTGAAGGAGCAGCCGTTCGCGGCCTATCACTTCAAGGGCGAGACCTATGACTGTGGCGCGAAGGATGGCTTCATCCTCGCCAACGTCGCCTTCGCGCTCGCCCGCGGCGACATCCGCCCGGCCGTCGAGGGACCGCTGCAGGCCCTGCTCAAGAGCCTCCACTGAGACACAAGGTTCCGCGCCCGACCGGCGCGGAACCTTTCCCGGCCACGGTGAAACCGGCCCGGACACTCTCCACGCATCTTTGAAATGTCAGCGGCGCAGCACCAGGCCGAGGCCGGCACGGGTGACGCCGGTGTCCTCGCTGTTCTTCTGCGTCGTCAGTTCGTAGGAGACGTCGCCGCTGAGCGCGAGGTAGCGGTTGAAGTTCCACGCCAGCCCGGTGCCGATGATGTAGACGTTCTGGTCGGCGGACGAGGCGGTCTGGAAGTCACGCCATTCGTAGGAGCCCAGGAGCCGGGCCACGAGATTGCTCCGCACCTCCTGGGTGATCTCGGTGCTGCCGAGGTAGGAGACGTAGCCGCTTTCGCCCGCCGTCGTCGACGGCTCGATCGACGTCCTCAGCCCCAGATTGACATTGGTGCCGCGCCGCGGCGACCAGTCGACGGCGCTGTCGGCGGCAAGGGCGTTGATCGCCTCCAGGCGGTCGTCGTCATAGGTCTGGCGGTCGAAGCCGATCCCCAGTTCGCCGCGCAGCTTTTCCCCGAAGTCGAATTCGATGCCGGTGCGCCCCGCATAGAGATCGCCCGAGCGGGCATAGCCGTTCGAATCCTGCGCCTCGTCGTAGTGCACGCGCCCGCCGGACGCCTCGACGAAGGGGATCAGGGCCGGCGAGATCTCGTAGCCGATCCGGGCCGTCAGGATGCCGGTCACGGTGTTGCGGTCCTTCTGCGACAGCGTCGAGCCGTCGGAGAATTCGACATCGCCATAGGTTTCGCGGTCGACCGTTCCACCGAACGTGCCGCGAATCAGGCCGAAGTCGCGCTGGATGCGGGCGCCGCCGGAGAAGTTCTGCACGGCCGACTGCACGGAGGCGCCGGAGACGGCGTTGGGATCGGCCATGTCCTCCCGCTCGAGGCTGTAGCCGGCGGTGAGGTTGGCGGTCGTCTCGCCGGAAAGGTCGAGCCGCAGGTCGGCGCCGATATCCACCTCCGGCTCGGTGTTCTCGCTGTCGGTGAAGTTGCGCTCGTAGGTGCCGGAACCATCGATCGTCAGCTGGTGGCGCGACCAGTCGGAGACGAGCGAGCCGCGCAGCGTGGTGGTGGAGAAACCGCGGGTGTCGGTCTGGTCGCCGGTCTTGGTGCGTTCGTAGCCGATGCCCTGTTCGAGCGAGGGCCGCAGCGTGAAGGTGCCGATGCCGATGCCCGGCGGGTCCTCGGAATAGGGGACGGCGCCGTTGCGAAAACCCTCGACCGAGGCGGTCGGCAGGTTCTGGCGGCCGGCCTCCGGCGCTGCCTCCAGGGCCTTCGTGTCGATGGCATCGGGCGCGGTCGGGGCGGCCGGGCCGGCCGGCGCGGGGGCGTCGAAGGAGGCGCCTTGCGGGGTCGCCGCAGCCGCGGCGTCGAGCGCCTGTGCAGAAGCCTCCGCGCCCATCGGCTCGACGGTGCCCAGCGCAGACGGATCGGCTTCCTGGGCCTGCGCCGGCACGGTCGCAAGCAGCGAGGCGACGATGAGCGCGCCGGCAGCCCTGCGGTGCGGCGGCGCGGTCGGTCGCACCCTGTCTGATCTGTTCTGCCGGTATGCCATGGCGTTCGCAATGATTTCTGAAATTCCTAATCACAGGTAAAGCAACACGGTTAACGTTCGGTTTCCGTAGCTTACGCTGTGTGACCGGGTGCGGGCCGGCGCCTGATGGACATCGCGGGGCAAAAGCGCTAACAGGCAGCCATGATCAAAAGACAAGCACTCGTGGAAAGCAGCGGCGCGATCGCCTCTGCGATCCGTACCGTCGAAACCGAACGTGCCGGCCTCGATGCTCTGGCCGACGCGCTGAATGGACCCCTCTACGACGCCTTCTGCGATGCGGTGCGCACGATCGGCGACATCCGGGGACGGGTCATCGTCACCGGCATCGGCAAGTCCGGCCATATCGGCACCAAGATCGCCGCGTCGCTCGCCTCCACCGGCACGCCCGCCTTCTTCGTCCATCCCGTCGAGGCCAACCACGGCGACCTCGGGATGATCGGCGCCGACGACGTGATCCTCGCCATGTCCTGGAGCGGCGAGACCTCCGAGTTGCAGGGCATCGTTTCCTATTCCCGGCGCTTCTCGATCCCGCTGATCGCGATCACGTCCGGTGAGCGCTCGGCGCTGGCGCGCGAGGCCGACATCGTGCTCTTGCTGCCCAAGACCCAGGAAGCCTGCCCGCACGGGCTGGCGCCGACCACTTCGACGCTGATGCAGCTTTCGTTGGGCGATGCGCTGGTCGTGGCGCTGCTGGAGGCGCGCGGTTTCACCGCCACCGACTTCAAGACGTTCCATCCCGGCGGCAAGCTGGGCGCGAGCCTCACGCATGTCGGCGACATCATGCACAGCGGCGAGAACATGCCGCTCGTGCCGCTCGGCACGTCGATGCCGGCGGCCGTCCTGCTCCTGTCGCAGAAGCACTATGGCTGCGTCGGCGTCGTCAATGACGAAGGCAAGCTGGTCGGCATCGTCACCGACGGCGACATCGCCCGCAACCTGTCGCGCAATCTCGCCGAACTCGATGTGGACGACATCATGACGCGCACGCCGAAGACGGTCAGGCCGACGACGCTCGCGACAGCCGCGCTCGGCCTTTTGAACCAGCACAACATCTCGGCCCTGATCGTCACCGACGAGAGGACGCGGCCGGTCGGCATCGTGCATTTCCACGACCTGCTGCGCATCGGCGTCGCCTGAGCGACAGCTGCAAGCAGGTTTGCCAGAACCAGGAACCCGCCGCGGCCGAGCCGCGGCGGGTTTTTCGTATCCGGCTACACCGGCTCCACCGTCAAGTCGCGGCCGGAGCTCGCCACGACGCGGACGCGCGTGCCGACCGGAAGGTCCGGGCCCTGCACGTTCCACATCGTGTCGTCGAGGCGGATGCGGCCGCGGCCCTCGGTGATCGGCTGGTCGAGGGTGGCGGTGCGGCCGATCAGGCTCTGGCCGCGCTGGTTCAGGAAGGGTTCGTCCGTCCGCTTCTCGTTGCGGGCGACCAGCCTGCGGCCGACGAGGACGGCGGCGATGGAAAGGGCGGCGAAGGCCAGCCACTGAAGCTGCCAGAACCACCAGCCGGTCTCCCAGAGAAGCAGCGACAGCGCGCCGGTGACGATGGCGGCAATGCCGATCCAGACGAGGAACACGCCGGGCATCAGCACTTCCAGCGTCAGCAGCACGACGCCGAGCACCCACCAGGCCCAGGGGCCGAGTTCGCCTGCGATCTTGGCGATCATGGCTCAGCTTTCCCTTTGCGTCGTATCGAACGGATTGCGGACCACGCCGCCTGCCGCGGGCGTCGCGCCGCGCGGGCGGGGCGGAACCGGCTGCGGGCCGTCGCCGAAGACCTCGCGGGCGATGGCGCCGATGCCGCCGAGCGAGCCGATCAGCGAGGAGGCCTCCATCGGCATCAGCACGATCTTGGCGTTCGGCGCGGTGCCGACGGTGGCGAGCGCCTCGGTGTATTTCTGGGCCACGAAGTAGTTGATCGCCTGCACGTCGCCGGCGGCGATCGCCTCCGACACCATCCTCGTCGCCTTGGCCTCGGCCTCGGCCAGGCGCTCGCGCGCCTCGGCGTCGCGGAAGGCGGCCTCGCGCTGGCCCTCGGCCTGGAGGATCGCCGACTGCTTGGCGCCCTCGGCGCGCAGGATCTGGGCGTTGCGGGCGCCTTCGGCCTCCAGCACCTGTGCCCGCTTCTCGCGCTCGGCCTTCATCTGCCGGGCCATCGCGTCGACGAGATCCTTCGGCGGCGCGATGTCCTTGATCTCGACGCGGGTGATCTTCACGCCCCAGGGGCCGGCCGCATCGTCGACGACATGCAGCAGCCGCTCGTTGATGGCATCGCGATTGGACAGGAGCTCGTCGAGATCCATCGAGCCCATGACCGAGCGGATGTTGGTCATGGTCAGGTTCATGATCGCATTTTCCAGATTGGAGACCTGGTAGGCCGCCTGGGCTGCGTTCAGCACCTGGAAGAAGGCGACCGCATCGGCGGAGACGCTGGCATTGTCGCGGGTGATCACCTCCTGCGTCGGGATCTCCAGCACCTGCTCCATCACGTTCATCCGCGCGCCGATCTTGTCGAAGAAGGGGATGATCAGGTTCAGGCCCGGCTGCAGCGTGCGGGTGTAGCGGCCGAAGCGCTCGACCGTGTACTGGTAGCCCTGCGGCACGGTCTTGATCCCGGCAAACAGCAGCCACAGCACCAGGATCACCAGTGCCACGACAAAAATATCCAAACCGTCCAACGACATGCCCCGTCCCCTTCGGCTTTGCGCACGGTGCCCGGTCGTGCGGAAGGGTCCGGGCAGGATTGTGCGCAGATTCAACGCGTTATCCGGGCCACTCTACGCAATCCCCGCCCCAAGGCCAGCGCAATTTCGCCGTCGCTGCCAGTCGATCCGTCAGGCCGGATCAGATCCAGCCTGCGAGTTCGCGGCGGACGACCTTCTCCAGGACGGCCATGCCGTCGGGGCTGTCGTTCAGGCAGGGGATGTGGGCGAACTTCTCGCCGCCATTGTGGTGGAAGCTCTCGGCCGCCTGGCCGGCGATCTCCTCCAGCGTCTCCAGGCAGTCGGAGACGAAGCCGGGATTGAGGACGGCGATCTTCTTTATGCCTTCCTGCGCCAGTCGCTCCACCGTCTTGTCGGTATAGGGCTGCAGCCACTCCTCCGGGCCGAAGCGCGACTGGAAGGTCACGCGCAGCTTCTCCTCCGACCAGCCGAGGCGGTCACGCAGCAGGCGCGCGGTCTTCTGGCACTGGCAGTAGTAGGGGTCGCCCTTGTCGAAATAGGATTTCGGGATGCCGTGGAAGGAGGCGAGCACGACCTCCGGCTCCCAGTCGAGCGTCGAAAGATGGGCGGTGATGGAATTGGCGAGCGCCTCGATATAGGTCGGATCGTCGTGATAGGGCGGCACGGTGCGCAGCGCCGGCTGCCAGCGCATCTTCAGGAGCGCCTCGAAGGCCTTGTCGTTGACGGTCGCGGTGGTGGCGGCCGCATATTGCGGATAGAGGGGAAAGAGCAGGATGCGCTCGCACCCCTGCTTCTGCAGGTGCTCCATGCGCGAGGCGATCGAGGGCTGGCCGTAGCGCATCGCCCAGTCGACGATGACGTCCGGGTGGTCGGCAAGCGCGGTCGCCATCAGTTCCGCCTGGTTGCGCGTATAGGTGCGCAGGAAGCTCTCGTTCTTCTCCTTGTTCCAGATCAGTTCGTAAGCCTTGCCCACCTTGCCCGGGCGGGTGTTGAGCACGATGCCGAACAGGATCGGGTACCAGGCGATCCTCGGCCACTCGATCACCCGCTTGTCGGTCAGGAACTCCTTCAGGTAGCGGCGCATCGAGGTGTAGTCGGTCCCGTCCGGCGTGCCGAGATTGACGAGCAGGACGCCGATCCTGCCGTGCTTGACGGACGGATGATCGGCGGGCTTCGTGACGGCATTCTGCATGTTCGGGTCCTGTGCGTTCGGTCTGACGGTGGCGGTAGCGGCCGGGCGGCAAATCCTAAAACCGTTCTAAAAAGAAAAGCCGGACCGGGGAAGCCCGGGCCGGCGCGAATGTTGAGACAAATTGTCCTTTTATTTGGCCGGGACTTCCAGCTCTGAACCGATGGCGAGCGCCCTTGGTTCCGGATTGCCGTTCGCCTCGGAGATCTTTCGCCACTGGAAGCCGTCGCCATAGGCTTCCTCGGCCAGGTCCCAGAGCGTATCGCCGCGCACGACGACATGCTTGGCGGGGCCGGTCGCCGGCGCAGGCGATGCCGGGGCGGCCGCCGCCGGTTCGGTCGACGTGCCCGGCGCTGCGGGTGCTGCTGCGGCCGTTGCCGCAGAGGCCGTGGCGATGCGCCCGTCGGTATAGGGCTTGTACGGCCGGTGGGCGGCGAGGTAGTCGGCGAGCACTTCGTCGAGCGTCGGCCCGAAGTCGTAGGCGTTCGTCGCGGCGGTGGCGAAGATCTTGTAGCCGTCGCCGCCTGCCCGCATGTAGTTGTTGGAGGCGAGCGTGTAGACCTTGGCCGGGTCGAGCGGGACGAAGGCATCGCCCTCCCGCATCTGCACGGAGACGACGCGGCTGCCGGCTGGCTTCGACGTGTCGAAGGTGAATTTCATGCCGGCGACCTGCGGGAAGCGGCCGGCGCCGTCCTCGATCTCGCTCAGGCCGTTCTCCAGGGCCGCGACGATGTCGGAGCCCTTCAGGCCGAAGGTCGAGACGGTGTTCTGGAACGGCAGCACGGTGATGATCTCGCCCATGGAAACCGGGCCGGCGTCGATCGAGGCGCGCAGGCCGCCACCGTTGGTGATCGCGGCGGTGACGCCCTGTCCCTTGGTGCGGTCGAGCAGGGCATCGGCGACGAGATTGCCCATCTCGCACTCGCCGGCGCGGCAGCTCTCGCGCGTGCCGTCGATCGGGGCCGCGGTCTCGGCGACGATCTTCGTCTTCATCTCCTCGATCGGGCCTGCCAGTTCCTTCACCTTCGCCGCGAAGCCCGCGTCGGGCGTGAAGGCGGCATCGAGCAGGATCGGCGCACCGCTGGTGGATTTCACATTGCCCGCGTCATCGAAAACGACCTTCAGGTCGCCGAGATATTTCGAGTAGGCATAGGCCTGGACGATCGGCACGTCGACGCCGGCGGGGTTCCGGACGAAGGTCGGATAGGGGCCGATGGCCTTCTCGTCGGTGTTGGACAGAAGCGTATGGCTGTGGCCGCCGACGATGACGTCGATGCCGTCGACGGCCCGGGCGATCTCCTGGTCGCGCCGGTAGCCGACGTGGGAGAGGAGCACGATCTTGTTGACGCCCTCGGCCTTAATCGTCGGGATGACGCCCTTGAGATAGGTGATCTCGTCTTCGAAGAAGACGCTCTTGCCGGGGGAGGAGGTCTCGTCGGTGTCGGTGGCCAGCACCGAGACGACGGCGACCTTCTGGCCGCCGATGTCCTTGATCACGTAACCGGGAATGCGGTTGGCGATCGGCGTGTCGGCGCCGGCGACGGTGTTGCCGGAGATGATCGGGAACTTGGCTCTGTCGAGGAACTTCGCGAGTTCCTCCGGGCCGTTGTCGAATTCGTGGTTGCCGACGGCCATGGCGTCGAAGCCGATGCCGTTCATGAAATCGGCGACCGCCTGGCTCTTGTAGGTGGTGTAGAACAGCGAGCCCTGGAACTGGTCGCCGGCGTCGAGCACCAGAACGTTCGCTCCGGCGTCGGAAAGCGCCTTGCGGCGGGTGTCGATCGCCGTCTTCATGCGGGCGATGCCGCCGAAGCATTCGTTCTTGCCCTCCTCCTCGGCCGAGCAGGTGGAATCGTACTTGTTGATCGGCTCGATGCGCGAGTGCAGGTCGTTGATGTGGAGAATGTTCAGTTCGTAGTCGGCGAATGCCGTACCTCCGGACAGGGCCAGCAGGGAGGTGGCCAAGAGGCCGAGGCGAATGCAATTCATGGGCAGGTTCTCCTGTTTCCTGCGGGAGGGCCGCTTCTCAGGCAGGCGCCGGGCGGCCTCGGTTCCCGAACGGAACCGATGGTTCCACCGCGCAGGCGCAACTTCAAGAGGAAAACCGATCGGGCCGGTGCCGGCTGTGGAAGAAGGTTAAGCGCCGGCGCCCGGAGGCGCCTCAGCCCCGCATGATCCGCGCCGTGCCGCTGACGCGGATCGAGCTGCCCGGCTCGGCCGGGATCTCGGCATGGAGACGCGAGCGCATGCCCATGTCCTCGCCCTGGACGATCTCGATCGAGCCTTCGTGCGACCAGCCGAGATCGCGCAGGTATCCGGCAAAGGCAGCGGTTGCGGCACCCGTCGCCGGATCCTCGTAGACGCCGCCGGAGGCGAAGGGATTGCGGGTGTGGAACAGCCGCGGCGTCTCGGCGAAGGCGAGCAGGATCGTCGCCCAGCCCTCGCGCAGCATCACCGCGCGGGTCGGTTCGAAATCATAGGCCATAGCGGCCAGCCGCTCGCGCGATTTCAGCGCCAGCACGAAATGATCGGCGCCGCCGTTGATGAGGGCAGGGGGAATGGCCGGGTCGAGGTCGTCTGCCGAAAAGCCGAAGAGCGCCATGATCTCGGCGGTCAATGCGGGCGGTGAAGGCCGGCTGCGCGTCGGCGGAGACTGGAGGGCGGCGGAGACGACGCCGTCCGCCTTCGTCGCTTCGACGGAGATGTCGGCATCGTTCAGCGCCAGCGCAAACGTGCCGTCGCCGAATTTCAGGGCGAGGGCGGCGCCGAGCGCGATCGTCGCATGCCCGCAGAACGGCACCTCGATCTTCGGCGAGAAGTAGCGCACGCGCCAGCCGTCGCCCTGCGGCGCGGCGAAGGCCGTCTCCGAAAAACCGACCTCGGCTGCGAGCCGCTGCATGTCTGCAGGCGCGGGCAGCGTTTCCGCGATCAGGACGCCTGCGGGATTGCCGCCGGTCTCGCCTTCGGAGAAGGCTGCGATGCGTTGAATGTCCAAGGTCTTCTCCCGAAGGCGCGGCCGGCTGCGAAGGGGGGTGCTCAGCCCTGGCGGTTCAGGGTGAACTGGGCGCCCGAGCTCGAGGTGCAGTTCAGCTGGCGCGGGGTGACGAGAGAGCAGTTGGCCTTGGAGGCCGACTTGGAGATGTTGGAGAACAGGCTGATCTCGATCAGTCCGCCGGGCTGCTGGACATAGGTGCCGGTCGCCATCGTCGTATTGGTGTCGGTCGTCCGGGTGGCGAACTGGCCGCCGTTGAAGGTGGAGACCAGGCCGTTCGCATCCACCCATGATCCGTCCACGCCCTGCGGCGCCTGGGCGACCGGGGCATAGGTGTTCGCACGCTCCGAACTCTGGCAGGAAGCGAGCGCCGCAGCAGCGGTCAACAGGGAAGCAACGATCAAGGGTTTCATCAGGGACTCCGTAGACTTACCCGGCAAAAGGGTTTCAAAAGTCGGCCCGACCATGCCGCGATCGGACGGTGAAAGCAAGAGACGCCCCGGAACGTCGGGTGTTATCCGCCGCAAAAGCAAACGCCCGCGCGGCGGCGGGCGTTCCCTTGAAACAGTGTGGTGTTCGCGCTTATCGGAAGAGGATGTTGCGGAACTGCCACGGGTCCTTGGTGTCGAGGTCTTCCGGGAACAGGCCCGGGCGGCCGTCGAGCGGGGTCCAGTCGGTGTAGTGGCCCTCGACCGGGCCGAGATAGGGGCGCTGGACCTCGAGGCAGCGGCGGTAGTCCATCTCGTCGGCCTCGACGATGCCGGCCTTGGGGTTCTCCAGCGCCCAGACCATGCCGGCGAGGACGGCGGAGGTCACCTGCAGGCCGGTGGCGTTCTGGTAGGGGGCGATCCTGCGGGTCTCTTCGAGCGACAGGCGCGAGCCGTACCAGTAGGCGTTCTTGTCGTGGCCGTAGAGCAGCACGCCGAGTTCGTCGATGCCGTCGACCAGCTCGTTCTCGTCGAGGACGTGGTGGACCGGCTGGGCGTTGCCGCCGTTGCCGAACATCTCGTGCAGCGACAGCACCGCGTCGTTGGCCGGATGGTAGGCGTAATGGCAGGTCGGCCGGTAGGTGACGTCGCCGTCCTTGTCGCGGACGGTGAAGAAGTCGGCGATCGAGATCGATTCGTTATGGGTGACGAGGAAGCCGTATTGCGGGCCGGGCGTCGGGCACCAGGTGCGCACGCGCGTGTTGGCGCCCGGCTGCTCGAGGTAGATCGCCGCCTTGCAGCCCTTCTTGTGCTTCTTGGCGTTCTTCGGCATCCAGTTCTCGTGGGTGCCCCAGCCGAGCTCGGCCGGCTGCAGGCCCTCGGAGATGAAGCCTTCCACCGACCAGGTGTTCCAGAAGGTGTCGAGCGGCTTCGGACGCTTGGTGCGCTGGGTGTCGCGCTCGGCGATGTGGATGCCCTTCACGCCGACCTTCTTCATCAGCCTGGCCCAGCCCTCGCGGTCGTCCTGCGCAGGGATGTCGTGCTTGATGCCGAGGTCGCGAGCGAGGTTGACCAGCGCCTCCTTGACGAACCAGGACACCATGCCCGGGTTTGCGCCGCAGGTGGAGACGGCGGTGGTGCCGCCGGGGTTCTTCGCCTTCTCCTTGCGCACCGTCTCGCGCAGCGCATAGTTGGTGCGGTCGGCGTTCTTCAGGCTCTTGTCGAAATAGAAGCCGAGCCAGGGCTCCACCACCGTGTCGATGTAGAGCGCGTCGTGCTTGCGGCAGAGCTTGATGAGGTCGAGCGAGGAGGTGTCGACCGAGAGGTTGACCACGAAGGCCTGGCCGCCGCCTTCCTTGAGAAGCGGCTTCAGCAGGTCCTTGTAGTTTTCCTTCGTCACGAATTCGGTGACGTGGCGAACGCCGTGCTTCTTGAAGATCTCGTCGTCGGCAGCATCCTTGCGCGGTTCGATGACGATGAGGCGGTTCTTGTCGTACTTGAAGTGACGCTCGATCAGCGGCAGCGTGCCGCGACCGATGGAACCGAAGCCGATCATGATGATCGGGCCCGTGATCTCTCCGTAAACCGGATAGCTCGTTTCTGCCATTCTTTCGTTCTCCTGACGGGAAGCGTCCCGATGTCGCAAAAAGAGGGCCGCGCGGCCCTTTTCGATCCGGAGACAGCCTAGAGCATAGAATTCCGTCACAATAAAGTGGGCAGGGCGGCTGCCGCAGGCTTTGCTAGCCGGTCGTGTGCGAGCGCAACAGCTTTGCCAAGGCCGTGCGCCTGTCGATCAGGCCCTTGTAGGCGGCCTGCGGATCGGTCAGTTCCTCGAGCTGGCTTGCGAATGTCTCGGCCACCTCGGCGGCGTTCGGCAGGCTGCGGACGGCCGCCAGCGGATCGTTGTAGATGCGGATGGTGAAGAGGATGTCGCCCGAGGCCGGCAGGCGGCGCAGCGTCTGGCGCTCCACCCGGGCAAAGGTGCGCTCGAGCGCAAGGTCGTGGCCGGAAGGCAGCGCGCCATGCGCCTTGGAGGCCGGATAGTAGAGGTCGGCGTCCGGATTGATCGACCAGTTGAAGCGGAAGACGGGACGCTCCACCTGCAGGTTGTCGAACATCCGGTTGATGAGGGCGGCATTGCGGCTGCCGTCGCCGAAATCCGGCACCGGCGCATGGATATCCTCCATCCGCCGGCCGAACTTCTCCGGCAGCGACCAGGAGGAGGGGAAGGAGACGTAACCCGCGACGAGGTGCCAGCCGGTGTCCCGCCTGCGCATGACCACGAGGTCGTCCTGGACGAGCGCGCCGGCTGCGAGGAGCGGCGATACGCCCGGATCGTCCAGCCGGACCTTGCGGCCGCCGGCACCGTTCTCGATGACGATGGCCTCGCCGTCACGGCGATAGCGTTGCGGATGCCGTCGCGTGACGAAACCGGCGACGAGGTCCAGAACCTCGGCCTGCGCCTCCCGCGTGCCGTCCTCCTCGACGAAGACCTGGTCGCGGTGCTGCGCCAGCACGCGCTCCTTTTCCGCAAGGTAGCGTTCCAGTTCGTCGTCCGGCTCCAGCCAGCGGTCGGGGTCGAGCTGGCCGAGACCGATCGTGAACAGGCGGGCGGAGCCGTCATAGGGTGTGTAGGCGGGCTGGGTCATGCGAGCCTTGCCGCAATCAACCCGCGCAGCGAGTTGCCGACGAACAGCCGGCCCGCCGCCAGGTCGCCTGCCTGCAGCACCGCCTCCCGCGCCCGGCCGCTTGCGATCAGGTCCTCGCGCAGCACGCCGGCGAGCAGGCCGCAGGCGAGGGGCGGCGTTTTCAGGATGCCGGTGCCGTCGTCGATAAAGACGGAGGTGATGGTGCCTTCGCAGACCTCGCCGCGCTCGTTCAGGAGCAGCACCTCGTCGGCTGCGCCCGCGGCGAACTCGGCGCGGGCCGCCTCGTATGCGGCACGGCGGGAGGTCTTGTGGCGCAGTAGCGGGTCTGCGGAGGAGAGCCGGGTCCTGGCGATCCCGACCGTCCAGGTCGCATCGGCTGCGAGCGGCGCGAAGGGCGCGGTCTTCACCTCGATACGGCCGTCGCCGAAGAGCTCGAGCCGGACGCGAAGGGGGGCGGGCTGCGTGGTGGAGGGGAGCGTGGTCGCGCCGTTGCCGGGTGCACGTGCCGCATTGGCGACAGCCGTCGTCACCGCCTGTGTCAACGCCGCCTGCGCGCCCTCGGCGCCCGGCAGTCCGAGGGCTGCGGCCGAGTGCCCCAGCCGGGCCAGATGCCGTTCCAGCCGGACGAAGCCCGCCTCCGGCTCCCAGCGCAGCGTCTCGATCAGCGAGAGATCCATTGGTCCCCCACGGCAAAGCGCGCCTTCAGCAGGCATTCCTCGTATTCGGCCTCGGCGGTGGAATCGAAGACGATGCCGCCGCCGACGTTGAAGACGGCCTCGCCGCCGGGAAAAAGCGAGATCGTGCGGATCGCGACGTTGAACTGCATGGTGCCGTCCGGCGCGATCATGCCGATCGCGCCGCAATAGGCGTCGCGGGGGCCGGCCTCCAGATCGTGCAGGATCTCCATCGCCCGCATCTTCGGAGCACCCGTCACCGAGCCGCAGGGAAAGAGGGCGGCGAAGATGTCGCGCAGGGATGTACCGGGCAGGAGCCGGGCGCGGACGTGGCTGACCATCTGGTGCACGGTCGGATAGGTCTCGATCGCAAAGAGCCTCGGCACCTCCAGCGTGCCGACCTCGGAGATCCGCGAGATGTCGTTGCGCAGCAGGTCGACGATCATCCGGTTCTCGGCCTGCGACTTCGGGTCGGCCAGCATGGCGGCGACGATCGCCTCGTCCTCGGCGGCGCTCGTCCCGCGCGGCGCGGTGCCCTTCATCGGATGCGTCTCGATGACGCCGTCGGCGTCGACGCGGAAGAACAATTCCGGCGAGCGCGACAGCAGGATCGGTCCGTCGAGTGAGATGAGCGCGCCGTACTTCACCGGCTGGCGCTCGATCAGCGACCAGAAGGCTGTGACGGGATCGCCGTTCCAGCGGGCGCGGACCGGCATCGTCAGGTTCGCCTGGTAGCAGTCACCCTCGCGCAGGTGGCGGTGCAGCCGGTCGAAGCGGCGGCGATAGGCCTCGATATCCCATTCCGCTTTCGGCTCGGCCAGAAAGGGTTCGTTCTCGGTCCGGTGTCTCGGCGTGGCGAGCGGATGGTCGTCCGCCGGCGCGTCGAAGATGCCGAAGCTCATCAGCGGCGTCTCGCGTCCCTCGACCGCGAAGAGCGCGAGCTTCGGCTCGAACAGGTGGCCGGCCTCGTAGCTCATGAAGCCGGCGATCCACTTGCCGTCCGCATGCGCCGCCTGCAGGGTGCGGAAGGCGGGCTCGAAATCGGCCCGCCGGCGCACCGTCACCGTCGCGATCGGATCGGCGAACACCGTCGTCCTGTCTTCGCGGTCGTCGCGCAGGAGCACAAAGCGTGGGCGATCGGTCATCTCTTCGGCACTCGGATCTCTTTGTCCTGCCGCGCCTTGCTCTTTGCGGCGCGGCGCGGTCGGTGTCAGGCGTCCCTATCAAGCGCCTCCAGCTCGTCGATGAGCCCTTCGATCATCGACAGGCCCTTGCTCCAGAACGACGGGTCGGCGGCATTGAGGCCGAAGGGGCGCAGGAGGTCGGAGTGGTGGCGGGTGCCGCCGGCCTTGAGCATCTCGAAGTACTTCTCTTGGAAGCCGCTCTCGGCTTGCTGGTAGACGGCATAGAGCGAGTTCACCAGGCAGTCGCCGAAGGCATAGGCGTAGACGTAGAAGGGCGAATGGATGAAGTGGGGGATATAGGCCCAGTAGGTCTCGTAGCCCTCGGAGATCCGGATCGCCGGGCCGAGGCTGTCTGACTGGACGGAGAGCCACAGCTCGCCGATCTGCTCGGCGGTCAGCTCGCCCTCCTTGCGGGCGGTGTGGACCTTGCGCTCGAACTCGTAGAAGGCGATCTGGCGCACGACCGTGTTGATCATGTCCTCGACCTTCTGGGCGAGCATCGCCTTGCGCTCGCGCTTGTCCTTCGTCTGTTCGAGCAGCGAGCGGAAGGTCAGCATCTCGCCGAAGACGGAGGCGGTTTCGGCGAGCGTCAGCGGGGTGGAGGCCATCAGCGCGCCCTGGCCGGCGGCGAGTACCTGGTGAACGCCGTGGCCGAGCTCGTGCGCCAGCGTCATCACGTCGCGCGGCTTGCCCATGTAGTTGACGAGCACATAGGGGTGGGCCGAGGGCACGGTCGGGTGGGCGAAGGCGCCGGGCGCCTTGCCGGGTCGCACGGGCGCATCGATCCAGCTCTCGTCGAAGAAGCGGCCGGCGATCGCCGCCATTTCCGGCGCGAAGGCGCGGTAGGCGGAAAGCACCGTCTCCTTCGCGTCGCTCCAGGGGATCAGCGTGGCGGGGGTCTCCGGCAACGGCGCGTTGCGGTCCCAGAATTCGAGCTGTTCCATTCCGAGCCACTTCGCCTTCATCGCATAGTAGCGGTGCGACAGCCGCGGATAGGCCTCGCGCACGGCGGCGGCCAGCGCGTCGACCACCTCGCGCTCGACGCGGTTGGCCAGGTGCCGGCTGTCGGCGATGTCGTCAAAGCCGCGCCAGCGGTCGGAGATTTCCTTGTCCTTGGCGAGCGTGTTGGTGATGAGGGTGAAGGTGCGGATGTTGTCCTCAAAGGTCTTGGCCAGCGCCATCGCGGCCTTGCGGCGGGTCTCGCCGCTCACATCCTGCAGAAGGTTCAGCGCCACCTCCAGCGGCACGTCCTCGCCGTCGATCTCGTAGCGCAGCGAGGCCATGGTCTCGTCGAACAGCCGGTTCCAGGCGGCGGCGCCGGTCATCGACTTCTCCAGGAAGAGCTGCTCGGTGCGGTCGTCGAGCTGGTGCGGCTTCTCCTTGCGCAGGTCCTCGATCCATGGGCGGAAGTGGCCGGCGACCTTGTCGTCGCGGAGGCAGGCTTCCAGGCGCGCGTCGTCTATCCTGTTCAATTCCAAGGCGAAAAACAGAAGGTGCGAGGAGATGTCGGTGATCTTCGACTGCACGTCGCCGTAGAACTTGCCGTTGGCCGGGTCGGTGGTGTTGGAGAAGTAGGTCAGCCCGGCGAAGGAGGAGATGCGGCCGAGCAGGTCGTCCAGCGCCTCGAACTCCTTGACGGCCTGGCCGATGCCATCGGCGCCGGTCTTGCCGGCGGCCTCGTCGAGCCGGCCCTTCCACCTGGCCTCGAAGGCCAGCGCATCCGCCTCGCCACGCTTCAGGTCGGCGGCAAATTCCGGCGCCTTGGGCGAAGCATAGAGGTCGCCGAGGTTCCACAGCGGCAGCTCGCCGAGATCGCCGGACAGGGTTCCGGCCGAGGCGCCGGCGGTCGCGGTCGCGTGGTGGATCTGGGGCGAATTTCTGAAGATGGGCATCGGTTGGCCTCGTGTCTGATGCGATTGGCGTTTGCTTGCGTCGTCGTTGGTTAAAATGCAAGCCTTTCTCAAAACGGCATGTTCAACCCTTCGTGCCAAGGTCCGTCGGTATTGTTGTGCCAACTCTGCGCATGATGCGTGGAGGGCAAGGAGATGTACCAATGACGGCCCACATTCTTGTCATCGACGATGATCCTGTCCAGCGCAGGCTTCTGAAGAACATGATCGAACGCAACGGCCATGTCGCGCACATGGCCGAAAACGGCCGACAGGGCCTGGACGTTCTCGACCGCAAGGGCGGTCTCATCAGCGTCATTCTGCTCGACCTGATGATGCCCGAAATGAATGGCAGCGCCTTCCTCGATGCGCTCGCAGAACGCGAGATCGCCATTCCCGTCGTCGTCCAGACCGGGCAGGGCGGGCTCGAGACCGTGGTGATGGCGATGCGCGCCGGCGCGTTCGATTTCGTCGTCAAGCCGGTGTCGCCCGAGCGGCTCGGCGTCGCCATCGACAACGCGCTGAAGCTCGAGCAGCGCGACTATCGCGGCCGCACCACCCGCCGCGTCCGCAGCGAGGCGGTGCAGTTCGACGACATCGTCTCGGCGAGCCCGGAGATGCTGCGGGTGATCGAACTGGCGCGCCGGGCGGCGCAATCGAACATCCCGGTGGTGATCGAGGGCGAATCCGGCGTCGGCAAGGAGATGATCGCCCGCGCCATCCAGTCGGCCAGCGACCGGGCCAGCAAGCCGTTCGTCACCGTCAACTGCGGCGCCATCCCGCACAACCTCGTCGAAAGCATCCTGTTCGGCCACGAGAAGGGGGCGTTCACCGGCGCCACCGAGCGGCACATCGGCAAGTTCGCCGAAGCCGACGGCGGCACGATCTTCCTCGACGAGATCGGCGACCTGCCGCTCGAGGTGCAGGTCAAGCTGCTGCGCGCCGTGCAGCAGGGCGAGATCGAGACGGTCGGGGCGCGCTCTCCGCAGAAGGTCAACGTCCGGCTGATCTCGGCCACCAACAAGGACCTGATCACCGAGGTGAAGGAGGGCCGCTTCCGCGAAGACCTCTACTACCGGCTCAACGTCTTCCCGATCACGATCCCGGCGCTGCGCAAGCGCAAGGAGGACATTCCGGTGCTCGTCCGCTCGTTCGTCGAGCGCTTCGCGGGCGAGCAGAAGCTGGCGACGCCGCTGACGGTCTCGTCCGCCGCCCTGGCGCTGCTGACGGCCTTCGACTGGCCGGGCAACATCCGCCAGCTGGAGAACGCGATCTTCCGCGCGGTCGTTCTCGCACAGGGCTCGGAACTGCACACCTCCGATTTCCCGCAGATCGCTACACAGGTGCCCGGCCATTCGATCTCCGCCGAGGGGACGGTGTCCTGGGACGTGGCGAGCGCGCCGCCCGCGCCCCGGCTCGCGTCGGTCCGGCTGCCCTCGGTCTATCCCGAGTTCCGCAGCGAGGAGCACGCCGAATCACGTGCGCCGGCGGTCAACGAAAACACGATCCCGAGCCTCGACGGCGGCGGCCAGGTGCGCCGGCTGGCCGATGTAGAAGAGGAACTGATCCGGTTTGCCTTGAAGTTCTATCATGGCCAGATGAGCCAGGTTGCCCGCAAATTGGGCATCGGCAGGTCGACTTTGTATCGAAAACTCAAAGATTATGGCATCGATCCAGATAATCCGTTAAGGGAAGTAGCCTGAATTCAGTTGATTTCTCAATCGCCTCGTGCTTTTCCGGTTGCCGTTCATGCCTTGTTAGTGGATCGTTCACTATAAGGGTACTGTATTGGCGACTGTGGCGGATTTGCCATGCTGTTACCGCAATTGGTCGTCATCTGAGCTATCAGGGACGACCATTGTCCGCAGGACGGGGATAGAGTTGGCAAATTTTATCGGATCGATGACGCTCCGGGGAGCCAGCGCGCTAGCCATGTGCAGGGCGGCGCTGGCGAGGACGCCCAAGGTTCTGACCATCGCTGCCATGGCCGTTTCGCTCGTCGTTCCGGCCCTGGTCCCCTCGGCGACCGATGCCGCCTCCGGCACGCGCACGCTGAAAGTCTATTTCGTCCATACCAATGAAAAGGCGGAGATCACCTTCAAGCGCAACGGGCGCTACGATCAGAAGGGCCTCCAGCAGCTCAACCGTTTCCTGCGCGACTGGCGCCGCAACGAGCCGACCAAGATGGATCCGCGGCTCTTCGACCTCATCTGGGAGGTCTACCAGAAGAGCGGCTCGCGCGCCTATATCCACGTCGTTTCCGCCTATCGTTCGCCCGCCACCAACTCGATGCTGCGTTCGCGCTCGAAGGGCGTGGCCAAGAAGAGCCAGCACATGCTCGGCAAGGCGATGGACTTCTACCTGCCCGACGTGAAGCTGAAGAAGCTGCGCGAGATCGGCATGAAATTCCAGGTCGGCGGCGTCGGCTACTATCCCACCTCCGGCTCGCCCTTCGTTCACATGGACGTCGGCAGCGTCCGCGCTTGGCCGCGCATGAGCCGCCAGGAGCTGGTGTCGCTGTTCCCCGACGGCAAGACGATGCACGTCCCCTCCGACGGCAAGCCGCTGCCGGGCTACCAGCAGGCGGTCGCCGACTACAAGCGCCGGGTCGGCGCGGATGCCGTTCAGGTCGCCGGCGGCGGATCGGCGGACGAGAAATCGACCGGCAAGCGCCGGAACTTCTTCGCGGCCCTCTTCGGCGGCGGCGGGGATGAAGACGAAGAACCCACGGCCATTGCCAGCGCCGAGCCGCTGGAAGAGGCCAAGCCCGCCGCACGCGCCGGTGCTGCCGCAACGGCGGAAGCCCTTCCGGGCGTCGGCGGCTCCGAGCCTTCCGACGCGACGCCGGAAGCGCGGCCGACGGTCACCGAGACCGAAGTCACCGAGACGCAGATCGCCGAGCTCAACGCGCCGATCCCGCTGGTCCGGCCCGCCTTCCGCGACAATGCCGCTCCGGATGCCGCAGCACCCGCCGCCTCCGAACTGGCGCTGGTCCCGCCGGCGGCGAACAATGCCGCAGCCGCGCTCGCCGCCGCCGAGCCGGCGGCGCCGGTGGCCGCCCTGCCGCAGAGCGAATTCGCCGACCTCGGCGCCTACAAGGTTCCGGTGCCCCAGATGCTCGGTCCCCGCACGCTTCCCGGCGAAGCCGAGCCGGGTGCGATGACGGCGGCGCTGATCCCCGTTCCGGGCTCGCGTCCGGGTGACGATGCCGCCTGGCTCGCGGTGGCGGAGGCCGATGTCGGCGTCCCGAACCAGGCCGGCGCTGCCGATGTCGCCGTGGTCGCCGAGGCCGAGGCCGAGCCCGACGCCGGGATCTCGGCAGAGGCTGCGACGCGCGTCGCGCTTGCGGTGCCCAGCGACGAGAGCGCGGAGGAGGAGGCCGTCGAACTGGCCGCCTTCGTGCCGCGTCCGTCCGGTGCCGCGCGTGAAGCGCTGACCGCCTTCGACGTTCCGGTCAACGAGGTGCCCGCCAAGGGCGGCCGCCCGAAGAAGCAGGATGCGGAGGCTGCCGCGCGCGGGGCGATCCGCACCGAGCCGAAGCTGACCCAGAAGATCATCTCGCAGTGGGCCCTGACGCAGGGCCGGGTCGCGACGCTGTCGAAGCCGGTGAAGGCGCCGCGTTTCGTCAGCCGGTCGATGCGCGAAGCCCCGACGACCGTCTACAAGGCCGGTTTCCAGCCGGAGACGGCGAGCATCGACGCCGGCCGCTTCAGCGGCACCGCCGTCAATTTCATGGAAGTGCGGAAGTTCTCCGAAACCGACTGACGGTCGCGCCTTCGAACCGATACGAAAAAGCCCGCCGAACCAGGTTCGGCGGGCTTTTTCGTGCGACCTTGCGGTCGGCCTGTCATTCTTCCGGCGGCAGGTCGACCATGCCCAGCGCCTGCAGGTAGGTGTCCAGGATCGCCTCCTGCTCCATGCGCTCGTCCTTATCCTGCTTGCGGATCTGGATCACCTTGCGCAGGATCTTGGTGTCGAAGCCGACGCCCTTGGCCTCGCCGTAGACATCCTTGATGTCGTCGGCGATCGTCTTCTTTTCTTCTTCCAGGCGCTCGATCCGCTCGATGAAAGCACGAAGCTGGTCGCGGGCGACGCCGTGAGCATCGGACATGGTCTTCTCCTTGACTGGGGAAAAATGAATGGACGTGATGGCGTGATCTGCCGCGAAGTTCCGGCGAGATCAAGACCTATCAGCAGGGCCGCGGCAATTTTCGCGGCTTATACAAGATACCCACGCTATCCTCGCCCGGCCGTTGCCGCATCACGGGCGGGTTTCGCCGCGGCGAGACTCCGGCAGCTGCAAGGGAGCGGGCGCGGCCCGTCATTCGTGCGGGCGGTTGACCTCGAAAGCGGCCTTCTGCTCGGCGCTCGCTTCCTTCTGGTGCAGTTCGCGCCAGGCGTCATAGGGCATTCCGTAGATGATCTCGCGGGACTCCTCCTTGTCCATCGCCACGCCCGCGGCATTGGCCGCCTCGCGATACCAGTTCGACAGGCAGTTGCGGCAGAAGCCGGCGAGGTTCATCAGGTCGATGTTCTGCACGTCCGTCCGCTCGCGCAGGTGCGAGACGAGCCGCCGGAAGGCGGCGGCCTCGAAGGCCGTGCGTTGTTCTTCGCTGAGTTCGTCCATGTCGGTCCTCCGTGGGCGATGCCTGCTGGTCGTCTCGCCCGGTTTCGATCCCCGGCCGGTCAGTAGGGCCCGGTGCGCGAGGGGAATATCTGATAGGTGTGAAGCGCTTCGTCGGCGTTCAAGCGGGTAAGGATCGGGGCGAGCCGCTCCGCCCATCGCGCGATGCCGGCGGCGTCGCCGATCTCGTCCTGGCGCACCTCGATCAGGGCATGCGGGATGCCGGTCTTCATGCAGTGGCGGAACATGGTGTCGCCCCGCAGCGCTCCGTCATAGGGCTCGTTGCTGGCGGTCAGGACACCGGGAATGGCGGCCAGTTCGGACAGCAGCGGGTCGACGGCGCGATGGTCGCTGTCCCACAGCACGGTGATGTGCCAGGGGCGCGGCACCCCCTTCCAGGACGGGGTGAAGGAATGCAGCGAGATCACCAGCGGCGCCCGGCCGCTCGCCGCCGCCACCCTGCCGATCGTCTCCGACACGGCGCCATGGTAGGGGCGGTGGTAGGTCTCGAGCCGGTGCTGCCATTCCGCCTCCGTGATCGGGTGGTTGCCGGGCACGATCGCACCGTCGGAAATCCGCATGATCAGGGTCGGGTCGTCCTCGCCGCGGTTGGGATCGATCAGCAGGCGCGAGAAGCGGCTCATCACCGCGGGCACGCCGAGCCGCTCCGCCAGCGCCCGCGTCAGCCCCTCGATGCCGATGTCGTAGGCGATGTGGCGCGCAAAGGCGGTTTCGGGAAGACCGAGGCGGTCGTAGGCCGGGGGGACGCGGTTGGTCGCGTGGTCGGCGAGAAGGACGAGGCCGCAGCGCGCGTCCCCGTCGAGGATCTCGAACGGGTTGTCATCCGTTTGCAGGGTTTTCATGCGATCTCTTCGTCATGGACGTCAGAGACTTGATGGCATGGGCACACGGCAATCGCAAGTCGATGCGGGAACAACGATTCCCGGCGAATTGGGGCGGTGCGGATGGGCCGGATCACAATATAATCGATTAGAGTTGCGTTGACATTCGCGCCCTGCCGTCGCAAGAAAGCGCGTGACCAAATCAACGGAGTTCCCATTGGAAGCCGTGCCAGATCATTCGCACTCACGTCCCCTCCGTTCGGCGCCCGGCCTTTCCTGCCTCGGCCTGTTTGCCGCTGCCGCATTCTTCACGCTTGCAGCTCCGGGAGCTGCACATGCGGACTTCCGGGTCTGCAACGGGACGCAGAACCTGGTCGGTGTCGCGATCGGCTACCGTGCCACCGAAGGCTGGGTGACCGAAGGCTGGTGGCAGATACCGGCTACGACCTGCGCCACGCTGATCGAGGGCGAACTGCAGTCCCGCTACTACTACCTCTACGCCGAGGACGCCGCCCGCGGCGGCCGCTGGACGGGGGAGGTGAACATGTGCGTGGCCGAGAACGAGTTCAAGATCACCGGCGTTCAGGACTGCTTCGCCCGCGGATTCCAGAAGATGGGATTCAAGGAATATGACACCGGGCGCCAGGGCAGCTGGATGGTCCAGCTCTCCGACACGCCTGGCCCCCAGGAAAGCCAGAATTGATGAAGCGGAACAGAAGAGTAAAGATCCTCGCCACGCTCGGACCGGCCTCGGCCGAAGAAGAGATGATCCAGAAGCTGCATGAGGCGGGGGCCGATCTTTTCCGCATCAACATGAGCCATGCCAGCCACGACCTGATGCGCACGCTGATCAGCCGCATCCGCGCCGTCGAGGCCCGCTGTGGCCGGCCGATCGGCATCCTGGCCGACCTGCAGGGGCCGAAGCTCCGCGTCGGCAAGTTCAAGGACGGCAAGGTCGACCTGACGCCGGGCCAGACCTTTACGCTCGACAATCGCGACGAACCGGGTGACGCGACCCGTGTCTTCCTGCCGCATCCGGAAATCCTCGAAGCGGTCAAGCCCGGCCATCGCCTGCTGATCGACGACGGCAAGCTGCACCTGCGCGCCGACGAGGCCGACGGCACGAAGATCGTCTGTACGGTGATCGCCGGCACCAAGATTTCCGATCGCAAGGGCGTCAGCCTGCCCGACACGCTGCTCGGCGTCGGGGCCCTGACCGAGAAGGACCGCGCCGATCTCGACGCGGTGCTGGCGACCGGCAGCGTCGACTGGGTGGCGCTTTCCTTCATCCAGCGGCCCGAGGACCTGGCGGAGGTCCGCAAGGTCTCGCGCGGCCGCGTCGGGCTGATGTCGAAGATCGAGAAGCCGCAGGCGATCGAGCGCATCGACGAGATCATCGAGCTTTCGGACGCGCTGATGGTCGCCCGCGGCGACCTCGGCGTCGAGATGCCGCTGGAGGCGGTGCCGGGCCTGCAGAAGCAGCTGATCCGCGCTTGCCGCCGCGCCGGCAAGCCGGTCGTCGTCGCCACCCAGATGCTGGAATCGATGATCTCCGCGCCGGTTCCGACCCGCGCCGAGGTTTCCGACGTCGCCACCGCCGTGTTCGAGGGCGCGGACGCCATCATGCTGTCGGCCGAATCGGCCTCCGGCGAGTATCCGGTGGAAGCCGTCTCGACGATGGCCTCGATCGCCAGCAAGGTCGAGCGCGACCCGCACTATCCGGGCATCATCTACGCCCAGCGCACGCCGCCGGAGGCGACCGGCGCCGACGCCATCTCGCTCGCCGCCCGGCAGATCGCCGAGACGCTGAACCTGTCGGCCATCGTCACCTACACCTCGTCGGGCACGACCGGCCTGCGGGCCGCCCGCGAGCGGCCGGAAGTGCCGATCCTGGCCCTGTCGCCGATCATCGAGACCGCGCGCCGGCTGTCGGTCGTCTGGGGCCTGCACTGCGTCGTCACCGGCGATGCCGAGGACCTCGACGACATGGTCAATCGCGCCTGCCGCATCACCGTCAGCGAGGGCTTCGGCAAGCCGGGCGACCGCATCATCATCTCCGCCGGCGTGCCGCTCGGAACGCCCGGCGCGACGAACATGCTGCGCATCGCCTATATCGGTTCGGACGGCGCCAGCGGCGTCTGAGCCGCCGGCATTCCGATCCGCGCATCGACCTTCAGGCGGGCGATCGCCCGCCTGCCCCCTGCAGGGTTGACGTCGGCCGCGTTGGAGCCCGCGCACACAGGCTTCCCGCGTTGCGCAGGGGCGCGACCGCCCTGTCGGGCTTTGACAGTTGGAGAGGGTTCCGTCGCGCGATGTATCCGCACGGATCGAGGCTCGAGGCTCCTGACCCTGAGATTGATTGAGATCGCGCTCAGCCCTGGCGGCTACGTCCGGCTGCCCGCGAGCTTGTCCGCGAGGTCGCCGAGCGATTTCTGGGCGCGGCGCTCGGCCGGGTAGATGTCGAGGAAGCGCTGCCAGGCGTCCATGGCGAGCTCGTCGCGACCGTAGCTCGTGAGGATCGTGGCCATGCCGGCGATCGCGCCGAAATGGCGCGGCTCGAGCGCCAGGACGTGATTGATGTCCGACATCGACTTCCGGTAGTTGCCGGCCTTGAAATGCAGCGTGGCGCGCTGGTTCCAGCCCTCGACATAGGTGGGGGCGAGCTGGATGACCTCGTCGAGGTAGTCGAAGGCGGCCGTGTCCTTGCCTTCGGCCATCGCCTTGTCGGCCTGCTGCATCAGCAGGTTCACCGTGGCGCTGCCCGAATCACGCCATTCGAGGCGTATGCTGTCGGAGATCGCCTTGGCCTTCTCCTGGTTGCCCTCATGCTTCAATTCGTCGAAGAGGGCGTCGATCCGCTCGGAAGGACTGGTATCGGCGGGGACACTCTCGGTGACCGCAGCCGTGTCAGGGGTCTGGGCGAGCGTGCCGATCGGCGAAGCGGCCAGGACGAGAAGGGCGGCAAAAACAGATTTGGAGCGCATGCGGTCATGCTAAACCGCATACGCTCCAAAGCAAATCACTATCTTGCTAGGGCAAGGCGGAAACCGCCTGCGCCCCCGGCTCAGCCCTGGCGGGCCTTGAAGCGCGGGTTCGACTTGTTGATGATGTAGACGCGGCCCTTGCGGCGAACCAGACGGTTTTCGCGGTGGCGGGTTTTGAGAGACTTGAGCGAATTCTTGATCTTCATGTTTCTGATCCGCGATGCTGGGGAGGAAGCTTATCCGCCCGAAATCTTGTCAATTAAAAACGCGCCGGCTAGGGCGCGCTCTCAGGTTGGCGCTCGTGTACCTGTTCGTAGGGGTACTGTCAACCGCTCGGCAGGTGATTTGCCGGCCGCACGCCGGGATTTCCACGGCGGGCGGCACTGATTTTCACCGCAGCTCGGTGATGTGGCCCATCTTCCGGCCGGGGCGGGATTCCTGCTTGCCGTAGAGATGGACGAGCACGTCCGCGGTATTGAGCCAGGCCGGCACCGCCTCGATGTCGTCGCCGATCAGGTTCTGCATCACGCAGTCCGAATGCCGGCGCGGATCGCCGAGACCGTGGCCGGCCACGGCGCGGATGTGCTGCTCGAACTGGGAGATGACGCAGGCGGCTTCCGTCCAGTGGCCGGAATTGTGGACGCGGGGCGCCATCTCGTTGGCGACGATCTGGCCGTCGCCGAGCACGAAGAACTCGACGCCGACGACGCCGACATAGTCCAGCCGATCGAGAATGGCGCGGGCGGCGCGCCGCGCCTGGTCGGCGGTCGCCTCGTTGATCGCGGCCGGCACCGTCGAGGTGTGGAGAATGCCGTCGCGATGGACGTTCTCGGCCGGATCGTAGCAGACGATGGTGCCGTCCTGCGCGCGCGCCGCGATGACGGAGATCTCCCGTTCGAAGGCGACGAGCCCCTCGAGAATCAGCGGGACCGAACCCAGTTCGGCGAAGGCGCCGTCGCGGCTTTCCGCGGGCGAGCGGAACATCCGCTGTCCCTTGCCGTCATAGCCGAGACGGCGGGTCTTCAGCACGCCGATGCCGCCGAACGCCTCGAGTGCGGCGTCGAGGTCGGCCTGGCTGTCGATGGCCTCGAAGGGGGCGGTGGGGATGCCGCATTCGTTGATGAAGCGCTTCTCCACCAGCCGGTCCTGCGAGACTTCCAGCGCCTTCGGCGGCGGAAAGACGGGGACCGAGCGCACCAGCCGTTCGGCGGCGGCGACGGGGACGTTCTCGAATTCGTAGGTCACGACGTCGCAGCGCTGTGCCAGCTCGTCCAGCGCCTGCGGATCGTCATAGGCGGCGACGATCTGGTCGTTTGCAAGCTGGGCGGCCGGGCAATCGGCCTGCGGCTCGAGGATGATCGTCCTGATGCCGAGGCGGGCTGCCGCCATGGCGAGCATGCGGCCGAGCTGGCCGCCGCCGATAATGCCGATCGTCCTGGCCGTCATAGCGGGCCATCCACCGGATAGTCGGCAACGGACGCGCTCTGGTTCTCGCGCCATTCGTCCAGCCGGAGCGCCAGTTCCGGATCGGACAGCGCCAGGACTGCGGAGGCGAGCAGGGCGGCATTGACGGCGCCGGCCTTGCCGATGGCGAGCGTGCCGACCGGGATGCCGGCCGGCATCTGCACGATCGACAGCAGGCTGTCCTGGCCCGAGAGCGCCTTCGACTGGACGGGGACGCCGAACACGGGCAGGGAGGTCAGCGCGGCGATCATGCCGGGCAGGTGGGCTGCGCCGCCGGCGCCGGCGATGATGATCTTGAAGCCTTCGGCGCGCGCGCTCTTGGCGAATTCGTAGAGCCGATCGGGCGTGCGGTGGGCGGAGACGATCCGCGCCTCGTAGTCGACCTCAAGCGCGTCGAGGGTGTCGGCGGCATTCTTCATCGTCTCCCAGTCGGACTGGCTGCCCATGACGATGGCGACGGGTGGCGTCTGAGGTGTCTTCAACGTGCTTTCCGTTCAGGCGATGATGTCGGGAATGATCTGGTCCTCGATCTTGGAGATCCGGTCCTTGATCACGAGCTTCTTCTTCTTCATCCGCTGGACCCGGAGGGCGTCGCAGCCGACCTGGATCATGGCATTGATGGCGGCGTCGTAGTCCTCGTGTTCCTGTCGCAATCTGGCGATCGCCAACCGCAATTCCGCCTGGTCCTGGTCTGGCATTCTCATTCCCCGTCCCTTACCGATGGCGGTCTGCGCCTGCCATTCGTATGCAGCAAGAAGGCTGCTCCTATCACAAAAGGCAACCTGTCGGGAAGTTATCCTCGGCCACGATTTCGCCTTCGACAAATGAAAAATAGAATGGCAGACTTCGTCTGTTGCAACCTTGCCTCCGGGCGCGCCATCGTCCGGCAGCGAACAAAAGGAAGGAACTGTCACATGTCGATTGAGGCTCATCTTGCCACGCTTGAAAAGAAGCACTTCGCCCTCGAGGAAGAGCTTCACGAAGCAATGACGCGTCCGTCCTACGAGGACGAAGCCATTGCCGACATCAAGCGGCGGAAGTTGCGCATCAAGGACGAGATCGAAAAGATTCGCTCGTCTGCGAACTGATCGAAACGATAGGTTCCAAGGAGGAACGAAGCAGGGGGCCGCCCCGTCATCGCCACCGGTGACAGAAACGGGCCGAAAGGCTTAAATCAATTCAGGAAATATCCTGTCCCGGCTGTCCCAAGGCAGCCGGGACTTTTCGTTTCACCCTTTCGGTCGGAGGGGCAGGCGGTTCCGGCAGCTCAGCTCCAGAACTGGTCGAGCCAGAAATTCAGGCGGTTGAAGCCGGCGGAGTTGATCGCGTAGATGCGGCGGGTGCCCTTGGCCGTGACGCTGACGAGATTGCAGTCGAGCAGGGCCTTGAGGTGCTGGGAGACGGCGGGGCGGCTGATCGGCAGGCCCTGCGACAGCTCGTTGACCGTCTTCGGCGCGCGCCGCAACTCCTCCAGCAGGAACCGGCGGTTCGGGTCGGCAATAGCGGCGAAGGGGTCCGGCGTCACCATCCGGAAAAGTTATGGCATCGCAGCGCAAACGGTCAAGCGTTTTGTGCGCTGCCGCATCGCCGGCAGCCCCGGGAAATCCGGGATCTTGAGGCTCAGAAGAGAGCGGCGATGCCGTCGGTGACGAGCTTCAGTCCCGCAGCCAGCGCCATGCCGTACATGAAGGGATAGAAGACGTCCGGCTTCATGCGCTTGACGAGGTAGCCGCCGATCGCGGTCATCGCCATGGCGAGCGGCATCAGCGTCGCCGAAATCGTCAGGTTGGTCGTGTCGAGCTGGCCGAGCGCGAAGTAGGGGACGAGCTTCAGCGCGTTCATGATGGCGAAGAAGCGGACGGCGGCGCCGGTATAGTCGCGCGGGGAGAGCTTCAGCGGCAGCGCGTAGACCTGGAAGGGCGCGCCGCCGGCGTGGGCGACGAAGCTGCCATAGCCGGACAGCGTGCCGAAGAAGGCGGCGGGGCCGACGCGCTGCGGCTTTGCGGCGATGACGATGCCCTTGCGGACGCGCCACTGGTTGTAGAAGTAGCGGGCGGCGAAGAAGACGGTGATCAGGCCGATGATGAGCCGCAGCGCGTCGCGCGGGACATAGGCCGAGGTCGCCCAGCCGAGCGCGATGCCGAAGATGCCGCCCGGCAGGAGGTAGGCCAGCGTGCGGCGGTCGTTGTGACGGCGCCAGATGAAGAGCGAGACGATGTCGCTGACGATCAGGATCGGCAGCAGGATCGCGGCCGCTTGCACCGGCGAAACCACCATGGCAAGGATGGGCACGCCCATCAGCGCCAGGGCCTCGCCCATGCCGCCCTTGGTCAGGCCGACGAGCATGACGGCGGGAATGGCGGCGAAGTATATGCTGGGGTCGATGGACATGCGGGGCGATTGATCCGTTGGTGCAAGCGGTCTATCGGCTTTGCGACAATATTGCGAGGGGGGCGCGAAGGCCCCGCTCCCGAATTCGGAAGAAATGGAAGCCCGATGACTGCAATCGAAGATCGCTGCCGCCTCGTCCTGATCGTGCCGGAGGGCGATGATGCCGCCGCACGCAGGCGCATGCTGGAGGACGCGCTTCGCGGCGGTGATGTCGCATCGGTGATCGTGCCGCAATACGGGCTCGACGACGGCGAGTTCCAGAAGCTCGCGGAAGCCCTGGTGCCGGTGATCCAGGCGGCGGGTGCCGCGGCGCTGATCGCCGGCGACACGCGTGTGGCCGGCCGCGCCAAGGCCGACGGCATCCATGTGACCGGTGGGCTGGAGGCGCTCGCGGATGCGATGGAGAAGCATTCGCCGCGGCTGATCGTCGGCGGCGGCAATGCCAAGGACCGCCACCAGGCGCTGGAGATCGGCGAGATCGGGCCGGACTACATCCTTTTCGGAAAGATCGGCGGCGACATCAAGCCGGAGGCGCATCCGAAGAACCTCGCGCTCGGCGAGTGGTGGGCCTCGATGGTCGAGGTCCCGTGCATCGTGATGGGCGGCACCGACCCGGCCTCGGCACTCGCCGTCGCCGAGACCGGCGCCGAGTTCGTGGCGCTCTGCCAGGCCGTCTTCGCCGAATCGGCCAATGCCGCGCAGGTGGTCGCGTCGGTCAACGCGCTCCTTGACGAAAAAGCGCCACGGTTCGAGGATTAAAGCCGTGCGGATGATGAGGGCTTTCGTTCACCGGCCATTGCGGCTGACCACGCTTCTTTGCTGCGCGCTCGCCGCAGCCGCGCCGGCATTCGCTCAAGCCCCCGCAAAGCCCGAGACCGCACCGGCCAGTGAGAACCCGGCCGCTGTTCTTCCCGGCGTGCCCGGCGCGCCGGCCGCGGGTGGCGGTTCCGGCACGGCGGCGCCCGTGGCCCCGACTGCTGCGGAGATGAGCGAGGACGGCAATGCGGCGGCGCTCGACGGACCGGCGCCGGCCGAGCGCAGTTCCCGCCTTCTGGATCCCGCCCAGGACAACGCGGCGATCGGCAGGATCGCGCCGAACGGCGGCCAGGCCGCGCAGCCGGCACCGTCGACGGGCCTCGGCGTGCTCGACCGCATGGGCGCGCCGCTGCCCGACCTTCCCGCCGAGAAGGCCTTCACCGGCAAGGTGGACGAGGCCTACGGCGCCTACCAGCGCGGCTACTACCTGACGGCGATGGACAGCGCCCTGCCGCGGGCCCAGAACGGCGATGCGGCCGCCCAGACGCTGGTGGCCGAATTGTTCGACCAGGGGCTGGGGGTCAAGCGCGACCGCAGCCAAGCCGCCTTCTGGTACAAGCAAGCCGCCGAGGGCGGGGACCCCGCCGGCATGTTCAAGTATGCGTTGCTGCTGATGGAGGGCCGGCAGGTCGAGCGGGACCGCAAGAAGGCCGACGAGTTCATGAAGCGGGCCGCGGACGCCGGCAATCCGTCCGCGCAGTTCAACTACGGCCAGATGCTGGTCGCCGACGGTGCGGGCGACAAGGGGCTGCGCGCGGCGCTGCCCTACTACGAGAAATCCGCCGAACAGGGCATCGCGGACGCGCAATATGCCCTGTCGCAGCTCTACATCAACCTGGACGGCCTGCCGCCGGAGAAGACGAGCCGCGCCCGCGAATGGCTGGTGCGGGCGGCCCGCGCCGGCTTCGATACCGCACAGCTCGATCTCGGCATCTGGCTCGTCAACGGGGTGGCCGGCGAGCGGGACTACGAGGCCGGTTTCAAATGGCTGAAGCGGGCGGCCGACGGCGGCAACGTCGTGGCGCAGAACCGGATCGCCTATCTCTACATCAACGCGCTCGGAACGAAGCCGGACCCGATCGAGGCCGGCAAGTGGTTCGTGCTGTCGCGGCGGGCCGGCCTCAACGACGCCGGGCTCGAGGACTTCTACCTGGGCCTGACCGACGAACAGCAGAAGGCGGCGATCTCGGCCGCCAACAAGTTCCGGGTCCGCTAAGCCTGTGGCTCCAGATAGGCGCGACAGGCTCTAGGGCCGGTTCGCCTGCCTTGCGCGGCGCGAATGGCTCTCCTGCCGCGCGCAGGCTTGAACTTTGAAGGGATTTGTGGTCTTGAGGCCGCCAGACGGGTTTCCGGCCGCTCCGGCCGCGCGGAACCGCAAAAATCTCTACGGAATTCTCAATGAAAATCAGCGGCAGCGAAATCAAGCCGGGCAATCTCATCGAGCACAATGGCGGCCTGTGGGCGGCCGTGAAGTGCAACACGGTCAAGCCGGGCAAGGGCGGGGCGTTCAACCAGGTCGAGCTGAAGAACCTGGTGGACGGCACCAAGCTCAACGAGCGCTTCCGCTCGTCGGAGACGGTCGAGCGGGTCGAGCTGGAGAAGAAGGACTTCCAGTTCCTGTTCGAGCAGGGCGACGGCCTCGTCTTCATGGACGTCGACAGCTACGACCAGCTGGAGCTGCAGAAGGAATTCGTCGGCGACCGCGCCGCCTTCCTGCAGGACGGCATGATGGTGACGGTGCAGCTCTACGACGAGAAGCCGATCGGCGTCTCGCTGCCCGACCAGGTCGTGCTGGCGGTCGCCGAAGCCGATCCGGTGATCAAGGGGCAGACGGCGGCGTCCTCCTACAAGCCGGCGATCCTGGAGAACGGCGTGCGCGTGCTGGTCCCGCCCTTCATCGAGGCCGGCGAACGCATTCTGGTCGACACCAACGAAATCACCTATCTTCGGCGCGCCGACTGATAAGATATATCCGCCGGCCCTGGCATCGGACATGCCTGCCCGCCGGACAACTGACAAGGACAGGCCCCGATGGCTCGCTCAGCTCTTCTCAACGTGATGGTCCAGGCTGCCTTCAAGGCCGGCAAGTCGCTCTCGCGCGATTTCGGCGAGGTGCAGAACCTCCAGGTTTCCCTCAAGGGACCGGGCGACTATGTCTCCCAGGCCGACCGCAAGGCCGAGAAGCTGATCCGCGAGGAATTGCTCAAGGCGCGCCCGACCTATGGCTTCCTCGGCGAGGAGAGCGAGGAGATCAAGGGCACCGACGGCGCACATCGCTGGATCGTCGATCCGCTCGACGGCACGACCAACTTCCTGCACGGCATCCCCTGCTTCGCCTCCTCGATCGCGCTGGAGCGCAACGGCGAGATCGTCGCCGCCGTCGTGCTCAATCCGGCGACCGACGAGCTCTATACGGCGGAGAAGGGCGGCGGGGCGTTCCTGAACGATCGCCGGCTGCGGGTGGCGGCACGCAAGGAGCTGTCGGACAGCGTCGTCAGCTGCGGCGCGCCGCATCTCGGCCGCGGCAACCACGGCAAGTTCCTGGTGGAACTGCGCCACGTGATGGGCGAAGTCGCCGGCGTCCGCCGGATGGGCGCCGCCTCGCTCGACCTCGCCTATGTCGCCGCCGGCCGCTTCGACGGCATGTGGGAGCGGGATCTGGCGGCCTGGGACATCGCGGCGGGCATCCTGCTGATCCGCGAGGCGGGCGGTTTCGTCAGCGACCTCGACGGCGGCAACGCCATGCTGGAGACGGGAACGCTGGTCGCCGGCAACGAGTACATCCGCAAGGCGCTGGCAGACGTCGTGCACCGTCCGGTTCCCACCCGCTGAGGGCTGCCGCCGCGTCCGCAGGCTGCCGGCGAAGCGGCCCGCGCGGCGTCCGGCGACGGCGCTTGATTGACCGCAAGTCAATGGCCGAACACCAAAATTCGGCCCTTCAATTCGGCGCAATCTTCCTCTAGGCTCCACACTCAGCAAGAGCAGGAGATGCGGAGACCATGGCAAAGCTGGCGCTGTCGGGGTGGGAGGAGCCGGCCGAGGGCGGGGAGGAATATCCCCACAAGCTGTCGAGTCCGATGCCCTTCTTCTGGACGATGGTGATCTTCCTGATCATCGTCGGGTTCGTGGGCGCCATCCTGTTCCGCCAGGCGCACGCGGCCTTCAACAGCAATCCCGGCCTCAACGGCCTGATCCTCGGCGTGCTGGTGATCGGCATCCTCCTGGTGTTCAGCCATGTGCTGTCGCTGCGTCCCGAGGTGCGCTGGTTCAATTCGTTCCGGGCGGCCGGCAGCGCGGAAAAGGTCGGGCGGAATCCGGTGCTGCTCGCGCCGATGCGGGCGCTGATCGGCAAGCATCATTCGATCGCGATCTCGACCACCGCGCTTCGCTCCATCCTCGATTCGATCGCGACCCGGCTCGACGAATCGCGCGACACCTCGCGCTACCTAATCGGCCTGCTCGTCTTTCTCGGACTGCTCGGCACCTTCTGGGGCCTGCTCGGAACGATCGGCTCGATCAACACCGTGATCCAGTCCCTCGATGCCGGCGCCGGCACGGCCAACGACGTGCTCTCGGCGCTGAAGGAGGGCCTGTCGGCGCCGCTTTCGGGCATGGGGACGGCGTTCTCGACCTCGCTGTTCGGCCTGTCCGGCTCGCTCATCCTCGGCTTTCTCGACCTGCAGGCGGGGCGGGCGCAGAACCGCTTCTACATGGAACTGGAGAACTGGCTCTCGTCGGTGACCGACGTCTCCTCCGAGCTGCAGCCGGCGCTTACGGCCAATGGCGATGCCACCGACGTCAAGGCGCTGGCCGAGCAGATCCTGAAATTGTCGCAGGAGGGCGGACACAGCCGCTCGACCGCCGCCATGGCGAGCCTCGCCGAAGGCATCCAGGGGCTGGTCAAGAACATGCGCAACGAGCAGCAGATGCTGCGCGACTGGATCGAGGCGCAGCAGGAAGAGGCAAAGGCGCTGCGGCGGACGCTCGACCGGCTGGCGGCGCGTGCGAGCGATCTCAACGGCGAGCGCGGCTCGGAGCGAAGCCGCGAACGGCTTCGCGATCCGGCAGGGGGCGAATAGTCCATGGCGCTTGCCCGCACTCGCCGCTCTCACCGCGGGGTCGACTACTGGCCAGGGTTCGTCGATGCGCTGTCGACGCTGCTGCTCGCGATCATGTTCCTGCTCTGCGTGTTCGTCCTTGCGCAGTTTTTCCTCAGCCGCGAGATCACCGGCAAGGACGAGGTGCTCGACCGGCTGACGAGCCAGGTGAACGAACTGACCCAGCTGCTCGCGCTGGAGAAGAGCGGCAAGCAGGATCTGGAGGATTCGCTCGCCAACCTGCAGGCGTCGCTGGCTGAATCGGAAGGGGAGCGCTCGCGCCTGCAGCAGATCCTCAACCAGGGCGCCGGCGCCTCCGATGCCGCCAATGCCCGCATCTCCGAGCTCAGCGAGACGATCGACAGCGAGCGGCAGGTTTCGGCGCGGGCGCTCAGCCAGATCGAGCTGCTCAACCAGCAGATCGCCGCGCTGCGCAGCCAGATCGCGGCGGTAGAGGGAGCATTGCAAGCCTCCGAGGCGAAGGACGCCTCCTCGCAGGCGAAGATCGCCGATCTCGGCCGCCGTCTCAACGTCGCGCTCGCCCAGCGGGTGCAAGAACTGAACCGCTATCGCTCCGACTTCTTCGGGCGCCTGCGGGAGATCCTGTCGGACCGGGAGAACATCCGCATCGTCGGCGACCGCTTCGTGTTCCAGTCGGAGGTGCTGTTTCCCTCCGGCGGCAGCGACCTGAACCCGGAAGGGCAGGCGGAAATGCAGAAGCTCGCCACGGCGCTGCTCGACCTCGCCAAGGAGATCCCGCCCGAGATCAACTGGGTGCTGCGCGTGGACGGCCACACCGACAACGTTCCGCTGTCGGGGACGGGCCGCTACGTGGACAACTGGGAGCTGTCATCGGCGCGCGCGACCTCGGTCGTGAAGTTCCTGATCGCCAACGGCGTTCCGGCGGACCGCCTCGTCGCCGCCGGCTTCGGCGAATTCCAGCCGCTCGCGCCGGGCGAGACCGAACAGGCGCGCGCCACCAACCGCCGCATCGAGCTGAAGCTGACGGAGAAGTAGGCGGCCGATCTTCAGTCTTTGCTCCGACACACCTCTTCGGAGCGATCCTAGACGTCGTCGACCGGGGCAAAAAAGCAATTCAGATCGCTCTCTGTCGGGTGGAGACAGACGTGATAGTTGCCATCCCCCGACGGCAGTTCATCTCCATAGGGAACGAAGAAGCGCTGCGGTTTCGTCGCCAGGAAATGATCCCCCGGTTGCAGGAAGATGGAGTAGCCTCTGCGCCCCTGCGAAACATCGTGGTGGGGGATCGGTTGGCAATCGCCGCCCATGTCATTTCCCCTGCAACAGGCGGGTGGATAGATCCACGTGCTCGGCGCCTGATGGGCATGGCTTGGTCCCAACGTGCAGAACATGGCCAAAGGGGCCAATTTGACGAGCACGGATGGGATAGTGCGCATGGCGCAGTTCCAGATAGGATCGCCGCTCCATTGTAATATCCCAACCGGTATCAAGCCGATATCAGTCAAGGTGCGATCCGCTCCGGTTTCTGAGCGTTTGTCATCTGCCTCCGCCACTGGATATTCTCGGTGGTTGCGCGGGTATGTCCACATTTCCGATGCGTCGTGCCCGCAAGATTTCCGCATTGCCCTTACGCTGACGTGCGCGTAACTTCCCGGCCGGGGACAGCTTGGGAGGGCGTTCATGGATTGCGACGTGCTGGTGATCGGGGCCGGGCTTGCAGGGCTCGTCGCCGCGGCGGAGGCGGTGGAGCGGGGGCTGAGGGTGACCGTGCTGGACCAGGAGGGGGAGCAGAACCTTGGCGGCCAGGCGTTCTGGTCGCTCGGCGGCCTCTTCTTCATCGACAGCCCCGAGCAACGGCGCATGCGCATCCGTGACAGCCGCGATCTGGCGCGGCAGGACTGGCTCGGCTCGGCGCAGTTCGACCGGCCGGAAGATCACTGGCCGCGGCTCTGGGCGGAGGCCTATCTCGATTTTGCCGCCGGCGAAAAGCGCGCCTGGCTGCATGCGCAGGGCATGCGCTGGTTTCCGGTCGTCGGCTGGGCCGAGCGCGGCGGCAGCCTCGCCTCCGGCCACGGCAATTCCGTTCCCCGCTTCCATGTGACCTGGGGGACGGGGCCGGGGGTGCTGGCGCCGTTCGTGCGGCGGGTGCGTGAGGCGGAGGCCAAGGGCCGGCTGTCGTTCCGCTTCCGCCATCAGGTCGACCGGCTGATCGTCACCAACGGTGCGGTGGCCGGTGCGGAAGGCACGGTGCTCAAGGAGGACCGGGCCGGGCGCGGAAAGACCAGCTCGCGCGAGGCGGCCGGAACGTTCTCGATCTCGGCGGACGCGGTCGTCGTCGCCTCCGGCGGCATCGGCGGCAACCACGAGCTGGTGCGCAGGAACTGGCCCGTCGACCGGCTCGGACCGCCGCCGGCCTCGATGGTGAGCGGCGTGCCGCACCATGTCGACGGCCGGATGCTGGAGATCGCGCAGGCCGCCGGCGGCTCCGTCATCAACGGCGACCGGATGTGGCACTATACCGAGGGCCTGCGCAACTGGGATCCGATCTGGCCGAACCACGGGATCCGCATCCTGCCCGGACCGTCGTCGCTCTGGTTCGACGCCGACGGCAACCGTTTCGCGGCTCCCGCCATGCCGGGCTACGATACGCTCGGCACGCTGAAGGCGATCCGGGCGACGGGCCATGACTACAGCTGGTTCATCCTGACCAAGGCGATCATCAAGAAGGAATTCGCCCTGTCCGGCTCGGAGCAGAACCCGGACCTGACCGGCAAGGATATCCGCCTTTTGCTGAAGCGGCTGGGCCCCAATCCGCCCGGCCCGGTGCAGGCCTTCATGGACAGGGGCGAGGACTTCATCGTCCGCGACACGCTGGAAGACCTCGTTAAGGGGATGAACGGGCTCACCGGATCAGCCCGGCTCGATCCGGCCCATATCCGCGCGCAGATCGAGGCGCGCGACCGGGAGGTGGCCAATGCCTTTTCCAAGGATGCGCAGGTGACGGCGATCCGCGGCGCCCGCGGTTACCTGGGCGACCGGCTGATGCGCACGGCGCGGCCGCACCGCATCCTCGATCCGAAGGCCGGGCCGCTGATTGCGGTGCGCCTCCACATGCTGACGCGCAAGACGCTCGGCGGGCTGCAGACCGACCTGTCGAGCCGGGTGCTGGAACTGTCGGGAGAGCCCGTGCCGGGGCTCTATGCGGCCGGCGAGGTGGCGGGCTTCGGCGGCGGCGGGGTGCACGGCTACAACGCGCTGGAGGGGACGTTCCTCGGCGGCTGCATCTTTTCCGGTCGGGTCGCCGGCCGCAGCGTCTGCGCCTGAAACGTCCGGCGGCCGGCTGCTCAGGCGCGGCGACTCGCGTCCTGATCAGAACGCCGCTGCCGCCTTCTCCTCGCCACCATAGTCGAATTGCAGCCGGGCCAGCCTTGCATAGAGGCCGTTCTGGCGGACGAGCGACTGGTGCGTGCCTTCCTCGACGATGCGGCCGTGATCCATGACGAGGATGCGGTCCGCCTTCAGCACGGTCGCGAGCCTGTGGGCGATGACGATCGTCGTGCGGTGCCCCATCAGCTCGTCCAGCGCCTTCTGGACCAGCGTCTCGCTTTCCGCATCGAGGGCCGAGGTCGCCTCGTCCAGCAAGAGCAGCGGGGCGTCCCTGAGAATCGCGCGGGCAATTGCTATGCGCTGCCGCTGGCCGCCGGAAAGGGTGATGCCGCGCTCGCCCACCATCGTGTCGAAACCATCTTCGAGCCGGTTGATGAACTCCTCCGCCTGTGCGGCCCTGGCCGCGGCGATCACGCGCTCGCGCGAGGCGCCCGGCATGCCGAACGCGATGTTGTCGGCGACGGTGGAGGCGAAGATCGTCACGTCCTGCGGCACCACCGCGATGCGGCTGCGGACCTCCTGCGGATCGGCCGCGCGCAGGTCGACGCCGTCCAGCCTGACGGTGCCGCCGGTCGGGTCGTAGTAGCGCAGCACCAGCGACAGGATCGTGCTCTTGCCGGCGCCGGAGGGGCCGACGACGGCGACGGTCTCGCCGGGCCTGATCGCGAACGACAGACCGTTCAGGCTGCGGTAGCCGGGCCGCGAGGGATAGGCGAAATGGACGTCTGCGAACTCCAGCGCGCCGCGGCCGGGCACGGGCAGTGCGACGGGATTGGCGGGGGCGGTGATGGACGGCTTCTCGTGGAGGAGTTCGGTCAGCCGCTCGGCGGCGCCGGAGGCCTGCGAAAGCTCGCCCCACACCTCCGACAGCGAGCCGAGGCTGCCCGCGGCAAAGACGGAATAGAGCAGGAACTGCCCGAGCGTGCCGGCGGTGATGTTGCTCGACAGCACGTCCTGGGCGCCGAACCAGAGCACGGCGACGACGCTGCCGAAGATCATGGCGATGGCAAATCCGGTGAGCAGCGCGCGGGCGAGGATCGCTGCGCGGGCGGCGCCGAAGGCGTTTTCGACGGCGGCGCCGAAGCGCGAGCGGGCCGACGGCTCGGCGTTGAAGGCCTGCACGGTGCGGGCGGCGCCGATCACCTCGCCGGCATAGGCCGAGGCCTCGGCCAGCGTATCCTGCGCCTGCCGCGACCGGCGGCGCACCGAACGGCCGAACGCGACGAGCGGGAAGACGATGATCGGGATCGCGGCGAGCACGAGGCTCGAGAGCTTGGGGCTCGTGACGATCATCATCACGATCGCGCCGAGACAGAGGATCAGGTTGCGCAGCGCCACCGACGCCGTCGCGCCCACCGCCGACTTGATCTGGGTGGTGTCGGCCGTCAGCCGCGAGACGATCTCGCCGGACTGGTTCTGATCGAAGAAGGCGGGCGAAAGCCGGGTGACATGGTCGAACACCTCGCGGCGCAGGTCGGAGACGACGCGCTCGCCCAGGGTGATGACGAAGTAGTAGCGGAAGGCGCTGGCGAGCGCGAGCAGCAGCGCCAGCACGAACAGCATCATGAAATAGGTGTCGATGAAGCCGGCATCGGCCTCGGAGAAGCCGTGGTCGATCATCCGGCGCACGGCGGTCGGCAGGGCGAGCGTGGTGACGGCGGCGGTGACGAGCGCGACACAAGCGCCGGCGACAAGGCCGCGGTAGCGGGCGAGGTAGGGAAGCAGCGTCGCGAGCGGCCTCAAGGATTTGCGCTCGCCCTTGCGGGAAGGGCCGGCTTTTGTCTCTGTGCTCACGTCTACCTCGTCGGTTGCGGGGACGCCGGGCGCCGAAATCTCTTTCGGCTCTTGTTATCCCGCCGGCCTTCATGTATAGGCTCGCCATCGAATTGGGAAGCCGCTGGCCTGATCGGTCGCGGCTTCATTTACGTCTTTGGCCCGGCTGCCGCAACCGATTGCGACAAAAGGTCTCCGGAACACGCAGGAAGATTGTCATGAAGGCTGATATCCATCCCGACTACCACACCATCAAGGTCGTCATGACCGACGGCACCGAGTACGAGACCCGCTCGACCTGGGGTTCCGAAGGCGCGGTCATGAACCTCGAAATCGACCCGAAGTCCCATCCGGCCTGGACGGGCGGCAACCAGCAGCTCATGGACCGCGGCGGCCGCGTCTCCAAGTTCAAGAAGCGCTTCGAAGGCCTCGGCCTCTAAGCCTTTCGCCGATTGCGATTGTGACGAAGCCCGGGTTCGCCCGGGCTTTCTTGTTTTCAGGACCTGTCGTTTTCAGGGCCTGTTGCTTTCAAGGCTGACCGGCAGGCATGAAAAAACCCGGCCGGGGCCGGGTTCGGGTATCGCCTGAGGCTTCCTGGTCGTTCAGTTATTGCCGAAGGCGGTCTGCAGCAGGCTCAGTTGCGCCTGGACGCTGTTCTGGTTGTCCGGCACGAAGCTCTGGGCCTCCTGCGGGCGGTACATTTCGCGATCGAGCAGGGCGACGCGGTTCTGCAGGCGCAGCGAGCGCTCCACGAGGTCGCGGAAGGATTCCGGCAGTTCGTTCCAGCCGGGCGCGGCACGGTCAACGTTGAAGCCGTCGAGGCGGACCTTGCTCTTCTCCGACAGCACCTGATCGCGCGTCATCTCGCCGTTGTTGACGGCGCGCTGCAGCAGCAGCCAGGACGCCATCTGCATCAGGCGGGTCGTCAGCCGCATGGATTCGGCGGCGTAGAGGACCGAGGCCATGCGCGGCAGCACCTTGGCGGCCTGGCGGCCGGGGCCGTCCAGATAGCTGGCCGTTTCCTCGACGAGACCCATGCCCTCGGCATAGAGGTTCTTGAACTGCGACGAGGTGGCAACGTGGCCAGCGAAGCTGACGGTATTCAATCCTCTTTCAGACATGGCCCCATTTCCCGTTTGACGCATCACAATTCCGGTAACCCGCAGCGGTGGAGAAGAGTTCCACCGGGCTCAATTTCATGCAGACACGATGGAGGCATAGCCCATTTCGCGCAAGC
This sequence comes from Hyphomicrobiales bacterium, assembly GCA_900469965.1. GTDB lineage: Bacteria > Pseudomonadota > Alphaproteobacteria > Rhizobiales > Rhizobiaceae > Mycoplana. Next base: position 194,973 of record UBZP01000020.1, on the reverse strand, counting down.
ACGATCTTAAGAAAGGGTTAATCTCCACAATTCTTTACAACGGCCTGGCACAGCTGGAAAGGGCGCAAAAAAAGAGCCGCGGGAAAGCGGCTCTCAAGGTAAAACAGGGAGAAAATCAGACCCATTCCCCAAGCGGTGAAAATGTCTGAGTCCGGACGGGTCCGGACATGCGATTAATAGCTGATGAAGCTTAATGCTCGGTTAACTCTGACGGCGTCCGGGCCGCGTTGCCGCACCTGCCTGCCGCAATCGGATGCGGGCAGATCAGCGGAATAGCTTCTCCGCCGCCGAGCGGCTGGCGCCCTTGCGCGTCTTCTCGTCCTCCAGCCTTGCGATCTCCGCCTTCAAGAGGTCGATTCGGCTGGCCAGTTCGTCGACCGACAAGAGCGACAGGTCGCAGCCGATCTCGTGCGCCACCTTGCGAACGGGTCTGTCATCGTCGTTGATGCTCATCGCTCTTCCTCCGTCATGGCTTGCGGGGCGGTTTCGGGCGCGGCCGCGGCCTGGCTGGCGCGCGGCGACATGCGCAGGCTTTCCGGCGTGGTCAGCGTGCCGGGATTGATCGTGGTGTAGGTCTCGCGCGCGCTCGCGGGAAGGGCGGCGCGGCGCCTGCTGCGGAAGATCGCATAGGCGGTGATCAGAAGATGCGACGCGCTGGTGACGACGAACAGCGAATAGGGCCCGACCGAGGTCATGACCGGGCCGCCGAGCGTCGGGCCGATGATCGTGCCGACGCCGTAGAGCAGCAGCAGGCCGCCCGACACCTTCACGAAATCCTCCGGGCTTGCGAAGTCGTTCGCATGCGAGACCGCGATCGGATAGAGCGCGTTCGCCGCCGCCCCGTAGATCGCGGTGACGACGAGCAGCGGAATGACGGAGACGGGCTGCAGCATGAACATCATCAGGCCGGCCAGGGCGGCCAGGGCCGAGAGCGCCGCCAGCACGTAGCGCCGGTCGACGCGGTCGGAGACCCGGCCGGCGGGCAGCTGCATGACGGCGCCGGCAAAGATCGTGACACTCATCATCATCGCAATCGTGCTGGAGGCCAGCCCCGCCTCGGCGCCGAAGACGGCGCCGAGCGTGCCGAAGGCGCCGTTGGCGATACCGATCAGCACGATGCCGACGCAGGCGACGGGGGAGGTGCGGAAGAGGGTGGGGATGTCGAGGCTGACCTGCTTCAGCGGCTGCGGCGAGGCCGCGGTCGACAGCGTCGTCGGCAGCATGGCCAGGCAATAGAGGATGCCCGCCACCATGAACAGGATGGGCGTGCCGATATCGCCGAGGGTCACCATCATCTGGCCGCCGACGACCCCGAACAGCGTGATCGCGATGTAGAGCGAGAAGATCACGCCGCGGCTTTCGTTCGTCGCCCGTTCGTTCAGCCAGCTCTCGATGATCATCGAGGTGCCGGCGATCGAGAAGCCGGTGACGGCGCGCAGCGCCACCCACCAGAACGGGTCGACCAGGATGCCGGTCAGGAGCGCGATGATCGCAATCAGGGAGGCGAAGCCGGAAAAGGCGCGCACGTGGCCGATGCGCTTGACCACCTTCGGCGCCAGCAGGCAGCCGAGCACGAAGCCGGAGGCCCAAGAGGTGCCGATCAGGCCGAGCAGGGTGGTCGGGTAGCCCTCGAAGGCGCCGCGGACGGGCAGCAGCAGGCCATGCAGGCCGTTGCCGAGGAAGAGGAACAGGGTGCCGAGCAGAAGCGCGAAGACGGAGACGAGGTTATTTCGCATCGGGTATCCCTGGAATGGCGCGGTCGCAATGAACTATGTCTACAAGCGCATGATTTCCATAGCCGATTTGCGACCCAGGGTGAATCGTGCGCGTGCGGCGGGAACCTCGGCTTGGAAAAGTGTCGCCGTTGTGACAGGAAGCGTGGAAAGAGGAACAACCATGTCGAAAGTCCTTCCGATCCTGCTGCTGGTGGCGATGGTGCTGCACATCATCCGCCCGCTCAACCTGCCCGGCCTCAGGCAGCGGCGGGATTTCTGGAAGATCGCCGTGGGCGCGATCGCGATGATGATGGTGACGGTGCTGGTGCGGCCCTGAGGCGCCCCTGAGGCGGCGATGGAGCCATGCTGCCGGCTGAGGCAGTGCGACGGGGATCCGGGGCATCGGCGCCAACCTAATCATGCCGGAATCAAAAAGGGCCGCACTGGGCGGCCCTCCATGAGGTTTGGCCTGTGACAGGCCCGGGCCTTTGGGCCCGAGGAAGGTTGGGTCAGAACGAGGGCTGCCTCGCTGCTGCCACCGCATTTCCCATTGCCGTCACGAAGACCGAAATCTCATTAGACATTGGACCACCTTCCTTTCTGTTCGTTGACGTTATCTGCAATGTAGGTCCTTGGCGCGGCGATGCAAGGGGCTCCCCGGCGATTGCCACGTCGCAGACGCCTCAGGCCGCCTTCTCCATGTCCTTCTTCCATTGCCCGCGGGCAGCGAGGCTGCACATCTTGGCGCGGTGGCTGAAGGCGCGCTTGCCGGCGGCGATGTTCTCCGGCCGTCCGCCCCAGGCCTCCAGCGCCTCGGTCTGCAGCGCGCGGCCATAGGAGAAGGTCAGCGTCCAGGGCAGGGGGCCCATGGCGTTCATCGCGGACAGATGGGCGGTGGCTTCCTCCGTCGTCTGGCCGCCGGAGAGGAAGGCGATGCCGGGGACGGCCGCGGGCACCGTGCGCTTCAGCACGCGCAGCGTCCGCTCCGCCACTTCCTGCACCGAGGCCTTGCGCGCCTTCTTGCCGTCGATGACCATGGACGGCTTCAGGATCATGCCCTCGAGCGAGACGCGCTGGTCGGCCAGCTCCTCGAAGGTGATGCGCAGCGTCTCTTCCGTCACCTCCTCGGAACGCTTGATCGAGTGGTTGCCCGGCACGCCGTCCATCAGCACCTCGGGCTCGACGATCGGCACGATGCCGGCCTCCTGGCAGAGCGCCGCATAGCGGGCGAGCGCATGGGCGTTGGCCTTGATGGCGCCGAAGCTCGGCAGCGTGTCGGAGACCGGCAGTGCCGCCCGCCACTTGGCGAAACGGGCGCCCGCCGCGTGATACTTGGCAAGGCGGTCGCGCAGGCCGTCGAGACCCTCGGTGACCGTCTCGCCCGGAAAGAGCGCCATCGGCTTGGCGCCGGTGTCGACCTTGATGCCCGGCACGGCGCCGGCCGCAACGATGATCTCGGCCAGCTGGCGGCCGTCGGACGCCTTCTGGAACAGGGTCTCCTCGTAGAGGATGACGCCGGAGATGAAGTCGCGCATCGCCTCCTCGGCGGAAAACAGCATCTGGCGATAGTCGCGGCGCGACGTCTCGGTCGATTCCAGGCCGATCGTGTCGAAGCGCTTCTTGATGGTGGCCGTGGATTCGTCGGCGGCGAGCAGTCCCTTGCCGGCCGTCATCATGCGGGCGGCGATCTCTTCCAGTCGTTCGCTCATGCGTCTCTCCTTGCCGTGGGCGCTTTCCTGTTCCCTGTCTGCTTCGTCTTCCGTGGCGGTCGTGGCTGCCGTTTGCGTGCATCTTCGGCTGCGACTTGCGGTGCGTCAACGAAAATGGCCCCCTCCAGGGCATGGAGGGGGCCATCCGTTGGTTCGCGCAACCGGCGCGGATTACTTCTGCTGCAGGATCTCGACGCCCGGGAGCGGCTTTCCTTCCATCCATTCGAGGAAGGCACCGCCGGCGGTGGAGACGTAGGTGAAGTCGTCGGCGACGCCGGCGTGGTTGAGGGCTGCGACGGTGTCGCCGCCGCCGGCGACCGAGATCAGCGCGCCTTCCTTGGTGCGGGCTGCCGCATGCCTGGCGGCTGCGACCGTGGCCGTGTCGAAGGGGGCGATCTCGAAGGCGCCGAGCGGGCCGTTCCAGACCAGGGTCTCGGCGCGCGAGATCCAGGCGTTGACGGCCTCGACCGACTTCGGGCCGACGTCCAGCACCATCGCGTCGGCCGGGATCCTGTCGATCGCGACCACCTCGTTCTCGGCACCGGCCTTGAACTCGCGGGCGACGACGCCGTCCTCGGGCAGGATGATGGCGCAGCCGGCGGTCGCCGCCTCGATCATGATCTGCTTGGCGGTGTCGGCGAGGTCGTGCTCGCAGAGCGACTTGCCGACGTCGGTGCCGCGGGCGGCGAGGAAGGTGTTGGCCATGCCGCCGCCGATGACGAGCGCGTCGACCTTCTTCACCAGGTTCATCAGGAGATCGATCTTGGTGGAGACCTTGGCGCCGCCGACGATGGCGACGACCGGGCGCTTCGGCTTGCCGAGGCCCTTCTCCAGCGCTTCGAGCTCGGCCTGCATGGTGCGGCCGGCATAGGCGGGCAGCAGCCGGGCGAGGCCCTCGGTGGAGGCGTGCGCGCGGTGGGCGGCCGAGAAGGCGTCGTTGACGTAGATGTCGCCGTTTGCGGCCAGCGCCCTGGTGAACTCGGCGTCGTTCTTCTCCTCGCCCTTGTGGAAGCGGGTGTTCTCGAGAAGCAGGATGTCACCGTTCTTCAGCGCATCGACGGCGGCCTTCGCCTTGTCGCCGATGCAGTCCTCGGCGAAGGCGACCGGCTTGCCGAGCACGTCCTTGACCGCGGGCACGATCAGGCCGAGCGACTGGTCGCCGACCGGCTCGCCCTTGGGGCGGCCGAAATGGGCGAGCAGGACGACCTTGGCGCCCTTCTTCGACAGTTCGAGAATGGTGGGCGCGACGCGCTCGATGCGGGTGGCGTCGGTCACCTTGCCGTCCTTGACGGGAACGTTGAGGTCGACGCGGACGAGAACGCGCTTGCCGGCGATATCGGTGAGATCGTCTAGGGTCTTGAAGGTCATGGGCACCGCTCCTCGTATTCTGGGCCTGAAACGCCGTGCGCGGATCCGAATGGGCGTATCGGCGCCGGCGATCTGCATTCTGCATGTTCCGCCTTCACGCGAGAAGGCAGGAGATTTCCGGGCACCGGGAGGCAATCGCACCCATCTCCGTCATGCCGGACCTGATCCGGCATCCAGCGCGCTCAAGTCCTTGAGCGCAGCAAGCACTTTCGCGCCGCTACTTTCGCGCCGCCGATTCGGCGCTGCTGGACCCCGGATCAAGTCCGGGGTGACGGAAGAACGGGTGCAACTCCGCCACGATAGCCTCAAACGGCGACACCCGGACATTGCTGCCCGGGTGTCTTCGATCGTGATCAGATCAGCTTCGCGAAGGCGACGGCCGTGTCGGCCATGCGGTTGGAGAAGCCCCACTCGTTGTCGTACCAGGACAGGATGCGGACGAACTTGCCTTCCATGACCTTGGTCTGGTCGAGCGCGAAGATCGACGAATGGCTGTCGTGGTTGAAGTCGCGGCTGACCAGCGGCTCGTCGGTGTAGCCGAGGATGCCCTTCAGCGCGCCGTTGGAGGCGGCCTTGATGGCCTCGTTGATCTCCTGGGCCGTGGTGTCGCGCTTGGCGACGAACTTGAAGTCGACGACCGAGACGTTCGGGGTCGGCACGCGGATCGAGGTGCCGTCGAGCTTGCCCTTCAGGTGCGGCAGCACGAGGCCGACGGCCTTGGCGGCACCCGTCGAGGTCGGGATCATCGACAACGCTGCCGCGCGGGCGCGGTAGAGGTCCTTGTGCATCGTGTCCAGCGTCGGCTGGTCGCCGGTGTAGGAGTGGATCGTGGTCATGAAGCCGTGGTCGATGCCGACCGCGTCGTCGAGGACCTTGACCACCGGAACCAGGCAGTTGGTGGTGCACGAGGCGTTGGAGATGACCAGGTGCTCCTTGGTCAGCTTGTCGTGGTTGACGCCGAAGACGACGGTCAGGTCGGCGCCGTCGGCCGGGGCCGAGACGATGACGCGCTTGGCGCCGGCTGCGAGATGGGCGGCAGCCTTGTCGCGGGCGGTGAAGATGCCGGTGCACTCCATCGCGATGTCGACGCCGAGTTCCTTGTGCGGCAGCGTTGCCGGGTCCTTGATGGCGGTGACCTTGATCGGCTTGCCGCCGCCGACGATGATGGTGTCGCCTTCGACCTTCACGTCGGCCGGGAACTTGCCGTGGATCGAATCGTAGCGCAGCAGGTGGGCATTGGTCTCGACCGGACCAAGGTCGTTGATCGCCACGACCTCGATGTCGGTGCGGCCGGATTCGACGATCGCGCGCAGAACGTTGCGGCCGATGCGGCCAAATCCGTTGATGGCAACTTTAACGGTCATTTCGGGTCTCTCCCTGTCAGAATGAAACGTGCGGGTGGCGCGCGGTCGCCCGCGCGCCGTCCCGGATCAGCCGAGCTTGGCTTCGGCGGCAGCGACGACAGCCTCCGGCGTGATGCCGAAGTGCTTGTAGAGCTCCTTGTAGGGGCCGGACGCGCCGAACGAGGACATGCCGATGAAGATGCCGTCCGAGCCGATGATATGGTCCCAGCCCTGGCGGATGGCGGCCTCGACGCCGATCTTGACCGGCGAATTGCCGATGATCGCCTTCTGGTAGGCTTCCGGCTGCTCGTAGAAGAGCTCGAAGCAGGGGACGGAGACGACGCGGGTGGAGATGCCCTTGGCCGTCAGCGTCTCGCAGGCCTTGACCGCGATCTCGACTTCCGAGCCGGTGGCGAAGATCGTCACCTTGGCGTCGGATGCGGAGATCAGGTCGTAGGCGCCCTTGGCGCACAGGTTCTCTTCCTCGAACTCGGTGCGCACGGCCATCAGGTTCTGGCGGGTGAGCGCGATGCCCGACGGGCGGTCCTTGTGCTCGAGCGCCAGCTGCCAGCACTCGGCCGTCTCGGTGGCGTCGGCCGGGCGGAACATCATCAGGTTCGGGATGGCGCGCAGTGCGGCCAACTGCTCGACCGGCTGGTGCGTCGGGCCGTCCTCGCCGAGACCGATCGAATCGTGGGTCAGGACGTGGATGACGCGGATGCCCATCAGGGCGGCGAGGCGGATCGACGGACGGCAGTAGTCCGAGAAGATCAGGAAGCCGCCGGAGTAGGGGATGAGGCCGCCGTGCAGCGCCATGCCGTTCATCGCCGCCGCCATGCCGTGCTCGCGCACGCCGTAGTGGATGTAGCGGCCGGAGAAGTCGTCAGGCGTGATCGAGGTGGTCTGGCTGGTCTTGGTGTTGTTGGAGCCGGTCAGGTCGGCCGAGCCGCCGATCGTTTCCTTCAAGACGCCGTTGATGACCTCGAGGGCGTCCTCCGACGCCTTGCGGGTGGCCGGGTTCGGCTTGGTCTCGGCCAGCTTCTTCTTGTAGGCGACGATCGCGGAATCGAGGCCGCTCTCCAGCTCGCCGGCGAAGCGGCGGACGAACTGGGCGCGCTTTTCCGGATCGGCCTTTTCCAGGCGCTCCTGCCATTCCTTGTGCGCCTTGGTGGAGCGCAGGCCGGCGAGCCGCCAGGCGTCGAGGACGTCGGAGGGCACCGCGAAGGCTTCCGCTTCCCAGTTCAGCGCCTTGCGGGTGGCGGCGATCTCTTCGGCGCCGAGCGGCGAGCCGTGTACCTTGTGGGTGCCGGCCTTGTTGGGCGCGCCCCAGCCGATCACCGTCTTGCAGGCGATCATGGTCGGCTTGTCCGACTTGTGCGCCTGTTCGATCGCCGCTGCGATCGCGTCCGGGTCATGGCCGTCGACGGCGATCGTGTTCCACTGGCTGGCGCGGAAGCGGGCGTGCTGGTCGGTACTGTCGGCGATCGAGATCGGGCCGTCGATCGAGATGTTGTTGTCGTCCCAGAAGACGATCAGCTTGTTGAGCTTCAGGTGGCCGGCAAGGGCGATCGCTTCCTGGCTGATGCCCTCCATCAGGCAGCCGTCGCCGGCGAGAACGTAGGTGTAGTGCTCCATCAGGTCGGAGCCGAATTCCTCGCGCAGCTTGCGCTCGGCGATCGCCATGCCGACCGAGTTGGCGATGCCCTGGCCGAGCGGACCGGTGGTCGTCTCGATGCCGGCGGCATGGCCGTATTCCGGGTGGCCGGCGGTGCGGGCGCCGAGCTGGCGGAAATTCTTGATCTCGTCGATCGTGATGTCCTCGTAGCCGGTCAGGTAGAGGAGCGAGTAGAGCAGCATCGAGCCATGGCCGGCCGACAGCACGAAGCGGTCGCGGTTCGGCCAGGACGGAGCCTTCGGGTCGAAGGTCATGAAGCGGGTGAAAAGGACCGTTGCGATGTCCGCGGCACCCATCGGAAGACCGGGATGGCCGGAATTTGCTTTCTCCACGGCATCCATGGAAAGAAAGCGAATAGCGTTCGCCATCCGGTCGTGTTTTTCGCGAGAGATCATGACTGTTCCAAATAATCGGGGTGTCAGGGCCGATGCCTGTCGGGGGTCACCGGTTAGGAAGCGGCTGACACATAGCAGGTGCAGTGCGCAAGTCAACGAATTGCGCCGCTTTTGCCGCGTTTTGCGGCGATTTGCCGTCAGATGAAGCAGGGTTTTCTCCGCGACGAAAACCGCTGCCTTCGCGCTGCAAAATCCTCATCCACAGCGGAAGCGGCCGCCGTCCGGACGGGCGGTTGACGCTTCTGTTCGATGTTGAATACTGTCAAGACCTTGAAGCAAACAGCTCACACGGCGATTCGTCCGTGACAGATGTGCCGGCGAGGCGTCATGGCGGCAGGAGAGACAATCAGAGCGGCGGTGGAAGAGTTGCGAAGGGCCCTGTCGGGCCTGGACAACGCGCTCGACATGCGTTTCGACCGCGAGCGCGATCACGGCGAGATCGAGGGCGAGGTGCGGCGCGTCAATGTCGATCGCTCGCGGCTGGCCCAGGAGCTCGACCAGGCGGAATTCCGGGCGAACCGGCTGGAGGAGGTCAACCGCGAGGTTTCCCGCCGGCTGGTCACCGCGATGGAAACGATCCGGGCGGTCCTCGACCGCTGACGGCGCCGGCATGACTTGGAGACAGGGCGGGACTTCCAGATGGCTCAGGTAACGGTTTCGATCGATGGCAAGGCCTACCGCATGGCCTGCGAGGAAGGCCAGGAGCAGCACCTGACGGAGCTCGCGGCCGGCTTCGACCGCTATGTCAGCCACCTCAAGGGCCAGTTCGGGGAAATCGGCGACCTGCGCCTGACGGTGATGGCCGGCATCATGATCATGGACGAGCTGAGCGAGATGACCCGCCGGCTGGCGGCGCTCGAGGCCGAGGTCGAGGAGCTGCGCAAGGGACGCGACAGCGTGGCAGCCGAGGTCTCGCGCGAAGAGGAGGCGATCGCCGTCGCGCTCGGCGAGCTGACCAGCCAAATCCAGGGCATGACGGCGAAGCTTTCCGGCAAGCCGGCCGCCAACTGAGGCGGCTGAAGGCCGCCCACGCGCAGTCCGGGCGGCCAGACCGCGCCAGCGCATGCCCGGATGCCGGGCGGCAAACGCGCCTTCTGCAGAAAGGGCGTGCAAATCTCGCCCGAGGCGCAATCGCCACTGGCGGACCCGGCGCTTTCATCCTATATCTAAAACGCGGTCTGTGCTTCCCGACAGGTACTCACAATCCCCGGGGCCATACACGATCTCAAGGGAGCTGTCCCTGGCTGGACCCGTGGGTCCGGACATACGGCGCCCACCTACTTTGTAGGCACCCGGGATCGTACACACGCCATCGGTCGTCGCGGATCGCGCTTCTTTCTTGTTTTCAATGATTTCGGCTCGTGGTCATCCTGGGGCGGCGTGTTCACGCCGCGCCGGGGGTATCGGCATTTTGGACCGGCGAAGCTGATGATACCTGGTGCTCCCCATGAAAGTTCGGCTGGATATTGAAAGAACACCCACCGGTGTGCGCGTCGTTGCAACGGGCGACTATGTGGACACGATCGAGACAACATTGGTGCCGCGCGAGCGCATCGGGAAATTCGTCGCCGATCTGATTCTCGACCGCGTCTACCTGAAAAATGCGCAGATCATCGTCAACGGCGCCACCGCCTTTGAAGCGTTCGACGCCGAGCAGGACTTCGATGAACTGGTCAGGCTGATCCAGGCTGCGTAGTCGCGGAGCGGTCGACACAGGACCGCCCTCGCGGCGATGTCACCCCCGCCCGGCGAGAATGGCCCGGCTGAGGATGCCGGCGACCGGGGCGGGCAGCCGGGCACTCGCGAGCTCGGCGACCATCCGCCGCTCCTCGGCCGGGACGGCGCGCAGGAGCGCCAGGCCGAGCGCGTAGGCGATCGCGCCGGCGACGATACCGACGACCATCCCCGGCAGGCCCGGCATCCACCAGATGCAGGCGCGCGCGGCGGCGGCGCAGGCGGCAGCGGCGACGAGCACTTTGAGAAGGGCGACGGTGTCGCAGGAGACGCCGAGCCGCCGGTGGCAGTACCAGAAATAGACTAGGCAGCTGACGCATCCGGTCAGCCCCTTCACCCAGGCGGCACCGACGGTGCCGAACGTGGGGACGGCGGCAAAGAGGAGCGCGATGCAGACCACGCCTTCCCACAGGGCGAAGCGCAGCACGGTGCCGCTGCGCTCGTGCGCCAGCATCATCCGATACGGCACGGTGATCATCGCCGAGGCGAAGATGAAGGCGAGCAGGATGACGGCGATCTCGACCGAATCCGTGAAGTCGGCGCCGAACAGCACCGGGATCAGCACCGGCGAGATGGCGGCGCCGCCGAAGCAGACCGGCGCCAGCACCAGCGCCAGTCCGAGCAGGCTGCGCCGGTAGGCCGTGGTCAGCGCCGGCCGGTCGCCGCGGTCGTGGTGATGGGAGAACAGCGGCACGAGAGGGGCGACCAGGAAATAGGACAGCTGGATGACCATGCCGGCCATGGTCGAGGCGATCGCATAGTGGCCGACCGCCGTGAGATTGAAGAACAGCCCGATGATGGCGAGCTCGACGCGCGAGCCGAGCAGGGCGGTCAGCCCGCCCGAGATCCAGCTGTTGCGGGCATAGGCGACCATCGGCGCCGTCACCGGTTCGATGCCCTCGCTGGCCGGCGAAAGGTAGCGGCGCAGGCACAGCGCCTGCGGCAGGTGGCGGAAGGCGTGGCCGAAGATGGCGCCGGCGGGGCCGAGCAGCAAGGCGCCGAGGGCCACCAGCAGCGGCTGCAGCAGGCAGCCGATCGCCGTATTCAGGCTGCTTTCGCGAAAGCGGGCGAGCCCTTGCGCGGCCCCCAGCGACATCGTCGAATAGGCATAGGAGAGGAACAGCGCCGCGGTCGCGATCCAGATCAGGCTCGCGTGACCGGCTCCGGAAAGCTCCAGCCAGGCGGCATAGCCGAGGATGAAGGCGGCCAGCGTGCTGGTGGTCAGGACGAAGCGCCTGGTCAGCGTGCGCACGAGGCCGGGGCGGGCGCCGGCCGCGCCGTCGGCCTGTCCGATGAAGCGCAGGACGGCCTGCGGCATGCCGAAATCGGACAGGAGCGTGGCCACGGTCATGATCCACAGCGCATAGGCGACGATCCCGGCGCCTTCGACGCCGAGGAGCCGGGCGACGATGACGCTGCTGCCGAAGCCCGCCACCAGCGACAGCAGGCCGGCGGCGGCATTGAGCAGGGATGAGCCGAGCATGGATTGCATCGTGGCGACCGTCTTCGTTCCGCCGTCCCGTCGCGCAGGGGGCCGAAAAACCATGGCCTACGCCTAGAACACCGGGCTTAAGATTCGGTATCCGGCGGCTGAAAAGCCGCGTTTCCGGGCGTCCGCTAACCCCGGCTTAACCCAACTGGTTTAGGCCAGAGCCAGCGTAAGTTCCATCCTCAGGTGTATCCATGCCGGATATCTCGCTTTCCGCGCGCCATGAGAGCCGGCTGAAGCAGAAGCTGCAGCATCTCTTCTGGCGCCTTATCGCGGTCCTTCCCGACCGGCCGTACCTGCGCTGGAAATACTACTCCATGGCAGGTCGCTTTCCCGATCTCGAGCGGCCGCGCCTGTTCAGCGAGAAGGTGCAGGCGCGCAAGCTCTACGACCGCCGGCCGATCTATGCGCAGATGGTCGACAAGCACGGCGCCAAGGCGCTGATCGCCGAGCGCGCCGGCGCGCAGTATGTCATCCCGACCTACTGGGTCGGGCGCGACCTGAAGCTGGTCGACTGGTCGACCATCCCGCTGCCGGCGGTGGTCAAGCCGACGCATGCCTCCGGCTGCGGCGCGTTCCTGCGCGAGCGGCGCGACATCGACGCGCTCCTAGCCGCCGATCCGGGCCCGGAGTGGCTGAGGCTGAAGCATCACCGCATCAACCGCGAATGGGCCTATGGCGAGTTCGAGCCGCTGATCATCATCGAAGAGATGCTGGTGGAGAACGGCGACGCGCCGGACGACTACCGCTTCTTCGTCTTCTCCGGCCGCGTCTCCCATATCGAGATGCGGTTGAGGCGGGACGGCAAGGGCTATGAGCGCAATTTCACGCCCGACTGGCAGCCGATGACGTACGAGAGCTTCTACTACGAGCCCTATCCCGGCGAGCTGCCGCGGCCGGACGATCTGGACGAGATGCTGGACGTCGTGCGCAAGATCGCCGGCGACAGCGATTTCATGCGCGTCGATCTCTACCGCTGCGGCGGGCGCATCTTCGTCGGCGAATTGACGCTCTACCCGGGCGGCGGTTTCAAGGGATGCGTGCCGGACCAGTTCGACGAAATGCTGGGAGCGATGTGGAAGCAGGAGCTAGTGCAGGACCTGCGCTGAGTGAAGAAAGGCCGGCGGCAGGAGCCCCGCTGGTCGCGACGGACCGGAACGAGATGCGATTCCTCTTTCTATCGACGCACGCCTTCTTGCCGGTGACGCGCAAGACCAGCGTGCATTTCGTGACCGAGGCGCTTGCCGCCCGCGGCCACGAGGTCGATACGATCAGCGTCGGCTTCAGCTACCTGACCGCGCTCAAGCGGCCCGCGCTCTATGCCGGGCTTTCGGCGGAACAGAGGAACCGCTTCGTCGAGACCGCGCCGCGCCGGCGCTCTGCCGCATACCTGCCGCCGCTGCATCCGTTCAGCTCGCGAAGTGCTGCCCTCAACAGCGTCAACGCGCTGCTGTTTCCGCTCTACGGTAACCTGCCGCCCGCCTTCATGAGGGCGGCGATCCGCAAAGCCGAGGTCGTCGTGATCGAATCCGGTACGGCGATCGCCTTCTTCGATGCCGTTCGCCGCATCAATCCCGCAGCCCGCACGCTCTATTTCAAGCGCGACCGGCTCGACAGCGTCGGGGCCTCCGGCTACCTGCAGCGTCTGGAACGCCGCATCGCCCCGCAGTTCGACCGGGTGATCGTCCCGACGGCCGCCATGGCGGCGGGACTGCCGCAGACGAGCCGCATCGTCGCCGTCCCGCAGGGCATCGACAAGGGCGTGTTCGACGCCTGCACGGCCTCGCCCTATGCGGCCGGCACGCGCAACGGGGTCTCGGTCGGCAACATGCTGTTCGACGCCGATGCGGTGCGGGCGATGGCGGCGGCCAATCCGGGCGTCGGCCTGCACCTGTTCGGGGCCGGCATTTCCGGCCCGTTTCCGCCGAACGTGCGCCTCTATGGCGAGCGGGCGTTCGCAGACATCGTGCCCTACATCAAGTTTGCCGATTTCGGCATCGCGCCCTACCGGCTGACCGAGCGGGAGCGCTATCTCGCCGAATCTAGCCTCAAGCTCCAGCAATACGCCTATTGCATGCTGCCGGTGCTCGCACCGGAGATGCTGGCGGCCGCACGTGGCAATCTCGTCGGCTACGACCCGGCCGGCGAGGCGGACTGGGCCGGCAGGGTCGAAGAGGCCGTCGCCCGGCCGCACGATCCGGCATGGCGCGAGAACATCCTCTCCTGGGACGAGGTCGCCGCACGGATCGAACGGGAGCTGGCCGGCCCGGACGGGAAAGCTGCCGCGGCCGAATAGGCGGGAACGTCCCGCTGGCGCGATGCCGACAGGACGGCAGGCCGATCAACTGTGAAGCCTTGCGCCCTTGGCGATCTTGTCGACGATCTTCTTCTCCGCGCGCACGGCTATTCCCACCACCTTTGCCGTCGACGGGTCGAACAGGGAGAACGCCGCCCGGTTCGCCTCGTCGTGGCCCGTGGCGAACATCTCCTCGATGTAGAGCGAGGTGGTCACCTGGCGTTCCAGCGAGCGCGCATGGATCTTTCGAAGCGTGTCTTGGTCCGCCGACATGACCACCATCGGCTGGATCGAGAGCGCGTTGTAGACATTGCCGGCGGAGTCGCGGTACGGTTCGCCGATGATCTCGGGATATTGAGCGGCGATGCCGCAACTCAGGAACGCTGCGACGTTCAGTTTCTGCCAGGCAGCGAGGTCGTCGCGCAGTACAATCGTGATCTTGGTATCGAACATGCAGATGGTTTCCAGCAGCTGTTTAACAGATGGCTCGCTTGTAACGTCGAGCGACGCGGTGCGTCTTGAAGGTTCGTGCAGATTCGACGGCATCGTCCAGGCGCCCGCTTCCCGGGGCATCGAGCGCATTGAAGCCCAATTCAGGGGCAACGCGTTTTCCCTGCACCGCCACGATACCTATGCGCTCGGGGTGACGCTTGCGGGCGTGCAGACCTTTCGCTACCGGGGCGAGGCGCGCTTCAGCCTGCCGGGCAATGTCATCGTCATCCACCCGGACGAACTCCACGACGGTGGAGCGGGGACGGAGACCGGCCTTCGATACAGGATGCTCTATCTTCCCCCCGAGCGTGTGATCGAGGCGGCAGGGGGGCGCCGTCGCTTGCCCTTCGTCCGGACCCCCATTCTGCGGGACGACGAGCTTCGGCAAGGTCTGTTGGAGGCGCTCGGCGATCTTCAGGGCGAGCCCTCCGGTCTTGCCTGGGACGATCTCCTCGTCCGGTTTGCGGAATCGCTGTGGAAGCACGCGGATGCGGACGGAGCGAAGATGCGGTCGGTCGCTCACGGCGCGGTGAAGAGGTGCCGGGAATTTCTGCACGACAACAGCGACCGGTCCGTCACATCGGATGAGCTGGAACAGGTCACCGGTCTGGACAGGTATTCGCTCGCCCGCCATTTCCGGGCCATGCTCGGAACGAGCCCGCATCGCTATCTCGTGATGCGTCGTCTGGAGAAGGGCCGCTCTCTGATGGCGGCGGGGCTCAGCCTCAGTGACGCCGCCGTGGCGAGCGGCTTCGCCGATCAGAGCCACTTCACCCGCCACTTCAAGAGCGCGTTCGGCCTGACGCCCGGAAAGTGGCTCGCCTTGACGGGAACAGACCGGGTGGGCGAGACCGACCGGACTTGAAGTCCATGAATGCAAAGAAGAACCGCCCGCGACATTTCTGGCGCGGGCGGTTCGTCATCGATACGCTGAAGTCATCGCCTGGCGATCAGGCGGCTGCCTTCATTTCCTTGTCGATCATAGCGCGCAGCGCGCCGAGGTCCTTGGCGAAGGCGCGGATGCCTTCGGCGAGCTTCTCGGTCGCCATGGCGTCCTCGTTCAGCATCCAGCGGAAGGTCTTCTCGTCGACCTTGATCGGGGCCACGCGGCTGGTCGTCTCGGGCGAAAGCCGGCGCTCCAGCTTGCCCTCGGCCTTGTCGAGCTCTTCCAGGAGCTGCGGGCTGATCGTCAGGCGGTCGCAGCCGGCAAGGGCCTCGATCTCGCCGGTGTTGCGGAAGGAGGCGCCCATGACGATCGTCTTGATGCCGTTGGACTTGTAGTAGTCGTAGATCGCGCGGACCGAGAGCACGCCCGGATCCTCTTCGGCGGTGAAGGTCTTGCCGCTCGCCTTGACGTGCCAGTCGAGGATGCGACCGACGAAGGGCGAGATCAGGAAGGCGCCGGCGTCGGCGCAGGCGATCGCCTGGGCCTTGTTGAAGAGCAGCGTCAGGTTGCAGTCGATGCCTTCCATCTGCAGCACCTCGGCGGCGCGGATGCCCTCCCAGGTGGAGGCCAGCTTGATGAGGATGCGCTCGCGGCCGATGCCGCGCGCCTCGTAGGCCTTGATGATGGCGCGGCCCTTCTCGATCGAGGCCTCGGTGTCGAAGGACAGATCGGCGTCGACCTCGGTGGAGACGCGACCGGGCACGAGGCCGGCAAGCGCCGCGCCGACGGAGATCGCCAGGCGATCGGCGACCGCTGCGATCACGCCTTCGCGACTGCCGCCCTGGGACTGGCCCCAGCGCAGGGCTTCCGCGACGGTGTCGGCGAACATCGGCGTGCCGAGCGCCTTGAGCACGATGGTCGGATTGGTGGTGCAGTCGACGGGCTTCAGGCGGGCCACGGCTTCGATGTCGCCGGTGTCCGCCACAACGGTCGTCATCGTACGCAATTGTTCAAGCTTGGAGGTCATGTTCGAGATCCCGTTCCGTGGTGTCAAGCAAGGCGCCGTCCATCCGCAGCAAATGAAGGCTGCGCAATTTTCGAAGTGCCGGCACAGCGTCGCGGGCTTCCTGGAACCGCTTCGCCGTGACCGCACACTAGCACGCCGCCGGCGCGTTGTCGCACCGAGGGTACGGCCGACTATCGTTGGCGAGCGGGGCAAATGTCAAGCACTTTTGCACAGTCAGATAAACATATGTCGCATTGAATGCGTTTCGTGCTAGGGAGGGACGCAGGATTGCCGAACGAGAATGGGGACGGGACATTGGCGAAACTCAGGCGCGGAACGCACACCGCCTATTCCGAGAGCGCCTCGCTGCGCCTTCGGGCGGCCTGGCTGTACTACAACCAGGGCATGACGCAGAAGGACGTGGCGGAGAAGCTCGGCATCGGCCGGACCACCGTGATCCGCATGCTGGACGAGGCGCTGAAGCGCGGGGAGGTGCAGATCTGGATCGACGAGGGCGTCGGCGACTGCGTCGAACTGGCGACCCGCCTGGAGCGGGCCTACGGGCTGGACGAGGCGATCGTGGTGCCGGCGGCAGAGACCGCCGAGGGGACGGCCAAGGGGGTGGGGCTGGCGCTCGGCCAGTTCCTGACCGAGGTCATTCCCGACGACTGTACGGTGGGCGTCGGCTGGGGGCGGACGCTGACCGCCTCGCTCGCGAGCTTCCGTCCGGCGCGGCGCGAGCGGGTCAAGGTCGTCTCGCTGCTCGGCGGGGTGGTCGAGGCCCACCACATCAACCCGATCGAATACAGCTGGCGGATTGCCAGCCAACTCGGCGCGGAGTGCTATCTGTTCCTTGCGCCGCTCATCGTCGACAGCGCCGAGACCAAGCGCAGCCTCATCGAGAAGTGCGGGCTGAAGCCGCTGTTCGAGCTGGCGGAAAACATGGATATCGCCGTGGTCAGCTGTGGCGACATCGGTCCGGATTCGACCTCGCTGTCGCGCGGCTTCCTGCCGCCCGCGGTGCTCAAGGAACTGGTGGCGGCCGGCTGCGTCTGCGACACCATGTGCAACTTCCTCGACGCCGAGGGCCGGACGATCGACCACCCGATCCGCGACCGGGTGATGTCGATCGACCTCGATACGGTGAAGAAGGCGAACCATATCGTGCTCGTCTCCGGCGGGGCGCATCGTGCGCCGGCCATTCGCGCGACGATCCGGCGGGTCGGCTGCAACACGCTGATCACCGACGAGGGGGCCGCGGCCGCCTTGCTGCAACTGGCCGAGGCACAGGCCGGCTGACCGCCGGACAAAAGTACGCTCTAGATGAGATTGAGCAGGGCCGCGCGCGACACCGCGCCGGTGATGTTGCGCGTCTCGAGCTTCTCCATGGCGCTCGACAGGGCTTCGGCAACGCGGGGCAGCGGCAGGTCTGTTTCCAGGACGATCTGCCCCGGCGTCCTGCCTTCGGCGGCGAGCGCCAGGCAGCGCAGTTCGATGGCGGAGAGCTCGGGCGTGGCGCGGCTGCGCCCGTGACGGGACTGGGAATCGGCAGATGACATGGCCGGCTTGATAGAGGGCGAACGGCCCCGCGCACAGTCGAACTGTCTGAAATGCTTTATTAAATCTTATGCACATGGGAACCCGTCTTCGCCGGCGCCGCATCCGTTGCCGGCGTTTGCGGCCATCCGGGTTTCGCCACCACCGGGAAGGGTGTCGCATATCGGTACAATTGCAGGTGTCGTCCGGTTGTCGGCCATCGTCCGGCGGAGGTTGCGGGCAGGCGGTCTGTGGCGCTATGGGAGGGGAGGATCAGCCGGGGATGGGACGCGTGACGCCGAAGGAACAGAAGGCCGAGCTTCGAAACCAGAAGCTGGCATTGCGGGATGCGATGCCCGCCGAGCAACGCATAGAGGCGAGCCTCGCAATGGCAGACCATGCCGGCGACATCATCGCCTTCGAGCCGGGCGCGGTCATCTCCGGCTTCTGGCCGATCCGCTCGGAGGCTGACATCCGGCCGCTGATGGCGCGGCTCGCCGAGCGCGGTGCGCGGCTTTGCCTGCCGGTGGTGCTCGATCGCGAGACCATCGTCTTCCGGGAGCTCGTGCGCGGCGCGCCGCTGGTGAAGACGGGTTTCGGCACGACGGGGCCGGGGCCGGAGGCGGCCCCCCTCGATCCGGAGATCCTGCTGGTACCGCTCTCGGCCTTCGATGCGGTCGGCCATCGCATCGGCTACGGCGCGGGGCACTACGACCGCGCGATCACCCGGCTGCGCGCCAAGGGGCTCTCGCCGCGGCTGATCGGGATCGCCTTCGATTGCCAGGAGGTGCCGGCCGTGCCGGCGCAAGCCCATGACGTGGCGCTCGATGCGATCTTGACCGAGACCGGCTTTCGCATTTTCAACGGACAGGATGGACAGGACTGATGCGGTTTCTCTTTCTCGGTGACATGGTGGGCAAGAGCGGGCGGACCGCCGTCTGGGAGCGCCTGCCGGGCCTGATCTCCGACCTGAAGCTCGATTTCGTCGTGGTCAACGGCGAGAACGCCGCCGGCGGCTTCGGCATCACCGAGGACATCTTCCAGGAAACGATCAATGCCGGCGCCGACGTGGTGACCACTGGCAACCATGTCTGGGACCAGAAGGAGGCCGTGACCTTCGCCGGACGGCACGACCAGTTCCTGCGACCGGCAAACTATCCGGCCGGCACGCCCGGGCGCGGATCGAACCTGTTCTTTGCCCGCAACGGCGCGCGGGTGCTGGTGGCGAACGTCATGGGACGGGTGTTCATGCACCCCGAGCTCGACGATCCCTTCACCACCGGCGAGGCGATCCTGGCCTCCTGCCCGCTCGGCGAGCAGGCGGACGCGATCATTTTCGACTTCCACGCCGAGGCGACGAGCGAGAAGCAGTGCTTCGGCCATTTCGTCGACGGTCGCGCCAGCCTCGTCGTCGGCACGCACACGCATGTGCCTACCGCCGACTGCCAGATCCTGAACGGCGGCACCGGATACATGTCGGACGCCGGCATGTGCGGCGACTACGACAGTTCGCTCGGCATGGACAAGGAAGAGCCGCTCAACCGCTTCATCTCCAAGATGCCCAAGGGGCGCTTCGAGGCGGCGAGCGGTCCTGCGACGATCTGCGGCGTCGGGGTAGAGATCTCCGACAGGACGGGCCTGGCCGAAAAGATCGCGCCGCTACGGCTCGGCCCGCGGCTGGCGGAGACGATCCCGTCCTTCTGGGCCTGACCGATTCCCGCAAGGATTGTCCTTGCGTCCGTTTGCAGCTCTGGCATGATTTTGGTATTGCGATTTAAAGTGATACAAAAATCATGCAGATCGTCTATGATGAACGCAAACGCCGCTCGAACATCGAAAAGCATGGATACGACTTCGCCGATCTGACGCTGGAGTTCTTTGCGCGTTCGACAATCGTGCCGGTGCAGCGTGGTCGGCTGATGGCGATTGGCGTACTGCATCACGGCGTTGTTGCCGTCGTGTTCGTAACGCTGGGCACGCAGGGGCTCTCGGTCATCTCCATGCGCCCCGCGAGCCGGAAGGAAAGGATCGCCCATGGCTATGCCTAGACAGCACATCCCGCCTCTGACCGACGAGGAAGAAGCCAGGATCCAACGCCAGATAGCGGCCGATCCGGACAGCCCGGAGGCGACCGACGAGGAACTCAAGAACGCCCGGCCGTTCGCCGAGGTCTTTCCGGAACTGATGGAAAGCTTCCGGCGATCGCGCGGGCGGCCGGCCGTGCCGCGGCCGAAGCAACAGATTTCGCTGCGGCTCGATCCGGAGGTCATCGACAAGTTCAAGGCGACCGGGAAAGGGTGGCAGGCGCGCATCAACGAGGTGTTGAAGCGCGCCAAGATCTGAGGATCAAAGCGAGTGTGTCAGCTCGCCCACTGGCGGCGGATTTCGTCCGGCGTGTCGCCGAAGACGACATGGGTTCGAACGCCGACATGCGGCTCCTCGTCCGGGTTGAAGTTGGCCTTGGCGATCTCCCAGCCGAATTTCAGTGTGCTGCCGGTCGAGGCCCAGATGGCGGCATCGTCGAGCCGCAGCGCCAGCATGGTCAGCATCGGATCGTGCTTGCCGTGGTCGAACCAGGCCTCGACGATCGAGTTCCAGTACGCGTCGATCTTTGCCGAGTTCTTCTCCACCGTGATGCGGCCGACCAGGCAGGCGTGATAGTCGTGGTCCTTGCCGATGACGCAGAAATGCGCTCGCGCGCCCTGGCCGATAGCATCGACGAGATCGGTGTCGGTCTTGGTGAAGAACCAGATCGTCGCCGCCTGGCGGTCGAGATGCGGGGCCATTGGCTGCATGTGCATGCGGTCGTTTTCCAGGCCGAGCATGCCGGCGTGGATCCGGTCGATCTCGTCGTAGAGCTGTTCCTTGGGATTTTCGCGGGCTTCTGCCAGACTTGCCATGGCTTTCGTCCTTTCTCGCATCGTCTTGATGCAGGCCAAACGCCTCGCTCCGGCCATTGTTCCGGCGTCTGTCTGACGGGATTGTGAACGCGGCGGACGAGGGTGGCGCTCGACCTTGAGAGGCCGCGTTGGCATAGTTCCGGCGTCCATCGAACGGAGCCGCCCATGCCTTCCCTTCGGTTCTCACGTGTCGTTCTGCCGTTCCTGCTCGCGCTATGGGGTTTCGTGCCGGCGCAGGCGCAGACCCGGGCGCAGACGCAGGAGCCGGCGAAGCCCGCAAGCCAGTGCCAGATGATCGCGCAGGCGCTGCCCGGGGTGATCTTTGCGCGCTTCGATGGCCCCGCAGCGGATCTGGCGCAGGCCGAGGCCGATGGAACGGTGGCGATCACATATATCGGGCACTCCACGTTCTTCATCGAAACGCCGGCGGGCATCAGGATCGCCACCGACTACAACGGCTGGTACAAGCCGCCGGCACTGCCGACGGTGGTGACGATGAACAAGGCGCACTCCAGCCACTACACGCTCGTCCCCGATCCCGGCATCGAACACGTGCTGCACGGCTGGCGGGACGATGGCGGACCGGCAGACCACGACGTCGTGGCCGGCGACGCCTATATCCGCAACGTGCCGACGGATATTCGCAGCTGGGGCGGGGCGATGGAGGCGAACGGGAACTCGATCTTCATCTTCGAGATCGCGGGGCTGTGCATCGGCCATCTCGGCCACCTGCATCATGAGCTGACCGAGAAGCAGTATGCGGAGATCGGCCGGCTGGACGTCCTGATGGTGCCGGTCGACGGCGGGCTCACGATGGGCGCGGAAAGCATGAGCCGCGTGGTCGAGCGGCTGCGCTCCGCACTGATCCTGCCGATGCACCGGCGTGGGCCGCCGATCGACCATTTCCTGTCGATGTTCGAGGAGGATTTCGATATCTCCTTCGCCGACACGGCGAGGGTCGAAGTATCGGTGCGCTCGCTGCCGCGGCGGCCGACGATCCTCGTTCTCAAGGGCGTGTGAGCCGCCTCCGGCGCCAATCCGGCTCGCGCGCGGCAGATTTTGCCGCCCCTGCTGGACGCAGAGCGACAATAAAACTATAACGCGGCCATTTCCAAAATCGGAGATCGCCTGGCCGGACTGGACGCGGACGGGTGCGCTCCCGAACAGAAGACAGCGCGCGGTCGTTTCCAACCAGAAGACGTTGCCGTCGCGCCAAACAGCGCAGGGGTGCCATGGCAGGCCATTCACAGTTCAAGAACATCATGCATCGCAAGGGGCGTCAGGACGCCGTGCGGTCGAAAATGTTCTCCAAGCTCGCACGCGAAATCACGGTTGCCGCAAAGGCCGGCCTGCCCGACCCGGCGATGAACCCGCGCCTTCGTCTGGCGATCCAGAACGCCAAGGCGCAGTCCATGCCGAAGGACAATATCGACCGCGCTATCAAGAAGGCCTCCGGCGGCGACGCGGAGAACTACGAGGAGATCCGCTACGAGGGCTACGGCCCGGGCGGCGTCGCCGTCATCGTCGAGGCGCTGACCGACAACCGCAACCGCACCGCCTCTTCGGTCCGCTCGACCTTCACCAAGGCCGGCGGTGCGCTCGGCGAAACCGGCTCCGTCTCCTTCTCCTTCGATCGCGTCGGCGAGATCACCTACAAGCTTTCGGCCGGCGACGCCGATGCGGTGATGGAAGCGGCGATCGAAGCCGGCGCCGACGATGTCGAGACCGACGACGAGGTTCACACCATCTACTGCGCCTTCGAGAACATCGGCGAGGTTTCCAAGGCGCTGGAAGGGACGCTCGGCGAAGCCGAGACCGTCAAGGCCATCTGGAAGGCACAGAACACCGTGCCGGTCGACGAGGAGAAGGCGCAGTCGCTGATGAAGCTCATCGACACGCTGGAAGACGACGACGACGTGCAGAACGTCTATTCCAACTTCGAAGTCTCCGACGAAGTGATGGCGAAGCTCTCGGCCTGATCGCCGAACGGCATTTCCCAGTCCATGGCCCGCGCCGTCCCGGTGCGGGCCATTCGCGTTTGAACGGGACCTCGTCCATGACCTACGATCTGGTGATCTTCGATTTCGACGGGACGCTCGCCGATACCGGCGAGTGGTTCATGTCGGCGACGAACAGGGCTGCGGTGCAGTTCGGTTTTCGGCAGATGTCCCCGGAGCAGTTCCAGCAACTGCGCTCGAAGGGAAATCGCGAGATCATCGCGCATATGGGCGTGCCGTTCTGGAGGCTGCCGAAGATCGCCGCCTTCATGCGCGAGCAGGCCAGCCGCCATGCTGCGGAGATCCGGCTGTTTCCGGGTGTCGTCGACATGCTGGCTTGCGTTCAATCGGCCGGTGTGCGCACCGCCATTGTCAGCTCCAATCGGGAGGCCGTGGTCCGGACCGCGCTCGCGCAGCACGTCCGCCTGATCGACCATTTCGCCTGCGGTGCGTCGCTGTTCGGCAAGGCGCGTCACTTCCAGAAGTTGCTGAAGGCGACGTCGCAGGACCCCGGCCGCGTCATTGCCATCGGCGACGAGGCGCGCGACATCGAGGCGGCCCGGAAGGCCGGCATCGCTGCCGGCTCCGTGGCGTGGGGCTATGCCGAAGCGGATTTTCTCCGGAGCCTTCGTCCCGATCATTTCTTTGCGACCGTCGACGACATCGCCGCCACCCTCTTCGGCGGCCGCGACAGGCCTTAGGCCGAGAGCGCGCGCTGAGCCTCGGCGAAGAGCCGGACCGATCGCAGCCGCGCCGCCATGTCGTAGACGGGCATGGACACGATCAGCTCGTCGGCCTTGGTGATGTCGAGGAAGCCGGCGATCTTCTCGCGGATCGTGTCCGGGCCGCCGACCACCGCATATTGCAGCGTGTGCTCGACCATGATCCGTTCCTGCTCGCTCCAGAGGCCGTCCATGTTGTTCACCGGCGGCGGAAACGCGGTCGGAGCGCCGCGGCGGAGCGCCACGAAGGATTGCTGCATCGAGGTGAAGAGGTGCTGCGCCTCGGCGTCGGTGTCGGCGGCGGTTCCCATTACGCCCACCATCACATGCGGCCGCTCCAGGTACTGCGACGGCGTAAAGCGCTCGCGATAGATCTCCAGCGCGGTCAGGAGCATGTCGGGGGCGAAGTGGGAGGCGAAGGCGAAGGGCAGGCCCAACATGCCGGCGAGATGGGCGGAGTAGTGGCTGGAGCCGAGCAGCCAGACGGGGACGTTGCTGCCCGCGCCGGGGACCGCGATGACCTGCTGGCCCGGTTGCAGCGGACCCATCAAGGCCATCAGCTCGACCACGTCCTGCGGAAAATTGTTGGCGGAGGTCTCGAGGTTGCGGCGAAGCGCGCGGGCGGTGCTCATGTCGGTCCCGGGAGCGCGGCCGAGACCGAGGTCGATGCGGCCGGGAAAGAGCGCCTCCAGCGTGCCGAACTGCTCGGCGATGACGAGCGGCGAATGGTTCGGCAGCATGATGCCGCCGGAGCCGACGCGGATCGTCTCGGTACCGGCTGCGACGTGCTGGATCACGAGGGCGGTGGCGGCGCTGGCAATGCCGCGCATGCCGTGGTGCTCGGCGAGCCAGAAGCGCCGGTAACCCTCCCGTTCGGCCTCCTGGGCCAGGCGCCTCGAATTGGCGAGCGACTGGGCGACGGTGCCGCCTTCGATGACCGGGGAGAGATCGAGGATCGAAAAGGGCACCATGGGAGGACCTCTGCATGAATGGATTTGAATGTCACTGCATGTAGGTTCAATTTCCTGAAATCCAAGACGGTGGCTGCGGGGCGAAGGATCAGAGACTGTTTGTTTTTGGTTTGTTCACATTTGGCTGGCAGGGTCGCGCCATCTTGAATAGGGTTCGACCATGCAGGGCACGATTCGCATCATCGGCATCGATCCGGGGCTTCGCCGCACCGGCTGGGGCATCATCGAGACGCTCGGCAATTCGCTGCGCTTCGTCGCCTCGGGGACGGTGACCTCGGACGGCGACATGGATCTTGCCTCGAGGCTCTGCCAGCTGCACGACGGCCTGGCGGAGGTCGTCCATTCCTACCGGCCCGACGAGGCGGCGGTCGAGCAGACCTTCGTCAACAAGGATGCGACGGCAACGCTGAAGCTCGGACAGGCGCGCGGGATCGCCATGCTGGTTCCGGCCCGCGCCGGCCTGCGCGTCGCCGAATA
This sequence comes from Hyphomicrobiales bacterium, assembly GCA_900469965.1. Taxonomy (GTDB): domain Bacteria; phylum Pseudomonadota; class Alphaproteobacteria; order Rhizobiales; family Rhizobiaceae; genus Mycoplana. Next base: position 170,262 of record UBZP01000020.1, on the reverse strand, counting down.
CGCGCCGAACGCGGTGAAGAAGGCGGTGATCGGCGTCGGCCACGGCGAGAAGCAGCAGATCCACATGATGCTGAAGGTCCTGATGCCGAAGGCGGAATTCAAGGGCAACGACGCCGCCGACGCGCTCGCCATCGCCATCTGCCACGCCCATAACCGCCAGAGCCTGAAAGGGCGGATCGCCGCGCTCGCCGGCTCCATGAAGACCCAACCATGACGAGGAAGACCCCATGATCGGCAAGCTCAAGGGCACGATCGACGAGATAGGCGAGGATCACGTCGTCCTCGACGTGCACGGCGTCGGCTATGTCGCCTTCTGCTCGGCGCGGACGTTGTCGAAGCTCGGCTCCGCCGGCGAGGCGGCCGTGCTCTTCATCGAGACCTATGTGCGCGAGGACCAGTTGAGGCTGTTCGGCTTCCTCACGGCGCTGGAGCGGGAATGGTTCCGGCTGCTGCAGAGCGTGCAGGGCGTCGGCTCGAAGGTGGCGCTGGCGGTGCTGTCGACGATGACGCCGGGAGAACTCGCCAACGCGATCGCGCTGCAGGACAAGACCGCCGTGTCGCGCGCGCCGGGCGTCGGCCCCAAGGTCGCGGTGCGGATCGTGACCGAACTGAAGAACAAGGCGCCGGCCTTCGCCGGCGAGGCGGCCGTGGCGATCGGGCTGAAGCAGGAGATCGGCGAGGGCGTGGCGTCGGCCCCGGTTGCGGATGCGGTTTCCGCGTTGACGAATCTCGGCTACTCCCGCGACCAGGCGGCCAATGCCGTGGCCGCGGCGTTGAAGAACGGCGGGGAGGGCGCGGACAGCGCCAGGCTGATCCGGCTCGGATTGAAGGAGCTGGCGCGATGATTCCTTGTTATCTTCTTACTTCCTTACTATTCTTGCGAAAGTAAGGAGAGCGCCCATGGGTGTCTACGACAGTACCTTGACCTCGAAGGGGCAGACGACGATCCCGGCCGAAATCCGCGAGGCGCTGAACCTCAAGCCCGGCGACAAGATCCGCTACGTCCTGAGCGGGGACAGGGTATACCTGCGGGTCAAGAATGGTCGGCTGGCGGACCTCGCCGGGTCGTTGGGGAAGCCGCCGAATGGCGCAAGCTTGTCCATCGACGAAATCGACGACGCGATCATGGATGCAGTAGCGGAGGACGACGCGCGCATCGTTCGTGAATGGCATGAAGGTTCAACATGATCGGCATCGACACTAACGTGCTGCTGCGTTTTCTTGTTGACGACGATGTGGAACAGAATGAAAGCGCGCGACGGTTCATGGCGGAGCGCACCGAAGATGACCCCGTCTATCTGAGCGCGGTCGTGCTGGCGGAGACGGTTTGGGTGCTGCGCCGAAGGCTGGGTTACTCGCAGCGGCAGATCACCGAGATGCTGCGCCGGTTGCTCGGGTCCGTAGAGGCGGTCATCGAGTTTGCCGAGGAACTGGAGGTTGCGCTCCTGGAGCCGGACGCGACGATTTCCGATCTTGCGGACTGTCTCGTCGCATGGGCGGCGCTCAAAGCAGGCTGCAGCAGAGTGGTAACTTTTGATCGCAAGGCAGCAAGGGCGATCCCCGGAATGGAACTTCTGTCATGACCGATGCCGCCCGACTGATCACCCCCGACAAGCGCGGCGAGGACGTGGATGCGACGCTGCGCCCGCAGACGCTGGACGACTTCACCGGCCAGGCGGAGGCGCGCGCCAACCTGAAGATCTTCATCGAGGCGGCGAAGAACCGCGGCGAAGCGCTGGACCACGTGCTGTTCGTCGGCCCGCCCGGGCTCGGCAAGACGACGCTGGCGCAGATCATGGCGAAGGAACTGGGCGTCAACTTCCGCTCGACCTCCGGCCCGGTGATCGCCAAGGCGGGCGATCTCGCCGCCCTTCTCACCAACCTGGAGGAGCGCGACGTCCTGTTCATCGACGAGATCCACCGGCTCAATCCGGCGGTGGAGGAAATCCTCTATCCGGCGATGGAGGATTTCCAGCTCGACCTGATCATCGGCGAGGGCCCGGCGGCGCGGTCGGTGAAGATCGACCTGTCGAAGTTCACCCTCGTCGCCGCCACCACCCGGCTCGGCCTGCTCACGACGCCGCTGCGCGACCGCTTCGGTATTCCGGTGCGGCTGAATTTCTATACGGTGGAGGAGCTGGAGTCGATCGTGCGCCGCGGCGCCAGGCTGATGGGGCTCGGCATGACCGACGACGGCGCCCGCGAGATCGCGCGCCGGGCGCGGGGGACGCCGCGCATCGCCGGGCGGCTGTTGCGGCGGGTGCGCGATTTCGCCGAAGTCGCCCGCGCCGACGCCGTCACCAGCGACATCGCCGACGAGGCGCTGACGCGGCTCCTGGTCGACAATATGGGGCTGGACCAGCTCGACCGGCGCTATCTTTCGATGATCGCGCACAATTTCGGCGGCGGGCCGGTGGGGATCGAGACGATCGCCGCCGGGCTCTCCGAGCCGCGCGATGCGATCGAGGACATCATCGAACCCTACATGATCCAGCAGGGCTTCATCCAGCGCACGCCGCGCGGGCGCGTCTTGACCGCGAATGCCTGGAAGCACCTCGGCCTGCAGCCGCCGAAGGACCTGGAAGCCTCGCAGTTCCGGCTGTTTTCCGAAGACGAGTAGGCGTCGTCACTGCGTCCGCGACAGGGCCTCGAGCGTCGCCTGGAGGCGCGGCATGCCGCCAGGCTGCCAGCCGAGCATGCGGAGCCGCTCCGTCGCCATCGGACAGAAGGCGTCGACGTCGGCCTTTGCCGGCAGCGGCTGGGGACAGCCGGTGGCCTGCTGCACGATCGAAAGCAGCGCGCGGGTATCGACCAGCACGTCGGAGACGTTGAACACCTCGCCGTTGATGCGCATCGGGTCGGTCTCGAGCATCAGGCGGACGGCCGCGGCGACGTCGTCGCCATGCACTTCCGTGCCCGCGCGCGGGGCGGCCGGCCGGCCGGCCAGATAGTCCGCGACCAGTCCGCGCCACTTGTGATCCCGCCCTGGACCGGCCTCGCCGTAGACGCCGGTGACGCGCAGGCTGGCGGTGGTGAAGTTGTGTGCGCAGAGCGCCTGCAGGCTGCGCTCGGTGTCGAGCTTGACCCGTCCGTAGAGCGTGTCGGGCCTGGCCGGCAGGTCCTCGGTCAGGACGGTGCCGGGCGGCTGCGGGCCGTAGACGGCGCGGCTGGAGAGGAAGACGCAGCGGCGGACGCCGGCGTCCCGCGCCGCCTCGAACAGGCGGACCGAGCCGTTCAGGTTGGCGCGGCGGAAGCCGTCCGGATCGTCACCTTCGCCGCCGCGGTACTTTCCGGGCACATGGGCGAAGGCGGCATGGACGAAGTAGTAGATGTTCTCGAAGGCGTCGATCTGGTCGAGGTCTGGATCGAGGTGCAACGGTACGTGGGCGACGGCGCGCGAGAAGAAGTCCGGTGCAGGCGGCGTGCGGCCGCCGACGGTGACCTTGTAGCCGTGCGCGAGAAGGTGCTCGACGATGAAGCGGCCGACCGTGCCGGTGCCGCCGGAGACGAGCACGCGCGTCATGCGCCGGCCGGGGGCGAGAGCGGCAGGGCGGCGCCGGGCCGTTCCGGACCGGCGAGCGCATCGATGTCGGGGACCGGGCCGCCGTCGTGGAAGGCCTGCCACAGCGTGATCAGGGGCATCAGGACCTCCGCTTTCGGGTTGTTCGTTTCCCAGGGCTTCTCGTACTGATAATGGAGCACGTGGATGCTCTTCCAGTCCCAAAGATCGGGCATGGTGAACCAGACATACTGCAGCATGTTGAAGTAGACGGGAAGGCCGTGCCATTCCGGGAAGAAGCTCTGCAGGAAGGTCTGGTCGGTGCGCGGCCAGAAGGCGTCGGGGGCATCCAGCCGGCCGAGCATCGCGGCAAAGGTGGCGAGCGCAGGGCGGGCGACAAAGACGCCGGAATTCAGCCGCTGGAAGTCGCGCAGGCTCTCGTAGACGTTGGGGGCGGCGGAAAATTCGGGATAGGCGAAGAGCCGGTCGATGTTCTTCAGCACGATCGCGTCGGCATCGATGAAGATGCAGGCCTCGTATTCGACGAGCTGCCACAGGCGCAGCTTGACGAAATTGTCGAGCGGGGTGTGGAAATCCGGCTTGCGGCCCTTGGTGAAGGGGGCGGCGCCGTGCAGCGCGCGGCGGGCATGGCGGGCGTTGAAGCCGTCCGACATCGGCAAGAGGTCGGCCTCGACGAGCCGGCAGCCGAGCGCGGCGAGCGCGGTCCGGCCGGCCTCGGAAAGTGCGGGCGTGTGCAGGACGACGAGATCGGCCTGCGTGCGGCTGCGGCGCAGCGAATGGACGAGGGCGGTCGCGCCCCTGGCGTAGTCCTCGTTCGTCACCAGCGTCACATAGGCGCGGCGGCTTGCGGCCGGCCTGCTGCGGCGGATCCCTGCCTCTTCGTGCGGGCTTGCCGTCATGATACCGATTTCAGTCTCCGGCCCTCGGGGTCGTGGTTGATGGTGGCGGCGATGTCGCGCGTCCAGGCCGAGACGGCCGGGACGCGGCTGCGATCGACGCGATAGGCGAATTTCTTCGCCACATCGACGATTTCCGAAAGCAGGCCGTCGGCAAGCGTCGTCGGATCGAGGCCGAGGGCGCGGAACTTGTCGTTCTTCACCACGAGGTCGTTCTCGGCCGCCTCCTTGCGCGGGTTCGGCAGCCAGGCGATCTCGCTGCCGGTCAGCCCGGCGACGAGCTTGGCGAGGTCGCGGACGCGGTGCGTCTCGGTCATCTGGTTGAAGATCTCGACACGGGCGCCGCGGGCGGGGGGATTTTCGAGCGCGATCTCGATGCAGCGCACCGAATCCTGGATGTGGATGAAGGCGCGGGTCTGGCCGCCGGTGCCGTGCACGGTCAGCGGATAGCCGATCGCGGCCTGGATCAGGAAGCGGTTGAGAACCGTGCCGTAGTCGCCGTCATAGTCGAAGCGGTTGACGAGCTGCGGGTGCAGCCGGGTCTCGCGGGTGTGCGTGCCCCAGACGATGCCCTGGTGCAGGTCGGTGATCCTCAGCCCGTCGTTCCTGGCGTAGAACTGGAACAGCAACTGATCCAGGCACTTGGTCATGTGGTAGATCGAGCCCGGATTGGCGGGATAGAGGATCTCCTGGCTCACCGTCTCGCCGCCCATGGTCTCGATGCCGACCGGAAGATAGCCTTCCGGGATCGCCGCGCCGACGGTCGAGTAGCCGTAGACGCCCATGGTGCCGAGATGGACGAGGTGGGCGTCGACGCCGGTCTCGACGAGGGCGTTCAGCAGGTTGTGCGTCGCGTTGACGTTGTTGGTGACCGTGTAGTTCTTGTGCCGGTCGCTCTTCATCGAATAGGGGGCGGCGCGCTGCTCGGCGAAATGGATGACGGCGTCGGGACGCTCCTCGCGCAGCCAGTTCTTCAGGCGCTCGTAGTCGGTGGCGAGATCCAGCAGGTGGAAATGGATGCGGCGGCCGGTTTCGGCGTGCCAGACGCGGGTGCGTTCCTGGATCGAATCCATCGGCGTCAGCGACTGGACGCCCAGTTCGGTGTCGATCCAGCGGCGGGAGAGATTGTCGAGGATATGGACCTCGTGACCGGCGTTGGAGAGGTGCAGTGCGGTGGGCCAGCCAACGAACCCATCTCCGCCCAGGACTGCAATCTTCATAGCCGATACCATCGGACACTCCTTTGCGTTTGCCTGTAATCTGGCATAGTGGCCGAATGTGACAAGAGTGCAATCCTTGATTTTGCTCCATATTTCGTCCACAGGAGCTGTCTTCTCCCTGTCATGGAAGCTGATGATGAGCACTCTCGACCATGCCCTCGCGGGCGAACTGACGGCGGACGGGCACCGGTTGGTGCAGCGCGTCTATTACGAAGACACCGACTTTTCCGGCTTCGTCTACCATGCGCGCTACCTGCATTTCATGGAGCGTGGCCGCACGGACTATCTGCGCTGTCTCGGGGTGGAGCAGGGCGCGTTGTCGATCGAGGGCGACACGGAAGGGCTGATGTTCGTGGTCCACCGCATGGAGATCGATTTCAAGGCGCCGGCGCGCATGGACGACGTGCTGACGGTGCTGACGCACACCGAGAAGGCCGGCGGCGCGAAGATGGTGCTGCAGCAGGAGGTCCGGCGCGGCGAACAGGTGCTGATCGCCGCGAAAGTCGTCATCGCCGTGGTCAATGCCAAGGGCCGGCCGCGGCGCCTGCCGGAGGGACTGGCGGCGCAGTTTCTGGGCGCGGCGGCCGCGGGCTGATTCGGCGCCTGCGCCCACCGCGGGTGGCCATCCGCAGGCTCGCCCGGGGGGCAGGGCGGGCAGGCAGGGGACTTTTCCGCCGCCGCGGTAATACTCCCTTAACCATAATGCTGTCTTACTGAATGCACTGGATTTTGTGCACTGCACGTCATCCTTTAACCAAAATTGACGGCAAGAAGGCAGTTGAATGCGTTTGATCGGCGTGGCGGCCGGCAACATCAACCGGACATCTTGACGAACAGGCGGGACGGCTGCGGACGAAAACGGGTCGCGGTTTCCCTGAAGTTTGCGAAGAGCCGGCATCGGCATTTCCGGGAGCGCCCGGAGGCCGGTCCGGCAAAGGGATGAAGACCCGGTGCGATGGCCGAAAGCCCGTGCCGGGTGTTTGGATTCGGGGACGGAAGTCTATGGAACAGGTAGGTTTGGCAGCAACGGCCGATGTGAGCCTCTGGTCGCTCTTCATGCAGGCGGGCTTCGTGGTGAAGCTGGTCATGATCGGTCTGATCGCGGCGTCGATCTGGACATGGGCGATCGTCGTCGACAAGACGCTGGCCTTCGGCAAGGCCCGGCGGCAGCTCGACAGCTTCGAGCAGGTGTTCTGGTCCGGGCAATCGCTCGAGGAGCTCTACCGGACGCTGGCCGACCGGCAGACCAGCGGCATGAGCGCGATGTTCGTCGCCGCCATGCGCGAGTGGAAGAAGAGCTTCGAGCGCGGGGCGCGTTCGCCGATCGGGCTGCAGATGCGCATCGACCGGGCGATGGACGTGACGCTGGCGCGCGAATCCGAAGCGCTGGAGGCCCGGCTCGGCTCGCTGGCGACGATCGGCTCCGCCGGCCCGTTCATCGGCCTCTTCGGCACCGTCGTCGGCATCATGACCTCGTTCCAGGCGATCGCCGGCTCCAAGTCGACCAACCTCGCCGTCGTGGCGCCGGGCATCGCCGAGGCGCTGCTGGCAACGGCGATCGGCCTTCTGGCCGCCATCCCCGCCGTCATCGCCTACAACAAGTTCACTGCCGACGCCGGCAAGATCACGGCACGGATGGAGGGGTTCGCCGACGAATTCTCCGCCATTCTTTCGCGCCAGATCGACGAGAAGCTGCAGCCGCGCCAGGCGGCGCAGTAACGCTGCGGTCGCCAAGCAGGAGACGAAACCATGGGCATGTCAGTCGGTGGGGGCAAGGGCGGCGGCGGGCGTCGCAGGCGCGGCGGTCGCAAGGCGGTGATGAGCGAGATCAACGTGACGCCGTTCGTCGACGTCATGCTGGTGCTCCTGATCATCTTCATGGTGGCCGCCCCGATGATGACGGTCGGCGTGCCGCTCGACCTGCCCAAGACGTCCGCCAAGGCGCTCAATGCCGAGACCCAGCCGATCACCGTTTCGGTGAAGGCGGACGGCGCAGTGTTCCTGCAGGAGACCGCGATCCCGGTCGAGGAGATCGCCGCCAAGCTCGAGGCCGTCGCGACGACGGGCTACACCGAGCGGATCTTCGTGCGCGGTGACGGTGCGGCCCCCTATGGCGTGATCGCCGACGTCATGTCGCGCATCCAGTCGGCAGGCTTCACCAATATCGGCCTGGTGACCGAGCAGAAACCGGACAACTGAAGACAGCGATGAAGGCCAGCCTCGCCACATCCGCCGCTCTGCACGCACTGGTGCTCACCTGGGCACTGGTGACGATCGGCAGTCCGGAGAGCTTCGACGTCGCCGACGTGGAGGCGATGCCGGTCGACATCGTGCCGATCGAGGAACTGACCCAGATCCAGCAGGGCGACAAGAAGGCGCCGATGGCGGAGAAGTCGGCGCCGGTGCCGACCAAGCGCCAGGACCCGGTGGTGAACGCCGAGAATTCCGGCGACAACGACGTCGACCTGAAGACGCCGCCGACGCCGAACGAGAAGCCGCAGAACACCGAGACCGCCGCAGCCCCGCCGAAAGCGGAAAAGGCGCTGCCGACGCCCGATCCGGCCGAAGAGCCGGTGGAGCAGGTGCAGCCCAGCGAACCGGCGTCAACGCCGGCGACGGAAGTCGCCGCCGAGGCGGAGCCCAAGCAGGAAGTGACGCCCGAGGCGACCCCGGAGGAAAAGCCCGCGGAGGAGGCTCCCGCCGAGGTGGCCGAGGCGGAAGCCATGCCGGACAACGTTCCCGTGCCGGAGATCAAGCCGCAGCCGCCGCAGCCGCAGACGGCCAAGACGCCTGACCGCAAGAACGAGGAAAAGAAGCAGGAGAAGAAGCAGGCCGCTTCCGCCAAAGAGAGCGACTTCAACGCCGACGAGGTTGCGGCACTCCTGAACAAGACCGAGGCCAAGGGCGGCGGCGCCAAGCGCTCGACCGAGACCGCCTCGCTCGGCGGCAAGAAGACGACCGGCGGCTCGAAGCTGTCGATGAGCGAGATGGATGCGCTGCGCGGCCTGATCCAGAACAACTGGTCGATCATTCCCGGCATGGCGGATGCGACCGAGGTGCGCATCAAGGTGACGATGCAGCTCGACCCCGACGGCAATATCGTCGGCGAGCCGGAAGTGGTCGCCACAGGCGGCTCGGATGCCGCCCGCCGGGCGCTTGCCGGCGGCGCGCGCCGGGCGATCCTGAAGTCGGCGCCGTTCGATAAGCTGCCGAAGGACAAGTATGATGCCTGGAGCGAAGTCGTCGTGAACTTCGACCCCAGCGAGATGATGTGATGCCGACAGGCACAGCAGTTAGGAAGGCCTAGATCGCATGCTGAGACGCACTTTTCTTCATTCTGCAGCCGGCTTGACCGGGCTTGCGGCCGCAGCGACCCCGGCATGGGCGCTCGTCGAGATCAACATCAACAAGGGCAACGTCGAGCCCCTGCCGATCGCCGTGACCGATTTCGTCTCGGGCGGCGACCTCGGCGCGAAGATCACCGACGTCATCGCGGCCGACCTGAAGCGGTCCGGCCTGTTCGCGCCGGTCGACAAGCAGGCCTTCATCGAGAAGATCTCCAATCCCGACCAGCCGCCGCGCTTCGAGGACTGGAAGGTCATCAACGCGCAGGCGCTGGTCACCGGCCGGGTCACGCAGGAAGGCGATGGCCGCCTGCGCGCCGAGTTCCGCCTGTGGGACACCTTCGCCAACCAGCAGATGACCGGCCAGCAGTTCTACACCCAGCCGGAGAACTGGCGCCGCGTTGCCCATATCATCGCGGACGCGATCTATGAGCGGATCACCGGTGAGAAGGGCTATTTCGACACCCGCGTCGTCTATGTCGCCGAGAGCGGTCCGAAGAACGCCCGCAAGCGCCAGCTCGCCATCATGGACCAGGACGGCGCGAACGCGCGGGCGCTGACGAATTCCAACGAGATCGTGCTGACGCCGCGCTTCTCGCCGAACCGGCAGGAAATCACCTACATGTCGTTCGAGGGCCAGCAGCCGCGGGTCTACCTGCTGCAGCTGGAAACCGGGCAGCGCGAGGTGGTCGGCAACTTCCCCGGCATGACCTTTGCGCCGCGGTTCTCGCCCGACGGCCAGCGGGTCATCATGAGCCTGCAGCAGGACGGCAACGCCAACATCTACACGATGGACCTGCGCTCGCGCACGACGACGCGGCTGACCTCGACGGCGGCGATCGACACCGGCCCGTCCTATTCGCCGGATGGCAGCCAGATCGTCTTCGAAAGCGACCGCGGCGGGCGCCAGCAGCTCTATGTCATGAGCGCCGACGGCTCCGGCCAGAACCGCATCTCCTTCGGCGACGGCTCGTACTCGACGCCGGTGTGGTCGCCGCGCGGCGACCTGATCGCGTTCACCAAGCAGTCGGGCGGCAAGTTCTCGATCGGCGTGATGAAGCCGGACGGCTCGGGCGAGCGCATCCTGACGACCGGCTTCCACAACGAAGGACCGACCTGGGCGCCGAACGGGCGCGTCCTGATGTTCTTCCGCCAGCCGGCCGGCTCCGGCGGGCCGCAGCTCTACTCGATCGATCTCACCGGCTACAACGAGCAGCAGGTGCAGACGGCCGGCTATGCCTCCGACCCGGCCTGGTCGCCGCTTCTGGAGTGACCGGCCGCGGCCTGTGTGAACGGCCGCAACCAAACGTGACGGCGCCGCCGCTTTCTCGCCTCAAAGTCCGTTAAACCAAGGGCTGAAAGGCGAGGGATTCGGCGGCGTTTGTCGTTTGAAGGCAGATGGTCTGAGTATTTTGCGTAATCGATTGTTAACCATAATCGTTGAATGCCGATTAACCGCGTGCGGTTACAGTCTGGCAACCCTGATTGAAACCCAAGCCCTGTTGAACTGATGCTAAGGAGACCGGCTCATGAGCCGCACTGAAGTCCCGGCCGCTGGCCGCATGCAGACCCTCGCCCGCAACCCCGCAATCCTCGCCCTGTTCATGGGCCTGGCCCTTGCCGGCTGCGCCAACAAGAAGAATATGCCCAACAGCGCCGGCGAACTCGGCCTGAACAATGCGACCCCGGGCTCGCCCCAGGACTTCACCGTCAATGTCGGCGACCGCATCTTCTTCGACACCGATTCCACCTCGATCCGCGCCGACGCGGCTGCGACGCTGGACAAGCAGGCGCAGTGGCTGCAGCGCTACCCGAACTACGCGATCACGATCGAAGGCCATGCCGACGAGCGCGGCACGCGCGAGTACAACCTGGCGCTCGGCGCACGCCGCGCCACGGCCACCAAGCAGTACCTCGCCAGCCGCGGCGTTCCGGCCGGCCGCATGAAGACGATCTCCTACGGCAAGGAAAAGCCGGTCGCCGTCTGCGACGACATCTCGTGCTGGTCGCAGAACCGTCGCGCCGTCACCGTGCTCGGTGGCGCCGGCATGTAATCAAGGGATCGGCGCTGCGCCGCCGTCCTGGAAGGGCCCGCCAGCAATGGCGGGCCTTTGCGTTTGCGACACAGTGCGCGCGCAAATCGACGGTTGCCCGCGGGGCCTGAGTTTTTTAACACACTTTGGCCGAACTCCGTTGCTTTTTGACAGCATTTGGAAAAACCTGCGGCTGCGCGGGAATGCGCCAATTCGGACCAACAGGACACGCACATATGAAGAAGATCGTCGCGGCAGGCCTTATCGGCCTGGCAGCCTTCGCAGGGCCGGTGGATGCGTTGCACGCGTCGCCGCTCCAGGCGCTGGCGAACCGCTTACTGCCGGGGGGCGGCAAGGCGGACAAGGAGGTCGTGCTGGCGCAGTCTGACGACTCGCTGATGCGCATCGGCCAGCTCGAGGAGCAGATCCGCTCGCTGAACGGCCGGATCGAGGAAATGAGCTTCCAGCTTCTGCAGATGCAGGAACAACTGCGCAAGACGCAGGAAGACAACGAGTACCGCTTCCAGGACCTGGAGAGCGGCAAGGGCATCGGCAAGAGCGGTGCGCTGGAAAGGCCGGCGGGCGCGGATGCGCAGGCCGGCAGCCAGACGGCGGCAACCGAGCCCCCGGCGGATCCCTCCGCCGCGGGCAGCGACGACACGGCCGCCGCCGGTTCGACGGCCAAGCCGCCGCAGGCGCTCGGCAGCATCCGCTTCGACGAGCAGGGCAATCCGATCGGCGCCGACATGAGCGAGAGCGCCTCGCTCGGCAGCGGCCCGGTGCCCGGCGTCGACAGCGGCCTGCCGCCGGTGGACAGCCAGTCGACGGCCGCGCTCGACAGGCCGGACGACATCTACAACGCCGCCTACGGCCACGTGCTGTCGGGCGACTACCAGCTCGCCGAGAAGGAATTCCGCGACTATCTCGAGGTCTTCCCGGAAGGCGAGAAGGCGGCCGATGCCAGCTTCTGGATGGGCGAGGCGCAGTACTCACAGGGCAACTTCAACGACGCCGCCAAGACGTTCCTGAATGCGCACCAGACCTACGGCACCTCCAAGAAGGCGCCCGAAATGCTCCTGAAGCTCGGCATGTCGCTTGCCGCCCTCGACAACCGCGAAACCGCCTGCGCGACGCTGCGCGAGGTCGGCAAGCGCTATCCGAACGCCTCCAAGGCGGTGAAGACCAAGGTCAGCAGCGAGCAGAGCCGGCTGTCCTGCTGAGCCGTTCGCGGAGCGACGCCGTGACGCGCGCCGAACCCGGACCCGTCGAAGGCGCCGTCGCCCGATTTCTGAACAGTTTTGACAAACCCGCCCACCTGCTCGTAGCCGTCTCCGGCGGCGGCGATTCCGTCGGCCTGCTGATCGCGCTGGACGAAGCGCTGAAATCCGGCCGCTTTCCCGGCTTTTCCCTCTCTGCCTGCACGATCGACCACGGGCTGCGCACGGCCTCGACCGACGAGGCGCGCTGGGTGGCGGCGCTCTGTGCCGGGCGCGGCATCGCGCACACGACGCGTTGCTGGAGCGGGCCGAAGCCGCAGCGGGGCGTGCAGGCCGCGGCACGCGAGGCGCGCCATGCCCTCCTGGTCGAGGCTGCCCGCGATCTCGGGGCCGAGGCGATCGCGACCGCCCACAACAGCGACGACCAGCGGGAGACGGTGGCGATGCGGGGATCGCGCCGCAGCGACGGGGCCGGCCTCGCCGGGATCGCACCGGCAACCCTGGTTCACAACGCCGTCTGGCTGCTGCGACCGCTGCTCGGCGTGCCGCGCGAAGACATCCGCGCCTTTCTCCGGCGCTGCGGGCAGGGCTGGCTGGACGATCCGAGCAATGCCAACAGGGCCTTCGAGCGGGTGCGTGTTCGCCTCGACGCGATGAGCGCGGCGGAGGAGACGGAGGGGCCGCATCCCGCATCCATCGACGACACCGGCTGGACGGCTGCCGCCCGGGCGCGCCACCTTGCTGCGCGGGACGGGGCCGCCTTCCTCGGCAGCGCCGTGCGCGTCCACGATGCGACGCTCGCCTTTGTGCCGGCGCCGGACATCGCCGCCGTCACGGCCTCGGACGCCGCGTTGCAGGCGCTGCTTGCGCTCTGCGCCGTGCTCGGCGGGCGCGAGCACCGGCTGGAGAAGGCTGCGGCAGATCGTCTCTCGGCCTTTCTCGAGCGGGGCGTGCTCTCCCGGCTCACGGCCGGCCGGGTGGTGTTCGACCGCCGCCGGGAGGGGCTCTTTCTCTATCGCGAGCAGCGCGGCCTTGCGAGCCTCCGGATCCCGGCGGGCGAAAGGGCTGTCTGGGACGGCCGCTTCCGGGTCCGCAACCTCGGCGAGGTCCAGCTCCTCGTCCAACCCGGTGGCGCGGCCGGCGCCGCAGACATGTCCGCTCCGCCGGGCATCCCGGACGGTGTCGTGCGGCGCGCCGGGCGGAGCCGGCCGGTGGCGGTCGACGGCGAGGGCAGGGCGGTCGTCGCGGCCTCCCTTGCCATCGCGCCGATCCTCGCGCCATACGACCGCTACCTGCCGGTTTTCGACCTGCCGGTGGCCCAGGCCTTGGCCCGTCTGTTCGGGCTGCCGCCGCTGCCGCCGCTGCCGCTCGCCATGGGATTTCAGCCGGGCTGAACGGCGTTCGACGCCCCGCGCGGGCGCCGGCGGCAGCGGTGCGCACCGCAAAACCGCCATATGCATCAACGATGATCGGAGAAAAGGTCCGGGGGCGTTCGGTTTGCCTTGGCAAGGCGGCGCCACGACCCTATGTTAGGAGCAAATGAGACGGCGCAACCCCTGCAGCCGAGAAAGTGCCCGGAAAGCTGATGAACCCAAACTTCCGCAATGTCGCCCTCTGGGCCATCATAGCGCTGCTGCTGATCGCTCTTTTCAGCATGTTCCAGACGAGCCCGGCCCAGACCGGTTCTCGGGACATTCCCTATTCGCAGTTCCTGAAAGAGGTGGACGGCAGCAGGGTCAAGGAAGTCGTGATCACGGGCAACAAGATCGTCGGCAGCTATGTGGAGACCGGAACGACCTTCCAGACCTATGCGCCCTCGATCGATGATGCGCTGACGGAGCGGCTGGAGGCCAAGAACGTCGTCATCAACGCCCGGCCGGAGACCGACGGTTCTAACAGCTTCCTCAGCTATATCGGCACGCTTCTGCCGATGCTTTTGATCCTCGGCGTCTGGCTGTTCTTCATGCGCCAGATGCAGGGCGGATCGCGCGGGGCAATGGGCTTCGGCAAGTCCAAGGCCAAGCTTCTGACCGAGGCGCATGGCCGCGTCACCTTCGCCGATGTCGCTGGCGTCGACGAGGCCAAGCAGGACCTGGAAGAGATCGTCGAATTCCTGCGGGATCCGCAGAAGTTCCAGCGGCTCGGCGGCCGCATCCCGCGCGGCGTGCTGCTCGTCGGTCCTCCGGGCACCGGCAAGACGCTGCTGGCGCGCTCGGTCGCGGGCGAAGCCAACGTGCCGTTCTTCACCATTTCCGGCTCCGACTTCGTCGAAATGTTCGTCGGCGTCGGTGCTTCCCGCGTCCGTGACATGTTCGAGCAGGCGAAGAAGAACGCGCCCTGCATCATCTTCATCGACGAAATCGACGCCGTCGGCCGCCATCGCGGCGCCGGTCTCGGCGGCGGCAACGACGAGCGCGAGCAGACGCTGAACCAGTTGCTCGTCGAGATGGACGGCTTCGAGGCGAACGAGGGCATCATCCTGATCGCCGCCACCAACCGCCCCGACGTGCTCGATCCGGCGCTGCTGCGTCCCGGCCGCTTCGACCGCCAGGTCGTCGTGCCGAACCCCGACATCGTCGGCCGCGAACGCATCCTCAAGGTGCATGTCCGCAACGTGCCGCTGGCGCCGAACGTCGACCTCAAGGTGCTGGCCCGCGGCACGCCCGGCTTCTCCGGTGCCGACCTGATGAACCTCGTCAACGAGGCGGCGCTGATGGCGGCGCGGCGCAACAAGCGCCTCGTGACCATGCAGGAATTCGAAGACGCCAAGGACAAGATCATGATGGGCGCGGAACGCCGCTCGTCCGCCATGACCGAGGCCGAGAAGAAGCTGACCGCCTATCACGAGGCCGGCCATGCGATCCTGGCGCTGAACGTGCCGATGGCCGACCCGCTGCACAAGGCGACGATCATCCCGCGCGGCCGCGCGCTCGGCATGGTCATGCAGCTGCCGGAAGGCGACCGCTACTCGATGAGCTACAAGTGGATGGTCTCGCGGCTCGCCATCATGATGGGCGGACGCGTCGCCGAGGAGATCACCTTCGGCAAGGAGAACATCACCTCCGGCGCCTCCTCCGACATCGAGCAGGCGACCAAGCTCGCCCGCGCCATGGTCACCCAGTGGGGCTTCTCCGACCAGCTCGGCCAGGTCGCCTATGGCGAGAACCAGCAGGAGGTCTTCCTCGGCCATTCGGTCGCCCAGTCGAAGAACGTCTCCGAATCCACGGCGCAGAAGATCGACAACGAGATCCGCCGCCTGATCGACGAGGCCTATGCCGAGGCCAAGCGCATCATCACCGAGAAGCACCACGAGTTCGTGGCGCTGGCGGAAGGCCTGCTCGAATACGAGACGCTGACCGGCGACGAGATCAAGGCGCTGATCCGCGGCGAGAAGCCGGCCCGCGACCTCGGCGACGACAGCCCGCCGCACCGCGGTTCGGCCGTTCCGAAGGCCGGCCCGAAGAAGGGCGGCGAGCCCGAAGCCGGCCTCGAGCCGCAGCCGCAATAGCGGGAGCATTCGTCAGAATTAAAAGGAGGCCGGCCGTTCACGCGGCCGGCTTTTTTCGTTTGCCCTTGCCGGTTCCGGTAACGGGCTGTAACGGCAGAAATTGAATTTCAGATGCCCTCTCGCCCGTTCTGTGGCAAAGAGGGCGAAACAGGCGGATGTGCGATGCCGGGGCGGGCCGAAGGTGCCCATCGGCGCGCAATCCGAACAGACGACAGCAGGAGCGCAGATGAAGCGTCGCTATTTCGGCACCGACGGGATCCGGGGCCAGTCCAACGTCTTTCCCATGACACCCGACCTCGCCATGCGGGTAGGCATTGCAGTGGGAACGATCTTCCGCCGCGGCACGCACCGCAACCGCGTGGTCATCGGCAAGGACACCCGTCTTTCGGGCTACATGCTGGAGAACGCCATGGTCGCGGGCTTCACCGCAGCCGGTGTCGACGCCTTCGTTCTCGGCCCGATCCCGACGCCGGCCGTCGCCATGCTGACGCGGTCGCTGCGCGCCGATATCGGCGTGATGATCTCGGCCTCCCACAATCCGTTCCAGGACAACGGCATCAAGCTGTTCGGCCCGGACGGCTACAAGCTTTCCGACGAGCTCGAGGCGCAGATCGAGGCGATGCTCGACGACGACATCGTGCCGCAGCTCGCCAAGGCCGGCGACATCGGCCGGGCCAAGCGCATCGACGGCGTGCACGATCGCTACATCGAGCATGCCAAGCGCACGCTGCCGCGTGACGTGACGCTGCATGGCCTGAGGGTGGTGATCGACTGCGCCAACGGCGCGGCCTATCGCGTTGCGCCGGCGGCGCTCTGGGAGCTCGGCGCCGACGTGGTCACGATCGGCGCGGACCCGAACGGCACCAACATCAACCTCGACTGCGGCTCGACCCATCCGGAGGCCTTGAAGCGCAAGGTCGACGAGGTGCGCGCCGACATCGGCATTGCCCTCGACGGCGACGCCGACCGGGTGCAGATCGTCGACGAGAACGGCAAGCTGATCGACGGCGACCAGCTGATGGCGGTGATCGCCGAAACCTGGGCGGCCGACGGCATGCTCAAGGGCGGCGGGCTGGTGGCCACCGTCATGTCCAACCTCGGCCTGGAGCGCTTCCTGAAGAGCAAGAAGCTCGGGCTGGAACGCACCCAGGTCGGCGACCGCTACGTCGTCGAGCACATGCGCCAGCACGATTTCAACGTCGGCGGCGAGCAGTCCGGCCATATCGTGCTGTCGGACTTCGGCACCACCGGCGACGGCCTCGTGGCGGCGCTGCAGGTGCTCGCCTGCGTCAAGCGCAGCGGGCGGCCGGTCAGCGAGATCTGCCATCGCTTCGAGCCGGTGCCGCAGGTGTTGAAGAACGTGCGCTATTCGGGCGGCAAGCCGCTGGAGGACGCGCAGGTGATCGCTGCGATCGCCGAGGCCGAGAATGCGCTGGCGAAGACCGGGCGGCTGCTGATCCGGCCCTCGGGCACCGAGCCGCTGATCCGCGTCATGGCGGAAGGCGACGACCATGCCATGGTCGAGCGGATCGTCGACGAACTGGTGGGGGTGATCGGTTCGGTCCGCAACGCCGCCTGAACCGGCGGCACATCTTCAAGTATAAATGGGGCATGCTGGCGGGCCGGGGCGCATCGCGTGGGCGAAATCTCACGCCATGCGCCCCGGTTTTTTCATGCGCCCGGCGCGAACCTTACCCGGTCGTTAACAACCAGAGTAAAGCTTCGTAGTTAATTGCAACTTAACCTTTGCGCTTCATTATCCATCCAAACCGATGAATGACGGCGCTGCGTGCTCTGCGGCGCCGGGTGCCAGTCCATGGAGTTGGGGCATGATGAAGTATCTTGGTAGCGCCATTGCAGCTCTGGTCGTGAGCTCATCGGCCTTTGCGGCGGACGCGTTTCAACCGGAGCCGGTGCAGCCCGCACCTGCCGAAGCGGTGGCGCTGTCGACCGGCGGCTGGTACCTGCGCGGCGACGTCGGCTACGGCTGGACCCATATGCGCGGCGCCAGCTACTACCAGGGCGGCCCGGACGGCACCAAGACGGACTTCGACGACACCGACCTCGATGGCGGCGTCGTGCTCGGCGGCGGCGTCGGCTACCAGTGGAACGACTACTTCCGCACGGACGTGACGCTCGACTACCTGTTCGACGGCGACTTCAACGGTTCGACCAGCGGCAGCTGCGGCGTGTCCGACGACTGTGTCTCCTCCGACCGCGCCTCCTGGTCGGCGCTGAGCCTGCTCGCCAATGCCTATGTCGATCTCGGCACCTATTACGGCGTCACCCCTTATGTCGGTGCCGGTATAGGCGCCACCCGCGTCAACTGGGGCGACCTGCGCAATACTTCCTGCTCCGTCGACGATCCGGGCGATTGCGACGACACCGTCACCCACAGCGGCAAGGACGACTGGCGCTTCACCTACGCGCTGATGGCCGGCGCCTCGGTCGACCTGACCTGCAACTGGAAGGCCGATGCCGGCTACCGCTTCCGCCAGATCGCCGGCGGCGACATGTTCGGCTACGCGATGAACGGCGGCCCGGGCGAGGACGACGGCTTCTTCGTCCACGAAGCCCGCGTCGGCCTGCGTTACTCCTTCAATTCCTGCGAAGTGCCCTACGTCCCGCCGGCAGAGCCGATCGTCTACAAGTAAGCTTCGCTCCTCTTCCATCGAAGGCCGTCCGGTCCCACCGGGCGGCCTTCCTGCGTTTGCGCCCAGCCGGCGGGAAAGCCCGCGGGACCGGCCGAACGTGGTTAACAAACATGCTTAACCGGCCCTTAACCACTCCCTGAGATACTGTCTCCCAGTTAACCAGCCGCAATCCGGCTGCCGTTTCGGGGGGCGTGAGATGATCGTGCGAAAGACAATTCTCGGTGCTGCCATGATCGCCTGCCTTTCGGCCGGCACGGCGCTCGCCGGCGGCGAGATCTATCCGCTGGCCGAGGCGCCGGAGGTCGACATGTCGACCGTGGCGGTCGCGCAGGGCTGGTACATCCGCGGCGACATCGGCTATTCCCCCTCGATCGAGGGCGACGACATCGACTACAACTACATCGGCGAGGGCGGGGCGGACGAGAGCCGCGAGCCGTTCGACGACGCGCGCTTCTCCAAGCCGTTCTCCTATGGCTTCGGCATGGGCTACCAGTTCAACAACTTCCTGCGCACGGACCTGACGACCGACTTCTTCAACTCCAGCTTCGACGCCGATTCGTCGATCGGCCGGGCCTGCCCGGGCGAGAACGCGGGGACGGGCTGCGACTTCACCCATGACAGCGGATTCAACGCCATCAGCGTGCTCGCCAACGGCTATGTCGATCTCGGCACCTATGCCGGCTTCACGCCCTATATCGGCGCCGGTGTCGGCGCGACGAACGTGCAGTGGGACGACCTGAAGACGCGCGCGACCTGCGTCGACGGCGCCGGCGTCTGTGGCGACACCTCGCAGGGCGATCCGGTCCGCAACCCCGGCGAGGAGAGCTGGCGCTTCACCTATGCGCTGATGGCCGGCGCCTCCTACGACCTGACGAACCGGGTGAAGCTCGACATCGGCTACCGCTACTCGGACATCGATGGCGGCAAGATGTTCGGCTACAACGACGCCGAGAAGGCGCTCGGCGCTTCCGGCACCAAGGCCCATGACGACGGCTTCCAGCGCCACGAGATCCGCGCCGGCATCCGCGTCACGACCTGGTAGGACCGGGAACGGCAAAGGTAGTTCGAGGGCTCCATGTCTCCGGTTGGGCGATGGAGCGTCCAGGCGGACAGCCAGCACAACAGACGTTTCCGTGTCTTCAACTCATGCCACTACCCACCGTCATGCCGGACTTGATCCGGCATCCAGCCGCGCAAGTCCTTGCGCGAAAAAGCACTTTCTGCGTCGCAGACGCGACGCCGCCGGATCCCGGGCCACGTCTTGGGTGACGGGGAGGCGTCGCCACGGCGATCGGCCGTCAACGACGCGGCAGCAGGCACCCTGTCAAACCGAGCCCTGCGACAATGCCCTGTGGGGCCATCCCCGATGCGCCGGAAATTTTTCCGGACGCGACATATTCGGATTGACTTCGTTTCGGCTATCCCATATTTCCGGCGGCGGGACACCCTTCCCCAACGAAGGGCTTTCTATCTGGAAGGATAGCCATCATGACGAAGACCGTCACCGCGCCGGACGTGCGTCCGAACAATACCCACTTTTCTTCTGGCCCATGCTCGAAGCGTCCCGGTTGGTCGCTCGAAGCCCTTTCCGATGCTCCGCTCGGTCGCTCGCACCGCGCCAAGGTCGGCAAGACCAAGCTGAAGCAGGCCATCGACCTCACCCGTGAAATCCTGGAAGTGCCGGCCGACTATCGGATCGGCATCGTGCCCGCTTCGGACACCGGCGCCGTCGAAATGGCGCTCTGGTCGCTGCTCGGCGCGCGCCCCGTCGACATGGTCGCCTGGGAAAGCTTCGGCGCCGGCTGGGTCACCGACGTGGTCAAGCAGCTCAAGCTGAAGGACGCCCGCAAGATCGAGGCGCCTTACGGCGAGCTTCCCGACCTGTCCACCATCGATTTCGACCATGACGTGGTCTTCACCTGGAACGGCACGACCTCCGGCGTGCGCGTGCCGAATGCCGACTTCATCCCGGCCGACCGCAAGGGCCTGACGATCTGCGACGCGACGTCTGCCGCATTTGCACAGAACCTCGACTTCGCCAAGCTCGACGTCGTCACCTTCTCCTGGCAGAAGGTGCTGGGCGGCGAGGGCGCCCACGGCGTCATCATCCTCAGCCCGCGCGCCGTCGAACGGCTGCTGTCCTACCAGCCGGCCTGGCCGTTGCCGAAGATCTTCCGCATGACCTCGGGCGGCAAGCTGATCGAGGGCATCTTCACCGGCGAGACGATCAACACCCCCTCGATGCTCTGCGTCGAGGACTATATTGACGCGCTTCTGTGGGCGAAGTCCGTCGGCGGCCTGAAGGGGCTGATGGCGCGAGCCGATGCCAACGCCGGGGTGATCTTCGACTTCGTCGAGAAGCACGACTGGATCGAAAACCTCGCCAAGGTGCCTGCGACCCGCTCCAACACCTCGGTCTGCCTGACGATCGCCGACAAGGACGTGCTGGCGCTCGACGCCGAGGCGCAGGCGGCCTTTGCCAAGGGCGTCGTGGCGCTGCTCGAGAAGGAAGGCGTCGCCTATGATATCGGCGCCTATCGCGACGCGCCGTCCGGCCTTCGCATCTGGGCGGGTGCGACGATCGACACCGGCGACATGCAGGCGCTGATGCCCTGGCTGAGCTGGGCCTTCGAGACCCAGAAGGCGACGCTTTCGAAGGCTGCGGCCTGACCCTTGCGCGACTGGCCCCGCCTCCCTCGGAGGCGAGGCCGCCAATCCGCATTCCCGTTCAGATTTGATCTTCCAAGGAGGCCCCCCATGGCACCTCGCGTTCTCGTATCCGACGAACTGTCGGAAACCGCCGTCCAGATCTTCCGCGATCGCGGCGTCGAAGTCGATTTCCAGCCGCAGCTCGGCAAGGACAAGGAAAAGCTCGCCGAGATCATCGGCAATTATGACGGTCTCGCCATCCGCTCGGCCACCAAGGCGACGGAAAAGCTGATCGCGGCCGCGACCAACCTCAAGGTGATCGGCCGCGCCGGCATCGGCGTCGACAATGTCGACATCCCGGCCGCCTCGCGCCGCGGCATCATCGTCATGAACACGCCGTTCGGCAACTCGATCACCACCGCCGAGCACGCGATCGCGCTGATGTTCGCCGTCGCCCGCCAGCTTCCCGCCGCCGACAGCTCCACCCAGGCCGGCAAGTGGGAGAAGTCCAAGTTCATGGGCGTCGAGATCACCGGCAAGACGCTCGGCGTCATCGGCGCCGGTAACATCGGCGGCATCGTCTGCAAGAAGGCGATCGGGCTCGGCATGCACGTGCTCGCCTACGATCCCTTCCTGTCGAAGGAGCGCGCCGAGGAGATGGGCGTGACCAAGGTCGAGCTCGACGAGCTCCTGGCCCAGGCCGACTTCATCACCCTGCACGTGCCGATGACCGACAAGACCCGCGGCATCCTCAACGCCGAGGCGATCGCCAAGACCAAGAAGGGCGTGCGCATCATCAACTGCGCCCGCGGCGGCCTCGTCGACGAGAAGGCCTTGGCGGAAGCGCTGAAGGCCGGCCATGTCGCCGGCGCCGGCTTCGACGTGTTCGAGGTCGAACCCGCGACCGAAAGCCCGCTGTTCGGCCTGCCGAACGTCGTCTGCACGCCGCACCTCGGCGCGTCCACGACGGAAGCGCAGGAAAACGTCGCCCTGCAGGTGGCCGAACAGATGTCGGACTACCTCATCAAGGGCGCGGTCTCCAACGCCATCAACATGCCCTCGATCACCGCCGAGGAAGCCCCGATCCTGAAGCCCTTCATCCGGCTCGCCGACGTGCTCGGCGCCTTCGTCGGCCAGGTCACGGAAAGCGCGATCAAGGAGATCGAGATCCTCTATGACGGCCAGACGGCGACGATGAACACCAAGGCGCTGACGAGCGCGGTGCTCGCGGGCCTGATCCGCCCGCAGGTGGCCGACGTCAACATGGTCTCGGCGCCGATCATGATCAAGGAAAAGGGCATCATCCTGTCCGAGGTCAAGCGCGACAAGTCGGGCGTCTTCGACGGCTACATCAAGCTGACGGTCAAGACCGCCAACCAGACCCGCTCGGTCGCCGGCACGGTGTTCTCCGACGGCAAGCCGCGCTTCATCCAGATCAAGGGCATCAATCTCGACGCCGATGTCGGCAACCACATGGTCTACCTGACCAACACCGACGTTCCGGGCATGATCGGCTTCATCGGCACGACGCTCGGCGAGGCGAAGGTCAACATCGCCAACTTCCAGCTCGGCCGCGAGCGGGAAGGCGGCGATGCGATCGCGCTGCTCTATGTCGACGGCCCGGTCTCGGACGAGGTTCTCGACAGGCTGCGCGCCAACCCGGCGATCCGCCAGGCCAAGCCGCTGGTCTTCAACGTCGACTGATTGCGTCTGCTCCCAGGACGAACGAGAGGCCCGCGCCGGAGCGATCCGGGGCGGGCTTTTTGCGTTGGGGCGGAGGAAAGGGGAAGGTGGCGCATGCCCCTCATCCGCCTACCGGCACCTTCTCCCCGCAAGCCGGGAGAAGGACGATTGCCGCGACGTCTCGCTCCCTCTCCCCGCTTGCGGGGAGAGGGCCGGGGTGAGGGGCAAGCATGCAAGTCATGCGGCGACGGCGCCGTCCGCTCACAGGGCGTCGGCGCCGACCGCCTTCAGCGCCGCACGGGCGACTTCGAAATCCTGGTCGCCGGTGCCGGAGCCGACGCCGATGGCGCCGGCGAGCTTGCCGCCGAAGCGGATCGGCAGGCCGCCCGGAAGATGGGTGACGCCACCCTGGGAGGCAATGCCGGCCGCGACGCCGAATTCCGCCGGCATGGCGCCGGTGGCGTTGTTGATCGAGGCGGCGGTGCGCGCTTTCGACCGGGCCGTATGCATGCTGAGATACTTGGCGCCGTCCATGCGGATGCTGGCGATCGTCTCGCCGCTGGCATCGACGACGAAGATGCACTGGGGCACGCCGATCTCTTCGGCATGGGCGACGGCGGCCAAGAGCATGTCCATGGCGCCCTTGTGGCTGAGGGTGATCGTTTCGCGGTAGCTGGTCATGGCTGTCTCCTGTGTTCGGCTGGAGACTAGCTTGGCCACAGGGGAAGGGGCAGTCGGGTCAGCGCAGAATGACTTTTGCCGCGAGGGAAAAAATGGCTGTGGCCTGCGGGCCTGAACCCAGAGCGGGCGTCGGATCCGGAGAGGCGGTGAAGGGCTGAACCGGAAGAGTGCTCCGCGCCGGCGGGGCCGGCGCGGAGATGTCGTACCGTCATGCGGCCGGCAGCGGTTCCCTGACCTTGCCGCCGATCGAGAACGCCAGGATGGCGGAGATCAGCATCAGGCCGCCGACGATGTACATCGGCAGTTCGAACAGCCCGGTCGCATCCCGGACCGCGCCGGTGATGTAGGGGGCGGCGAACCCGGCGAGGTTGCCGATCGTGTTGATCAGCGCGATGCCGGCGGCAGCGCCCGCACCCGAGAGGAACCGGCCGGGGATCGACCAGAAGTTCGGGAGCGCCGAGAAGATCGAGCAGGCGGTGACGGTGATGACGGCGATCGTCGCCTCGGGCGAGTTCATCGAGAGCGCCAGCGGAATGCTGAGCGCGCCGACCAGCGCCGGGATGCCGATGTGCCAGACGCGGACGCCGCGCTTGCTGGCGTCACGGCTCCAGAAGAACAGCGCGATGGCCGCCGGCAGATAGGGGACGGCGGTGATCAGGCCCTTGTCGAACACGTCGAACTTGGTGCCGAACTTCTCCTCGAAGCCGGCGATGATCGTCGGCAGGAAGAAGGCGAGCGCATAGAGGCCGTAGATCAGGCCGAAGTAGATCGCCGAGAGCAGCCAGACGCGGCCGTCCTTCAGGGCGGCGCCGGTCATGCGGCCGTGGCCGCTCGCCTTGACCTTGTCTTCCTTCGCCAGTTCGCCGTTCAGCCAGTCCTTCTCGTCGCGGTTCAGCCACCTGGCGTCATTCGGGGTGTCGGGCAGGTAGAACCAGGTGACGATGCCGACCAGGATCGCGGGAATGGAGACGCCGAAGAACATGATCCGCCAGCCTTCGAGGCCGAAGGCGCCGTGGGCCTGGATGAGGGCCGAGGCGATCGGCGCGCCGATGACGGTCGTCAGCGGCTGGGCGAGGTAGAACAGCGCCAGGATCTTGGCGCGGTGGCGCGAGGGGACCCACATGCTGAGGAACAGGATGGCGCCCGGGAAGAAGCCGGCCTCGGCGATGCCGAGCAGGAAGCGCAGGATGTAGAGCTCGGTGGCACTGCCCACCCAGGTGAACAGCAGCGACACGATGCCCCAGCTGACCATGATGCGGGCCAGCCACTTGCGCGCGCCGAACTTGTGCAGCGCGAGGTTGCTCGGGATCTCGAGCACGATGTAGCCGAAGAAGAAGATGCCGGCGGCAAAGCCGAACTGCGCGGCCGTCAGGCCGAGATCCGCCGTCATCCCGTTCGGGCCGGCAAAGGAGATCGCCGTGCGGTCGAGGAAGTTGATGAAGAACATCAGGGCGATGAAGGGGACGAGGCGCCACGAGATCTTGCTGATGGCGGATTGCTCCGCCTGGCTGGTCTGGGTGGCGGCTGGATTGACTGCGTGCAAGATGTCCTCCCTGGCTTGGTTGCGATGCCCCGCGCATCACCAGGTGTGATGCAGCGGAGGCGCGAGCCGGCCGAAGGCGCAGTTGGCTGGATTGGCTTTCCCTCGCAGGCCGCCAGGTCGAGTTGTTTAAAACTCACTTGGATATGCGGCCTGCAATGTCCGAAAACGCGTCCTCTCCACCCCAATCTGCCTACTCGGCAGCTCCTCTGCCTTATTATTAGTCGCTGGACATACTCCGCAATCGATTTATTGTCCTGTCTGCTGTGAGTTGAACTCACAGCAGACCGTCCGAACGAGGAGAGCAGAGTGAGCCAGTCCCTGCCGTCGCTGACAGCGCTGAAGGCTTTCGAGGCGACCGTGCGCCATCGCAGCATGACGCTCGCCGCCGAGGAACTGTTCGTCACCCACGGCGCTGTGAGCCGGCATGTGAAGGGTCTGGAGGCGCAGCTCGGCGTGCTGCTGCTGAACCGCAACGCCAAGTCCACAGACCCGACGCCGGAGGGCATCCAGCTTGCCGAGGGGCTCGGCACGGCCTTCCGGCTGATCCACACCAGCATCGAGCGGGTCAAGCCCCGGCCCCTGACGCTGTCCTGCTCGTCCTCGATCATGATGCGCTGGATCATCCCGCACATCTCGCAGTTCCACGAGCTCCATCCCGGGATCGAGCTGCAGTTCAACATGAACTACGACCGCATCGACTTCATGCGCGACAAGATCAGCGTGGCGATCCGCAGCAGCACGATCGCGCCGCCGCCGGACGCGCTGATCCGCGACCTGGCGGCGGAGTGGATCGGGCCGGTCTGTTCGCCCGCCTGCTTCGCGGCCAATCCGGTCGCCGCGCCGGCCGACCTGGCGGAGGCGGCACTGCTTGCGACCAACACGCGGCCGGAGGCCTGGCAGGACTGGATCACAGCCTCCGGCGTGGCGCTGCCGGCAGCGCCGATCCGCAGCAGCTTCGATCACTTCTACCTGCTGATCCAGGCGGCGGGCTTCGGGTTGGGGTTTGCGGTCGTGCCCAAGATGCTGGTGCTCGACGACCTGGCCTCCGGGCGGCTGGTGGCGCCGTTCGGGTTTGTGAAGGGGCCGCGCCGGCTGGTCCTCTGGATCTCGCCGCACGTCGCGACGCGGCCGGATACGCTGGCGCTGGAAAAGTGGCTCACCGAGACCATTCCCGCCAGCCTCGCGCGCGCCGACGCTGCCCGGCCGTGAGCCGGGCCGATGCGGGCGGAGCGGTCAGACCTTCTTCGGCCGCCCCCATTCCGCGATCGCGATGCCGCTGAGGACGAGGCCCATGGCGAGGAAGTGGAACGGCTGGAAGCTCTCGCCGACGAGCAGGATCGACAGCAGGATGCCGAACACGGGGATGGCATTGATGAACAGGCCCGCCCGGTTGGGGCCGATGAGTTCCACGCCGCGCACCCACAGCACCTGCGACAGCAGCGAGGGGAAAATGCCTGCGTAGAGGACGATCATCCAGCCGGTGGTGTCCGGCACGATGGCCCGACCGGTGCTGACCTCCCACCACAGCAGCGGCAGCGAGCTGACGAGGGCGCCGAGGGCCGGTGCGGCGATGAAGCTCTGCCAGTGCATGACCGGCTTCCAGCGGAGCGAGACGGTGTAGGCCGCATAGACCAGACAGGCTGCCAGCATGAGCACGTCGCCGAAGTTGAACTCCAGCTCCAGCAGCGCGGTGAGATCGCCATGCGCCGACGTCACCAGCACGCCGAGCAGCGTCACGCTGAAGCCGACGATCTGGGCGGGTGAGGCGGGCGTGCGGAACAGCAGGAAGTTCATCACGAAGATCAGCATCGGGATGCCGGCCTGCTCGATCACCACGTTGATGATGCTCGTATGGGCGACCGCGGTGTAGAGAAGGACGTTGAACAGGGTGAAGCCGGCGGCGCCGTACAGGAAGAGAAGCAGCCAGTGGGCCTTGATCGTCGGCCAGTCCCGCCTGATCTGCGGCGTCATGCAGGCGAGGACGACTACGAGGGCGACCAGCCAGCGCAGCGTCGTCAGCATCATCGGGCTGACATGGCCGATCGCGAGCTTGCCGGCGACCGAATTGCCGCCCCAGAAGAACGTGGTTACGCAGAGATAGAAATAGGCTTTTCGGTTGAGCGCTGTCATCGGGCCTGCGTTTCGTTGCCGAATTCGGTCGAGGGACCGGACAAATAGGGACTATTTGCCGATTCCGCCATTTAAAAAGCAGGTTGCGCTGCCATAACAGGGTCGCTTTCACGAAAACTACACAGTATAGATGCGCGGGTTTTCAGAGTGCGTGCCCCGAAAATGGCGCAAGAGGCAGGATAAGCGAAATGACGAACGTCGTGGTGATCGGGTCCCAATGGGGTGACGAAGGCAAGGGCAAGATTGTCGACTGGCTCTCGGAGCGCGCCGACATCGTCGTCCGTTTCCAGGGCGGTCACAATGCCGGCCATACGCTCGTCATCGACGGTACCAGCTACAAGCTGTCGCTGCTGCCCTCCGGCGTGGTGCGCCCGGGCAAGATGGCGGTGATCGGCAACGGCGTGGTCGTCGACCCGCACGCGCTCTGCGCCGAGATCGACCGGCTCGCCGCGCAGGGCGTCAAGGTGACGCCGGAGAACCTGCGCATTGCCGACAATGCGACGCTGATCCTGTCGCTGCACCGCGAGCTCGACGGCATCCGCGAGGACGCGGCCGGCAAGTCGAACGGCGGCGTGAAGATCGGCACGACGCGCCGCGGCATCGGGCCCGCCTACGAGGACAAGGTCGGCCGCCGCGCGATCCGGGTGATGGACCTCGCCGACCTGGAGACGCTTTCGGCCAAGGTCGATCGCCTTCTGACCCATCACAACGCGCTGCGCCGCGGCCTCGGCGAGGCGGAAGTCAGCCACGAGGCGATCATGCAGGAGCTGACCTCGGTCGCCGACCGGGTGCTGCCGTTCCGCGACACCGTCTGGCTGCTGCTGGACAAGGAGCGCCGCAGCGGCGCCCGCATCCTGTTCGAGGGCGCGCAGGGCTCGCTGCTCGACATCGACCACGGCACCTATCCCTTCGTCACCTCCTCCAACACGGTCGCCGGGCAGGCGGCTGCCGGCTCGGGCATGGGCCCGGGCGCGCTCGGCTACATTCTCGGCATCACCAAGGCCTATACGACGCGCGTCGGCGAGGGGCCGTTCCCGACCGAACTGACCGACGAGATCGGCCAGTTCCTCGGCGAGCGCGGCCACGAGTTCGGCACGGTGACGGGGCGCAAGCGCCGCTGCGGCTGGTTCGACGCCGCCCTCGTGCGCCAGTCGGTCGCCACCAACGGCATCACCGGCATCGCGCTCACCAAGCTCGACGTGCTCGACGGGCTGGACGAGCTGAAGATCTGCGTCGGCTATACGCTGGACGGCCAGGAGATCGATCACCTGCCGGCAAGCCAGGGCCAGCAGGCGCGGGTCGTGCCGAAGTACATCACATTGGAAGGATGGAAGGAATCGACCGTCGGCGCGCGCAAGTGGGCCGACCTGCCGGCCCAGGCCATCAAGTATGTCCGTCAGGTGGAGGAACTGATCGGGGCTCCGGTGGCGCTGCTTTCCACCAGCCCGGAACGCGACGACACCATACTTGTGACCGATCCCTTCGAGGACTAAGATTTGATTTGACACTGTTCCGGACTGGATTCGCGACCACGAAAGGCCGGAGATCACGAGAAAGTTCTTATGGCGGATTTTGTAGCAGTCATTCGTAGGGCCGTTGATGGCCTCACGGACAATTCCCCGGACATGCGGGTCAAGGTCTACGAGAAGGCGCGCGGGGCAGTCCGCCGGCAGCTCGAGGCGATGAATCCGCGTCCGTCGGACGATCTCGTCCAGCGCCAGCTCGACAAGCTCGAGGCCGCAATTGCCGCGGTCGAAGGCGAACACGCCGAAGCGCTGCCGGCCGAAGAGCCGCCGATCGAAGAACCCATCGAGACCGCGGCCGCGGAGCCGGCCTTCGCGCCCGAGCCCGCGCCGCAGGAGCCGGAACCGCCGGTCGAAGAACCCGCCGTGCAGGCGCACGAGGAGGTCGCCGCGGAGGACCGCTGGACCTCAGAACCGGAGGCCGCAGCCCCCGCCGCCGAAGAGCCCCCGGCAGTCGAGCCCGTCGCTGAGCATCCTGTCGCCGAGGAGCCGGTCGTCGAAGAGCCGGTCGCCGAGGAACCGATGGTCGCGCAGCCGCAGGGCGATGCCGGTTTCGTCGACGAGACGCCCGAGCCCGTCGCGGCGGAATTCGACGATCACCGCGAGCCGGCCGAGGCCGTGTCTTCGCCGGTCGATGTGGCCGAGGCCGAAGCCGGACACGGGTGGTCGCCGCAGCAGGTGGAGGGTGAGCCCTCGCCGGTGTTCGCCTCGAGCGACGAGCGCGTCCATCACGAGACTGCGGCCGAGCCGGAGCCGGCCGACCATCCCCACTATATCGGCCTCGAGCCGGTGGACGACCCCGCCTACGACCACGCAGCCTTCGTCGAGCACGCGGAGGCGCCTGCGCATGCGGACGAAGCCGCGTGGCAGCCGCAGGCGGTCGATGCGCCCGCGCCGGTCGAGGCTACGCTCGGCATGCCGGCCACCTCGCCCGAGTGGGAGTGGACGGAGGCGCAGATTCCGGACGAGCAGGATAGCGGCCTGCACCAGTATCCCGCCCTCGACGAGCCGACGCATGCGGAAACGCCCGACGTCTCCGCCGAACTGGCGCCGGAGTGGACGTGGCCGGAGGATGCCCGCTCGCCTGCGCCGGCCGCAGAGCCGAAGCGCGAGCCCGGCAAGGCCGCGGACAATGCCTGGGGCGATCTCGAGGACCTGATCGGCTACCAGCCGAAGACGGATGACAGTTCCGGCTCGCAGCCGGCTGACGAACGGGTCGGTACGAGCGAGCCGGCCCCGGCCGCTGCCCGCGCCGGCCAGCGCTCGTTTCGCGCCGAACCGCGCAAGCGTCGCATCAGCGCCGGCAGGATCGCAGCCGTCGTCGCCGCCCTTGCGGTTATCGGCGGCGCCGGTGCCGGCTACTGGCTAAACAAGGACGCGATCGACGGCATGGTGGCGGACCTGACCGCGCCGGCTCCGGCCGCGCCGGGCGCCGCTCCCGCCGAGGGCAACAGCGATGCCGCGGCGACCAATCCTGACGGCCAGGGGCAGGCGCCGGAAACGCAGGTCGCCTCCGCCGATGCCGGCAGCACCAAGTTCACCCAGCGCCTCCTGCCCGACGGCACCGAGGCCGACGACGGGCCTGCGCCCATTGCGGGCCAGGCCGCCAGCGAGGAAGGCAAGTCGGTCGCCGAGCAGTCGACCGAAGTCGCCTCCACCGATCCGGTCAGCGCGCCGGCAGGTCCGGCCGCCAGCGAGACGGCGACCGACGGGGCCGCGACCGCCGGAACGCCTCCGGCAACCCCCGGCGCGGCAACGCCCGGCGCAGTCGCCGGCGCCACGCCGCCTGCCACCACAACGCCGCCCGCGGCGGGCGCTGCCGCGGAGCAGGCGCCGATCGGCGTGACGCAGAAGATGTTCATCTACGAGGAGCGCCTCGGCCAGTCCGCGCCGACGGCGATCGACGGCACCGTCGTCTGGTCGCAGGCGGAAGACAGCCCGGGCGGCGACGCCAAGGCGGAGCCGGTCATCCGCGCCCAGTTGAATGCGCCGTCGAACGGCCTGACCGCCCAGGTGACGATCCGTCGCAATGCCGACCGGTCGCTGCCGGCGAGCCATCTGGTCGAGATCGTCTTCGCCCTGCCGTCGAACTTCGAGGGCGGCAACATCGACAGCGTGCAGCGCGTGGCGATGAAGCGGACGGAGCAGGACCGCGGCGATCCGCTGATCGCCGTTCCGGCGAAGATCACCGAGGACTTCCACATGATCGCGCTGAACGATTTCCCGGACGCGATCACCCGGAACACCGAGCTGCTCAAGACGCGCGACTGGATCGACATTCCGATCACCTACCGCAACGGCCGGCGCGCGCTGATCACGCTGGAGAAGGGCGCCTCGGGCGCGGAAGTGTTCAACAACGTGATGAACGCCTGGGCGGCGCTCGGACCGGCTGCCGACAGCCAGTAGCGCTGATTCCCGACTGCCACGAGAGAAGGCCCCGCACGCCGTGCGGGGCCTTCTTCGTTTGCATCGCGGCTGTCGCCGTCCCTTGCGCCAGGCAGAGGCTGCGGATGGTTCGATTGAGGCGGCAAGGGCCGGCCATCGCGGGAACGAAAAGGCCCGCCCGATGCGGAACCGGGCGGGCCGAAATTCATGCGGCGTCGTCGCCGGCCGCTGTCAGGCCTGCTCGATCACCCGGACGGCGTTGGCCTGCTCGGCGGCGAGCTTGACGACGGCCTCCTGCACCTTCTCGAAGGCGCGGACCTCGATCTGGCGGACGCGCTCGCGGCTGATGTCGAACTCGGTGGAGAGCTCTTCCAGCGTCACCGGGTCTTCCGCCAGCCGGCGGGCCTCGAAGATGCGCCGTTCGCGGTCGTTCAGGACGCCCATGGCGCGCGAAAGCATGGCACGGCGGGTTTCCAGCTCGTCCTGTTCGATCAGCGTCTCTTCCTGGCTGTCGCGGTCGTCGACGAGCCAGTCCTGCCATTGGCCGGAATCACCTTCGCTGGCCTTGATCGGCGCGTTCAGCGAGGCGTCGCCGGACAGGCGACGGTTCATCGACACGACTTCCTCTTCGGACACCTGCAGTTTGGTGGCGATCTCGGAGACCTGGTCGGGACGCAGATCGCCGTCCTCGATGGCCTGGATCTTGCCCTTCATGCGGCGCAGGTTGAAGAACAGCCGCTTCTGGTTCGCGGTCGTGCCCATCTTCACCAGCGACCAGGAGCGCAGGATGTACTCCTGGATCGCGGCCTTGATCCACCACATCGCATAGGTCGCCAGGCGGAAGCCGCGCTCGGGGTCGAACTTCTTGACGGCCTGCATCAGGCCGACATTGCCCTCCGAGATGACTTCGCCGATCGGCAGGCCGTAGCCGCGATAGCCCATGGCGATCTTGGCGACGAGGCGCAGGTGGCTCGTCACGAGCTGATGGGCGGCGTTGCGGTCGTCATGTTCCTGGTAGCGCTTGGCGAGCATGTACTCCTGCTGCGGCTCAAGCATGGGAAACTTGCGGATTTCGTCGAGATATCGATTGAGACCGCCTTCACCGGCGGTGATGGACGGCAATGTATTGCGGGCCATAAAGCACCCCTTTCCGATCTTTGATCGGCTCCCTCTGTCGAATTAGCGAAGCATGCTGAAAGGCAAGCCGACATGGCGCGGGCCTTCTCCGACCCCGCACCAACCCAGCTATCAGATAAGTGCGGCGAAAGGGTGATTCAAGGCATCACGAAGCCGTTACAACATTACAAATGCGTAATGATTCCCGACGGCCCGATCAGCGGTAGACGCGCTCGGAAAGGCCGCGCATGCCGGCGTGCACCATCAGCTCGTAGACCATGCGCCGGCCCATCGGATTGTGCAGCCGGACCGTCTTCGAGCCGAGAAACTGCGTATCGACATGCCGGAAGGCGGCAAGGTCCGGCGCCTCGCGGATCGCGCGGTAGTAGACGTCGTGAAACGCGCGGCGGCAGACATAGGTCTTGTACTTCGTCATGCAGAAGGCGGAGAACGTGTCGGCCCGCTCCCGCAGGAAATCCGCCACCCCGACCGTCACCTCCGGCCAGGCCGGATTAAAGGTGTCGTCGAAGGCGATGATGCCGTGCTCGGCGAGCGCATCGGTGGCAAGGGCCGCGTCGGAGACGACGTGGCCCAGCATGTGGCCGCCGTCGATGCTGAAGAAGCGAACCCGGCCGAGGCGGTCGGTGATGTCCGACGGCCTGAGGCGGGTGCTGTCGCCCTTGATGACCAGATCCTGATCCACCGTCAGGCCGAGGCGCTTTCCGTAGTCCAGAAAGCGCTGGTACTGGGTCGGCGTGCCGTCGGCGGCCTCGCCGAGGTCGAAGAGATCGATGGCGAGGACCTTGCCGGCATCGCCGACGATCTTCTTCATCAGGTAGTAGGAGCGCCCGTAGAAGACGCCGATCTCGGCAACGCCGCCGCCCATGCCGGCCTTGTCCTGCGCCTGCAGCAGGGAAAGATAGACGAGCGCGTCTGGCGGGTCGATATAGCCTTCGACCGTCTGCAGATCATTGAAAATGAATTTGCGGAGAGACGCGTTCATCCTGTGCGGCACCTGTTCTCATTCCAGTATTCGGGCCCCGACATTTCATTTGCCGTCGGAATGCCTTCGCGATGATTCTCGATCATCTCCCGGATCGTGTATTTTGCAGCGCAGCAAGATGGATAAATGGAGCGAAAGTTTGTCTCTATTTCCGGTTGCCGGAAGGAGTTGCAATCATGAATGGCGTGTTTCTTGTAGTTTGTTGATTTGCATGGAGAATATCTGGGAACTTTCTGTGAAGTACTTTTCCACGTAGAGAACGTACCGTACAGACCAGCCGCCGCGCCGAGGTGATCTCGCTCGATTGCTGCGGCGCGGAGTTCCTTCCGACCCGCGAGCGGGGCCGGTAGCGGCGCAGGACCTGGGAAAGACGGCCTAGCGGCGCAGGGCGTCGACCAGGTCCTGCATGTCGGCCGGCATCGGCGCCTCGAATTCCATGACTTCGCCCGTGCGGGGATGCTCGAAGGCGAGGAGATGCGCATGCAGCGCCTGGCGGTGGAAGGCGTTCACCACCGCGCGCGCAGGCTCGGGCAGGAGATTGGCCTTGGTGCGGAAGGCGGCGCCGTATTCGGGATCGCCGATCAGCGGATGGCCGATATGGGCCATGTGCACGCGGATCTGGTGGGTGCGGCCGGTTTCCAGCTGGCATTCGACGAGCGCGGCGAGGCAGGTCGCGTCCGGCTTCTCGCCGTAGCGCTCGATCACCTCGTAGTGGGTGATCGCCTCGCGGGCGTCGTCGCTCTCCTCGCGCTTCACCGCCCGCTTCGTGCGGTCGCCGGCGCGGCCGAGCGGGGCGTCGATCGTGCCGCGCAGCTGCCGCGGCCGCCCCCAGACGACGGCCTGGTAGGCGCGCTCCAGCGGGCCGTTGCGGCCGTGGTCGGCAAACTGGGCGGAAAGGTGCCGATGGGCGGCATCGTTCTTGGCGGCGACCATGACGCCGCTCGTCTCCTTGTCGAGCCGGTGGACGATGCCGGGGCGCTTGACCCCGCCGATGCCCGACAGGCTCGTGCCGCAATGGTGGATCAGCGCGTTGACGAGGGTGCCGGTCCAGTTGCCGGCGCCCGGATGGACGACGAGGCCGGCAGGCTTGAGGAGGACGATCAGGTCTTCGTCCTCGTAGAGCACGTCGAGCGGAATGTCCTCGCCCTGCGGTTCGGGATCCTCCGGCTGCGGCAGTTCGATTGCGATCGCATCGCCGGGATGCACCTTCTTCTTCGGCTCGGTAATCGCCGTGCCGTTGATGCTGACCGCGCCCTGTTCGATCAGCGCCTTGATGCGGCTGCGCGAATGTTCGCCGCCGAGCGCGTCTGCCAGCCAGGCGTCCAGCCGGCCTGTGGCGTCCTCGCCGGCGGTCAGGACTTTCCTTGTGTCGTCTGCTTGTTTAAAGGGGGCGCTCATTCAATGATTGTCCTGATTGTCGGAGACGCTACCGCCCATGTCGAATTTCGATGCAGCTGAACAGGAAGACAAGCCGCTCGACCCTGCAATGGAGAATGTCCGGCGCAAGATGGTCCGCCTGCAGCTCGTCTCCGGTGGCATCATGCTCGTCATGTTCATGGCGGTGCTCGCGGCCATTGTCTATAAGGTGACGCGGACGGAAGGCAAGCCCGAAAGCGCGCTCACGACCGGCCTTGCCGTCCCGAGCGATGCGCCGCTTTCGGGCGCCGTGACGCTGCCCGACGGCTTCACCGTCGCCTCCGTCTCCCAGTCGGGCGGCCAGATCCTGTTCTACGGCACACTCGCGGACGGCGCGCGCAAGGCGATCCTGTTCGACATCGCTGCCGGCCGCATCGTGGCCGACATCGACGTCAACGGCCGCTAGCAGCCCGATGGCCGGCGCCCCGATCCGGATCGCCGCGGCCGACGATCTGCGGATCGCGGCATTCCGCGCGATCCGGGAGCGCGACCTGGTGGGCCGGGAAGGTCGCTTCGTCGCCGAGGGAACGGTGGTGCTCAGGATGCTGGCCGCGTCGCATGCGGCGGGCGGGCGCTTCCGGGCGGAGGCGGTGCTGATCCTGGAGAACCGCCTCGCCGGGGTGGCGGAGATCCTCGAACGGCTGCCCGCAAGCGTGCCCGTCCATGTGGCCGACAGGGAGGTGTTCAACGCCATCGCCGGCTTCGACATGCATCGCGGCGTCATGGCGATCGGGCGGCGGGAAGCCGTACCCACCGCCCTCGACCTGATCGCATCGCTGCCGACCGACAGCCTGGTGCTGGCCGCCTGCGGCATCTCCAACCACGACAACATGGGCTCGCTCTTCCGCAACGCTGCGGCGTTCGGCGTCGATGCCGTGCTGCTCGACGAAACCTGCTGCGACCCGCTCTATCGCAAGGCGATCCGGGTTTCGGTCGGCGCCGTGCTCAGCGTTCCCTTCGCCAGAGGGGGACGCGCGCAGGACCTGCTCGAGGGCCTCGCCGGCGCGGGTTTCGCAATCTGGGCGCTGTCGCCGCGGGGCGAGACGGCAATCGGCGGCATCGTGCCGTCGGCGCGGCTGGCGCTGGTGGCGGGCACGGAAGGCGAGGGGCTGCCCGCGGCGATCCTGTCCCGCTTCCATACGGCCCGGATACCGCAGAAGCCGGGGCTCGACAGCCTCAACGTCGCGACCGCAAGCGGGGTGGCACTCTACCAGATGGCGCTGGCCAAGGGGCGCATCGGCTGACATTGGCGCGCGGGAATTGCGGCTGCGGCCGGCGCGCGCTCATTCGCGCGGCGGCAGCATGTCCTTGGCGCGCCTTGCGAGGCTGAGGCGGCGGGGATCGGAAGCCGGCGGCGCCTGGTCCAGCAGGCTGCGGAGCGGCGAGGCGGCCCCCTCGCGCGCATCGGTCAGAACGATCATCTTGGCGGCGATGTCGGCGATGTCCTCGCGCAGCGCCGCGTCCGTTTCCTGTGTCGGGGCGTCCGACAGTCGCTGCGTGATCGCAGCACTCCGGTCGCGTACGTCCGCCTCGATCGCGTGGATGTCGACGCCGCTTGCGGGCGCAGCGGCCTCATGGCCGTTGCCGTGGGCGAGCAGGGGCGTCTCGGGCGGCGTGGCAAGCAGCGGCGTCATCTCGGCCGCCCGCTCGGCATTCACCGGCGTCCGCGGCGAGGACGCGGCCGGCTTCGCCCTCTCGCGCGGCCGGCCGGCCTCGCCAAGGTGACGATCGAGCGGCGTGACCCTGCCGGCGGCCTGGCCCTGTTCGCGCGCCAGCTTCTGTTCCAGCTGGCGGGTGCGGCCTTCCTCGCGCGACAGCTTCTGCGCCGTCTCCTTGAGGTTTGCCTGCGCGGCCCGCAAGCCGGCGAGCAGCTTGTCGCGCTCGTGGCGCAGGGCCTGGATGCGGCTGTCGCGGCTCTCGATATTGGTCTCGCGCGCCGCAAGCGATATCATGGTGTCGTTGAGATCGGACTGGATCAAATCGCGATTGGCGTTGAGGATCTCGATTTCCCGCTTCTTGTGCAGGATCTCCCGCTCGGCGGCATCCAGCTGGGCCTTGAGCTGCTGGTACTTCAGGTCGTCGTTGCGCAGGGTCGAGCGCAGTTCGCCGGCGCCGACATCCATTTCCTCGATATGCGCCCTGAGGTCGGCGTTCTCCGCGGCCAGCCGGCTGACGTCCTGCTTGAGCGCCTCGGTCTGGACGGCGAGCCGCGTGCCCTTGTCGCGCTCGCGCACCAGGCTCTGCGACAGGCGGGCGTTCTCGGCGGCAAAGGCGGCACGCGCCATGTCCGTCTGGGCGCGCACTTCCTGCGGGCTCAGGGGCGTGGTCGCCTTCATGCGGTTTTCGGTATAGGCGACGATGCGGCGCTGGATCGCAGGGGCCACGATCAGGCCGACGAGCGTGGCCGCAAGAAAGCCAAGGGCGAAGAGCAGCGCATATTCAATCACGACGACGCCTGTCCCGTTGTTCCGTCATCCCCATCCTGCGCCACTATAGCCGACGAGGCCCCGTTGCACAGGGGCCTCGCGCAATTTCGACCGTTGCGGCAGGACGGCGTTCGGCCGCTGCTCAGAAGGGGTTCCAGGTGGGATTGCGGGTCAGCTTCAGATAGCCGGCATTGATGCCCAGGCGGGCGCCGACGCCGGTGCGGATCGGCACGATCACCATGTTCTGCTCGGTCAGCACCGTCATGCCGACGCCGGCCACGACATAGGCCGAGCCCGACACGCCGGCAAAGCGGGTGTAGAGGGCGTTCACGTCGGGCAGATTGTAGACGAGCATCATCGTGCGGCTGCCCTGCCCACCCCAGTCGAGGCCGAGCGACGGGCCCTGCC
Organism: Hyphomicrobiales bacterium; assembly: GCA_900469965.1. Classification (GTDB taxonomy): domain Bacteria; phylum Pseudomonadota; class Alphaproteobacteria; order Rhizobiales; family Rhizobiaceae; genus Mycoplana. Next base: position 132,907 of record UBZP01000020.1, on the reverse strand, counting down.
AGAAGACGGCATGGCTGCCGGCGTTCTTGGTGTTCATCTCGCCTTCGCCATAGGTCAGGCCGGCGACGAAGGCGCCGGAGCCTTCCTGGCCGAGGATGTAGCCGTTCGGCAGCCCGTAGGACTGGAAGGCCCGCTCCACCACCTTGGCGAGGCCGCCGGTGGTCGAGCCGAAGAAGTTGTGGCCGGCGTCGACGATCTCCTGGGCCGAATAGGTGGAGCTGCCGGCCGGCTGCGCGGCAAAGGAGAACGCGGGGTGGGCGAGGGCGAGGCCGCCGATCGCACCGCGCAGGACCGTCCTCCTGGTCAAATTCGAAACACGCATGTCTCTTCCCTCGTCATGGTTCGGGACGCTGTGATGGATTTCAATTTGACCGGATCGTGTTAACAATCGGTTTACCAAATGTGGTGTCTTTATGGCTGACTTCTAATTGAAACTGCTCCGCGCAACCTCCGCGTGTTAAGTGACAATTGGAAACATGCGCGCCCCGCCGGTCATGAACGGAGACCGGCGGTTGCGGTCTTTGGAGAGCTTTATGACGAAGAATCCGAACCTCACCCTCAGTGGTCCCGACCTGGCAGCGCTTCTCTGCAGCCGGGTCTGCCACGATGTCATCTCCCCGGTCGGCGCGATCAACAACGGCCTGGAGCTGCTGGACGAGGGTGGCGCCGACGAGGACGCGATGGACCTCATCCGCACCAGCGCGCTGAACGCCTCGGTCAGGCTGAAGTTCGCCCGGCTCGCCTTCGGCGCCTCGGGTTCGGTGGGCGCCTCGATCGATACCGGAGAGGCCGAGAAGGCCGCCCGCGATTTCGCCGCGGCCGAGAAGAAGACCGAGGTCACCTGGAGCGGTCCGCGGGCGATCGTCGCCAAGAACCGCGTGAAGCTGCTCTTGAACCTGTTTCTCGTCGCCTATGGCGCGATCCCGCGCGGCGGCTCGATCGATGTCACGCTGGAGCGGCCGGACCTCGATGCCGAATTCCGGCTGACGGCCAAGGGCCGGATGCTGCGCGTGCCGCCGAAGTTCACCGAGATGCTCTCCGGTCATCTCGAGGAAGCCGTCGACGCGCATTCCATCCAGCCCTACTACACCGTCCTGCTCGCCGAGGAGGCGGGGATGACGCTGGAGGTCGTCCCGTCGGCGGAGGAGATCACCTTCGTCGCCAAGCTCGCCGCCTGAGCGATTCCAGGCACGCGGCGGGCCGAACGGTAACCATTTGTTTGCCAGGCACGGCTACACTTGCTTCATAATCGGCCGTTCGTGCGAGCGGGGAATTGGAGCAGATCATGCGGCGCATCATGATTGCGGATGGCTCGGATGTCGTCCGCAAGGTCGGGAAGAGGATCCTCTCGAACCTCGACTATCTCGTGCTCGAAGCATCGAACTCGCTCGAAGCCCTCGTCCGCTGCGAGGCCGACCTTCCCAATGTCGTGATCGTGGATTCGACGATGGACGGCGCGCTCGAGCTCATCGGCAACATCCGAATGCTGCCGAAGGGCGACACCGTCCGCATCTTCTATTGCGTGGTCGAGGCCGACCTGAGGAAGATGATGATGGGCAAGCGGGCAGGGGCCGACGACTTCCTCCTGAAGCCGTTCGACCGCAAGATCCTCACCAGCGTCTTCGCCAACCTGTCGATCGCCGCCTGACCTGCGGGCGCTGCGGGCATCTGAACAATAACCGACCGGCAACCGACGCGGCCAGCACCCCCGCTGCCGCGTTTGTCGTCTCGTGCGACCCGCCCCCTGCGCGGCAGGACCGTAGCCAGACAAAGAAAACCCGCCTGAAGGAGGCGGGTTTCATGTTCGGGGCGGTGGAAAGGGAAGGGCTTGTCAGGCGCTTTCGAGATAGTCGCCGTCGGGCTCGCGCAGCACGTAGCCGCGGCCCCAGACCGTCTCGATGTAGTTGGCGCCGCCGGCGGCGTTCGCGAGCTTCTTGCGCAGCTTGCAGATGAAGACGTCGATGATCTTCAGTTCCGGCTCGTCCATGCCGCCATAGAGGTGGTTCAGGAACATTTCCTTCGTCAGCGTCGTGCCCTTGCGCAGCGAGAGCAGCTCGAGCATCTGGTATTCCTTGCCGGTCAGGTGGACCCGCTGGCCGCCGACTTCGACCGTCTTGGCGTCGAGGTTGACGATCAGTTCGCCGGTGGAGATGACCGACTGGGCATGACCCTTGGAGCGGCGGACGATGGCGTGGATGCGGGCGACCAGCTCGTCCTTGTGGAACGGCTTGGTCATGTAGTCGTCGGCGCCGAAGCCGAGGCCGCGCACCTTGTCCTCGATGCCGGCCATGCCGGAGAGGATCAGGATCGGCGTCTTCACCTTGGCCAGGCGCAGCGTGCGAAGAACTTCATAGCCGGACATGTCCGGCAGGTTCAGGTCGAGAAGGATGATGTCGTAGTCGTAGAGCTTGCCGAGATCGACACCTTCTTCGCCCAGATCGGTCGTATAGACATTGAAACTTTCCGATTTGAGCATCAGCTCGATGCTCTGCGCCGTGGCGCTGTCGTCTTCAATGAGTAGTACGCGCATTTATGTCCCCTTTTCCGCCGCTCAAAGGTGTCCTGGCCCCTCTACGCGATACGGATCCAGTCGTTGCCTGATTTGAGGCTGCCACCGAATGGTTAACAAATTCTGATTCACTCTGGCAAGATGGATCGAAGTTGTTAAATAATTTTAGCAGCACCCTGAATTCATATCGAAATTCCAAAACGCACTCCTCACGCTCATTGTGAAGAAACTGCGCTAACCGACTCTTTCGACTCGTGATTACAAGGCCTACGGCATTTTGGGTTTTGCATTTACCGACCCTTAAATCATGACGCCTATGATTAACGATGCCCGTAAACGAAAGGTTACCAGCGGTAGGGTTTCGTTAATATCGCAGGAATTTTTTTGTAGGGACCGGTTCGATCGGCCGGTCGGGGGCGAAAATGCGGCCTGCTTCGCGCATGGGTATCACGCGAAGCATGCCTTCAGCTTGTGTGGTCGGGCATTGCGCAATCGCGCGTGCTGCCCGCCAGATGCCGGGGTCTCGCTATCCACGGGAGTATTGCGTATGAAGTCACGTGAGAGCCTTGTTCGCCTGAAGGAATTTCAGGTGAAAGAAAAGCGGCGACAGCTCAACCAGTTGCAGATGATGATGTCCGAGTTCGAACGGATGTCGAAGGAACTGGAAAGCCAGATCGCCATCGAAGAAAAGAAGTCGGGGATCTCCGACCCCAACCATTTCGCCTATCCGACCTTTGCGAAGGCGGCGCGGCAGCGGGCCGACAACCTGATCGTCTCCATTCGCGAGCTGAAGGTGCAGCAGGACGCAGCCGAGCTGTCGCTCGAGGAGGCGGAGGCCGAATTCGCCAAGGCTGCCGCCCTGGAGGAACGCGACAACGCGGTGCGCATCCGCGCCTGACCGTCGCGGCTGCAGACCGACCGATACGCCAGCGCGCCCCGCGGCGCTGCTTGCAGGACGAGCCCTCATGACCGCAACTCTTCGCCGGTCATGAGGGCTCTTCTTTTGCTTGTCCGCCGGTCACCCTTGCGTCACATGTTGACGACGTCGTTCCAGTCCGGGTGTCGTGTCGCCTGGGCCTTGAAGAAGGGGCAGAGCGGAATGATCTTCCAGCCGCCGGCACGCGCCTGTTCCACGGCGTGGGCGGAAAGGGCCTGGCCGACCCCGCGTCCCCGCAGCGCGTCGGGAACCCCGGTGTGATCGACGATGACGAGATGCGGCGAGGCGCGGGAATAGGTCATCTCCGCCTCGTGGCCGTCGACGGTGACCGAGTAGCGCCCGTGCGCGCCGTTCTCTTCGTCCAGAATGTCCATGTCTGCCATTGTCCTTCCTTCCGTGCCGTGCCTGCGATCCGGACGGCCCGAAGAAGAAGTAGGGCCGGTGCGGCGGCGCTCAAAGCGTCTTTTCGAAAATTCTGTTCGAAGGTCAGCCATTGTCGGCAGCTGCCGCCGGCGGAGGCTGTCAGCCGGCACGCGCGATGCTATGGATGCCTGAACCGAAACGAGGCAACGCATGGCTGCACTGGTCGTTCCCGCACTCCTCATCCTCTCCGCCGTGTCGCTCGGGTTCGGGATGGTCCTGCCGCTCGTCCTGTTCGAGAAGCTCTACTTCTTCACCGAGGCGCCCTCGCTGCTCGGCATCATCGCTTCGCTCTGGCTGCAGGAAAACCGGGCGCTCGCCGTGCTCGTCGGCCTGTTGTCGGTGATCTTTCCGGTCGTCAAGCTCATCGGCGTCGCCTTCGAGGCGACGACGCCCGCGGAGAACGCCGGACGCCAGGCGCTGCTCATGCGCCTTTTGCCGCTGCTCTCGCGCTGGTCGATGATGGATGTGGTGCTGGTGGCGCTGGTGATCTTCGCCGCCAAGACCAGCGGCATGGCGGCCGCCTTCACGCAGCCGGGGCTCTGGTTCTATGCGGGCTCGGCGGTGATGACGGGGATCCTGCAAATGCGGCTGCGGCCGCATTGAGTGCGGCCGCGAGAAAATTCGATTGCCGTGAGGGCTGAGGCTCAGTGGCGGTATTGCTGGATGCGCGTGGTCCGCAGGCCGGCCAGGCCGTGGTCGTTGATCGAAGACTGCCAGGACAGGAATTCCTCGACCGTCAGCGTATAGCGCTCGCAGGCTTCCTCGAGGCTGAGCAGGCCCCCGCGGACAGCGGCGACGACTTCAGCCTTCCGGCGGATCACCCAGCGCCGCGTGTTCGCGGGCGGCAGGTCGGCGATCGTCAGCGGGCTGCCATCGGGGCCGATGACATACTTCACGCGGGGTCGTATCAATTCGGTCATAGGACTCTCTACTACACACAAGACCATATGGGCCGACTGTAGTTCGCCACATTTAAAATTTGCCTAAGCACATTGTAACAATTTGCTAAGAACTCGACCGATCAGCGTGAACACGCTGCTTCGCCGGCAGGCCCGGACGGCGGGCGCAAATGCGGCAGCCGGCAGCGCAATGCAGTGCAGCCATGAGAATTGACTATTTTCAATTTCGTGCTGCTTCTGGTAGACCCCGCGCAAGTCAGGGGTAGTATCCGTCCGATCCAACCGCAAAGCCCTTGCGACTATATGCATGCGTCGTATCGATCCGTGTCCCCCGTCTTCGGGAATGCACAGTCTCCCATGCATATGACGATACCGCACACGCCCCGGCGCAGGCCGGGCAGCGGTCAAGGCGGCTTTGTGACCGCGACGGCAAGTGGAAGCACGAGATGAGACAGCCTGACGAGGTAACGACATTTGCGCATTGGGCGCCGGCCTTCCTGGGCGATGCGCAGCTGGAGAACGTCAGGACCGAATACGAGGTCCTGCAGCTCCTGCGCCGCTGCACCGGCCATTTCGGCTTCAGCCATTTCCTTCTCACCCGCCTGCCGGACGGCGACCGTAGACGGTTTTCCGAGCGGCTGGTGATCAGCAACTGGCCGGCCGAACTGGTGCGCGGCTATGACGAGCTCGGCCTCTATCACACGAGCCGGCTGGTGGCCGAGGTGGCGCAGACCAAGCGCCCCGTGATCGGCGACCGCGCGCTGCTGGCGCCGAAGGAGCCGGGTCCGGCGAACGAAGCCGCCGTTGCCATCGCCGATCGTCACGGGCTTGCCGTGTCCCTGGCGTTCCTGCTGCATGCCACCGCCGGCGAGCCCTTCGCCATGGTGTTTTCGGGCAAGGAGCCGCTGCGCCGGCCGGATGACCTGCCGCAGCTCTATTTCGCCGCCGTGCAGCTTTTTGCCTGCCTGGAGCAGACCTTCGTCCGCCATCCGGTCGTGAAAGACAGGCTGTCGGGCCGCGAGATCGAATGCCTGCGCTGGGCGGCCGCCGGCAAGAGCAGCGACGAGATCGCCATCATCCTCGGCATCTCCGCCTACACCGTCTCAAGCTACTTCAAGTCGGCGGCAAAGAAGCTGGGGGCGGTCAACCGGATGCAGGCGATCGCCTCGGCGATGCGGATGAAGCTGATCTGAGGCGACGCGCAAGAGCCGCCGCAGCCCTGCCAGCCGCCCGCCCCGCATCATTTGGCCGCGGGCAGCCGGGCCACCCGAATCAAGCCTTCTCTTGCCCCCGGCGGCGCAAGTTTCTATATGTCGCGGCAAGTGCCCGCAGGCGGGCAGGGAAGGCCGCAAGCGATCGCCCTATCCAGGCGTCCCGGCATGACCCCCTTGGACAACCCCGGATGGACCGCGTGAACAGTCTCGATTTCGACAGGAAGCCAGAAGATACGCGCGTCGTCGTCGCGATGTCGGGCGGGGTGGATTCGTCCGTCGTCGCCGGCCTCCTGAAGCGCGAGGGCTACGACGTTCTCGGCATCACGCTGCAGCTCTACGACCATGGCGCGGCCGTGCACCGGGCCGGCTCCTGCTGTGCGGGCCAGGACATCGAGGACGCCCGCCGCGTCTGCGAGACGCTCGGCATTCCCCATTACGTGCTCGACTACGAGAAGCGGTTCCGCGAGACGGTGATCAACCCGTTCGCCGAGAGCTACATCGCCGGCGAGACGCCGATCCCCTGCGTCGCCTGCAACCAGACGGTCAAGTTCGCCGATCTGCTCGCGACCGCCCGCGAGCTCGGCGCGGATGCGCTGGCGACCGGCCACTACATCCGCTCGCGGCCCAATCCGACGCCGTCCGATCCGTCGCGCCGGGCGCTCTACCGCCCGGTCGACGCCGAGCGCGACCAGAGCTATTTCCTCTTCGCCACCACCCAGGAGCAGATCGACTACCTGCGCTTCCCGCTCGGGCACCTGTCCAAGGCCGAGACGCGGGCGCTCGCCGAGGAGATGGGGCTCGTGGTCGCCAAGAAGGCCGACAGCCAGGACATCTGCTTCGTGCCGCAGGGAAAATATTCCGACATCGTCGCCAAGCTGAAGCCGAATGCGGCGCTGTCCGGCGACATCGTCCACATCGACGGCCGCGTGCTCGGCCGCCACGAGGGCATCCTGCACTATACGATCGGCCAGCGGCGCGGCATCGGCATTGCCACCGGCGAGCCGCTCTACGTCGTCTATCTCGACGCGCGCTCGCGCCGGGTCATCGTCGGCCCGAAGGAGGCGCTGGAGACGAAGCGGCTCTATCTGCGCGACGTCAACTGGCTCGGCGACGGCGAGCTTGCGGCGGTCGCTGCGGGCGGCTTTGCCTGCTTTGCCAAGGTGCGCTCGACCCGTCCGCCGCGCCCGGCGATGCTCCGCCAGGACGAGGGCGGGCTCTACGTGGAACTGGCAGAGGGCGAGGCCGGCGTCGCCCCCGGCCAGGCCTGCGCGCTCTATTCCGGCGAGGGCGAGGACGCGCGCGTCTACGGCGGCGGCTTCATCGCCCGCTCCGAGCGCGAATCCGCTGCGGAAGCGGCGCTGCAGCGCATCCTGTCCACGCCGGTCGCAGCCTGAAACAGCCCAATTCACAGGCCGTTGCACAGGCGCGCACTTTTGCCGGAAACGGCGCTTGACACCTTGGGGACGGGCACCCTATAAGCCGCCCGTCCCGAACGGAAAACGCAAGCGCCGTTTCCGTTTCGCCCGGCGGCGGAGTAGCTCAGTAGGTTAGAGCAGAGGAATCATAATCCTTGTGTCGGGGGTTCGAATCCCTCCTCCGCTACCATTAGAACAGCCGACAATTCAGGTCCGGCCACAGCGGCAAGCCAACCGTTGATTTCGTAGCGATAATCCTCCCCCGGCTTTCTTGGGTGGACGATGATGCTGGAAACAACTTCTCGAAACCTCATGGATGATGCTGACCGACGTAGCGACAAAGGTTAAGGCGATAGTGATCGCTGAATACTTCGTCCACTTCGCGGTATCCTGCGTTGCTTGCGCAGCCTTGATCGTTGCTAGTGCGGCTCGCCTTGCGAGCTCTGCGGAATAAAACTCAGCTACCGGCTTTGCAGCGCTTGTTGTAGCCACCAATGAGGGCCAGTTCCTCGAGACTTTTCTCACGCAAGGATCCAAGGGTCCACTCAGTCACGACATTCTCCGTAAATCTTCGGCGCACCGTTTGCTGTTAGAATCAACCTTTAGAGGCAGGCTTGCCAGCCAACGCCAGCTTTGCGTCAAGCGCGGCTTTCCGCGCCGCAGCTTGCGCTGGGCGAACATAGAAGTGTTGAAAGCACTCCTCGAGTACTTCCAAGCACCACTCCGCTTCGTGAGGTTCAACGTCAATCACCTGAAGCGTTGTGACGTCGTTGACTGGGTGTGCGGAAAAATTTCCAAAATGGCGAATTGCATCAACGATAGAACGCAAATCGGCCGGGATCGCTTTCGACGTCTCAGGCTCATTCAGTAGCAACTCGATCTCTTTTGCTAAGTCCTTCGCCTTATAGCCGTTCGATCGCAAGATTGCCTGCAGGCAGCGGCGAGAAAGTGCAGCGGAAGCTTTTGGGCTGATTGCCAAAACATTGCACGCCTCTTGGTAGTCGTCAGCGATCGGAGATGGAACTTCAGCAGGTATTGTCCCCCGTGATGGGGCCGACGGTATTAGAAAAATCCAAGATTCGTCGTCATCGCTGGCGAATGCGCTTTGATACTTGTACTGGATAACCAGTTTTTTACATTTTGGGGAAGGACAGAACGCGGAACGATACTGATATGGTAATGCTCTACCGCGCCCATAAGTAAACTGCTCTACAACAAAATGAAAATGGGCTTCCACACCACAATGCGGGCACTTCATGCTGTCCTCACGACGTAGGCGCAACAGCCATATTGTTCCATAAAATTACAGCGCCCTCCGCGCGAAAGGTGACACGCTACACGCACGAGTCAAGTCGGCGCGCGGCGCTCAAGCTGTTCGATCCACGCCCGAAGGGTCGACTTGCGTGCGGCAACTGTCTTTCCGATTTTGAACGATGGCATAATCTGGCGAGCGGTCATGTCATAGACCTGCCGGCGGGTGAGCCCAAGAAAGGCGGCTATGGCATCTGCCCCCAAACGTACCTGTCTAGCCGGACGCGAAATTCCGGCAAACCAGCTCCCGCCCGCCGCAGGCGACCTAAGGCACATGCTGCATGATGATTTGCGTGTGCAGCATCGGCGCTTCGGCGCCGAAGTAGCTCTCCAGCAGCGGCAGGAAATCGTCCGACAGGTAGAAATCCGTCAGCGCGCGGTCCGCCAGCAGGCGGAAGTCGGCGTCGTCGCGTCGCAGGGCGATGGCATAGGGTTCATGCGTGAACATGCGGTCACCGACCTCGAGCGCGGCCGGATCGCGCGCCCGCTTGGCCAGGCTGATGAGCAGCACCTGGTCGGCGATGTAGGCATCGATCTTGCGGTCCTCCAGCGCCTTGAGGCCGTCCTCGTGCGTGGCGAAATCGGCAAGCCGCGTCTTCGATTCCTGGATTGCAAGCGCCTCGCGAAGCGCCGCTGCCGTGGTCGTGTTCGCGCGCATGCCGATGACGTTCGTCGCCACGCGCTCGCTGACGGCGTGAACGGCGGGGCCGTCGAGAAAGAGCGTCTGCAGGTAGTCGGGCGAATCCTTGCGCAAGAGCGCGCTCGCCCCGGTGAGGAAGATCGGCTGGGAGAAATCGACGGTTTCCCGCCTGTTCAAGTTGACGGTGATGGACCCGCAAAGCAAATCGATCTCTTCATTCTTGACGGCGTCGAAGCCGTTGGCGAGCGTCGTCTCGACATAGTCGCGTCTCAGCTGCGGAAACTGATGCTCGATCTCGTCGGCGATCCTGCCGCACAGGTCGATGGCATATCCCACCGGTTCGGCTCCCGGCCGGCCGGAGGAAAAGGGCGCCTGGTCGGCGATATAGCCGATGCGCACGGCTCCGCGGGCGGCAATCGTGTCGAGCGTTGCGGCGGCGGCCGCGAAAGGCGTGAGGCAAAGGGCGAGGCCGACCAGCAGAAGCCGTGTCATGCGCTTGGCCATACGGCGGGGCATCTGCATGATCCCAATCTCCGCAAGAACGGTGTCGATCTCAAAAGCCTGCGCGCAGCTTATGGGCTGCCCCCCATATGTCAACCGAGGACGCCTAGCCCCGCTCGGCGGCATCGTGTCGATGGCAAGGCCGGTCGCCGTGACCGCGACTGGCGCGACAGCGGACGCGCGACAGCCTCCTTCTCCTGCGGCCGCCGGCGAGAGCCACGGGACCGCCGCAGGGCCGTCGACGGCACCCACCTTGGCGTGATATGTCCCCAATCTGTCCGGTGCCATGCTTTCTGACCTGTTTGCCGGTGGGTAGGTTTGGATTCTCGAAACCTACGGAGATCAGAAAATGTCCTATCAGACCGCACTTCTCGTCATCGACGCGCAGGAATCGTTCCGTCATCGCGACTATTTCAGGGACGACGAATTCGCGCCCTATATCGCAAGGCAGCAGGCCCTCATCGACGGGGCAAAGGCGGCCGGGATCCCCGTCGTCCAGATTTTCCATGTCGAGGATACCGGGGTCTTCGGCGAGGCCTCCGGCCTGGTCAAGGCGATCGCGCCGCTGAAGATCGCGCCGGACGCGGTGTTCCGCAAGCGTCGCCACAGCGCGCTCGTCGGCAGCGGGCTGGACGTCTGGCTGACCCGGCACGGCGTCCGGCGCGTCATCGTTTCGGGCATCCGCACGGAGCAGTGCTGCGAGACGACGACGCGGCATGCCTCCGACCTCGGCTATGCGGTGGACTTCGTCAGCGAGGCGACCCTGACCTTCCCGATGGTCGACCGGTCGGGGCGGGAATGGAGCGCCGCCGAGATCCGCGCGCGGACCGAACTGGTGCTCGCCGGGCGGTTCGCCCGCATCGTGAGCGTGGAAGAGGCGCTCGCCGGCGAAGCGAGAGCGGCCGCAGCATGAGCAAGGGCGCGGCGACACGGCAGGTTCCCGTCTTTCTCGTCGTGCCGCCGCGCGTCCTGCTTCTGGACGTCGCCGGTCCCATGGAGGTCCTGCGACGGGCCAATATCGAGCAAGCGGCCGTCCGCTTTTCCGTCACCTATGTCGGGCCGTCCGACACGGTGACGGCGTCGGTCGGTCTCGGGATCTCGGGCATCCGGCCGCTGCCGGCCGAACTGCCGGACGACGCGCTCGTCGTCGTCTCCGGCGCCGTCGACGAGCCGCTCGGCTCCGAGGCGGACACGCGGCCTGGCGATGCCGTGCTGGAGGCCGAGATCGTCCGCTGGCTGAAGCGCGCGATCCGGCCCGGAATGCGTCTCGTGACGATCTGCTCCGGCGCGCTTCTCATCGCCCGCGCGGGGCTGCTCGAGGGCCATGAATGCACGACGCACCACAGCCTGCTCGACACGCTCGTCCGCCTGGCGCCGACGGCGCGGGTGCGGGACAACCGGCTGTTCGTCGAGGATCGCGACCGGCTGACCAGCGCCGGGGTCACCGCCGGGATCGACCTGATGCTGGCGATCGTGGCGCGGGAGGCCGGCCATGCGACGGCGCTTGCCGTCGCCCGCAACCTCGTCGTCTATCTCAGGCGGGCCGGCGCCGATCCGCAGCTCTCGCCCTGGCTGGAGGGGCGCAACCATATTCATCCGGCCATTCACCGGGCCCAGGACGCCGTCACCGCCGCGCCTGCCGGCGACTGGTCGGTCGAGACCCTGGCGAAGGTGGCCGCCACCAGCCCCCGCAATCTCTCGCGGCTGTTCAACGAGCATGTCCAGATGAGCGTCGTCGACTACGTCAACCGGATGCGCCTTGCCGTTGCCCGGGAACTGGTGATCGGCTCGCAGCTCGACATGGAGAGCGTTGCCGAACGTGCGGGCTTTTCGTCCGCGCGCCAGTTTCGCCGGGCCTGGAACCGCCTCTATCCGGTGGCGCCGGCCCGGCTGCGCGCGGCCTCTCCGGAGCAGATGCGCTGAGGATGGCGGCGCGGCCGTGGCGGCTCCCCGCCGCAGCTATCGCCTTCGAAACCGGTGCTGGATCGTGCGGAGGAATGCCGAGGGGCTCTTGCCGTTGTGCTCCAGGTGGCTCTCCGCCTTGGCCGGATGGGTCGGCCAGGCGATGTGATTGACGAGCGTGGCGCGAAGGGCGGGCCGGTCGCCGAGGGCGGTTTCCAGCGCCTGCCGGTCGATCTCGAAGGTCTCGACCTCGGTCAGCGCCTTGAAGTCCAGCGGTTCATCGGCGTCGCCGAGGCGTCCGAGAAGCTCGCCCGAACCGAGCCGCACCCCCTCGCTCTCCCCCTGCAGACCGGCGACGGCGCCGGAGCGGACGATCATCAGCGCGGGCGCCCCGCCGAGCGGCAGGGGATCGCCTGCCTCGAAGCGGCGCAGGCGCGCGCCGCGGGCGATCGTCTCGATCCCGCTTCGTTCAAGGTGCTCGAAGGCCGGGCTGGATTGCAAGAGGTCCTCCGCCGTCTGTGGCGCAGGCGGGGCGGCGGTGGCGTCATTGACGAGAACGGTCGCCGTCTCCGGCAGGGCGAGGGCGATCCCCATCGCCTGGCACTGCCGATAGACCAGGTCGGCGATCTCGTTCCTGGCCGCGACCCGCTCGGCGTTGTGGGCGACGTGGAACAGCAGGTCGATGTCCAGCGCCAGGGCGTCCATGCGCTTCAGGACGACCACCGGCGGGTGATCGCGATCGGTCCGGTTGGAGGCGAGCATCGCCTTGCGCAGGGCTTCGAGCACGAAACCGGGGCTGTGGGTCGGCCGGATGCGCAGCGGCAGCATCACCTGATGGGACTCATCGGGGCGGCTGACATTGGTGAGCCCGATCTTCGCCAGGTAGCTGTTCGGCAGGACCACGACGTTGTTGGCCGAGGTCAGGATGTGGGTGGAGCGCCAGGTGTTTTCGACGACGCGGCCCTCGGTGCCGTCCGACAGCAGGATCCAGTCGCCGATTCCGTAGGGCCGTCCGAGCGTCAGGGCGAGGCCGGAGAAGAGATCGTTCAACGTGCTCTGGAGCGCCAGGCCCAGGATGATCGCGATGATGCCCGAGGTTGCCACCAGCGTGCCGATGGCGATGCCGAAGACATAGGCGAGGATCGACAGCGTGACGCCGAGATAGACGGCGGCCACGATCAGGTCCTGGAGCATCCGCGCTTCGCGCGGCCGGCCGTCAAGGACGACGTAGATGCGGACGAAGCCGATCGTCGCCCAGGAGAGGTGCATCCACCAGAGCAGCTTGGCCGTGGCCAGCAGGTAGTCGCTGCCGCTGTTGACCGGCTGATATTGCGTCGGCGCGATGTCGTTGGCCACCAGCACCGCCGTCATGGCGACAAAGAACGCGATCTGCGTCACCAGTCGCGCGGTCGGGCGGCCACGACCCTGCAGGTGCCAGGTGATGATGCCGGCCATCCCCAGAAGCACGATCTGCACGAGGGGGGAGAGGAGGAGATCGCGCATGGCAACCGGTGCTTTCCAAGCCTGATGAAGGGGACAGGCGCCGACGCCCGCACCAGGCGGGCAGTCGTGCGCGGGTTTGGCGTTCGAACGGTGCCTTGCCGGCCGCGGCGGCACATCCGCTCAAGGGCTGCCGGTCAGGGGCCGGGTCAGTGACCGGTTAGTGGCCTGTCAGCGGTAGCCGATCCCGGCGATGTAGCCGACGAGGATCTGTTCCTCCAACGCCTCCTGCTCGTAGAGGGCCTTGGTGGCGTCGTCGAAGGCGAGCACGCCGAGCGGCTCGGACCGGCTGCCGAGAACCGGCATGTTCTGCAGGCTGCGCTGCGCCATCGTGCGCCACACCTGTTGAAGGTCGTCGTCCGGCTGGCAGGCGATGATGTCGCGGCTCATGATGTCCACGGCCGAAACGCTCGCGGACCGTTCCAGGGCAATGTGGCGGATGATGTCCGACTTGCTGAGAACGCCCATCGCCCGTCCCCGCGTGTCGGAGACGATCGCCAGGCCCATGCGCGGCTCGGAGAGGGCGCGGGCGGCGGCCTGCAGGGTCGAATGCAAATCGATGACCATCAGACGATCCGTTGTCTTTGCGTTCAGGTCTTCGATGCGCATCGTTTGCTCCAGTCCAGGCAGATTTCGAAAAGGTGCGATCGGCGCCCGGTATCCGGCCCCGATCGCGTGCGGGATCAGTCCTTGTAGGTCGCCAGTTCGGTCTCGCTCGTGTCGAGGACGAAGACCGCAAGCAGGCGCGCCGGCTCGGTGGCGCTCGCGTTCTCGCTGACGCTGTGCCGGTCGCCGGGAAATTCGGACCAGCTCTCGCCGGCCTTGTAGGTCTTCACCGGCCCGTCGTTGACGCCGCTCCGGATGGCCCCTTCCAGGACCGTGGCATAGATGAACGCCGATTGCGGATGGGTGTGGGCCGGCGACTTTCCGCCGGGGGCGTATTCGACGAGCACGCTGCGCATGCTCTTTCCCGGCACGTTCGGCAACACCTGGTCGTAGACGAGCGTCACCGTGGCCTCCTCGTCGGCGGCGTCCTGGGCCACAGCACCTGCGACGAGCGCGAGGGCAATGGCCATCGTCCGGCTTGCTATCCTGAGCATCGCCACATTCTCCAGAGAGATCGAAAATCGCGCCCCGCCCCGAGGCGCGACGGCAACGGGCATCGCACCGGCGCAGCGGTCTTGGCCGACCGGTCCCGTTGCGGTCCCTCGGCCGGAAGAATGCGCCTGATGGCGGCCGCGGACCATTCTACCGGGGTGTCTGTCGGCCTATGCCAACGCATGGGGTCAGGTGTGCGGAGCGATCGGTGCGGTTTACCGAATTGCGAGGAATCGCGGCCGCGACGGCTGCCGGGGCAGGGCGGTCCGGTCGGCCGACAGGCGAACGTCCGGCCGCACCGGATCGTGCCCGGTCAGGCGTCCCGGGGCGTTGGTTCCGTCCTGCGGGTGCGGGCAGCGTCGCGGACATCCAGCCAGCCGCCGACCTGGCCGGCGAAGTCGGGGGGCGCCTTGCGCTCGACCGTGCTTGCGATATCGCCGAGCGACTGGGCGGCGAGCGCGTCGCGCATCGCCTTCTCCGCCCGCAGCATGACGGCGTGAACCGCGCAGACGCCCGCCGTTGCCCAGGATGGCGGCGGATCGCCGAACAGGGCGCAGCGGCCGCGTATCTCCCGGCAGTCGAACAGCGGTTTCCGGCCTTCGATGGCGTCGACGATCTCGAGCACGCTGATCTGCGCCGGGGTTTTCGCGAGCACATATCCGCCGTGCACGCCCTCCGACGAGCGCACGATCCCGGCCTTTTCGAGCTTCGGGAAGATCTTGGCGACGAAGCTCGTGGAAATCCCCTGCAGCTCCGCCAGGTCGCGGCTGCTGACAGGCGCCCGGTCCGGGCCGGCCAGCCACAAAAGGCAGTGGATCCCGTATTCCACACTCACGGTCAAATGCGCCATGGCGCGGACTATACCAGCCGCCATGGAGGCGGACAACGCCAACACAGAGCGCTCTTGTCCGCGTTTGGTGGCCCTTGCCGTGCGCCCGATTCCGGAGGATCGTCAAGGTACCCACAACCAGCCGCAGCAGACGGGATGAGGACACTACCTATCCCTTGGAACAGATGTATTTTGGCTAAGCTCCGGATACGCTGGGAGAAAAATCGGCCAGAGGGGCTGGAGTGTCGAATGCCGGGCAGGTCTTCAGGCTTTCCTCAACCGGTGGAGCAGCTGATGACGACTCTCTTGCGGAACCGCCCTCACGCGTTGCATCTGGGGCTCTTCGTCGCGGCTTATGTGCTGGCCGCCGGTTTCGCACAGCTGCTCGCGATCGTCCCGGGAACGGGCATCTCCATCTGGCCGGCCAGCGGCCTGTTCATGGCCGTGCTCATCCTCGCCCCGGCCCACGGCTGGCCGTGGTGGGTGCTGGCCGGGCTTGCGGGCGAACTCGTCGGCAACGCGCTCTGGTTTCACAATCCCCTGCAGGTTGCCGTCCTGATCAACATCGGCAACGCGCTCGAGGCGATCACGGGCGCCTGGCTCGTCAGGCGGGCCTGCGGCGGCCGGGCGGTTCGGCTGGAGACCGTCCGGGAGGTCCTGGCGCTGACCGTGCTCGGCGCCGGGATTGCGCCGGTCGTCAGCGCCACCGTCGGCAGCGCGACGCTGGCGTGGTTCGGGGTGCAGGGCTTTGCGACAGCCTGGCCGATCTGGTGGATCGGTGACGCCACCGGCGTCCTGATCGTCGCGCCGCTGGCGCTGGTCGTGCTTCAGAACTGGCGCGGCAGCGACCGCTTCTCGGTTGCCGGCCGCCTGGAAGCCGGCGTGCTGTCGCTGATCTTCCTGGGTGTCGCGGCGCTCTGCATGAGCGGCTATCTGCCGTTTGCCTACATCATCATGCCGCCGCTGCTCTGGGCGGCCGTGCGCTTCGAGTTCAAGGGGGCGGTCGTCACGCTGGCCTTCCTGGCGCTGATCGCCGCGATCTTCACCGTCTCGGGCTTCAGCCAGTTCGCCGGGGATGCCGAATCCCAGAAGCACAAGCAGATCATGCTGCAGCTGTTCCTGGCGATCTCGGCTTTTTCGGCGCTGATCGTGGCCGCCCTGTCCCGGCAGCAGCATCTGGCAACCCTCACCCTGCACAAGAGCGAGCACTCGCTGCGGGAGCTGATCGAGACCGTTCCCGCCCATATCTGGCGGCTCGCCCCCGATGGCCAGCCGACCTTCTTCAACAAGCGCATGGTCGAATTCCTCGGCTTCGACATCACGGAAATCGCCAGGACCGGCCTCAGCCGCCTGGATGCGATCGCCGCGATGGCCCATCCGGACGATGCGGCGCAGCTGATGGAGGGCCTGGGGCAAAGCCTCGCCACCGGCCGCAGCTTTGCCATGCGCCACCGCTTGCGCCGCGCCGACGGCGCTTACCGCTGGATGTCCAGCCGCGCGGAGCCGATGCGGGACGAGGACGGGAAGATCCTGCAGTGGTACGGACTGTGCCACGACATCGACGATCAGGTGTCCGCCGAGGAGGCGCTGCGGCGCAGCGAGCGCCAGCTCCAGCAGATGATCGATGCCGTGCCGGCCCTGATCTGGTGCACGACGCCGGAGGGAACGCCCTCCTACATCAACAAGCGGCTGGCCAACTCGGTCGGGATCACGCTGGAGGAACTGGTCGGACCCGACGCGTCGCGGTCCCTGGCCGACGTCCACCCCGACGACCAGCCGACCGTGGAGGGGGCGCTCGCGCAAGCCTTCGAGACGGGCGCGCCCTTTGCGAAGATCTATCGCCAGCGCCGGGCGGACGGGTCCTATCGGTGGATCGACGGCCGGGCGGAACCGCTGCGCGACCAGGATGGACGGATCGTGCAATGGTACGGCGTCTGCCTCGACATCGACGACCTGGTCAGGGCGCAGGAGGCCCTGCGCCAGAGCGAGCGGCGCTACCGCGATCTCTTCCACTACATGCCGATCGCGCTCACCCAGGTCGATGCCAGCAAGCTCATCCCGCTGTTCAAGGAATTGCGGGCGCAGGGCGTCACCGATCTTGAGCCCTATATCGACGCGCACCCGGAATTTCTCCGGCAGGCGCTGGACGCGCTGGAGGTCGAGGAGGTCAACCAGCACCTGATCGACATGTTCGGCGCCGGCGGCGCGGAGGAAATGCTCGGACCGATCACCCGCTACTGGCAGCCGGGGATGGCAACCATCCGCCGCTCGATCGAGGCGCGATACCGGGGCGAGGACATCTTCCAGGAAGAGACGAGGGTGGCTCGGCTGGACGGCGGCGTCATCGACGTTCTCTTCGCGACCGCCCGTCCCGGCGCCATCGCCGACAAGAGCCTGGTGGGCTTCATCGACATCACCGAGCGCAAGCGGGCCGTGGAGGCGCTGCGCGACCGGGAGCGGGAGTTCTCGCATCTGGTGAACATGGTTCCGGTCCATATCCGGCGGCTGTCGCCCGAGGGCGAGCCGACCTTCTTCAACAAGCGCCTGACCGACTTCTTCGGACTGGACCTGTCGGACCTGGGCCAGCCGGGCAGCGGCAGACTGGCCGCAGCCATCGCAGGCACGGTGCACCCCGACGATGCCGAGACGCTGCTGTCCACCGTCCGCCGATCGGTTGCCACGGGCGAGCCCTACACCATGAAGTATCGCATGCGGCGCGCGGACGGCGCCTATCGCTGGGTCGACGGACGCGGCGAGCCGATCCGGGACCAAAGCGGCGCCATCGTCCACTGGTACGCCATTTCCATCGACATCGACGACGAGATGCGCGCCCAGGAGGCGCTGCGGGCGCGTGAGCAGGAGCTCTCGCAACTCGTCGATCTGGTTCCGAGCCTGCTCTGGCGGCTGAGCCCCACGGGCGAGCCGGTCTTCTTCAGCAAGCGCATGGTCGATTTCCTCGGGGCGGACATTGGCGACTACGGCACGACGGAGTGCGCCGGGCTGGATGCCGCCATAACGGCTTTCGTCCATCCCGACGATGCGGCGGGGATGGCGACGGCGCTGAAGCACTCGCTGGCCACCGGCGAGAGCTTCTCCCTGAACTACCGCCTGCGCAGGGCGGATGGTGTCTATCGCTGGATGTCCGGTCGCGGCGAGCCGTTGCGCGACGAGGCCGGCCGTATCCTGCAGTGGTACGGCCTGTGTCACGACATCGACGATCAGTTGCGGGCCGAGGACGCGCTGCGCAACAGCAAGCAGCAACTGGATCAGATGATCGATGCCTTGCCCATCAACATCCTGAGCTTTTCGCCATCGGGCAAGATCACCTATGCCAGCAAACGCTATCTCGACAGCGTCGGTCTGCCCCATGCGCCCATCGATGACTTCAATGCGCTCGCCCAGGACCTGGCCCACCCCGACGACTTTCCAATCATGTTTCGCAGGGCATCGGACGGCTTTGCGACCGGGCAACCGTTCGTCAACCGCTTCCGCCGGCGCGACAGGCATGGTGTCTACCGCTGGATCGAGGCGCGCGCCCAGCCGCTGCGCGACGCGCAGGGCGCGATCGTGCAGTGGTACATCATCTCGATCGACATCGAGGAGGAGATGCACGCGCAGGAGGCGTTGCGGGAGAGGGAGCGGTTCCTCTGGCAGCTGGTCGAGACGCTGCCGGCCATGATCGATTGCGCCGCCCCGGACGGCGAGCCGGTCTATCGCAGCCAGCAGCTTCGGGAGTTCCTCGGCTACCAGCTCGAGGAACTGGACGGCTCGGGAAAATCGCGGCTCGACGCCACGCTGGATGCCGGCGTGCACCCCGACGACGTCGCCGGCGTCAAGGAGCAGTATGCCCATTCGCTGGCGACCGGCGAACCCTATGCCCGCAAGCATCGGCTGCGCCGCTTCGACGGGGAGTATCACTGGGTCGAGACGCGCGCGGCGCCTATGCGCAATGCCGAGGGCGCGATCGTGCAGTGGAACGTCATCTGCCTCGACATCGACAGCGAGGTTCGCACGCAGGAGACGCTGCGGCAGGCCCAGGCGAGCCTGGCGCGCGCCAGCCAGGCCGCCAGCCTCGCCGAGCTGTCGGCATCCATCGCCCACGAGGTCAACCAGCCGCTCACGGCGGTGGTCACCTATTCGAGCGCCCTCCAGCGCTGGCTCTCGGCCGAGCCGCCGAATATCGAGCGGTCCAAGAGCACGGTGGAGCGGATCATCCGCAGCGCGAACTCCGCCGCCGACGTCGTGAGCCGCATCCGCGCCCTGTTCAGGCCCTCGGCGGCGGCGAAGGATCGCACCCCGCTCCGCAGCATCGTCACCGAGGCGCGCGACCTGATGGCCGAGGAGGCGGGGCGGCGTCGCGTTCGCATCGACGTGGCGCTCGACAGCGACCTCCCGCCGGTCTCCCTGGATCGCGTGCAGATCCAGCAGGTTCTCGTCAATCTCATCCGCAACGGCGTGGAGGCGATGAGTTCCACGATCGGCGAGCGGGTGCTGGGAATCCGCGTCGTCCGGCTGGTGGGCCTCGTCCAGATCGAGATCAGCGACCGCGGAGCGGGCATCGACTTTCCCGAGCGGATCTTCGAGCCGTTCTTCACCACGAAGGAGCAGGGAATGGGCATGGGGCTGGCGATCTGCCGATCGATCGTCGAGTCCCACGGCGGCCGGCTATGGGTCGAAGAGAACAAACCGCACGGATCGACGTTCATCTTTACGCTGCCGGCCGAAGAAACGGCAGCGGCGGACGAGCGGTGATGGCCATGGCCCATGGCCAAGGGACAGCGGGATCGGCAGGTCCCGGTCGGTCGAGACGGCCGCCCGGCGAAAACATGCGGAATGCGACGCGATTGGAGCATACAGCTTGAGCCGCGCCGATCAGGAGGAAGCATAAAGTGAAGAATCAAAGGCCAGTCGTGGCGGTTGTCGACGACGATCCAAGGGTGCTCGAATCCCTGGAGGAGCTTCTGGAGGCAGCCGACTATTCGGTTCGCAGCTTCCTGTCCGCAGACCTCTTGCTGCGTGCGGGCCTTTCGGGCATCGACGTGCTGATCACGGACATCGGCATGCCGGGCATGGACGGGTTCGAGCTCCGCGATACCGTCAAGGCGGCGCGTCCGGAGCTGCCGGTGTTCCTGATCACCGGCCGCCATGAAATCACCGACCAGGATCGCGCCAAGGGCATCGGCGGCCTTTTCAGGAAGCCCTTCGATGCGCAGGTCCTGCTCGCGGCCATCGGCGAAGTCCTGCAATAGGCGCAGCGACCTTCGCCGTTCCCAGCCGTCACATCGTGGCGAGCCTCTTCGCCTCGCTCGCCACGAAGTCGCAGAACAGCCGCACCCGTAGCGGCGCCGTGCGCCCGTAGGCGTGCAGGGCATTGAAGGGGAGGCTCGGGAGTTCACGGTGCGGGGCGAGATCGACCAGCGCACCGGTCTCCAGTTCCGCAGCAACGAGGCAGCGCAGGAGATAGGCCGCGCCCAGTCCGCTCATCGCCGCCTGGATCATGGCAAAGCCCGAATCGCAATCGACGCGGCCGGCGGGAACGAAGCTCGTGCCGTCGGCCAGCCGCACCGGCGCAACCACCCCGTTCGACACATACCGGGCAAAGGGCAGGCGGGCGAGGTCGTCCGACGCCTGGGCGCCCCAGGTCTTCGCGAAAGGCTTCGAGGCGACGATCACCATCGGCAGCTCCGCCAGCGGCCGCACGATGAGATCGCCTTGCGTCGGCGCGCCGGCGCGCAGCACCACGTCGTAGTCCTCCCGCACCAGATCGACGAACCTGTCCGTGAGGCCGACGTCGAGGTGGAGGTCCGGGTAGGCGGCGGCAAACCGGGTGAACAGTCCCGGCAGCAGCATCGGGGCGAACTCGCCGGGCATGCTGACCCGCAGCCGGCCTGAGGGGGCGCTGCGGGAGGCGATTGCCTCGTCGCTCGAGTCGAGCTCCTTCAACAGCGGTGCGACGCGTTCGAAGAAGGCCTGGCCGTCCTGGGTCAGGGTCAGGGCCCGGGTCGTTCGCAGGAAGAGCCGGGTGCCGATCTTTCTTTCCAGCCGGGACACGCTCTTGGAGACGGCCGAGGGCGTCGTCTCGAGATCGCGCGCGGCGGCACTGAACGAGCCGGCTTCCACCGTCCGCACGAACGCCATCAGGCCCGAAGCCTCGCCCAGCAGATTTGGCATTTGCACCTCCGGGGCACAAATCATGTGCCCGACGTCCATCTAACAGCAAGGATGACCCGCCGCTATCTCTGTCTCGAACGAAACGGAGACAGCAATGCAACAGTTGAAAGACAAGGTCGCCGTCATCACCGGCGGCAACAGCGGCATCGGCAAGGCGACGGCCAGCCTGTTTGCGCGCGAAGGCGCACAGGTGGTCATCACCGGCCGGCGGCAGGATATCGTCGACGAGGCGGTGCGGGAAATCGGCCACGGCGCCGTCGGCATTGTCGGCGACGTCGCCGAGCTTGCTCACCACCAGGCGCTGGCCGAAACCGTCAGGGCGCGGTTCGGCGCGCTGGACGTCTACATGGCCAATGCCGGCATCATCAACCTGACGCACTCGAAGACCGTGACGCCCGAAGAGTACGACCGGCATTTCGCCACCAATACGCGCGGCGTGTTCTTCGGCGTCCAGGCGATCGCGCCGCTCATCCGCGATGGCGGCAACATCATCGTCACGAGCTCGCTGGCGGCCACCAAGGTCCTGCCGGACCATGCCGTCTATGCCGGATCGAAGGCTGCCGTCGCCGCATTCGCCAGGAACTGGGCCATCGAGCTCAAGCCGAGGCGCATCCGCGTCAACATCCTCAGCCCGGGACCTGTCGACACCGCCATTCTCGGCAAGCTCGGCGTCTCCGAGGCCGATCGCCCCGCATTCGAGCAGCAGATGGCCTCCCTCATTCCGGCGGGCCGTATGGGGCGGCCGGAGGAGCTGGCGCGCGCCGCGCTCTTCCTCGCCTCGGAGGCGGGCAGCTTCGTCAACGGCGTCGAACTGCACGTCGATGGCGGCATGACGCTGGCCTAGGCGGGTCCGGTCGGCAGCGCCGTGCCGGCGCCGCCCTCGCCGGAGGGCCGCTGTGCTTGCAGGAAGCTGCAGGACCCGGACGAAGATACCCCCGCAAAAGCTTCAAGGCGGCCCGCTCGAAAGACGGGCCGCCTCGGCTGTTCCGGCTTCCGGTCCTAGTCGCCGGCCGGATCGCGGATGCTCGCGGGCAGGGCCTCCCAGGCGCGGATCAGCTGCCCGATGGAACTCACCTGCATCTTCTTCATCACGTTGCTGCGGTGGAGCTTGACGGTGATCTCGCTGATGCCGAGATCGAAGGCGATCTGCTTGTTGAGCCGGCCCTGGGCGACTTCGCGCAGCACCTCGCGTTCACGGGGGCTCAGCGTCTTCAGCCGCTCCAGATATTGCTTGACCGTGCGCGCTTCCAGCCGCTGGCTCTTGTCGCGCTCGATGCCGGCCATCACCGCGTCGAGCAGCGTCTGGTCCCGGAAGGGCTTGGTCAGGAAGTCGACGGCGCCCGCCTTCATCGCCTGGACCGTCATCGGGATGTCGCCGTGGCCGCTGAGGAACACGATCGGCTTGGCATTGCCCTTGGAGAGAAGCTGCTGCTGCAGGTCGAGGCCGCTCGAACCCGGCATGCGCACGTCCAGCACCAGGCATCCGGGCCGATCGGGGATCTCGGATTCCAGCAGTTCCCGCGGTGAGGCGTAGCTGTTGACCTCGATGCCCACCGACAGCATCAGCTCGCGCAGCGAGGCGCGGACATCGTCATCGTCGTCGACGATGAGGACGATCGGGGTTTCCGAGGTGTCCCCCGTGGTCGGGCTCATGGCATGGCCTCCCGGGCCGGGCGCGCGGCGGAAATTGCGATAGCTCCATGCGTCATTGCCAAATCTCCTCATCCGGGGACGTGACCAAATCGAGGTCGTCCGAAAGGGCGAAACGCCATTGGCACCGGGAATGTGCGGCCCAGCTTGTCGCTGACATCCTGCACGAACGCGCGCTGAGAATGCGCGCTCCCGGTTGCCGGTCCCTGTCTGGCCTGCGAGCCAGAATAGGCGCCGGATACGGTGATTGCCAATAGATGTATCTCAACGCGGACTATACTTATCCGAGTTGTGGAGCGCAAGCCGAATGGCAGGCCGTTCGTGCCGGCGACCGCCGCCGCGCGGCAGGCCCTCCTAGACCTTCGGGACTAGCGGTCCCAGCAGTCGGCATAGTTTTCGCCATTGCCGATGACGCCCATGGTGCCGACGCGCCGGCGACCGAGGCGGCGCACTTCTCTTTCAGCCAGCCGCCCCAGGCCGAGCCGCGGCCTGCCGCGGGGCGACCAAAGGAATGCCCAACATGAAACTCTACTACAGTCCCCTGGCGTGCAGCCTCGCCGACCATATCGTCCTCCTGGAGGCGGGCGTGCCCTTCGAGCCCGAGCGCGTCGATCTGCGGACCAAGCGCACGGCCTCCGGCGGCGACCTGCGCGACATCACGCCGAAGGGCTACGTGCCGGTGCTCGTGCTCGACAGCGGCGAGGTGCTCACCGAGAACATCGCCATTCTCGACTGGCTGGCCTCGCAGTATCCCGCGCTCGGCGGTCAAGGTCCGCTCGGCCGCACGCGGCTCCTGGAGGCGCTCACCTATCTTTCGACCGAGTTGCACCACGCCTTCAAGGCGAGGTTGAACGCGGGCGGCCAGACCGAGAAGGAAAGGGCGGAGGCCGTCATCGCCGGTCATCTCGATTTCCTGTCCGAGGGGCTGGAGACGGACTATCTCTTCGGCGATACGCCGACGGTGGCAGACTTCTACCTCTTCGTCATGCTGCTCTGGGCCGAGAAGTTCGACATCGGCCTGCCGACCGCGCTTGCGGGCCTGCGGGCGCGCATCAAGGCCCGCCCCGCCGTCCGGACGGCGATGATCAATGAAGGGCTGATCTAGATTCGGGATGCCGGGCTGGCGCAGTCAGGCTGCGCCCCCACTCCCCGTCATCCATCGCGACCAGGTCGATGCCGGCCTGCTCGCTTTCGTCGCGGCCTGCCACCGGCCCGCCGTGCAACCGTCCGGAAGAGAGGAACGACCATGACGGACATCCATCACCGCACCCTTGCCGGCGTCTCCGTGCCCGATACGCCGGTGATCGCCCGCGCGATCGAATTCGCCCGCGACAAATGCGAGCCCTACCTCTTCAACCACGTCATGCGCTCCTGGCTGTTCGCGGTGCGGCTCGGGCAGGTGCAGCAGATCGCCTGCGATCCGGAGGTGCTCGCGGTGGGCACGCTTCTGCACGACGTCACGCTCAACGAGCGGTTCGCCGGGCCGCGACGCTTCGAGGTGGAGGCTGCCGACATCGCGCGGGATTTCGTGAGGGAGAACGGCTTCGACGACCGGCGCACCCAGCTCGTGTGGGACTGCGTCGCGCTCAATTCCACGGCCTCGATCGGCCTCTACAAGGAGGCGGAGGTGGCGCTCTGCACCGCCGGCATCTGCCTCGACGTGGTCGGCCTGCAATACCAAGCGCTGGCGGCGGACGATATCGGGCGGATCGTCGAGGCGTTTCCCCGCCTGCAGATGAAGCGCCGGATGAGCGGGTGCTTCTGCCACATCGCCAGGACACATCCCGAGACGACCTACGACAACTTCGTCCGCGACTTCGGCATGCGCCATGTCGGCGGCTACAAGGCGGTGTCGGCCGTCGATCTCGTCACGGACGCCCCCTTCGACGAATAGGCGCCGCCCGTTGCCGCAGCGGCTGAAAGAGGGGACCGGCCGGATGACCCTCCCGGCCGGTCCTGAATGCTGGGGGCGGCCTGCAGACAGAGTGCCGCGCCCGTCGCCGTCAATAGCGCCGGCCGAGGCCCTTCATCGTATCGGGGTCGAGCAGGCTGTCGAACCAGGCTTCGAGCACGGTCTCGAGCAGGAACTCGTCGCTGGCCTCGCTGAACAGCGTCATCGAGGCGTGCAGCTTCCGGGCGTCGATGTCGCCGAAGACCGTGCGGGCGCTCAGCCCCGGCAGGTGCTGGAGCGCGCCCAGGCATTCCCGATAGCGCCCGCCGAGGACCGGGGAGGCCAGATAGGCGCTGGCCTCGTCGATCGAGCCGACGGCGAAAGGCTCGTCCGCCGGATCGGTCCCCGACGTCCGCAGCCGCGGGAAGATGAAATCCATGTAGGGACTGCACATCATGCCGCGGCGGAGAACGGCGATCGCGTCGTCGTAGACCGCATCCTGCGCGTCGATGAAGCGTTGAAGGTCGGGTTCGTTCGCCAAGGGATCCTCAATCCTGTTCCAGTGCCGGCCATCCGGGGCGGTATCCTGCCGCGGGCGGCTCGCCTGATCCATGCTCAACCGGCGAGCACGTCGCTCTGCTCGGGATGCCGGACGACGAAATTCGCCATGAAGGCGCATCTGACATCGGCCTTGCGGCCGCTCCGCCGGATCGCGTCGAACACGCCGAAGGCCAGCCGCGTGCCGAAGCCGTTGCCGGAGTATTCGAACGGAACCTCCGTGTGGATGAGCACGACCACGTCGTCCTCGAGCCGATAGTAGGCCGCCGCAACGGGGCCGTCGGCGATCGGCATCTCGTATCGGTGCAT
This sequence comes from Hyphomicrobiales bacterium, assembly GCA_900469965.1. Classification (GTDB taxonomy): domain Bacteria; phylum Pseudomonadota; class Alphaproteobacteria; order Rhizobiales; family Rhizobiaceae; genus Mycoplana. The sequence continues at coordinate 107,150 of UBZP01000020.1, read as the reverse complement.
TGCGCGGTTGTCGCGCACCTGCTCGCTCATGGCTCGTCTCCCGTGCGGCCGCCGATCCGCCGTACCGACCCCGCCGCCGGAGCGTGTCGGACGGCCGGGAACGCCGGTGGCAGCTTGTGGCAAGGATTATGGCAGAGACGGGAAAGCTTGGTACTGAACGCTCGGATAGCCGGCCGACCTCGGTCCGCTGGCGCGCCCAAACCTCCGTATGGGGTGATCGAACCGAAAGGGGAGGCGTGGCGGGAAGGGCGGACAGTACCGCAGGCGGGCCGCGTGACCTATGCGCGGAACGTCTTGGACGGCGGCTGGCCCCGCCGGCCGGTCTGCGAAAATGTTACGTCAGAACGTGCGTTCGCTGGCCCGGTCCCGCACAACAAACTCCGCAATCGGAAACAGTTTCTGCCGGTCCTCCGAACTCCATGCGGCGTCGAAGAACCTCACATCCGCCTCACCGATGCGACGCACCAGTTCCAACCGGGACTGCGGCACGGCGAAACCGTCCAGCCATCCCGCATGGGTGACAAACACCTTCGCCCCGACCGCCAGGCCGTCGCCGACGTTGCGGAAGAAACTCCGCCGCTGGGAATCATCGCAGTGGTTCAAGACTGAAAATGCGATGGCATAGACAGCGCTGGATGCCCCCTCGGGCAGGGCGAAATCCTGGACTTGCTCGATAAGCGGTCGCTTGGCGTCGAGACTCTTGTCTGCCGCCACCATCTTGGCGGCCTCGATGAATGACTTGTTGTAGTCGACTCCGATATAGTTCCCTGTGTCCAGGAACTGAATGAAATATTCTCCTGCCCGGATTGGCCCGCATCCGATGTCGATCAGGCAATGGTCCTCCCTCAGTCCCTGTGACTTGAGGAAATCCAGCTGCGCTTTCCCGCGCATTTCCCAATGCTCCCGCTTTCCGCCGAGAAGCTGCTTGTACTGTTTCTTCAGGATCTGCTCATGCGTGAGCTCAATATCGTACTTCATTCCGTATTGCTTTCCCAATGCCGTGGCCAAGTCCGGCACGGGCCGCCGGTGGCGAAATTGCCTTTTCTTGCCAACAGTGTTACGCGCCAAGGCAGTCGCAATCCGCAATACCAATCTTCCGGGCAGCTTCCAATGAAAACCTACACATTCATCTGTGGGTGTGGACACAGCGGTACGTCGGTGCTGGCAAACATGTTTGCCGCCCATCCGGATGTGTTCATCCCGCTGAGGGAAACGGCCTGTTTCTATTTTCCCGACGATGTCGACGCCAATTGGCAGCCGGTTCACGAGGCTGCCAGATCGAGCGGAAAACAGCATTTTGCCGAGAAGACGCCCAAGCATATCATGCGGTTGGCGACGATCCGGGAGGCCGTTCCACGCGCCCGCTTTATCCTGATGGTCCGCGACGGCCGGGATGTTGCAGCCTCGTTTGTCAAGCGCAGCGGCTCCGCCCTGTCCGGCGCCAACCGGTGGCTCAGGCAAAACCGGGTCGTTCTGGCCGAACGCGACGCTTCCGACGTGACGATTGCGCGGTACGAGGATCTTGTCGCTTCCCCGGAACAGGAGCTTCGGAGGATCTGCGATTCGATCGGCATCCCCTTCCATGACCAGATGCTGCGGTTCCATGAAACCGAGCGCCTCTGGTTTGGCGAAGAGGAGATCCGCAAGGGTAGCGGCGTGGAAGGAAAGGAACACCGGGCGCTACGGAACTGGCAGATCAACCAGCCGATCTTCGACGCCAGAGGCGTCTGGCGCAATATTCTGTCCCAGGACGATATCGATACCCTCCCACGCAGCAAAATGGCTCCGATGCTGGCGGCCTTCGGCTACGACAACGATGACTGGCGGTCGAGCCGGGAAACGACCGAAGTCGATGCCGGGGCGACCCAGCGTCTGGGCTGAACCGGCTGGAGATTACCGCCTCCGGCACCAGCCATCGCGGTCCCGGTGGCGCGGCGCGTCGCCTGCGCCGTCGGCGCGATCGGCCTTGTCCGTCGCCCCGCGCTGGCAGCGGCGGCCTACACCGGCAGGAGCAGCAGGCAGGTCAGGATGATGCAGGCAAGCGCGGATAGTTCGACGAAGCCGTCATGCATCGTTTTGGTCTCCGAACGAAAGTTGCCGCGTGAATGCGCGACCCCCTCGGCCGGTTCCATGACTTGCCATCCAAAGATGCGATTTTGCGGCGTTGCGCGCCGGTGACGCGCCCCCATGAAAAAGCCGCGGCCGGGATATGCCGGGCGCGGCTCTTGTGACTATTGGCCCTGGGTCTCGGCCTGCGGTCAGTCAGTCTGTAAGGCCGTCAGCCCTGAGCGACCGTCTGGCGCTGGATGCCGAGGCCGGCGATGGTGACTTCCATGCGGTCGCCGGCTTTCAGGTAGCGCGGCGGCTTCATGCCCATGCCGACGCCCGGGGGCGTGCCGGTGGTGATGACGTCGCCGGGCTCGAGGATCATGAACTGGGAGATATAGTGCACGAGGAAGGGCACCTTGTAGACCATGGTGGCCGTGGAACCGTTCTGCACCGTCTCGCCGTTGACGCTGAGCTTCATGGACAGATCGGCGGTATCGACCTCGTCCTTGGTGACGAGCCAGGGGCCGATCGGGCCGAAGGTCGGGCAGCCCTTGCCCTTCATCCACTGGCCGCTGCGCTCGGTCTGGTAGGCGCGCTCGGAGATGTCGTTGCAGATGCAGAAGCCGGCGACGTAGTCCAGTGCCTCGGCCTCCGAGACATAGGAGGCGCGCTCGCCGATGACGATCGCGAGTTCGACCTCCCAGTCCGTCTTCTCCGAGCCGCGCGGAATGAGGATCGTGTCATCGGGGCCGACGACGCAGGAGGGCGCCTTGTTGAACAGGACCGGCTCCGGGGGCACCGCCATGCCGCTCTCGGCCGCGTGGTCGGCATAGTTCAGGCCGACGGCGATGAAATTGCCGACGCGTCCGACGCAGGCGCCGAAGCGCTCGCCGGCCGGGGCGAGCGGGAGGCTGGCCGGATCGAGCGCCTGCAGCCGCTTCAGGCTGTCGCGGCCAAGCACCTCGCCGGCAATGTCCGGGACGATGGCGGAAAGATCGCGCACCTTGCCGTCGGCATCGAGAAGACCCGGCTTTTCCGCCCCCGGCTTTCCGTAGCGAACAAGTTTCATGCGATAACCTCCCTTTTGAGATGCGGCGCCGGCGATGAAGGGCGGGCGCTGGACGAATTCTGTTGCGCCCCACCTTCCATAAGTCTTACAAGGAGTCAACGATTTTCGAAAATCCATGCCATTTGGCAAAATCGGGAGATGAACGGGCCATGGCCGCAGACAGGCCGACGGGAAAGACCCTTGCCGGCGACGCCTATGAGCGCATCCGCGGTGCGATCCAGGACGGCCGCCTGCGTCCCGGCGACAGGCTGCGCTTTGCCGATCTGCAGGCGCTTTGCGCCATGAGCGTGACGCCGGTGCGCGAGGCGCTGGCGCGGCTGACGGCGGAGGGGTTCACGGTGCTGGACGATCACCGCGGCTTCAGCGTCGCATCGCTGTCGCTGTCCGAATTGCGCGACATCACCGCCAACCGCAAGCTCTGCGAAGGCGAGGCGCTGCGGCTTTCGATCGAGAGGGGGGACGGGGAGTGGGAGGCGCGCATCGTTGCGACGCACCACCTGCTGGCGCGGGTGCCGCAGGGGCGCGACGACATGCCGTCCGTCATCCGTCACGACTGGGACGAGCGGCATGCCGCCTTCCACCAGGCGCTGATATCGGCCTGCGGCTCGCCGATCCTGCTCGATACCTGCCTGCGCCTGTTCGGCCATGCCGGCCGCTATCGCCGGGTGTCGGTCAGCCTGTCGGGCCTGCAGCGCGACGTCGAAGCCGAGCACCGGCAACTGATGGAGCTTGCGCTGGCGCGCGACGGGCAGGGGGCCGTTGCCGCCCTGCATGCCCACTATCAGCGCACGGCCGATGCGCTGGAGGCGTTCTTCGACGGCCGGGTCGCCTGAGCGCCGCCTGCTGGATCCCGTTCACATCCCCTGTCGCCAAACGAAGATGCCCCGGAAACCGCGTGGTTTCCGGGGCATCCGATGAGAGATGTCGGCGCGCCGTTTACTGCGTGGCGGCGGCGGAGGCGACTTTGCGGCCGGGGGCCGGCGTCGGTACGGGCGTCTCGATTGCCGAGCCGCCGCCGATCGCGACGTTGAGCGCGACGTAGTCGTTGGCGAGCGAGCGGATGGCGGACGCCAGCGTCAGGCGGCTGTTTGCGACGTTGCGCTCGGCGTCGAGGACGTCGAGGATCGTGCTGGCGCCGCCGCGATAGCTTTCGCGCGCCAGGGACAGAGCTTCCTCGTTCGAGGCGACGAGCCTGCGCAGGGCGGCGACCTGCTGGTAGTCGCGGATCAGCGCCGTCTGTGCGTTCTCCACTTCCTCCACGCCGTTCAGCACCGTCTGCTTCCAGGCGAGATACTGCTGCTTGGCGACCGAGTCGGCGATGTCGACCTGGGCCTTGAGGGCGCCGCCGTTGAAGATCGGCACGGTCAGCGCCGGGCCGAACGACCACGAGGTGAGGTTGCCGGTGAGCGCGCTGATCGTGCGCGCGGCGCCGACGGTGCCTTCGAGGGTCAGGCTCGGATAGAGCTGCGATTCGGCGACGCCGATCTGCGCCGTTGCCGCGGCGAGGTTCCGCTCGGCGGCGCGGATGTCCGGCCGGTTGCGGATGAGGTCGGCCGGCACGCCGACGCGCGTCGAGTGCCGCGGGGCCGGCTGCGGGCCGGCCTTGATGAGTTCCGCGGTGAGCGTGGCCGCCGGCACGCCGAGCAGCGTCGCGACGCGGTTGGCCGACTGGTAGAAGCCGGTCTCGAGCGGCGGAATTTCGGCCAGCGTCTGGTTGACGAGGCCTTCGGCCTGCACGACGTCCAGGCTGGAAGCGGCGCCGGCGGCGCGGATGTCCTGCGTCAGCTTCAGCGTTTCCTGGCGCGACTGCAGGTTCAACCGGTTCAGGGCCAGCGCCTCCTGGAAGAAGCGGGCGCTGATATAGGTGGTCGTCAGCTCGCTGAGATAGGCGAGCCGGGCGACGTTGACGTTGTCGTAGGCCGCATCGAGCGAGGCGTTGGCCGATTCGCGGGCGCGGCGGTATTGCCCGAAGAGGTCCAGCAGCCAGGAGGCGCCGACGCTGCCGGCGAGGTTCTTGGTCTGCGAATGCATCGAGCCGGACTGCTTCTTGAGCAGCGTACCGTCCTCGCCCGATACGGTGGCGTTGCCGCCGCCGTTGATCTGCGGCAGCCCGCCGGCGCCGGCGAGGACCACGTTGGCCTGGGCCTCGGAGATGCGCTCGAGCGATTGCAGGACGTCGAGGTTCTCGTTCATGCCGCGGGCGACCAGATCATTGAGGCGCTTGTCGCGGAAGTTTTCCCACCAGGGATCCAGGGTCGTGTCGCCAGCCGATTTTCCGGCGGCCTCGGAGAACTTGCCGGGCAGGGCGGCATTGGGCGCCTGGTAATCCGGTCCCACAACGCATCCGCTCAGCAGCAACATCGTCAGTGGCAGTAGGGATCGTACAATCTTCATGGTCTTCCCCGAGCCACTCAACACCGCGGCTCACAATCTCGAGTCCAATTGGCGATTCGCGCATCATCCACGGATTATGGTTAACGCACTCTCAACGGGGCGGTGCCATGGCTGACCCCACCCAGAATCAACCAGCACAACATAACTACGCAAAAAACCTTGCCAATGGGTTTTCGTCCGTTGTTCATCCGAAAAAGCGAGCAATTCACGCCCTCTGTTGCGTTTTGGTCCCGGTTTCGGTGTCACGGGTACGCCTTAGGTCCGATTTGAAACTGTGGCGAATACGTCTTTTGCGTGAAGTTTGTGCGACATCCCTGTGGTGGTTTCGCCCAAAAAAAGAGCGAATGCTCAAATATTGTGGATTGCAAGCTCATTTCGTTTCCGTGCTGCATGTGCGAACATTTTTCCGTAAATCGATTAGTCATATGATTTGGACGCAAAAATTTCCCAAAAAATTGGGGGCTGAGTTGACAAGGCGCGCCGTTTCACCTATCTCATCGAACATGGCTGAGGGGCCATGTGTGAATAGCTGTCCAACCTCTCCCCACCGCTACCATGGCGTGTGGCTCAACCAAGGGAGTGTGAATATGCATCGCAATGCCAACACCGCTTCCGCTGGTGGTGTGTTCTCCTGTCGCGGAACGAACTTTGGAATGAAACTTTCGGCCCTTTGCCGAATGTAACGTTCTCTACTTCGGATGATACGCAAGAAAGACATACGCTGTGCTTGCGCATGGCAGGAGTTACTATGGAAAAGCAAGTTATCGAGATCGGCGGAGAAGCCGTCGGGGTCGTCGTTCCGGACCAGGACAGGTTGAAGTTCGTCGCCGTCAAGTATCATGTATGGGACCTGGATTCGAAGCGGTTCAATTCGGCTGACGAAGTGCGCGCCGCGATCCGCAAGCTCATGAGCGACCCGTCCGCTGCAGGGCCGCGCGCCGGCGTCACCGGCCTTACCGCCGCCTGAGGCATGAAAGACCGCCCGCTGGCGTGGACATCGCCAGCGTCGCAACCTACATCCTTCCTATCGGTCGCCGCCGGTCTCGATCAGGCGGCGCTTTCCTTTCAACAGACCCGACCGGACGGACACTGCCATGCCCCATCCCGCCTTTTCGCCATCGAACGTCGCTGTCGTCACCGGTGCCGCATCCGGCATCGGGCTCGAGGCGGCGAAACTGTTTGCCGGGCTCGGCATGCGCGTCGTGCTGGCCGACCTCGGCGGCCCGCGTCTCGATGCGGCGGCCGCCCTTGTCGCCCGGAGTGCGGCGGGCGGCGAGAAGGACGTGCTGGCCGTGGCGACGGACGTTTCCGATCCCGCCTCGGTCGAGGGGCTGCGGGAGACGGCGCGGGCGCGCTTCGGGCGTGTCCACGTGCTGATGAACAATGCCGGCGTCCAGCCCGGCAGCGCGATCCTGGGGCCGCGCGAGAACTGGGAAAAGGTGCTGGCCGTCAATCTCTGGGGCGTGATCAACGGCTGCCAGGCCTTCGTGCCCGGGATGCTGGAACACGGCGATGCCGCGCTCGTCATCAATACCGGCTCGAAGCAGGGGATCACCACCCCACCCGGCGATCCCGCCTACAACGTCTCCAAGGCCGGCGTGAAGGTCTTCACCGAGGCGCTTCAACACGATCTGCGCAATCGGGACGGCGGCAAGGTCAGCGCCCACCTCTTCATCCCCGGCTTCGTCTTCACCGGGTTGACGTCGAACGGCCGGACGGAGAAGCCCGCCGGCGCCTGGACGGCGGAGCAGACGATCGCCTTCATGATGGAAAGCCTCGAACGCGGGGATTTCTACATTCTCTGCCCGGACAACGAGGTGGCCCGGCCGACCGACGAGAAGCGCATTCTCTGGGCGGCCGGCGACATCGTCGAGAACCGGCCGCCGCTGTCGCGCTGGCACCCGGAGTTCGACCAGGCTTTCAAGGCCTATCTGGCAAAGAAATAACGGCGGGTCGATTTCCGTTCTCAAATGGTGAACGGTGCTGTCACCGGCGCCGGGCTATTGCACGGGCGTGAAACCTGTTTGTCTATGGCTGAACGGAGAACGGCCATGACCAGCGGCATACACCACATCACGGCGATCACGCGGAAGATCCAGGCGAATGTCGACTTCTATGTCGGCTTCCTCGGGCTCAGGCTCGTCAAGCGGACGGCCGGGTTCGAGGATGCGGATCAGCTGCATCTGCTCTATGGCGGCGCCACCGGGGCGCCGGGGACGCTGCTGACCTTCCTCGCCTGGGAGGACGGCTCGCCGGGCCGCGTCGGCATCGGCCAGACGGCCGAGATCGCGCTCTCGATCCGGCCCGAGGCGATCGGCTTCTGGCTGACGCGGGCCTTGACCTTCAACATCCAGATGAGCGGACCGGAGCAGGAGTTCGGCGAGCCGGTGCTGCGCCTGAAGGATCCCGACGGCATCATCGTCAAGCTCGTCGGCGAGACCGGGGGCGAGCCTTCGGATCCTTGGACGGCGCCGGGCATCGCGGCGGCGGATTCGATCCTGCGCATCCGCGGCGCCACGCTCTTCAGCGAGCAGGCCGAGGCGACTGCCGCCTTCCTCGGCCGTCACTTCGGTTTCCGGCCGGTGGCCGCGGCCAACGGCATCCGCCGGCTTGCGAGCGATGCCGCCGACATCCTCGACATCCGCGACGCCACCGGCTTCTGGACCTCGGCGCCGGGCACGGGCACGATCGACCACGTCGCACTGCGGGCGGCGGACCGCGCCGCCGTCGAACAGGCCGGCGCGACGCTGCAGGCGGAAGGCGCCGGCGACATCAACATGCACGACCGCACCTATTTCTATTCGCTCTATGTGCGCGAACCCGGCGGGGCGCTGATCGAATATGCCTCGGACGGTCCGGGCATGCTCGTCGACGAGCCGCCCGAAACCCTCGGCACCAGGCTGTTCGTCCCGGCGCATCTTCATGCCGATCCGGCCGACGTCCGCGCAAGGCTGCCCCAGTTTTCCCTTCCAGGAGAAGAAAGAATGACCGAACGAGACCTGCCCTTCATCCACCGTGTCCATCGTCCCGAAGATGCGGACGGCAGCACGCTGGTGCTGCTGCATGGCACCGGCGGCAACGAGACGAGCCTGCTTGCCTTCGGCGCCCGCGTCGCCCCGCGTGCGACGCTCGTCAGCCTGCGCGGGCGCAGCAACGACGAGGGCTACCCACGGTTCTTCCGCCGGCTGACCATGACGACGTTCGACCAGGCGGAGATCGTCTCCGAGGCCGAGGCGCTCGCTGCCTTCATCACCGAGGCGAATGCGGCCTACGGGCTGGATCCGGCCCGGACCGTCTTCCTCGGCTATTCCAACGGCGCCAACATGCTGGGCGCGACGATGCTGCTGCATCCCGGCGTGATCAGGAACGCGGTGCTGCTGCGGGCGATGAATGCGCTGGAAGCCCCGCAGGATGCGGACCTTAAGGGAACGAACGTGCTGATGGTGACGGGGCAGTCCGACCCCTACGGTCCCCATGCCGCCGAGATCGAGAAGCGCCTGTCGCGCGCCGGCGCCAGCGTCGAAAACCGCACGCTGCCGGCCGGTCACGACATCGGCATGCCCGACATCGACCTGGCGCGGGCGTTCATGGAGAAGGTGGCGAACTAAAGCCTGCGGCTCCAAATAGGCGCGACAGGCTTTGGCCAAGGGCCCCTATCGGGCAAGCGTATGGCGCCGCCCTCTGCCCGGCCGGGTGGGGCGGCGCTGCCTTGTCGAGCGACCGGCCTGCGCTTCGGGGCTGCGGGGCGTCCGGCGGTTCAGGCCGCCGGCTTGCCGTCCCGCACGAAGGCCGCAAAGCCTTCGACGAAGGTGCGAAGGCGTCTCTCGGTCGCCTCGTCCACGATCTGCCCGTGCTCGTCGAAGACAGAGCCGGCCCTGGACACCATCAGCTTCGTGCCGAACCAAGGGCGGGTTCCGAGCGTGCGCATGATCGGCAGCCAGGCTTCCTGGGACAGAAGTGTGCCGAAATTGCCGGGCGAGGCGCCGGTAATGGCGAAGGGCTTGCCGGCGAAGACGCGGGGAATGTCGGCCGAAGGCCGCGTCATCCAGTCCAGCGCGTTCTTGAACACGCCCGGGATGGAATTGTTGTACTCCGGCGTGAACAGCATGACCCCGTCCGATTCCGCCACGAGTTCCTTCAGGATGGACGCGGCTGCCGGCACGCCGCCGGCCGCCTCCTCGTCGCCGTCATAGAGCGGGATCCCGCGGATCGTGCCTTCCACGATCGTGACCCCGTCCGGCGCCATTGCGATCGCGGCGCGCATCAGGGCGGTGTTGAACGACGCCTTGCGCAGGCTGCCCGAAATCGCCACGAGCTTGGTCATCTCCACTCTCCTTACAGTATGTCTTCTGGCAGCTCCGGCGAGGAGCTCGCGCCTCATTCCCGGTGATCAAACGAAAACCCCGGCAGGAAGGCAATGTTCCTGCCGGGGTTTTCCCGCATCGGCTGGCGGCGATCGCGCTGCGCCGGGTCAGGCGACGACGAGTGGCTTCAGGCGCGCCTCGATCTGTTCGCGGCGCGGTTCGAGGAAGGGCGGCAGCGACAGGCTCTCGCCGAGGGTTTCCAGCGGCTCGTCGACGGCGAAACCGGGGCCGTCGGTTGCGAGCTCGAACAGCACGCCGTTCGGCTCGCGGAAATAGAGCGAGCGGAAGTAGTAGCGCTCGACCTCGCCGCTGGAGGGCACGCGGAAACCATGCACCCGCTCGGTCCAGGCATGCAGGGCCTCGACGTCGGGGACGCGGAAGGCGACGTGGTGGACGGCGCCCGCGCCCTGGTGCGCCGCCGGCAGGTCGGGCTCGACGGCGACATGCAGTTCGGCCGCCGGTCCGCCTTCGCCCATGGAGAAGACATGGACATCGCCGGTGCCGTCGGGCGAGGCATAGGTCGAGGTCTCCTTCATGTTCATCACCTGCACCAGCATGGTCTCGGTGTTGCGCAGGGACGGCACGCTGATCGTGATCGGGCCGAGGCCCTTGATCTGGTGCTCGGCCGGTACCGGACTCCTGTCCCAGGGATGGGCGGGGGCGCCGCCATCATCGACGGTGAGGCGGAAGCGCTGGCCTTCGTGGTCCTCGAAGTCGAGCGTCTGGCGGTGCGCGATCTCCCGGATCTCGCCGGCCTTCACCTTCGCCTCGTCGAAGCGCGTCTTCCACCAGCGCAGGCTGTCGGCGCTGGCGACGCGCAGGCCGGTGCGGCTGATGCTGTGGGTGCCGCGACGTTCACGCCCGACCGGCCAGTCGAAGAAGGTCAGGTCGGTGCCGGGCGAGGCGATCCCGTCGGCATAGAAGAGATGGTAGGCGCTGGTATCGTCCTGGTTGACGGTCTTCTTCACCAGCCGCAGGCCGAGCGTCTGCGTGTAGAAGCGCAGGTTCTCGGGCGCGTTCGCGGTGATCGCCGTCAGGTGATGGATGCCGGTCAACTGCATGGTCATGGGGGTGCTCCTGCCACAGGGGAGGCTGCTCTTTCCAAGAGCGGCGGTGAGAGCAATATCGCCCCGGCGAGTGTTTACTTGAAGGCGATATTCGGAGAACGCTCCGTTCAGCGTCGGTGAACGGCGCCGGCCCGGGAAAGCGCGCGGCATTGGTGAACCGATCGTTGCCATGCGCTGTTTTTGTGCATCGCAAAAAGACAGGGTGTGCAGCTGTGCCGTGAAATTAGGCGCGGCGTTCTGCAATCTGGGCGGGCGGGTCCCGTTTGCGTGCCCGGATGCGGCCCGATCGGCTTTGGCACGATTCCTGCTTTCCCTATCCGCAGGTCCAGAGGGGACCGCCGAAGAGAAGCGTCCAAGAAGACTGCTCCGGAAATGCCGTCGCTCAGCGCAGAGAGAGCCAGCAAGGCTCCCGCCCTGACGACGGCATTTTTGTTTCTGCGGTACGCTCATGGGCCGCCGTTAGGCCGGCCCGGCGGGGTCAGTCGTCGCGGCCGCCCGCCAGGACCAGCCTGACGTTGTTCTGGTCGAGCATGCGGCGGATGTCGGACGGCGGCTCGGCGTCGGTCACCAGCATGTCGTAGGTGTCGGGCGGGGCGACGGTGATCGGGGCCGAGCGGCCGAACTTCTGCGCATCGGCGACGATGATCCGGTTCTGCGCCTGCCGCGCGGCGATGCGCGAGATGTCCGCCTCCTGCATGTCCTGGAGCATGAAGCCGGACCGGGCATTGATGGCGGTGACCGACAGGATGGCATGCTGCAGGTTGAAGCGCTCGATATAGCTCAGCGCCTCGATCCCGAACGTCCCGGCATCGTGGGCGCGCAGCTCGCCGCCGGCGAAATAGACCCGGTTGTTGTTGCGGGTGGCCAGCGTATGGGCGACCGACAGCGAATTGGTCACGATGAAGAGATCGTGGTGCTTCTGCAGGGCGACGGCGATGAAGGCGGTCGTCGAGCCGATGTCGAGAAACAGGCTGTCGCCGTTCTTGACGATCGTCGCCACCTTCGCCGCGATCAGCCGCTTGGGCTCCGGGTTCACGTTCATGCGGAAGTGCAGCGGCTGCTCGGTGACGCTGTCGGCGATGTGGACGCCGCCGTGCACCTTGGTCACCAGGCCGTTTGCCTCGAGCGTGCGGATGTTGCGGCGGATGGTCTCCTCGGACACGCCGAGGCGGTCGGCCAGGAACTGGATGCGGCTGGAGCCGCCGGCAAGGCGCAATTCGTCGAGGATCTCGCGCTCGCGATGATTGGAAAGGGTCGGAGTCGCGGTCGTCGTGTCCATGCTTTTCCTTGTCCCGGCATCCGCGGAGGACCGTGCCTCCCCGGACCCTGCGCGCCTTCAGCGAGAAATTCGCGAGGCCTCGGGCATTCGGTCAGAAAGCCGAAAGAAACCACGCAACATTGGTTATGATGGATCATATTTTGCGACAAAAAGCCATGACGATGTTCGTTTTTGTGGAAATTTCTTGACAGTTTTCCGTGAGTGCGGGAACTTCTGCGGAAAAAACAGGCGTACCGAACGGCCGCCGGGGAACGATGGCAGATGGACCCAGCCGCGCAGGAGACGATCCGGTCGCTGCCTCTCTGGAACGGGCAGCCCGAAATTGCCGTTCTCGAAGGCGGCATCACCAACAGGAACTACAAGGTCGTCGACGGCGGCCGGACCTATGTCGTCCGGCTCGGGGACGACATTCCGGTGCATCAGATCAGCCGGCAGAACGAAGTGTCGGCCAGCCGGGCGGCGCATGCGGCGGGGATTTCTCCCGCGGTCATCCATCACCAGCCCGGCGTGCTCGTGCTCGACTATATCGCCGGCAGGACACTCGGCCCGCAGGACATCCGGTCCGGCGCCTACCTCGAGCGGATCGTCCGGCTTGTGAGGCAGAGCCACCGCGAGACCGGGCGGTACTATCGTGGCCCGGCGATGATCTTCTGGGCATTCCATATCATCGAAGACTATGCCGCCACCCTTGCCGCGGCCGGAAGCCCGCATCGCGCCCGGCTCGAGGAACTGCTGGCCATGTCGCGAGCGCTGGAGGCCAGGGCCGGGCCCTACGACATCGTCTTCGGGCACAACGACCTGCTGGCGGCGAACTTCCTCGATGACGGCGAGAGGCTGTGGCTGATCGACTGGGACTATGCCGGCTACAACACGCCGCTGTTCGATCTCGGCGGGCTCGCCTCCAACAACGAACTGACCGAAGCGCAGGAGAAATGGCTGCTGGAGACCTACTTCGAGCAGCCGCTCGGCGACGATCTCTGGCAGCGCTACCAGGCGATGAAGTGCGCATCGCTGCTGCGCGAGACGCTGTGGAGCATGGTGTCCGAACTGCACTCCACCATCGACTTCGACTATGCCGCCTATACGGCGGACAACCTGGCCCGGTTCTTGCGGGCGTACGCGTTTTTCAGGAATGCCGAATGACGGGGGGCGGGAGGCGATGAAGGAACTGCCGAGGAGGGCACGGGCCGTCGTCATTGGCGGCGGTATCGTGGGCTGTTCGACAGCCTATCATCTGGCGAAGCTCGGCTGGACGGACACCGTGCTCCTGGAACGCCACAAGCTGACCTCCGGCACGACCTTCCACGCCGCGGGCCTGGTGGGCCAGCTGCGCACGAGCGCGAACATCACCCAGTTGCTCGGCTATTCCGTCGAACTCTACCGGACGCTCGAGGCCGAGACCGGGCTGGCGACGGGCTGGAAGATGAACGGCGGGCTGCGGCTTGCCTGCAACGAGGAGCGCTGGGCGGAGGTGCGGCGGCAGGCGACGACGGCGCGGTCCTTCGGCCTGGAGATGCAGCTTCTGACGCCGAAGGAGGCGCAGGAGCTCTGGCCGCTGATGACGATCGACGATCTGGTCGGCGCCGCCTTCCTGCCGACGGACGGGCAGGCCAACCCCTCGGATATCACCCAGGCCCTGGCGCGCGGCGCCACCATGGCGGGGGCGTCGATCTTCGAGGACGTGGAGGTCACCGATCTCGACATCGACGAGGGGCGGATCCGTGCGGTGGTCACCACGCGCGGGCGGATCGAATGCGAGCGGGTCGTCGTCTGCGCGGGGCAATGGACGCGCGCCTTTGCCGCGCGCTTCGGCGTCAACGTGCCGCTGGTGCCGATGGAGCACCAGTATCTCGTCACCGAACCCTTCGGCGTGCCCTCCAACCTGCCGACGCTGCGCGATCCGGACCGGCTGACCTACTACAAGGAGGAGGTCGGCGGTCTGGTGATGGGCGGCTACGAGCCGAACCCCGTTCCCTGGGCCGTCGACGGCATTCCGGAGGGTTTCCATTTCAGCCTGCTCAATCCGGATCTCGATCGGTTCGAACAGATCATGGAACTGGCGCTCGGACGGGTGCCGGCGCTGGAAACGGCCGGCGTGAAGCAGCTGCTGAACGGACCGGAGAGCTTCACGCCCGACGGAAACTTCATTCTCGGCGAGGCGCCCGGCCTGCGCAATTTCTTCGTCGGCGCCGGCTTCAACGCCTTCGGCATCGCATCCGGCGGCGGCGCCGGCATGGCGCTCGCCGAATGGGTGGCGAAGGGCGAGCCGCCCTTCGATCTCTGGCCGGTCGATATCCGCCGTTTCGGACGGCCGCATTTCGATGCCGACTGGATCCGGCGCCGCACCGTCGAGGCCTACGGCAAGCACTATACGATGGCCTGGCCGTCGGAAGAGCATTCCAGCGCCCGGCCGTTCCGCACCTCGCCGCTCTACGACCGGCTCAAGGCGCAGGGCGCCTGCTTCGGCGAGAAGCTCGGCTGGGAGCGGCCGAACTGGTTTGCCGATCTGCAGGCCGGCGAGACGCCACGCGACGTCTATACCTATGGCAGGCCGAACTGGTTTTCCGCCGTCGCCCGCGAGCATCGCGCCGTGCGCGAGGCCGCCGCCGTCTTCGACCAGACGTCCTTTGCCAAGTATTCGCTGAAGGGAAGGGATGCGGAAAGAGCGCTGTCCTGGATCGCGTCCAACGATGTGGCAGGGGCGCCGGGGTCGGTCGTCTATACCCAGATGCTCAACGACCATGGCGGCATCGAATGCGACCTGACGACGGCCAGGCTCGCCGAGGACGAGTACTACATCGTGACCGGCACGGGTTTTGCCACACACGATTTCGACTGGATCGCCCGCAATATCCCGGAAGGTCTCGACGCGACGCTGGAGGACGTGACGGAGAGCTGCTCGGTGCTGGTGCTGACGGGCCCCGCTTCGCGCGCCGTCCTGCAGAAGGTCTGCGACGACGACCTCTCCAATGCGGCCTTTCCCTATTCCACCGTGCGGACGATCACGGTCGCCGGCCGTGCGGTCCGCGCGATCAGGATCAGCTACAGCGGCGAGCTCGGCTGGGAGCTGCATCTGCCGATGGCGGATGCGCCGGCGGTCTACGACGCGCTGATGGCGGCCGGCCGGACGGACGGGCTCGCAAACGCCGGCTACCGGGCGCTGGAGACGTGCCGGCTGGAAAAGGGGTACCGGTTCTGGGGCATCGACGTCGGCCCCGATCACACGCCGATCGAGGCCGGGCTCGGCTTTGCGGTAAGAAGGGGCGGGGCCGCCGATTTCCGCGGCCGGGCCGCGATCGAGCGGCAGAGACTGGAAGGGGTGAAGAAGATGCTCGTCTGCCTCGTCCCGGAGGACCCGGCCGTCCTGCTGCTCGGCCGCGAGACGATCTACCGCGACGGCAAGAGGGCCGGCTGGCTGACGAGCGGCGGCTTCGGCCATACGATCGGCGGTTCGATCGGCCTCGGCTATGTTCGCAATCCGGACGGCGTCGACAGGGCCTATGTCCTGTCAGGGCGTTACGAACTGGACGTCGGCGGCCAGCGCTTTGCCTGCAGGCCGCATCTTGCGCCCCTACACGATCCGCAGGGCAAGCGGCTGAGAAGCTGAGTCAACTTGCCATTCGGCGCCGGCGATTCCTCACATCCGGCGGCAATGCGGCGCTCCCCCGGGGGATCGGCAATCGGTAGAATGTTATCTTTTTGCCTCACTCCTTTGGAAAACCTTCTGGAAAAGCCGTGATTTAGCCGGCTGCCGAGAAATCGACTTTTCTTGGCGTAACGAATGTGCAAGGGATTTGCTCCAAGGTGACGCGGAGGCCCCAAGAACGGTCTCTGGGACAGATCATGGTGGGACGTTGACTATTTCCATCGTTGGATTTGATGAAGCGGACCTCCGTCCGGTTTCTGCGTCGTGCCTCGTCCGGGCGCGGCGGAAGGGAATTGCAGTGTGATGAGCAAGTATGAAGGTATCGGCACCCCGGGGGCTTGGGTTGCTCGGTCTTTTGTGCGCCTTTTGGCAGGCGCGGCGTTGGTGACGCTTTCCGGTTGTATCGTCCCGAGCGACGGACCGCTGACGCGTGAAGTGATCGAATCGGGGGCTGCCGGCGGCAGTTCCTACAAGATCCCGCAGACGAAGATGACCTTCGACGTGGTCGAAATCGACCAGCGCGTCGCCAATAGCGTGACCACGCTCGGCACGCCGAGCCTGGCGCGGACGTTCGGATTCGGCGGCGCCGGCGGCGTGCCGGTGATCGGCGTCGGCGACAAGCTGGACGTGACGATCTTCGAGGCGGGTCCGGACGGCCTGTTCTCCACGACCGAGCGCAAGTCCACCACCATTCCCGTCGTCGTGCAGCCGGACGGCCGCGGCCAGATCCCCTATGTCGGCTCGGTACGCTTTGCCGGGATGACCCTCGACACCGCCCGCACGACGATCGTCGACGCGCTCAAGGCGAAGGCCGTGGAGCCGGATGTGCTGGTGTCGATCGCCGGCAACGAATCGCGAGCCGTGTCCGTCCAGGGCGACGTCCATGATGCGGCGATGATTCCGCTCGGCCTCAATGCGGAGCACCTGAGCGAGGTGCTGGCGCGGGCGGGCGGCGCCACCAAGGCGCCCTACGACACCTATGTGACGCTGAAGCGCGGCGGGCGTTCCGGAACCGTGCTGCTGCAGACCATCGTCGACAATCCGAAGGAGGACATCATCGTCCGTCCCGAGGACCGGATCTACGTGACCTATGACCCGCAGACCTTCTCGGCGCTCGGGCAGACGGAGAAAGCCGGCAAGGTGCCGTTCGACGCCAGCAGCCTGAGCCTCATCGAGGCGGCAGCGCTCGCCGGCGGCGGCAACATGACGACGGCCGATCCGAAGGGCTACTTCATCTTCCGCTACGAGAACGAAAGCGTCTATCGGAACGTCGTCGGCGACGACCGCTTCCGCGATCTCCTGGCAAAGGGCATGACCTCGGACGGGCAGGGTCGCTACCCGATCATCTATCGCCTCGATCTCGGCAATCCGCAGAGCTACATCGTCGCCCAGTCGTTCCCGGTCCGCAATCGCGACGTGATCTACCTGTCGCGCCATCCGGCCACCGATTTCGCGCGGTTCGTCCAGATGATCACCGGAACGGTCTCGGCGGTGGGCACCACCAACCGGACTTTCTGATCGCGCCCAGGCGGTATAAGTTCACAGTCTGAACGGGGCGTCGGCCTGGCCGGCGCCCTTTGCGGTTTTCAAGCCGGACCAGCAGGATCGAAACGTCGTGGCTGACCGAAAGCGCAAGACCTACGCGGTGACGTCCGCCGGCCTCTGGCGGATCCGGGCCGACATCGCCCGCCTGCTCGGCGCGGAGATCGTTTCCTGGCCGCTGGGTCGGGCTGCCGGCGGCATCGACGGCTTCGTCGGCTGGGGCTGGCGTCCGTCCGGGCTGAAGGCCAAGGCCCTGTCCGCCCGCTCCGGAAAGCCCTGCCTCATCCTCGAGGACGGCTTCATCAAGGGCTATGCGCCGGGCGCGGGGGAGCCGAGCCATTCGTTTGTCGTCGACGACGAGGGCATCTATTTCGACGCGGGCGGGCCGTCGCGGCTGCAGCGGCTCCTCGACGAGCCGGCGTCGGACGCAGCAGCGCTCGATCGCGCCCGTGATCTGATCGGATCGATTCGACGGGCACAGCTGTCCAAGTACAACAACGGCCCGATGATCGGCCTGCGCGAGGCGGGGGTGCCGTCCGGCCGCCCCTATGTGCTGCTGGTCGACCAGGTCGCCGGCGATGCCTCGATCGCCGGGGCGCTCGCGGGGGACGACGCCTTTGCCCGCATGATGGAGCACGCGGTCGCCCATCATCCCGGCAAGGCGATCGTGGTGCGCACGCATCCGGCGGCCGGCGACAGGAGCCTGTTGCGGCAGGCGGCGCAACGGCTCGGGGTCGAGATCGTCGTGCCGGCGCCGATGAACCCGTGGCCGCTGCTGGAAGAGGCCGATGCGGTCTACACCGTCTCCAGCCAGCTTGGCTTCGAGGCGCTGATGGCGGACAAGCCGGTCCATTGCTTCGGGGTTGCCTTCTTCTCCGGACGCGGCCTGACGCAGGATCATCTACCCGTCCCGGTGCCGCGCAAGGCGGCATCCGTCGAGCAGGTGTTCGACGCGGCCTACCTCCGCTATTCGCGCTATCTCGATCTGCACGACCGGTCCGACTGCGCGATCGAGCGGGCGATCGAACAGGCCATCGCCGTGCGCGACCAGCGGGCCCGCCTGCCGAAGCGGATCGTGACGGCCGGGATGTCGCCGTGGAAGCGGCGGGCGCTGGCGCCGTTCCTGAAGGGGCCGGGAGGGCCGGTCCTGCACGCCCGCAGCCTCGAAGTCGCCACCCGCCGGGCCCGCGAGGTCGGCGGCAGCGTGGCCGTATGGGGCTCGGACCGGCCGCTGCCGGAGGGTGTCGCGGCCATCCGGATCGAGGATGGCTTCATCCGCTCCAAGGGGCTCGGCGTCTCGCTGGTGATGCCCTCGTCCATCGCGCTTGACGGCGACACGG
Source organism: Hyphomicrobiales bacterium (assembly GCA_900469965.1). Classification (GTDB taxonomy): domain Bacteria; phylum Pseudomonadota; class Alphaproteobacteria; order Rhizobiales; family Rhizobiaceae; genus Mycoplana. Next base: position 88,400 of record UBZP01000020.1, on the reverse strand, counting down.
TCTACTACGACGCGCGCCGGCCGAGCGGCCTGGAAAGGCTGATCGCGACCGCCGAGTTCGCACCGGAACTGCTGGCGCGCGCCCGGGACCTGCGCAGCCTGCTGCTTTCGCGCGGCATCTCGAAGTACAATGTCGGTACGGCCGCCGCCCTGCCTGCGGTCGCGCCGGGGCGCCTGAAGATCCTCGTTCCCGGGCAGGTGGAAAAGGATGCCTCGATCCGGTTCGGCTCGCCGGTGGTCCGGTCGAATGCCGATCTCGTCGCGGCCGTTCGCCGCCTCTACCCCGAAGCCTACATCGCCTACAAGGAGCATCCAGACGTCGTGTCGGGCATGCGCTCCGGCGGGCGCGAGCCGGACGCGGCGGACCGGATCGTCAGGGACGGCGACATCATGCACTGGATCGGCTGGGCCGACCGGATCGAGACGATGACCTCGCTCGCCGGTTTCGAGGCGCTGATCCGCGCCAAGCCCGTCGGCGTCCACGGCATGCCGTTCTATGCAGGCTGGGGATTGACGGACGACCGGCATCCGATCGTCCGCCGGACCCGGCGGATCGACCGCGACATGCTGGTGGCGGCGACGCTCCTGCTCTATCCCTTCTATGTCCACCCGCTGAGCGGCATGCCCTGCCGGCCGGAGGACCTGATCCGGGAAATCGCCGACGGCAGGGTCGCCACCGCCTCGATCGCCGATCGCGCAATCGCGGGCGTTGCGCGCGCCGCAAACAGGATCGCCGTCCGGTTGCGGGACCGGCGGCTGGGCTGAGGATCGGCCGCTTCGGCGGGCCACTGTCCGAAGCTTGTGACCTGCTGGCGAAAAATGTCAGGGCAGTAAGAATAATTGACCTTGCTTCCGTTGATAAATTTAGCCTTCTATGCAATGACCAAGCAACCATTGCACATATCCTATGCAAAGCCGGAGCGTCATGCCAAGCGAGCACGATTCGAGAGATCGGACGGAGAAGAGCGGCGTGCGCGATCAGGGCCCGGCAGGTCGCGGCTCTTCGCGCCTCGTCTATCTCAATCTGCGTCGCCGTCCCTCGAACCCGTTCCCCTCCAAGAGCGTTCCGCGGGTGCTGCTTCTGCAAGGCCCGGTCGGGCCGTTCTTCCGCAAGGCGCAGACGCTTTTGAACGAGAGCGGTTTCGACGCCTGGCGCGTCTGCTTCAATGTCGGCGACCGGCTGTTTGCCAAGCGCGAGAAGACGCTGAACTTCAACGGCAGCGCGGAGGCCTGGAATCTCTGGCTGTCGGAGATGCTCAGCGCGCACGGCTTCGACTTCGTCGTCCTGTTCGGCTGCGAGCGCGAAATCCACAGGGTGGCGATCGCCTGCTGCGAGAAACTCGGCATTCCGGTGATCTGCCTGGAGGAAGGGTACCTGCGTCCCGGCAACATCACGCTCGAGTTCGGCGGCAACAACTGGCGCTCGCCGATTGCCGGAAAGCTGCCGCCCGACGATTACACGGGGCGCTATTCGGACCGGCGCAAGGGCGTTTCATATGCTTCGTCCTTCGGTGCGATGGCGTCCTATGCGTTCCTCTATTTCTCGCTGCGGAACCTGTTTTCCACCGCCGGCGAACGCAAGCTGTTTCACAAGCAGAAACGCATGCTGGCCTCCGAGGCCTTCTACTGGTTCAAGAACTACTATCGGAAATTCCGCAATCTGAGCGCCAACTACCGGTGCGTGGAGCGGTTGCTGGAGTATTACGATCACAAGTACTACCTGATCCCGCTGCAGGTCCATGACGACAGCCAGCTCGGACGGGCCGCCGGCAGCTGGAACAACCAGAAGCTCATCCTCAAGTCGATCGTTTCGTTCGCGCGCAATGCGCCGGCGAGCCACCAGCTGGTGTTCAAGATCCATCCGATGGAGCGGGGGCACAGCCGCGACCGCCAGTTCATCCGGCAGGTCAGCCAGTTGAACGACGTCGCCGACCGGGTCCACATCATCGACGGCGGCTCGCTCGGGCTGCTGACGCGCCATGCGGCCGGGATGATCACGATCAACAGCACGTCGGGCCTGTTTGCGATCCATCACGGCATTCCGCTCGCGGTGATGGGGCAGGCGATCTACCGGCACTCCGACCTCGCCTTCTGCGTGAACAAGGGCATCGATCTCGACGGCTTCTGGACCTGGAACAAGGTCGCGCCCGGCGAGATGCGTACGCGCTACCTTTCGTGGCTGCACGAGCAATGTCTGCAGCCGGGCGACTTCTATGCCTATGAGGGCATCGAGGTGGCGATCCACGCCTTGCGCGACAGGCTGGTGGCGGCGGTTGCCGAGAGGGCGCATACCGCGGGCCAGAGCCGGCAGAGCGAGGTGGTGACCGCGCACTTCGGCGGCAAGCTGCCGGATGCCGCGCAAGGCTGAGGCTTCAGGACCCGCGGTCCCGGCTCTACGCTAGGTCAGCGCGACAATCGAAAGCTCCGTTTTGTCGAAGCCGAATTCCGGGGCGGCAGACCCCAGGTGTTGAAGCGCGACCCATTCGCCCTGTGCCAGCGAGACGATCCCGCATACACAGATCTTGCGTCCGATCGGCGTGCCCGACTGAAGGCCGGTGCCGAGTACGGGCGTGGTACCGTTGAGCATGACCTGGACCTGGAGCGGGCCCGTCGCCGTGGGGACGGCCGAAAGGCACATCAGGTAGAGGGCCGGGACGGGGGCGACGAGACTGTTGCCGACGCCGCCCGGCACGGGAGCCCCGAGCGCGAAGCCGCCGGTTTCTACCGCGGTGTCGGTGAAGCCGATCAGGGTGCCGGGCGAGGGGGCCGTTGAGGGACTGGTCAGCCAGGCGCGCGCTGCCGGCCGGTGGGGCGTCGCCACATGGCCCGAAGGCTCGATGCTGAGCGCCGTCCGCCAGTCGCCCGCACCGTCCGAGACCTTGATGGCGAAGCTGTCGCTGCCCGCAAGGCCCATCTCTGCCAGCCCCGTCCAGCCGCTCTGAAAGATGAGGCTCGCCGTGTCGCCCGGGCCGGCCTTGTTGATCTTCAGCCTGTGATCGCTGCCCTCATGCGAGAAGAGGCTCGCGGCAGCCGACAGCGAAAGCCGGTTCGTCTCGTCGGCTGCAGCATTGATGCCGAGGGTCGGCAGCTCGCCGACGTGGGTGAAAGGTTGCCAGCCGGCGCCGTCGTGCACGCGCAGACGCTGGTCGAGGATGCACCATGCGATCCAGCCCGCCTTCGGCTGCAGGAAATGCCAGCCGCCGTCGCGCCATTGGGCGACCCGGCCGGTCATCCCGGCCCAGGCGCCCGTCGGCGCCGATGCCACGCCATAGCAGGCGCCGTCCGCCGGTGCCGGCGGCGGGGCGTCGGCGACCTCCTGCAGCACCAGCTGGACCATCATGTCCAGCGCGTCCAGCCCTTCGTTGTGGGGCACGTGCTTCTGTGCCTGCGACGGCAAGATGTAGGGGATGCCAAGCCGCGCCGTCTGTTCCTGCATGTCTCTCTCCTGTCTCGCCCTGTGCTACGGCCGGCGGACCGCGGCCGCCTTCGCTCTTGCATGACAGCGAGCGTAGCCTGCAGGGGGCAGGCGAGGATGCCGGCGCGGGAGAGATCTTGCGCCGGGCTGGGCAGCGGGTCATGCCGCCCGGGGCAGGACAGGCCAGGGCGGACGGCATCCAACGGCTTGATCCGCAGGGGCATTCACCCCGGACGACGATCATCGTCCGCGGACATCAAGACCTATTCTCTGTGGAGCATGAATCCGGTCACGCCGCTCTCGGACATCCCCGGTCCGGAGCCTATTTTCCCCGGGCGAGATTGTCCTCGTGGACGGCGATCGCATCTTCGATGTCGTCGTAGAAGGTGATCTTGCCGTCCTTCATGACGCCGCCGATGTGACAGAAGGCGCGCAGCAGGGACGAGGAGTGGGACACGAGAAGCAAGGTCGCATGCTCGCGCCGTTCGTCGAACACCTTCTTGCTCTTCTTCTTGAAGGTGGTGTCACCGACTGCGATGACCTCGTCGATCAGATAGTATTCGAAGTCGATCGCCATGCAGATGCCGAAGGCGAGGCGGGCCCGCATGCCGGCGGAGTATGTCCGCACCGGCATGTCGAGATAGGAACCGAGTTCGGAGAAGTCCTTGACGAACTCCAGCACTTCCTCGCGATCCTTGCCGTAGATGTCGGCGATGAAGCGGGTGTTCTGCGTGCCCGTGAGGCGGGCATGGACACCGCCCTTGAAGCCGAGGGGCCAGGAGATCTTGCCTTCCCGATAGATGCGGCCGCCGGTCGGCGTGTCGATCCCGGAGATGAGGTTCATCAAGGTCGACTTGCCCGCGCCGTTGCGGCCGAGAATGCCGATGTTCAGGCCGGGGCGGAACGTCGCCGTAAAGTTCTCCAGGACGACTTTCTTGCCGCCACCGCGCGGGTTCTTGAAAACCTTGCTGACGTTGTCGAAAACGATCATTCGCTGCTTATGATCCTGTTTCGGTAGATACGCTCGAGGGCAAGGCCCGTCACGAGAAAGCACGTCGCGGCGGACAGCAGGTAGGTCTTGCTCAGCACCGTGACATAGTCGAGATAGGTCGCCGAGCGGAACCATTCAACACAGTGCAGGAACGGGTTCCACCAGACGATCGCCAGCGCGGTCGGGGGCAGGGTCGAGGGCACGAACAGCACGCCCGAAGACAGCATGAGGATCATGTTGCTGAAGCCCAGGACCTTGGACCATATCGGCACCAGCGCTCCGAATGTCGCGTTGAAGACGGCAAAGGAGAAGGCGAAATAGCAGATCGCCAGGAGCGCGCCCGCGAATTCCAGCGGATAGACGATGATGTGGCGGTCCAGCACGGCAAACATGAAGAACAGGAAGAGCGAGCAGATGATCATCCAGATGATCGTCTCCAGCAGGAACGCGGCGACGATCGTGTCCAGCGGCTTCACCAGAGGATAGCCCAGCATCGGCCCGTTGTGGGACAGCCCGTTGGCGGCCTTGCGGGCGATCAGGTTCGTCATGCGGAAACCGATGACGCCCGTCAGGAAGAACAGCATGGCACTGTCGCCGAACGGCAGCGAGGTCCGCACGAAGGTATGCATGATCAGGAACATGCAGACATAGATCGACGGCTCGGCCAGCGTCCAGAGATAGCCGATCCGGCTTTCCCCGAAACGCGTGACACCGCTTCGGATGACGAGCGCGCCGATGACCCGCACGTTCTCCGACAGCGCGTAGCGAAAGCCTTTTTCCGTCAGAAACATTGGCGGTGCGCCCCTATGCGCCGCTCTGGCCGCGGATCAAATCGCGTGATCCTTGATCGATTTGTAGACGAAGAAGCCGATCAGCCACGCCGCGGAGAAGGCGAGGAAGCCCAGCAGCGTGTTCAGGATGCGCCTCGGATAGATGGCGATTTCCGGTGTCCGCGGCGGGACATAGGTGGCGAAGAAGCGCTCCTGCTTCTGCGCCTCGACCATCGCGGTCTCCAGACCGGCCAGCGAGGTCGTGTAGGCCTTGACCGCAAACTCCTCCTCCAGCGAAAGCTGGGTGAAGGTATCCATCACCTCGGAGAGCGTGCCGCTGTCGGCATCCGGATTGCGGCCGGTCTTCTGGACCGAGCCGGTTCCGACGCGGGCCTTCTGTTCGGCCAGCTGGGCCTCGAGTGCGACAATTCGCCGCTCCATGACCTTGGCGGACGGGGCCTCCCTGCTCGCGGCCGTGACCAGGGCCTTGTAGCGGGTCCGCACCGAGGCGAGTTCCTGCTCGATCGAGCCGATGATCGACGATTCCATCGAGGCGATCGCCTTCGGATCGAGCGCCTGCTGCGTCTGGCGCAGGTCCGACAGCTGCCGGCGAACGGCGGCGAGGCGTTGCTCGGCGCGCTCGACCTGCCTGTTGACGACCTCGGTGTACTGGATGCGCGATTCCTCGGACAGCCGGTTCACGAGGTTTTCCGAGACGAGGAGGATCGCGTCGGTGATCTTCTTGGCGTCCTCGGGCTTGAACGCATAGACCTGCAAGGTGACGTTGCCGGTCGTCGAGTTGAAGCTCACATTGACCATGTCGCGCCAGTAGCCGACGAACTCGTCCAGCGGCGCAACGGCGTCCGTCTTGTAGACGAAGTCGATGAAGTCGTGCGCGTAGAGACTGCGCACGTCCAGCCCCGCCTGGTCCTTGATGTCCTGCAGGACCTGCTGCGAATGGATGTAGTCGGCGACGATGTAGGAATCGCCTGCTTCCGCCGTCGTGCCCATCAGGCTGCCGAGGCCCAGCGCATTCAGCGAACCCTGGCTCGAGCCGCGGACTGCGAACTGCGTTTCCACCTCGTATTGCGGGCTGGCGGCGAAGGCGAAGTACAGCCCGGTCACGATCGTCGGCAGGATCACCGCCAGGGCGAAAGAAATGGTGGTCCAGTTGAGCTTGCGCTGCTTCTTGGGCAGCACCGGCATCTCGAAGATCGACTTGGTGGAGAACTTCTTGTCGCGATCGGTCTTGGCGGGCGCGAGATCCTCGTCGTCATCGTCGAACGGATCGCTCTTGGTCCTTGCGCTCGCGCCGATCGAAGCCTCGCGGATCAGGCGGCGTTTCTGCCGCTCCGCACGCCGCACGATTCGAGCCTTTGCCATATCCAGAAGATTGCTGGCCTGCGGCTGTTCTCGGGTCTCTGCTTCCAGTTCCGGCGCCGCGGGCGCAGTATCTTTCTTCACGTCAATACTCTCGTCTCTGACTTGCAAATATTTACTAACTGCCTGAGGAAGCGGCAGTTTATTCGATCTGCAGCCGTGTTACAAGATGAGCGCCCGGTATTGTCCGAGGCGGGGAGGTTCAGGCTCTGCCTTGCGCGTTCGCTCCGGAGCCGGTTCGAAATGCCTTCCAGCTTCCTTTGCAGGGTCAATCCGGTGATTTTATGACGCCCGTTGGCTAACGAATCCTTACTTCATGTCGAAATCAGGCGGCCGAAGCCCAGCCGATGAAGGCCGGATTGGCAAAATCGGTGTCGGTCTGCTGGTTGGTCTTGCCATAGAGGAAAGGCGATCCGTCGGCGCGGGTCACGCGGCCGCCGGCCGCGCGCAGGACTGCATCGCCCGCGGCGGTATCCCACTCCATCGTCCGGCCGAATCGCGGATAGACGTCGGCGAGGCCCTCCGCCAACAGGCAGAACTTCAGCGACGAGCCGACCGTCGTGTGGTCGCTGATGCCGGTGCGGTCGAGGAAGGCGTCCGTCTCCGGATCCCCATGGCTGCGGCTGACCACCGCGGTCAGCCGCTCGCCCTTGGCGCGGCAGCGGATCGGCCGGCGATCGACCACCGTGAAATCGTCGGAGACGTCGAATTTCTCGGCAACGCCGTCGGCGCCCCAATAGGCGCGCTTCAGCGCCGGCGCGTAGACGATGCCGGCGACCGGCACGCCGGCTTCGATCAGCGCGATATTGACGGTGAATTCGTCGCGGCGCGAGATGAATTCGCGGGTGCCGTCGAGCGGGTCGACCAGGAAGAAGCTGCGACCCTCGATAGCGGGCACCTTGCCGGCCGCCACCGCCTCCTCGGCGACCACCGGAATATCCGGAAAGGCATCCGCGAGGCGGGCGAGGATGACGGCTTCGGCGCGCTCGTCGGCCTCGGTCACCGGGGTGCAGTCGCTCTTCACCGATACCGTCGGGCCATCCCTGTAGACGGCAAGGATTTCCCGGCCGGCATCGAGTGCCGCCCTTGCCAGTGTCTCGGCGAGATTGTCCGGAAGTGCCATCGAAAAGGTCCTGATCTGGTCTCTGTGCGAAGGTCGACCCGGACCGCAAGCGGACCGGAGCGACAGGTTCACGGGTGTCGGGGCGAACGAGGTCGCAGGCAGAACGGCATCAGCGCCCGGCGAGATACTGCTCGATCTGCGCCGCCAGTTCGCCCGGGTCATGCCCCGCCGTCTTCAAATGGATTTCCGGCGCCTCGGGCTGCTCGTAGGGCGAGCTGATCCCGGTGAAGTTCTGCAGCTCGCCGGCCATCGCCTTCTTGTAGAGGCCTTTCGGATCGCGCTTGGCGCATTCTTCCAGCGGCGTGTCGACGAACACCTCGATGAATTCGCCGTCGCTGAAGAGATCGCGGGCCATGCGGCGCTCCGAACGGAACGGCGAGATGGCCGACACGATCACGATCAGCCCGGCTTGCGTCATCAGGCGGGCGACCTCGGCGATGCGGCGGATGTTCTCCACCCGATCCTCCGGCGTGAAGCCGAGATCGCGGTTCAGCCCATGGCGCACGTTGTCGCCGTCGAGCACGTAGGTATGGCGACCGCTCGCATGCAGCAGCTTTTCGAGCATGTTGGCGATCGTGGACTTGCCGGCGCCGGAATAGCCGGTCAGCCACAGGACCGCGGGCTTCTGGTGCTTCAGCGCGGCGCGGGCGTTTTGGTCGATGTCGAGCGCCTGCCACTGGACGTTCGTGGCGCGGCGCAGCGGATGGTCGATCATGCCGGCGCCGACGGTGGCGTTGGTGAGGCGGTCGATCAGCACGAAGTTGCCGGTCGTGCGGTTGTCCTTGTAGCTGTCGAAGGCGATCGGGGCCTGGGTGGCGATGTTGCAGACGCCGATCTCGTTCATGTGCAGCGACTTGGCCGCCTCGTGCGAGAAGGTGTTGATGTCGACCTGGTACTTGAGCCCGGTGACGGTGGCGCTGATGCTGTCGGTCTCGGTGCGCAGGATGTAGCTGCGTCCCGGCATCATCGGCTCGGTGGAGAACCAGACGAGATGCGCCATGAACTGGTCGGCCAGTTGCGGGCGGTCGTTCGGGGTCGCCAGCATGTCGCCGCGGGAGATGTCGATCTCGTCGCTCAGCACGATCGTGACGGCCTGGCCCTCGGATGCCGACGACAGGTCGCCATCGGCGGTGACGAGCGCCTTGACCACCGACGTCCGGCCGGATTTGGCGACGACGATGCTGTCGCCGACGGCGATGCGTCCGGATGCGATCTGCCCGGCGAAGCCGCGGAAATCCTGATCGGGGCGGGTCACGAGCTGCACCGGCATGCGGAACGGTCGGCCCAGATCCTCTCCGGCGAGCTGGACGGTTTCCAGGTGGCCGAGCAGCGTCGGTCCCGCGTACCACGGCATGCGCGCCGAATTCGTCGTGACGTTGTCGCCGTGGCGCGCCGACATCGGGATCGGGGTGATGGTGGCAAAGCCCAGGTCGCCCGCGAACCTGCGGAACTCCCCGGCGATGTCGGCGAATACGGCCTCGTCGTAGCCGACGAGGTCGATCTTGTTGACCGCCAGCACGATGTGGCGGATGCCGAGCAGCGAGGCGATGTAGGCATGGCGGCGCGTTTGCCGCAGGATGCCCTGCCGGGCGTCGACCAGCACGACGGCGAGATCGGCGGTGGAGGCGCCGGTCGCCATGTTGCGGGTATACTCCTCGTGGCCGGGGGAGTCGGCGACGATGAAGCGGCGCTCGGCGGTGGCGAAATAGCGGTAGGCGACGTCGATGGTGATGCCCTGTTCGCGCTCGGCCTCGAGCCCGTCCAGAAGAAGGGCGAAGTCGATCTCCTCGCCGGCCGTGCCGTGGCGGGCGCTGTCGCGCTCGAGCGTCGCCAGCTGGTCGTCGAAGATCAGCTTGGTGTCGTACAGCAGCCGGCCGATCAGCGTGGACTTGCCGTCGTCCACCGATCCGCAGGTGATGAAGCGCAGCAACGGCTTGGCTTCCTGCTCCGCAAGATAGTCCTGCAACGTGTCCGGTGCGACGGAAGAGGCAAGTGCCGTCATCAGAAATAACCCTCCCGCTTCTTCTTCTCCATCGAGCCGGCCTCGTCCTTGTCGATCAGGCGTCCCTGCCGTTCGGAGGTTCGCGCCGTCAGCATCTCGCGGACGATGTCGGACACGGTGGTGGCGCTCGAATCGATCGCGCCGGTCAGCGGATAGCAGCCGAGCGTGCGGAAGCGCACCAGGCGGTTCTCGGCCTTCTCGCCCTCCGCAAGCGGCATGCGCTCGTCGTCCACCATGATCATCATGCCGTCGCGCTCGACGATCGGGCGCCGGTCGGCGAAGTAGAGCGGCACGATCGGGATCTCTTCCTTCAGGATGTACTGCCAGATGTCCAGCTCGGTCCAGTTGGACAGCGGGAAGATGCGGATCGATTCGCCGGGAGCGACGCGCGTATTGTAGGTCTTCCACATCTCGGGGCGCTGGTTCTTCGGATCCCAGGCATGCTGGGCGTTGCGGAAGGAGAAGATGCGCTCCTTGGCGCGCGACTTCTCCTCGTCGCGCCGGGCACCGCCGAAGGCCGCGTCGAAGCCGTACTTGTCGAGCGCCTGCCGGAGCCCCAGCGTCTTCATCACGTGCGTGTGGATGCTGGAGCCGTGGGTGAAGGGGCCGATGTTCTGCTCCAGCCCGTCGAGATTGACGTGGACGATCAGCTCCAGCCCGAGATCGGCGACGGTCTGGTCGCGGAAGGCGATCATCTCGCGGAACTTCCAGGTCGTGTCGACGTGAAGCAGCGGGAAGGGGGGCTTGGCCGGATAGAAGGCCTTGCGGGCCAGATGCAGCATGACCGACGAATCCTTGCCGATCGAATAGAGCATCACCGGACGGGATGCCGTTGCCGCGACCTCGCGAAAGATGTGGATGGCCTCGGCCTCGAGGCGTTGAAGATGTGTCAGCGACATGTTCCGCTTTCCGATTGCCGTCCCCGGAGCCCGACGGCAATGGCCGCGACGTCGGCTGTTTCCCGCCGAATGTGCCTGGCCGGTTGATCGTTACTTTTTTCGCCCATGTACCCGTCTTTATGCCCGGGCCGCAATGCTTGCGGCGGAATTCACACACCATTGTGGGAAAAGCACGGGCGGCGTGTGTTTCCAAAGCAACGCAAAAGCGGCAATCGCATGGCGGCGGCGCGGCGCGGGCAGGCCGCGGGATGGCGGAAATCGGCCAGCGCTGTTCGCACGGGTGGCTTTGACGCGCCCTGCTTTGCCACTACCATCGCCTCGTTCGGCTGCAGCCTGACGTTGCGGCCGGCGTGCCACCTTCGTTCGCGGCCGCGGACACCGGGCGGCCGCCAAGCCCACAGGAGAGCCGTCCATGAAAAGCCATGCCAGGGTCGTCGTCATCGGTGGCGGTGTCGTCGGGTGCTCGGTCCTCTACCACCTGACGAAGTTCGGCTGGAGCGACGTCGTGCTGCTCGAGCGCTCCGAGCTCACCTCCGGGTCGACCTGGCACGCCGCCGGCGGCATGCATACGATCAACGGCGATCCCAACGTCGCCAAGCTGCAGAAATACACCGTCGAGCTCTACAAGGAGATCGAGGCCTATTCCGGCCAGGACATCGGCCTGCACATGACCTCCGGCATGATGCTTGCCGCCACCAAGGACCGGTTCGACTGGATGAAGTCGATCCTGGCGAAGGGGCGCTACATGGGCCTCGAGGCGGAGCTCCTGACGCCGAAGGAGGCGCACGCGCTGATGCCGCTGCTCGATCCCGACCAGTTCGTCGGCGCGGTCTACGACCCCGTCGAAGGTCACCTCGACCCCTACGGCACCACGCATGCCTATGCCAAGTCTGCGAAGAAGAACGGCGCGGAGATCTATCTCCACACCAAGGTGGAGGACCTGGTGCAGCTTGCCGACGGTACCTGGCGGGTGATCACCGACAAGGGCGAGATCGCAGCCGAGCACGTCGTCAACTGCGGCGGGCTGTGGGCGCGCGAGATCGGCCGCATGGTCGGGCTGGAACTGCCGGTGCTCGCCATGGAGCACATGTATCTCATCACCGAGGACATGCCGGAGGTCATCGAGTTCAACCGCACGCAGGGCCGGGAACTGATGCACTGCGTCGATTTCGACGGCGAGATCTATATCCGCCAGGAGCGCAACGGCATGCTGATGGGCACCTACGAGAAGGCGTGCCGGCCGTGGTCGCCGCTCTCCACGCCCTGGGATTTCGGCCATGAGCTGCTGGCGGAAGACCTGGAGCGGATCACGCCCGAGCTGGAGGTCGGCTTCCGCCATTTCCCCGCCTTCAACCGGACCGGGATCCGCAAGATCATCAACGGGCCCTTCACCTTCTCCCCGGACGGAAACCCGCTCGTCGGCCCGGTCCGCGGCATGACGAACTTCTGGTCGGCCTGTGCGGTCATGGCCGGCTTCAGCCAGGGCGGCGGCGTCGGGCTGGCGCTTGCCAACTGGATGATCCACGGCGATCCGGGCTTCGACGTCTTCGCCATGGACGTGTCCCGCTACGGCGACTATGCGACGCTGTCCTATACCAACGCCAAGGTCCGCGAGAACTATTCGCGCCGCTTCTCCATCCGCTATCCGAACGAGGAGCTGCCGGCGGCCCGGCCGCTGCTGACGACGCCGATCTACGACCGGCTGAAGGAGGCGGGTGCGGTGTTCGGCGCTTCCTACGGGCTGGAGCAGCCGCTCTGGTATGCGCCGGAAGGTGCCGAGGACCATTTCTCGTGGCGGCGGTCCACCGATTTCGACACCGTCGGCGCGGAGGCAAGGGCGGTGCGGGAGAGCGTCGGCCTGATGGAGACCTCCGGCTTTGCCAAATATGCGGTCAGGGGCAAGGGGGCGGCGGCCTGGCTCGACCGGATGCTGACGCCACGGATGCCGGAAACCGGGCGCATGACGCTCGCCCCGATGCTGAAGGAAGACGGCAAGCTGATCGGCGACTTCACGCTCGGCAAGCTCGGCGAGGACGATTTCCTGCTGGTCGGCTCGGGGATTGCCGAAGGCTATCACATGCGCTGGTTCGAGCGGCACTTGCCGAAGGACGGCTCGGTGGTGCTCGAAGCGCTCGGGCTGTCGCTGGTCGGCCTTGCGATCGCCGGCCCGAATGCGCGGGCGCTGATGCAGAAGCTCACCCATCTCGACCTGTCGGATGCGGCGTTCCCGTTCATGAGCATCCGCCGGATGGACCTCGGCATGGCGCCGGCCATCGTCGGCCGCGTCAGCTACACCGGTGACCTCGGCTACGAGATCTGGATGAAGCCGGAGTGCCAGCGCTACCTCTTCGACCTTCTGATGCAGGAGGGGGCGGACCTCGGCATCCGGCTGTTCGGCCTGCGGGCGCTGAATGCGCTTCGCCTCGAAAAGTCCTACGGAAGCTGGGCGCGCGAATACCGGCCGCTCTACGGGCCGGTCGAGGCCGGGCTCGACCGCTTCGTCGCCACGAAAAAGGACGCCGACTTCATCGGCAAGGCTGCGGCATTGCAAGAGAAGGCGGAAGGTGGCAGCCTCAGGCTCAGGACCTTCATCCTCCAGGCGGACGACGCAGACGTGATCGGCGACGAGCCGATCTATCTGGACGGCGCGGTCCGCGGCTGGGTCACCTCCGGCGGCTATGCGCATGCGTCGGGGGTGTCGGTCGCGATCGGCTACGTTCCGAAGGAGATCGCCGAGGTGGAGGAGGGCTGGTCGGTCGAGCTCCTGGGCGCGCTGCTTCCGGCAAGACTGCAGCGGCAGCCGCTCCATGACCCCGATGGCGTCCGGATGCGGGGCTGACAAACGCCAGTTTCAAGGTTGAAACGGCGCGGGACTGGGGACGTCGGTGAAGCTGCGGAACCGTGGATTCCGCGGTGCTGATGGGTTTTTTCCCATATGAACAGCTGTTTTTTTAGTTTTCCTGCACGTTTTATCGTCAAACTCACCAAAAACCCGTCGAATTGCTGGGGTCGGGCATTTTGCGCTTTCCTTTTGGATGGAAAGCAGTATGGAATCCCCTTATTCATGAGCTTGCCTAGGGGGCTCAATAACAAGAGATGCAGCCGTCAGGATTGCATCCAGGGGATAGGTAATGGAATATTTTGTCCAGCAGCTCATCAACGGGCTGACTCTCGGCTCGATCTATGGGCTGATTGCAATCGGTTATACGATGGTCTACGGCATCATCGGCATGATCAACTTCGCCCACGGCGACATTTTCATGCTCGGCGGCTTCGCAGCCCTGATCGTCTTTCTCATCCTTACCAGCGTCTTCGTCGGCCTGCCGGTCGTCATCCTGCTGCTCGTGATGATGGCCGCGGCCATGCTCACGGCGTCGCTGTGGAACTGGACGATCGAGAAGGTCGCCTACCGGCCGCTGCGCGGTTCGTTCCGGCTTGCGCCGCTGATCACCGCGATCGGCATGTCGATCACGCTGTCGAACTTCATCCAGGTCACCCAGGGTCCGCGCAACAAGCCGATCCCGCCGCTCGTCTCGTCGGTCTACGACGTCTTCGGCATCTCGATCTCGCTGAAGCAGGTGCTGATCATGATCCTGACGGTGTCGCTGCTGGCGGTGTTCTGGTACATCGTCAACAGGACCTCGCTCGGCCGCGCCCAGCGCGCCACCGAGCAGGACCGGAAGATGGCCGCACTGCTCGGCATCGACGTCGACCGCACGATCTCGATCACCTTCGTCATGGGTGCCGCGCTCGCCGCCGTCGCCGGGACGATGTATCTGATGTACTATGGCGTGATCGTCTTCACCGACGGCTTCGTGCCGGGCGTCAAGGCCTTCACCGCGGCCGTTCTGGGCGGCATCGGCTCGCTGCCGGGCGCCGTGCTCGGCGGGCTCCTGATCGGCCTGATCGAGTCGCTCTGGTCGGCCTATTTCACGATCGACTACAAGGACGTCGCGACGTTCTCGATCCTCGCCATCGTGCTGATCTTCAAGCCGTCCGGCATCCTCGGACGTCCGGAAGTCGAGAAGGTATAACTCAATGGCAACGACTACCTACTCCACCGAGAGCGCCGCCGGGAACCTGACGGCGCGGGCTCTGCGCGAGGGCTTCTACGCCGGTCTCGTCGCCTTCGGCCTCTTCTTCCTGTTCGTCGGTCTGGAGACCACCCAGAACATCCGCAACGAACTGGTTCTCAACCAGCGCTGGGGCCTGCTTGCGATCTTCGTCGCAGTCGCCGCCGTCGGCCGTTTCCTCGGCGTGCTCTATCTCCAGCCGTGGATCGCATCCCGCAAGGCCGCCAAGGCGGCCGAGGTGGAAAAAGCGGCGCCGGAAAGCTTCATCGCCCGCAACTTCAGCAAGATCGCGATCGCCGCGCTCGTGCTGATGCCGCCGGTCGCGGTCTTGCTCTTCGGCGTGCAGGGCTCGCTGAAATGGGTCGACAACTTCGGCATCCAGATCCTGATCTACGTGATGCTGGCCTGGGGCCTGAACATCGTCGTCGGCCTCGCCGGCCTGCTCGACCTCGGATACGTCGCCTTCTATGCGGTCGGCGCCTATTCCTACGCGCTGCTGTCCCAGCACTTCGGCTTCTCCTTCTGGATCCTCCTGCCGCTCGCCGGCATCCTTGCCGCCTTCTGGGGCATGATCCTCGGTTTCCCGGTGCTGCGCCTGAAGGGCGACTACCTGGCGATCGTGACGCTCGCCTTCGGTGAGATCATCCGCCTCGTCCTGATCAACTGGACGGAAGTGACGAAGGGCACCTTCGGCATCTCGGGCATTCCGAAGGCCTCGGTGTTCGGCATCTGGTCGTTTGATGTCAGCGCGCCGAACAATTTCGCCAAGGCGTTCGACCTGCCGATGTCGTCGGCCTACTACAAGATCTTCCTGTTCTACGTGATCCTGGCGCTGGCGCTTCTGACCGCCTACGTCACGATCCGCCTGCGTCGCATGCCGATCGGGCGGGCCTGGGAAGCGCTGCGCGAGGACGAGATCGCCTGCCGTTCGCTCGGCATCAACACCGTCACGACGAAACTGACCGCCTTTGCGACGGGGGCGATGTTCGGCGGCTTCGCCGGCTCCTTCTTCGCGGTGCGCCAGGGCTTCGTCTCGCCGGAATCCTTCGTCTTCCTGGAATCGGCCATCATCCTTGCGATCGTCGTTCTCGGCGGCATGGGCTCGCTGGTCGGCATCGCGGTCGCAGCGACCGTCATGGTCGGCGGCACGGAGCTCCTGCGCGAGATGACGTTCCTCAAGACCGTGTTCGGCCCCGACTTCACGCCGGAACTCTACCGCATGCTGATCTTCGGCCTCGCCATGGTCGTGGTCATGGTCTGGAAGCCGCGCGGATTCGTCGGCAGCCGCGAACCGACCGCCTTCCTGCACGAGCGCAAGTCCGTGTCCGGCAGCTTCACCAAGGAGGGACACGGCTGATGTCCGCCCTCGAGACGAACGCGATGAACAACGATCCAATCCTCAAAGTCGAGCATCTGTCGATGCGCTTCGGCGGCCTGATGGCGATCAACGACCTGTCCTTCGAGGCACGGCGTGGCGACATCACCGCCCTCATCGGCCCGAACGGCGCCGGCAAGACGACGGTCTTCAACTGCGTCACCGGCTTCTACAAGCCGACGATGGGCATGATCTCGATGACGCAGCAGTCGGGCAAGAAGTTCCTCCTGGAACGCATGCCGGACTTCGAGATCACCCGCGATGCCAAGGTCGCCCGTACCTTCCAGAACATCCGCATGTTCTCCGGCCTGACGGTCTTGGAAAACCTGCTGGTGGCACAGCACAACATGCTGATGCGGGCCTCGGGCTATACGATCCTCGGCCTGCTCGGCTTCAGCGGCTATCGCCGCGCGCAAGCCGAATCGATCGAGCTCGCCAAGCACTGGCTGGAGAAGGCGAACCTGATCGACCGTGCCGACGATCCGGCCGGCGACCTTCCCTACGGCGCGCAGCGCCGCCTGGAGATTGCCCGCGCCATGTGCACGGGGCCGGAGTTCCTGTGCCTCGACGAGCCGGCGGCGGGCCTCAACCCGCGCGAGTCGCTGGCGCTCAACGACCTGCTGCGGTCGATCCGCAAGGACACCGGCACGTCGATCCTGCTCATCGAGCACGACATGTCGGTGGTCATGGAAATCTCCGACCACGTCATCGTGCTGGAGTACGGGCAGAAGATTTCCGACGGAACGCCGGATGCGGTGAAGAACGATCCGAGGGTCATCGCGGCCTATCTGGGCGTCGAGGACGAAGAGGTCGAAGAGGTGATCGAGCAGATCGAGGAGATCCAGGAGACGGACGGCGAGCAGGGGGGCAAGCACTGATGAGCGACACCCTTCTCAAGGTCCATGGCGTCGAGACCTACTACGGCAACATCCGCGCGCTGGCCGGCGTCGATGTCGAGGTCAAGCGCGGCGAGATCGTCAGCCTCATCGGCGCCAACGGCGCCGGCAAGTCGACCCTGATGATGACCATCTGCGGCAGCCCGCAGGCGCGGACCGGCAGCATCACCTTCGACGGCCAGGACATCACCCGGCTGCCGACCCACGAGATCGCGCGGCTGCGGGTGGCGCAGTCGCCGGAAGGCCGCCGCATCTTTCCGCGGATGACGGTCTACGAGAACCTCCAGATGGGGGCGAGCCTCGACAAGCTGAAATACTTCGACGAGGACGTGGAGAAGATCTTCACGCTGTTCCCGCGGCTGAAGGAGCGCCAGGCGCAGCGCGGCGGCACGCTTTCGGGCGGCGAGCAGCAGATGCTGTCGATCGGACGCGCGCTGATGGCGCGGCCGAAGCTGCTTCTGCTCGACGAACCCTCGCTCGGCCTCGCGCCCTTGATCGTCAAGCAGATCTTCGACGCCATCAAGGTGCTGAACAAGGAGCAGGGCCTGACCGTGTTCCTCGTCGAGCAGAACGCCTTTGCCGCTCTCAAGCTCTCCGACCGCGGCTACGTCATGGTCAACGGCCGGGTGACGATGAGCGGTTCGGGCAAGGAATTGTTGGCCAATCCGGAAGTGCGCGCCGCCTATCTCGAAGGCGGACGGCATTGACGATGGCCCGTGCCTGGCCCCTCGGGGCCATGCGCAGAACCAAGGCGTTGCAGCGACCCTTGCGCGAGTTCGATGACGCGCGGCGCTGCAGAGGGAGTATGTGACATGCAGGGAATTCTCTACGAGGAGCCGTCGTTTCTGCAGTTCCTGTTCGTAACCGTCATCATGGGCGGATGGACGGCCTGGCGGACGGGCAAGAGCGTTGCGGAAAACTGGCAGACCTACCGGACGCTCGTCTTCTACGTGCTCCTCCTGGGGGTCGCCATCCGCTTCATCCACCACGCGCTGTTTCACGGTAGCATGCTGACTTTGCAGTACTATTTCGTGGACACGGTGGTGCTTTTGTTGTTTGCTACGGCCGGTTATCGCTACTACCGCACGAAGCAGATGACCAATATCTACTATTGGCTCTACGAGAAGGCTTCGCCCTTCTCCTGGAAAGCCAAATAAGAGGGAACCCCACGCCCGGCGTGCTGGCGCCGGTCTTGGAACAAAGACACCGGCGCAGTGGTGGTGGGTATTGCGACCGGTTAAAAACTGACCTGCCTCAAAATTGGGAGTAACGAAATGAAGAAGTCTCTCTTGTCTGCTGTTGCGCTGGCTGCAATGGTCGCGTTCAGCGGCAATGCATGGGCTGACATCCTGATCGGCGTCGGCGGCCCGCTGACCGGCCCGAACGCCGCCTTCGGCGCGCAGCTGCAGAAGGGTGCCGAGCAGGCCGTGGCCGACATCAATGCCGCCGGCGGCATCAACGGCGAACAGCTCAAGGTCGTTCTGGGCGACGACGTTTCCGACCCGAAGCAGGGCGTTTCGGTCGCCAACAAGTTCGTCGCTGACGGCGTCAAGTTCGTCGTCGGTCACTTCAACTCGGGCGTCTCGATCCCGACCTCGGAAATCTACGCCGAGAACGGCATCGTGCAGATCACCCCTGCCTCGACGAACCCGACCTACACCGAGCGCGGTCTCTGGAACACGTTCCGTACCTGCGGCCGTGACGACCAGCAGGGCGCCGTAGCCGGTGCCTTCATCGCCGCCAACTTCAAGGACGCCAAGGTCGCCGTCATCCACGACAAGACCCCGTACGGTCAGGGTCTTGCCGACGAGACCAAGAAGGCCATGAACGACGCCGGCGTCACCGAAGCCCTCTACGAAGGCATCAACACCGGCGACAAGGACTTCTCGGCCCTGATCGCCAAGATGAAGGATGCCGGCGTGACGATCGTCTACTACGGCGGCCTGCACACCGAAGCCGGCCTGATCATGCGCCAGATGAAGGACCAGGGCCTTCAGGCGACGCTGATGTCGGGCGACGGTATCGTTTCGAACGAACTGGCCTCGATCGCCGGCGACGCCGTCGACGGCACGCTGATGACGTTCGCTCCGGACCCGCGCAAGAACCCGGCTGCAAAGGAACTCGTCGAGAAGTTCCGCGCCTCCGGCTTCGAGCCCGAAGCCTACACGCTCTATGCCTATGCGGCCGTACAGGTCATCGCTGAGGGCGCCAAGGCTGCCGGCGGCACCGACACCCAGGCTGTCGCGGAAGCGATCAAGTCCAAGGGTCCGTTCAAGACCGCGATCGGCGAGCTCGGCTTCGACGAGAAGGGCGACATCACCCGTCCGGACTACGTCATGTACACCTGGAAGAAGGGTGAGGACGGCAAGTACAGCTACTTCGAGAACGAATAATCGTTCCGGCGGAAAGGGCGGCGCCAAGACCGCCCGAAACCGGCTGAAAACTGGGCCCGGCGCTTGCGTCCGGGCTCTTTTCATGTCTGGTGGACGCAACCAAACGGAGGAGCGCATGAAGAAGGCACGCATCCTGGTCACGCGGCGGTGGCCCGAGGCGGTGGAGGCCGTCCTTTCGGAGCGGTTCGAGGCGACGTTCAACGCCGGCGACCGGCCGATGGACCAGGCGGCGCTGGCGGACGCGCTGGCACGCTACGATGCGGTGCTGCCCACGGTCTCCGACCGCCTCCCGGCGGCCCTGTTCGAGCGCGAGAGGCTTTCGGCCAGGATCATCGGCAACTACGGCGTCGGCTACAATCACATCGACGTCGGCGCCGCGGCCGCCCGCGGCCTCGTCGTCACGAATACGCCGGGCGTTCTGACCGACTGCACGGCCGATATCGCGATGACGCTGCTCCTGCAGGTCGCCCGCAGGGCGGGCGAGGGGGAACGGGAAGTGCGTGCCGGCGGCTGGAGCGGCTGGCGGCCCACCCACATGATCGGTACCAGGGTGAGCGGCAAGACGCTCGGCATCATCGGTTTCGGCCGGATCGGCAAGGCGATGGCCAAGCGCTGCCACTTCGGCTTCGACATGGACGTCGTGTTCCACAACCGGTCGCGCATCGATCCGGCGGAGGCGGCGCGCTACGGTGCGCGGCAGCTCGACACGGTGGAGGAGGTGCTGGCGGTGTCGGACTTCGTGTCACTGCATTGCCCGGGCGGCGGCGAGAACGCGGGCCTGATCGACGCCGGGCGGCTCGCGGCCATGAAGCCTTCCGCCTATCTCATCAACACCGCCCGCGGCGACGTCGTCGACGAGGCGGCGCTGGTGCGCGCCCTTGCCGAACGGCGCATCGCCGGCGCCGGCCTCGATGTCTATGCGGCCGAGCCGCACGTGCCGGAGGCGCTCCGGGCGATGGAGAACGTCGTCCTCCTGCCGCACCTCGGAAGCGCGACCGCGGAAACGCGCATCGCCATGGGCATGAAGGTGGTCGACAACATCACCGCCTTCTTCGAGGGCCACGAGCCGCCCGACCGGGTGGCCTGAGCGCCGCCGGCGGGCGCACGGATCGCGTTTCAATCGACGGCTGTCCTTCCTTTCCGGTGCCGTGGTCGGACCATGGCAGAAATGCAGCACCCGTCGACAGATGTATCCGGTCGCGCCGCAGAGAGGGCGCGCCCAATCTTGCGCTGCAGCCGGAATCGCGACACGATCCCTTCACAAGGCAGGCTGCCGTGTCCGCGGGTTGGTAGGGGCTGGACAGGGCGGTACTTGAACCGGTGCCGGCAGTTCACGCGGCGCCGCTCCGCGTCCGGGGCTGGACGCGCGCCAAACAGGGAAGAACGCTCCGAGGCGGGTCAAGCGATAGCGCCGATCCCGAACTGGAGAAACGTATGCCCCATCCCACATTGCATGACGGAAGATCGCATCCGCATTCCCGCCGCGTAAGCGCCATCCGGCGGCGTGCTCTGCCGGCCCTCGGTGTCGCCTGCCAGCTCGCGCTCTCGGCCGGGTTCGCCGTGCCGGCCAGCGGGCACGACGCGCCGAGCGGCTGGAGCTACCCCTTTTCCTGCTGCTCCATGAACGATTGCCGCCCGGTCGCGACCAAGGCGATCAGCGAGCGGCCGGAAGGTTTCGTCATCAATGTCACCGGAGAGGTCGTGCCCTACCAGGACACGCGCGTGCGTCCGTCCCCCGATGGCGAGTTCCACTGGTGTTCCGTCGCAGGCGGCGAAAGCGGCCGGACGATCTGCCTGTTCGTGCCGCCGCGGGCCTATTGAACCGCCAAATCCGACCGCTGGTCCTGTCCTGGCACAGGCGCCGGGATTGCATCGACTTTTAGCGATCGGATTAGCCGGATGTGAAAATCACCCGATTATGTTCGTCGCATGCGAGTGCGGAGAATGTAATGTTTCGGGACGCGTCAACATCGGGAGGTCTGCGGAGCGGTCATCACGCTGCGGCAAAGGCCGAGCTCGCGACGATCCTGCCCTATGGCTTCCTGATCGCGGCAGCACTCGCAACCGGCCTGCATCTGGTGCTGGCGGCGCTGCATGCGCCGATCAGGCTGCTGCCGCTGCCGGAACCCGGCCCCGGCACCCAGGGGCCGGCGTCCTCGCTGCTGATGGCCGCAAGCGTCGCCGCTTTGCTGGCGGCTCTCGGCGGGCTGGGCTTCAGCGCGCTCATGCACCTGCGCGCCCGGTTCGACCGCGCCGGCCTGATGGACCCGATGTCCGGCGTCATGAAGCCGGAGGCGATCGCGGATACGCTCGAGGCGGCCGTCGTGCCCGGCTTCGTGGTCCTGTTCGGCGTGGCGCATTTCGCCTTTCTGGCAAGCCGCCACGGCACGGACGCGGCCAACCGGATCCTGCGGCTCGTCGCCGAGGAACTCTCGCGCACCTTCCATGCGCCCCATCAGGTCGGACGGTCCGCGGACGGCGAATTCATCGTGATGCTGGAAAGCCAGAGCCCGGAAGACTGCATCCTGCTGGTGGAGGAGGTGCGCCGCTCCGTCACCGCGCGCCCCGTCGCAACCCCGTCGGGAGCGGTGGCGGTGGTGCTGTCGGCCGGGGTCGCCCGGATCGTGCCGAACGCGCCCACCTCGGTGACGATGGAGGGCGCCCGCCGGGCGCTGCAGCATGCCCGCGACACGGCCAGCACGCGGGCCGTCTACGCCTTCGACACGCACGCTAAGCCGATGTGCTGACCATAGGCCGGATCAATCCGGCCGGGCCCGGGAGGCCTTTCGGTGCGGCCGGACGAGGGTCCGTTTTCGCTGCCGGCGCTCCGGGACCGCGCTTTGTCGGAAACCACCATCGCAAGACCACTGCATTCTTTCGCGCGGCAACCTAGGCGGTGTGGGCAAATTGGCGGTAGCTCGCAAATCTGCTATTTGCGTTTGATATGAGCTGCTCTCGTTGTGAAAATCTGGACCAACATGTGCGCTTCAGGACGCGAGGCGAGCTTTTTCGGGCTATTGGTGTGGTCCGACAAGCTCTGTCCGATGGATACATCGAAGAGATCGACGCCGGTCCCACGAAGGGCACTCTGGCGTTCAGCGAACTTTCTGAGACAGGTCCACTCGACGACCTCGTTCTGTATCGATTTCGATGTCAGGACTGCGGTCAGAACTTTGTGTTGGAAGCGGAAACATATCATGGGAGCGGTGGGTCATGGAGCAGAACTGCGCTATTGGACTCACCATGATTGACGTCGCCTCGCAGAGTTGATTCAAGGCTGCCTCTTGGAGGCAGGCTTGAGCAGGGGCGATCTGCTTGAAGCGGAATGGCGCGCTTTGAAGGGACTGTTGCCGATCGAACCGGAAAACCGTGGTCGAGGCGGGCGTCCCGAGCAGAACTGCTCGGACACAAACGGCATACTCTGGCGACTGCGCCGTGGCGCGCCCTGGTGCGATGTGCCGCCCAGCAACCGCATCGCGCGCATGTTCGGCCATCTCAAGATCAACCGGGCCATCGCCGCCCGCTATGACCGCATCGCCAACAGCTTCCTCGGTATGGTGCACCTTGCCACTGCAAGATACCGGCTCATACTTGTCCGCACCGTCTAGACCGACTGAAGCTCTTCCGGATCGGTGACCTGCACCAGCCGGCCGCGCACGCTGACGCCGTGGCGGCGCAGGTGGGAAAAGGCGCGCGACAGCGCCTCGGGGGCGAGCCCCAGCTGCCCGGCGAGCAGGTTCTTCTGGTAGGGCAGGCGGAAGCTGACGTTGCGCGCTCCGCTCGGGCACTGCTTGCGCAGATACTGGGCGACGCGCTGGGGGGCGGTGTGCAGGCGGTCGTCGGCAATCGTCGACAGGCTGCCGGCGAACTGTCCGGCAAGCACATCGGCCAGCGTCAGGGCGAGGTCGGGCTTGGCGGCGGCGAGCTCGCGAACGCGCTGCAGCGGGAAGAGGGCGATCTTGACGGCGTCGGTGGCCTGCGCGCTGGCGCAGTAGTTCTGCCCGTGCAGGCAGACGCTCGCGCCGACGAGGTCGCCGGGCTCGTGAATGAGAAGGTCCACCTCCCGGCCCTGCGGGGACAGGTGGAACGTCCGCACGTAGCCGCCGAGCACGCAGTAGAGCGTGTCGGCCGGTTCGCCCTCGCGGAACAGGGTCTGCCGCGGACCAATGGTCCTGACGGTCGCGAGATCCAACATCGCCGACATGCTCTCCGGTCCGAGCCTGGACAACAGCGGCAGGGACATCAGGGTTTCACGCTCCCAGGCGTTGGGTCTCATCATCCTGTTCATGGCTCTCGCGCCCACTCCTTCCCGACATCGTTCCGGGCGCAAGTGCCTCCCCCGGAAGACAGGGATCGCAGGCCCGGCAGTGACGAAAGACTAGAGCGAAAACAGGGGCCGCACGTTGATTTCGGTCAACTCGCAGCACAGCCGTTGCGGGTGCCGTGAAACGAAAAAGCCGGGGCGTTGCCCCGGCTCTCGTGTCTCACAGTTTGCTGCCGGTCACTCGGCCGCCAGGGCCGAATGATGCACGACGCTGAGCGGCTTTTTTCCGAGCTCGCGCTTCTCCAGCGCGGAGACGCGGTCGTCCAGCGCCTCGACGTTGCGCGCGGCCTCGTTGGCAGCCTCTGTCAGCGCCTCGTTGTCCATCGGCGGCGTCTCTTCGTCCTTCTTGCCGACCAGGCGGCCGAAGATGCGCGCCAAGAGGCGCGACAGGTCGTCCATGATCAGGAAGAACGACGGCACGACGACGAGCGACAGCACGGTCGAGACGATGATGCCGCCGATCACGGCGATCGCCATCGGCGCGCGGAACGTGCCGCCTTCGCCGACGCCGAGCGCCGACGGCAGCATGCCCGCCGACATGGCGATCGAGGTCATGATGATCGGACGGGCGCGCTTGCGGCCCGCTTCCACCATCGCCTGCGTGCGCTCCATGCCCCGGTGCATCATCTCGATGGCGAAGTCGACGAGCAGGATCGCGTTCTTCGTCACGATCCCCATCAGCATCAGGATGCCGATCAGGACCGGCATGGAGAGCGCGTTCTGCGTCAGGATCAGGCCGGCGGCCACGCCGCCGATCGCGAGCGGCAGCGAGAACAGGATGGTGAAGGGCTGGATGACGTCCTTGAAGAGGAGGATCAGCACCGTCAGCACCAGCAACAGCCCCAGCAGCATGGCGTTGCCGAAGCTCTGCACCATCTCCGCCTGCACCTCGGCGTCGCCGCTCTCCAGGAACTGGACGGTGTCCGGCATGTCGATGCTTTCGGCGATCTCCTTGAAGCGCGCCGTGGCCGTATCGAGGGCCACGCCCGGCTTCAGGTCGGAGCCGAGTGCCACGACGCGGTTGCGGTCGTAGCGCTTGATCGAGCTCGGGCCCTCCGAATAGTCGATGTCGGCCACCGAGGACAGCGGCACGAACTCGCCCTTGGCGGTCCTGATCTTCAGGTTGCGGATCGCGCCGAGATCGCCGCGGAAATCCCGGTCGAGCTGGACGCGGATCGGGATGAGGCGGTCGTCCAGCGACATCTTGCTGAGCTGGGCGTCGATGTCGCCGATCGTGGCGACGCGGATGACTTCGGAGATCTGGGCGGTGGTGATGCCGAGCCTTGCCA
Source organism: Hyphomicrobiales bacterium (assembly GCA_900469965.1). GTDB lineage: Bacteria > Pseudomonadota > Alphaproteobacteria > Rhizobiales > Rhizobiaceae > Mycoplana. The sequence goes on along the minus strand of UBZP01000020.1, from coordinate 63,471 downwards.
TCTGGTCGTCGCGGGGGCGGATCTGCAGTTCCGGGCGCGGAAGCGAGCCGTCCGGGCTGACATTGGCGAGCACCGGATCGGCGCGCAGCTTCGCTTCCAGAACGGCGACGGCGTTGTCCAGATCTGCCTCGTTATTGGAAAGCAGGTTGAAGGACAGGTCGCGCTCGTAGCGGTCGTTGAGCTTGATGATGCGGACGTCGGGAATGTCGCGCACGGCGGCGAAGATTTCGCGCTCGATGTCCCATTGCGGGGTCGTGCGGCCGGCCGGCGGCAGCTTCGGCAGATACTGGCCGATCACCGGCAGCCCGCCCATCACGTCGTTGACGATCTTGTTGACAAGCGAGTGGTCGCGCTTTTCCAGCATGACGGTGATGCCGGCGCGCCTGAGCTCGAGGTCGCCCTTCGGCGAGGAGCCGCCGAGCACGAAGACGTTGCTGACGCCGTCGATGTCCTTCAGGCGGTCGTAGATCTGGCTCGTCGTCCGGTCGGTATCCTCCAGCATCGCATCGGGCGGCAGCTCGATCGAAAGAATGACGCGCGAGGCATCCTCCGGCGGCATGAAGCTGCCCGGAACCTGTTGCAGAAGCCACATCGAGCCGACGAGGAAGGCCACGGCGGCGACGAGGGTGGCGTAGCGGCTGTACCAGTGGCCCGTCGTGGTGCGGACGATCGCGGTATAACCGCGCATGAAGGCGCCATCCTTCTCCTCGCCGTGGCCGTCGGCGTCGCTGGCCCGCATCAGGTAGGCGGCCATCACCGGGGTGATGAGGCGGGCCACCATCAAGGAGAAGAACACGGCGACGGCGACCGTCAGGCCGAACTGGATGAAGTACTGGCCGGGGATGCCGGGCATGAAGGAGACCGGCACGAAGACGGCGATGATGGTGAAGGTGGTGGCGATCACCGCAAGGCCGATCTCGTCGGCCGCCTCGATCGCCGCCCGATACGGCGTCTTGCCCATCTTGATGTGGCGGGCGATGTTCTCGATCTCGACGATCGCGTCGTCGACGAGGATACCGGTGGCGAGCGTCATCGCCAGGAAGCTGACGAGGTTCAAGGAGAAGCCCAGCAGGTCCATGACGTAGAAGGTCGGGATCGCCGAGAGCGGCAGGGCGACCGCGGAAATCAGCGTCGCGCGCCAGTTGCGCAGGAACAGCAGCACGACGATGACCGCCAGGATCGCGCCCTCGAAGAGGGTGTGCAGCGCCGCCTCGTAGTTGCCGTAGGTGAAGTAGACGGCGTCGTCGACCAGGCTGATCGCGACGTCCGGGTTCTTCTCGCGCACGGTGGCGAGCGCCTTTTCGACCGATTCCGCCACCGTCACCTCGCTTGCGCCCTTGGAGCGGAAGACGGCGAAGGTGACGACCGGGTTGCCGTTGAAGCGCGAGAAGGAGCGCGGTTCCTCGTAGGTGTCGGTGATGCGGCCGAGCTCTGCGAGGCGGACGAAGCGGCCGTTCGGCAGCGCGATCACCGTGGCGGCGAGCCTTTCCACCGAGCGTGCGTCGCCGAGCACGCGGATCGCCTGCTCGGCGCCGGCGATCTGGCCGCGGCCGGAGCCGACGTCGGCGTTGATGCTGCGTAGCTGCTGGTTCACGTCGGCGGCCGAAATGCCGAAGGACTCCAGCTTGTCGGCGTTGAGGTCGACGTGCACCTCGCGGTCGGCGCCGCCGAAGCGGTCGACCTTGCCGACGCCCGGCTGGCCCTGCAGGGCGCGCTTGACGGTGTCGTCGACGAACCACGACAGCTCTTCCAGCGTCATGTTCGGGGAGGAGACGGCGAAGGTCTGGATCGCCTGGCCCTCGACGTCGACCTTGGTGACGATCGGTTCCTCGACGGACGCCGGCAGGTCGTTGCGGATCCGGTCGACGGCGTCCTTGACGTCCTGCAGCGCCTGGTTGGTGGGCACCTCGATCTCGAAGATGACGCTGGTCACGGAGCTGCCGTCGGTCACCGTCGACAGGATGTGGTCGACGCCGGCGATGCCGGCGACCGAATCCTCGATCTCCTTGGTCACCTGCAGTTCGAGCTCGGCCGGCGCCGCGCCGCTCTGGGTCACGGTCACGGAAATCAGCGGGACGTCGATGTTCGGGAAACGCGTGATCGGCAGCGAATAGAACGACTGCATGCCGACGACGATCAGCAGGAAGAAGGCCAGCAACGGCGCAATCGGGTTGCGAATGGACCAAGCAGAAAAGTTCATGTCCCAGTTGTCCTCATGCACAGCGCACGGCGATCGACGCACCCGCCAGGCTCGATCTTTGCGCATCGGTCAGCACCCGCGGTGCCGGCGTTCCCATTTTCCGCTCGCATCGCCGGTTGTCCCGACGATACAATACCACACGTCCTGCCCTGCGAAATCCACCGCGGCAATCGCGGCGGGCCATCCCGCAGATGCGGAACCGGCTCCCGTCGCTAGTCGCCGCAATCAGTTCGCGGCCTGCGACTGGTCGGCGCGCACCGGCCGGATCCTGTCGCCGTCGCGGACATAGGCGCCAGCCTTGGCGACGACCTCGTCGCCTTCGGCAAGGCCGCTCGTGATCTCGATCACCTGCCCGTCCTGGATGCCGGTCGTAACCTTCACCAGCTTGACGACGCCGTCCTCGACCTTGCGGGCGACGGTGCCCTCGCGGGAGGTGGTGATGGCCGAGAGCGGCAGGACGAGGCCTTCCTTCTTGCGCGCCGTGATCTCGGCGCTCGCGAACATGCCGACGCGCGCCTTCTCCGGCTCGTCGATCTTGATGTAGACCCGGCCGAGGCGTGTATCGTTGCTCAGCGTCGGCTCGACCAGGCGGATGCGGCCGGTCAGGCGCTCGCTGCCGCCGGCAAGCGAAATCGTCGCTTCCTGCCCCACCTGCAGCTTCATGATGTTGGCCTCGGACACGTCGGCCTTCAATTCGATCTCGCCGTTGCGGATGATGGAGAACAGCGGCTGCGTGCTGCCGCCCATCGCGATCGCGCCGATCTTGGCTGTGCGCGCCGATACGACGCCGGACACCGGCGCCTTGACCGCGGTGCGCGCGAGCTTGAGGTCGATGTCGGCGATCTGGGCGTCCATCACCCGGATTTCCGCCTGCGCCACCGAGATCGCCTGTTCGGCGGAACTGACGCGCGAATGCGCCGCCTGGGCGGCGGCCGTGGCCTGGTCGTGGGTCGCCTGCGAGGTGGCGCCGGTCTTCACCAGCGTCTCGGCGCGGGTGCGGGCCTTGTCCGCTTCCTCGGCATTGGCTTTAGCCTCGACGAGTTGCGCCTGCATCTGCGCGACGGAAGCCTCCGCCTTCGCCCGCATTGCCGCCAGCCGGCTGTTCTCCAGCACCAGCGCGTCGTCGTTCAGCGTCGCGAGCGTGTCGCCTTCCTTCACCCGGTCGGCGACGTCCGCGCCGAGGGAACGGATGGACAGGCCGTCGACGAGCGGGGCGACGTAGACTTCCTCGACCGGCTGGATCGTTCCAGTGGCGATAACGCGATCGACGATGGCGCGCTTTTGCGCAGCCGTGACGACGATGGCGGGAAGGCTCTGCGCCTCTTCGGTCGCCGGCGCCGCATCGGCGGCGCGTGCGAGGGAGGCAAGGCCCGTCGCCGACGCCATCGCGACGGAAAGGCAGAGCACGTACTTCAATCCAAGCGCCATGGGCGGACCTTCAAGATAGCAGTGAATTCAACAATCCGCGCCAACGGGCCCCTGGTCCCGGCGCATCTCCTCCCGGCTGGCCGGATACGTCGCATGACGCTTTCCTCGGCCCTTTGGCCGCTCCAAAGCGCGCGCTCTATGTAATGGGGCGCCCACGCGCTTACAAGCTGCACACAAAATGGTGCCTCACTATTTACAATTGGCGTTGTTCCCGTGCAACAGGCGATCGTCCGCCATTTTGACGCGCATCAGGCGAACGGAGTGAAAAGTGCCGAAGGAACCATGGAAAAAGCGCACGGAGATCCCTCCGTGCGCCCTTTCCGGCCGAAAATCGGCGACGTCCTATTTGAGGGCCGAGTCGGTGACCTCGTGGGTCCAGGCCCCTTCCGGCTCCCTGGAGATCACCGGATCCGAGCCGCCGGACAGCAGCGAGGCGACGGTGCGCTTGTAGTCGGCCTCGTCGAGCGCGCCGTTGGAACCGGCGGTCAGCTTGGCGACCTCGCCCATCATGCGCTTCTGGTGGGCCTCGGTCTGCGCGCCGGTCGAATCGTTCTCGAGCACGATGTCGGCTGCCTCGTCCGGGTTCTCCTCGGCATATTTCCAGCCCTTCATCGAGGCGCGGACGAACTTGACCATCTTCGCCTTGAAGTCCGGATCCTTCAGCTTGTCCTCGAGCACGTAGAGGCCGTCCTCGAGCGTCGCCACGCCCTGGTCCTCGTACTTGAAGGTGACGAGGTCCTCCGGCTTGATGCCGGCATCGATCACCTGCCAGTACTCGTTGTAGGTCATCGTCGAGATGCAGGCCGCCTGCTTCTGCAGCAGCGGGTCGACGTTGAAGCCCTGCTTCAGCACGGTGACGCCCTCCGGGCCGCCGTCCGTCGGGATCTTCAGGTGCGCCATCCAGGAGAGGAACGGATACTCGTTGCCGAAGAACCAGACGCCGAGCGTCTTGCCCTTGAAATCCTCCGGTCCCTTGACGCCGCTTTCCTTCAGGCAGGTCAGCATCATGCCCGAGGACTTGAACGGCTGGGCGATGTTGATGAGCGGCACGCCCTTTTCGCGGGTGGCGAGCGCAGACGGCATCCAGTCGACGATCACGTCGGCGCCGCCGCCGGCAATCACCTGGGCGGGGGCGATGTCCGGGCCGCCCGGCTTGATCTCGACGTCGAGGCCTTCCTCCTCGTAGAAGCCCTTGTCCTTGGCGACGTAATAGCCGGCGAACTGGGCCTGGGTGACCCATTTCAGTTGCAGCGTCACCTTGTCGGCGGCGTTTGCCTGGAAGGCGGCAAGCGAGAAGGCGCTTGCCATCAGAAGCGATGCGATCGTCTTTTTCATAGCGGTTCCCTCATTTTTTACGTTGTTACGCCTGTCCACCGCGGACAGACGGATGCCAGAAAGTGACGGCGCGCTCGATCAGCGCCACCACACCGTAGAAGATCGATCCGGCAAGGGCCGCGACCGCGATCTCGGCCCAGACCATGTCGACGTTCATGCGGCCCACCTCGGTGGAGATCCGAAATCCCATGCCGACGATGGGCGTGCCGAAGAATTCGGCGACGATGGCGCCGATCAGCGCCAGCGTGGAATTGATCTTCAGCGCGTTGAAGATGAAGGGCCAGGCGGCCGGCAGGCGGAGCTTGACGAGCGTCTGCCACCAGTTGGCCGCGTAGGTCCGCATCAGGTCGCGCTCCATGTGGCTTGCGGCGGCGAGGCCCGCGACCGTGTTCACCAGCATGGGGAAAAAGGTCATGATGACGACGACGGCGACCTTGGACTGCCAGTCGAAGCCGAACCACATGACCATGATCGGCGCCACGCCGATCACCGGCAGGGCCGAGACGAAATTGCCGAGCGGCAAGAGCCCCTTCTGCAGGAAGGGCGAGCGGTCGATCAGGATCGCGACGATGAAGCCGAGGCCGCAGCCGAGCACATAGCCGGTGATCACCGATTTCAGGAAGGTCTGGCGGAAGTCCGCCCAGAGCGTCGGCAGCGAGGTGACGAGCCGCTGCCAGATCGCGCTCGGCGGCGGCAGCAGCACGGAGGGGACGTTGAAGCCGCGCACGATGCCTTCCCACAGCACCAGCAGCGTGATGCCGAAGAGAAGGGGCACGGCCACGCCTGCGATCCGCCGGGCCAGCGGATTCTGGAAATGCTGGCGCACGAGCCATTCGTTGAGCGCCCAGGCGGCGAGCCAGAAGACGACGGCGACAAGCAGCGGGGTTGCGTTCATGCGCGCGCTCCCATTCGCCGGAGGACGGCGGCATGCGCGATGCCGACGATGATCACCAGCAAGGCCGCAACCGCGGCCGCCATGAACAGGGCCGCCCAGATCTGTACCGTCTGGCCGTAGTAGGAGCCGGCGAGCAGGCGGGCGCCGAGCCCGGCCACCGCGCCGGTCGGCAATTCGCCGACGATGGCGCCGACGAGCGAGATCGCGACTGCGACCTTCAGCGAGGTGAAGAGATAGGGCATGGAGGACGGCCAGCGCAGCTTCCAGAAGGTCTGGGCGGAGGAGGCGTTGTAGGTGTGCATCAGGTCGAGCTGGATCTGCTCGGGGCTGCGCAGGCCCTTCACCATGCCGACGACGACGGGGAAGAAGCTGAGATAGGTGGAGATCAGCGCCTTGGGCAGAAGGCCGGAGAGGCCGACCGCGTTCAGCACGACGATGATCATCGGGGCGATGGCGAGGATGGGGATCGTCTGGCTGGCGATCACCCAGGGCATCAGCGAGCGGTCCATCGCCCTGTTGTGGACGATGCCGATGGCGAGCAGGATGCCGAGCACGGTGCCCATGGCGAAGCCGAGCAGGGTGGCCGAGAGCGTCACCCAGGCATGGTAGACGAGGCTGCGCCTGGAGGTGACCGCCTTGTTGACGGTGGTGTCCCACAGCTCGGCTGCGACCTGGTGGGGGGCGGGCAGCACCGGACGCTCCTGCGCCATGGTCTTCGGCAGGAGCTCGGAGAGGGTGATCGTCGTGCCGTTGCGGGCGGCGGTGTCGCGCTCGAAGGGGGCGTTGAGGAAGAAGGCGGCGACGTACCAGAGCGCCACCAGCGCCAGCACGACCGTGGCGACGGGCAGGAGGCGGTCCAGGATGAAGTTCTCCTTGTCCATCGTCAGCTCCGCTCTCCCAGAGGCAGCAGCATCAGCCCCATGGCGACCACACCGAGACCGACCCCGGCGAGCTGGGTGTTCGACAGCCGCTCGTCGAAAACGGCGAAGGCGATGACGTTGACGAGCAGCAGCTGGGCGATGGCCGAGGCCGAGATGGCAAGCCCGAGCCCGCCCTCGCGCATCAGCCGCACCATCATCAGGTTGCCGACGCAGTAGAGGAACAGCGAGAAGAGAAGGAGCGCGAGGTTGTTGCTCGACACATAGGCCCGCGACGCCGTCGCCGCCGACAGGAACACGGCCATGGAACCGGCGAGCCAGAGCAGGAAGGGGAGGTTCATCGGGCCCAATCCTCCTGAATGCCTGCACCCCCCTGTGGCCTGCCGGGCATCTCCCCCTCAAGGGGGGAGATCGGCAAACGGCGCCGTCCTGCCAATCCGGAAAAGCAAGGTGCAACCGCACAGCCGGCCCGCTTGCCGCGGGGGGCAGGGCGGACCGATCTCCCCCCTTGAGGGGGAGATGTCACGAAGTGACAGAGGGGGGTATCGCGCCGGACAAGAGACCGTGCTTCCGATTTAGTCATAGCTGTGCCCCGCGCGCAGGCCCTCGCGGACGCGATGGGCGATTTCGAGGAATTCGGGGGTCTCGCGGATGTCGAGCGGGCGCTCCCGGGGCAGGGTCGATTCGATGATGTCGGTGACGCGGCCGGGGCGGGGGCTCATGACGACGATCTTCGTGGAGAGGTAGACCGCCTCGGGGATCGAGTGGGTGACGAAACAGATCGTCTTGTCGGTGCGCGCCCAGAGCTTCAGCAGCGCCTCGTTCAGGTGGTCGCGGACGATTTCGTCCAATGCGCCGAAGGGTTCGTCCATCAGCAGCAGGTCGGCGTCGAAGGCGAGCGCACGCGCAATCGAGGCGCGCTGCTGCATGCCGCCGGAGAGCTGCCAGGGATATTTCTTGCCGAAGCCCTCGAGATTGACCAGCTCCAGCGTGCGGGCGATCCGCTCCTTCTGCTCGGCCTTCGAATAGCCCATGATCTCCAGCGGCAGGGCGATGTTGTTCTCGATGGTGCGCCAGGGATAGAGCGCAGCCGCCTGGAAGACATAGCCGTAGGCGCGCTTGTGGCGCGCCTCTTCCGGCGTCATGCCGTTGACGGTGATCGTGCCCGCGGTCGGCTTTTCCAGATCGGCGATCACCCGCAGGAACGTCGTCTTGCCGCAGCCGGACGGGCCGATGAAGGAAACGAAGTCGCCCTTGTCGACCGTCAGGTCCACGCCCGTCAATGCGACGACGGGCCCATCGGCCGTCCCGAAGGTCAGGCCGAGATCTTGCGCGCAGACGACGGAGGCGGCAGTGCGGCTGTCCATTTTCAGGCCCTCGGTAGCGCTGGCGGAACCAGACTGCATGCCTGTCGGGCGCATTGCAATCGGCATTGTCTTCATGGTCAGATCGGACACGGAATTGTTCACACCGAAAGGTTGGAGGAAGGGCGATGAATGGGGGAGAAAAGGCGACCTGCCGGGTCATCCGGCCGGGCGGCAGCTATGACGGCAAGCAGGGACTTTCGTATTTCGAGGGGATCGCGCAGGAGACGGTCGGCTCGACCGGCATCTGCATGCACCTTCTGACGATCCCGCCCGGCGCACGGGCCAAGGCGCATCTGCACGAGAGCCACGAAACGGCGATCTACGTGCTCTCCGGCGAGGCGCACACCTGGTACGGCGCGCGGCTCGAGGCGCATGTCGTCGTCAAGGCGGGCGAGATGTTCTACATCCCCGCCGGCGTGCCGCACCTGCCGGCCAACCTCTCCGACGCGCCGTGCTCGGCCGTCATCGCGAGGACAGATCCGCACGAGCAGGAGAGCGTGGTGCTCTTGCCGGAACTGGACGGGCTGGTGCCGTGAGGGGCGATGCCGGCTGACAGCGGGCGCGGCGACGCACCCCCCTCTGTCGCTTTGCGACATCTCCCGCTCAAGGGGGGAGATCGGTGCCACGCGATGCCGATGCCAAGGTTCGGCCGGGGATCGGTGCGTTTTTTGGGCCGACAGGCGGCGGGGAGTCTGTCCAGCGGGTTGCCCTTGAAGACGTGAATTCAGAAGACCTGAATTCGGGTCGCAGGCATCCGCACCGAGGTGCCTGTGTCCGCCTGCGGCGCCTCCTGCCCGATCTCCCCCCTCAAGGGGGAGATGTCCGGCAGGACAGAGGGGGGTGGCTGGCGGTCGCCGCATGCCGTCACACGCCCGTTGCCGGAATGCCGGTGCGCTCGACCTTGCGCGGCGCGGTGATCTCCTTCCAGGTGGAGAGCGCCTTGCTGACGGCGGTGACTGGCTCGCGGCGGACGAATTCGCCGTGGCCCTCCTGCGTCTTGATGGTCGCCTCCTCGATCGCCACCACGCCGCGGGTCATCGTGAAGCGCGGCAGGCCCACGACCTCCTTGCCCTCGAAGACGTTGTAGTCGATTGCCGACTGCTGGTTCCTGGCCGTGATCGTCTTCTTCCGCTTCGGGTCCCAGACGACGATGTCGGCATCGGCGCCGACGAGGATCGCGCCCTTCTTCGGATAGATGTTGAGGATCTTGGCGATGTTGGTCGAGGTGACGGCGACGAACTCGTTCATCGTCAGCCGGCCGGTGTTGACGCCGTGGGTCCAGAGCATCGGCATGCGGTCCTCGAGCCCGCCGGTGCCGTTCGGGATCTTGGTGAAGTCGCCGACGCCGAACCGCTTCTGCTTGGTGGTGAAGGCGCAGTGGTCGGTCGCGACCACCTGCAGCGAACCCGAGGCGAGGCCGGCCCAGAGGCTGTCCTGATGCTGCTTGTTGCGGAACGGCGGCGACATGACGCGGCGGGCGGCGTGGTCCCAGTCCTTGTCGAAATATTCGCTCTCGTCGAGCGTCAGGTGCTGGATCAGCGGCTCGCCATAGACGCGCATGCCCTTCTGCCGGGCGCGGCGGATCGCCTCGTGCGCCTGCTCGCAGGAGGTGTGGACGATATAGACCGGACAGCCGGCCATGTCGGCGATCATAATGGCGCGGTTGGTCGCCTCGCCCTCCACTTCGGCCGGGCGCGAATAGGCATGCGCCTCGGGGCCGTTGTTGCCCTCTGCCAGAAGTCTCGCCGACAGCGAGGCGACGACGTCGCCGTTCTCGGCGTGCACGAGCGGCAGGGCGCCGAGTTCGGCGCAGCGCTGGAAGGAAGCGAACATCTCGTCGTCGTCCACCATCAGCGCGCCCTTGTAGGCCATGAAGTGCTTGAAGGTGTTGATGCCCTTGTCCTCGACGATGGTCTTCATCTCGTTGAAGACCTGCTCGCTCCACCAGGTGATCGCCATGTGGAAGGAATAGTCGCAGTTGGCGCGGGTGGACTTGTTGTCCCACATGGTCAGCGCTTCGAGCAGCGACTGGCCGGGCGAGGGGAGCGCAAAGTCGACGACCATCGTCGTGCCGCCGGACAATGCTGCGCGCGTGCCGCTTTCGAAATCGTCGGAGGAATAGGTGCCCATGAAGGGCATTTCGAGATGGGTATGCGGATCGATGCCGCCCGGCATGACATAGCAGCCGGCCGCGTCCAGCACCGCGTCGCCGGCAAGGTCCGGCCCGATCTCGACAATCCTGCCGCCCTCGATCTTGACGTCCGCCTTGTAGGTCAGGTCGGCGGTCACGACGGTTCCGCCCTTGATGACTGTGGTGGTCATATTGATGTTCCCTTCGTGTTTCCGCCCGCCGTTTGCACCTTGGGGACCCGCGTCTTGACGTTCATGAAAATCTCGATGCTCTCGGCGAGTTCGGAATCGTCTGCATCGAGCTTGGAGAGCAACTTTCTGAAGCGAGAAAGGAGATCGGGATTCGCATCCCAAAGCCGAATTTCATCCGGCTCGAGTTCTTTGATGGGCTTCTGCTGAGCCAATTCAGCACGCTCGACCACTCGCGTCGGGAAAGGGCCGTTTGCACTAGGCCAGCCCATGTGCCAATTGATGCTGCGCTCGGGCCGGAGTTGGTCCATCGGGCTACTCCACTATCCCCGCCGTCTCCATCACCGCGTGGAACAGCACGTCGGCGCCGGCACTGGCCCAGTCCTTGGAAATCTCCTCGGCTTCGTTGTGGCTCAGGCCGCCGACGCAGGGGCACATGATCATGGTGGCTGGGGCCACCTTGGCGACCCAGCAGGCGTCGTGGCCGGCGCCGGAGATGATGTTCATGTGGCTGTAGCCGAGGTGTTCGGCCGCATTGCGGACGGCGGAGACGAGCGTCGGGTCGAAGGTGACCGGGTCGAAGTGGCCGACGGCCTCGACCGAACAGCCGACGCCGAGCGCCGCGCAGATCTTCGCCGCCTCGGCCTCGATCTTCGCACGCATGCCGTCGAGCTTCGTCTGGTCCGGCGAGCGGATGTCGACGGTGAAGACGACCTTGCCGGGAAGCACGTTGCGCGAGTTCGGCGAGAAGAACGCCTGGCCGACGCCGCCGACGGCGCCGGGCTGGGCCTCCATCGCCACCGCCTGCACCATCTCCATGATGCGCGCCATCGCCAGCCCGGCATTGACGCGCAGGTTCATCGGCGTCGAGCCGGTATGCGCCTCGCGGCCGGTGAGCGTGAACTCCAGCCACCACAGGCCCTGGCAATGGGTGACGACGCCGATCTGCCTGTTCTCGGCTTCGAGGATCGGTCCCTGCTCGATGTGGTACTCGAAATAGGCGTGCATCTTGCGCGCGCCGACCTCCTCGTCGCCGACCCAGCCGATGCGCTTCAATTCGTCGCCGAAGGTCTTGCCGTCGGGATCGGTGCGCGCATAGGCATAGTCGAGACCGAGGGCGCCGGCGAAGACGCCGGAGGCGAGCATCGCCGGGGCGAAACGGGCGCCTTCCTCGTTGGTCCAGTTGGTGACGACGATGGGATGCTTCGTCCGGATGCCGAGATCGTTCATCGAGCGGATGACTTCCAGGCCGGACAGCACGCCCAGCACGCCGTCATACTTGCCGCCGGTCGGCTGGGTGTCGAGGTGAGAGCCGACATAGACCGGCAGCGCATCCGGGTCGGTGCCCGGACGGGTGGCGAACATCGTGCCCATCCGGTCGACGCCGAGCGTCATGCCGGCCGCCTCGCACCAGCGCCGAAACAGGCTGCGGCCCTCGGCGTCGGCATCGGTCAGCGTCTGGCGGTTGTTGCCGCCGGCGACGCCCGGGCCGATCCTGGCCATCTCCATGAGGCTATCCCACAGGCGGTCGGCATTGACGCGCATGTTCTCGCCGGGTGCGGCCATCTCGCTAGCTCCCTTTCTTTCGGCTCCGCGTGAGAGCCGTTATCTGTTCCCGCCGGTCACCGGGCGCGATTGTCGTTTTTCTGCGCCTACCGAACAGCAGTTGCCTTTGTTTCGCAACTGGCTGATAATTTGACCGGTTGGTAAACATTACAGCTTCCGTTGCGGCACTCAAGTCGAAAAAGCGAAAAGCCCCGGGCCTCGCCCACAGGAATGGCAGAGAGTTAAACTGGTGATTTTGACGGCACTTTCCCGTCCGTGCGAAGGCTAGGAAGCAGATGGTTCTACCAAGGGCAGCCAGGACCCAACGGCGCACCCGCATCCAGGAGGAGAAGGAGGAGCGGATCCTCGAAGCGGCGCTCGAGGTGTTTTCGCTGCATGGCTTCCGTGGCGCGACCGTCGACCAGATCGCCGAGGTGGCCGGCATGTCGAAGCCGAACCTGCTCTATTATTTCCGCACCAAGGAGGCGATGCACCGGGCGCTGATCACCCGCGTCCTCGATACGTGGCTCGATCCCTTGCGCGAATTCGATGCGGCGGGAAATCCGGTCTCGGAGATCCGCAGCTACATCCGGCGCAAGCTGGAGATGGCGCGCGATTTCCCGCGCGAAAGCCGGCTCTTCGCCAACGAGGTGCTGCAGGGGGCGACCAATATCGAGGACGAGCTGAAGGGGCCGCTGAAGGCGCTGGTGGACGAGAAGGCGGCGGTGATCCGCGCCTGGGCGAAGGCCGGCAAGATCGCCAAATGCGACCCCTACCACCTGATCTTCTCGATCTGGTCGACGACGCAGCATTATGCGGACTTCGACGTGCAGGTCCGGGCGGTGCTCGGTCAGGAGAAGGCGGGCGAGGGGCGTTTCGAGGACGCGGCGCGCTTTCTGGAGCAGCTCTTCATCAACGGGCTACAGGTGCGCGACGGCGCGTCCTGACGGTTGCCCACGTCAGGCGGCCGCCGTCTCGACGCGGTTGCGGCCACAGGCCTTGGCCCGGTACAGGGCCGCGTCCGCCTCAGCCAGCAGGGCATCCAGCGAGGGCCTGGCGATGCCGGTCTGGAACGCCAGGCCGATGCTGACGGTGATCGTCAGGCGGCACCCGTCTGCGATGTCGACTGCGTGGTCTTCCACGGCGCGGCGAAGCCGTTCGGCAAAGGCCCGGGCCTCGCCATGCGTCGTCTGCGGCAGCAGGATCGCAAACTCCTCGCCGCCCAGCCGTCCGAACAGGTAGCCCGGCCGCAGGGTTGCCAGCACCGTGGAGGCGAAGGCGACGAGGACACGGTCGCCGGCCGCGTGCCCATGATGGTCGTTGACCGTCTTGAAGCGGTCGACGTCGAGCATCAGCACGGCAGCCGTGCCGTTCTCTTCGAGATGGCGCTCGCTGCGCTCGATGAAGGTCGCCCGCGTCAGCGCGCCGGTCATCTCGTCGTGCTCGACCATGTCCTTCAGCCGCATCAGCAACTGGTTTCGCGCCGCATTGAGGTTGGCGACCGAAAGCGGCGCCAGGGCGATGAGCGCGAGCGCCAGGCGGATCGATTTGCCCCAGTCCAAGAGGTCGGCATCGCCGGGGAGGTTGGCAAAGGCGCCGGTGATGATGACCATGCCCCAGATGGTGAAGCACAGCGTCAGGACCGCCGTCGAAAAAAGGGAATAGCTGACCGCGCACCAGAGCAGGGCGGGCACCGGGAAGGCGAAGGAGCCGGGGCCCTCCAGCAGGCTGCCGAGCAGGATGGAGACGGCCAGCGCCAGGGCGGGGGCCGCTCTACGAATCCCTTGCGCCGACAGCTCGATCCGCCCTGGCAGGCGCATGTCCGAAAGCTTCGGCGCCGTCAGGATCACCGGCAGCACCACCGTCGTGTTCGCCAGTTCGGTGCTGAACCAGAGTTCGAGGCTCAGGGCGAAGTCGCGTCCGAAATAGACGGTCGAGACCCCGGCGCCGACAAAGGCGCTGGTGGCCGCGGCACAGCAGCAGACGGCAAAGAGGACGATGACCGATTGCGGCCAGCGCATGCGGCGATGATCCTCGGCGAGGGCGCGGAACAGCACGTATCCGGTCGCAGCCTCCGTCAGGTTGGCCGCAGTCAGCCAGAGCGTCATGCCGAGCGTGCTGCCGGTGACGAGATCGGCGGCGACATAGCCTGCGAAGGCGGCGACCCAGCCGCCGAAGGAGGCGAGCCGCGGTTCGCGCATCATCAGGCCGAGCAGGACGGCGTTGGCGGGCCAGAACGCGGCGAGGAATCCGACCGGACGGCTGAGGATGCCGAAGAGTGCGGCGCAGAATATCAGCGCGGCGACCAGCAGCATGTCGGCCGGCAGGCTCCGCGCCTGCGATGCCGACGACGATCCCGCGTCGTGCCGACCTTGCTCCACCATCCGTTTTTCCCGCATGCTCTCGCCCCGGCCGCCCGAGGCGGCCTTCCTCAGATGCCACGCCTGCAATGAACCGATGCTGAACTGGCGCTGGCGCGCGCCGGACCGGTGCGCGGCCTCGAAAGCATGGAGACGGCAGCCAGGCAAGCGTTTTTTGTCGGGGGCGGTTGCAATGGCGGGAACGGCTGCGGGCCTGCAGGCCGCAGTTGTGAGCAGGGCTCAGATTTCGGGCACGGGCCGCAGCCCCTGCGCAAGGGATGCCGCCGGCGGAACCGGCGGCATCCTGCGTCTCATTCGGCCGCCTGGCGCGCCATCGGATTGTTCGGATGGGTGGTCCAGTTGGCGTAGTTGGGGTCGACCGGCTTGCCGGTGCGGCGGTCTATGCTGCCGGCGGGAAGCGCGTTCATGGTGATGCAGTTCTCCACCGGGCAGACGTTGACGCAGAGATTGCAGCCGACGCACTCCTCCTCGATCACCTCGAAATGGCGGGCGCCGTCCACGAGCGCGGTGATCGCCTGGTGCGAGGTGTCCTCGCAGGCGATGTGGCAGCGGCCACACTTGATGCAGGCGTCCTGGTCGATATGTGCCTTGGCGACGTAGTTCAGGTTCAGGTACTGCCAGTCCGTCGTGTTCGGCACGGCGCGGGCGATGATGTCGTCCAGCGAGCGGTGGCCCTTCTCGTCCATCCAGTCGGAGAGGCCGGAGATCATCTCCTGGACGATCTTGAAGCCATAGGTCATGGCGGCGGTGCAGACCTGCACGTTGCCGGCGCCGAGCGCCAGGAACTCGGCGGCGTCCCGCCAGGTGGTGATGCCGCCGATGCCGGAGATGGGCAGCCCGTAGGTTTCCGGATCGCGGGCGATCTCGGCCACCATGTTGAGCGCGATCGGCTTGACCGCCGGGCCGCAATAGCCGCCGTGGGAGCCCTTGCCGCCGACCGTCGGCGTCGGCGCGAACGTGTCGAGATCGACCGAGACGATCGAGTTGATCGTATTGATCAGCGACACGGCGTCGGTGCCGCCGGCCTTGGCGGCGCGCGCCGGCTTGCGGATGTCGGTGATGTTCGGCGTCAGCTTGGTGATGACGGGCATGCGGGTGTACTGCTTGCACCAGCGCACGACCATCTCGATGTATTCCGGCACCTGGCCGACCGCGGAGCCCATGCCGCGCTCGGACATGCCGTGCGGACAGCCGAAGTTGAGCTCGATGCCGTCGGCGCCCGTCTCCTCGACGAGCGGCAGGATGGATTTCCAGGCGTTCTCCTCGCAGGGCACCATGATCGAGGCGACCAGCGCCCGGTCGGGCCAGTTCATCTTCACCTGCTTCATTTCCTGCAGGTTGACCTGCAGCGGCCGGTCGGTGATCAGCTCGATGTTGTTCAGCCCGAGCAGGCGCCGGTCGGCGCCCCAGATCGCGCCGTAGCGCGGGCCGTTGACGTTGACGACCGGCGGGCCTTCCTCGCCGAGCGTCTTCCAGACGACGCCGCCCCAGCCCGCCTTGAAGGCGCGCTCGACGTTGTAGGCCTTGTCCGTCGGCGGCGCGGAGGCCAGCCAGAAGGGATTCGGAGACTTGATGCCGACGAAGGTGTTGCGAAGATCAGCCATGTCTGTTCCTCCCCTCAGGCAACCGCGACGGCGGGATTGGCCGCGGCGGCGAGCGCCCGGTTGATCGAATCGGCCGCATCGCGGCCCTGTGCGACCGAGGTGACCGTCAGGTCCTCGCCGGCCTTGACGCAGTCGCCGCCGGCCCAGACGCGGGCCATCGAGGTCTTGCCTTCGGCGTCGACGGCAATGCGGCCGCCATCCAGTCTCAGGTTCGGCACGCAGGTCGGATCGAAGGTCTGGCCGATCGCCTTGAAGATCTGGTCGGCGGCGAGGATGCCGGTTTCGCCGGTGCCCTGGAGCTTGCCATCCTGCATTTCGGTGTATTCCACCTCGATGCCGGCGACCTTGCCGTCCTTGCCGATGACCCGCTTCGGCTGCAGCCAGTGACGGATCATCACGCCCTTGGAGGTGGCGAGTTCCTGTTCGAACTCCGACGCGTTCATGTCTTCCTTGCCGCGGCGATAGCAGATCGTCACCTCCTCGGCGCCGAGAAGCTTGGCCTGGACGGCGGCGTCGATCGCGGTCATGCCGCCGCCGATGACGACGACGCGCCGGCCGATGGCGATGTCGGCCTTGTCCTCCACCTGCCGCAGCGCGGCGATGAAGTCGACCGCATCCTCGACGCCGGAGAGCTGCTCGCCCTCGATCCGGAGCGCGTTGACGCCGGCAAGGCCGATGCCGAGGAAGACCGCGTCGAAATTCTCCGCCAGCTCGCCGAGGGTGAAATCGCGGCCCAGCTTCTGGCCGTTACGGATCTCGATGCCGCCGATGGCGAGCACGTAGTCCACCTCCCGCTGGGCGAAATCGTCCGTCGTCTTGTAGGTGGCGATGCCGTATTCGTTGAGGCCGCCCGGCTTGACCCGCGCGTCGAAGATGATGACGTCGTGGCCGTTCATGGCGAGGCGGTGGGCGCAAGCGAGGCCGGCGGGGCCCGCTCCGACCACGGCGATCCGGTGGCGGGTCCGTTCCGGCCGCGGGTAGAACTGGATGTTCTTCTCCATCGCCGTGTCGGTCGCATGGCGCTGGAGAAGGCCGATCTCGACGGGCCGGTCCTCGGCGGTGTTGCGCACGCAGGCCTGTTCGCACAGCGTTTCGGTGGGACAGACGCGGGCGCACATGCCGCCGAGAATGTTCTGGTCGAAGATGGTCTTGGCCGCACCGACGGCGTTGCCGGTCGAGATCTGGCGGATGAACATCGGGATGTCGATGGAGGTCGGACAGGCCGTCATGCACGGCGCGTCGTAGCAGAAGTAGCAGCGGTCGGCGGCGACCAGAGCCTGATGCCGGTCCAGCGGCGGATGCAGGTCGGAGAAGTTCTTTTCGTAGTCGGCGGACGAAAGCCTGTCCCCCCGGATTCCGGATATGCTCGTTCCCATTATTGTCTCCCATTATTTGGGCTTTTGACTGGAGAAACGGTAACACGGTTTATTTTTTTATCAAACGGTAAAAGTTCGGTCGGAAATGCCGGATTTCCAGGCCCTGGAAGGATGTAAAACTTGAGAGTAACGGTTGTGTTTTACTGTCCCGAAATCGACGGATTTTCGTTTCGTCCCGCTCTGGCCAAGACGGGTTTGACAGGACGGGGGAAATGATGGCAGCAAATCCGGAAAGCAGGTAAGAGGTCTGAAGGCGATGGCAAGGCGATCCGAGACGGGCGGCAGACTGGACGATGCGGCGCGGGCCGGCTGGCTCTACTATGTCGCCGGTCGCACCCAGGACGAGATCGCCTCTGCGATGGGCATTTCGCGCCAGTCGGCGCAGCGCCTCGTCTCGCTCGCGGTTGCCGAAAGGCTGATCAAGGTGCGGCTCGACCATCCGATCGCCGAATGCCTGGAACTGGCGGAACGCCTCAAGCAGCGATTCGATCTCGTCCATGTCGACGTCGTGCCGACCGATCCGGCCTCGACCTCGACGACGGTCGGCATTGCGGAGGCGGGGGCGGCGGAAATCGAGCGCTGGCTCAAGCGGCCGGAGCCGATCGTGCTCGCGGTCGGGACGGGGCGCACGCTCAAGGCCGCGATCGACCAGTTGCCGGCCATGGAATGTCCGCAGCACCGGATCATGTCGCTGACCGGCAATATCGGCCCGGACGGCTCGGCGGCCTACTACAACGTCATCTTCAGCATGGCCGATGCGGTCAAGGCGCGGCATTTCCCGATGCCGCTGCCGGTGCTCGTCTCCTCGGCCAAGGAGCGCGACCTCCTGCACGAGCAGAGCCTCGTGCAATCGACGCTGAAGCTGGCGCAGGAGGCCGACGTCGCCTTCGTCGGCATCGGCGAACTGGGCCCGGATGCGCCACTGTGCGTCGACGGTTTCCTCGACCGGGAGGAAATGGCGCAACTGACGGCGGAAGGGGCCGCGGGGGAAATCTGCGGCTGGATGTTCGACCGGGAGGGCGTCCTTCTTTCCGGCAGCATCAACGAACGCGTTGCCTCCGTCCCGCTTCCCTCGCGCGACAAGGCCTCGGTCATCGGGCTCGCCAAGGGAAGCCGCAAGCATCTGGCGATCCTTTCGGCGCTGAAAGGACGGATGATCAACGGGCTCATCACCGACGAGGCGACGGCGAAATATCTGCTGTCGGCCTAAGCGTCCGGGCGAATATGCCCGGCCTGCGCCTTGTCCTTACTCTCCCTCGCCATAGTTGATAGGGCGCGAACCCACCGGGGTGCACTCACACGGACCGGCGCGCGACGCCGTCGACAAGGGAGAATCAGATGAAAATCCAGAAGAACGGATCGGCGCATTGGACCGGGGGCCTGAAGGACGGCAAGGGCCTGATCTCCACCCAGAGCGGTGCGCTGAAGGACTATCCCTACGGCTTTGCCACACGGTTCGAAGGCGTTCCCGGCAGCAACCCGGAGGAACTGATCGGGGCCGCCCACGCGGCCTGCTTCACGATGGCGCTGTCGCTGATCCTCGGCGAGGCCGGGCTGACCGCCGACAGCCTGGAAACCAAAGCCGACGTCACGCTGGAGAAGGTCGCCGACGGCTTCGCCATCACCGCGATCGCGCTGACCTTGCACGGTGTGGTGCCGGGTGCGGACGAGGCGACCTTCACCGGGCTCGCCAACAAGGCAAAGGCGGGCTGCCCGGTGTCGAAGGCGCTGGCGGCCGTGCCGATCAGCCTCGCCGTCTCGCTCGGATAGTGCGCGCGGGCAGGGCGTCCGCCAGCGCCGAGGAGACCGGGCTGCCGTCCCTTCGGGGGCGTTTCTGATACCGGAAGCGGCTTGCATCGGGCGGGTGATCCGACCGGCAGGCCGCCGTCGTCACTTCGCCCGCCGGAACGTCCATTTGACGACGAATTCGCCGCCGGGTTTGATCTTGGTCTTCGTCTTGAACCTGACCGGACCGCCGAGGGCTTCCTCGGCGGCCTCGAAGGCCCGGCGGGCCTCGGCGATCGCCTTGTGATAGGCGCTGTTGTCGCGCCGCGGGCCTTCGGCCACCGCCTTGATCAGGGCGTGCATTTCCGGCGTGTCCGGCCCCGGCAGGTCCTTGCCCATGGTCGATCGCGCTCCTTCGCCGCGTTGCCGCGGTCATTGCCGCGGCCTGCGCCGGGGTACACCAAACGTCTGGACCCGATCAATCCATGCCAGGGGGGCCGGGCAGTCGGCTCGCGGGCCTCCGCCGCCGTTCGGCCGTTCGTCGGGTGATATCCGCTGCCATTTCGCGCTATCCGGGCAGACGCGAATGCCTGATTTATAGGCGCCCGGCATTTTTCCCCACCGGCCTTTTCGAACGAAATTTCCGCTATATATCAATCGCATGACGCCGATTTTCGGCGGCGCAGCGTAAAATGGCCGTTGACATTTTGGGCAATAGAGTGAGTAAATGCCCATGAGCGAAGCAAATGCTCATAACCCTTCTGGGAGGAAGTCATGAATTTGAAGACATTTCTGCTGGGCGCCTGCTCGGCTGTAGCCCTGTGCGGATTTGCGAATGCGGAAACCCTGACGATCGCGACCGTCAACAACTCGGACATGATCCGGATGCAGGGGCTGACGTCGGAGTTCACCAAGGCCAACCCCGACATCCAGGTCGAGTGGGTCACGCTCGAGGAGAACGTCCTGCGCGAGCGCGTCACCACCGACATCGCCGCCAGCGGCGGCCAGTACGACATCGTCACGATCGGCAACTACGAGGTTCCGATCTGGGCCAAGCAGCAGTGGCTGCTGCCGCTCGACGGCCTCGGCGACAACTATGACGTCGACGACCTGCTGCCGGCGATCCGCGGCGGCCTGTCCGTCGACGGCAAGCTCTATGCCGCGCCGTTCTACGGTGAATCGGCGATGATCATGTACCGCAAGGACCTGTTCGAGAAGGCCGGGCTGACCATGCCCGACAGCCCGACCTGGGAGTTCATCGGCGAGGCCGCCCGCAAGATCACCGACCGCAACGCCGACATCTCCGGCATCTGCCTGCGCGGCAAGGCCGGCTGGGGCGAGAACATGGCCTTCGTCTCGGCGCTCAACAACTCGTTCGGCGGCCGCTGGTTCGATGAAAACTGGAAGCCGCAGTTCGACCAGCCGGAATGGAAGGCTGCGCTGCAGTTCTATGCCGACCTGATGAAGGATGCCGGCCCGTCCGGCGCCTCGTCGAACGGCTTCAACGAGAACCTGACGCTGTTCCAGCAGGGCAAGTGCGGCATGTGGATGGATGCCACCGTGGCAGCATCCATGGTCTCCAACCCGAAGGAATCGACCGTTGCCGACAAGGTCGGCTATGCGATCTTCCCGTCCAAGGAAGGCGTCAACAACCACGGCAACTGGCTGTGGTCGTGGAACCTCGCCATCCCGGCCTCTTCGCAGAAGGCGGAAGCCGCGCAGAAGTTCATCGCCTGGGCGACCAGCAAGGACTACACCGCCCTCGTCGCCTCCAAGGAAGGCTGGGCCAGCGTGCCTCCGGGCACGCGCACCTCGCTCTACAACAACGAGGAGTACAAGAAGGCTGCCCCGTTCGCCGGCCCGACGCTTGCTGCGATGGATGCCGCCGACATCACCAAGCCGACCGTCAAGCCGGTGCCCTACACGGGTGGCCAGTTCGTCGCGATCCCGGAATTCCAGGCTCTCGGCACCACGGTCGGCCAGCTGTTCTCGGCCGTCATCGCCGGTCAGTCGACCGTCGACGATGCACTGACGGCAGCGCAGGCGACTGCGACGCGCGACATGACGCGTGCGGGCTACATCAAGTAGGCTTCCCCCCGAGAGCATGGGCTGTCCGGTCTCGTACCGGGCGGCCCGTCCATCGGGCGGGGCGGTCCTTCTGACCTGCCGACAACTGTCGGGCGTCGCATAACAAGAAACTCGAGTCACCGCGCGGTCGCCTTCCGCCTTGATACGGTGGCCGGCCGCTTTGGCTCAAGGGAGGGTCGTTCAAGATGGCAACGCAGAATACCAAGACGCTGGCACGCCTGATGATGGCGCCCGCCGTGATCGTCCTCCTGGTGTGGATGGTCGTGCCGCTGGCGATGACGCTGTGGTACTCGTTCCAGAACTACAACCTGCTCACGCCGCAGAACGTAAGCTTCGCCGGCTTCTTCAACTACGTCTACTTCTACACCGACCCGGCCTTCTTCGAATCGATCTGGAACACGCTGGTGCTGGTGCTCGGCGTGCTGCTGATTACCGTGATCGGCGGCATTGCGATCGCGCTTCTGATCGACCAGCCGATCTTCGGCCAGGGCATCGTGCGCATCCTGGTGATCTCGCCGTTCTTCGTCATGCCGCCGGTGGCGGCGCTGATCTGGAAGAACATGATCATGCACCCGGGATACGGCGTGCTGGCGGATGTCGCGCGCTTCTTCGGTGCCCAGCCAGTCGACTGGTTCGCGCAGTATCCGCTCTTTTCGATCATCATCATCGTCGCCTGGCAGTGGCTGCCGTTCGCCACGCTGATCCTGCTCACCGCGCTGCAGTCGCTCGACAGCGAGCAGAAGGAGGCGGCCGAGATGGACGGAGCCAATGCGTTCAACCGCTTCATCTACCTGACGCTGCCGCATCTGTCCCGCGCGATCACCGTCGTCATCCTGATCCAGACGATCTTCCTGCTCGGCATCTATGCGGAAATCCTGGTCACCACCAACGGCGGCCCGGGCTACGCTTCCACGAACCTCACCTTCCTGATCTACCGCACCGCGCGTCTCGGCTACGACGTCGGCGGAGGTGCGGCGGGCGGCATCATTGCGGTCGTGCTTGCCAACATCGTCGCCATCTTCCTGATGCGCGCCGTCGGCAAGAACCTGGACCGATAGGAGGAGACCATGGCTCGCACCGTTACCAGAGGAAGCAAGATCGGCTGGACCATCGCCGCCTGGGTCGTGGCGCTTCTGATCTTCTTTCCGATCCTCTATGCCTTCATCACCAGCCTGAAGACGGAGCCGGAGGCGATCGCCGGCTTCAGCCTGATCCCGTCGGGCACGTTCGAGAACTACGTCACGGTGCAGACGCAGCGCGACTATTTCAAGCCGTTCATGAACTCGGTCGTGCTGTCGATCGGCTCGACCATCCTGGCGCTGCTGTTCGCCATTCCCGCCGCCTGGTCGATGGCGTTCTCGCCGACCAAGCGGACGAAGGACATCCTGATGTGGATGCTGTCCACCAAGATGATGCCGGCGGTGGCGGTGCTGATCCCGATCTTCATCCTGTTCCGTAATTTCGGCCTGCTCGATACCCGCATCGGCCTGACGGTGATGCTGACGCTGATCAACCTGCCGATCGTCGTGTGGATGCTCTACACCTACTTCCGCGAGATCCCAGGCGAGATCCTGGAGGCGGCCCGCATGGACGGCGCCTCGCTGTGGAAGGAGATCGTCTACGTGCTGACGCCGATGGCGGTGCCGGGCATCGCCTCGACACTGCTGCTCAACATCATCCTTGCCTGGAACGAGGCGTTCTGGACGATCCAGCTGACGACGACCAACGCGGCGCCGCTGACGGCCTTCATCGCCTCGTTCTCCAGCCCGCAGGGCCTGTTCTGGGCAAAACTCTCGGCGGCCTCGACCATGGCGATCGCGCCGATCCTGATCCTCGGCTGGTTCAGCCAGAAGCAACTCGTTCGCGGCCTCACCTTCGGCGCGGTTAAGTAAGGGCACGTCTCATGGGCAGCATTACCCTCAAGCAAGTGTCGAAGACCTTCGGCGAAGCCAAGGTCATCCCCTCCATCGACCTGGAGATCAACGACGGCGAGTTCGTCGTCTTCGTCGGCCCGTCCGGCTGCGGCAAGTCCACGCTGCTCCGCCTGATCGCCGGGCTGGAGGATGTCTCCGGCGGCCAGATCCTGATCGACGGCAAGGACGTGACCCGCAACGCCCCGGCCGAGCGCGGGCTCGCCATGGTGTTCCAGTCCTATGCGCTCTATCCGCATATGAGCGTGCGCAACAACATCGCCTTCCCGCTGAAGATGGCCAAGCTCGACAAGGCGGCGATCGACAAGAAGGTCGAGGATGCGGCACGGGTGCTGAACCTGACGGACTACCTGGAGCGCCGCCCCTCGCAGCTGTCCGGCGGCCAGCGCCAGCGCGTCGCCATCGGCCGGGCGATCGTGCGCGAACCCTCCGCGTTCCTGTTCGACGAGCCGCTCTCCAACCTCGACGCGGCCCTGCGCGGCACAATGCGGCTGGAGATCAGCGAACTGCACAATACGCTGAAGACGACGATGATCTACGTGACCCACGACCAGGTCGAGGCCATGACCATGGCCGACAAGATCGTCGTGCTCAATCGCGGCAACATCGAACAGGTCGGCTCGCCGCTCGATCTCTACCGCTCGCCGCGCAACCTGTTCGTCGCCGGCTTCATCGGCTCGCCGCGGATGAATTTCGTCAAGGGCGAGAACGCCAGGAGCCACGGCGCCCACACGATCGGCGTCCGCCCCGAGCATATCGACCTGTCCACGTCCGCCGGCGCCTGGCGCGGCACGGTGGGGGTCGCCGAACATCTCGGCTCCGACACTTTCTTGCACGTCAACGCCGACGGGATCGGCACGCTGACGGCGCGCGTCGGCGGCGACCTGCCCGTCCGCCACGGCGACCAGGTCTATCTGACCCCGCAGGAGGGCCGGATCCACCGCTTCGACGACAAGGGACTGGCGATCAAATGACCGGCATTTCGATGAAGAGACTGGAGGGAAAGAGCGCGCTGATCACCGGCTCGGCGCGCGGGATCGGCCGCGCCTTCGCCGAAGCCTATGTCCGCGAGGGCGCCCGGGTGGCGATCGCCGACATCAATATCGAGCGGGCGCGGCAGACCGCGGGCGAGATCGGCGCTGCCGCCTATGCGGTGCAGATGGACGTCACCAGCCAGCAATCGATCGACGACGCGGTCGGCGCCTGCGTGGCCGAGGCCGGCGGCATCGACATCCTCGTCAACAATGCGGCGCTGTTCGACCTGGCGCCGATCGTCGAGATCAGCCGCGACAGCTACGACCGGCTGTTCTCGATCAACGTCGCGGGCACGCTGTTCACCATGCAGGCGGTGGCGAAGCAGATGATCGCGCAGGGGCGCGGCGGCAAGATCATCAACATGGCGAGCCAGGCCGGGCGGCGCGGCGAGGCGCTCGTCGCCGTCTACTGCGCCACCAAGGCGGCCGTGATCAGCCTGACCCAGTCCGCCGGGCTGAACCTGATCAAGCACCGCATCAACGTCAACGCGATCGCGCCCGGCGTCGTCGACGGCGAGCACTGGGACGGCGTCGATGCCCTCTTCGCCAGGTACGAGAACCGGCCGCTCGGGGAGAAGAAGCGGCTGGTCGGGCAGGAGGTGCCGTTCGGCCGGATGGGGACCGCGGACGACCTGACCGGCATGGCGATCTTCCTCGCCTCGCCGGAGAGCGACTACGTCGTCGCGCAGACCTACAACGTCGACGGCGGCAACTGGATGAGCTGAGAGAGGCGGTGGCGCCGCAATGCGGCGGCCGACGCGATTGACAAGAGCCGGTGGCCGCGGATGGCGGGCGCCGGTGGAGACAAGCTTTGCGCCTGGCGCCCCGGATGCGGGCCGGGCCCGCGCGTGACCGGAAGGAAACGACCATGACCACCAAACTGTCGCTGGCAAACCTCGAAACGGTGAAGAAGACCGCCGGCGTGCCCTCCTATCCGCGCGCGGCGCTGAAGGCCGGCATCGTCCATTTCGGCGTCGGCAACTTCCACCGGGCGCACCAGGCGGTCTATCTCGACGACCTCTTCAATGCCGGCCGCGACCACGACTGGGCCATCATCGGCGCCGGCGTGCTGCCGTCCGACGAGGCGATGCGTGCGAAGCTGGCCGGCCAGGACTACCTGACGACGGTGGTCGAGCAGGACAACGACCGCACCGGCGCGCACGTGACCGGCGCGATGATCGACTATCTCAAGCCCGGGGACGTCGCGGCCATCGTCGCGCAGCTCGCCGATCCCGCCATCCGCATCGTCTCGCTGACGATCACCGAGGGCGGCTATTTCATCGACCCGGCCTCGGGCGTGTTCAATCCGGCCCATCCGGCGATCGTCGAGGACAGCGAGAACCCGGACAGCCCGAAGACCGTATTCGGCCTGATCCTGGCCGGGCTGAAGGCGCGCCGGGACAAGGGCATCGCGCCGTTCACGGTCATGTCCTGCGACAACATCCCCGGCAACGGCGAGGTCACGCACGCCGCCGTGTCCGGTCTCGCCCGGCTTTCCGATCTCTCGTTCGCCGACTGGGTCGACGCCAACGTGGCCTTTCCGAACGGAATGGTGGACCGGATCACGCCGGCGACGGGAGCGCGCGAGATCGGGATCGTCGCCGGCGAGTACGGCATCGACGACCAGTGGCCGGTGTTCTGCGAGGGGTTCAAGCAGTGGGTGCTGGAGGACAAGTTCCCGCAGGGACGGCCGGCGCTGGAAACGGTCGGCGTCCAGTTCGTGCCCGATGTCGCCCCTTACGAGCACATGAAGATCCGCATCCTCAACGGCGGCCACGCGGCGATCGCCTATCCGGCGGCGCTGCTCGACATCCATTTCGTCCACGAGGCGATGGAGGACGACGACATCCGCGCCTTCCTCGCCAAGCTGGAGAGGGAAGAGATCATCCCGGTGATCCCGCCGGTCCCGGACACCGACCTCGGCGACTACTTCACCCTGATCGAGAAGCGCTTCTCCAATCCGAAGATCGGCGACACGATCCCGCGGCTGGCGCAGGACGGCTCGAACCGGCAGCCGAAGTTCATCCTTCCGTCCACGGCCGACCGGCTGCGGCGCGGCGAGGACGTCGTCGGCCTGTCGCTGGTCTCGGCGCTGTGGTGCCGCTACTTTGCGGGCACCTCCGACAGCGGCAAGGCGATCGTCTTCAACGACGCGAGCGCCGAGCGCCTGCAGGCGGCGGCGCTGAAGGCCAAGGACGATCCGGCAGCCTTCCTTGCGCTTTCCGACATCTTCGGCGAGGTTGCGGCGTCCGAGCTGTTCCGTCGGCGATTCGCCAAGGCGCTTGCGACCTTGTGGGAGAAGGGCACGCGCGCGACGCTGCGGCTCTATCTCGACGACAAGCTGGCGGACTGAGGCCGCCCGGGCACGCACTTGCATGCCGCAGTCCGCGGCCGGATTTGGATTGGAGACGATGGCGGCAGGTCCGATCGAGCTGGTGATCTTCGATTGCGACGGCGTGCTGGTCGATAGCGAGCCGATCTCGCTGGCCGTCCTCGTCGAGGCCCTGGACGGCGCGGGCGTCAGCATGGATGCGGACGAGGCCGCCGACCGGTTTCTCGGCAAGAGCCTGAAGACCATGTCGGAGATCCTGCACGAGGACTACGGGCTCGCCGTCGACGATCACTTCCTGGAGGGCATGCGCAAGCGGCTCTATGCGCGCTTCCGCGAGGAACTCCAGCCGATCGAAAGCATCCGCCAGGTCGTCGAGGCGCTGCCGGTCTCCGTCTGCGTCGCCTCCTCCAGCCAGCCCGAGCGCATCCGTTTGTCGCTGTCGGTGACCGGCCTGATCGACTGCTTCGAGCCGAACATCTTCTCCGCCAGCATGGTGCCGAACGGAAAGCCGGCGCCGGACCTGTTCCTGCATGCGAGCGGCGCCATGGGGGTGGCACCCCCGGCCTGCGTCGTGGTCGAGGACAGCCCGGCGGGGGTGATGGCCGCGCAGGCGGCAGGTATGCGTGTCTGCGCCTTTGCCGGCGGAACGCATGCCCGGAACCCTCGTCATCGCGAGTCGCTCGCCCGCCTGAACCCGGACATCCTGTTTGACGACATGCGTGAATTGCTCCAGTTTGTCGGCAATAAATGGCCGACGGGAACATGATTTCATGCGCGATCTGATCGTTGCGGTCGACATCGGGACTGGAAGTGCCCGTGCCGGTGTTTTCGATCGAAGCGGCACCCTGCTTGCGCGTGCCGAGCGGGCGATCGCGATGAACCGGCCGCGCGAGAATTTCGCCGAGCACGATTCCGAAGACATCTGGAACGCCGTCTGCATTTCGGTGCGCGCCGCATGCGAGGCGGCCGGCGTGAATGCGGAACGGGTGGCGGCGCTCGGTTTCGACGCAACCTGCTCGCTCGTCGTGCGCGATCACGATGCCGGCCAGCTTGCCGTTTCCGGCGGCGAGGATCCGCGCTGGGACACGATCGTCTGGCTCGACCATCGCGCGCTCGCGGAAGCCGATTTCTGCACCGCCACGCAGCATCCGGTGCTCGACCACTCCGGCAAGGTGATGTCGCCGGAAATGCAGATGCCGAAACTGATGTGGCTCAGGCGCCATCAGCCGGAGCAGTGGGCGAAGGCGTCCTATTTCTTCGACCTCGCCGACTTCATGACATGGAAGGCGACCGGTTCGACGGGCCGCTCGCGGTGCACGATCACGGCCAAGTGGAACTATCTGGCGCACGAGCAGGACGGCTGGCAGGAGGACTTCCTCGAGCGGATCGGGCTGCCGGACCTGCGCCAGCGCGGATCGCTGCCGGACGAGACGGTGCCGGTCGGAGCGCCGATCGGAAAGCTCAGCGCACGGGCGGCGGCCGACCTCGGGCTCGACACCGGCTGCGTCGTCAGCGCTGGCATGATCGACGCCTATGCCGGCGCGCTCGGCGTGCTCGGCCAGTTCGCCGGCGAGCCACGCGCGCTGGAGCGGCAACTGGCGCTGATCGGCGGCACCTCCAGCTGCGTCGTCGCCTTCTCGCGCGAGAAGAAGTTCGGCTTCGGCATGTGGGGTCCCTATTACGAGGCGGTCCTGCCCGGGCACTGGCTGGTGGAGGGCGGCCAGTCGGCGACCGGCGCCCTGCTCGACCATATCGTGCGGCTGCACAGCGCCGGCGGCGATCCGACGCCGGCCACCCACCAGCGCATCGTCACGCGCGTCCGCGAACTGCGGGCGACCGAGGGCGACGAGTTCGCCGGACGGCTGCACGTCCTGCCGGATTTCCACGGCAACCGCTCGCCGCTCGCCGACCCGCACGGGCTCGGCGTCATCAGCGGCCTGTCGCTGGACGCGACGTTCGACAGCCTGTGTCGGCTCTACTGGAAGACCTGCGTCGCCATCGTGCTCGGCATCCGCCACGTCATCGACAAGCTCGGCGAATGCGGCTACGCGCTGGAGACGCTGCACGTGACCGGCGGGCACCTGCACAATCCGCTGCTGATGGAACTCTATCGCGACGTGACCGGCTGCCGCGTCGTGGTGCCGAAGACGAGCGACGCGGTGCTGCTCGGAACGGCGATGGCGGCCTCGGTCGCCGGTGGCCTCCATGCGGATATCGCCGCGGCCGGCAGGGGCATGCATCCGGGCGGGGAGGAACTCCATTCCGATCCGGCCAGGCGCGCGCTCTATGATCGCGAATATCGCCGTTTCCTGGCGCTCTACCGCCACCGCGACGAGCTGGAAAAAATCGTCTGACGTGTCGAAAAAAAACTTGATCGCCGCGGAACCTTTTCGGTGTCGCGGTGTTTCTACCACGTCACCGGCATGCGCATTCCCCCAGTGCGAGGCCCTCGAAAGCCGGTGAAGATAGCCGCTCGCCGTGTCCCCTCCGGCCTGCGGGAATTTAGGCAGCCAGCGCCCCCCGCGCTGGCTGCTTTATTTTGGGCCGGCTACAGAGCCCATCGGAAACAAAAAAGAGGACGAGGCGTGAACCTCGTCCCCAAGGGGTGCTGCAAGGGATGGGGGCTATCAGGCGGCCGCCGCCTGGGCCTGGTTGGTCATCAGCGCCTGGTTGATCAGGACCTTCACGGTGTCGGGATGGAAGGGCTTGCTGACCAGATAGGCCGGCTCCGGGCGCTCGCCGGTCAGGAGCTTTTCCGGATAGGCGGTGATGAAGATGACCGGCAGTTGGGTGCGGGCGAGAATGGAGGTGACGGCGTCGATGCCGGAGCTGCCGTCGGCAAGCTTGACGTCGGCGAGGATGAGACCGGGCTTCGTGTCGCCCCACAGTTTCTCCGCCTCGGCCTGCGTGCGGGCGATGCCGGTGACGTGGTGGCCCATGTTGCTGACCATGTCGGCCAGGTCCATGGCGATCAGCGGTTCGTCCTCGATGATCATGATGCCGGTCTCGCTCTGGGCCGCGATCTCGCGGAAGGCGGTATCGAGCAGCGCGCACACCTCCGCCTCGTCGGTCTCCAGGATCTCGGCGGCCTGGGTGGTCGGGAAGCTCTCCATCGTCACGAGCAGCAGGGCCTGGCGGACGCGCGGCGGCACCGCGCCGAGATCGACGGGCGCGCCGACGCCCGGGCGGATCGATACGGAATCGCTGATGGAGATGGGCAGGGAGGAGATCATCCGCGACAGCAGCCGGAACAGGCACTGGCGATCGTCGTCGACATTGGCAAAGACGGAGGGATCCATCAGGATGGCTTCGAGCGTGGCGGCGACATAGGCGTCACCCGAAGTCTGCGTGCCGGTGAGCGCGCGGGCGTAGCGGCGCAGGTGCGGCAGATGAGGCGTAATGCGGTCGGAAATCGGCATCGGATGCTCCCCTGTGATGCGAACGGCTGAACTGCCGGTTGACCAGAGAACGGGTGCGCCCAAATTTGGTTCCGTGCGCCGGAACCTTTTTCGCCACGCCGCATTCTAGATGTCGAATTCCCTTGTGGGGGACAACGGAAGCATTTTGAAAGTCAGAGATGTGAAACAACAGCAACGACCAGAATTTCCGATGACGTCAGAAGGGGCCGAAGGGCAGATCGCGAGCCGTCTGCGCGCGTTCTACCTGTCCGTCCAGGAAGAACCTATTCCGCAGAAATTTCTCGATCTCCTCGAAAAACTGGATCTCGCCGAACAGCGGGAAATGGGTATCGTCGAACAGCGCCAGGAAATGCAGTTGGGGAGTGACGATCGGTGAGCGCAACGGAACCGACCAACACTTTCAAGCGCGAATTGCTCTCCATCCTTCCCAGCCTGAGAGCCTTCGCCATCTCGCTCGTCGGCCGCCATCACGAGGCGGACGATCTGGTCCAGGACACCATCATGAAGGCCTGGGCCAAGCAGGACCAGTTCGAAATGGGCACCAACATGAAGGCGTGGCTGTTCACGATTCTTCGCAACGAACTCTACAGCAAGCTGCGGAAACGCGGGCGCGAGGTCCAGGACAGCGACGGCGTGCTGACGGCCAACCTCGCCCAGCATCCGGCGCAGTACGGCAAGCTCGACATGCAGGACTTCCGGCGCGCGCTGGAACAGCTTCCGGACGAACAGAGGGAGGCGATCATCCTTGTCGGGGCGTCCGGCTTCTCCTATGAGGAGGCGGCTGAAATCAGCGGTTGCGCCCTGGGGACGATCAAGAGCCGGGTCAACCGTGCGCGGCAGAAGCTGCAGGAGATCCTGCAGATCACCAACGAGGGCGAATTCGGTCCGGATGCGGTTTCGGCGCCGCTGACGTCCCGGGCCTTCGTATCATAAAGGGGCGACGACGCCTGTCCGGTGCTGACAGGTGAGGGGCAGGTTTCGGAGAGTGGTCATGCAAGGTCTCAGCATGGAGCGAAGGCACGCGGGATCACCGTCCGCGTGGCCCACGGGCTCGTCATGAACAGTCGGACCTCGTCCGTGCCGGTGGCCGTCGCCGCCGCCCTTGCCTCTCCGGCGCGACTGGAGGCGGTGGGGGCGACGTTGCCGGCCTATGCCGGCCCGGACGCGGACTTCACCGATATTGCCGATCTAGCCGCCGGACTGTTCTCCGCGCCGATCGCGCTTGTCACCCTGATCGGCGACACGACGCAATGGTTCCTGGCACGCAAGGGCCTGAGCGAGGTGGGCACCAGTGCGGCCGATAGCTTCTGCGCGCGGCTGCTGGCCGAGGGCGGCGCGCCCGTCGTCGTGCCCGACGCTACCGCCGACCCCAGGTTCGCCGGCCTGCCCAACGTCACTGGCGCGCCCTTCGTGCGCTTCTACGCCGGCGCCGCCATCATCCATGCCGGCCAGCCGATCGGCAGCGTCTGCGTCCTCGACGTCGCGCCCCGTGCCGGGGCGAGCGATGAGGCGCTGCTGCACCTGCAGCAGCTCGCCAAGCTGGCCGGCTCGCTTCTGCTTCTCA
This sequence comes from Hyphomicrobiales bacterium, assembly GCA_900469965.1. Taxonomy (GTDB): domain Bacteria; phylum Pseudomonadota; class Alphaproteobacteria; order Rhizobiales; family Rhizobiaceae; genus Mycoplana. The sequence goes on along the minus strand of UBZP01000020.1, from coordinate 32,050 downwards.
AGGAGGAGGCGCGCCGCCGGGCGCTCGCCAACGCGGCGATCGCGCGCGAGGAGCAGCGGCACGCCGAGGCGCTCGACGCCGCCAATGTCGGAAGCTGGCTGTGGGACATCAGGACCGGCACGGTGGTCGGCAATGCGCCGCTCCTGCGCATGCTGGACATCAAGCGTGGCGACGGCCTGACGGCGCGCCGGATGTTCCAGGCAATCCACGCCACCGACAGGCCCGCGACGATCGACAAGCTGCGCAACGCGCTGGAGACCGGCGGCGAATATGACGGCATGTTCCGGGCGGGATCGTCCGGGCGCTGGCTTCTCGGCCGCGGCCGCGTGCATGAATGGGGCGCGGACGGCAAGCCGCACATGTTCCTCGGCGTCACCCTCGACGTCACCGAGGGACAGATCGCCTCGGAGCGGATGCGGCTGTTGCTGCGCGAACTCAACCACAGGGTCAAGAATACGCTCGCCATGCTGCAGTCGCTGGCGCGCCAGACGCTGCGGCAGACCAAGGATCCGGAGGCCTTCATGGAGGCCTTCGCCGGGCGGCTGCAGTCGATCTCCGAGGCGCACGGGCTTCTCAGCGATCAGGAATGGGGCACGATCCGGCTGACCGCCCTGTTGCAGGCGCAGCTGCGCCCCGTCGTCGACGACTTCGAGCGACAGGTGGAGATCCACAAGGACGAGGTCCAGCTCCGCCCCGACCAGTCGATCGGGTTGGGGCTCGTGCTGCACGAGCTCGCGACGAACGCGCGTCGCTTCGGGGCGCTGTCGGTTCCCGGCGGCAAGCTGGTGATCACCGCCCGGGTGCTGGAGGAAGACGGCCAGTCGGTCCTGCACATGACCTGGCACGAAAAGGGCGGGCCGCCCGTCGAGCCGCCGCAGCGCCGGGGCTTCGGGCTGATCCTGATCGAGCGGAGCCTCGACAAGGTGCTGGGCAGCGACGTCCATCTCGAATTCCTGCCCAGCGGCCTCACCGCCATCATCAGGCTGCCGCTCGACCAGGCCTGAAGCGGTCGACCGACGCGGCCCGCGGCGGCGCGGTCCGACCGGCCGCGACGCATCGGCGCGGACTTCGGGCGCTGCGGGCAGGCCGTGCGGGTCGTTTCAAGTTTCCGGAAGAAGGAGGATCAGTCGTCGCGCTTGCGTTTGCCCGGGCGCAGCAGCAGCGCCAGCGCGACGCCGAGTGCCGCGGTTGCAAGCGGGTTGCGGGCGGCGGAACCGGCCGCCACCGCGGCAAGCTGGGTGCGGGCGCGCATCTGCTCGCGCCGCCGCCGGCGCAGCCTGGCGTCGCGATTGTTCAGGTAGAGGAGGACGGCGATCAGCACCAGCGCCAGCGTCGCCACCCCGCCGGCGAGCCCGAGGAGGGCGGGGACCGTGCCGTAGCGCTCGGCGAGGGTGACCGAAAGGGCAGCGACCGCCAGCACATAGGCGGTCAGGAGAAGCAGGCCGGCGATGCCGGCAAAGATGGCGTTGCGCTTAGAGCGCTGCAGGGTTTCCTCAATCCTGTCCTCGACCCGGAAGACCATGTTCTGGGCGAGGGCGGCGACGATCGACAACATGAATTCCCGCTCCTGGATGTGATTTCAGACGGCCCCCGGCGGCTCTCCGGTCCCTGGCCCATCCTGCCTGTCTTGCCTTGCCGGCGGCTGCGAGCCCGCGATCATTTCGGGCTCCTTGCGTTCCGACCGCCGCCGGTTTTCGCGGCGACGGAAGCGGCACGCGCATCCGTCAGGCAAGTGTCCCCAATAGGCTGATGTCAGCGCCGCAGGATGGCGGCGATGACGAAGCCGGCGAGCGCGGCGGCGCCGAGCGTGGCAAAGGGGTGGTCCTTGACGGTGCGGCGCACCTCGCGGCCGGTATCCTTGTAGCGGGCGGTCAGCTCGGCCAGAATTTCCTCGCCGCTTGCGATCAGCTCCTCGAGGCTGTCGGAGGCGTCGGAACCGGCCTGGCGCGCATTCTTGCGGAACATCGAGAAGCGGTCGCGGGCGCTTTCCGTCCCGTCGGCGACGTCCTGCGCCACGAGCTTGGCCAGCGACGAGATCTGGTCGCGCAGCTCGGCGATCTGGTCCTCGATCGTTGCAGCTGTCTCGGAAACCGTGCGGTCCTTGCCGCGGGAGAACATTCCGGATGCCATTACACCCTCCTTTGCCTGTTCGAACGCAAAACTAAAGTTGTGCCGGCACAACGTCGACGGCCCGGAAAGGTTCCCCCGGTGACTGGCGAGAGAGGGGCCTACAGAACGGCCGTCTGCGGCAGAATGAACGGAGTTCCCGCGGCAGGCAAGCCGCTGACGCGCATGCGGCAGCCGAAGACCTCTTCCATCGCCGCGTCGGTGAGGACGTCTGCCGGCGCGCCCGCGGCGATCGCCTTGCCCCTCTTCATCATCACCATGTGATCGGCGAACATCGCCGTCAGGTTGAGGTCGTGCATGACCGCGATCACGCCGCCGCCGCGCAGGCAATAGTTGCGGGCGAGCTGCATGATCGTCAGCTGGTGGCGGATGTCGAGGCTGGAGACGGGCTCGTCGAGCATCAGGAAGCACGGCCTGCCGTCGAGGACGGGGTCCCAGATCTGCGTCAGGACGCGCGCGAGCTGGACGCGCTGCTGCTCGCCGCCGGAAAGCTCCTGGTAGAAGCGGCCCTCGAAGCCCTCCAGGTCGACGGCGGCGAGTGCGGCGGCAGCGATCGCCTGCGCATGCGCGGCGTCGTTGTTCAGCCCGGTCGAGAGCCCCATGCGGACGATCTCGCGGACGGTGAAGGGGAAGGTGATCGTCGTCGACTGCGGCAGCACGGCGCGGCGCACGGCGAGCTGCCAGGGCTCGAGTTTGCGCATGTCGTCGCCGTTGATCGTCAGCTCGCCGCTGCTGGCGATCTCGCCGGAGATCGCCTTCATCGTCGTGGTCTTGCCGCTGCCGTTCGGGCCGACGATCGCCGTCACCTGGCCGGCCTTCGCCGTGAGCGACAGCGCATCGACGATCAGCTTGCCGGCAAGGCGGACGGAGAGGTTCTTGGCGCAGATCATGTCGGTTCCGAATGCGTTTGTTCGCCCGCCGCCGTCACAGGCCGGTGGACGCGCGGTGCCGCAGCAGCACCCAGAGGAAGAACGGCGCGCCCGCGAGCGCGGTGACGATGCCGATCGGCAGCTCGGCCGGTGCGACGATGGTGCGGGCGAACATGTCGGCGGCCAGAAGCAGGATGCCGCCGAGGAGGGCCGAGGCGGGCAGCAGGTAGCGGTGGTCGGGACCGATGACCATGCGCAGGACATGCGGGACGACGATGCCGACGAAGGCGATGCCGCCGCTGACGGCGACGGCGGCGCCGATCGCCGCGGCCACGCTGACGACGGCGATGTTCTTCAGCTTCTGGACCTTCACGCCCATGTGGAAGGCGGTCGCCTCGCCGAGCGTGATCGCATTCAGGCCGCGGGCCAGGAACGGCAGGACCGAGAGCGACAGCAGAATGATCGGGCCGGCGGTGACGACCTTCGGCCAGGTCGCGCCGGCCAGCGAGCCGAGGCTCCAGAAGGTGACGTCGCGCAGCTGGCGGTCGTCGGCCACGTAGATCAGCACGCCCGTGACGGCATTCGCCAGGGCGGCGATCGCCAGGCCGGCCAGAAGCATGGTCGCAATCGAGGTCTGGCCGTGGCGCGTGGCGATCCGGTAGAGCAGAAGGGTCGCGACCAGCCCGCCGGTGAAGGCGGCCAGCGGCAGCGCAAAGGCGCCCACGAGGCCGAGGAACACGGCCGGCAGCGCCCCGCCGAGCACGATCATCAGCACGGCGCCGAGGGCGGCGCCCGAGGAAATGCCGATCAGGCCCGGATCCGCCAGCGGATTGCGGAAAAGGCCCTGCATGACCACGCCCGACACCGCCAGCGCCGCCCCGATCACCAGCCCGAGCAACGCGCGCGGCAGGCGGATGTCGATCACGATGATGCGGTCGCGCTGGCTGAGAACGGAGGAGGGCTCGCCGCTGACGAGCGACAGGGCGACATCGACCACCGAGGCATCCGAGGCGCCGGTCGCCGTCGACAGCAGGAGGACGAGGACCGTCAGAACGGCGAGGGCCGCGATGACGAGCCGGGCAAGGCCGGTGCGGTCACCCTCGGCGCCGAGGCGCAGCCGGTGACCGATCATGCCCCGGGCTCCCGACCTTGCTGCGTCACTGAGAGACATTGGCCTTGCCGTACAGCCGGTCGTTGAGGTCGCGGATCGCCGATGCGGTGCGCGGACCGAAACCGAGGAGCTGGAGGCCGTTCATGCGGATGACGGTCTTCGTGGCCGCGGCCGGCGTCAGCGCGATGGCCGGGTGGGCCAGAAGCTGCTCGTCGCTGTCGTCGTGGCCGCCGCGCGCCATCACCATGATCGCGTCGGGCTTGGCCTCGACGATCGCCTCGTCCGACATCGCCTTGTATCCGGGGAAGGCCGCGTCGGTCGCATTGACGGCGCCGGCGAGCTTGAGGATGCCGTCGGCGGCGGTGTGGGCGCCTGCCGCCATGATCTTTCCGTCCTGGAAACTCAGGATGAAGAGCACGCGCTTGCGCTCGCCTTCGGGGCGCCTGGCGGCGTCGGCGACGGCCTTGTCGAGATCGGCGCCGACCGTGTCGGCAAGCGCCTTCGCCTTGTCGGGAACGCCGAGGAAATCGCCGACGACGGCGATCTTGTTGAGGATCGCGGCGCGGTCGTAGCCCTCGGGCACGGTCGTGAAGGGTACGCCCGCGTTCTTCAGCACCGCCAGCGCATCCGGCGGGCCGCTCCCCTCGATGGCCAGGATCGCGCTCGGATCGACGCCGAGGACGCCTTCGGGCGACAGGGCGCGCATGTAGCCGACGTCCGGCAGGCTCATCGCGGCTTCGGGATAGGTGCTGGTGGAATCACGCGCGATCAGGCGGCGCTCCTCGCCGAGCGCATAGACGATCTCGGTCAGGGCGCCGCCGATCACGACGATGCGCGCGGTGTCGGCCTTCTGCGTCTCCTGCGCGGCGGCGGGGGAAACGAGGCCCATTGAGCCCGTCACCGCCGGCAAGGCGGAGGGCAGGGCGAGGGCGAGGGCCGTCAGGGCGAGCGCCGCACGGCGCGGTGTCCGGAAGAAGTGGGAGCGTTTCATGTGCGTTTCCTCAAGCTGCGACGCTGGCGTCGACGCGCGGCAGGCCGTCGAGGATGTCGCGCCACGTCGCGAGCTCGACATTGCCTTCCTTCCGCTTGCCGAAGAACTGGATGATCATCTCGCCCTTGGCATCGTAGGCCTCCAGCGAGGTGACATGGCCGTCCTTGGTCGGCTTGCGCACGACCCAGCATTCCGAAATGTGATCCTGGCGCAGGTGGAGATGGAAGGTCGGATCCATCACGTTGATCCACGGTCCCATCGGCTCGACCCTGCTGACGGTGCCCGTGTGGATCTGGATCGTGCCGCTGTTGCCGACGAAGCACATGATCTGCGTGCCTTTCTCGGCCGCGGCCCGCAGCATGAACTCGGCCGCGTTGCCGGCGACCTGCCAGGCATAGTCCTCGCCGACGCTGCGGACAGCGTCGCGCCGGCCGATCTTGAGCTTCTTCAACATGCCGAAGAACTGGTGCGTATCGGTCATCTCGCTCCAGTTCTGGCGCAGGACCGGCACGTCGACGGGGCCGGTCTCCTCCTTCTCCGATGCCGCAGGGGCTGCCGCGACGAATTCCTGCGACTGGTCTTCCAGGCGGAACGCGTCGACGAGCGCCAGATAGGCGTCGAGGTTGGAGGCGGGCCGCAGGTGGATTTTCTGGACGGCGTTTCCGGCGGCGTCGAAATATTGCAGGCTGCGGCGGATGTCGTTGCCCTCGCCCTTGCTCACTGCAAAGCCGTGCGCCCACATCTGCGGGAAGATGCGGAGGTCGACGTTTTCGCCGAGCACGATCGAGGCATGCTGGCCGGTCGTCACGTTCTCGTAGACGCCGATCTTCTCGTGCACGGCGCTGTCGTTGCGGGTCAGCACCATCACCTCTCCGAGCTGCGGCGCCCGTTCCAGCAGGCGGTTGGCGCTGCCGTCGATGCAGACGGCCGTCAAGCCCACTTCGGCCGCAATGAGCGCGGCTTCGGAAATCCCGAGCTGGACTGCGACGTCACGCTCGCGCAGCTTGGGGTTTTCAGCCCGGTATGCGCGGATCTCGGAAGGAGTGGGGGGCTGCTTTTCCGTCATGGCGTCTGCCTGCTCGAAGTCCGGTTGGTCAAAAATCTTCGAACCCCTGCGCAGCGCCGGACGCGGTGCCGATCTCGGCGGAAACCCGGCGCCACTGTCACGCAAGAAATTTGCGAGCATTCACAGGGGATTGAACGTCGTTTTCGTTAAACTTTCTTGACTTTCATAGTCATATTTATTTATGGACGCAATACCGGATCGGCCTCTGGTTGAAATGCGCCATGCAATCCACAATTGCTTCATTGTGGCGGTGCATGTCCGGGTTTTGATTTTGTCGAACAGTCGAGGCACCCCGATGATCCGAACTGCAGCCCTGTCCGTGATGGCCCTGGCCCTGTCTGCCGCAAGCGCGTGGTCGCAGGATGCCCAGCCCGCGAAGGGCCTGCAGGTGGAGCTGAATGCGGTGGCGCCGTCCGAGCGCGGTTGCGTCTTCACCTTCGTCGTCGGCAACGGGATGGAGAAGAACGTGGCGCGCGCCAAGTTCGAATTCGTGCTCTTCAACGGGACGGGAACGGTCGAGCGGATGATCGTGCTCGATTTCCGCGACCTGCCGCAGGGCAAGACGAAGGTGCGGCAGTTCGATCTGCCCGGCACGCAATGCGACAACGTCAAGCGGGTCCTGATCAACGATTCCCCCGTCTGCGAGGGCGAGGGCATTGCCGCCGGTGCCTGCATGAGCGGGATCGTCACGCGCAGCAACACGCCGGTCGGGTTCGAAGGTTAAGCCGGCGGCCCGCGCTGTCTGTTGGATCGAGTTTGGAGTGAAGGTGTAGCCATGGCCGGCAACAAGACAATCTGGGGCGCGGCGATCGTCCTGTCGCTGATCACCCATGCGGGTGCGGCGGCGATCCTGACGCTCGCGCCCGAGCCGGAACCGGACGTGGCGCAGGTCGCAGGCGGCAGCGTCGTCGCCGAAGTGGCGATGCTCGGAAACAATGCCTTCGATGCGATCGAATCGGGTTCGCCGGAGGAGATCCAGCCGACCGAGGAGATGGAGCCGGAGACCGTCGAGCCGGTGACCCAACCGGTGACCGAGATCATGCCGCAGGACGTCGTGCCCGACGAGGTCGCGCCGAGCGAGGTCGCGCCGACGCCGGAGGCGGAAGAGTTCGTTCCCGAGATGAGCGAAGCCGTCGAGATCCAGGGCGCCGAGGTCGAGATCGCCGCCATTCCGGTTCCCGACATCCGGCCGGAGATCGTGGAGAAGCCGCCGCAGGCGATCGAGCCGCTGGAAAAGAAGGCGGAAAAGCCGGTCGAAAAGAAGCCCGAGAAGAAGAAGGCGAAGAAGGCCGGCAACGAGGGCAACAGCCCGAAGGCGGCAACGCGCGGCGTGGCCACCGGATCCACCGGGGTGACCACGTCTTCGCCCGGCGGCCAGAAGAAGGGGAGTGCCACGGCCGGAAACGCTGCGGTCAGCAACTATCCGGGCAAGGTCCACAGCAAGATCAATCGATCCAAGCGGAGCGCGAAGGGCCGGGGCGTCGTGACGGTCGCCTTTGTCGTCACCGCCTCGGGCGAGGCCACCAGCATTCGCATCGCCAGGAGTTCCGGCGAACCGAACATCGACCAGGCGGCGCTCGACGCCGTCCGTCGCGCGTCACCGTTCCCGGAGATTCCGGCGGAAGCCGGTCGCTCTTCCTGGTCCTTCAACGTTCCGATCACCTTCAAGCGATAGGCGCACCGGCCCGCAGCCCCGCACCGGGTGCCGGTCGGTCCGCTCTTGCTGCGACCATTTCGCCGGGCTTCAAGGCGCGGCTTGCGATTGGTCAAAAAAGATGATGAAAATTATCATGTTTATACTTTACTCCAGAAATCATGTTTTGTAGGGTCGCGCCAATCGAAACGGGCATGTTGGCCCAGAGCGCGAGGAGTGACGCATGCAGGCAGGCAAGGACGGCCAGCGCGAGCAGGTGCTGAGGGCGATGGTGACGGCGCGTGACGCGCGGATCGCCGCCCTGGAAAAAGAGGTCGCCGCATTGAAGGCCCGCCTTGCGTCCGCATCGGCCCATGCCGGCGAGAGCAAGGCGCAACCGGCCCGTCCCGCAGCCCCCGAAGCGCGGCCGCAGCGGACCGTCGAGGTGACCCGGGTGAAGCGGCGGACGATCGAGATCGACCGCAGGGCCGCTCCCGAAAAGCAGGGCCAGCAGGCGGACGGTGCCGACGGCGACGGCGATGCCACGGCGAAGGCGGCGCTCGAGGGCCGCAACTTTCTCTATGTCGGCGGCCGCGACTGCCAGGTCGCGCATCTGCGCCAGATCGCCAGCGCGTTCGGCGCCAACCTCATCCATCACGACGGCGGCCTTCGCGAGGCAGTCTCGCGAATCGACAACGTCCTTCCCTCGGTCGACTGTGTGTTCTGCCCGATCGACTGCATCAGCCACGATGCGTGTCTCAGGGTGAAGACGGGCTGCAAGAAGTGGGAAAAGGCCTTCGTGCCGCTGCGCAATGGCAGCAAGTCCAGCTTCGAGCGGGCCCTGCAGAGCCTCAGCGAAGGAAATCCGGTACAATGAGCAGTGACAAGCCTGACGGCTTCATGATGATCGGCCTGCACAAGCTGGCCGCGCAGAACGGGGACGGGCTCATCCCCGAACTCTATGCGCTCCTGACGCGCGAGGCGCGGATGCAGGCGGAGAACCCGAACGTCTCCGTCTTTCCGGTGTGGGAGGCGCGCTCGCCTGCGCGCGCCATGCCGTTCGAGGCGGCTGAGCGGACGCCGGCCGGCGCCGGCGACAATGTCATCGCCTTCCCGCAGCGCGCGGCCCGGCCCCACCGGCGGCAGGGCTCCGCCTGAAGCCGGCGGCGTGGCACGCCTGATCCGGCGCATGGTTGGTCCCAAGCGCGTGCCAGCACACGCTGATCCGGCGACGCTGACAGCCGCCGGCATCGCAGCCCCGGCGCGCTTCGAGCGCGCGGCGTTCGTCGCGGGCTCGGGTGCCGCGGCAATCGATCCTGATTCGTCCGCGGCAGCTTCGGGCACGCGGTTCAGGCCCCGTTTCTCAGGCCCAATTTTTCAAGCCCGGTTTTTCAGGCCCAGTTTTCGCGCCCGTGTTTTCCGGCCCGTCCCTTCATGTCCGGCTGCTCAGATGTCACGCGGCCTCAACAGGCTGCCGAGGGCGACGGCGAGCCAGCCGGCCATCATCAGGGTACCGCCGGTAGGCGCGGACATGGGGAACAATCCGTGTCCCAGCATGTGGCGCATCGTCAGGTCGCCGGCAAACAGAAGCGTGCCGGCGATCAGGAGGAGCGCGGCGAGCGGGGCGGTGCGCAGGCTCGGCCAGGCGGCATAGAGCGCCAGCAGGGCAGGGGCATGCGCGAGGCACATGGCCGAGGCGCCGCCCATCAGCCGCGGATCGCCGCTCGCATGCGAGGCGAGGGCGGCGCTGACGACGCCGGCGAAGCCGAACAGGCCGGCCGTGAAGAGCGTTGCGCGGCGTGCGGTCGAGACCGTCATCGGCCTTCCTCCTCGTTCTGGTTGACCATATGCTCGGCAAGCCTCGTCACAGGCGCCAGCAGGACCTCCCGCAGTTGCGGGCCCGGAACCGTCTCCTCCAGCGCCTGCGTGAAGCAGAGGAGCCAGCCGTCGCGTTCGGCGGCGCCGATCGGGGCCACGAAATGCCGCCGGCGCAGCATCGGATGCCCGCGCTTTTCGGTATAGAGCGGCGGACCCCCGAGCCAGCCGCTCAGATATTCGAAGAGCTTCTCCTCGCTGCCCGAAAGATCCGCGGGGTGGATGGCCCGGCAGGCGGCCGCCTCGGGCAGCGTGTCCATCAGCGCGTAGAAGCGTCGTGTCAGCGCGCGCACGCCCGCCTCGCCGCCCACCGCCTCGTAGAGGGTGATCGCCCCTTCGCTCTGTCCGTCCTGCACCTGCAAGCCTCGCCCGGTTTCTCTTGCGTCACAGATAGTTCACGACGGGGAAGGGGGCAACGGCATCACGCGCCCTGTGACATCGGATCGCGGGGCGGTGTCCCAGGCGTGGCGCCGGTCGGGGATCTGGATGTGACGCGAGGCGGGACGCCAGCCCGGTGCGGGGGCGAGCGTGGTCTCCTGCCGCTGATGGGACTGCCGCCGGAAGCCGGCGAGCGCCGAATTCATTCCGCGGCTTTGCCGTTTCGGCGCTCTCTGCACTTGCAATAAAACCGTCCAGACGGTATGTTTATCTCATGAGCACCGCACACAAGCGCAAGAAGGACCCGCAGGCCGTCCGCCAGCAGTTGCTGGAGGTCGCGGCCGATCTGTGCGTCGAAAAGGGCGCGGCCGGCCTGACGCTCGATGCCGTCGCCGCCGCTGCCGGCGTCAGCAAGGGCGGTCTGCTGCATCATTTTCCGAGCAAGGCCGAGCTCCTGTTCGGGCTGCTGGACGACCTGATCGCCCGCATGGATGCCGCGATCGATGCGGCGATGCGCGCCGATCCGGAACCGCACGGCCGCTTCACCCGGGCCTATGTCGCCGTCACGTTCGGCACGGACGCACAGGCGGAAGAGGCGCGCTGGAAGGCCATGACCATGCCGCTCCTGACCGAGCCCGCCCTGCGGGCGCGCTGGCGGGAATGGGTGGCGCTGCAGGCCGAGCTCAATGTCGGCACCGACTCCTCGCTCGATTGCGTGCTGGCGCGCTTTGCCCTCGACGGGCTGTGGCTGGCCTCCGTCCTCGAGAGCCATCCGATGGATCCGGAGCAGGCGCTGGCGATGAAGCAGCGCCTGTTCGATCTGTCCCGAGGCTGACCCCTCTCATACCGAAACCCGATCTCTCTCCTTGCGGAGCCTGTCATGAACCTCGCCGTCGTCTATTCCGTCCTGGTGGTCGCCATCCTTTTCGAGGTGCTCGGCACCTCGGCGATGCAGGCGGCCCAGCATTTCACCCGGCTCGGGCCGACGCTGGTCATGGTGGTCTGCTATGCGGTCGCCTTCTATTTCCTGTCGTGGAGCCTGAGCTACGTCCCGGTCGGCATCGCCTATGCCATCTGGAGCGGCCTCGGCATCGTGCTGATCTCGATGGTCGGCTATCTCGTGTTCGGCCAGACGCTCGACCTCGCAGCGCTGGTCGGGCTCGGGCTGATCATCGCCGGCGTCCTGGTGCTGAACCTGTTCTCGAAATCCGCCTTCCACTGACGGCCATCGCCCTTTTGGGGCTTGCCAAGCGCGCAAACGGCTTTAAAACAGGAGTTCAAACCGCTTTGGATTGACGATTGGAAGACCGGGAGGTGTCGAGATGACGATACGCGCCATCGTTTGGGGCGAGAACATCCACGAGCAGACGAACGAGGTGGTCCGCTCGATCTACCCGGACGGCATGCACACTGTCATCGCCGCCGCCCTCAACACCGATCCGGCGATCCGGGCGACGACGGCGACGCTGCAGGAGGCGGAGCACGGCCTGCCGGCGGCGCGGCTGGCGGAGACGGACGTGCTGCTCTGGTGGGGCCACAAGGACCATGGCGCGGTCTCCGACGCGGTCGTCGAGCGGGTGGCGCGGCGGGTCTGGGAGGGCATGGGTCTCATCGTCCTCCATTCCGGGCATTTCTCAAAGATTTTCAAACGGTTGATGGGAACTCCATGCGCGCTGAAATGGCGCGAGGCGGGCGAGCGGGAGCGTATATGGACGGTCAATCCGGCCCACCCGATCGCGGCGGGACTGGGCGAGCATTTCGTGCTGGAGAACGAGGAGATGTATGGCGAGGCGTTCTCGGTGCCCGAGCCGCTCGAGACGGTCTTCATCTCCTGGTTCGCCGGCGGGGAGGTGTTCCGCTCGGGGATGACCTGGCGGCGCGGGGCGGGGAACATCTTCTATTTCCGGCCCGGCCACGAAACCTATCCGACCTATCACGACGGAACGGTGCAGCAGGTGCTGCGCAACGCGGTGACGTGGGCGCATAACCCGCTCGCCCCGCATCTCGCCGTGCACGAGGCCCCGAACGTGCCGGTTGAAAGCGCTTTGGAGCCGATCGTCGAGCGTGGCCCGCGCCTGCACAAGGCCGGCGAGGCCGGTTACCGGTGAGCGGCACCATGCGTCTTCTCGTCCTCGGAACCGGCGGCATGGCCAATACCCATGCCGAGCATTTCTCCGCCATTCCCGGCGTCGAACTGGTCGGCGCCGTGGATGTCGATCCGGCGCGGGCCATGGCCTTCGCCGAGCGCCACGGGATCGCGCGCACGTTTGCGGATCTGCAGCAGGCGCTCGCCTGGGGCGAGTTCGACGCGGCGACCAACGTCACGCCGGACAGGGTTCATCATCCGACCACGCTGGCGCTGCTGGCGGCGGGCAAGCATGTCCTGTGCGAGAAGCCGCTGGCCGAGAGCTTTGCCAAGGCGGACGAGATGGCGGATGCGGCCGAGCGCTCCGGTCTCGTGACCATGGTCAACCTGACCTATCGCAACGTCGCGCCCCTGCAGAAGGCGCGCGAACTGGTGCTGTCCGGCACGATCGGCCTGGTCCGCCACATCGAGGCGTCCTACCTGCAGAGCTGGCTGGTGTCGCGCGCCTGGGGCGACTGGACGACCGAGAGCCAGTGGCTGTGGCGGCTGTCGACGCGGCACGGCTCGAACGGCGTGCTCGGGGACGTCGGCATCCATATCCTCGATTTCGCGGCCTATGGCAGCGGCAGCGAGGTGGAGGCGATCTATGCGCGCATGAAGGCTTTCGACAAGGCGCCCGGCAACCGCATCGGCGAATACGAGCTCGATGCGAACGACAGCTTCGCCATGACGGCGGAGTTCTCCAACGGGGCGCTCGGGGTGATCCATGCCAGCCGCTGGGCGACCGGCCATCTCAACGAACTGCGCCTGCGCATGCACGGCGACCGCGGGGCGCTGGAGGTGATCCACACGCCGGAGGGTTCGAGCCTGCGCGGCTGCATCGGCGAGGACGTGGAGAATGCCCGCTGGCGGGAAATCGACGCCGGCCAGGTGCCCACCAACTACGAGCGGTTCGTCGCGGCCGTGCGCGAGGGGCGGCCGGTCGAGCCCGGCTTCCGGCATGCGGCAGACCTGCAGAAGGTCCTCGACCTCGCCATCGAAGCGGAGACGGCCCGGCGGGAGCTTGCGGTCTGAAGCGTGTCGCGCCTCTCCCCGATGGCAAGCTGCTTCGGCAGAATGGCTCGAAACAGATGCGACACGCTCGACGGGGGTGCCATCCCCGCGGGGCCGCAAGACAGGCGCGACGTGTCGCCGGGACCGGCCCTGTGAGATGGCCGAGGTCCTGAGCCGTCGCGAAGCGGGTAGGGGCCTCCGGGCGCCTGCCGCAGGCTTCGGGCTTCGATATTTCGCCGTCACCCTCACAAGACCGCAGCCCGTCCTTGCGCGACCGCTCAAAGCGGCTTCGGCGCGTTCTCCTCCAGCCAGAGCTGCAGGGCGGCGGCGTTGTTGTGCTTCTCGTCGCGCGCGGCATAGAGCAGCGTGACCGGACCCTCGACGATGTGGCGGCGGAGCTCCGCCGCGGCGATCCGTCCGGCGTCGCCCTCCAGTTCTTCGGCGTAGAGCGTCCGGAACTCGTCCCAGCTCTCGGGCCGGGCGTGAAAGCGGCGGCGGAGATCGTCGCTCGGGGAAATGTCCTTCAGCCACAGGTCGATCCGCGCCTTTTCCTTGGCGATGCCGCGCGGCCATAGCCGGTCGACGAGGATGCGCATCCCGTCGGACGCCTCCGGCGCATCGTAGACCCGCTTGATCCGGACCGTCATTGCTTGGTTCTCCTCATCGATCGGGCGCGGCGGTGCCCGCGCTGTGGCGGGGCGAGCATGCACCGCGCCCGTTCGCCAGGCAACGCCTGCAGGCCCCCGGGGCGGGGCTGCCGGCCGCGGTCCGCCCCGTTCTGTTCTTCGTTGACTTCGCCGATGATGGGAGGACAATGGCTTCGTTACGCGTCACCAGCAGACAGGAAGGGGCGCCTACCATGACCATCGCCAGAAGGCTTCAGGACTATATCGAGCGGGAAGGGATCGCCTACGACACCGTCCCGCATCATCGCACCGCCACGACCAGCCAGTCGGCCCAGGCCGCGCATATCCCCGGCAGCAGGCTCGCCAAGACCGTCGTCGTCCACCACGAAATGGGCTACGTGCTCGCCGTCGTCCCCAGCACGCACCGCATCGAGCTGTCCACCCTGCAGGACGTGGTCGACCGCAGGCTCGGGCTGGCGTCGGAGGAGGAGGTCTGCGCGCTGTTTTCGGATTGCGACGAAGGCGCCGCCCCGCCCGTCGGAATGGCCTACAATGTCCCGGTCATCCTCGACGAAAGCCTGGGACGGGTCAGCGACGTCTATTTCGAGGGAGGAGACCACCGGACGCTGGTCCACGTCACCGGCCCGAACTTCCTCAACCTGATGAGGGACGCGCAGATCGCCCGCATCAGCCACCCGCACTAGCCGCGGCGATAATCGCCCACGCCTCGGAACAGCCCTGCGGCTCGGCGGCGGCTGATGCCTTCGGCCGCCAGAGACTGGTGAAGCGAACGATCGTCCAGCGTCATCCGGCCGGCGACAGGAGATAGGGAACCCTTCTCAGTCCGTGCTCTGCCCGCCGGTCGCAACCTCGCAGCGGCCGCCGGCACAGCCCTGTTCGTCCGTCGAGGCGGAGCCGGTGAGGGCATGCGGCGCCGGTGCGGACAGCGCCATGGCGATCCTGGCACCGACGGCGATGTCGTCCTCCACGCCGAAGACGTGGTGGAGGATCGCGCCGTCGCGGCCGATCAGCACCGACGAAGGCGTTCCGCGCAGGGCGAACCGCTGCATGGTCATCGGCGTGTCGGATGCCGGGTCTGCGCGATCGACGCCGACCGGATGGCGGATGCGGTACTCGTGCAGAAACGCCTTCAGGGTGACGGGCGTCATCGCCGCATGGTGTTCGAACACCGTGTGAATGCCGATGACCTGCAGGTCGGTGTTGCCGAAGACGCGTTCGATGCGCTGCACCTGCGGGATGGATTCGGCGACGCAGCCGGGGCAGAGCAGCTGAAAGGTGTGAAGCAGGACGGGACGGCCGCGAAGGCCGGCGAGCGTCAGCGGGGCAGGTGTGTTGAACCATTCGCTCACCGCCAGTTCGGGCGCGAGCGTCGTTGCAATGCTGGACATGATCCTCAATCCTTCTGAAAAGGGGGCGGACGGCGATCCGCGGCTCGGGTTCCCGGCTCGCCCGCACGGTTGCGCTCCCGGGGGCGAAGCGTGTATTTCCCGTCGTGTTCTTTCTCTCTGTTAGCCTGGAGGGCAGGAATATGCGGGTTCGGCGATGGCTGTCGGCGAACCCGCGCTCTCCGTCACTTCGCGGGCATGACCTTGCCGGGAAGGCTGAGGTTGCCGGATGCGACCTTGAAGACGTTGCTAACGCAGAGAAGCGGGGCGTGCAGGTTGCCGTTGACCTTGAGGCCCGCCGTCACCCCGTCGTAGGACGCGCCCTCGATGCCGCCGATCAATGACAGCGGGATGGTGACGTCGACGGCGTCGCCCTTGAGCTCGGTGGGGTAGGCCGGGCTGTCGATGAGCAGGGGAACGCCGGGCCAGGTTTCGGGAACCTTCGGCTTTTCGCCCGGCGGGATGTCGATGACCTTCAGGCCCCCGCCGCAGGCCTTGTCTTCGGCGAGCACCACCCAATGGGGATGCCAGACGTCGCGGTTCCTGCCGCCCTTCGCCGCATCGTCGAAATCGGGATGGAAGGTGACGGCGAGGGCGACGATGCCCTGGTCCCTCTCGAAGCCGATGTCGCCGCTGTTCAGCGAGGTCGGCCAGACATAGGCATAGACGTCGGACCCCTCGAACTTTCCGGTGGCCCTGGGCTTCTCCGTGCCGGCCTGGCCGCGGACGCGCGTGGTGAAGACGGCGACATCGTCCCTGGTGACGATCGTCGTTTCGATGATGTCGAACGACGCCTGCACGGCCTCGTTGGGCTCCGCCTTGATCGAATGGGCATGCGCCGTCGTCAGCCATAGCGAGGCCATCCCGGCGACAAGCGCGCCGGCTGCGAATTTTCTCAACATGTCGGTTTTCTCCTTCTTTCTCCGTAGCCTGGAGGGTTGCGCCTATCCTCTCGTGAACGCGTCCCAGGTGGCTGCCCGTGACGCAGGATCGGCGGTTTCGTGGTCGCGGCAGTCGATGCGGATATCCCGCTGGCCGAATGCCGCGTCGACGAAATTGCAGTGATGCGGACGCGCCGCATCGGAATGGGCGAAGGGGGCGAAATACCGACAGGTCGCGCACATGCGCTGGATCGGGATCGCGTCGATCTCCTGCAGGGTCCTGATCATCTTGACCAGCGTGACCAGCAGGTCTTCCTGTTCGTGGTCGGCCAGTGCGTCCACCGACCGCTCTGCCGCACTTTCGCCGTCGCTACCGGCCTTCAGCGCCGCGAGCCCTTCCTGGGTGATGGCGACGTTGACGCCGCGCCGGTCGGTGCCGGCATTGCGCTTGGCTGCCAGCCCCTTGCGCTCGAGGGCGGCAATGGAGTCCGTCGCGGTCGGTTGCGAGACGCCGAGGTTCGCGGCGATGTCCTTCACGGCCAGCCCGTCCCGGCGGCCTTCGAGAAGCTCCAGGATCGCAAGCTGCGTCGGGTTCAGGCCGGTCGTCTTGGCCCGGTTCCATTCGTCCGCCCGCATGACCATGGCGACGCGGGCGAGCGCTTCGCGGATGCGATGCTGGACGGCGGTGGGGTTGTTCGGCGTTTCCATGCCGTCAATATATATAGGAGTCCTATTAATTGCAAGCGCGCTCTTGAAAAGCCTTGCGTCGCCCGCGGTCCGCGCAGCGATGCGATACGCTTCAGTCCTCAGACCGGCCCGTGGGGTCGCGGTTGCGCTCGTACCGGTGCCGGACCGGAAACGGCGGCAGCCAGCTCTCGCGACGGATGGTCCACAGTTCGTAGGTCGGCACGAACTGGTCGGGGGCATCGAGCGCGCCGAGGTTCACCTCGATCTCGTCGGCGCTGCGGCCGAAAACCGGCGAACCGCAGCGGGGACAGAAATGCCGGCCGCCATAGTCGGCCGTCTCGCCTTCGACCGTCACTGCATCTTCCGGGAATATCGCCGAGGCGTGAAAGAGGGCGCCGTGGTGCTTGCGGCAGTCGAGGCAGTGGCAGATGCCGACCCGGTACGGGCGGCCCGACGCCACGAACCGAACCTTGCCGCACAGGCAGCCGCCGGTGAATTGATCCATGCTCGCCTCCTCAGAAATTCCGCGAGGGGAAAGGGATACAGCGACACCATGGTCGCCGCAATCGCCGGCCGGGCCTCTGCACGCGCGACATGACGCCCCTGCGGTCACGCATTGCCGCCGTCTCGACCCTGCCTGGCGCGAACGCCGGCCATCGCGCGGCGGCGCGCCTGCGGAACATGTGGATGGAATGTCGTCGAACGCCCGATCCGCAAGGCGCGCACTGGCAGGGCCGGCTGCTTTCGACCACAATCCGCCAGGGGGCAAAGGCGAGGTCGAATTGCGATTCAAGGTCATCGACGGCGGAGCACGGTCCGGGGAACAGGCGGCCCCGAGCGATCGTCATGTGCGCCAGGAGGCGGAACGCAGGATCCGGGCGAGCGGCTATCCCGCGTGGCACGCCCGCAGCCTGGCGACGGGGGCTGCGATCCCGCGGTCGGTCGCGTATCTGAAACTGCAGATCGAGTTCGTGGCGCAGACGCTCGGCCGGCTCGATCCCATCCCGGCCGACTATCGTCGCGACGACTACTGGCCGTCCGCAGACCCGTGAGCCGCATCGTACGACCGCCGTCGGCGGGCGATCCCTCGTCGCCGTCGATCACGAAGCCTGCGGGCTCAGCGGCCGCCGCCGCCGAATTTCGAGGCGATCAGCGGCACTGCGGCGGCGCCGGCCGGGCCGAGACGGAAGTAGCGGACGGCGGCGGAAAGAAGAAGGGTGCCCGCCACCGTCGTCGCCAGCCGCAGCCAGAACCGGTCGTCGCGCTTGTCCTTCCCCTTCCTGGCTGTGCCGTGTCCGGCCGGCCGGGCCCGGGTCTGCACGACCAGCTTGCGCAGGTCGCGCATTTCCTTTCGAAGCTGCGCGATCTGCCTCTGCAGATCGGCGTTGTCGTGTGTCGGATCGTCCCGATCGGCGGCGTCGTCGAGCTCGGCCAGATGCTCGCGAAGCTGCGCCGGATTGTCGAAGCCGCTCGAACGAATGTTGGTCACGTCCACCTCCCTGAAATGTCTGTTCCCTACAACGCCTGGCGCGCGGTTTTGTTCTGGGAGGGAAGGGCTTCCGTGCCGGTATCTGCATCTGTGCGCTGGCGCCCGTGGTCCGGCGCGCGACCTCGTCTGGCGCGAGACTAGACGAGACCGGCCGTGCCGCTCTCGAACAGGGACCGGTCGTCGAGGACGTTTGCGGCCAGCATCGCGCCCTCGAGCGTGGCGATCACCTGGACCGCCGCGTCCTTCGCAAGGCCGGCCTTCGCCAGCCGCTCCAGCCCGAGCTGGAAGAACCGCCGCACCTCGGCGCGCACCTCCTCGGCCAGATCGGCGGACGTGGCGCCCATCGCGCCGCACAGGCACATCCGGCCGTCCCGGTCCAGCGCATCGCCAAAGACCTGGCGAAAGGCCGTCACGATGTCGCGGCCTTCGGCAACCCGTTGATCCACGCCCTTCAGGAAACGGTCGGTGTAGCGGCGCGCAACGGCCGCGGCGAGCTTCTCCTTGGTCGGAAAGTGATAGTGGACGCTGGAACTCTTCACGCCGATATCGGCCGCCACTTCCCGGAAGCTGAAGCCGCTGTAGCCCGCCTGACGGATGCGCTCCTCGGCGGCGTCCATGATCGCCTCTGTCGTCTCGCTCATCGCATGTCCTTCTCTATCTATCGATAGATAAGGGTTGCGCTCTGCGAAAGCAATCTCTATGTAGCCCATGCATCTATCTATCGATAGATAGACAACAAGGAGAAAGACATGCGTTTTGAAGGCAAGGTCGTTGCAATCACCGGCGGCGGTTCGGGCATCGGCAGGGAAGCGGCGGCGCGGTTCGTCGCCGAAGGCGCCAAGGTCGTCATCAACGGGCGTGATCGCGAGAAGCTCGCGGCGGCTGCGAAGGCGATCGACGCGAGCGGCAGCCGTGTAGTGGTCTCCGCCGGCGATATCGCCCGGCCCGAGACCGGCGCGGCCCTCGTCGAGGCCGCCGTCTCCCGCTTCGGCAGGCTCGACGTTCTGGTCAACAATGCCGGCGTCTTCAATCCGAAACCGTTCATCGAGCTGACGGAGGCGGACTACGACCGGTACCTGGACACGATCCTAAAGGGTAAGTTCTTCGCCGCGCAGGCGGCGGCAAAGGCGATGAAGGAGAAGGGCGGGGCGATCGTGCAGACGGGCTCGATGTGGGCGATCCAGGCGATCGGCGCGACACCCTCGGCCGCCTATTCCGCGGCGAATGCCGGCGTTCATGCCATGGTGCGCAACCTCGCGATCGAGCTCGCGCCCTACAACATCCGCATCAACGCTGTCGCGCCGGCCGTCGTCGAGACCCCGGTCTACAACACGTTCCTGTCCGACGAGCAGGTGAAGGACGTCCTGCCGACCTTCAACGCCTTCCATCCGCTCGGCCGCAACGGCCAGCCCGGCGACGTCGCCGAGGCGATCCTCTTCCTCGCCTCCGAGCAGGCGTCCTGGATCACCGGCACCGTCCTTCCGGTCGACGGCGGCGTGACCGCCGGCCGCCAGTGAGGCTGTTATGGGCACCCTGCAGGACTGGAACGGCTATCGCGACGCGCTGATCGACAGGGTCGGCGACTTCGCAAGGCTCAGCCCGGACGTGCTCCGCGGCCTGAACACGATCGAGGGCAGCGCCGGCAGGACGGGACGGCTCGAACCGAAGATCCACGAGATCATCGCCCTTGCCGTTGGACAAGCGCGCCTTGCCTCCAGACGGGAAGTTTGATTTCTTTGCACCGGCCTAGGGGGAATCATGTCTCAACCATTTTCACTTCACGTTATCTGCCGATCCGAGGGGACCCGCGCGGGGATGGCATGGCAGAGGTAGAGAAAGAGTTTTTTCGAGGGAAACTTCCTCACGGGAACTATCTCCGGATGACAATTTCGTTTGATCCAAAGCTGGGAGATCTCAGGATTCGCAAGTATCGCTCCTCGAAGAGAGGAACGGTCGAGGATATGGAGGACGAACCTCTGCGCGCTTATCTCGCTCGAGGAAAACGCACGAAAGCTATGCGGCATCTCGAGAGCTATCTAAGAAGATTATCAGCCGCCATCACGGCGACGTAACCTAGCACCCGACATTTCGCTATTCCTAACGAGAAAAACGGTTATCGCTACTTTGAGAGTAAGTCCCTTGTGTCGTTCGGATCCAGACCTTCCAAGACCATTTGCTGCTTGATCACGCTACCGTGTCGAGCGGTCTTCGTCAGAGTAAGCCGCGCCTTCACCGGACGAAGAAGCAGTTGTTCCTTGAAACCTGCATCCGTGACGTAACGTAAAGTAAGATCTTCCGAGACCAAACCCTTTAGCGTTCCAGCCGACTCCAGGAGCTGCAGTTCGAACTCCCGTGAATCTGGTAGGATGCCCAGAAGGACCCCCTCCAGAAGAAGTTGTTCCTCGCTGACCGCGACGTCAGAGAAGCGTTCCGAGAGCTGGTTAATTTCAGCTAGGCCCAACGAAACTTTGTAAACGTCACCCACAATCCGAGTGGTCGCTCCGGCGTCGCGTAGCACCTTGGTGAACTTCTGAAGTGCGCCAACTAGACGCGGAGGAGTTTCCGCAATCGCCTCTAGAAATCCCTCTCCATCAGCACTGCTCAAAGAGCCAATCAGCTTTGTTGAGTCCTCAACGGCATTCTTAAGCGGCGTAGCAAACATATCAGACTGTCGACCGGTTAGCTCTTCGAGGATAAAGCCCATCGATCCCCGTACGATATCGCGAATGTAAAGCTTTGATTTTTCAGCGCCTTTAACGCGTCCCTTGGCTGCGATTTCCACATCCTGCTGCATGGCGAGGGATGCTGCGACGATCTTTTGATACGAAGCTAGAGCCTCCGTCGAAAAGTCTAATCTGATATCGCCTTGGCCGATGACGGGGAGGCCGTCAAAAATCAACGCCACACTGGCATGGGTGGCGGGCTTCGACTTCAGTTCCCCGATCTTCTGATTTATGTCGGACAGACGTTGATCCCACATTGTCTTTGACGTACCCCAGCGATCAGACGACGCCTTTTCGCGCTGCTTCTCAACGAAGGCTCGGTCGCTCTCGAGAGATTCGAGCGAAAGCAGATTGGGCATCACTCCTCTCCCATCATCTGCAGAGCAATTTCATCATCTGCGGCGTTGATGTCCACGACGACGAAGCCCTTCCATTGAAATGTCTCTCGTTGATGTGAGAACAGGCCATACCAGTATGTGACGTTCATCAGCATCTCATAGAGCGGCATTGAGGCATCCATAATGATGCCATACGTGTCGAGGGCGAAGCGTTCCTTGTTCAGGTCGCGGTTCACGATCTCGGTATTCCAGTAGCCGGCACCATGATTTTCCCAAAGTGAAAAATCCGCAAGGTACTTCTGCGGAGGCGCTACAAGGCTGAACAAATCGATATCGGCCGGCTCTCGATTTCCAATAGCCTCCACGTTCTCGACAAAGCTCCCGTCCAAGAGCTGTACGCCGACAACGTATTCGTCGCGGGAAATGATCTCGCGGTACGCAATCAAGTTTCGCAAGAGTCGCCGGCGCTGCGGTGTTGTTCCAAACCGCTGCACTACCTCTGGCAGTGTCGCCAAATAGGGCGATCGTTCGGTTCCAGCCGGATCATTCAATACGGGCGGCAGAAGCCCTCGTGGGTCGAAATCGGGAACAGGCAAGGAATCCCCCTCAGCATCACTTGCGCGACCAATCCTGAGGGGAAATTCTTAAGCAAATATGCACGCATTTAGAGAAATCCATCCCCCGCATGACCCTTAAACCGATCCGCGCGGCGTGGAACCACACTGCGCAGCAATCTTCTACGAGTGGTTCAGGAGGGCGGCTTAGTCGTCCTTCTTGCCCCCATCAACAACGGTGAAGACTGCCGGCGACACCTTCCGAAGCCTGAGATCTTCAACGTATGAACGCATATGCGCGGAATATTCCTCGGCGTAAGAACGGCAGCGTTCAGCCGCTGCAGGATCGCCCGTTTCCTTCAGAGCGCCCCTATAAACCGTCTCGCCCGACTCCAAGAATCCATCAGCGTGGCTGTCCAATGCACTTAGTAGATCCTGGAAGAGGTCTGGTGCTGCCTTGTTGATGGTCAGCATCACGTATTTCAAAACGACGTTGTCGACGTGGTTTTTCCGCTCAAGCTTCCTGAGATCGGTTTCCAACGAGCGGATCTTCGCGTCCATGGCATCGAACGCTTCTTGCAATGAAAGTGCTGTCCTGTCCATTGGTGCAACGTGACATGGTGCATGTGGGAGTCAAGCGGAGAAACTTAGCCGCTCTCGCTTCCTATATGCTTCCTGTGGGGATTTCAGGAAATGCTCGATCGCCTGTAAGTCATTAAATTCGATGGCGCACCCGACAGGATTCGAACCTGTGACCTTTGGAATCGGAATCCAACACTCTATCCAGCTGAGCTACGGGTGCTAACCGTTTTCGGCGAGGAATCGCCGGGCCGATGGGTGGTTCTTAGCCCAGGATGTCGGCCGCATCAATCGGCAATTTCATTTTCCGGACGGGGAAACCGGGCCGTGGGTCCGGTTTCCGTTGTTGCCCGGCTTGCGGCCGGGGTGGCCGCGCCCGCGGGGCGGGCGCGGCGCCTGTCATGCGTTAGAGCAGGAAGTCGCCGGCCTTCAGGCCGATGGCGTCGTCGAAATGCAGGATGAAGTCCGACTTGCCGTCGCCGTTCGTGTCGCCATGGAGATAGGTGTCCGAGGCGACCTTCTCCAAGCGCAGTTCCCCCGCCTTCTTGTGCCAGGCATCGTTGCCGATGAAGGAGAAGGCCTGGTCCCCGGCCTTCTTCGTATTGGCGTCGATGCCGGACAGGTCGATCCTGTCGCCTTCCTTGCGGTCGAAGTCGTAGATCGTGTCGGTCGCAGCCTTCAGCGTGCCCAGGTCCTTGGCGGACTTGAAGACGAAGGTGTCCTTGCCGGCGCCGCCGTAGAGATCGTCGTGGCCGGCGCCGCCGACGATGGTGTCGTTGCCCTTGGCGCCGGAGAGCAGGTCGTTGCCCGCCCCGCCGCTCAGGTTGTTCTTGGCGCCGTCGCCGTAGAGCTTGTCGGCATGGCCCGAGCCGGTGAGGTTCTCCACCGCGACGAAGGTGTCGCCCTTCGCATCGTTGGTGTTGAGCGAGGCCTTGGCGAGGCTTACGGTGACGCCCTTTGCCGCATCCGCATAGGAGGCGGTGTCGGTCCCGGCGCCGCCGTCCAGCCGGTCGGCGCCGGCGCCGCCCAGGAGCGTGTCGTTGCCGGTGCCGCCGAGCAGGGTGTCTGCGCCCGAAAGCCCGTGCAGCACGTCGTTGCCGCCGGCGCCGTCGATCCTGTCGACGCCCGCGCCCCCCTTCAGCGTCTGCGACGCCGAGGTGCCCTTGATCTCGTCGATCCTGTCGACGACGCTGAGGCCGAAGGTCTTGACGATCTTGCTGGTGCCGTCGGAGACCTCGACGGTGACCGTCTCCTTCTGCACCTTCTCGTAGTCGATCGCCTTGGCCGTCACCAGCTTGTTGCCGGAGATCTTGAACAGGCCGCCGGCGCTGTCGGTCAGCTTGTAGGTCAGCGTCCGGCCTTCCGGGTCCCTGGCCGAAAGCGTGCCGACGGTGGTGCCGACAGCGACGTTCTCGTTGACCCTGGTGGCCGAGAGCGAGAGCGACGTCGGCGCCTCGTTGACGTCGGTGACGCTGATGGTGAAGGTCTTGCTGGTCTTCAGCCCGCCGGCGTCGGTTACCTCGACGGTAACCTTGTCGGACTTCAGCGTCTCGTAGTCGATCGCCTTGGCCGTCACCAGCTTGTTGCCGGAAAGCTTGAACAGGCCGCCGGCGCTGTCGGTCAGCTTGTAGGTCAGCGTCCGGCCTTCCGGGTCCCTGGCCGAGAGCGTGCCGACCGCAGTCCCGGTCGCCACGTTCTCCTTGACCTTCGTGGCCGAGAGCGCCAGCGATGCCGGCGCCTCGTTGACGTCGGTGACCTGGACGGTGATCTCCTTGGTGGTGGACTTGCCGTCCTCGTCCGTCGCGGTGATGCTCAGCACGTGCGACGCCTTGGCCTCATGGTCGAGGGCCTTGGCCACCTGCAGCTTGTTGCCGACGATCTTGAAATAGCCGCCGGGGTTGGAGCCGAGGCTGTAGGTCAGCGCCGTGCCTTCCGGGTCGGTCGCAGACAGCGTGCCGACCGTGGTGCCGGTGCCGACGTTCTCCTTGACCGTGGTGCCGGAGATGGCAAGGCCGGTGGGGGCCTCGTTCTCGATCGGGGTGAATTCCTGGGTCGCGACGTTGAAGAGGGCGTCCTTGAACTTGATGAACTCGACGTTCTTCAGCCGGTCCATCTCGCCGGTGGTGTTGTCGGTGAGATAGGTCGTGGTCAGGACGAGCGCGTTGTAGTCGGCCGCCTTGCCCGAGACGATGAAGGTGTCGGTGCCGTCGCCGCCGTCGATGACGTCGCTGCCGGCGCCGCCGGTGATCGTGTCGCTGCCGGCGCCGCCGTTCAGCGTGTCGTCGCCGCCGCCGCCCTTGATCGTGTCGGCGAAGACCGTGCCGGTGTAGACGTCGGCGCCGGACGAGCCGATGTAGTTCTGGGCGTAGGCGTCGAGCGAATCCGCATAGACGCCCAGGCGCGTCGGCGAGCCGGCCGCGCCGTACATGTGCGACAGGGCGAAGTTGTGGACCGGGCCGTTCGCCTCGATGTCGGCCTCTTCCAGGGCGCTGGCGGGCTTGCCGTTTTCGAGGGTGAGGCCGGTGATGCGCAGTTCGGCCGTTCCGCCCTTGAAGGCGCCGGAGGAATCGTAGGAGCCGGAGCCGCGGACGCCGTACTCGATCGTGTTGATCTCGCCCCAGACCGTGTGGGTGTTGAAGTAGTATTCCAGCGAGCCGCTGGCGAGCACGTATTTCGAGGTGGCCTCGGTGCCGTAGCCCATCATCATCTCGTGGCCGGAGAA
This sequence comes from Hyphomicrobiales bacterium, assembly GCA_900469965.1. Classification (GTDB taxonomy): domain Bacteria; phylum Pseudomonadota; class Alphaproteobacteria; order Rhizobiales; family Rhizobiaceae; genus Mycoplana. The sequence continues at coordinate 6,856 of UBZP01000020.1, read as the reverse complement.
GGCCGCGCTGTTGTCGAAGACCGGGAAGCCGCCGCCTTCGGTGCCGGCGACGAAGCCGCCGCGGATGTAGGCCTCGAAGTCCATGCTTTCGGCGTTGGACGCATCGATGGTGATCGTGCCGGCGGATCCCAGCGGGTTGCCGTCATCGTCGGTGGTGGTGATGCGGAAGGTCTTTTCGACCGTCAGGCCGCCGGAATCGGTGGCAAGCACCTTCACGTCATAGGTCAGCGCATCGCCGAGGTCCTTCACGACCAGCTTGTTGTCGACGATCTCGAAGGCGTCGCTGCCGCCGGGGATGCTGTAGGTGAAGGTCTCGCCGCTGTCGGGGTCGCTGGCGGCGAGCGTGCCGACGACCGTGCCGGCCTCGGCGCTCTGGGCGACGAGCACCTTCGACAGGGTGACCGCCGTCGGGGCCTCGTTGGCGTTGGTCACGTCGATCGTGAACGTCTTGTCGGTGAAGTTGCCGCCGGCGTCCTTGGCGCGGACGACGATCTCGTAGCTGTGGGCGGATTCGAAGTCGAGCGCGCCGTTGAGCTTGAGCTGGTTGCCCTCGATCGTAAACATCGAGCCGGCGCTGGAATAGAGGCTGTAGGTGAGGTTTCCGCCTTCCGGATCGAGGCCGGAGAGCGTGCCGATCACCGTGCCGATATCGGCGTCCTCGGAGACCTCATGGCCGTCGAGCGACAGGTCGGTCGGGGCCTCGTCATGGGCCGGCGTCACCGCCAGCGCGATCACCTTGGTGGTGGTCGAGGCGCCGCCCGCATCCTGGTCGTCGATCGTGATCGACAGCCTGGCGGTGGTCTCGTCGTTGTTTGCGGTCGTGAACGTCGCGCCGCCGGCGGCGATGAAGGCGTTGATGTCGGCGATCGAGCCGACCAGCGTGATCGCGCTGCCGCCGCCGGTGACGGTGACGCCGGCGAAGGAAGTGTCGCCCTCGATCGTTCCGCGGTCGACGCTGAGGGTGACGCTGACGGGACCGGCGGAATCGTCGCTGAAGGCGATGCCGGTGATGGCCGTGGCTGCGTTCTCATTGACCTCGAGCGCCTGCATGCCATAGGCGACGCGGACGTAGCTGCGCACGCCGCCTTCGATCACCGGCCCGGCCGTGATGAGATCGGTCACGCCGTCGCCGTTCAGGTCGCCCTGGGACACGCCGAAGAAATCGGAATTGCCGGGGTACTGGGCGCCGGTCATGTGCTCCTTGAAGGTGCCGTCCGCGAGCTGCTCGAACCAGGACAGGTAGGACTGCTGCGTATTGGCCGTATCGCCGATCGTCTGCGCGGAACCGGCGACGATGTCGTTCAGCCCGTCGCCGTTGACGTCGACGACCTGGAAGCTGCTGACATAGCCGCTGTTGCTGGTGCCGGTGGAGATGATCTGCTTGTCGCCGAACGTGCCGTCGCCGCCGCCCTTGTACCAGGTGAGCTGCTTGCGGTTCGAGTTGGCGGCGACGATGTCGAGATTTCCGTCGCCGTCGAGATCGACGAGCGCGACCTTTTCCAGGCCCCAGACTTCGTCCGCATGGATGACCTGGCCGCTCGTGGTCGTCCCGTCCGGATTGACGGTGAAGACGGAGATGTCGCCGGCGGAATTGGTGGCGACGAGATCGAGCTTGCCGTCGCCGTTCAGGTCGCCGGCGGCCACCGCATAGGCGGTCGCCACCTCGGCGACGATCGAGTTCGTGAAGGTGCCGTCGCCGTTGTTCGTCGTCAGCACGATGCCGGCGCCGCCGCTGGCGGCCGCCAGGATGTCGAGATCGCCGTCGCCGTCGAAGTCGACGCTCGCAATGTCGAGGACGTTGCTGAAGCCGGAGGCGAGCTCCTGGAATTCGCCGAAGGTGCCGTCGCCGTTGTTCTTCAGGTAGCCGAGCGTCTGGGACGAAAGGTCCTCGTTCCATTTGGCCACGAGGACGTCCTGGTTGCCGTCGCCTTCGACGTCGCCCTGGTACATGTGCCAGTAATAGCCGGTCTCGATCGTGGTGGGCGCGCCGAAGGTGCCGTCGCCCTGGTTCAGGAGCACGTTGATCGTCTCGGAATTGCGTCCGTTCAACACGAGATCGAGGTGACCGTCGCCGTTGACGTCGATGACCAGGGTCTCCTGGGCCGACGTATCGCCGCCGACGGCTTCCACCTCGTCATAGGATATGGTGGTCGGGGATATGCTGATTGTTGGGGCACTCATAAGGAATTTCTCCAGTATCCGGCGGGTCGGCCGACCGGGCAGACCGACGCAAAGGTTCGTTCCCGGGCCGCGCGGCGATCCGGGTCAGGCAGTGATCAAATGCATTGAATTTACAGGCGCAGGACCCCCGCCCCACGGATGCAGCCGCCCCCTCACGGCCGGCGGACTCGTCATATTTTATCATGACATTTAGAGTCAAGTAATGCGCGGAGAAAAATGCGACCCATGATTGCAGAAGCGGGTTCCGCGGGACGCAGGGCCGCTGGCTGCGCGGCGCAGGCGTCGGCCGCTGCCCGACCGGCGGCAAAGTGTCGCGACGGCCCGAGGACCAGGGGAAGGGGGAGGGCAGAAAAAAATCCGCCGGACCCGAGGGACCGGCGGAGGCTTGCGGGTGTCGATGCTGGCGTCGGCGCCGCTCAGGCGGTCTGCATGGCGCCGGGGCCGGGGATCGCCTTGGGCGGGCACTTGCCGAGGATGATCATGCCGAGCACCTCGTCCTTGGTGACGTCCTCGGTCCGCGCATGGCCGACGACCTGGCCGTTCTTCATCACCGAGACGCGGTCGGCGAGGTCGAAGACGTCGTGGATGTCGTGGCTGATCAGGAAGATGCCGATGCCTTCCTTCTTCAACTGTTTGATCAGTTCGCCCACCTGCGCGGTCTCCTGCGGCCCCAGCGCTGCCGTCGGCTCGTCCATGATCAGGATGCGGGCGTCGAACAGGATGGCGCGGGCGATCGCCACCGACTGGCGCTGGCCGCCGGAGAGCGCCTTCACCGGCTCCTTGAAGCGCTGGAAGTTGGGGTTCAGCCGGCCCATCACCTCGCGGGCCTTCGCCTCCATCGCCACGTCGTCGAGCGTGCCCCAGGGGGTGCGCAGCTCACGGCCGAGGTAGAGGTTGGCGGCGGCGTCGACGTTGTCGGCGACGGCGAGCGTCTGGTAGATCGTCTCGATGCCGTATTTCTTCGCATCGCGCGGATTGTTGATGTCGGCCGGTTCGCCGTTGATCAGGATCTCGCCGGCATCGCGCCGGTAGGCGCCCGAGAGGATCTTGATCAGGGTGGATTTGCCGGCGCCGTTGTGGCCGAGGAGTGCCACCACCTCTCCGGGATAGAGGTCGATCGAGGCGTTGTCGACGGCGTGGATCCCGCCGAAGGAGATGGAGATGTTCTTCATTTCCACGAGCGGAGTGCGTTGTTGGGACATGGGCGTACTCCTTCTTACTTGGCTCGGGCGCGGTAGACGGTGTCGAGCCAGACGGCGACGACGAGGACCACACCGACGACGATGCGCTGGAACGGGCTGTCGATGCCGAGAAGCACCATGCCGGATTGCAGCGATTGCATGACGAGGGCGCCGATCATCGCGCCGGCGATGGTGCCGACGCCGCCGGCGAGCGAGGTGCCGCCGATGACGGCGGCGGCGATCGTGTAGAGCTCGTCGAGTTCGCCCTGGGCGTTGGTGGCGGCATTGAGGCGGGCGGTGGAGATCGCAGCCGCGATGGCGCAGAGCACGCCCATCAGCATGAAGATCTTCACGGTCACCCAGCGCGTCTTGATGCCGGCGAGGTCGGCGGCTTCCGGGTTGCCGCCGATGGCGAAGACATAGCGGCCGAAGCGTAGGCGGGTGGCGATGAAGGTCATGACGATGCCGACGGCGATCGCCATCAGCACGGGGATGGCGATGCCGTGCGGGATCTGCAGCCCGCCGTCCGGCCAGGCGATCGCGTTGGCCTCGGCATAGCGCCGGGCGATGTTGGCCGGCCAGTAGTAGTGGTTGGCCACCGAGACGGCGCCGAGGACGAGGGCGCAGCCGAGGACGGAGAGGAAATACTCCGCCCAGACCGGACGCAGGGGAAAGCCGAAGCGCTTGCGCTGCTTGCGCGAATTGAGGATGGCGCCGACGATGGCAAGGCAGGCGAGGACGCCGACGACCCAGCTGGCGGTGGCGCCGATCGAGCCCTCGGTGCCGCCGCCCATCAGGCGGAAGGTGGTGTTCATCGGCGCGACCGTCTGGCCGCTGGTCACGAACCAGGTGGCGCCGCGCCAGACGAGCAAGCCGCCGAGCGTGACGATGAAGGCGGGCACGTTGAGGAAGGCGATGATCGAGCCGTGCAGCGCGCCGATGGCAGCACCCACGAGCACGCCGCAGCAAAGCGTGACGATCCAGATCGCCGGGTGCTCGAGGCCGAGATACTGCGGCAGGATCTTCGCCTGCAGGACCCCCATGATCATGCCGCAAAAGCCGAGCACGGAGCCGACGGAGAGGTCGATGTTGCGCGTGACGATGATCAGCACCATCCCCGTTGCCATGACGGCGACGGACGAGGTCTGGACCGTCAGGTTCCAGAGGTTGCGCGGCGTCAGGAACAGGCCGCTCGTCAGGAACTGGAAGCCGAGCCAGATGATGACGAGGGCGCCGACCATGCCGAGCAGGCGCGTGTCGATCTCGGTTGCCCGGAAAAAGCGCCTGACCGGATGCTCGTCGGCATTGCGGGCGCGATTTGCCTGGGTCGTATGTGTGATGTCGGCCATGAACGTGCCTTCCCCCCACTGAACGTGTTGATGGTGCCGCGTTTCCCGCCCGGGGAGGGCGTGCGGCAGGTCTGTCGATTGCGGGAACCGGCGGGCGTTGCGCCCGCGTGCTCTTCGGACCGATGGCGTGGACGATCGGAACGCCATTGTCCGCCGCACCCCCGTCTTGCGCAAGCGCCGCAACGGGTTGCGTTGCGGCGCTCGGGAAGGATCGGGTCAGGCCCCGTCGGGATGGGTCACTTGCAGGCGGCGACGTCGCCCTCGACGCCCTGGCAGGCTTCCTCCTTGGAGATCCAGCCCGCGTCGATGACGACGTTCAGGTTGTCCTTGGTGATCGGAAGCGGTGCCAGGAAGACCGACTGCATGGCAACGCCCTTCGGTCCGCCGTTGAAGGTCGTCACGCCTGCGATCTCTTCCATCTTCTTGCCGCCGGCCAGTTCGACGGCGATTTCAGCCGCGCGCTTGCCGAGTTCGCGGCTGTCCTTCCAGACCGACACCGTCTGCGTGCCGAGCGCGATGCGGTTCAGCGCCGCCTTGTCGGCGTCCTGTCCGGAGACCGGCACGGCGCCGGCCAGACCCTGGGCGTCGAGCGCTGCGATCGCGCCGCCGCCGGTGCCGTCGTTGGAGGCCACGACCGCATCGACCTTGTTGTCGTTGGCGGTCAGGAACTGCTCCATGTTTTTCTGGGCGATCTCGGGCTTCCAGCCGTCGGTGTAGGCTTCGCCGACGTTCTTGATCTTGCCGGCGTCGATCGCTTCCTTCAGCACTTCCATCTGGCCGGAGAAGAGGAAGTCGGCGTTCGGGTCGGCGGAGTTGCCCTTGATGAAGACGTAGTTGCCTTCCGGCTTGACCTTGAACACCTCGCGGGCCTGCATGCGGCCGACTTCCTTGTTGTCGAAGGTGATGTAGAAGGCGGCCGGGTTCTCGATCAGGCGGTCGTAGCCGACGACCGGAATGCCTTCGGCGGCGGCCTTTTCGATCGCCGGGCCGATCGCGTCGGAATCCTGCGCCAGCACGATCAGGGCGTTGGCGCCCTGGGCGATCAGCGATTCGACGTCGGTGAGCTGCTTGGCGGCGGACGACTGGGCGTCGGCCGAGATGTACTTGTCGCCGGAGGCCTCGAGGGCCGCCTTGATCGCGGCTTCGTCGGTCTTCCAGCGCTCTTCCTGGAAGTTCGACCAGGAAACGCCGACCACGAGGTCCTTGGCCTGCGCCACCGAATGCAGCGACACGATGACGGCAACCCCTGCCATCAGCTTCAGAACTGATTTCATTTCATCCTCCCAAAAGAAAGCCGACCGCCCGGACGAACCCTCCCGTCACCGTCGACGACCGACCAAAGATGCTGCCCGCAAATTCCTTGCCCTCAAGCTCTCCCGGAATTTTTCTCGACAGTCGAGAAAATAGATGTCAGAAGTTGGGAAGGCTGTCAACAAGCCGTGCCCGGCACTTGTGGAAGGCTGCAACAGGTGCTTTGGGAGGAGCATTCGTTGGAAGCGCGCATCGAGATCGGAGTTCCTGCATGCTGACGCGATCGAGCACCGAGCTGGTGCGTCAGCAGAACAGCGCCCTCGTCCTGGCGACGCTGCGCCGCCACGGGGCGCTGGCGCACACCGAGCTTTCCGCCCGTACCGGCCTTGCCTCCGCCACCGTTTCGGCGATCACGGCCGAGCTGGAGCGGGCGCGGATCATCGAGAAGCTGGAGCAGCAGAGCGCCGGCGGCCGCGGCCGTCCGCGCGTGCTTCTCAGCCCGCGGCGGGACTGCGGCTATCTCATTGCGGTGCGGATATCCTCCGACGTCGTGCAGTATTCGCTGGCCGACTATGCCGGCACGCTGATCGACCGGTTCGAGGAGCCGCGAGAGCATGCCGATCCCTCGACGGAACGGTTCGTCTTCACCCTGCAGGCGGGGCTCGCCAAGGTGCTGCAGCGTTCGGCGCTCGGCCGCGAGCGCGTGCTTTCAGTCTCGATCAGCAGCAAGGGGATCGTCGATGCGACCGGCACGCGGCTCCTCTGGTCGCCGGTCTTCGGGTCGGCGGAGATCGACTTCGCATCCGTCCTTTCGGAATGGTCGTCGGTCACGCTCGGCAACGAGACGCTGCTCGTCGCCCACGCGCTCGGCCGGCGCGCGGAGAAGGCGGGCGG